>JADKHC010000044.1 GCA_016721945.1 Verrucomicrobiota bacterium | reverse complement strand
GTTTAGCGCCAATTTCGGAGGCGATCCCGGCACGCAGCTATGGCAGGTTAAGATGCCGTGCAGCGCTTGGACAAACCTGACTGATGGCAACGGTTGTTCTGGCAGCACAGCAAACCCTAACCGTCACTGTCGGTTAAAGCGCCTCTGAACGCGCAGTATCGGTGGGTTGCCACCCGCTACGACAACGCATCTGCAACTACCAATGCTGCAACACCTGCAGTGTCTGGCTCCGCAGATCACTTTAAATCCGGCAAAATCAAAACTGTCCAAAACCGGTCAAATTGCCATGTGTTTTCTGCCTCGAAGCGATGGGTGCTGGCAGCCTTTGCTTTCCGGGCTGGCAGAGAAGAGTGGAGTCACCATGGCTTGACCTACAAGACAGCGCATTAGTGGTAGGACTGAAACGCCGCCCGCGCCGGCACTTACCACGGCCAGCATTTCTGAAAACGGGGATCAGCTTCTGTTGTGTGGTCTCAAATGCCACGAGTCCAGATGCCAGCTGAGTACGGCTGCGACGCTTACGTTTATTCGGGCTCCGCTGCACAGGTCGCAGCACCGACTCTCAGTCCAGCAGAAAGCGGGCAGCTTCAATGCTGCGCAGTCGGTCACGATCAGGTTCAGCCACCCCAGGCGCGAGTGATCGTTACACAACTACCGGAGAAGCGCCCACCCTGGGCACAGGCACAGTCTACGCCGGGCCGGTTTCTGTCGGCAGTACGACGACGCTAAGAGCGATCAAGTTTGCGGTCGCCGATTACCGACAGCACGGTTAGCACCGCCAAGTACCACGATTAACTTTGGCTGATTCAACGGCGCTCTTCGGTGCCATCGAGCCGGAATGGCAGCGCAGCCGCCCACGGGGATTCAGCTTCACGTGGACGGCATCGACTGATACCACCGCCGCATCCCCGTTACAGGATATACCGCATCGGTAGCTTTACGCTGATTGGTACGACCGATGCGACGACGCTTTCATTTTCCGACACGGCCTGACTGCCTCGACCACGTACGCTTACTTGAAGTCGCTTTACCGACGCTGCAAAGAACAGCGCAACCGCTCGTCCTCGCCAACAATGTCACTACGCAGGCCAGTGGTTCGGTCATTAGCAATGTCACCACTTTCGCCGAGCTTTCCAGTGCGTTGACCACGGCCAATGCCAATCCAGCTGCTACCACTACGATCACGTTGGCCAGCGGCACCTATCCATTGACGACCAGCTTGCCGACTTTGGCGGTCAATACTCGCCCCTGCGCGGCCCATCATCTGGAACGCACTGCCCAGGTCCTGGACGCCAGGCCTGAGCTCCGGCCCGATTTAACGTTACTGCTGATCAAGTCGCCAACTGGTAAGTGTCCTTAAAAACGCTGGGGCCCACGCCATCGTTATTCGGCCCGGTGCCGATAACGGTCTCATCGCGGACAACGCCTTCTGGCGCTGCCGTTGCTGGCGATCGATGCCCAGGGTGGCACGAACTGGACGGTGACCGCCAATACCTTCCACGGTATCGCGGGCAGTACCGCCACGGCTGAGCCCGCCATCCACTTCTATGGTGGCGCCAATGGTACGGTCATCACCAACAACCTTTTCCTTAACTGCGACCGCGCCATCACACTGGGAAACGGCGCTACCTCTACCATATCGGTGGACAGATCCAAAATAACTTCATCGCCGACAATCGTACGACCGGAAGCTATCCCGGCCCTGGCATCAGCTTGGAATCGGCTACGGGAGCACAGGTGGACAATAACTCGCTGTATCTAGCCGGCACCTACGCCAACGCGATCGAGTACCGCTACGTCACCACCGGGAGCCTGATCCGCAACAACCTCGAATAAACTCATCGTCGAACTCAACGGCGGCATGGCTGCGCTTACGACGAACTCCACGGCGGCGCAGTCCTCCTGGTTTACCGATCCAACCGCCAGCGACCTCCATCTCAAAAACGCCGTCACTGGAGTCGTCGATGCAGGTACTTCAATTGTTGGTCTCACCACTGATATCGAGGGGGACTCCCGACCGACCGGTGTCGCTTATGATCTCGGTGCCGACGAGTACACCGGGAGCTCCAGCAGTAGCTCTTCATCGAGCTCCTCCAGCTCCAGTTCCTCGTCATCCAGCTCATCTAGCAGCAGTAGCTCGAGCAGTTCGAGTTCCTCTTCATCATCAAGTTCGTCGTCTTCTAGCAGCTCGAGCTCAGGTGCCCCCTCGTCCGGCTCCGGGGGGAGGAGGAGGTGGCGGCGCCCCCGGCAGTTTCCTCTGGTCGGCGTCGCAGCGACCGCCCTGTTGCGCTTATTTATTCGTCGTTAGCATTATATCTTCACGATCAGAAATGCATTTTATCAAACGACTCATTTGGTTTTCGTTGTCATGCGCGAGCGCGCTGGTCGCACCCACGCTCAACGCGCAGACTAACTATAATCTCACCGTCAAAGCCGGTCCGCTGCCATTCGTTTCAAGGCTTCGGGGCCAGTCAACTTGCGAGTAACGACTGGGCGAGCACTCCCGCCGCCGCTCGTGAAACGATGGCCGACATGGTTTATCGCGATTTGAATCTGAATGTGGTCCGCCTCTGGGCTACCAACCTTGAAACAAGGACCCTCGCCCAAGACCTCGACGCTTTCAACACCGCCTACGTCGCGAGCGGCATGATCGCCTCGCTCAAAGCGCGTGGGGTCACGACCCTGCTTCTCGCACCTGAGACAGGCACATCGGCTGGCCACATCGCGCCACTTTCCGTTTCAGCCTATGCCGAAAGTCTCGCCGAATTCATTCTACAACTAAAGAACACCTACAACGTCTCAATCGACGTCACGGGTATCTGCAACGAGCCTGATGAGGCCACCTGGGGTCATGCTTTGATCGTCGATTGCGTCAAATACCTTCGGACGTCCCTGGACTCACGCGGTCTAACCAACGTCAAGATCATCGCCCCAGAGTCTTCCTCTCCAGGCGCGGCCCATCCTCACGCTGTCGACCTCGCCAAGGACGCGACCGCCTGGTCGAGTCTTTACGCCATCGCTTCCCACGCCTATGGCACCGCCTTGGAAAACAACGGCATGGAAGAAGCCAAAAACGGCAAGTTTTGGTGGACGACGGAATCGTGCCCTGACTACCCAAGCGAACGTGCTGAGAACGAGGATTGCGCAGTTCAGACGCTCGCCCGGTTCCTCTGCGAGGTGAATCACGGTTGTGAGGAGTGGATCTATTTCCTTGGGCTTGGACACCATTACGATTTCGCGAATTACAATATCTCAAACGCCTTTATGGTCATGTATGATGGTAAAACATCCGCCATCATCGCGCTGCTGAAATATTACTACATTAAGCAGGCCCTCGGCACGATCGTCCCCGGGGCAATCTTCCGCGAGTGTGTCAGCGTGACTGAAGGCGGCATGTTCAGCCCTGACGGAAAACAACAACCAACGGTTCAAGCTGCCGCAGCCTGTAATCCTGACGGAAGCTGGGGTATCAATATCGTCAATACCACCGGTCTGCCCACCGTCGACGGCAAGACCTACGGCGCCGCCACTTCCTTCACCCTCAGTATCACTGTCGAGGAACTGGCCAACACTCCGAGTGCCACCTTCACCCTCTATCGCAGCCGCGCCAACACCCACGTCGTCAACTCCGGCACGGTCACTTTCACCAACGGTGTTGGCACCGTGTCCATCGCATCCAAGGAACTCCTCAGCCTGCGTTCCGCATCTGCAACCGCAACCATTCCACCCGTACCAAGCGGCCTGAGCGCCTCGACGTTCAATGCCCCCGTAGTGCTCAACTGGAACAACGGCGTGCAAACTACGCGTTGGAGCATCAAGCGCTCCACGGTGAGCGGCGGACCTTACACCACGATCGCCACGAGCTACACCACCACCTACGACGACGCTACCGCACTCAACGGCACCGTCTATTACTACGTCGTCTCTGCAACCAACGCAGTCGATGAAAGTGCGAATTCGAGCGAGGTTGTTGCCTCGCCAACACCATCTCCTTGGACCAACATCGACATCGGCGCCGCTAGCCAGCCCGGCGAAGGCTCCCTTTCCGATAGCGGCACTTTTGAAGTGCGCAGCACCGGAACCTCGCTTGGTGGCACCACCGAATCATTCCACTTTACCTACCGCACCATGACAGGCGACGGCAGCATCGTTGCCCGTCTTTTGTCTGGCGATAAGCCCAACACGCGAGTCGGCCTTGTCATGTGCGAAACGCTCAGCACGTCGCCCAAAGCCGTCGGCGAAATCTACGATTTTAACGGTGCCTCCCTCGGCACTCGCATGTTTTCGCGTTCAACGGCGAATAATTTTGCCCAGTGGACCGCTAACGCCGTGACGACGACGCCAGTCTGGCTAAAACTAGTTCGTAGCGGTAACACCTTCACCGGCTACGCCTCAGCTGATGGACAGACTTGGACGAAGACCACCACCGTCACGATCGCCATGGCGGCCACGATCTACATCGGCTTGGCCGACGCCGGATGTGTCGCGGAATTCGACAACGTCAGCGCGCCTTGTGCTGCTCCTGAAAATCTCGGAGTCATCGCCACCGACAGCACGCACATCGCTCTCGGCTGGACTGCCAGCCTGGGCGCAACCAGCTACAACCTGAAACGGTCCACCGTCAGCGGCGGCCCGTACACCACTCTCAGCTATATCGCGTCACCAGTAATCAACTACACCGACGCTACAGTTACCCTCGGCACGACGTATTACTATGTCGTCTCCGCCGTGAACGCCACAGGTGAAAGCCCGAACTCCAACCAAATCGTCGCGACACCTTCCGGCGGCACCTCTTCGTCGTCGAGCTCAAGTTCTTCGAGCAGTAGTTCGAGCTCCTCGAGTAGTTCGAGTTCATCTTCCTCTAGTTCGAGCAGTTCCTCGTCATCCAGCTCATCAAGCAGCAGTAGCTCGAGCAGCTCCAGCAGTTCGAGTTCCTCTTCTTCATCGAGCTCGTCGTCTTCCAGCAGTTCGAGCTCCGGAGCCTCCTCGTCCGGTTCCGGCGGCGGGGGAGGCGGCGGCGGCGCGCCAAGCTATTACGCCCTCGCAGCCCTTGCGGTTCTCATGCTCACGCGACGCACTTTAAAAGTAGATCAGGTAAATTAAAACTATAGCCGATATAGCTTGGGATTGCGCCCTTAAGCACAACCGGTTCGTTCCAGTGTCCTTGAGTTCCATATTCAATACCCTCTCCAGCTCCATATCGGCTACGGCTTAACTGAAACTGCTCCAATTTGCGCCAATCGCCAGGTCTTCTTTTCTAGCGCGTTTCTTAATACCCATAACTCAAAATTTGTCATTCTGAGCAGCAGCGAAGAATCCAGTGCGATGACGTCGCGAGGTTTGGCGTTGTCCCACTGGATTCTTCACTTCGTTCAGAATGACAAACCGGGTTTGAAACTACTCCTTAGGGTGGTTATGAATACAATGGCGGCGTATTCACCTGAATACACTCGAACGGTAGGATACTGCCAATAATGACAAAAATATAATGCCGAAAATAGCTATATACCATTTTTCATCATGACCGAATCGTACGGTTCGAACGGTCTGAATTGTGATGGCTGCAATATTTAATACAATTCCTGTAAACCACAGGATATAACAGGCCATCATGACTATACCTGCGCCCATTCCAGTTCCGGCTCCATGGATGCACATGTACCAGTATGATCCCATCATGGCATCACCCAGCACGTAAAGCAGGATGCATAATATTAGCATGGAGTGAACGGCGTTGCGTAAGGGTAGTTTTGAGTTTGCACGAAAATGAGAGTGAGCGGGTGACGGAAGGAGTCAGGCCAACAGCCCCAAGCTTCCAGACTTTGAACAGAAGATAACAAAGAGAATGAAGGCCTGCTAGTTCTTCCTGGATCTCTTCGTTACCTTCGTTTCCTTCTGTAAAATTCAGAAGACTCAAACCAACCACGATCAACTTCAGTATAAACGCATAGGGTCGTTGGTATAAGGCGAATTTGGGCGACACGAAAAAGGCGCGGGGTTGAGTCGCGCCTTGATGGGATGATGGCTCTGCTCGTTCGCGCTTATTTTTTCTTGGGTGGCAGCTCGAACTTTACGCTGGGGGGAGCAGCTTCGGTGCTGTTGGCAGCAGGGGAGACGGAGCTCGCGGCGGCTTGAACGGGTGATTCTTCGACGCTGGTGGCAGACACCGGCGAGACGGGAGACGGAGCGGGTCCGACCACGGGCGCAGGCTTGGCGGTAGGCGTGGGTTTGCTGACGGTTGGTTTGGCGGTGGTCGCCGGTTTTAAAATCAGAGTGGGCGCTGGTGCAGCAGGTTTTGACACAGTTGGAGCGACTGCCGGGGTCGGGCCGGCGTTAAGGGCGGCGAAACCGCGTTCGAGCAGCTCGATCATTTTCTGGTCACGGCTGCGGCCGTAGTCTTTTTCGCCCTTGGGGCCGAAGCAGCCCATAATGACGGCGACGACGCGGCGGCCGTTGCGTTCAGCGGTGGCGCTGAGGCAGTAACCGGCGTTTTCGGTGTAACCGGTTTTCAGGCCATCCACGCCAATGACGCGGCCGATGAGCCGGTTGTGGTTTTCCATGTGGATCGGTCCTTTGGCGCGTTCTGGAGCGAAGTCGCGCTCGCGCACCGAGGAGTATTTGAGCACGTCGGTTCTTTGTACAAGGTAGCGACAGAGAATGGCGAAGTCGCGCGGGGTGGTGAGGTCGCCTTCGGTGATACGCTGACTTTTCGAAGTCAGGCCGTGGGGGGTGCGGAAGATCGTGCGCGTCATGCCGATTTCCTTGGCCTTGGCATTCATTTGTTCGACGAAGATCGGGACGGCACCGGCGGAAGCGCGGGCGAGCGCGTGGGAGGCGTCGTTGGCCGATTGAATCATGATGGCGTGGATGAGCTCTTCGACTGAAAAGGTTTCGCGCGGATCGAGGTAGACTTGCGTGCCGCCCATGCGGGAATCCGAGGCGTCGATACGAATGGGAGTCTCCAGAGTAAGTTCGCCGCGTTGGAGTTTATCGGAGATGACGGCGAAGGTCATAAGCTTCGTCATACTGGCGGGCGGAGTGACAACGTCGGCGTTGTCTTCGACCAGGACGTTGCCGGTAGCGGCGTCGAGCACGATGAAGCCCTTGTAGATGCACGTGGCCTCGGATTTTGTCGATTTTGGGCGGGTCGGTTTTTGCTTGCTGGCGGCGTGGGCGGGAAGCGCAAACGCGATTGCGATGGCGAGGCAAAGGATTGTGCAGAAGCGATTCATCGGTGCGTGATCGAAAGAGCGTATTTTCCCGCTGCGGTGCGAGAGAAAACACGCAAAATTTTTCCAAAGGGAACGCCGGCCTAATCAGCTGGTCGGGCGAGTTTGCTCGAGCGGCAGGTCGTGGAGTTTTAGCTCGGGATTTTTTTCCAGGAAATAACGCATCGTCCACTCGTTCGGAAAAAGGGCGACGGGCTGGTCAAATTTATCGGTGCCGAAACCGACGCCGCTGGCGACGATGAGCGAGCTGGGATTCTTGAGCGACGGGTGCGGCTCCAGCCATTTGAGCAGAGTCCACGGGGTGGGTTCGAGGCGCGATTCGGCGCCGTATTCGCTTTCGAGGCGGTACTGCACGACTTCGAATTGCAACGGACCGACGGCGGCGAGGAGCGTGGAGCCGGGCGGTGCGTTGCGGGGACTGAAGGATTGCACGACGCCTTCCTGCAGGAGCTGTTCGAGGCCGGCGCGGTATTTTTTCGCGTCTGACGAGTTGGGATTCGAGATGTAGGTGTAAACTTCGGGCGGGAAGCGCGGGATCTCGTCGAAGACGATGCTCTTGTCCTCAGTCAAGGTATCACCAATGCCGAACTCACTGTGACCGACAAGACCGATGACGTCGCCCGGCCAGGCTTCGTCCACTGTTTCACGTTCCTGGCCGAAGAGCTTGTGTGAGGAGGAGAGCCGCATGGTTTTGCCTGTGCGCTGGTGCGTGACCATCATGTCGCGCTCGAACTTGCCGGAGCATACGCGCAGGAAGGCGATGCGGTCGCGGTGCTTCGGGTCCATGTTGGCCTGGATCTTGAAGACGAAGCCGGAGAACTTTTCGTGCGTGATCGGGATTTCCCGCTTCTCGGAAGCGATTGGCGAACCCGGCATGGCGACTGTGACCGAGCGGCGCGACGTGGGCGGGATGGAATCGTTGAGAAAACCGTCGAGCAGGAGCTGGATGCCGAAGTTGTTAACTGCGCTGCCGAAGTACACGGGCGTCTGTTTGCCGGCGCGCACGGCGGCGAGATCGAACGGATGGCCCGCACCATCCAACATCTCCAACTGCTCCTTCACTTCATTGAACGTGTAGTCGTCGAGTTTTTCGCGGACGAGCGGATCGTCGAGGGAGGCGACTTGCACGGGGGCTTCGTAGGCACCACCGGGCACGCGTTCGAAGAGGTGAACCTGTTTCGTGCGGCGGTCGAAAACGCCGCGAAACGACGGACCGTTGCCTAGCGGCCAGATGACGGGCGAACATTGCAGGCCGAGGACGCTTTCCAGTTCGTCGAGCAAGGCGAGCGCGTTGAGCGTGGGCCGGTCGCACTTGTTCATGAACGTGAAGATCGGCACGCCGCGGCGACGGCAGACTTCGAAGAGCTTGCGCGTCTGCGTTTCCACGCCCTTGGCGGCGTCGATCACCATGAGAGCGGCGTCGACGGCGGTGAGCACGCGGTAGGTGTCCTCGGAAAAGTCTTTGTGCCCAGGCGTGTCGAGCAGGTTGACCGCGTAGCCGGAGTAATCGAATTGGAGAACGGTCGAGCTGATCGAGATGCCGCGTTGTTTTTCGAGCTCCATCCAGTCGGAGGCGGTGGCGCGTTGGTTCTTGCGCGCGGTTACGGAGCCGGCGAGGTGAATGGCGTTGCCGTAAAGCAGGAACTTTTCAGTGAGCGTGGTTTTACCCGCATCAGGATGCGAGATGATCGCGAAGGTACGGCGGCGGGCGATTTCGGCGGCGGGCGACATGGGAAAAAGGTCCACGCTACGGACCGCACGGGCGCGCACCACACATTTTTTCGAACACGCGAGGTGCGGCTGCTCGCAAAATCATCGCTGCTTCGGACCAGAGCGTAGGGTGGCTCACCCATGCCGAACCTAAATACCGGGGACTTTCCCCTAGAAATTTACGACCGAGACGGTGTTAATGGAGGGCATTTGCGTTAAGGAGGATTTTTTCAACAGCACCTTAAAGATTTCCTGAAATCTTCCGTAGATTTCTAGGTATATTTATGCTACAGCTTTTTTCAGCCCCATACCTCTTCATGGTAATTACCCTAGCTTTCTTGGCATCGGTTTATATCACAGGTGCGATCATTTTGGTTTCTGAGATGCTGCAGGACACTGTGTGGTTCGAGGATGAGGATGGCATTCTGCACCTCGTACGGACTACCCGTACATAAGTTTTTTTTAGGCTTCAACCTGCGACCGGCTGCGCGATGATGCGTGGATGCCGGCCTCTCTCAAACTCAAAGCCAACGTCAAAGCGCGTGTACTTGCGGGTCATCCGTGGGTGTTCGCCAACGAAGTGGAAGCGCTGCTTCCGATCGAACATGATGGCGAAGTCGTCGAATGTCGCGACCGCACCGGCCGTTTTATCGGCAGTGGCATCTACAACAGTAAATCGCAGATCTGCTGGCGGCGCTTCTGTCGCGATCATGCGGAGCTGGATGAGCTGTTTCTCCGTGGCGCCATCGAGCGCGCGGTCGCCCGGCGTAGTGGAATGCCGACTACACGTCGCCTGATCTGGTCCGAATCGGACGATCTTCCTGGCGTGGTGGCGGATCAATTTGGCGATACCATTGTGTTGCAGATCCAGACGCTCGCGATGGAAAAGCGTCGCGACACCGTTGCGCGGCTGCTCAACGAAATCGTGAAGCCGACCGAGATCGTTTTCCGCAACGATGCGCACATCCGCAGGCTGGAAGGCCTTCCTTTGGAGGTGTCGACTTTCTCGGGTAAATCATGGGAGCCGCGCTGGCTGACGGTCGGTGGCTTTGATTACTGGACCGATCTGCTCGGCGGACAAAAAACAGGTTTCTACCTCGATCAGTGCGCGCAGCATGCGCTCGTGGCGAAGTACGCCAGCGGCCGTCGCGTGCTCGACGCGTTTTGCAATCAGGGCTCTTTCGCGCTGCACGCAGCACGGGCGGGTGCGGCCAGCGTGCTCGGTCTCGACAGCGCGGAAGACGCCATCGCGCAGGCGAAGCGCAATGCCGAGCGCAACCGCGTGAAGGCGGATTTCCAGGTGGCGAATGTTTTTGATTATTTCAACGCGCCCGAGCGTGCGACCGATAAGTGGGATTTGATCGTGCTGGACCCGCCGCCCTTCGCGAAATCGAAGAGCGCGCTCGAAGGTGCGTTGCGCGGCTACAAGGAAATCAATCTTCGCGCGCTGAAGTCGCTCACGCCCGGTGGTATTCTCGCGACCTACACCTGCTCGCACCACATGCAGGACGCCGAACTGCGCCAGGTTCTCGCTGCTGCGGCAGCCGATGCGAAACGCCGCGTACACATCGTGGAATTCTGTCACCAGCCCGCCGATCATCCCGTACTCATCACGATGCCCGAGAGCGAATATCTTCGCGGCTACGTGCTGCGTGTGGAGTAGCGATTGGTTACGATGAAAAGGCGTGTCGCAAGTGCTTTTGTAGTGCTAGTTATTCTAGCAGTCGTCGGGGCCCTTGTTACGCCGCGGTTGCTTCCAAAGCTAATCTCAGTTTTTCGCTCTGATCTCTGTTTTGCCCTAACGACGAACGAGAGAAAAATCTATATCACCATCGATGATGCCCCGAGTAGAAACACCCCAGAGATTCTGCGTGTTTTGAAAAAATACAATGTGTCCGCGACGTTCTTCATCATTGCGGACCATGTAGTTCTCCATCGCAGCTAGACCAGATTGTTGCAGCGCAGCATGCTCTTGGGAATCATCTGAGAACCACTAAAGCCTGCTCTAAGCTGTCGATTTCCGAATTCAGGAACGATTTTGATGCATGCGCCAAATTGATCGAACCCATTGGAAAGACCACATGCCTTTTTCGGCCAGCTTCTGGTTTTGGTGCACAAGAGCAGGTTGCGTATACCGAAAGCAAAGGATATCGAGCTGTTGTTGGTACGGTGTTTCCTTTAGATCACTGGATCTCAAATTCGCCGACGCTTGAATATCTTGCGCGTTGGTTATGTGTGAGCGGGGGAATTGTGATTTTACATGACGGTGAAATCCGAGGGCGAACAACTGCTGAAGTCCTGGATCGCCTAATCCCAAAATTGAAAGCTGCGGGGTATGAATTTGGTCGGTTAGAGGACGAGATGCGCGTTGCCCGTGGAACTGCTCGAAACAGCATAGGGCAATAAACCCGCACGAACGTTTCGCAGCGCGGAGTTGCGCTCCGGCTGGTTTACGATGTGGTAATAATCTTTTGCCATGCCTGAGCTCGCCTACGCTTCGATCCGCGCTTCGTTATCCTCGCAACCCCTTTTCGAGGACAAAACCTGGCAGGTTTCCCCTGTGGCTTGGGCATTGACTGCGGAGCAGCGTACGCAGCTCGAAGCCATTGGCGCGGCCTGTCTTGAATATCATCAGGCGCTGGAAACCCTCTACACGCGTTCGGCCGTCGGGAAAAATCTTTTGCGCAACAAGCCGCTGCTGGCGCCGTGGGTTGCCGACTATCTCGATAGAGGTAAACCTGCCGAGCTGATCCGCCACGCGCGCGATCCTAAAAATCGCGGCGTATTTCCCACGGTTTTGCGGCCAGATCTGTTGCTCACAGAACACGGCTTCGTGATGACTGAGCTGGATTCGGTGCCGGGCGGAATCGGGCTGACGGCATTTCTCAATCGACTCTATGGCGGCGAAGGCGAGACGATGGACGCTTCAATCATCGGCGCGGGCGATGCGATGATCCGGAATTTCTACGATTCGCTTTCTGTGCTCCGGCCCGACCAGCGAAATCCGTTGATCGCACTCGTTGTCAGCGACGAAGCGGCGACTTACCGGCCTGAGATGCACTGGCTCGCCGAGCAGCTTCAGCTTCAAGGTAAGCGCGTGTTTTGTCTCGATCCCGACGATCTGTTTCCGTTGGGCAGCACGCTGTGTTTCGACGTCGATGGCAATCCGGAGAAGATCGACGTGCTCTATCGGTTTTTCGAACTCTTCGATCTGGCGAATATCCGCACGGCGAAATTCATCTTCGAATCCTGGCAAGCGGGCGAACTGGCCATCGCGCCGCCGATGCGCTCGTTTCAGGAGGAGAAGCTCGCGCTCGCGCTTTTCCATCATCACTTGCTTGCCGATTTCTGGACTGAGACGCTAAGCAAAGGTTCAGCAAAATTGCTCAAGCAACTCATCCCGCTCTCGTGGATCATGGATCCTTCGCCGTTACCGCCGGGCGCGGTGCTCGACGGTCCGCGTGTGGGTGGCCGCGGTTTGACTGACTGGCGTCAACTGGCCGGTGCGTCGCAAAAAGAACGCGATCTCATCATCAAGATCAGCGGTTATCACGAGACTGCTTGGGGCGCGCGCAGCGTCGTGCTCGGTAGCGATTGTTCGCGCGAGGAATGGCAGACCGGCATCGATCACGCGATGGCCGATGCGCCGACAAATTTACACGTGTTGCAGGAATACAAGAAGCCGGTGCGCGTGAAGCACCGCGTCTACGATTCCGAACAGCAGGTGCGCGAGGTCGATGGACGCCTGCGGTTGTGCCCGTATTATTTCAACATCGGTGGTAAAGCGGTGTTGAGTGGTGCGCTTGCGACCTTCTGTCCGCCCGACAAAAAAATCATTCACGGCATGCAGGACGCCGCGCTGCTACCGAGCCGAGTGGTGGGCTGAGGCGGAGCGTCGGAGACGAATCCGGACGTCCATGCGGAGCGAGGTGTCGCGGCGAAGACTGAAGTATTTCATCCTTAATTCCGCAGTTGAAACCGCTAATTTTCGCTAATTGGCGCTAAATCAGAGACATCGATAAAAATATATTTTCACCTGTCAGGTGAACTCCGTTGCTGCCCAGACTGGTGGCTAACCTCCGAAATTAGCGGCAATTAGCGATAATTAGCGGTTAAACAACTGTTGTTTCTAGGTTCATCCTAAATCCCGCAGTTAAGGATCAAGGGATTGGTTTTGGGAGCCAGTGGTCGGGATTGTTTGGGATATTCCAGCACAGGTAGCGTTCGAATCGTTGTTGCAGGTCCAACTGCGGCGCAGTTGTGGCAAACCAGCGTTCTAGCTTTGCATAGCAGACTTATCGCCTCCCAACTTATTTGTCTCCGACGCTCAGTTTCAGGGTTTTCTGGCGTCCACTTTTCACCAGTTTGGCCGGGATCATCAACAGTTCGTCCCGGCTGGTCACCGCTTCGTGGTGATGGCCTTCGTCTTTGAGCACCCGTACGAACAGGCTCCACAGGTTGTACGTGAGCAGCAGCAATCGCGCGGTTTCCAGTGACCACGCCGTTGCCGCTGCAAAAGCCGCTGCAGCCCCATTGGTTTTTCAACTCGTCGAAGACGTTCTCGGCGTCGCCTCGTTTGCGGTAGGTCAGCACGATCTGTGCGGGCGTCGCTTCCTCGGGGAGCAGATCTGTCACATAGGCACAAAACTCCTCCTGGTCGGCGCCCCAGAACATGTCCTGCTTGGTGGGGTTTACTGGTTTTAGCAGGCGGGTGACGATGATCCGCCGTTCGCGTTCCCAGCCTTCGAGTTGCACACGGGTCTCGGCGTACTGTTCTAGGCCGATGCTGGGCTGGCCGCCCCACCGGGCCAGGCGACTTTAGCGATGGCGCGGCGGACGTTGGCGGTGAGCTTTGGTTTAAACAAATATCTTGGTCTGGCGCAGCCTTGTTCGTGCCAGGCCATGATTTTGTCCTGGGCAAAGCCGATGTCGCCCCGGTTGAGTTTGAGGCGCGAGGGCACGTCGGGGTGGCTCCAGACGCGGTCCATCGCGACGATCCAGTCACTAGCGCTAACACTGTTGCCGGGCCGCCACTCCATGTGCAGGGCCAGCCGGGTGCCGGCGACCACGCACAGCAGGGGATGGTGGCTGCCGCGGCCGGGTTTGTGGGGATTGTAGCCGATGGCGACGTCGTCTTGATGGCCGTAACGGGTGTTCACCGTCGAGTCCCAGTCGGCGACGAAGGCCGAGGGCAGCGCGAGTACAGATCGCGTTCACTCCACGCGAGCCAGCTGCGGGCCTTCGGACGCGGACTTTTGCGAAGAGCCGGGTGAACGCGTCTTCCCGCAGACGCGGCCTTTTTCATGCCCAGAATCACGGCGATGGCCTGATCGTCCTGAATGCGCCGGGTGTGGGCGAAGCGGCGGCCGCCCATCAGGCAGTTGAACATGAAGGCCTGCAAAATATCCGCCACCGGCGTGGCATTAGGGCTCGTGCGTGGTTCAGGGAAACGCCGCGCCAAATCCGTCACAAGGCCAAGTTTTTCAAGGTAGTGGCTCCAGGCGGCCGCACCACCGTAAGCCGTAAGCCGGTCCGTCGAGGTCGTCACGGCGACGGTGCCGCTGGCACTCAAACCGAAATCGGGTCGGTGCGTCACCCGCCGGGTGAGGCTCAAGCAACGCCGTTACATCACTCATGATCCAACCTGTTCAATAACTTCCGCACCTCTTCGCCAGCTTCAACTGCGGGGTATGGGTTCATCGGACTTGAGTGATGACGAACGCTAACCAGCCCGTTAGGGACAACGGGCTCCACCTTGCACTGCCTCGTGCCGCCGCGACTGCCCCGAACATCCGTCTGGCTTTACCGAAAACGGCTACAACATTTCTGAGACTGTGGTACTCGATGGTTGCAGGTTCGTTATTTGCTCGGTGGAGGTATTGCGTTGAACAGCGAACCCGGCGGGAAGCTCAATCAGTTCCGAGGCGACAAGGCGCAGGCCGTTTTCTGCTTCTACGAGAACGCAGGTGGCTTCAACGGCCACGCCTGCGTCGGGAAGTGGCTGCGGTTCGGGAATCTCTAGTTGAATGGAGCTGCACGATCCGGATTGGTTCGGGAACCAGAGTATGCCGGGCATGTAGATGCCGCGGATTTCGAAGGTAGTTTTGTTTTTGACGAGTTCGGCGCTGCGCGCCTCGAGCTCTGGCAGGCCGATCCAGCGGCCTTTTTCGAGGCTACGACCCTCCTCGGGTAAGGCGGCTGTGATGGCTCCAAAAGGGTTGATGCGCCCGAACTCCCGCCACGCGAGATCGCTCTCGGAGGTGAGGGACGCAGTGGAATTTTTCACGATGCGGCGTGCCGTGACGATGCCGCGTTCGACGATCAAGAACAGGTCCTCTTCGTAAACGGATGCGTAGCCGGTGTTGACTTGAGCGAGCAACGGTCCGCGGGCCACGCGCAGTACACCGGTAAACCATTCGGCGATGACGGGGCCATCTGTGCCGAAGTAGGTTTTCAGCGGCAGGCTGGTCGTTTCCTCCTCGAATGAATCGTCCTTGGGGCGGATCTCAGTGCGCACCAGTTGTAGCAGGCAGAGTTTGTTGCCAATGATTTCCCACGTCCCGACGTAGCCGCGCCAGCAAGCCCAACTTGTTTGCGTGAGCGTGTCGGGCCTCGGATATTTGGCGTGCCAAAATTCCTCAAGCGGCGTGGTCATCAGGTGCTCCTCTTTTCCGTCGATGCGGAGCTTTTCCGGATATTGCGCAGTGGCGAAAACGAGCGCCGGGCAGAGGAGGAGGAGCGACAGGAAAAGGCGTTTCATAATGTGCGCGATAACATCGTATTTCGGCAGTTATCGCTGCGGGTTGAGGACGACTGCGGTGCAACGCCGCTTCGGTGCTATTTTAGCGATTCTGTAGTGTGTTGTGCTCCTTTTCTTCCGGGGAAAAATACCCAGAGACCGAATGCTTCGCGACGGGGTAACCCGCGCCGTTCAACTCTGACCTGCGTTTCCAGCGTCCTGCGCTGCAGATTCAATCTCGCGATTTGAGTTGAAAAACCGCCGGTTCCGCATCCTTCGTATGGCTCACCTCGTTTAGGCGAGCCCGGAGCTCTGGGCTGAGATTGGGGCAAGATCGGCCCCTAAAGTCTTCGAACCTGATGCGCTTAACACCGCCGTAGGGAAAACAGGAACCGTGCGCGAAATGCGACGGAACTTGCGACCTGATCGTTGGCTTTGGGCGCAACAACTCACTTCTCTCATGCCAACCTCCCAATCCGCCAACGGCTCCGCCGGCCATCGTTGTTTCCCGTCATCACGCCGCGTTTATCTGCAAGGCTCGCGTCCCGATTTACTCGTGCCGGTGCGCGAGATCGACCTCACGCCGACGCGTCTGCCCAACGGCACCGAAGTGCCGAACGATCCCGTGAGCGTATACGACACGGCGGGTGCTTGGGGAGATCCGGCGTTTCATGGCGATGCGACGCAGGGCGTGCCGCCGATTCGCGCGTCGTGGATTCGCGAACGTGGGGATGTCGAGGAAATCGCGGCCCGCGCCGTCAAGCCGATTGACGATGGTTATTTATCCGAGAAGCACCGCGCCCAAGCCGAACTTGAAGGCAAACGCAACCCGTTGCGCCCGTTCGACCGCGCTGGTCGTACAACATTGAAGGCCAAGCCCGGCGCCTGCGTCACGCAGATGCACTACGCAAAAAAAGGTATCATCACGCCCGAGATGGAATACGTGGCGATCCGCGAAAACATGAAACAGCAGAGCGCGCGCGAACTGTTGGAAATGACGGAAAAAGGTCCGCGCAATTCGCTCTGGCGCCAGCACGTCGGCCAGAGTTTTGGCGCCGCAATCCCGCGTGAGATCACTCCGGAGTTTGTCCGCAGCGAAGTGGCGCGTGGACGTGCGATTCTTCCGCTGAATATCAATCACCCGGAAGCCGAACCGATGATTATCGGCCGGAACTTCCTCGTTAAGATCAACACCAACATCGGCAACTCTGCCGTGGCTTCGTCGATCGACGAAGAAGTCGAGAAGATGCGCTGGTCGGTGAAGTGGGGTGGCGATACGTTGATGGATCTTTCGACGGGCAAAAACATTCACCAAACGCGCGAATGGATCCTGCGCAATTGCCCCGTGCCGGTTGGAACTGTTCCGATTTATCAGGCGTTGGAAAAAGTCGGTGGCCGCCCCGAGGAACTGACTTGGGATATTTACCGCGACACGTTGATCGAGCAGGCTGAGCAGGGTGTGGATTATTTCACGATCCATGCGGGCGTGCTGCTGCGCTACGTGCCGCTTACGGCGCGACGCATGACGGGCATCGTTTCGCGCGGCGGTTCGATCATGGCCAAATGGTGTCTCGCGCATCACCAGGAAAATTTCCTCTACACGAAGTGGGACGAGATTTGCGAAATCATGGCGGCGTACGACGTGTCTTTCTCGATAGGCGATGGTTTGCGTCCGGGCTCGATCGCGGATGCGAACGACGATGCACAGTTCGGCGAATTGCTCACCCAGGGCGAACTCACCACGCGCGCCTGGAACTTCGGCGTGCAGGTCATGAACGAAGGTCCCGGTCACGTGCCGATGCACATGATTCCGGAGAACATGACCAAGCAGCTCGAATGGTGTCACGAAGCGCCGTTCTACACGCTCGGGCCGCTCACGACTGACATCGCGCCTGGCTACGACCATATCACGAGTGCCATCGGCGCGACGATGATCGGCTGGCATGGCTGCGCGATGCTCTGCTACGTTACCCCTAAGGAACATCTCGGCTTACCGAACAAAGAAGATGTCCGCGCTGGCGTCATCGCGTACAAGATCGCTGCGCACGCTGCCGATCTCGCGAAAGGCCATCCGGCCGCGCAGTATCGCGACAACGCACTCTCGAAAGCGCGCTTCGAGTTCCGCTGGGAAGATCAGTTTAACCTTGGCCTTGATCCAGAAAAAGCGCGCGAGTTCCACGACGCCACGCTCCCACAAGACAGCGCGAAGACTGCGCACTTCTGCTCGATGTGTGGCCCGCAGTTTTGCTCGATGAAGATCACCGAGGACGTGCGCAAATTCGCCGAAGCTCAAGGCGTCGGCGAAAACGAAGCCGTCGTTGCCGGTCTCCAGGCGAAAGCCGAAGAGTTCCGCAAGCAAGGTGGAGAAATCTATCTCGACGCGAAGAAATGACGACTGGAGTTTCAACGATGACTGTTCGTGTGAATGACAAACCGCACGCCATCGCCAACGCGGCGACGCTGAGCCAGCTGCTCGGCGAACTCGGCTTGACCGAGCGCCGTGGCGTAGCCGTGGCGGTGAACGATGCGGTTGTGCCGCGTTCTACATGGACTGTGCACGCGCTTGCCGATGGCGACCGGGTACTGGTGATTCAAGCAACCCAAGGAGGATGATCGTTGAAAACTCCAAATCACAAAAGACCAAATCCCCAAATACTCAGAAGCAGCTTCGCCGATGCTGGTTGTTTTGGTTTTTGGAGGTTTGCGATTTGTAATTTCCACCAATGAAATTGGTGGTGATATCTCCCGAGTCCGACGAACCGCGTGAACATGCGGTTCTCGCTGCGCTTTTTTCGGCGGGGCTTGCGCGTTATCATGTGCGCAAGCCGTATTGGTCTCAGGAGAAATTATCCACCTGGTTGAACGTCGTGCCGACGCAATGGCGGTCGCGGCTAGTTCTGCACCAGTGTCACGAATTGGCGGTTGAGTTAGGTTGTGGTGGCGTGCATTTCAAGGAGGTAGGGCGGGTTATCCCTAACCCGCCGGAATGGCTGCGGCGCGTTAAGGATAACGCGCCCTACCTTTTCACCAGCCGCTCGTGCCACGACATCCAGACTTTGGGTACCGCACTTGGTAACTACGACGCAGTGTTTTTCAGCCCAATCTTCCCTTCGATCTCAAAGCTTGGTTATCGGCCCACAGTTGATCCCGTAACCGTGGCCGAGCGGCTTTCTCACCGAACTAATGAGGAACGGAAAACTGAAGTCATCGCACTCGGCGGCATAACACCTGCAACTGTGGCGCGGTGCGACGAACTCGGTTTCGATGGTGTCGCGGTGCTGGGTGCGCTCTGGCAATCCGCGGAACCGGTGAAAGTTTTCGACGCGTTGCAACAATCACTTTCCTCCCATGTTGCTTGAACCTCATAAATATTCCGTGATGTGCATCACACAGGACGGCCTCGCGCTTTCGCACGAGGATCAGGCCGAGCGGTTGTGCGAAGCAGGAGCACGCTGGATTCAGCTGCGGATGAAAAATGCCGAACCACAACATTGGATTAACACGGCATGTGCGGTGGTGAAAATCTGCCGTGAACACGGTGCGGTCTGCATCGTGAATGACAGTGTTGATATCGCAATTGCCGCTGCTGCGGACGGCGTTCACCTCGGCAAGGACGATGAAAACTGGCGTGAAGCGCGTCGTCGTCTGGGGCGCAGTATGCTGCTCGGCGGCACGGTCAATAACGAGAAAGACGCTAAACGCGCGATCACAGCCAACTGCCTCGATTACGTCGGTGTGGGGCCTTGGCGGTTTACGGCGACGAAGAAGAATCTTTCGCCGGTCCTGGGCGAGCCCGGAGTACGACTGCTCGTGGCGATGTTGGATGGTTTGCCTACGTGGGTGATCGGCGGTATCGAGCCCGCAGACTTGCTGACGGTCCGGGCGACGGGCGCAGCCGGTGTGGCGGTGGCGTCTGGTTTGTTCCGCGGCGGACAGATTGAAGGAAACTTCAAAACCTATGCCGCTGCTTGGGCGGGCGAAACAGTTTAAATTTATACGAAATGAAAACGACTCCTCTTGTTATCGCTGGCGTTGAACTTTCCTCGCGCCTCTTTCTGGGTACAGGCAAATACAGTTCTGGCGTGGCCATGGCCGAGAGTCTTGCTGCCTCAGGCACGGAGCTGGTCACGGTGGCGCTCCGCCGAGTGCGTACCGACGGTTTAAGCGACGATATTATTTCGCATCTCGACCGTAGTCGCTACCGGCTGATGCCGAACACCTCGGGCGTGCGCGACGCGAAGGAAGCCGTGCTTGCCGCCGAACTTGCGCGCGATGCTCTGGAGACGAATTGGGTGAAACTGGAAATCCATCCTGATCCGAAATATCTCATGCCCGATCCGATTGAGACGCTCAAAGCCGCGCAGGAGCTGGTGAAGCGCGGCTTCGTGGTGTTGCCCTACGTGCATGCCGATCCTGTGCTCTGCAAACAACTCGAAGAAGCGGGCTGCGCGGCCGTGATGCCGCTGGGCGCGCCGATTGGCAGCAATCGCGGTTTGGAGTCGCGCGTGTTTCTCGAAATCATCATAGCGCAGAGCAATATTCCCGTAGTGATAGATGCCGGTTTGGGTACGCCGTCGCATGCGGCTGCTGCACTGGAAATAGGCGCGGATGCGGTGCTCGTAAATACCGCCATCGCCGCCGCAGCCGATCCGGTGGCGATGGGACTCGCGTTCAAGCTCGGGGTCGAAGCGGGGCGCATCGCGTTCGAATCAGGACTGGCGTCGTCGTCGGTGAAACCGGTCGCGCACGCGACGTCACCGCTGACGGCGTTTTTGTCGGAAGTCTAAATATAAACTACGAAGAAACTAAGAAGCGAAGATTGATCGTTCCTGTAGGGCCTTGGTTCTTCGTTTCTTTGTAGTTCAAATCAAAAAATCATGAGCTTTCTTGATACTTGGAAACAGCACGATTTTGCCGAAACCAGTCGGGCGATACAAAGCAAGACCGAGTCTGATGTTCGCCGTGCGCTCGGGCGGGTGCGCGCCGGGCTCGATCTTGATGATCTGGCGGCATTGCTGTCGCCTGCGGCTGCGCCGTTTCTGGAGGAGATGGCACAGCTCAGTCACCAGCGCACGGTCGAGCGTTTTGGCCGCACGATGCAGATCTTCGCGCCGATGTACCTGACGAATGTGTGCAGTAACGTCTGCACGTATTGCGGTTTCAGTGCGCAGAATAAAATCCCGCGAGTGATTCTTAACGATGATCAAATTCGTGCCGAAGCCGCCGTGCTGAAGGCGCGCGGGATCCAGCATGTGCTTTTTGTTACCGGAGAATCGAAGCGCGCAAGTCGCGACTATTTCCTGAATGCACTGGAGATTTTGCGGCCCTCGTTTGCGAGTTTGTCGATGGAAGTGCAGCCGATCAGCGAGGAAGATTACGCGGCACTGGCGCAAGGCGGTTTGAGTGCAGTGATCGTTTATCAAGAGACCTATGATTCGACGGTCTATACCAAGCACCACTTGAAAGGTCCAAAGGCGGACATGGCTTACCGGCTTGAAACGCCGGACCGCCTTGGTCGCGCAGGCTTGAAGAAGATTGGTCTGGGCGCGCTCTACGGTTTGTCCGATTGGCGGACCGATGCGTGGTTCACGGGCTTGCATCTGCGGTATATGGAAAAGCACTACTGGCGCACGCGCTATAGCATTTCATTCCCGCGGCTGCGGCCGCACGCAGGTGCCGAGATTGAAATCGTGCCGACGAGCGAACGCGATTTGGTGCAGGCGTTTTGTGCATACCGGTTGTTTAGTCGCGAATTGGAATTGACGCTATCGACCCGCGAGAGTCCGGCGTTTCGCAACCATGCGATCCGACTTGGCGTGAACACGATGAGCGCGGGTGTGAAAACGAATCCGGGCGGCTACGCTTCGGGCGAGGATACGTTGGAGCAGTTTCAAATCAGCGATGAGCGCTCGTGCGACGAGGTTGCGGCCTATCTGCGCAGCCAGAGTTATGAGCCGGTATGGAAAGATTGGGACGCTACCTACGACGCACAGGCGCTAACTGCGTAAGAAGCTCTTCCCTACGGTCCGACTATTCACGCAAAGACGCCAAGTCGCAAAGAATGTTCAAAGCAGGATCGCACAAACTCAGAGAGCCTCAGATTGTATTCATGGTTGCTTTGCGCCTTGGTGCCTTTGCGTGAACCAATTCTTTCTCCCATGAACTTATCTAAAGAGGAAATCGCACGCTATGCCCGGCATCTTTCGCTGGCGGGATTTGGCCCGGCAGCGCAGGAGAAATTAAAACGTGGCCGCGTGCTGGTGATTGGTGCGGGCGGGTTGGGGTGTCCGGCGTTGCTTTATCTCTCCGCGGCCGGCGTGGGGCGGATCGTGATCATGGATGGTGACCGAGTGGATGTATCCAATCTTCAGCGACAGGTACTCTTCACGAGTGACGATGCGGGCCAACTCAAGGTCGAGGCCGCTGCTCGGCGTTTGCGGGCGCTGAACCCGTTGATCGAAATCGTTCCAATTGCGGAACGCTTCACCCGCGACAACGCCTTGGAACGGTTGCACGCGGTCGATGTCGTCGTGGACGGCTCGGACAATTTCGCGACGCGCTATCTGGTGAACGACGCCTGCGTGCTGGCAGGAAAACCGTTTGTCTACGGCGCGATCCAAGGGTTTGAAGGGCAGGCGAGCGTCTTCAATTTTCAAGGCGGCCCGACCTATCGCTGTCTTTTTCCCGAGCCACCCGAACCAGGTACAGTTCCTAATTGTTCCGAAGCTGGCGTGCTCGGTGTGTTGCCTGGTTTAATCGGCGCGATTCAGGCGACCGAGGCGATCAAGTTGCTGACCGGCATCGGCGAGCCGTTGTCCGGCCGGTTGCTGCTTTGGGACTCGCTGACGATGACTTCGCGGACGGTGAAGCTGGCGGTCGATCCGCGTAGTCGGGAAATTCGTGAGTTGCCGCTCGAAAATTATGGCAAGACGTGCTCATTGCCCGCCATGCAACCCACCAACGACGAAATCGACGGCCCTGAACTAAAAACAAAACTCACCGACGGTGCAATTGATCGACGTGCGTGAGGACTGGGAGCGCGCGGTGGGCGCGATTTTGCCCTCGGCGCATATTCCGCTTGGGCAACTGGTAAGTGGTTCGGCTAACGATGTGATTGCGACACTCGATGCGGGTAAGCCGACGGTGATTTATTGCGCGCACGGTATGCGGAGCTTGAAGGCGCTCGCGGTGCTGCGGGAGCGCTACGGTTTTACGAATGCGCAGAGTTTGCGCGGCGGTTACGAAGAGTGGAAAACGCTGTGAGTTGATAGATACCGAACAGTGAACCAGCGATAAGAACAGAAGGGCTCACGCAAAGGCGCGAAGGCGCAAAGGATCAGAACGTTGTTCGATTTGCCTTTCACCCAGTCTCGTGCTGATTCGCTTCGCATGTCCATCAACCGAAAAAAGATTTTCCGCCCGCCGCCGCCTGCGCCGACGACGATCTATGTGCGGCCGGGCTACAACCGCGTGCTGGCTGAGGAATTCGAGGCACTCAAGGTGAAGCGCGTCGCGTTGGTGGCGGACAAAGTCGAGGCCCACAGCCAGGGCGATCTGCGCGAGAACTTCGGCTTCAAGGCGGCGAAGGACGCGATCCGCGCCGTGGACCGCAAGATGACCGCGCTCGATCGCTTCGTCGCGCGCAATGCCTTCATCGAGGTCGATCCTGCCGCTTGGCTCACCAAACCAACCGACACCCTCCATCTTGGGCACGTCACCACGCTCGAAAAACAAGATGTGGCGACGAAGCGAAAGCACCGCTTCACGTTTCTCGTGACGACCTACGGCGAAACCGCGGTCGACGAGGAGTCGGGCATCGAATGCCTGCCACACACTTCCCCGCTGGCTACGGCCGCACTGGGTCTGGCGGCTGGTTCCGAAACGCATGTGAAGTTACCCGCTGGCGAGTCCATTCTTAAAGTGCTCTCCATCCGCAATCCCACGCAGTCCGAACTCGACCGCTTGCTCATGCCGATCAAACCGCCGGAGATCGATGAGGAGGAATAGAGAGAGCACTTGTATATGACGCCCGTCGATGGTTATAGAACCGGCGTTGCTACGGTCTCCGTCAAGATACGAACTGCGCCCCTGATTTCTGTTATCATAAAACAAATGAAACATACAAAACGCTATGTAATCGCCACAATTCTCGTTCTGGCGGTTTTGGGGATTTCAATATGGTACCTAAGGTTACCATTTCATCATTTTCCGATTTTAAACACTGGTCCGTCTGAGGCAGAACTGGCGAACGCACGGCATGGACATCCTATTATCCGACCATCCTTTGCGGACCTTTCGTACGCAAAGGATTCTCCGTTCGAAAAGCTCGACCTATATCTGCCGAAAAATCCTAAGCAGCTGTGTCCAGTCGTGATTTGGATTCATGGCGGTGGCCTAATTTTGGGCGATAAGCGCTCTATGCCTCAGAGTGATTTCGGGCCGGCACCGATTCCTAAAGGACCTTATGGACCTTACCAGGTCCAAGTTCCCGACGTAGCGATGCTGCTGTCGCATGGTTATGCCGTCGTTGGCCTCAACTATCGACTGGGCGTTTCGGTCTTTACGGCGGGTCCTAACGCTTTGCGTGATTGCAAGGCCGCTGTTCGTTTTCTCAGAGCACACGCTAAAGAATACCAGCTTGATAGTTCACGTTTCGCAGTCTGGGGAAATTCGATGGGCGGATATCTTGCCGCTATGCTAGGTGCGACGGGTGATCAACCAACAGGTTTTGATGAACCTCGGCTAGGGAATAACGAAGAATCCAGTGGTGTTCAGGCAGTGATTGTTTGGTATGGAGCCGAGGACCGAATGCCGGGAGAGCGCTTGAGTATCCAACACTATTTATCTTCTGCGAAGAAAGTGCCGCCGTTCTTAATCGTGAATGGCGATCGTGATCCAGTAATTTCTCCAGAACAGGCGCGTCGTTTGCATGAGAATCTTCTGCGTGTGAGTGCGCAATCAGTCCTCACTATTGTTCCGGGAGCCGGTCACGAAGATCCTCTCTTCACGAAAACCCAGATGACACCTGCCATCGAGTTTTTGGATCGAACGATAGGATCCCGTTAAATCGAAACGGGATTATGACGCTCGCCAGCATTTCCATCACGCATCCATCGAGCGCTAGAGATTCGTAACCACGGACAGCACGGGCGTCATGTCACGGCTTTGATTTCCAGCCGTGAGTTGTCGGCGTCGTCCTTCACGAGCAACCAGTCTGTATCAGTAATTTTGTCTAGAAACGCTTCATCGTGGCTCACCAGCAGCATCGCGCAGGGGCAGTCCGCTAGCGCTTCTTCCAGGCAGCGGATGCCGGGCAGGTCCATGTGGTTCGTCGGTTCGTCCATCACGATCAGGTGCGGGCCGCGCACGATGCCGAGCGCAAGGAGCAGTTTGCGCACTTCGCCCGGACTTGGCAGCGCGCTTTCTAACAACCGCGCTGGCCGTGAGCCGAGCCGGCTGATCGTCGTCATCACGCGGCCACGCTCATCGTTTGGCAGGCGTTTCACCGACTCCAGCAAGGCGCGCGAATCTTCCGCAGAGATTTCCTGCGGCACCGTCACCAACTTTTCCGCGGGCAACTGCAACTGCCCGAGCAGATGGCGAACGAGCGTGCTCTTTCCGAGGCCGTTGGCTCCTTTTAGTGCGATGCGACTGGTTCCGCCGATTTGCAGGTCGGGAAACTGCAACGCGCGCCCGCCGCCCAGCGGCAGACTGCCCGCCGGCAGGCGCAGCAGAAAGTCCCGCGGCATGAAGGATGCGCCTTCAACCCAGATCCCGGTTTCGTAGCGTTTCTTCACGGCGATGTCGGCGCGCTGCGCGGCAACCTTGCTTGCGCGCTGGTTCATCTGCGCGACCATCTTGCCCGCATAGGCGTCCTTGCCGCTCATCTTGGCGAGATTGCGCATGGCGCGGCCGTCGTGGTCGTTGGCGGGAATCTTTTTCTGCTTGGAGCCGCGTGACGCGGCGGACTTCTGGTCGGCGATCACCCGGCGGCGCTGCGCTTCGGTTTGGAGACGGCTCGCGGTTCGGCGAAGCGCTTCATTGGCGCTGCGTGCGGATTTCTCTTCGTTATCCTGCTGTTCCAGCGCCTCGGTTACGCCGCCCGGCCGCATCACCGCATCAGGTGGGTCGAGCAGCAGACACTGTGAACACAATTCGTCGAGCAGTGTGCGGTCGTGGCTGACCAACAGCCCGATGCCACCAAAATCCTGAAGTGCCTGCCGCAGCAAGCGGCGCGCCTCGGCATCGATATGGTTGCTCGGCTCGTCGAGTGCGAGCACCACGGGCTCACGCCAGAGCGCCACTGCGATTTGTGCGCGTTTGCGTTCGCCATGACTCAGCGTGGACCAGCGCTCCGGCCAATCCTCGCTGATTCGCAGACGCGCCTTGAGCACGCCGGCATCGGGCGCCCAGATGAAATCCTCGAAAAACTCCGGCGGGTCGTCGGTGCGCTGGGCGACATACAACGCCAAGCCCTGCCGGTGCACCGTGCCGCTCTGCGCGGCGAGTTCGCCCGTGGCGACCTTGAGCAGCGTGGTCTTGCCCGCGCCATTGGGCCCGACGATGCCCGTCCAGCCCGAAGGGAACTGCACGGTCAAATCGGTGAACAAGGGCGCCGTCATGCCTTGATGCGCGAATTCGACCGACTGCAAAGTTAACTGGGCGGAAGCCATGCCCTCAGTGTGAAGCCGGGTTGTTCGCGCGCAACGCCAAGTTCGGCTGATAAGCGCAGATGATCGAACTCTGCGTGCTCGGTGTACTCTGCGGTTAATCTTTCTGAATTTGAACCGCCGAGGGCGCGGAGAGCACAGAGATGTAGGAGCGGATTTTCTTAACACGAAGTCCGCCAAGGAACGCAAAGAAGAAACCCGTGATGGCGCATCTTGTTGCGTGCCAGAATGGAAACAGACCTTGGCGGACTCTGCGTGTGCAGATCGTTTAGACCTTGGACGTGGTTTTAGTAGCCTTGGCCTTGCGGCTCAGCCCTGCGTGGTCACATAAAACTAGCGACTACAATTGTTAAAGCCCGACTCCCTTTTAAAGCCACAAGCGAACTACCAACTATCTGCCAAAAACTACAAAGCCTGACCCCGTTGGCGTGGCCGTTGGCGTTGCTTGACCCCGTTGGCGTGGCTCATAGAAAACATTGCCACGAGCAGGTGGATCGGCAGGATGGCACCCCCATGTCTGTCGTCGCACATATCAAACCTACTCTGGCACAAATTGAAAAAGACCGGGCGGTGAAAATCTGGTTCGCCGTCGAAAGCGGCAGCCGCGCGTGGGGCTTCGAATCGACCGACAGCGACTTCGACGTGCGCTTCATTTATCTTTCCGCGCTGAAGGACTACCTCACTGTTTTCCCTCGTCGCGATGTGATTGAGAACTGCGACGTGGTTTCGCCTGATCCGTTGTTGGATTTCTCGGGCTGGGATCTGAGGAAGTTTTTCGGCCTGGTGACGAAATCGAATCCGGTCTGCTTCGAATGGATGAAGTCGCCGATCGTTTATCACGAATCGCCGATCTGGAGCCGAGTGAGGGAACTCATCGTGCCGTTCTTTTCGCCGAAGGCTGCGATGCATCATTATCTCTCCATGGCGCGGCACAACTATCGTGAGCACATGCGCGATGGCGCGTCACACAGTGTGAAGTTGAAAAAGTATCTCTACATCACTCGACCGCTTTTCTGCTGCCGCTGGATTGAACGCGACCCGAAGGCAGGCCCGCCGCCTATGCCGTTCATGGATGCTCTTGATGCCGCGAACATCTCCGCCGATTTGCGGGGCGAGATCGATGCACTGGTGGCGCGCAAGAAAGCCGCCGAGGAAATCGACGAAGGTAAAGCCGTGCCGATCATCAACCGATTCATCGACGCCGAACTCGCACGTCTGCCAGACGTGGCCAACGCGATGCCTGAAGGGCAGGGTGACGCCCGAGACCTCGACGCATTTTTCCACGAAGTCAGGACCGAGATGTAAGGAGAGGGACGATGGACTAGACATTTCAATCGTTAGCATTGAAGCCGGATCCGTTACGGCTGGCCAGTCAGTGGTTGTTCAATTAACCATCCTCGTCTTTGGCTGAGCCGGAACGATGCAGTAGAGGTGGAGCGCATTGACCCCAATGCGCTGGTTTGGGAGCGACGTTGCCAAGCGCGTTGAGGTCAACGCGCTCCACCTCAATCTCTGCTCATTCGGAGGTGAATTTTCGCCAGCTGCATCGTTATGGCTCAGGCAGCTGGTTTGGCTGGCCGGGCCTTGAGTCGGTCCAGGGCTGTCGCGATGGCTTGCAGGTAATTGGGGTGCCAGAGTTCGTGCTCCGCGCTGGGGACGTCCGTGTAGGTGTGATGGCGGTAGAAGTCGCGCACGGCTGTCGCGCGACGGTGCATCTGATCGTCCTCCTTGGCGCCCACGAGGATGTCGGTCGGCGTGTGCGCGTTGCCGGCGCGGTAGGAGATCATCCAGCGTTGCGGCTCGTCGTCATCCTCCAAGAAGAACGGCGAGATCGATCCCAGGATGAGGTGGCGGGCCCGAAGCGCGCCCAAATGTGCGTAGAGCGCGCCGAGAGAGTAGCCCATCACGATCTTGCCCGCCGTCTGGAGGTCGACCTGGGCGAAGAGCGCGGTCGAGTCGAAGTTCGGCTGGTCACCGTTCCACTCCAGCCGGACAAATTCGGTCTCCCAGCCGGCACCGTGCACGAAATCGACAAAGGGTTTGAAGCGGCGCTCGGCGCCAGGCATCGGCGGGACTATGGTCAGCAAAGGCATGGGCGCACGATGGTCAGACCAACGCATTCGTCAAACGGCGGTCCTGGGTTGTAACCGCAGAGGGCGCGGAGAACGCGGAGTAAAAGGAGGAGAGGTGGGGAGCGGTTCGGAGATTTGAACACGAAGGCCGCCAAGGTGCGCAAAGATTCTAATCTCGGATCGAGCCTCTGCGTCCTCGGCGAACTCTGCGGTTCAAAATGGGTTGTTAAGATCGACCGGAGGAATCGCTGAAGCGCGGAAAGGCGAAAGCGCCGAATCGGTTTCCGTGTTTCCGCACTTTCGTGCTTCTGCGATAAAAACTCAGGAGTTCGTTTCAGGCTCTTTGCGGTTCTTCGGGCGGGGTTATTTGTGTCGGCACGATGGTTCCTCCTTCGTTGTATCGGGGCTGGAAATTTGCGGGGAGGTGTGCAGGTTGTCCGCCTCCTTACTCATCATGAATCATCCTTCACTCACTCCTCGCGTTCGCGCGGCACTGCGCCGATTGGCGGCGGGCCCGCAGGATATGCGCGATGAGGCGCTGCTGCAGGAAATCAACGGCGAGATGAAGAAGTTGCCGGTGGAGGACGTCGCCTACGTCCGTGATCGCGTGCGGTTTTCGTGTCCGCCTTGCCCGATGGTGCAATCGGTCATTCTGATGCTGGACGGGTTGATCGAGGTGAAGAATCTCCGGTTTTAAGCGTGGACGGGTAGGGACGGCCAGCCTTGGCCGTCCGAATGGCGACGATCGAAACCCCGGACGGCCCGGTGGTCCGTCCCGACCTAATATGTCAGAAAACGCGGACGACCTGGCAGGTCGTCCCTACCTTTGGGCTTGTGCCTGTGAGGTTGTCGATAAGCCTTGGGTAGGTGGAATTACCGAAGCGCAAAGTTTTGCCGCACGAGACGCCGGCCTGGGTGAAGCCGGGAGAGTTGTTTTCATCACGATTTGCTGCCAGCAGCGGGGAGTGAATCAGCTTTGCCGTCCGGAGCTTGCGCAGGCTTTGATCAAGTCGGTACGTTTTCGGCAGGAACGTGGCGATTGGTATGCGCATCTGTTTCTGCTCATGCCTGATCACTTGCATGCATTGCTTTCGTTTCCACCGGAAAGTTCAATGAAGGCGGTGGTCGCTAAGTGGAAGGAGTATTCAAGGCGGCAGTTGGGCATCGTTTGGCAGCGTGGTTTTTTCGACCACCGATTGAGAAAGGCGGAGAGCCTTGATGAAAAGGTTCACTACATCCGCATGAATCCGGTGCGTCAGGGGTTGGTTGCACGAGCCGAAGAATGGCCCTGGATTTGGGAGGCTGGTCAGGAGTAGGCGGGGCTGAACCGATCAAGTTTAAATCGGTAAAAAGCCGCCGGACGTTTGTACGCGGCGTCCGCGAGTTGGCGGTGTTTGAAGGGTAGGGATGGACCGTCCTTCGACTCGCTTAGGACCCAGAGTTTATCGAACGGGCCGGGCTGTCCGTGTTTGGCGTGAGCCGTTCGGGAGCAGCGTTTACGGACGGCCTGGCAGGCCGTCTCTACTATTCGGAACGGCTACAATATTTCTGAAACTGCTCAGGTCCGTGGAGGGCTGCTCGGGATTATACCATCGGGCCGGAATGTGCAGGGTGAGAAACGAGGCGCGACGCGCGGAAATCGGCGATGGCGAATAGTCCGTATGAAACGGCGATGACGGACTCAATTCCTCCGATCAGGGGGATTGCGGGATCGGTCAGGATACCGTTTGCGGCTCCCCAAAAACTGTTGAGGGCGAAGCCTGCCATGTTGGTGGCGACGGCTACGGCGATGACCGCCCTTGCGGCGGAAGGCTTGAGCCGTGACCCGAGCAGAAGCAGGACCGCGAAACCTAGCATCAGGACGGAGATTCGTTTCGCGAGGTAGATGGCATGTGGTTCGGCGGCGAGGCCGAAACCCTTGAGCATCTCGGCTGGCGTGAAAAGCAGCTGGTAGAACAGCCAAAGGTAGAGGAGGCCGGTCAGCAGGCTGACACAGGTGAAGAGACGGTTTTTCATTTGGTTATAGCTGGCGGATATTGCACAGAATCCAGCAGCCCGCAGCATGAGCGGTGCTGTCGTTGCAGGGCTACGACATTTGGTTTGGGCGGTCAAAATTGGGCTTGTTGAGGATGATCGGAAGGACGGGCAGGTTGAGTGAATTGAGGAAAACGAAGCAGGGACCGGTCGAGAACGATACCTGCTAATGAAGTGTGAAACCCGACCGCGAGCCTTCACCGGCTGGACTCACTCGGGCGCGGCTGCATCGTCGGAAAATTGTGTCGGCGCCCGGCTCGGGTGACGGCTCACAACCTTCGTCATGCGCTCCTCTCTTTCCCTTGCTCTGCTCCTAACGCGGCCGGCCCTGTTTGCCACGCTGGTGTTCCTCACACTCGGCGCGAGTCTCCCGCTTCGCGGGGAGGCACCTTTGCGTTGGCCCACGACGGTTGACCTCGATCCGGGCGAAACGGTCGCGGCGTTCCGCGCCGGTGTGGCGCATACGTTTCGCATTCTCAACGATCAGGATGGGAACCCGGCGATCGCGTACGACACCATGCCGTTTCCCACGACTTCGCTCGACAAACGTATGAACTACGCGGTGCGGGTGCGGCTCGAGATCGATGGGCAGGAGGTCGAGGTGATCGCACGCCCGTTCCAGTACCCGATCGAGGCCGCTGGCCTGCGCCTCTACCTCGATGGCACGAAGGAATGGCTCGGCACCGACGATGTCTACCCGATTAACATCCCCAAGCGGATACGCCTGCGTTTCACCCGCATCGGCGAGACATGGGGGCCGACGACCGTACGTTTCCCGATCGGCGAGTACCGCTGGGGTGCGACGACCTACTACAACACCTGGCTGGGCATGGTACCGCAGAACGCCTCCACGACCTACTATCACAAGGGCGAAGATTTCGGCGCGGTGCCGGATCGGTTGCCAGTGCTCGCGCCGGAAGCAGGCGCGATCACCACCGACGGCACCGGCGTCCAGACCCGCAGCGCCGATGGCACGTTCTTCTGGATGGCCCATATGAACCAGGCCAATATCGTCGTGTCGGCGGGTGCGCAGGCCGTGGCTGGGCAGGTGCTCGGCCTCACGGGCAACCGTGGCAACAGCAATGCTGATCCGCATTGCCACTACGATCTGAGCTGGAATGGCGACGAGCCCGGCACCTATCCCTTCGCCGCCGACGCCTATCTGCGTGATTATCCCGACGCCGGCATCGCGGTGGGCGGCGGATACCAGTTCATGTGGGCTGGCGATACGCTCACCCTCGATGGTCGGCGCTCCCTCGCGCGCCCGGGCCGCCAGATCACCAGCTATCGATGGGTTCTGCATGACGGCACGGTGGTCAACAGCTCCACCGCGGAGCTCACCATTGACGAGCCCGGTTCCTACGCCGAGGAATTGCGCCTCTTCTTCGACGATGGAAGCGAGGAGCGCGGGTTCACTCAGGTGCGCGCCTTCGAGCGCAATAAGGTGGATCAATTGCCCATCCCCGGCTTCGTCTATCAGTATCCGGTGCGTGGGATCACCCCGGGTTCAGAGGTGACGATCCGACACCATGCTTTTGTCTTCGGAAGCGAAGAGCGCACGTTCGATTTTGGCGATGGCTCGCCGGTGGTAACGCTCACCGGTGGACAGCCCGTGGCGTCTCATACCTATGCCTCGCCCGGACTCTACACGGTAACAGTCCGCCCCGTCGCGAATTTCGTGCAGGTCCTGAAAACCTCCGTTTTGGTGGAGGCTTCGGGCTCCAATCCAAACCGTCCACCGACGATCACTGGACCGGCGGTTCGGGATTGGCGCTGCTTCGCAGGTCGTGAGCTCGGCGTGGCGCTTGCCGGTTCCGATCCGGACGGCGATCCACTGGAGTGGAGCATCGCCCAGTCCGCCAACCATGGCAGCGTGAACTTTGATGCCGATGGCGTGGTGTGGTACGAACCGGATGCGGGCTACGTTGGTGCTGACGTGTTCCACGTTGCGCTTGAGGATGGTCGCGGTGGTCGCGCGGTCGTGCGTTGCGCAGTGGTTGTACGTCCGATCCCGGTTGCCAGCGCCGCTGGTGTGCGGGTCGAGGCGGAGGAGTACGACGAAGGCGGCGAGGGCGTCGCGTATCACGATGTTGACGGCCGCCAAGGCTTTTCGCAGGTGCGGGCCGGCGGCAGCGCGCACGAGGTCGACATCGTGGAACTGGACCTCGGGACCGACGCGCCTGCGCAGGCGATCGGCTACATCGAGGCCGGCGAGTGGTTGTCCTACACGCTCACGGTTCCCGCGACGGCGCGCTACACCGTCCGCCTGCGGGTGGCCAACGGCACGGCTGGCACCGCCACCAACGCGGTTTCGCTACGCTGGAAGGGAGCTGTGGTGGCTGGCCCGCTCGCGGTGCTCTCGACCGGAGACTGGGACTCGTACACGACAATTGAAGCGAGCGATGTCACTCTTTCTGCCGGCACCGACCAGCTACAACTCGACTGTAACACTGCTGGATTCGATTACAATTGGATCGAGCTGACCCCGAGTGCGCCGTCCTCTTCAAGCAGCTCCAGCTCGTCGTCTTCCTCCAGCTCCAGTAGCTCGGGCAGCATGGTTGTTGCTCCGAAGATCACTACGCAACCGGTCGCCCAAACGACACAGGCCGCTGGCACCAAGGTCACCCTCTCGGTGGTCGCAACAGGAACCAGTCCCCAGTACCAGTGGAAGCTCGGCACGCAAAACGTCGCTAACGCCACGAGCACATCCTATGTGATCAACAGCCTGAGCGCCTCGAACACCGGCACCTACACCGTCGTCGTTTCCAACTCCGCCGGTTCTGTCACGAGCAGTGCCGCCGTCGTCCAGTTGAGCGCTTCTTCGAGCAGTTCCAGTTCCTCGTCCAGCAGCTCCAGCTCTTCCTCTTCTTCGAGCTCCAGTTCGAGCAGTTCCTCCTCCAGTAGTAGTTCCTCCTCGTCCAGCAGCAGTGGTGGCAGCCTTTCCAAGCCCGCCATCTCGGTTCAGCCTGTCGCATCCACCACCGTCGCCCTCGGAGGCAGCTTCAGTTTGTCTGTCACCGCAACCAATGGAACGCTCCAATACCAATGGTACAAGAACGCCGCCCTCATCCCCGGTGCCACACAGGCGACCTATTTGGTTCAGGTCATGGGTTCGGCCAACGTTGGTACTTACTACGTCATCGTCACCAACTCAGTCGGCTCCACCCAGAGTGGCAACGCTGTCGTCGCGCTCGAAGGCCCTGCCAGTTCTTCGAGCAGTTCCAGCTCCTCCTCGTCCTCGAGCAGTTCGTCCTCCAGTTCATCGAGCTCATCCTCCTCGAGCAGCTCTAGCTCTTCCTCTTCTTCGAGTTCCAGTTCGAGCAGTTCCTCCTCGGGCGGACTCCCGGTCACGCCCGCTTCGAGTGGCAGTGGCGGCGGCGGTGCTCCCAGCCTGCCCCTGATGCTTGCCCTCGCCGTGCTCGCGTTTGCGCGAACCCGGTTTTGCTGCAAGCCGAAGGACTAATACCGCAGGACGCCATAGGACGGGTCGAAGATTGTGCGTTGTTTAGTCCTGTTTATCGTTTCGCTGTTTATGTTTCTTTGGGGGTGATTAATGGTTTGAGGCGGTGGGTTCGTTTGCAGTGTCGGTTTTCTTTACGCTATTTCATATTTTCCACGAACATCGTTCGGTGCATAAAATCATAAATAGCTATATAATAGCATCTTAAGTATCTATTAATTGAGTGGCATACTATAAGCTATGCTTTTGATATGAAAAACTACAAAAGTTTTGTCTGTGCGGTGTGGTTACTGGTTTTCGCCAGTGTGTCTCAAGCGCTTACGATAAAAATCTCGGGAGACTTTGAGTCATACTCGGGACCTAATGCCTATACCGAACAGAATTTCGGTATCGTTTTTGATTACGATCCAAGCTTCTCGCCGGAGTACGTTCCAACCGGGACTTTGGTTAGCGGAGTAGGCGTAGTTCAACAAGACTTCTATCTATTCTCTCTGGATGGAATAAGGAATTTTTCGGCATATGCGGGCAATGCGTCCACCAACTCAGGCTCATGGTCAGGGATGGAATCCCCTTCTGATGGAATCCAAAAACTTTGGTTTGATGTCGATTTTCGCACACCCGGAATAAACGTGCAGAGATTTTTCTTTGGCGGTTTTTCTAGTCCAGATCTGACGATCAGCTTCGGCTCATGGCTCTATGTAGGGATGACAATGGACCCTGCGGCTGTAGACGACGTGTTTATCCATAACCCATACCTAGGTTTTAGCCCGGGAAACTATACGATCAAAGTCGTTCCAGACTACTCCTCAACCGGGTGGTTGCTGATATTCGGTCTCGCTGGGTTGGCCTGCTTTCGTGCCTATAAAATGGTCCGATCAAAATCGGTGATGGCTGCACGATAAGCTTTTCTCCGGAAACGATTCACCACCGCCGGGCGAATCATTCGCACCCGAGGTGGGCTCCGACGGTTGGACCGGGTAACCGCCGGGGCGGTGGTGGGTTGAGACAGTTGGGGTGAAGGGGTTGGATTTACGACGAGGGGGGCAGGGCTGCAGTCGGTATTGAGTAAAAACCAGCCGTAAGGGGTAAGACTGGCCTTTCGCCTCGGCACCACGGAGGAACTGTCTGGTCACGGACGGCCCGTATGGGCTTGCGGCGAGTCTTTGTTTTGAGCGTCGGGCGGGCAGCACTTGGCGCGACCAGGCTGCTGTGCTCCGCCGTGGCGTGTGGCGCTGTGATGGAAACCGGCTGAGACGATAAGGCGCGTGGATTGACCGCTGGCGTTGAGGGCGGAGGATGGGTGCATGTCGACTGAGTCCAAATCGCACCCAGCTACCGGAAGTTTCTTCGCGGCGTCCGCGAGTTATTTCCTCTGGGGATTGTTTCCGCTGTTCTGGCGTTTGCTCGCTGCGGTCGATGCGCCGGAGTTGATCGCGCATCGCTTGGTCTGGTCGTTGGTGTTTCTCCTCGGGGTGGTGGCGTGGCAGAAGCGGCTTGCGGAATTTGGGCGTGCCTGTTGGGTGCGGAAAAACCTGCGGGTACATGCGGCGAGTGGCGCGTTGCTGACGGTGAACTGGCTTGTCTATGTGTGGGGCGTGAACAACGGCCATGTGATCGAGTGCAGCTTGGGCTATTTTCTCGTACCGTTGATCAATGTGGCACTGGGGCGCTGGCTCTTGCATGAGCGTCTGCGCAAAGCCCAACTGGCCGCCATCGTCTTGGCGGCGATTGGGGTGGCTCTGATGGTTTTGCGGGTGGGGCGCTTTCCATGGATCGCGCTGACCATCGCCGGTACCTTTGGGTATTACGGATTGTTAAGGAAACGCTCGGACCTCGGCCCACTTTTCGGGCTAACTTTGGAAACGTTGCTACTAGTGCCGTTTGCGGCGGGGTACTTGCTCTGGCGTTTCGCGCAAAATCGCGGAGCGCTCGGCCACGTGGACGCAGCGACGACGGCGATCATATTGAGCAGCGGTGTCGTCACCGCCGTGCCGTTGTTACTCTTCGCGAAAGGCGCGCGTGGGCTGCGCATGATCACGCTCGGACTGCTGCAATATTTAGCACCGACGTGTCAGTTTCTGCTCGGCTGGCTTCTGTATAACGAGGCCATGGGCGAAGCGCGGGCTGGTGCGTTCGTGCTGATCTGGGCAGGGCTCGCGATCTATAGCATCGACGCCGTGCTGGCTTCACGGGCGAACCGGTGACGCCACACGAGGAGTATCAGTTCATAAGTATGAATATGCCGGTGTTCGATGGGTAGGGATGGACCGCCGGGCCGTCCGTGTTTGATTTGCCCGTTCGCAGGCAACGCGGGCGGACGACCCGGCGGGTCGTCCCTACCTTTATGTTCCTTTGAATGCTATTTTGTATCAGGTCAGGACCTTTTGATAGGTTTTGGTTTACGGGCACAAAAAAAGACACCGGCTTTCACGCCGGCGTCTTTGGGGGGAAGGAGTTGTTCGTTGAGCTTAGCTTAGCTTCACGCCTTTGGCTTTGGCGGAGCGCAGGAGCGCATCAGCCATGTCGGAGGGCGTTACGGCGACTTCGATGCCGCACTCTTTGAAGACGGCGATCTTGGCTGCGGCAGTGTCTTCGGCTCCGCCGACGATCGCACCGGCGTGGCCCATGCGGCGTCCGGCAGGAGCGGTCGCACCGGCGATGAAACCGGCGACGGGCTTTTTGCAGTTGGCCTTGATCCAGCGCGCGGCTTCGACCTCGGCGTTGCCGCCGATTTCGCCAATCATGATGATGCCGTGGGTGTCAGGATCTTCGTTGAAGAGCTTGATCACATCGAGGTGGGAAGTGCCGTTGACCGGATCGCCGCCGATGCCGACCGTAGTGCTTTGGCCAATACCTTTGACGGTGAGCTGATAGACCGCCTCGTAGGTGAGGGTGCCGGAGCGCGAGACGACGCCGACGTGGCCTTTTTTGTTGATGTAGCCAGGGGCGATGCCGATGCGGCAGCCGCCGAGGGAATCTTTGCCGGAGCCGGGGCTAACCATTCCGGGGCAATTTGGGCCGACGAGGCGGGTGCGCTTGCCCTGCATGGCGCGCTTTACGCGGACCATGTCCTTGACCGGAATGCCTTCGGTGATGGCGACGGCGAGGTCGAGGTTGGCGTCAACGCATTCGAGAATGGCGTCGGCGGCGAAGGGTGGCGGTACGAAGATTGCGGATACAGTGGCGCCGGTTTTGGCGGCGGCTTCGGCGACGGTGTTGAAGATCGGAACCTTGTGGCTGCCGTGTTCGAAGAACTGGCCGCCTTTGCCGGGGGTGACGCCGGCGACGACTTTGGTGCCGTAGTCGAGCGAGAGGCGGGCGTGGCGTCCACCGAAGTCTCCGGTGATGCCTTGGACGAGGATCTTGGTTTCAGGAGTAATGAGAATGGCCATGGTGATAAGGAGTTGTTCGGTTAATGGCTCAGAGTGGCGTGGCGTGGTCGTGGACCAAGTGCACGATTTTCTGGGCCGCATCGGCCATGGAGTCGCCGGAGGTGATGGTGAGTCCGGAGTCGGCGAGGGTCTTTTTCCGGCGACGACGTTGTTGCCTTCGAGGCGGACGACGAGCGGGAGCTTGAGGCCAACTTCTTTCACGGCTTCGACGATGCCGGAGGCGATCACGTTACAATCCATGATGCCGCCGAAGATGTTGACGAAAATGCCCTTCACGTTCGGGTCGCCGAGGATGATTTTGAAAGCCGCGACAACCTGGTCCTTCGAAGCGCCGCCGCCGACGTCGAGGAAGTTGGCAGGGTTGCCGCCGAAGTGTTTGATGATATCCATCGTGCTCATCGCGAGGCCGGCACCGTTGACGAGACAGGCGATGTTACCGTCGAGCGCGATGTAGGAGAGGTTGAACTTCGAGGCTTCGATTTCCTTGGAGTCTTCCTCGTTGAGATCGCGGAGGGCGACGATCTCGGAGTGGCGGAAGAGGGCGTTGTCGTCGAACGAGACTTTGGCGTCGAGGGCTTCGACGAGGTCGCCTTCGACCGTGACGAGCGGGTTGATCTCGACCATCGATGCATCCGTCTCCCAGAACATCGTGTAGAGGTTGCGGATCAGTTTGGCGGCATGCTTTTGTTCGGTAGGGTTGAAACCGAGTTGGAAAATGAGCTGACGTACTTGGTATTCAGCAAGTCCATACGCCGGGTCGATGAAAACTTTGAAGATGCGTTCGGGTGTTTCGTGGGCGACTTTTTCGATTTCCACGCCGCCTTCGGTGGAGGCGACGATCACGGGACGGGAGGTTGCTCGGTCGAGGAGGATGGCGAGGTAGTACTCCTTCTTGATGCTGCTTACGGTGGTGAAATACACGGTCTGCACTTTGCGACCGGCGGGACCGGTCTGGGCGGTGACGAGGGTGTTGCCGAGCATCTTGCCAGCGGTAAATTTTGCGTCGGCTTTCGACTTGCAAACTTTCACGCCGCCTTTGAAGCCGTCGGTGAAGGTGCCCTTGCCGCGGCCGCCCGCGTGGATTTGGGACTTCACGACGATCGCTCCATCGGGAAGTTTGGCCAGGGCCGAGTCAATCTCGTCACCTGATTTAACCGCGACGCCCTTCGATGTATAAACACCGAACCGCTCAAAAAGCGTCTTTGCCTGATACTCGTGGATATTCATGGAAAATAAAACACTGTCACAGTTGAGTGGGGTAAGGCACGCTAAAAAGCCGGTTGCTTGTCCCCGATTACCCACGGTTGTAGTGACTATCAGCTTTTGATTATAATCGCGTTCACTGCGCGAATTTGCAGATTTGGCACATGCAATCTCATGAGCTGCTGAAAGAAGTGCTTAAGAAAACCAGCGCGAAACAGATCGCCGCGGAAATGGCGCTATCGCTTTCACTCATCTATAAGTGGACGGAAGTGCCGGAGGACGATAGCGGGCACGGCGCAAATAATCCGTTGGATCGGATCGAACAACTACTGAGCATCACTGGTGACCGACGGATTGCGCAATGGGTCTGCGAACGTGCTGGCGGTTTCTTCATCGTGAATCCGGAAGCTGGGCTCCATCCCCATCCGCATGCTTTGATTCCTGCGACCAATGCGATCGTGCAGGAGTTTGCCGACATGTTGCAGGTGATTGCTTCCGCTGCGGGCGATCAGAAAATTTCACCCGACGAAGCGAAGTCGATCCGCGCGCGCTGGGAGGAATTGAAAACCGTGACCGAGGGATTTGTACGTTCGGCCGAGTCCGGTCGCTTCGGCGAACTCCAGCGCGAGATCGAAGCGAGAACGCACGCATAAGCCGTAACGATGCAGTTGAAGCATAGTCTCCAGCGAGGAACGACGTGCAGAAGGTGGAGCCCGATGTCCCCATCGGGCTTGATCGAAGCCGCTCCCAAACCAGCCCGTTAGAGACAACGGGCTCCACCCTCAACTGCTTCGTTACGCATAAGTATCAGCCGTTTCCCTGCAGTGGTGTTGTAGTGACCTCGCTAGCGTAGCAGATCAGGCGCGATGCGAGCGCACAGTCGACTCTGCATCGGCGGCGTTGGCGGTGTTAGTATTTTGGATACAACGTGTCCGCCGGCTTTAGTCTGAAAGCCGCTTTTGAAATCCCACGAAACGAAACATCCAAACACTTGGCCGGTTTGGCTGTTTCACTTGGTGCGAGAATTCTGCTTTCGCTGATTACCCTATGTAATCCACTCAGCTTTGTTTCTTCGCTTCTTTGTAGTTCAAACTCGATTGCGGAATTCAGGTTTTTTCCCGGCTGATATTGGCTGGTTTTCTTGGGATGGGGAGGTGTTTTGGCACCGGCGCGCCGGTCCTTGTTTGAGAGGAGGATTTCAGGAAAGTTACAAAATTGTGGGAGCTGGCAAGCAACCTGCTTTTGGCAACCCAGTTCATGGTCGTCAGCTCGTGCTGCGATCATGGTACCAGCAACAAACCATAATAACACACAAGCCCATGACCAAACGTATCACTCAAATGGCCGGCGTGGCCGCTCTCTCGCTCGTCGCCGCCACATCCTCCTTCGCTGACATCAAGATCAACGACAACATCTCCCTTGGCGGTTATGTGGTCGGCCTCGTCGACTCGAAGTCGGTCGATGAGAGCGAGACCACCAGCAGCATGGACCTTCAGGCCACCAAGCTCCTCACCAAGGTGAATTTTGCACCAGTTAGTGGAGTCGTCAGCCTGTACTCCGGTGCAGATAACGCCGTCTCCGTTTTGGACGCCTATTTCACTTATGACTACGGTGCGGGCACCTCGCTCACCGCCGGCAAGTTCCTGAGCTGGCTCGGTTACGAGGCCTTCGATGCCACCAACATGATGACCCTTTCGTATGCTTGGACGGCTGACGCGATCGGTCCGCTTCCTGGCATCCCCGGCTATCACTCGGGCGTGAAGGTCGAGTTTGGTTCGGAGAGCTACGCGGCTGGTTTCGCGGTGCTTGATTCGAACGATTCCAACTTCTTCACCGACGTCAAAAAGGGTGACGGAGATCTCGACAACGGTGCCGGTCTCGAAGGCTACTACACTTACAAGGGTAAAGAGTTAACGGTGTTCGTTGGTGCGGCATACAACAGCGCAGAGGCTGACGGTTCCAGCTACTACGCTGACCCGGCCTTCTATGGTTTCAAGAGCTACAGCGGCGACATCTGGGTGCAGTATGTCACCGGCAGCGTCACGCTCGCTGCTGAATTCTCCCTGTACAAGGCTAGCTTCGACTTGACCGGAGCTGACGATCTGAAGACCTACTTTGCCGGCATCTGGGCTAAGTACGCTGCCTCTGAAAAGATCTCCTACGTCGGCCGTATCGCCCTCGGTGAGACCAACAACTTCGGTGCCACCGACAAGCCCAAGTACATGAAGTACACCTTCTCGCCGATCTATGTCGTAACCGCTAATCTCGAGATCGCTGGTGAAGTCAGCTACACGACCTACGACAAGCTCGATCCGGTCGACTCCAGCACCTACTTCGGCGTCCAGGCTCGCTTCAAGTTCTAAGCAGCCTCGCGCGATTCTTTGCCGCGCCACTGTAGTCAAAATACCGATACGCATCGGTAACCGACTCGGTGGCGCGTTTTTCAGCCCCCTCAGCATTATCATGCCGACCGTGCCTGTCGGCCCGGCCTGCGCATACCCTCAAGTATATCCACGACATCTGATCCTATGATATCCAAAGCTATCAAGTTCCTGTCCGCCGGCGCACTCGCGCTCGGCCTGTTCGTTTCCACCCAAGCTGCCGAAAAAACCGTCAAGGTCGGCGTGCTGCACTCACTTTCTGGCACGATGGCGATCAGCGAAACTTCGCTGCGCGATGTGCTTCTCTTCACCTTCGACGAAATCAATGCCGCTGGCGGCATCAAGGTTGGCGGTGACAACTACAAGATCGTTCCGGTCGTCGTTGACGGTGCCTCGAATTGGCCGCTCTTCGCCGAAAAAGCCAAGCAACTCCTCGAACAGGACAAGGTCGCCGTGACCTTTGGTTGCTGGACATCGGTTAGCCGCAAGTCCGTGTTGCCTGTATTCGAAAAGAACAACGGCCTGCTCTTTTATCCCGTGCAATACGAGGGTGAAGAAGAGAGCCCCAACGTCGCCTACACCGCTGAAGCCGTTAACCAACAGGCCACGCCTGCGGTCGACTTCTACCTCGCTGAAGGCAAAAAGAAGTTCTACCTGCTCGGCTCTGACTACGTCTATCCGCAGACCACCAACCTCGTTCTCCTCGAGTACCTCCTTTCCAAAGGCGTGCCACTCGAGAACATCGGTGGCGGTTTCCGCAAGGACGAATCCGGCAAGATCATCTCCGCCGGCAAATACACGCCCTTTGGTCACACCGACTACCAGCAGATCGTTGCCGATATCAAGCAGTTCGCTGCCTCGGGTGATGCCTGCGTGATCTCCACGCTCAACGGCGATACCAATGTTCCTTTCTTCAAGGAATACGCCGCTTCCGGCCTTAGTGCAGAAACCTGTCCGGTGGTTTCGTTCTCGATCTCTGAGGACGAATTCCGCGGTCTGCCTGCAGACAAACTCGTCGGCCAGCTTGGTTGCTGGACTTACTTCCAGTCGCTCGACACTCCGGCCAACAAGAAATTCGTCGCCGACTTCAAGGCCTGGCTCTCCAAGAGCACCGTGACCGGTATCGTGAAAGAAAATCGCGTCACCTGCTCGCCGATGGTGTTGAGCTACGACGGCGTTTATCTCTGGAAAGCCTGCGTGGAAAAAGCTGGCACCTTCGATGTCGATGCCGTTCGCACGGCCTGGAAATCCGGTCTCTCCTTCGCCGGCCCTGGTGGCACGGTCAAGAGCCAGCCGAACATGCATATGACCAAGAACGTCTACATCGGCGAGACCAAGGCCGATGGTCAGTTCAAGATCCTCAAGTCCTTCGACAACGTGTACGGCGAACCCTGGCTCAAGGGCAAATTCAAGTAAGCCGAACTAGTACCTAGTTCTTATAGCCAAATTAAAGTCTGTTTTCCAGGAGGGGTGGGTTCCCCATAACGAATCCATCCCTCCTGTTTGGTTTAAACCTGTATTCAAAACATTCATACCTCGTGCTTTGCTTCATACGACAGTTTTTGAA
>JADKHC010000043.1 GCA_016721945.1 Verrucomicrobiota bacterium | reverse complement strand
GGCCAGCACGTCCGAGTCGTACTGGCGCAGATCGCGGCCGAACAAGGCGCGCATCATCTCGGTCGCCGTGGTAACGTTCATCGTGCAAAGCAGGGGCAGCCAGTTGCCAGTCGAGTCGCAGAATGCGGCGATTTCGCCATCGGGATCGACCACGGGCTTGTTGCTGCAGGCGTAGATCGTGCCGCTCGTGCCGAAGCTCGCGCTCACGATACCGGGCTCAACATTGCCCGTGCCGATCGCGCCCATCATGTTATCGCCGCCGCCTGCGCTCACGAGCACATCGGTGTTGAGGCCAAAGCGCGCCGCGATTTCCGGACGGATACAGCCGGCCGCTTCATGCGCCTCGATGAGTTTGGGCAAAGCTTTCTCCAGGCGTGAATCGATCGCCCGAACCGCTTCCTTGCACCAAGTGCGCTTGCGGACATCGAGCAGCGCGGTGCCTGACGCGTCGCCGTATTCCATCGTGTAGTTGCCGGTTAGATACCAGTTGAGGTAATCGTGCGGCAGGAGGACGTGAGCGAGACGTTTGAAATTCTTCGGCTCGTGGCGTTTCAGCCAGAGAATCTTCGGCGCGGTGAAACCGGGCAGGAAACGATTGCCGGTTTTGCGTAGTACGGCTTTTTCACCACCGAGCTTCTTGGTGAGAAGGGCGCATTCTGCGGCGGTCGAGGTGTCGTTCCACAGCTTGGCCGGACGGATAACTTTGCCCGCGGCATCCATCGGTACGAAGCCGTGTTGCTGGCCAGAAATGCCGATACCGCGCACTTTGGCGCGATCAACCTGATCGAGCAAACCGTCGAGTACTTGCTCCAGTGCATCCGTCCAATCCGACGGATTTTGCTCCGAATGACCAGCGGGCAAGCCAGCGATCATGCTGTGCGAAGCACGGGCGGTGGCGAGCGTCTCGCCAGTTTCGCAATCAAGGATAATACCCTTGGTGCCTTGGGTTCCACAATCAATGCCGATGAATAGACTCATATTGAACAGGTTTTAAAGAGTAGTCGAAGAGGGGTTGGGGAAAAGCGTCGCGCGGGCCGACACAGGCAAGAGACTGACGGTGAAAAATGCGCAGGCAACGCGTGTGTTAAAAATCAAAATATAAAAAGCAAGAATTCGATAGTTGGCAAGGCCGAGGAATGCTATCTTTATGACAACTCCTCCCCCATCCGAATATGTCTAAAGAAACGTTTTTCCAAAACATCGGGACCATCGCTTACGAAGGCCCCCGTACCGAAAAAGCTCTGGCTTTCCGCCACTATAATCCCGCTGAGGTGATCGACGGCAAAACGATGAAGGAGCACATGCGCTTCTCCATCGCCTACTGGCACGCCTTCCGCGGCGTCGGTTCCGATCCGTTCGGCCCCGGCACAATCGTCCGCCCATGGGAACAGGGCACAGACGTCGTCTCCATCGCCAAGAAGCGCATGGATGCAGCGTTCGAATTTTTCACCAAGATCGAATCTCCGTTCTGGTGCTTCCATGACCGCGACATCGCTCCTGAGGGTGCCACGCTCGCCGAGTCGAACAAGAATCTCGACGCCATCGTCGCCCACGCCAAAGAGCTCCAAAAAGCGACCGGCGTTAAGCTCCTCTGGGGCACAGCAAACCTCTTCTCGAACCCACGCTTCATGTGCGGTGCTTCGACCAATCCTGACGCCCACGTCTTCGCCTACTCCGCAGCTCAGGTGAAGAAGGCCATGGATGCCACGCTCGAACTCGGCGGCGAAAACTACGTCTTCTGGGGCGGTCGCGAAGGTTACGAGACGATGCTCAACACCAACCTCAAGCGTGAGCAGGACCATCTAGCGGCGTTCATGCACATGGCGGTCGACTACGCAAAGTCCATCGGCTTCAAGGGCCAGTTCCTCATCGAACCGAAACCGAAGGAACCCACCAAGCACCAGTACGACTTCGACTGTGCGACCTGCATCGGTTTCCTCCGTACCTACGGCCTGGACAAATATTTCAAGTTCAACATCGAAACCAACCACGCGACGCTGGCTGGCCACACCTTCCAGCACGAGATCGAGGTTGCAGCCGCTGCCGGCATGCTCGGCTCGATCGACGCCAACACCGGCGATCTCCTCGTTGGCTGGGACACTGACCAGTTCAACACCGATGTTAAGGAACTCACGCTCGCCATGGTCTCCATCCTTCGTGGTGGCGGTCTCGGCACCGGCGGTCTCAACTTCGACGCCAAGCTGCGCCGTCCCTCGGTCGACGCGGAAGATCTCTTCCACGCGCACATCGGCGGCATGGACAGCTACGCCGCGGCATTCAAGATCGCGCGCCGCATCCTCGCCGAAGGCAAGTTCGAGAAGTTCGTCGCTGACCGTTATTCGAGCTACGATTCCGGTTACGGAAAAGACATCGAACAGCGCAAGATCGGCTTCAAAGAGCTCGAGCAGCTCGTACTCACCAATCTCGGCGAGCCGAAGCTCCGCAGTGGCAAACAGGAATACCTGGAGAATCTCCTCAACACGTATCTCTGCTGATTTAGGTCTAGTCCACGGTTAGTGGATAAAGATTTCACAGGCAGGCCTGCAGCACCGCTGCGGACCTGCCTGTTTCATTTTCCAGTTCCTCGAAGGACACGGCCAGCGGCTGTAGCGGTTTCAGTTGAACTGTAGCCGTTCGAGGTACGCGACCGCTGGGCATCGTTGTTGCTCTAAACCGTAACGATGCAGTTGAAGCATAATCACCAGCGAGGAGCGAAGTGCAGGAGGTGGAGCCCGATGTCCACATCGGGCTTGATCGAAGCCGATCCAAACCAGCCCGTTAGAGACAACGGGCTCCACCCTCTACTGCATCGTTTCGGCCAAGCTGGTTTGTTTTATCCTAAGAACAGCAGTTGTTTAACCGCTAATTATCGCTAATCGCCGCTAATTTCGGAGGTTAGCCACCGGTCTACGTAGCAACTGAGTTCACCTGACAGGTGAAAAGGTGTTTTTATCGATGTCTCTGATTTAGCGCCAATTAGCGATAATTAGCGGTTTCAACTACGGAATTAAGGTTTATCTGGTTCGTTTCCAGCGCTCCTGAGTTCCAGATTCGAAATCGTCTCCAACCCAATAACGACAGTCGGCCTAACCATTGCCGTGCGTGACCCTGATTCGGGCCAAGGCAAGCGCACTGAGCGTCGCGAAAAACATGAGCGGCATTCCACCGCCGCCACCGCCGCTGGATGTGCCAGCCGGGACAGAGCCACTCGAACTGCTTGAGGACGACGAGGTCGAACCTGAGGACGAACTGCTGCCCGACGACGAACTTGAGCCACCCGATGAGCTGGAGCTTGTGCCAGGCGCCGGGGTGCTGATCTGGATTGAGCCGGTTTTGGCGGAGGCATTGCCCGCAGCGTCGTAGGCAGAAACTGAATACGTGTAGGAAGTTGAAGCAACGAGCCCCGTGTCGGAGTATTCGGCATTCGTCGTCACTCCGATCAAGGTGTTCCCTCGGTAAACTTCGTATCCTGTTACCGCGACGTCATCCGTCGAAGCTTTCCAGGAAAGGTTAATCTGCGTGGAAGATATCGCCGTGCCGATCAGATTACTAGGGACAGTGGGCGAATTGGCATCGACCGATTTGGTCGCCCAACTGTAAGCACCGCCCTGGCAGCCCAACAAAATATCATCCGACCCGATTGCGGCGGCGAAGTAACCCATTACAGGCAGGTTGTAGGCGGCCCACTGAAAGGTTTTGGCACCATCCGTCGAAATGAGAGGACCAGATCCGCAGGAACGATTCCCTCTGTAGGCTCCGTAACCGATGTTGACGATAACCGTGTCACTCCGGCAAACGATGCGGTTGAAAAGCGTTTGGGACGAGGTGACCTCTTCCACCGTGTCGCCCACGGTGGCTTTCACGTAGGGTTGCAGGTAGTAGAGCGTGAATTTATTCTGCGAAACTAGAGACTCTATCTTATCGTAAGGGACAACAAAGAGCTGGCCATAAGCGCCCAGTACGAGATCGCCCTTTCCAGTCACGCCAATCCCGGGCATGTACATCGCATTTATGACCTGCCAGGTCGCTCCCGAGTCGAGACTGCGCGCCAGTCCTGTATTTGCGGCGGCGTAGAAGATGTTGTGCAGAGCGTCGTAAGCGAGTTCGGAAAAACCAAACCCGAATGGGCCGCTCCCCGTGCCAAGCGGCACAGACGCCAGGCTAAACGTCGCACCGGAATCTCGGGAAACGTACAACGACTTATCGAACATGATCAGCTGCACGCTAGCATCGGTGTTGAATAAAAAACGCTTGGGACTGCCTGTGAGACTGAGTGTATCGCCCAACCCAAGCAAAGCGGTCACGTCGCTCCAGCTTTGGCCCTGATCAATGGATTTCACCAGCTTGAGCTGGTTGTTCGAGTAAGGGTTATTCGGATACGCGCCCCGGGCAAAAGCGTAGATGAATCGTTCGTCTGGAGAAACGCCCATCGGGAAAAAGAGACTGGCCCAGGCGGCACCAGTCGATGTAACCGGCATGCCGGAATTCGCAGAGATGCACTGCCACTTCGTGTGGTCGGCGCCCGCACTGCGAAAAAGCCCGTGATCGTTGGTCGCCATGTAGGCGGCATTTTTCAGATTGAAAAGATTCACAGCACACTCGGCGTAGCCCACACCCTTGTTGCCAAAAAGCTTCGTGCCGTCGTCGTAGGTCATCAGCATATCATTCCAGGTAGCGAATTGATCGGTGCTGTACCAACCGCCTATGCAGGACCAGGCGGCCATGAGGCTCGTTTTGCGGTCGAAGGCCAGCCATTGCGGACTGGTATAAAAACCACTCAGCCCATGCACCAGCGACGTCGGGAAAGCTATTTTCCTAAACGTTTTCGTGTTGTCGTCCGAAGCGAGGAGATAAGGTGAGCCAAGCACGCCTACAAACACCTGATCCTTCACCCGCGGGTTCCATTTACCCGAATAAGGCACTGCATAGCTGGAATTAAGGAGCGTCCCAGCTGCGTTGACCAAGGCTACGTCGGTGCATGTCAGCACTGTTCCGCCGCTATCTTTTGCCAGCACTAGTTTCTGGGATAATCCCGCAGTCAACGGCTTTAGCACCAACAACAGATTGCCATCGCCCCACGGCGAGACATCGATGTTAGTCACCTGGTAGCCCGCTGGAATCTGCAACTTTTGGAACGTGGGAGTATCCGCCAAAGCATTACGGGACACATGCATTTCACCGTCGCTGTAGGAAAAATATACACAGCTGGGATCAGTTGGGTGCGGGCAGATGCTCCGGATGCCAGCGAAAGTTCCGAGGTCGTAAGCTTTGAAATTTTCGCCGGCAGCATCTCCGATATAGATATATTTCCGGCCAAACATGGCCTTCATCTCGTCCTCCAAACCATCGCGCTGCTCCAAATCATGGCCCAGCGCGCCGAGCGCGGTAAACACACGCGAGCCGTCGCAATTGAAACGCACCCGGCCAAACGCCGTGCGATAGCCAAGCTCTGCTCCCGCAGTTTTCGCCAGATTGATCGCAGGCAGTGCCAGCTCGTGCAGCTCCATCCACCATTTTCCACCACTGGTGGTACGGGAGAGATTAAGGCCGGCCGTGACGATGAGCTGCGGGTTAGCCGGGGAAATATCAAAGGAGTAAAACCCCGTGTAGTTTCCATTTCCCGGCAGTTGATAGGAAACGGTCTTCCACGATTTTCCGCCGTCCGTCGACTGCACGAGCCCGCCCAGATCCAAAATCAGAGTGATTACGCCGTCGTCCACTTTCAGATCGTAAATCACATTCCCGAATCCCGGCGCGATGTTCTGCCACACTCGCCCAACACCATTGAGCTGCGCATCTATCACCTGCTGCCGAAAACCTGGGATTTTGATCGGAGCCCAATTGTTCGCAGCCAGTGTATCCACGCTAAGGGTATCGAGCCGGTTTTTAATAAAAGCGGGAACAGCTGGTTCGGTATACAGGAAGACCGGCACACTCGTCACAGCCCCCGCTGAGTTGGAAACGGACACCATATATTCGCCCTGATCCGTGGCTTGTACGGAGGCCAGAGTCAGCGTCGCGCTGTCGGAACCAACCGCATCCCCATCCCGTTTCCAGACATAATGAAGCGTATCAGAACCCGCAGCGATAACAGTGAAGTCCGCCCGCTGACCCTCCGTCGCAACCTGAGTCTGCGGAGGGAGCGTGATAGTTGGAGCAATCGCCGCCTGTGCGTCCATGGGTAAACAACTTAATGCCATCGCCAATAAAAAAACCGGGCGCGGCTTGGACGCCAAGGTGCTGAAGACCCCGGCTACAAAGGATATCATCTGATGCGTTTTCATGCTGCTGGAAGAAGCTTGTCGCTGAAACCTGCTGTATTGATCGGCTGGAGACGTTTCGACTAAACCCAAAAGCATCTCGACCCCAAAACCAACACCCATAGTAAAGACCACCAGCGATGCCGGGGTTTTCATGCCTTCTTCACAAACACTGCGCTAAAAACCTTCAGGCAAAGTTCGGCCAATCTCCTCGCAAAGCGGAAGCATCCATGAGCCTGCCCAGAAACCTCGTAATGACCCAATAAAGCCGGGCTTGTGCATGCAATCAAAGCATCGATAATTCCGGCCCATGCGACTCACGCTCATCGCCGCACAATCGCTCGACGGCTTCATCACCCGGCACGACACTCCTGGCAGCGATTTCGCGTCGGCCGAAGATCGGGCGTTTTTCCGCGCAGCACTGCGCGATTTCGACTGCTGCGTGATGGGCGGAGAAACTTATCGAACCGCCCGCGATACTATACGCTCCATGCTCATGCCCGAGAGGCTGCGCTTGGTTATCACGCGCACACCAGCAGCTTTCTCCTACGACTCCCTACCGGGAAAACTAGAGTTTACCGATAAAACGCCCAGTCAGCTCGTCGCGGAACTTCGCGAACGCGGGCTGCGCAATTGCGCCATCCTCGGTGGTGCACAGATTCACAGCCTGTTTCTTGAAGTCGGACTGATCGATGAAATTTGGCTAACCATCGAGCCATTGCTCTTCGGCGAAGGGACTCCCCTGCTCGCCCGCCGCACCTCGGCCCAGCTAACGCTCCTCTCAAGCGAAAAACTCGCCCCCAGCACGCTGCTGCTAAAATACCGCGTCAAAAAATGAAACTACAGCAGAGCCACTGGGCAGTGTATTTTCTTTTCTGGCTGCTGACGATTGTTGGCGGTGGCGCCTTGGTTGGGTTAATCACTTTCCCAATCTTTGCGCCGGTATTCGGCAGCACCGGAACGCCGATCAGCCATGCACTTGCCGGCGCGCGTCATCTGAGCTTCATCGCTCTGATTTGGGCTCCGGGCATCGCCCTCGTACTTTGCGTTATGCGCGCCTACCGAAACAAGCAGCCACTGCAATAATTCACGCTTGGCCAGCATAACCAATTCAGCTTCGGTTCTTCCAACACAACCCACCCCTCATGCACCCGCTCATCCAAAAACTTCTTCCCGGCCCGATCATCACCGACGGCGCATGGGGCACCCAACTTCAAGCTCAGGGCCTCGGCGCCGGCGAATGCCCGGATGTGTGGAATCTCACCCACCCCGACCGCGTAGAAAAAGTTGCACGCGCCTACGCAGAAGCCGGTAGCCAGGTGATTTTAACCAATACCTTCGGTGCCACGCGCACACGTCTTGCCGACCATGGACTCGGAGACAAAACCACTGCCATCAACAAAGCCGGCGTGGAAATATCCAAACGCGCCGCCGCGGGACGAGCGCTGGTTTTTGCTTCAGTCGGACCAACCGGTAAAATGCTCGCGATGGACGAGATCACCATCGAAGAACTCGGTGCGGTCTTTGAAGAACAAACCAACGCCTTGGCCCAAGCTGGCGCTGACGCGATCCTGCTCGAAACCTTTGCCGATCTCCAAGAGGTCGGTGCTGCAATCGCCGCCGCCAAAAAGACCGGCCTGCCCGTAATCGCCAGCCTCGTCTTCGATTCCGGCGCGCAACGTGACCGGACCATGATGGGCACAACACCCGAAGAAGCCGTCGCTGCTCTCACCGCTGCTGGCGCCGATGTTATCGGAGCCAACTGTGGACGCGGCATCGATGGCTATATCTCCATCGCCAAACGTCTGCGCGCTGCCACGACTCTGCCTGTCTGGATCAAAGCCAACGCCGGCCTGCCCGAAGTCGTCGCGGGCCAGACCGTTTACCCGGCCATACCTGAATTTTTCGCAGACAAGGCGTCCGAAGTTATCGCCGCTGGCGCCACTTTCATCGGCGGCTGCTGCGGAACCAGTCCGGCCTTCATCGCCGCCATCGCTAAGAAGCTCGGCCGTATGCGGTTGTAAGGGCGTTTTCCAGGTTATGCGCGCTCATTTCGCGCGCATAATGTAAATCTTGTCGCCTCTACGGACTGGTTCGGTGACGCGCATTGCGACATGAACGCCCGACGGGGCCTCGGAAACAGACTGCGACTCGATCTGGAGCGATTCGACTTTTTGCCGGAAAAAACCAGTGCTGTTGCCTTCGATAAAAAGTTCATCGCCGAGTGCAAACGGTGCGTCCTGCACGGCAATCTCCGCCACCGAGAGCTTCTTGAAAAAGTTAACCACGGTGCCGACAAAACGTTTCTTCATCGGCGAGGCATTTTGTGGACGGGCGCTCCACTCTCCAATGGGTTTCCCGCAGTAAAAGCCCGACGAGAAGCCGCGGTTGTAAACTTGCTCCACGCTTACAAGGAGCTCCTTTTTCAATTCATCAAAGCGCGCCTGCCAGCCTCGCTTGCCACGGTTCGCGGCGTAGAAATCCAGCGCCCGTCGATAGGCACGCACCACCGTCGAACCATATTCGGGACCGCGAATTCGCCCTTCGATTTTCAACGAATCAACACCAGCCGCGATCAGCTTCTCGATGAACGGCAAAGTGCAGAGATCTTTTGGGCTTAGGATGTAGTTCTTCCCCAGCGTCCACTCCTGCCCGCCGCGTTCTTCGACGATGCGGTACTCACGCCGACACTGTTGCGAACATTCGCCACGGTTGGCGGATTTGCCGGTGTCAAAATTAGAAAGAAAACAGCGCCCGCTCATCGACACGCACATCGCGCCATGAGCAAACGCCTCGATTTTCACCCCGGCAGCTTTTTTGCCGAGCGTCTTACGCAGCGAGGCCTTGATCTTGCGGATGTCGTCCAACGAACATTCGCGCGCCAACACAAAACGCCGCACGCCGAGTCCGTAGAGAAACGCGATTGAAGATGAATTTGCGACCGACATTTGCGTGGACGCATGCACCTCAAGCCCCGCTTTGCGCGCCGCCGCAAGCACCGCGAAATCCGAACAGATCACGCCATCGACGCCCGCCGTCTTCGCCGCTTTCAGCAGCCGATTCAACCGGACAACTTCTCGCTCGAAAACCACGACGTTGAGGGTGAGAAACGCCCGAACCTTTCGCTTGTGGCAAAACCCGACGATCTTCGGCAGATCGCGCGCGGTGAAGTTTTTCGCCGCCGCCCGCATGTTGAAACCGCGCACGCCGAAATAGATCGCGTCCGCCCCAGCATCGAGGGAGGCATCGAGGCTCTTCCAGTCTCCGGCAGGAGCGAGTAACTCAGGAATCGTGGTCATCGGTAAAGCATGTCAGTGCCGGACGCCAATACACGCAACCGACAAGATCAAATCGAAAAATCCGTGCGTCCGGAAACTTCGTGCAGACCGCACTCGCGTTTCTGTCCTCCGAAGCGCGTGTCCTCTTCCTTCATGCCGTCGAGCAGCTTGGTCGTGCTGTGCCAGTCGCCCACCGAGACGTAGCCTTCATCCCAAAGCGGGTGGTACGGCAGGTCATACTTGGTGAGATACTGATGAACCTGGCGATTATCCCAGTCGGCGATTGGATGGATTTTGGTGATTTTGTTTTGTTGTTGAACTACTTTCACCGTCTCGCGTGTGCTCGATTGTGAACGCCGCAAGCCCGCCAGCCAGGCAGTGGCACCGAGTTCGCGAATAGCGCGGTCCATTGGTTCGACCTTGTTGATGAAATTATAGCGTTTCAGCCCATCGACGCCCTGCTCCCACTCTTTCCCAAAGAGCGCCTCTTGCTCGGCCGCAGTCGAAGCGGGCACGTATTTTTTGATGTTCAGGCCAAGCTTCTGCGTGAGGTCGCGCGCAAAACGATACGTTTCAGGAAACAAATATCCCGTATCGATAAAGATGACAGGGATCTTCGGCGCGACGCGCGTGACGAGATGCAACATCACCGCCGCCTGAATACCAAAACTAGTCGTCAGCACCAAACCATCCCCAAATTGCTCGACCGCCCACTGCACCCGTTCCTCCGCTGAAGCTTTTTCAAGATCGGGAACGGAAGTGGGTAAAGATACAGAATTACTCATGAATTAGGTCCGCTCAAAATACTTAGGACATGTCCTAAGTAAAGATATAACCCGATAAAGCTCTAATTCGTTATAATTAATACACTTCCACCTGCTATTACGGTGGTGTTTTTACAGGAGGTAACAGAGTTAACGGAGGAACGGTTTTAGGCCTCACTCCGTTCTCTCCGTTACCTCCTGTGAAACTTCACCTCAGAGCGCCTTTAGCAAACGCTCCAGTTCGGCCTTTTTGGCCTGCTGATCGGCGAGTTGCTTGCGTGCACCTTCGAGCACGGCCGGTGGCGCTTTGCTCGTGAAGGCTACATTTCCCAAACGCGCTTCCGTGCCAGCAATGTGCTTGGTGATTTGTTCGAGTTCTTTCGTGAGGCGCGTCTTTTCCGCAGCCGCATCGACCTTCACGCCGGTATCCAAATACGGGGTACCGACCACCACCTCGACGTCATCCGCCTTTCCACCGGGCTGCTAGCATGACAAATTTAGGCTGTAAAAATTCAGAGTTGCGCTTATTCCTTTTCTTCCTGTTTATACTGCAATGAAATTAACACCCGTACAAGAAAAGCTCATCCTGCACTGGGGCGAGATGGGGACGCGTTGGGGTATCAACCGAACCGTGGCGCAAATTCACGCACTCCTCTATTTTCACGCTAAACCACTGCCAGCTGATGAAATCACCGATATCATCCAAGTTGCTCGGTCGCATGTAAGCAGCAGCCTCAAGGAACTTCAAACTTGGGGCATCGTTGGAGTCGTTCATGTGATGGGGGATCGGCGAGACCACTTCCAAGCGCTCAAAGATGTATGGCAAACCTTCGAAATTCTACTCGACGAACGGAAACGTCGTGAAGTTGATCCAACCATCAAAGTACTCCGCGAAACCGCAGCAATGCTTGCCGAAGACAAAACCTCCAACGACGGCTACACCCGGGAAAGACTCAACGAGATGCTCTCGTTCATGGAGTCTGTCGATACTTGGTATAGCGAAGTTCGCCGGCTACCTCGAAACGCCCGCGTCAAACTCGTGTCGCTGGGAGCCAAACTCTCCCAATGGCTGCGCTAGGCGTAGCCTTTTACCTATTCATTTCTGTCTTTACCGTAATTACTGTCTTATGAATAAATCAATCGCCGTTACCGGAGCCTTCGGCTACTCGGGAAGCCATATCGCCCGCCTGCTACTCGAAGCCGGGCACAAAGTCCTTACTTTGACGAACTCGCCCAAACCAACTCATCCACTCGCAAATCAAATCGTGGTTCGCCCTTTCAACTTTGATGATCCGAAGCAGTTGGTGGAATCGTTGAGATCCTGCGGCACTTTGATCAACACCTACTGGGTTCGTTTCGACCACAAGGCCTTCGACCACTCCACTGCGGTCAAAAACACTCTCACACTTCTATCAGCAGCCAAACAAGCCGGCATCGAGCGCATCGTGCACGTGAGTATCACGAACCCCGAAGAGGGCTCACCGCTGCCGTATTTTCACGGCAAAGGTCAACTTGAGCGCGCGGTCCGCGAAAGCGGAATCCCTCACAGCATATTGCGCCCAGCGGTGCTCTTTGGCGACGGCGACATTCTCATCAACAACATTGCCTGGGCACTCCGACGTCTTCCCTGTTTTGGAGTGTTCGGTGACGGAAATTATAAAATCCAGCCGATTCATGTCAGCGATTTTGCGGCCTTGGCTGTGCGAGAAGCTTTCGAGGCTGGCAATCGCACTATCGAAGCCATCGGGCCGGAAACATTTACCTACCGGGAACTCGCAGAAACTATCGGACGTATCATTGGGTGTAAGCGCCCGGTATTTTCCGTCCCTCCTTTGCTTGGCTACGCAGTCGCGCGCACCATCGGATGGATTCAACAGGACGAGTTTGTCACCCGCGAGGAAATCGCCGGATTGATGCAAAACCGGTTGTTTGTCGAGGCACCTCCAGCGGGAACAACACGTCTAACGGAATGGGCAAAAGCCAACACCAATCTTCTCGGCCGTACCTATGCCAACGAGCTTTCCCGGCGCACTTGCTCCGATCATAAAGACCGGAGCATGATGGCCGTCGACTGATCTTCCCGGCTTACAGCGCCTTCAGCAAACGCTCCAGTTCGGCGCGTTTGGCCTGCTGATCAGCGAGTTGCTTGCGGGCGCCTTCGAGCACGGCCGGTGGCGCTTTGCTCGTGAAGGCTTCATTTCCCAAACGGGCTTCCGTGCCAGCAATGTGCTTGGTGATTTGTTCGAGTTCTTTCGTAAGGCGCGTCTTTTCCGCGGCCGCATCGACTTTCACACCGGTATCCAAATACAGTGTACCGAAAGCAGTCACAATGGCGGGAAGAGCTGGTTCGCTCGACGTGCGCTCTAGCGTAGCCGCACCGACGAGACGTGTGATTTTCGAGGCGTTAGCTTCGAGGAACGTCCACGACGTAGCATCAGCAAGCGCGATAAACTTCACGTCGCGTTTAGAGGCGACTGATTGATCGGCCTTCAGCTGACGAGCGAGCGAAGTGAATTGCTTCAACTTCTCCACGCGTTGAGCAGCGGCGACATCGATGGTCGCACCGCGCGCGGCCAGAGCTGCGACAAAGGCGTCAGAGGTTTCGAGCCGGGTTTCCTGCAGGAAGGATTTCTCCGCGCCGTAGCCGAGCAGATGCCAGAGTTCTTCGGTGATGAACGGCGCGAACGGTTCCAGGAGCAGCAAGAACTGGCGAATAACCAGATCCTGAATCGCGAGCACGTGGGCTTTTGCAGCCGGGTCCTGAAGGCGGGCTTTCGCAACTTCGACATACCAGTCGCAAAAGTCGTTCCAGAAAAACGAATACAAGCGCTGCGTCGCACTGGCGAATTCGAACTCGGCGAAGCCGTGTTCGAGCGTGCGCATCGTGTCGAGCAACGCACCGAGCAACGCGTGGTCATCGTCATCGAGCTTACTCGCGTCGATGCGGGCAAGAATGGCCGATAATGAAGAGTTATCGCTCATCTCGCCGCTCATCTGGCGGAAGCGCGTGGCGTTCCAGAGCTTGTTGCAGAAGTTTTTGCCGCCTTCGATGCGGTCTTCGTCAAACTTCACGTCCTGGCCGAGCGGTGCCATTTGGAGCAAGCCGAACCGGACGCCATCGGCACCGTACTTCGCAATCAGGTCGAGCGGATCGGGCGAGTTGCCGAGGGTCTTCGACATCTTGCGGCCCTGCTTGTCGCGGACGATGCCGTTGAAATAAACGTGCTTGAACGGAATCCGCTGCTCGACCGGCGCGCCGGGGCGGGCGAATTCGAGGCCAGCCATGATCATGCGGGCGACCCAGAAGAAAATAATGTCGGCGCCTGTCGCGAGCGTGGTCGTCGGGTAAAACGCGCCGTAACCGGCCTTCTTCATTTCGGAGTCATCCGGCCAGCCCTGCGTGGCGAACGGCCAGAGCCAGGACGAAGCCCACGTGTCGAGCACGTCGGATTCCTGCTCCCAGTTTTGCGGATCGGCCGGGCCGTCGAGCGAAACGTGGATCTTGGTGGTATCAACTAGATCGGCTGGCGTGAGGTTTTCACGGTCGAGTCCTTTCTTGTACCAAACCGGAATGCGGTGGCCCCACCAGAGCTGGCGGCTGATGCACCAGTCTTGGATATTTTCGAGCCAGTTAAGGTAAACCTTCGACCAGCGCTCGGGGTGCATCTTGATCAAGCCATCGCGCACGACGGACTTCGCTTCTTCGACACGCGGGTACTTCAGCCACCACTGCTGCGTGAGGCGCGGTTCGATCGGCACTCCGGCGCGTTGCGAATAGCCGACGTTGTTCTCGTAGGCTTTCTCCTCGATGAGAGAACCGTTTTCCTTGAGCAGTTCGGAGGCTTTTTTGCGCGCAGCGAACCGATCCATACCGGCAAGTTCGGCACCGGCAAATTCGTTCATCGAACCGTTGGCATTGATGCAATCGATGACCGGCAGGTGGTGGCGCTGGCCGATCTCGAAGTCGACTTTGTCGTGGGCGGGCGTGACTTTGAGCACACCAGCGGCAAAGACCGGATCGACGGCGGCGTCGCCGACGATCGGCATCTGCACGCGTTCGCCGAGTGGGCGCCAGACTTTTTTGCCGATAAGGTGTTGGTAACGTTCGTCGGTCGGGTGAACCGCAAGCGCAACGTCGGCCGGAATCGTCTCGGGGCGCGTCGTCTCGACGGTGAGATGCGTGAGCGGGATCGTGTTTCCCTCGGCGTCCTTGGTGGTGGACGGCTCGACGAGTTCGTAGCGGAGTTTATAGAGCAGGCTCTTGGTTGGGCGCATCTCGACTTCTTCGTCGGAGAGTGCGGTGAGCGAAGCCGGGCACCAGTTGACCATGCGCTTGCCGCGGTAGATCAGGCCCTGCTCATAGAGTTTAACGAACGCCGTCAACACCGAGCGGCTGTAGCCCGGGTCCATCGTGAAATGCGTGCGGTCCCAATCGCAGCTGCAGCCGAGCTGGCGGAGCTGGTTGAGGATGATGTCGCCCTTTTCTTGGCGCCAGGACCAGACGCGTTTCAGAAACTCGTCGCGACCGAGATCGTGGCGGGTTTTGCCCTCGGATTTTTTGAGGTGTTTTTCCACCATCGTCTGCGTAGCGATACCGGCATGGTCGGTACCGGGAATCCAACAGGCGGCCTTGCCTTCGAGGCGGGCGCGGCGGATGAGCGCGTCTTGCAACGTGTTGTTGAGCACGTGGCCCATGTGCAGGATGCCGGTGACATTCGGCGGCGGAATGACGATCGTGTACGTCTCCTGGCCAGGCGCAGCGCGTCCGGCGAAGCACTTGGCTTCCTGCCAGGCGGCATACCATTTTGATTCAACGTCGCGGGCTTCGTAGCTCTTGGTGATCTCGGCCATAAGGGAAAAATTGCTTGGAATCGCCGAGCCAACCAACCGCCTCGTCGAGTGGCAAGTGGTTAAACGGGCCGACACGGAACCCATGGCAGCTTCGCTGGCTGCGAACTTCGGCCCCCGGAAAGCGTTTAAAGCCTAAGGTCGCAGAGGATGAGTCTGCACAGGCTTTCCCGGAGCACTCATCTGGCTGCCAAGCCAGGAGGGAAGTCGCGGTGCAGCAGCTGAATCGAGGAGGTTTTTCCACTCAACATCAGTCAGGCGTTGAGCGGAATCGTACTCGTAGTACTGCAGGACAGAACCCGTGCACAGAACCTGCATTCCATTCCACGGATAGAGCACGTAAAAAAAACGCGGGCGGCCGATGGCTACGGCCAGCGAGACATTGTGTTGAGCATCGATCTCCTGACTGACTTCGACCCAACGAGGAGCGTCGTCCTTTGGCGATAGCCATGAGTTTCCGAAATAGCCCATGACCGACGCTAGCCGGGAACCGTACCCACGCAAAAAATATTCTTCCTCAATGGTCCACGGTTGCCGACGCAGTTGTTTATGCGACATCGCTTCGAGCGAATGCGCCAGCCGACCGAGCAGTTGCCAACGCTGCGACAGCGATGGCGGATCGTCCTCACCAATCAACACAGGGGCATTCGCTTTCGGCTTTTCACTTTCCTCCTGCGCCCTCGGCTCAAAACAACCGTTCGCGAGCAGGGCATCATGGCTTTTATCAATCAACCGCGCCATTCGCGCAAAGAACTCGGGATTGTCTTCGATGAACCCAGGAGGAACCGCAACCAGTCCCGTGAAGTTCGCATTCGATTTTGCCTGTAAAGTAAAGGTATGACGCAGCTGAGCCCAGCCGCTGAGCGCAGTCTGGCAACTCTTGGCCGACCAAGCCTCACCTTTCATGAACGCAGGTGCGGCGTCCGAAGGAGGAAGAAACAGCGCACTGAGTACATGGAGATAGCGCGGGTAGATGGAAACATACCAGAATAACTCAACGTCCTTATATTCGGCTTCAAAATCTTCCCGCACGCGACGAACAATGTTCACTTCATCAGTCGCCAGCTGTTTCTCGGCCAAGGTCGAGCCGAGCATTGCCGCCACCGCCAAACCTTGCGGCTTTCTCCTCTGATCGATGAGCCTTTGAAACAGTTCAGCGTCCAAAGTGCGGGCAGGCGAGAACACACGGAACGAAAGCTTGGAGGCCAAAGAGCCGACTGAACTTTTCAACTTGAGATCGGAATTGATTACGCAGCGCCGGTTTTCGACCAACTCACGCGCGAGCATGACGCGCTGTTCGGACAAAAGGGTCCTGTATTCGGTTTCGTCGAGAGGTTGGTTCAGATTCAACCTGAGGTGCAGATCATCAACAGTCAGGTCGTCGGACGGACCGATGAGGTGCACCCCAGATGCGAAATCCTCGTCGAGATCGGCCCGTACAAGCGCAATCCGAAGAAGGATAATCGCATCAAATTCGGTATCACGGGAGCAACGGAACGGAATCATCTGCAACCATCGTACGGCACGAAAATAGGCGGCGAGCTTCTCTGAACCCGCGTAGAAACCCACCGGTTTGCAACGCTGATAATCGAGCGCAAGGAGCGACTCAGGATCTGGGGAACCGAGCCACACCGGTAACTCGACTGTCGCAGCGAGACGAATTTTTTCCGCCTGACTGGAGATTTCCTCCCTCAAAGCGGTATCAAACTGTTCAAGTGAACCACCGAGCAAAATAATAGCAGGCCCCAGCACGAGTTGATCGTGACGCAGCGCCGTCTCCATGCGATTCGGCGGCAGAAGTTTTTGATCAACGAATTTACGCGCGGCAACGAGCCAACGCTCCAGTTGCCCGCGCAATAATGACGCCTTGCGGAATTCGAGTTCGCGGAACGTATCCTCGAAGAGCACGTGAAATGCCTTCAGCAAGGAATCGCTGGTGATAAAAACTGGTCCGCCGAGATAGGGTTCAAACGACTGCTTGACCGAAGGTCCGTAGGCGAGCTGCTCTTTTCCAGCTGGGCAATGGTTGCGGCATCGAGATTTTTCCGCAACGCAACTTGCTTCCAGTCATAATTGTCTTCGGGCTGCGGAAGCCTGAGACGCATTGCACGCCCACTAGCCTCAGCCTCAAGACGACGCTTTTCATCAGTCCTTTTCTGCTCTGCGAACAACTGCTCCGGAGTCAGACTTGCCTCCCATTTCGCGCGACCCTCACGCCATTTCTTATCTGCAACTTGATACGCCTCCTCTGTCATTTCTCTGCGGCTCGGAGAACGCGGTTCCTGGGAAAATGGATCGACTTGCGTCGGTACGGACTCGACCGAAAAAAGCGGCCCGAGGAAAAAGAGGAAAACAACCACGAGTTTGCCTGATTGCCGCAAGCAGGTAGAACGTTTTGAAGCGATTGGAACTAATGAGTTCATCACAGAAAGATTTTGAGCTAAACGTGTATTGCAGCGTTGCGATTTCCACCATTGGGGCGTGGAATGCTCAGACGTTGGGAAAGACAAGCGCGCCCATCAACTACGAAAGGCCGTGTAAATTCATCCACAACTTTCTCATTTCGCGCTTTGCGGCGGAGCCATTTCCGCTTCTTCTAAGACCCTTGCATGAGTAGCCGTCTCCTAAAGCACGCCCTTGAGCGCCTAAACTTCGTTGGTGAGGTCCCCACTGCCCAGCGTCTCGCTGCCTGCAAAACGTTCCTCCAACTGGAAGGGGCCAACATCCTCGCGCAACACCAGGCGGGCGAATCCGGCTTGGCCGTGGTCAAAGCCCGGGCGGCGATGATCGACGTGATGCTCGTCCACCTGTTCGATTACGCGGTGACTGCTTGGAACCGGACGAATGGTTCGTTACCGGCACCGGTTTGTTTGGTGGCACTTGGTGGTTATGGACGCGCCGAGTTGAGCCCGTTGAGCGACATCGACATCATGTTTCTTTTTCCGTCGAAGGTGAAACTGGCCGTGGTGAAGCCGCTGCAGGAACATCTGATCAACGAGATCCTTTACATCCTCTGGGATTGCGGCCTGAAGGTCGGCCACTCCACGCGCACGGTTGACGATGTGTTCACCGAAGCGCGCCGGAAATCAATCAAAGACCGCGCTGCTCGAATCCCGCATGCTCGCCGGAACGCAGGAGCTTTTCACCTCTTTCTCGCAGGCCTACGAAAGTTTTTACGTCAACGAAAACCCTCGCGGCTACATCGCCGCACGCCTTGAAGATCAAGAGACTCGCCGAGCAAAATATGGCAACACGGTCTTTCTGCAGGAGCCCGATATTAAGAATGGCGTGGGCGGTCTTCGCGATTACCAGAACACGTTTTGGATGGCGCGGGTGAAGCTCGGCATCACGTCGATCGACGATCTCGCTGCGCAAAATTATCTCACGCGAAACGACGCCCGCGATTTCCAGCGCGCTTACGACTTTCTGCTGCGCGTGCGTAACGAACTCCACTTTAGCACTAAACACGCGACCGACACGCTCAACCTCGAAGCCCAGCCGCGCATCGGACTCGGACTCCGGCTACACCGCGAGCAACATCCTGCAACGCGTCGAGCTGCTCATCGCGCGACTACTACCACGCGGCGCAAAGATCTACCGCGTTTCGAAAACCCCCGAGCCGCCTCGCGCTCTCGCTCGAACAACGCGAAGGCCTGCGCGGATCATTCCGCGAAGTCCTGCGCGCCTATCGTTTTCAACGCACCAAACGCATCGACGGCTTCATCATGCGCGGGCACGAACTCGCCGCTGAAAAACCCGAGGTGTTCAAGGAAGATCCCGCGCGCCTTATCCGCGTTTTCCGCCATTGCCAGCAACTCGGTGCGACGCCGGATTTCGCGTTGCAAACGCTGATCCGTGAATCGCTGCCGCTCATCACCGAGCAGGTCACGGATTCGCCGGACGCCAACACGAGTTTCAAATCCATCCTCAGTGAAGCCGGTGCGGTTTATCCGACACTGGAGTTGATGCACGAACTCGGTAAACGGGCCGGTACATCCCGGAATTCGACGCGCTCACCTGCCTCGTGCAACACGAGGTTTTATCACCGTTATATGGCCGACATTCACACGCTGCATGCCATTCGCGAGCTCGACCGCATCTTCGCCGTCGCCGAGCCCATATTGCTGAAATACCGCGAAGTCCTGCATGAAACCGGACCCACCCCTGCTGTATTTGATTTTGCTGCTCCGACATCGGTAAAGCCAAAGGCATTAAAGGACGTAGAGTTTGGTGTGGAGATTGCCATGCCGCTCCTCAAGCGCCTGCAAATCGACCCCGCAGCAGTGGAACTGTTACCTTTATCATCAAGAACCATCTGATTAGTGCGCGCTTTTGGCAGAGGCGTGATGTGGATGATCCCAACACGCGATCGCATTCGCCGAACAAGGTGGACTCAGCCGGACAAGCTGCGTTATCTCTATGTCCACACCTTCTGCGATGCCGCGGCACTTCCGCGGCCTCTGGAATAGTTGCAAAGACACGCTCCACAGCTCGCTCTTCCGCACCACACTAGAACGCTAGGTCCACGGCGGAAGCCACCCGAATCTCGCAAACTCTGAACGTACCCAAATGAAGCATCAGGAACTGATCTCCAAGACGATCCCCGGCATCAGCCAGGACGAAATCACCGCGCACTTCAATCTGTTGCCCGAGCGCTACTTCATTCACGCCGATGCCAGCGAGATTTCGCTGCACATCCAGATGGTGAACAAACTGCTTCACTCGATCACCGCCGCAGACTCCGTCGGCTCGCTCAAGCCCATCATCGACTGGAAAGACGACCGCGTCGCCGGTCTGGAACATCCTAGGAGCCAAGGTAATTTCCCGCACCGACCATATCGCCATCGACACATTCCACGTCGTCGAGCCCAACCGAGGCGTCGTCCAGAGCCAGGCCGCGATGGAAACCTTTGCCAAGACAGTCGAACAAGCCCTCGTCGCCAGCAAGGATCTCTATCCCGACATCATGGCGCAGGCCACAAATACAGCGGCCGCTACACGACCACGCAGTCAGCCAGCGAGACCTTGCACGGATCGTTTCCGCCTATCGTCGAAGTCTGCCACGAACTCGATGCAGCGAACCATCGTCGAGATCCAGGCGCACGACCAGATCGGCCTCTATCTCGTCGCGAAAGCCATCTACGACCACGGCTTCGATATCACCTTCGCGCGCATCGGCACCGGAGCGCGGCATCGCCATCGACACCTTCACCGCGAAAATGTGAATCACGAGACCTCCGGAGGACACCGGCCGCCTGCAAGCCCTCCGCGACGCGCTCAAAGCCATCGTCGCCCGGCGCCAGCGCCCACCGGCACTTGCACGCCGTGGCAGCTGGCAAATAGCCCGCGAAAATCCCAAACCGCGACCGGCTAACTCGCAGGAATTTCTCGATTAGCCGGTCGTTTGCCCGCTCCTTATCCCCGTGGTGGAAAGTCGCTCGCCTGCTCCTGAAGAACTCCCGCTGCCTCCTTGCCGCGCGCGCCCGCGCGCTCATTGACCCGCGCCCTGCCGGTTCTTTACCGCATCAGTTCGCTCATCGGACGCACCGAAGATCCGCGCCTCGCTCTCCCGGACGATCCTCGCCGAAATCATCGCCACGCAAGTCCGGCCGCCCAAGCCTCCAGCGGCTCGATTGCCCTGCTCAACCCCGACACCGGCAAACTCGAAATCGAGTTCAGCAGGCCTCCCGCCCAGAGACCGACGAGGAGGTCCTGCGCCTCGGCCCAGGGCATCACTGGCTGGGTCGTTTTTCATGGACGCCACAACTCGTTGCCGACGTAAAAGCCGATCCACGCTATCGCCATACGCCCAGAAGTGCGCTGCGGAAATCGCCGCCCCGCTTGAGGAAAACGGCCAGACCCTCGGCGTCATCAACCTCGATCACGACCCCGTCAACGGCTTCCAACCAATCAGACCTCCAACTGCTCGTTCTTGTCTCCCCAGAAGCCTCGGCCGAGATATTTTCGGCTCCTGGCAATTGCGCCTACTGCGCAGCAAGCCCGCCAGTTCGAAACACTGATCGCGATCGGCCAGGCCCTCGTGACCAAGAAGGTAGAACCCCAGGACCTCTTCGATTGCTCACCCACGACACGCGTCAGATCATGCAATGTCGGGCCTCGCCTCTACCTTCCCGACGAACCAACTGAAATCGTCCGGCCAGCCTCACTCGCGAATATCAAGTTGAGGTCATGGGCCGCGACCTGCCGCTCGATCCTGTTTTGTCGCCGCCGTCATCCACACGCGCAAACAGCCTCAATTTCCCAACGCCCAAGGCCCGGAATTTACCGACCTGATTGATCTCCCTCGTGACCAGCGCTGCGCACCGTGCTCGCGACTCGATGGTGTATGATGTTGAAGTCCTCGGCGTACTCGTCATCTTCACCGACCACGTTCACCGCTTTAACAACGACGAGCGTCATACCCCGTCGCCGCCCCTCAGCCTCGGTGCGGTCGCCTGCTAAAAATTCTCGGCTCTACTCACGCGTTTTCCAAAGCGAAGAATCGCTCCGTAAAACGAACACAACTTACCACACTCCGGTCTGCTCCGCCGCCGGAAATCGCGCACGGATCCGCAATCCGCTCACCGTCATTAAGCTTTCTCTACGGCCACCTCGGCCTCGATTTCCCGGCAGACGATCACGTAAAACCGATCTCCGCGTCATCAGCCCGAAAAGATTAAGCCAACTTCGACTATCGTCTCGCGCGTCCTCCAGTTTCGTAAGGCGCCCTCGGGCCTGCATTCGCGCTGGCAGATCACCGACATCGTCGATGGCACCGTCGTGCTGATCCGCCTGGAAACTCGCTCAAAGCAGGATCCTGCTCCGCTAGAACGCCCTGCGCAACCACTCGTCGTTGATGTACACAAGGGGCCGGATCCAGCAGGTCCTGCCAAGCCTGCTCATCAACTCCACGCAAGCCATGCCTGAGGGCGGTGAAATCACTCTCACTTGCCACATCGAAAAACGAGGCACCGCCAGAATCGGGCATATCGACATTACGGATACAGGTCGCGGCGTGCCCGAGACGTTGCGCGAAAAAATCTTCGACTCCTTCCTCCGGTCGCCCCGATGGCGCTGGCCTCGGCCTCGCCATCGCGAAACGCATTCTCCTCAGCCGCCACGGCGACATCACGCTGCTAAATACAGGCCCCACCGGCCAGACCATGCGCCTCACCCTGCCACTAGTCTGGGGTTTCATACCAATGACCCTATGCTTTTTGATCTTGGCTGGTCTGAATTTTAGGAATTCTACAGAAGTAAACGAAGAGATCCAGGAAGTACCA
>JADKHC010000042.1 GCA_016721945.1 Verrucomicrobiota bacterium | reverse complement strand
TGATCGAAAATGTTTTCCGATGTCGCGCAGGAAATCGAGGTAGCTGATGCCAGCGGTCCAATCGGCGTTGTTGACGAGGCGCGCGGGATTCGTGGTCGACGTGAAATCGAGGAGACGCGAAAGCTGGGCGGTGATGCAGCGGACGTTGTGCGCGAGTTGTTCGGCGGAGAGGAGATTGCGCTCTGCGGATTTGCCGGACGGGTCGCCGATCATGCCGGTGGCACCGCCCGCGAGTGGGTACGGATGGTGACCGGCGAGTTGGAAACGGCGCAACGTGAGTTGTCCCATGAGATGGCCGACGTGAAGAGCGTCACCGGTCGGATCGAAGCCGCAATACAGCGCGATGGGCCCTTGAGCGAGGCGCTCGGCGAGCGCTTTTTCGTCGGTGCAGTCGGCGATGAGGCCGCGCCACTTGAGGTCTTCGAGGAGATTCATGGAAGGTGCAGAAAAACGCAGCAGGTCGCGCAGGGCAAGGGTGGAGCAGAGGAGGTTTAATCTGGAACTCAGGAACGCTGGAACGATCCAAGGGACTCCCGATCACTGGTCGCTCTTGGTATTTTCCAGCCTTCCTGAGTTCCAGATTATTAATTTCCGTCCCGAAGGAATCCTAATGGCAAAGGCCTTGCCTCTACAACGCGGGCTTCTTTTGGGAAAAACGGTTTGTCTATGCTCTCGGCATGTCGCTAGCTTCAGGGTCCTTTCCGGCGCACTTTGCTCCGGTCGTACGCAACCATCAACGTTGATCACCATGCCTATCGCAATTGGTTCCAAAGCCCCTGATTTCACCCTCAAATCGAAGGCCGCTGACGGTCTTAAAGACGTCAAGCTGAGCGACAATTTCGGCAAGAAGCAGACCGTGCTGCTCTTCTTCCCGCTGGCCTTCACCGGCGTGTGCACGCAGGAAATGTGTGACATGAGCGGCGGTCTCGCCGAGTACGAAAAGCTCGGTGCCGACGTTATCGCGATCAGCGTGGACAGTCCGTTCGCGCAAGAAGCCTGGGCCCAGAAAAACGGCATCAAGCTCACGATCGTCTCCGACCTGAACAAGGAAACCACCAAGGCCTACGGCGTGCTCTTCCCGATGCTTGCAGGCGTGGGCGACACTTCGGCTCGCGCAGCGTTCGTTATCGGCAAGGACGGCGTGGTCAAATACGCCGAACAGACTGCAACACCTAAAGACCTGCCGGACTTCAACGCGGTCAAGGCTGCGTTGGCTTAAGTCTGTTTCTGAAATCAAAAACTCGAAATCCCAACACGAAAATCCCGTGAGCATCCCTAATCCCTTCAACACCCTCCAGACGTTCACGGCCGCAGGTGCCACGCAGAAGTTCTACTCGCTGCCTGCGCTCGAAAAAGCCGGTGTCGGCAAGATCTCGCGCCTGCCCGTCTCGATCCGCCTTGTGCTGGAGTCGTTGCTGCGCAACTGCGACGGCAAGCGTGTATCCGAGCAAGCCATACGCGAGCTGGCGGGGTGGGGAGCGAAGGCTCCGCGCACGGAGGAGATTCCCTTCGTAGTCGCGCGCATTGTGTTGCAGGATTTTACCGGCGTGCCGCTTCTCGTGGATCTCGCCGCCATGCGCTCGGCTGTGACCAAGCTCGGCAAGAATCCGAAAATCATCGAACCACTCGTGCCGGTTGACCTCGTGGTTGATCACTCGGTGCAGGTGGACTTCGCGGGCAGCGCCGATGCGTTCCAAAAGAATCTCGAACTCGAGTTCTCGCGCAACCGCGAGCGCTACCAATTCCTGAAGTGGGGCATGCAGGCCTTTGACACCTTTAAGGTGGTTCCCCCTGGCATCGGCATTGTCCATCAGGTCAATCTTGAGTATCTCGCCAAGGGCGTGCTGAGCGACAGCAACGGTGTTTACTATCCTGATACGCTCGTTGGCACCGATTCGCACACGACGATGATCAACGGTATCGGCATCGTGGGTTGGGGCGTGGGCGGCATCGAGGCTGAGGCCGGCATGTTGGGACAGCCCGTGTATTTCCTGACGCCGGACGTTGTCGGTGTTTACTTGACCGGTTCGCTCAAGGAAGGCGTCACTGCGACCGATCTGGCACTCACCGTCACGCAGCAGATGCGCAAGACGAAGGTCGTCGGGAAATTCGTCGAGTTCTTCGGCCCTGGCGCCGCCGCGCTGCCGCTCGTCGATCGTGCCACCATCGCTAACATGGCCCCCGAGTACGGTGCGACGATGGGCTTCTTCCCGATCGACGCCGAGTGCTCCAACTACCTCCGCGCCACCGGCCGCGACGAAAAACTCGTCGAGACCTACGAGGCTTACTACAAGGCGCAAAACCTCTGGGGCATCCCGCAGCAGGGCGAAATCGACTACTCGCAAGTTGTGGAGCTGGATCTTGGTTCGGTTGTCCCGAGTGTGGCCGGCCCGAAGCGTCCACAGGACCGCATCGTGCTTAATAACCTGAAAAACGAGTTTACCACTTCCTTCTCGAAGCCGGTTACGGAAAACGGCTTTGGCAAAAAGGCCGAGGATTTTTCCACGGTGAAAGCTGAAATCGCTGGCTCGAAGATCGGCCATGGTTCCGTGCTGATTGCTGCAATCACGAGCTGCACCAACACCTCCAATCCGTCCGTTATGCTCGCGGCAGGCCTGCTCGCGAAGAAGGCCGTCGAAAAAGGCCTCAAGCTGAACCCGGTGGTGAAATCCTCGCTGGCGCCTGGCTCCCGCGTCGTGACCGATTACTTGAACAAGGCCGGACTCACGCCGTACCTCGATCAACTCGGGTTCCAAACGGTTGGTTATGGTTGTACGACCTGTATCGGCAATTCTGGCCCGCTCGATCCGAAGACCGAAGAGGCAGTTGTCAAAAACGACCTGGTTGCCGCCTCCGTACTCTCGGGCAATCGCAATTTCGAAGCCCGCGTTCACCAGAACATCAAGGCTAACTTCCTCATGTCGCCGCCGCTGGTCGTCGCCTTTGCGCTCGCCGGACGTGTGGATATCGATCTCTCGACCGAACCGATCGGAACCGGTAAGGATGGCCCGGTATTTTTGAAGGATGTTTGGCCAAGCATTCAGGAGGTGCGCGATCAGATGCAGGCCGCGCTTAAACCTGAGGTTTTCCGCAAGCTCTACACCGATTTCGCCGCGCAGAATCCGAAGTGGAACGAAATCCCTTCGAGCGTGGGCAATGTTTACGGCTTCGACGCGAAGTCGACCTACATTCAGGAGCCGCCGTTCTTCGCGAATTTCAGTCTACAACCCGGCAGCATCGCGGCGATCAAAGGTGCGCGTGCGCTCGGCATTTTCGGCGACTCGGTCACGACCGACCACATCTCGCCAGCGGGCGCGATCAAGAAGACATCGCCAGCCGGCAAATACCTGCTCGAAAACGGGGTCACTTACGAGGACTTCAATTCCTATGGTTCACGCCGCGGCAACGACCGCATCATGACACGCGGCACGTTTGCCAATGTTCGCATTAAGAATCTCATGCTCGGCGGCGAAGAAGGCGGTAACACCTTCGGCCACGACGGCGCGAAGACCTCGATTTACGATGCATCCATTGCTTACCAGAAACTCGGCACGCCGCTGATTATCATTGCGGGCCAGGAGTATGGCACCGGTTCATCGCGGGACTGGGCGGCCAAAGGCACGAATCAACTCGGCGTCAAAGTCGTCGTCGCACAGAGCTTCGAGCGTATCCACCGTTCGAATCTCGTCGGCATGGGCGTGCTTCCGCTTCAGTTCAAGGAAGGCACCACCGCGCAGACGTTGAAACTTGATGGCACCGAGACTTACGACGTCGTGGGACTGGATGCGTCGATCAAGCCGCAGCAGGATTTGGTTTTGAAAATCACTCGTAAAAATGGCGAAGTTTCCGACGTCGCTGTTCGCTGCCGCATCGATACACCAATCGAAATCGATTACTATCAACACGGTGGAATTTTGCCCTACGTTTTGCGGCAAATTGTGACGAAGAACTAAGCGGTGAAGGAGTGAAGCGAAATGACTGCAAAAAGGATGGCTCTCTAGTACCATTCGGGTAGTCTTTGATCTTTACCTTCTTTGCCTAGCATGCCTGAACTCGCCAAACCCTCCTTCTTAGTCGATGCCTATTCGGACCCTGTTGTGGTCCGCATCGAAGGACGCGCTTCGTTTCAAAACAGCGGATGCCTTCACGATTTCTTCGCCGAAATGATGAAGCAGGGGAAGCCCCGCTTTGTCCTCGATTTCCAGAACTGTACCAGCATGGACAGCACCTTCCTCGGTGTCATGGCTGGTGCGGCTCTTGATTTGCGCAAGCAGACGCCCCCGGGCAGCCTCGTCATCGTGCGGGCCAGCCAGCGCAATTTGGAGCTCATTCGCAACCTCGGCTTGCACCGCTTGGTGTCGGTCGATGCCGGGGATTTCCCGATGAACTTTGGTTCGGCTGCGACAGCTTTGCCCTGCGGCGGAGATCGCAGCGAACTCGAACATGCCCGTCTCGTGCTGCAAGCCCACGAAAACCTCGTGGCTACGGACGAAAGCAACCGCAGCAAGTTTCAGGACGTACTGACGTTTCTCAAAAACCGCGTCGAACAAAAGTGAACGCGGTTTTGGTTGGAACAGCGCGCCGAACTTAATGTTTAGCTGGCGCGGATTCCTGAAAGAGCAGCGGGATAACCTCTGCGAGATAACGACGCCACAGAAGGAAGTTGTGCTGGCCTGGTGTCTCTTTCCAGGTGTGTTGGACGCCGTGTGCATTTAGCCAGGCGCTGAACTTTTTGTTTCCGGTTATCAGACTGTCTTCCGTACCACAACCAATCCATAGCAACCTAAGGTCTGGGTTCAGCTTATCTTTAAGGCCGAGAAAGTGCTGGTCATAATCCTCGGGCATGCCGCCCGCACTGAAGGCCGCGATCCACGCGAAGCGATCGGAAGCGGTGAGACCGATCAGAAGCGATTGGGTGCCGCCCATTGAGAGACCGGCGATCGCGCGGGCATTGCGGTCCGAGGACACGCGATAGTTTCTTTCAACCAAGGGAATGATTTCGTTGAGCAGTGACTGGCCGAATCTCGCGTTGCTGTTCTGCCAGGCTTGCTGCCAGCCGGGAGTCCGCAGTATCGCCCAGCCACCAGCGACCACTTCGCGGTTTCCATAACCACGTGGCATCACCACAAGCATGGGTTTGGCGGCGCCACTCGCGATCAGGTTATCGAGAATGACATTGGCTCGGCCGACTGTCACCCATGCGTCTTCGGCATCGCTGAAGCCATGGAGTAGATAGAGCACGGGGAGTTTTTCCGCGCTGGTCGCATCGTAACCCGGCGGTGTGTAAACCCACACGTCGCGTTCCTCGTCTACGATTGTGGAGCGATAATGGTGACGGTGAATGATTCCGTGGGGCACATCGTTCATCTCCCAGGGCAGGGTTTTTGGGCCTGGCACGTGGATTTGGTTTTCCGTCGAAAACAGATTGTATTTGATAACTGGATTCGCCGGATCGAGGACGCGCCGGCCGTCGACGATATAGGAATATACATAGATATCCGGGGCGACGGGAGCGGTCGTGAATGACCAAACGCCCTGCTTATCCTGTTGCAAAGGCTGAGCCTTGGTCACCGCTTCGCTGTATAACAGCACTTCCTTGGCTCCGGGGGCGTTATAGCGAAACGTTATGGTGCGGTCGGCGTGAACTTCGGGCGAGACGAGCGGTTGGGCGAAAGCGCAGGAAGCAAGTGCGCTGATGAATGCGAAAGAGGTAATGTAACGGCGAAGATTCATGGGCGGTAGGGGAAAAGCCGCCTTTATGGCGACCAGCCACAGGTTTGCGGCAAGGTGCAGGCATGACACCTCGAACATGCTTTGTCGCCATCATTCACCGTCTTATGAACGACTGATTCTCCGGGCCGAAGCTTGGAACAGATTCGGTCGGTAGAGCTTCGATCAGGCGGTGTTTACCGCATGAAGAAAAACCATTCCGGGCGCGCTTGAGCGAATAGCGCGAAGCCATACATCAATCCGCCCGTGCCGAGTAAGGCCCATGCCCAGCCGATACCGCGCCAGGGAAGTTCAAAGTATTTTTCCAGCAGATAGAGATAGAAAAAAGTTCCGCCGATGCCGAGTAACGTTTCGATTCTATAAACACTCCCTAGGTATAACGCTGCGACGCCTGAAGCGATGGTTAGCGCCTGCATCATGGCGTAGCGTGCCCAGTACCGGGTCTTTGACCAGCCATGACGGGCGTAGTACAAATTCGACATGACCAACAAGCCCAGCAGGTAAACGAAAGCGCCGAGAAAGCCCATGCCTGCACGGAACGGGGCCAGGACCACGGGATCTGCGCCGAGGCAATGCAGCGCCACATGCACGGCGAGCAGCAAACCGGCGGCCAGAGTGGTACGTGGAATCACAGCTGCGTTCCGAAAGCCGAGAACAACCACGCCGGGAACCATTCCGGCCAGGAACCCCAGCGCGAACAGTGCGGCGGAGACGGCGAAGAACCCCAGTGTTTCGCTGCGGTAGAAAATCGCAGTGGCACCCCAAACCAGGACGAAGAACCAAGCCATCCATTCTTTCAGTTTGAATTTGTGTATCCATTTGCTGAAGAAAAGGCACCCGATAAGGCCGAGGCAGCCGGGTAGCACCGGGGCGAGGGTGTTTCTTTCTGGCATGAAGTGTCCCGCCGCGATCGCGCCCAGGCATGCGAGATAGAACAGTGCTTCCCATGCGCGTACGGGTATGCTGCAGATTAACCAGGCGAGATAATGGCGAAAGAGAATCGCGAGCGCCGCGATGATTACGAATGCCCCTGTCAACCATAGGACATGCACGAATGTGAACCAGCCGTGTTGCCGCTCTTGCGGGGTTGGTGCCGTGCCGGTGGCGGCGTGCAGTGTATCCAGAGTGTGAACACGGCCTTCGGTCAACTGAGCGGCTTTGTCGAGGAGTCGACGGGAAATGGCTCCATCGGCATCGACTTCCACGCCTTGGCGACGGAGCTGTCCGATCATTTCGAGGTTTGAGCGGATGACCGTGAGCTCATCCAGGGCCGAGCTGGTGGAGGTGGTTTGGGGCGGTGCGCTGGATGTTTCGACTGCGTTGCATGGGCACAGTAGGCCCAAGCAAAAAACGAACCCGAGGATTGAGACAAGGCGGGTTTTTTTGGAAGTTGTCATCAGGTTGGGGGTATTGTTCCGGCCGACGCTTTCAGATCTAGGGCGTGTCTGGCAAATAATACAAGGCACAGATAGCCAGTCATTCTGAGCGTAGCGAAGAACCCAGGGCGATAAGCAGTGCGCTTCGATTATGTCCTTCTGGATGACGGACTGTCGGCCTACGGCCTCGGTACTTCACTTCGTTCAGAATGACAGGTCGTATTATTTGCCAGACACACCCTAGCCGATGTTTAGAAAATGGAGCAGGCGCATCAGGCCATAGCCGATGATGCCTGTTACCGGGATGGTCAGGACCCAGGCCCAGACCATGCGGCCGACTACGCCCCATTTGACTGCACTAAAACGCTTCGTCGCTCCGACGCCCATGATGGAGGTGGAGATTACGTGTGTAGTGGAAAGCGGGATACCGATGCTGGAGGCACCTTGTATGATGATCGCGGCGGTCGTCTCTGCTGCGAAGCCGTGCACGGGTTGCAGTTTCACCATTTTATGGCCCATCGTGCGAATGATGCGCCAACCGCCCGCAGCGGTACCGGCGGCCATGGTTAAGGCGCAGGTGATCACCACCCAGTAAGGGATGTCAAAGTGGGGGTTTTTAAGAAAATGGAGATACTCCGGGAGGTCGTTGAACGTGCCGGACTTCGTGCCGGTATAGAGTGCGAGGGCGATGATGCCCATGGTTTTTTGTGCATCGTTGGTGCCATGGCTGAAGCCCATCCAGCCGGCGCTGACGAGTTGGAGTTTGCCGAAGAGGAGGTTGACGACGCGGGGCGTGGTTTTGCGCAGGACGGCGTAGAGCACGTACATGATCAAACCGCCAAAAACAAAACCAATGAGCGGTGAGAGCACCATGGGTTGGACGACTTTGTACCAGAGGCCGTTGTGGCCGCCTTTGGCATCGGTGTAGGCCCACTTCAGCACGGACCAGTTGCCATGGGCAGAAGCGAGGGCGGCGCCGCAGAGGCCTCCGATAAGTGCGTGGCTGGAACTCGAGGGCAGGCCGAGAAGCCAGGTTAGGATGTTCCACGCGATGGCACCGATTAAAGCACACAGGACCGCGCCCATACTGATCACGTTGGTATCGATCAGACCGTTGCCGATCGTTTTTGCGACGGCCGTGCCATAGAGTGCGCCGACAAGGTTGGCGATGGTTGCGAGCAAGATCGCCTGGCGCGGTGTGAGCACCTTGGTCGAAACGACCGTGGCGATGGAATTGGCGGTGTCGTGAAAGCCGTTGATGTATTCAAACACCAATGCGGCCAGCAGCACTAATAGAAGCAGCGTCATGGCTGGGGCTGCTTAGGAGTATTTCAACACGATCTGAAAAACGACGTTGCCGGCGTCACGGCAGCGGTCGACGGCTTTTTCAACCATTTCAAAAAGGTCCTGCAGGATGACGACTTCCTTGGCGTCGTAAGAGCCGTGGTAAAGATCTTTGATTGCGCTGAGCAACTGTTTATCAGCTTCGCCTTCAGCGAATTGAAGTTTTTCGTTGGCCTCGCCGATCTGGTCGATGCGGGCACCATGGCGGAGTTGTTTCACCATGAAAACGACGGATTCAGCGGCTTTGCCGAGAAGGTCTGCTTGGCGGAGGAAAGCGGCACTCGGAATTTTACCGGGATAAATGGCGATGCGTTCGACGAGTTTTTCCACCATCTTAGGGATGCGGTAGAGGGCCAGGGAAAGGGCTTCGATGTCTTCGCGTTCCAGCGGGGTGACGAAGGTCTTGCAGAGCTCCTCGGTGATGCGGCTGGTGATTTTCTTGTCCTTGCGACGGCTCTGAATGAAATCATCGAGATCGGCCGCGCTGCGGTAGGACTCGATGCGTTGGAGGTAGTTAGCGAGCAGCTTGGTGCTCGTCAGTGCTTCCTCGGCACTGGCCTCAAGCAGGTCAAAAAACTTCTGGTCCTTACCGAATAGCTTGGAGAAAGAAATCATACAAAGCCGTGGCTAAAGGGCTTCGTTACATTTGTGAAACGAAAACTGTTACGGGAGTGTTACAATCGCGTTACGGAAGGCCGCGGTGGCGTTGCCACTGCTTAACTTTGTCCACGTAAACGTGACCAGAACAAGCCGATGCGTTCGTGGATGGCTTTTGTGCTTCGCTCCAATGCGCCGAGATCCCAAGCCAGTATTCTCCATCCGCTATCAACTTCTTGCCGCAACATGAAATCGGTCGGGACAGCGATGGGATGGAGGCCAACTTTTTCGCAAAGAGCCATGGAACGCGGCATGTGCCAGGCCGAGGTCACAAGTAAAAACGGCTCGGAGCCGAGTCGTCGCGCCAACTCCAATGCTTCGTCATGGGTATCGCGTGTGGTATCCAGCCGTATGATACGCTCGGGCGCGAGGCCGAGCGACTGCGCTGCTTCGGCCAGGATTTGCGCGTGTGAGAGTGTTTTCGGGCCGTTGTAGCCGGAGACGATGACCTGGGCCTCGGGCATTAGCCGGGCGAGGCGAACCGCTTCGATCAGGCGCGCCAGGGCCGAACTGCTCAACTGGTTCACGCGGGAGAGCGTCGTGGAATCGCTGTGCCCGCCGCCGAGCACGACAATGGTTCGGCACGCTTGAATACGCGCGGGCAGTTCGCTCGTGGAGCGCGCTTCGGGGATGGCCGCATATTGGCTTTCGAGCGGTGCGATGAGGAAGCGTGCAACGCCCTTGTTGGAAAAAATCGCAAGCGCGAGCACCGCAATGGTGACGAGTGCGCGTCCGGTTTTCTGGCGCTTGGTCCAAAAAAGCAGAACGATTCCGGCCGAGCCCGCCATGAGCGCGAAATGCAGCGGCAGGAAGGGCAGCGTGAGGATTTTCTTCAGCCAAAAAAGCATCGCCTCCGACTCTGTTCAGAATAGCCGTCGGCTCTAGTTTATTCTCGTGTACTTTTTTGTCGTAATAAAAACCGGACTGCGGCGTTGTAGGTGTAGTAAGCGGTTGAGGTTGACCCTTTCAAGAATCCCCATGCACCTGCGAAAACTTGGTCTGTTCCTTTGTGGCGTAACTTTTCTTCCGCTGGCGTCAGCGCTGGCTGATGACCTAAGCGTTGCAGCCAACTCGATGAACGCGCTCGGCATTGATCTGCTCGCGCGTGTCGCCAAGCCCGACGAGAACGCGTTGCTCTCACCGTACTCGATTCAGTCGGCGCTCGCCATGACCTACGCCGGAGCTGCCGGCGAAACGAAAGCTGAGATGGCGAAGGTGCTGCACTATCCGGAGGATGAAGCAGCGCTGCATCGGTCGTTTGCGGCGTTTAGTCGCGGGATGGCAGAGGCGGCGGTTCGTTCGCAAAAAGTCATTCTGGAATCAGAGGAGCGTGGCGGCCCGAGCGAGCCGCTTACGTTGGAAGTGGCGAACCGCTTGTATGGGCAGAGTGGTTATGACTTCCGGCCGGAATTTCTCACCCTGACCAAGGAAATCTACGGTGCGCCCTTTCAGCCGGTAGATTTTATAAAGAACGCCGAGAAAATTCGGAGCGAGATCAACGCCTGGGTGGCCCAGCGTACGCGGGACAGGATTTGCGATCTGATTGCGCCCGGTGGTCTCGATGAGAAAACTCGGTTGGCTTTGGTGAATGCCGTCTACTTCAAGGCTCCGTGGGCAAAAGAATTTTCAAAATACGGTACGAAGCCCAAAACGTTTTTTGTTGGAGGAACACAAAAAATCGAAGTGCCTACGATGCAGGCGCAGCGCGTGTTTGGCTATCGGCACCAAGAAGGGTTTACCGCCGTGACGATTCGTTATGTGGGCGGTGAATTGCAGTTTCTCGTACTATTACCTGACAAGCAGTATGGCCTGGCCGATTTGGAAAAGAGACTGACAGCGCAATTGCTTTTGGACTGTGCGAATCCTGATCCGGCAGAGCTAATCTTGTATCTGCCAAAGTTTAGGATTGAGCCACCGGTGATGGCACTGGCGAAAGAGTTGCAGTCGCTGGGAATGAAGACGGCTTTTGATCAACCGAATGGTAGCGCTAATTTTGATCGGATGGCTCCGCGCAAACCAAACGACTATCTCTATGTGTCAGCGGTTTTCCACAAAACATTCATCGCGGTGGATGAAGAAGGGACAGAGGCAGCTGCAGCCACTTCAGTCGTGGTCTTGGCGGCTTTCGCGGTCGCCCAAAATCCGTCAAAGCCCATCGAAGTACAGGTTGATCGTCCGTTCCTCTTCGCGATCCAGCATCGGGCGAGTGGTGCGTGTCTTTTTCTCGGCCGCGTGGTCGATCCGCGATGAAATTCCGAGGGTAGGGCGACCGCTGGGCGCGCCGAGTCGAAGGCGGCGGATTAGGGATAATCCGCCCTACCTCGGAGCGCGTGTGAGCACGCGGCGTACACACTTAACCACCGATCGCCGTCATCGGGCGGCACGGGGCGTAGTTGGTGCGGAATTGGTGCTCGAGCGGTTTGATCCGCAAAGCTTCGCGCAAAACCTCGCGCACGGCTTCGTCGGATTGGTTCAGGCGAAGGGTTTCGCGAAGATCGAGCTCGTGGCCGTCGCCGAGACACGGGCGGACTTTGCCGTCGGCGGTGAGGCGCATCTTGTTACACGTCTCGCAAAAGTGCTCGGTCGTCATCGCGCCGATGAAACCGACGAGCGCGCCGGTCTTTGGCATACGATAGTATTTTGCCGGGCCCCAGCCGATGCGGGCGTCGGGTTGTGGGATGAGTTCGTCGTATTCGCCGAGCGAGCGCATCGCATCTTCGACTGAGAGAAAAGTAGCACTGCCAAAAACATCGGCCTTGGTTAAGGGCATGAGCTCGATCAGGCGCAGCGGCAGGTCGCGTTCGGCTGCATACTGAACCAGCGGCCAGAGGGAAGTTTCGTTGACGCCGCGCATAAGCACGCAGTTGAGTTTGATGCGCTCGAATCCAGCGGCGAGCGCGGCTTCGATTCCGGCTAGCACTGTGGCGACATCGCCGCCGGTGATGCGGCGATAGAGCGCGGCGTCGAGCGAATCGATGCTGACGTTGACCGTGCGCAGGCCGGCAGATTTCAGACTGGCGGCGAGCGGTGCGAGGCGGGTGGCATTGGTCGAGAGGCCGATGACGTCGACGCCGGGCAGCGCGTGGATGGCGTGAACGATCTCGAGCAGATCGCGGCGCACGAGCGGTTCGCCACCGGTCAGCCGAAATTTGCGAAAACCGAGGCCGGTGGCTGCGCGCACGACGCGGATGATTTCGTCGGCGGTGAGGTGATCGGCTTTTTGCTCCCAGCCTTTGTAGCCCTCGGGCATGCAGTAAGTGCAACGCTCATTGCAACGGTCGGTAACCGAGATGCGGAGGTAATCAACGATACGGCCGTGGGTGTCCATGCGGGCTATTTACGGGTTGCCGATGGTTCGGCTTGATGCGTATCGTGCCCTTGCAGGTGAGCAAGCGCTTCGCGGATGGCGGGCATGAGCAGGCTGAGGCATTCGCCGATGGCTTTGGGTTTGCCCGGGAGATTGATGATCAGCGACTGGCCGCGGATGCCGGCGGTGGCGCGAGAAAGAATCGAGGTAGGCACGCGTTCGAAGTTTCCCATGCGCATGGCCTCGCCGAAGCCGGGTAGTTCTTTCTCCAATACGGCGCGGGTGGCCTCGGGCGTCACATCGCGCGGTGTCACGCCGGTGCCGCCGGTCGTCACGACGAGTGCGCAGCCTTCTTGTCGGGTGAAGAGACGCAGCGTTTCGGCGATCCGATCTTGTTCGTCAGGAATGACGGCGGCGACAAATTCGTGGCTTGGGCCGAGATGTACGCGCAGCAGGCGTTCGATCTCAGGACCGCCGAGATCGGCGTAGATTCCGGCCGAAGCTCGGTCACTGACGGTGATGCGGCCAATTTTCATTTTTGCAAAGAGGGATAGGTTATTAGGTGGCTCGGCTGGTTCTGTAGGAGCCTGCTTGCAGGCGATGTTAGGCGTGAATCGCCTGCAAGCAGGCTCCTACAGTGGAGTGCCTTTTCATTTTTTGATCTTTTCGATGACGCGAATGTCGTCGATGGACATCGATTTGTCCACGGCCTTGCACATATCGTAGAGTGTCAGCGCGGCCACGGAGACGCCGGTGAGAGCTTCCATTTCGACGCCGGTTTGCGCGTGGGTTTCGACGGTGCAAGTAACCTCGATCGATGAGGCGCGGACACTAAACGAAATTTCAATATGGCTGAGCGGAAGCGGGTGACAGAGCGGGATGAGGTTGGCGGTGTTCTTCACGGCTTGTACACCGGCGACCTGCGCGACGGTGAGGACGTCGCCCTTGGGCAGAGCGCGACGTTTTAGCAGGCGGATCGTGGCGGGTTGGCAAACGAGGCGGCCGCGCGCAGTGGCGATGCGGTGCTGGATGGGCTTCGCGCCGACGGCGACCATGCGGGCATTGCCCTGGGCATCGATGTGGGAGAGCGCGGTCGCGCGGGAGGATTTGGGTTTTCCTTTCATGGAAATTGAGTGCAAGCGAGGACGTTAACCGGGGTGGACTGATCGAGCAAGCCGGTGCCCGGAGCGAGCAGGATCAGGCCGTTGGTGTGTGCAAGTGTGGCGAGATCGCCGGAGTTGCTCCAACGCAATGGTTCGGCTATGAGTGTGCCATTGCGGAGGCTGAGACTGGCTGGCCAGAGCGTCTCGCGCGTGTTTCCACCGGCCTGAAGAGGAGAAGCGAGGATGGCGGGCTGGAGCTTGGGCGTGGAGGCGGCGGTGAGCTTTGCGATCGCGGCGCGAACGAACCCAATAAGACCGACAAAGTGAGCGAGTGGATTTCCCGGCAGACCGAAGGCGAGGCGCGGGCCGGAAGTGGCGAAGAGCAGCGGTTTTCCCGGGCGGAGTCGGGTGCCGTGGATTTTTAGTTCAAATCCGAGGTTGTGCAAAAGCTGTGGCGTGTGGTCGTGCGCGCCGACGCTGGCGCCGCCGGAAAAAATCAGAATATCCGCCGCAGCGATTTCCGTGGCGTGATGGGCGAGCGCGGTGTTTGCCTGTGCAAGATTTTCAGGCAAATGGTGGTGAGCGACGGTGAGGCCGAGTTGCTGGAAAAACGCAGCGACCAGCGGTGTATTGGAGTCGCGGATCTGGCCCGGGCCGGGCGTTTGCTGGGCCGAAACGAGTTCGTCGCCCGTGGTGAAATGAACGATGCGTGGCTGGCGGGTGACGAGTGGTTCGATGTGTCCGATGCCAGCGAGCAGAGAAATCGCGCCAGCGGTAAGTGAGCTGCCGGAAGCGAGCAGAGTGCCGCCGCGACGCACATCTTCACCTCGGACTCGGATGTGGGTTTCGTTGGAGCGTTCTTTTACGCGACAACGGCCGTCGGCGAGTTCCACGTCCTCAATCATCACGACTTGCAGGCCTTCGCTGGGCATCGCGCCACCGGTGGAGATGCGGACGGCTTCGCCGAGCTGAAGTTGGCGGGGTCGCCAATCGCCGGCGCGGATTTCGTCAACGATCAGGAATTCCTCTGAGCGATCATCGAGCCGGAGCGCCACGCCATCGACGGCAGAGCGAGGGAAAGCGGGTTGGTCCTCGGGCGCGGTTATGGTTTCGCGCAATACGCGGCCGAAAGCGTTTGCGAGCGGGAAGCGTTCGGTTGGGAGCGGCTGGCAGGCTGCCTCGACGATGGCGAGGACTTCGGAAAAGCCTGGAGACTGTTTGCCGATGTTGGCTGGTATTGGTTTTTCTGTTAGCGGAATGCTGCGGATCTTCCAGATGGGCACGTCCTGCTTGAGGCGGTCCATAAAGTGCGTGAGGAGGGCGAAGGATTCGGCGCGGTGTTTCGAACAAACACGAACAATGATGGCGGCTTCGCCGACGGGCACGATGCCGCTACGATGAACGATCACGACGCGATCACAGGCGTGGGTTTTACCAAGATCCTCGGCGATTCGGTGCATCGTGTTTTCCGCCATTGGCTGATAGGCTTCGTATTCCAGCGCGGCGATGCGGATGCCTGCTTCTTCGCGGCGGACGAGGCCTTTGAATTCAACGATGGCACCGGTCTGTTCGGAGGCATCTTCAGCGGCGAGCAGTGGATGACTGTCGAGGGCGGAATTGGAAATGGCGATGTCGACCTGCATATTCAACCTCCGGATACAGGCGGGATCAGGGCGATCTCGTCGGTGTCGTTGAAACGGGCAGTGGACGCAGCGAATTCGCCATTTTGGGCAAGACGCACCTGAGGGCGCATTGGGGCGAGACCGGGATGCAGTGCGATTAGCTCACGCCAGAGCTCGTCTGCGCCGCCTGCAGCAAAGGACAAGACGATCTCGGGGTTGCCCGTGATGGTTTTGAGTTGTCCAAAAAAGAGGATGCGCATGAGCGAGACGAAATCCGTTAATTAAGCTGTGGCAACTCGCACAGGATTATCTGCTATGGCGCAGTTATTTTTTCGCGGCGAAGACGGCCAGGGTGGTCTTGCGCATGAAGTTTTCCCACTGCGTGTCCATGGCGGCGAGTTCGTTGTGCAAGGGGCAGGGTTCGCCTTTTCCGCACCAGCCGGGGCCGAACGGACACATGATGCCCTCGTTTTCTTTTTCAAAAAGCTCGACGATGACGGCGAGAGAAATGCGCGAAGGTGCTTTCGCCAACCAGTAACCACCGCCGGGACCGCGCGTGCCATCGACAAGCCCGCCAGTGGAAAGTGTCGTGAGGAGCTTGGCGACTAGCGGTTGGGGAAGGTTGCGGTCTTTGGCGATGTCGAGCGAGCTGAGTACGGTTTTGCCTCCGTCGTACCGTTCGGCAAGCGCGCTCATGGCGGCGATGGCAGTTTGAGAAGTTTTTCCGCAGCGAAGCATGGTTTGCCTAGTGTTTGCTTGCGTGAGGTGTCGTCAAGACCGGCAGACCAATCTTGAGCGCAACGGTGTAGACTAGCAGGCCCAGCGCCCAGATGCCTGCCATGATCTGCCATTCGATCAGGCTGGGCGAGTATTCGACGATCTCGTGCAGGGTAGAAGGGATGAAGCCCGGGATGATCAGTCCCATGCCTTTTTCGATCCACACTGCGACGAAGGCCAGCACGCACGCGATTGTTAGCTGCGTCTTGTGGGCGATCACGCCGGGGCGGAGTAGAAGGATGGCCGAGACGATCCCAAAAACAACCGATGTCCAGATCCAAGGCACGAGCCCGTGCGCGCCGTGCAGCCCGAAATAAAGATAGCGTGCGGCGGAAGTGTGACTGGTGCCGCTATAAAATTCGGTGAACACCTCCGACGCGACCATCAGCAAGTTGATGAGAATCGTAACCCGCATGATGTTGGCCAAAACGGAGAGCGGCCGGTCGCTGATATGGACGTTGGCAACACGACGGAGAATTTGCAGGCCGATGATGATGAAAGCGGGACCGGAGACGAAGGCAGAAGCAAGGAACCGAGGCGCGAGCAACGCGGTGTTCCAGAATGGCCGCCCGCCGAGTCCGCAGTAAAGAAATGCTGTGACGGTGTGAATCGAGATGGCCCACACGATCGAGATGAAGACAAACGGCACGTACCAGCGCGGATTTGGTCGCCGTCCGATAAAACGCATGTAGAGTAAGTAGCCGCAGATGTGCAGATTGATTAACAGGTATCCGTTGAGCACGAGCACATCCCACGTGAGCATCGACATCGGCCAGTGGAAAACGCCGATTCCTGGAATCAAGTGCCACGCGCGGTCGGGTCGCCCGAGGTCAACGACGACGAAGGCGATGCACATCACGATGGCGGCGATGGCGAGCATTTCGCCGACGATCACGACATCGTGCATCTCGTCATCGTGATAGAGATAGGCCGGTATAACCATCATCACACCGCCAGCCGCGAGGCCGACCATGAAAGTGAAATTCGCGATGTAGAGGCCCCACGAGACGTGATCGGTCATCGCGGTGACGACCATGCCGTGGTGGATCTGCGTGGCCCAGGCGTTGAGTCCGACGAGCGCGACGGCGGAGAGCAGCGTCATCCACGCATAGAACCAGCCATTGCCATCCGTAGCGTCTATAACCGCTCGCCAGAGGAAACGGACGTAGTTAGAGAAATGTCCGCGGGTAGGATCGGGCTCGAAGCGCGGGCGGGAAGCGGAAGAGTGGGCGGACATCGGCGGTGGAACGGCGCGGGTTATTTATCGAAGAAGTAGAAAAAGCTGGGCTTGGTCCCGAGTTCTTCCTTGAGGACGAAGACGCGTTTGTTGGCGAGGACCCAGCGGATTTCGGAATCGGGATCGAGAAGGTTGCCGAAAACACGCGCACCGGTCGGGCAAGCTTCGAGGCAGGCGGGCAGGCGACCTTCGCGTGTGCGGTGCAGGCAGAAAGTGCATTTCTCCATGACGCCCTGGGGCCGGATGCGGTTGGAGAGGTAAGCTTGGACGGGGTTGATCTCCTCCTGGGGAACCTGCGGCTTGGTCCAATTGAAACGCCGCGCGTGGTACGGACAGGCAGCCTCGCAATAACGGCAACCGATACACCAGTTGTAATCGACAACGACGATGCCGTCCTTCTCTTTCCACGTCGCCTCCACGGGGCAGACATGCACGCAGGGCGGGTTATCGCACTGCTGACATTGAACCGGCATGTAGTACTTTTGCGGATCGGGTACGGCGTGCGTGTAAGTGGTGTTGCCCTGTTCGAGATCGATCGTGCCCTTCTGCATTTCGAACACGCGAATGTAGGAATTGCCCGAAAGACGGTCGTGGTTGTTTTCCTTGTGGCAGGCTTCGGCGCAGCGACGGCAACCGACGCAAACGGAGAGGTTGAGCGCGTAACCAAATTTCACTCCGGGCTGCGGCTTCGGGTCGGATATGTGGACGTCGGCACCGTAGTCTATCTTCGTTTCCGTTTCCAAACGCTCGATCACTTTGGCCATGTCAGCGGGCGAAAGTTCGCGGTAGTGCTGCTGGAGGAATTCGTCGACCGACTGGTCGGCCGCCCACTGCGTGATCGGGGCAACAGCCTTGGCAAAGGCGGCGGCGCCGAGCGTGGCACCAGCGATCTTGAGGGCGGTGCGGCGAGACATGCCGCCGGGAGCGTCAGGATTATTTGGCGGTGTTGAAGTGTTATGCTCAGTCATGGGCGGACTCCTTGTCGGCGTGGGCAGCGCGTTCCTGTTGCTGGCGGGCGCCACGATCAACCGGGGCGAAAACCGGTTTCAAGCGCGGGTAGGCGGGGGCGTGAGGGTCGTGGCAATCCACGCAATTGTTTCGCTCGCGCGAACCACGCGAGAGATCCCAGTGGCCGTTCATGCCGCCGTGCGCACCGGCGCGGTAATCACGCAGTTGTGTGCCGTGGCACTGGCCGCAAAGTTCCATGACGTTGGGATAGGCGATGGCGGAGCTGTCGGCTTTGCGCAACGTGTCGTAGTTGCTGGCGTTGTGACAAGACAGGCAGGAGAGGTCGCCGTGTTTGTAGGCGAGACCTTGGTGAAACTCGGTGAGCTCGGCGGCGGAATGGCGTTCGATGTTTGGCGAGCGCGTGGAGTGGCAGGTGGAGCAGGAAACCGGGACGGGTTCGCCGGAGCGATTGAGGGCGTTGGTGAGCACCGTCGGCGTGGCGGGACCGGGTTTGATCGTCACTGCGTGGCGCACGATGGCGACCGCAGAGGAATCGCTTGGAGTCGGGGTCGCCGCTTGATGGATTACCGGAGGCGCAGCGTGCGATAATAAAAGACCGGCTGCAGAACCGGCCAGAGCGAGTGCCACGAGGCAGAGGGTATAACGCGGGGCCTTCAAGGTGAAAAAAAGGAAACCTGAGGCGGGGAATAAATCAAGATAAAATGGTAGTTTAATCTTGATATAATGAGGATTGATAGGCAGCTTGACCGCAAGATGCCCCCGACCGAAGTCAGTCCGGACCCTGTTGTGATCAGTCTAGTACTCCGCTTGGCCGAAGATGCCGTCGCCCGCCAGGCTGTGCTGGCGGCTTTACGCAAACATGGCGGTATTGAGGCAGGTGAGCAGCGCGATTGTTGGCTGCCGGTGGTGGCGGAAACGGCGCAGCCCCAGGAGTTGCATGCGTGGCTGGAGTCGCTGCCGGGCGTGATGTTTGTCGATGTGACGTTTGTTGAGGTTGCCACTGAAGCGGAGGCACAACCGTGCTCCGGAGATTTTTCCCAAGAGCCAAATCTAAAATGACCATGGATCGCCGCGAATTTCTTCGTAACACCGCGATGGCCGCCGCCACCGCCGTGATCGCCCAGCGCCTCGGCGCTGTTGAAACGCTCACCGAAACTTCTGCTGTCACCAAAACGCCCGATGGCATACGCTGGGACAAGGCGCCCTGCCGTTTTTGCGGCACCGGCTGCCATGTGCGCGTGGGCGTGAAGGACGGACGTGTCGTTGCGATTCAAGGCGAGCAACTGGCCGAGGTGAATAAAGGACTGCTCTGCGTGAAGGGCTACCACGTCGGTGGAATTCTCTACGGCAAGGATCGGCTCACGACGCCGATGTTGCGCCGTAACGGACAGCTAGAACCAATTTCATGGGACGAAGCGATCGACACGATTGCGAAACGCGTGCTCAAAGATCCGAAGGGTTTTGCCTTCTACGGTAGCGGCCAATGGACAATTCCCGAGGGCTATGCAGCGCAGAAATTCATGAAAGGCGGTTTGGCGAATAACCATATTGAACCAAATGCCCGTCTTTGCATGGCGTCTGCGGTCACGGGCTACCTTTCGGTTTACGGCGTGGATGAACCGGCTGGATGCTATGACGATCTTGATGCGGCCGATGTGATCATTCTCTGGGGAAATAATCCGGCCGAAATGCATCCCGTGTTATTCTCGCGTGTCATCGATCGCCGAACCAAGGGGCAGACAGTAAAAATCATCGACATCGGAACGCGCCGCACGCGCTCGACGGAGTTTGCCGATGAGTACCTTGAGTTTCGTCCGCAGAGTGACATGGCCATCGCGAATGGCATTGCTCACCTGCTTCTAAAGAACGACGCGTGGGACAAAGCCTTCGTCGAGAAACACTGTAATTTTCGCGGCGACAATCAGCCGCTCGATCTTCTCGGCAAGCCGATCTCTTTTGATGACTATCGCAAGGCGGTCGAGGAATACACGCCGGAGTTCGTCGAGAAAATTTCCGGCGTACCTGCCGCGAAAATCCGCATGCTGGGCGAACTTTTTGCCAAGCGCGATATCCGTATCACCAGCCTCTGGTGCATGGGTATGAACCAGCACACGCGCGGCACCGCAATCAATCGCTTGGTCCATTCGATTCATTTGCTCAGCGGACATTTTGGAAAACCTGGCGATGCGCCGACCTCACTCACAGGCCAACCCTCGGCCTGCGGCACGGCGCGCGAAGTTGGCACGATGTGCAATTTTCTTCCTGGTGGGCGTCTCGTCGTCAATGCCGGGCACAGAAAAGAGTCGGAGGAAATTTGGAAATTGCCTGAAGGTCGCATCAACCCGAAGCCTGGCTATCACACCGTGCAGTTGTTTGAAAAATTCTGCACGCCGACCGATAAAGGCGGCGACATTCACACCGTCATCGTGCAAGTCACGAACCCCGGCCAGTCGTTGCCGAACCTGCACAAACTCTTTAAAGCCAAACAAGGGCTAGAGGATAAATTTCTGATCGTCTCGGAAGTTTATCCAACGGCGACGACCGAACTGGCTGATCTCGTTTTGCCAGCCGCGCTCTGGGTTGAGAAAAACGGCATCTTCGGCAACTCCGAGCGCCGCACGCAACAATGGTTCAAGCAGGTCGAGCCGCCAGGTCAGGCCCGGCCTGATGCCTGGATCACGATTGCGGTCGCGCATCGTCTCTTCGAACTCGGTCATCCCGGGATGAAGGATCGCGAGGGAAATTTTATTTTTACCATCAAGGATGAAAAAGGCGCCGAGGTGCCCGCGTGGGATTTCGCGCACTACGAAGACGTGAATGTCGACAAGGCGCTCTACGACGAATACCGCCTGTTTTCGTTTTATAAACACAAGCACCTCGCGCCCTACGATGTACTCGCAAAAGCGCGCGGTTTGCGCTGGCCGGTCGTGCAGGGAGCAGATGGTTCGTGGAATGAAACTAAGTTCCGCTTCACCGAGGGATCCGATCCCTTTGTCGCGAAGGGCAAGGGAATCCAGTTCTATCATTCTGTCACGAAGGACGACAAAGCGCTGATCTGGTTTTGCCCGTACGAGCCTGCGGCGGAGTCGCCGGATGGCGATTTCCCGACGTGGCTCTGCACCGGCCGTGTCCTTGAACATTGGCACACCGGAACGATGACGATGCGCGTACCGCAGCTGCGCAACGCCATGCCGAACGCGTATGTTGAAATGAATCCCGACGACGCTGCTGCCTCCGGCTTGGGCAATGGCGACATGGCCGTCGTGGAGTCGCGTCGCGGCAAGATCGAGCTGCCAGTCTGGATCAACGGCCGTGCCCGTCCTCCTCGCGGTACGGTCTTTGTGCCATTCTTCGATGAGCGCCTGCTCATCAATGATGTTACCCTGGGTGAACCATGTCCTATATCCAAGGAACCTGATTATAAAAAATGTGCGGTTAAGGTGTACCGCAAAGCCACCGCGAACGTGCTGCCGGAGAAAACGATTCCCCACGGCTAACCAATTCAAACGCCATGTCTGAGCCATCGGGAATTCCTAATACAGGTGCGGGACGGAAACTAGCCGTGGTAGCCGTCTTGATCTCACTCACTCTTGGGTTGAGTGGGTTTTTCATGGGCTTGCGCCAGACCGAGCTCGCTTCAGCGGATTCGCGGCCACGCATAGAAATGGTTCAGACCGCCGACAAAGGCTCGCCGGAAATCGATGTGCCAGTCGCACCCCTTTACGCCGAATTGCCCTCGGGGAAGCTTCGCCTTAACAAGGACTGGGTGGTGCATCTAGCCACACTAAAGCAGCCCGCGCCCGAGGCACAATATGTGGTGGCTTCGCTTTCGCCGGCCGACCTTGCCCGCTTGCGTGCTACCCGAACCACTCGCCGTCAGTATGACGGTGCGCCGCCCGTGGCACCGCATCCGCTCGACCAGCTCACGCCTGTCGCTTGTTTGGAGTGTCATGGGAAACCAACAAAAATCGGCAATACGCAAGTTTCACAGATCAGCCATCCTGTTTATACTAATTGCATTCAATGCCACGTTTCATCGGCTGGTCCATCGAGCACATGGAAGGAACGCAATGTCGCGCTTTCCGAGGGCAACAGTTTCTCGGGTAAGGAGCAATCGGGGCAGGGCACGCGTGCCTACGTTGGCGCGCCGCCTGCGATGCCGCACACGACGTGGATGCGCGACGATTGCATGAGTTGTCACGGTCCGGGCGGCACCGTGGCGTTGCGTACTTCGCATCCGAATCGGCAGAGCTGCACGCAATGTCACGCGGTCAACGCCGCACTCGACAGCCGACTCGCGAGTGGGCTGCCACCGCCGCTGCCGATTTCAGACTGGAAAACGGATTCGATTCGCTGACAGTTCAGCATGGCTGCGCAATCACAGGGCTCACCGCTCACCCGCCGAGAGATGCTCGGCCGACTGTTCCGGCCGTTTCAGAAAGCGGTGACACCAGCGGGAGCCGAGAACGCGCGTAGTGAAAATCCGGCTACATCAGCGCCGGACCAGATCGCCGTGATCGCGGGACGTCATTGCCTGGCTTACCAAGGCACCGGTTGCGCGGTGTGTCACGAACGCTGCCCGGTAAGCGGCGCACTCATACTTGAGCAGGGCTTGCCTCGTGTCGTAGCAGAGATTTGCACCGGCTGCCGAATTTGCCACGAAGTCTGCCCTGCACCGGAAAATGCAATCCGGATCGTGCCGCGACCACCCGGGCTGGCTAAACCAGTCGCAAGCGACATGAAAGCGACTGTGAAGTCGCCATTTCCCCATTTGCCGGGAGTAGAAGGTTCCCGTGTCTGAGACCGCACCTAAACTTCCCGCGTTGCAGCAGACCGTGCTCGATGAAGCGACGCTGGACGCGCTCTTCCGCGATCTCGCGCAATGCACGCAGATCCTCGCCGTGATTCCGAAAGGCGCACCGCAAGCCTATGCGGCGGAGCGCGGCATAGATCTGGAAGCAGCGAGAGCTGGACTGGCGTCGGGAATATTTCGCGGCGTGCAGGTGCGCTACCGCTACGATGGACAGGAATGGTGCGACACGTTACTCGCGACACCGGGAGGAGTGCGGCTCGTACGCATATCCGTCGACGAAACCTTGGGCTCCGGGGTTGCGGGCTGAAGGGAAAACGACAACGTTGCCGCTTCATGTCGCGCATTCGCCAGATCTTCATTTCGCCCGGGCATAATTATTTTGGCCATCACGATCAGCCCGCAGGTGAACACGAAATCATCGAGGTCGAGCAGGTCGAATGCGTGGCGGGACGCGGCCTGCGCGGTGACCGGTTTTTCGATTTCAAAGAGGACTATAAAGGACAGGTCACACTGTTTTCCTGGGAGATCTTTGAGAAGCTTCGGACTGAGCAGGGTAAGCCAGAGCTATCGCCGTCGGTCTTGCGGAGAAACGTGCTGGTGGAAGGACTCGATCTGGACGCACTGATCGGAAAACGCTTCGAACTGCAAGGCGTGACGCTCGAAGGCACGGGCGAGTGCAAACCCTGCTATTGGATGGATCAGGCGGTTGGTTCTGGTGCGGAGGAATGGATGAAGGGCCGTGGTGGCTTGCGCTGCAAGATCGTCACGGACGGAACGCTACGTCGTGAATAAACGAGAAATAGCTTTCACGGGCGTGGTGCTCGCGGGCGGCCGCTCGACCCGCATGGGGCGCGACAAGGCACTGCTGACGCTGGAGGACGGGCGAACGTTGTTGGAGCGGGCGGTGGCAGTGCTGCGCGAGTTTGACGCGACAGAGATCCTCGTGTCGACCGGAAGCGATAAGACATACGGAATGCCTGGCACGCGCGAGTTGGCGGATGTACGGGCGGATTGCGGACCACTCGGTGGATTGCACGCCTGCCTGTCGGTGGCCAAGGAACAACTGTGCCTGGTCCTAGCCGTGGATTTGCCGGCGATGGCCCCGAGCTATTTACGCGGACTGCTGTCACGAACGCAGGCTAGGCGCGGAGTAGTGCCGGTAATCGATGGTTCGGCCGAGCCATTGGTTGCAGTATATTCGAAGGAGGCGCTGGCCGAAGTTCAGCGGGCTTTGGAAACAGGCGACTACTCGCTGCAAAAACTGATCCGCCGGTTGGAGCAGGCTGGTTTGGTGGACCTTGTGCCCGTGGAGCCAGGTGAGCGACCACTTTTCGCCAACTGGAATTCGCCCGAGGACTGCCGATAAATGCTGGTTCGTGTATCGGGATCCGGGGTAGGGCGGTTGCTCCGTCAACCGCTGGGGTCGAATCATGACCACGAAACGACTCGGAAGACGCAGAAAGCAAAACCATTTTTTTAACGCAAAGCCCGCGAAGGAAATTACCTGCCGCAAAGAGCGCAAAGAATAGAGGTTTTCTTTGCGTCCTTTGCGTCCGGAAATTACTTCTGCGGCCTTTGCGTTAAAATGAATTTTCCGTGTTTTCTCGTGCCTTTTTGTGAGCAAGCTTCATCTCGATCACGGCGGTTGACGGAGCAACCGCCCTACCTCGGAGGTATAAAGCCGAACCAAAGCGTTTCACACGGGGGCGATTTTTACGGCGCAGGCTTTGTAGCCGGGCTGGCGTGAGTGCGGGTCGAAGGAGGGGAAGGTCAGGCGGTTCACTTCAGGGCTGTGCATGGCCATATAAATCTGGCCGGGGGCAACAATCGTTGTGACGAAGGCGACAGCGGTGGCTTCGCCGCGGCGCGAGGAGACGGTTACTTTGGAGCCTGAGACGATGCCAAGACGAGTGGCGTCGACGGGGTTGATTTCCAAACCGTGCGCACGGGAGGCGAGTTTTAGCAGTACAGCACTTTTATTGGTGCGCGTGCCCGTGTGCCACTGGGCGGAAGAAGCGCGTCCGGTTAGAAGCAACAAAGGATAGGTGGTGTCGGTTGGTTCAGGAAGTGGAACCGGTTCGTCGAAAAGAAAAATCGCGCGGGTATCGGACGTGAAAAAGCGTCCATCGGCAAAGAGGCGGCGTTCGGTGGTCGGATTCGTGTTAACGCGGGCATCGGTCTTGGTGAAAGGCCACTGGAGGCCACCAGAGGCTTCGATGTGATCGTAGTCGCGGATGCCGGTGAAGTCGCACGGCTGACCGCGCGAGAGTTCGCGCATAAGACCGAAGGCGGCGGCAGGCGAGGACCAGCGGGCGAACATCTCGCCGCAGCCCCACGCCTGAGCGATGAGCTGAAAGATCGCGAAATCGCTGAGCGCGGTGCCGGGTGCGCGGGAGACTTTGCGCGCGACACCGAGGCGACGTTCGCTGTTGATGAACACGCCTTCTTTTTCGCCCCAAGCTGCAGCGGGCAGCACGAGGTCGGCCATCTGCGCGGTTTCGGTGGTGGCGTACATGTCCTGCACGACGAGAAAATCGAGTTTCTTGCGGACCTCGTGAAAACTCCGCTGGTTGATCCACGAGTGAGCGGTGTTGGTGGCAATGATCCAGAGGCCGCGGATTTCGCCACGGTCAACGGCGTCGAGGATCTGATCGTAAGCGATGCTCTTTTCGTTAGGGATAACGGCTGGATCGATGCCAAGCACTTCGGCGACACGAGAGCGATGTGCAGCGTTGGCGAAATCGTATCCGCCGAGCAATGACGTAGCGTTGCCAAAGAGGCGCGAACCCATGGCGTTGCACTGGCCGGTGATGGAATTGGCGCCCGTACCGGGGCGTCCGATCTGCCCGGTCATAAGCGCGAGATTGATCAGTGCCTGTGCGGTGCGGGTGGACTGGTGGCTCTGGTTGACGCCCATGGTCCACCAGTAAGAAACGCGTTTGCCGCTGGCGATAAGGTCGGCTAGCTGCTGCTGGGCTTCGGCTGAGATGCCGGTTTCGCGGGTGACGCGCTCGGGGGTGAAAGCGTCGACGAACTTGGAGAAATCCTCGAAACGGTTTGTATGCTCAGCGACGAAGGAGCGGTCGATCTTGTTGCGGACAATGAGTTCGCGAGCGAGGCCGTAGAGCAGGATGATGTCGCTTTTGGGATAGGGCGCGAGGTGGATTGTGGCCTGCATCGCGGTCTCGCTACGTCGCGGATCGACTACGATGATGCGTGGATTGTGGCGGTTGCGTTTCACGCGCTGCCACATGATCGGGTGGGCGATGCAAGGGTTGGCACCGACAAACACGAGCGTGTCACTTTCTTCGAAGTCGGCGTAAGTGAAAGGCGGGGCGTCGAAGCCGAACGACTGCTTATAGGCAACATGGGCGGTGGCCATGCACTGCCGGGTGTTGGAATCGACGTGAATCATGCCCATGCCGAACTTGGCGAGAGCGCCAAGGAAAGCCATCTCCTCGGTCACGATCTGGCCAGTGCTAAGAAAAGAAAGAGAAGCAGGGCCGTGGCGTGACTGGATACCCTTGAAGTTGTCGACGAAGGCACGCAGAGCCGTGGGCCAGTCAACTGGTTCGAGTTTGCCGGTGGCTGGATTGCGCAGCAGTGGCGTAGTCACGCGGTCGGCTGCGGCGAGGGGCGTGAGCGCTTCCCAGCCTTTGGGACAAGCCATGCCGAGGTTGACCGGATAGTCCTTATTGGGAGTTAGGTTAATAGCCTGGCCCGAGGCATCGAGGTGGATTTTGAGCGAACAGCCGGTGCTGCAATAACCGCAGATAGACTGTGTGGTCGAAGTGGGCGTGAGGCGGGATGGAAGGTTGCCGAGATCGCCGGGCTGCTGTGTGAGCTCGCGAGTCATGTCGCCCTGGCGGGCGTGAAGCAGCTGGTCGATCGTGGCGTTCATGGAGAAACGGGGTGTCCGGGCATTTTTGGCGAATCCACAGCTTTGAAGAACAACGTGCGTTCGGCGATTTCACCGGCGGCGAAGAGTGCGAAGGCAGCGGTGGACTGGTTCGTCAGCAAGGCAATTAGTGCGCCAGCACCCAGCGTGAAACGTGTTACGAGTACAGGGAGCAGTGGGCCGCGCTGGAGCCGGGCGGAAACTCCGGAGCCGAGTGCCTGACGAAGTTCGAAACATAATTTGACAAATAGTGTAACAATGGTTGCTGGCGAATGGATCGGTATTAACGCGGCGATAACAGCGGTGCCAAGAAAACGAACATGGGTGAAGAGCGGGGCCCAAAAACGACGGCGAGTGTCGATGTAAATCATGGCCGAGCAGATCACGCCGACGACGCCGGTGGTGGCGACGGCTGCGCGTAAGAGATTGGAGTTGGGCCAGAGCAAGGTGGAGAGCGCGAGCGGAGCGAAGGCGCTGAAGACGAGGATCTCGCGGCTGAGCCAAGAGGTGCGCAAGCCGAGAAAAAAACGCCAGGCGCGCGTAGGCTGTCCGAGATGCAGCACGCTCGCCCCGAGGCCCGCAAAGAGCAGGGCGAAGCCGAGCAACTTTGCGGTGTGCTCCGAGGGAAGTGTCACGTAATACGTGACACTTTTCAGGAGGTCACCGTTGACGTTTTCTGGCAGTGAAAGAAGTGGGGCGGTAGCGAGGAGGCCGACGGCGAGCTGGGTGAGCGTGAGCATGGCGACCAGCGGTGCGTGGGCGTGCTGGACGTAGAGTGTGCTGGCGTCAGCGGCAGTGGCGTTGGCGGGAATTTCGAGTTTTGAGCGGTAGGAAGTGGTTGGGCGTGTGTATTCAGGTGCCGGTGCGGCGGCGAGAAAATCGGTGTTGGCGGAAAATGTGCTTACCTTGACGATGCTGATGGCGTGCGTGGGGCAGGCCTGGACGCAGGCGGGCGCTTCGCCGACCGCGAGGCGCTGCTGGCACATGTCGCATTTACGGACGATGCCGAGGCGTGCGTTGTATTTGGGAACATCATACGGGCATTTGAGGATGCAATAGCTGCAACCGATGCACTGATCGTCGAGATGACGGACGATGCCGGTGATCGGATCTTTTTCGTAGGCGACGACCGGGCAGCCGTTGAGGCAGGCGGGGTCGGCGCAATGGTGACAAGCGGTGGTTATGGTCTGCTGATAAGGTGCGGCCGTGGTGCCACCGTGGATCAGGCCGACGTCGCGCCAGGCTTCGTTGTCGTCGAGGCCGTTGAGCGAGTGACAGGCCGAAACACAGGCTTTGCAACCGGAGCAGGCATCGAGATCGACTTCGAAAGCGTACTGTTCGCCGGGGCCGGGCGCGGTGAGCGGGATCAGCGGACGAGACGAAGGCGAGGCGAGACCGTGTTCGTGAAGTGCGGCGAACTGGGCGACGGGAGTCTGCAGGCGCTGCTGTTCGAGCAGGAGTTCGCTGAGGAAAGAGGCGAGCGAACCCGTGGCGGCTGGCTGCGTCGAAGGTGCTGGTGGTGCCTCAATAGACATCGCGCAAATAGCGTTTGGCGGTCTGGAGTGTTTCGAAATATTTGCTGGCGGCTTCGGGCGAGAGGCCACCGGACGTCTGAGCAATCTGAAGGAGCGCATTGTGAACGTCCTTGGCCATACGCGAGGCGTCGCCGCAGATGTAGAGGTGCGCACCGCTTTCCAGCCAACTCCAGAGCTCGGCGGCGGCGGCGAGGAGTTTGTGCTGCACGTAAACTTTTTCGGACTGATCGCGAGACCAGGCGAGGTCGAGACGCGTGAGTAGACCGGAGGACTGCCAGGCGAGGATTTCGTCGCGGTAGAGGAAATCGCTCTTCTCATGCTGATCACCGAAGAAGAGCCAGTTTTTACCCTTAGCGTTGGTTGCGGCTCGGGCTTCGAGGAAGGCACGGAAGGGTGCGATGCCAGTGCCTGGCCCGATCATGATGACGGGGATGTCGGTGTTTTCGGGGAGGCGGAAGGCGTTGTTGGCGTGGACGCCGACCTGAACTTTGCCGGCGGCTAGAGCGCGTTCGGCGAGAAAGATCGAGCAGAGGCCGGCGCGGGGGCGTCCGGCGGTTTCGTAGCGCACGGCACCGACGGTGAGGTGAACTTCGTCGGGATGGGCGGCAGGCGAGGAAGAAATCGAGTAGAGGCGTGGCTGGAGTTTTTTCAGCGTGGCGATGAAGGTGGCAGCTTTGGGTTTGGCGGTTGGTGTTGCCAAGAGCGCATCGATGACGTGAAAAGGCGTGGTGTCGGTCGGAAGCTGGAGGAGCGCGAGGAGTTCGGCGGTGGGTTTGGCGAGGTCGTAAATCGTGGTGAGCGCGTGGCGGAGGGAGACTTCGCCGCTGGCGGTGGATACGGCTTCTTCGCCGTCGCAGCCGAGAGTGGCGAGAATTTCGGTGACGCTCGCGGGGTCGTTGCTGGGCAGGACGGAGAGGGCGTCGCCGGCGGCGTAAGTTAGGTCGGAGTCTTTTAGTGAGAAGACGACGTGATTAACTTCCTTGGCCGAGCCGTCGCCCGTGATGCGATGGACGTCGAGGACTGGCGCTAGGAAAGGTTTCGGTTCGTCGTCATCCTCTTCCTCAGATTCTGCTGCAGGTGTGCTGGGTGTTGCAGCGGGGGCGATGTTGTTCAGCGCGGTATCGAGCCATTTGGTGTATTTGTCGTCCTGACCGACGTCGCATTCGACGCGTTCGCCGACGCGCTGAGCGCCTAGTTTTTCGAGGTGATGGTCAAAGTCTTTTCCGGCCTGGCAGAACTTGGCATATTTGGAATCGCCGAGGGCGCAGAGGCTGAAGCGGAGCTTGGAGAAAGGTGTGCCGGAGGCGGCGCGAAGTGCGGTGAGGAGGGATTTGGCGTTGTCGGGCGGTTCCCCTTCACCGTAGGTGGAGGCGAGGACGAGGACGGCGTTTTCCTGCGACAATTTTTCGATCGAGGCCTGTGAAGCGTCGAGCAGCGTCGGAGCGAAGCCGCGTTTTCCTGCGAGCTTGGCGGCTTTCTTGGCGAGGCGTTCAGCGGTGCCGGTCTGCGAGGCGAAGAGAATAGTGAGCGGCGTGAGTGCGGTTTCGATGCGGGGCACACCGCTTCCATTTGGGCCACGGGAGAACATGCCTGCGAAAAAGCCGTTGAGCCAGGCACGCTGTTCGGCGCTGAAGGGAGCGGTTTCGGGAATGAGCGGAACGGACATTGAGATTGGGCGAAGGGCTAAGGGCGATAGGTGATGGGTACGTCAGGAGGAGAAGAACTCCTGGAGTTCCTTGACGGAGTGGCGGCGGCTCCACTGCACGAAGGTTTCGCCGCGTTCGCGACGGGCGAGGTAGCCGCTGAGGATGCGGTCGACGAGCGGTGTGATCTCAGCAGCGGAGAGGTTGCGGAAAATCTCGCGGCCGATGCCCTGCTCCTGATCCATGCCTCCACCAAGAATGACGCAGTAACCGGCAGAACCGTCGGCGAGTTTGGCGCCGATGAAACCGAGGTCGCCGCAGTAATGCTGAGCGCAGGAATTGGCGCAGCCGGTGAAGTGGATGTTGAGTGGGTGATCGAGCTCGGGGAATTTTGTACCTAGGTGTTTGAGCAGGGCGGTGGCGCTAGCCTTGGTGTCGGCCTGGCCGTACTTGCAGCCGGCGCTGCCGGTGCAAGCGATGATACCACCGGCGGCGAGCGAGGCTTCGGTGTAACAGCCCATGCGTTTCGCTGCACGGCAAACGGTGTCAACCGAAGCCGTGGGAACGTGTGGAATGATTAGGCTCTGCCAGACGGTTAGGCGAAGTTCGCCGCTTCCGTAACGCTCGGAGAGTTCGGCGAGGGCACGCATCTGTTTCGAGGAAAGACGGCCGACGGGTACGCCGATGCCGACGCTGTAAAGATCGGGCTGGGCCTGACGGCGAGGGCCGAGCCAACCGTGTTTGTCCACGGGATGACGCGGTTCGCAGGCGGCAAGCGGGAGGCGCACAAGCGGGAAGGCGAGCCGCTTCGCGGTTTCTTCGAGGAATTTTTCAACGCCCCAGTCGGCGAGCAGGTATTTGAGTCGTGCCTTCTTGCGGTCGGTTCGGTTTCCGTGGTCGCGAAAGACGCGGATCATGGCGGCAGCGACGGCGACGGCTTCGGAGGGTTTGATGAGCAGGCCGGTGTCGCGGGCGAAGTCGCCGTGGCCGGTGATACCGCCGAGCTGGACGCGGAAGTAAATTCCGGGAGAAATACCAGAAGCCAGAGGCCGGAGTCCAGTGGCCGGATTCGGATCAGATCCAGAGGCGAGGGGCGATGGGCTGGAGGAAGAGAGTTTATCGAGGGAGGCTTCGGTGACTTTGACGGCGAAGAAGCCGATGTCGTTGGTATCGGCGGCGGCGCTGATCAGGCTGCCGTTGTCGAACGCGACGTTGAATTTTCGTGGGAGTCCGTAGAGGTCGCGGTTGTTGATGATGTAGTGGTGCAGCGCACGGGCGTGCGGACGCACGTCGATCAACTCGTGGGGCGCGAAGCCCGAGTCAGGCGAGGCGGTGATGTTGCGGATGTTGTCGGCACCGGCGCCGCGGGCGGTGAGGCCGAGATCCTGGACTCTGGTGAGTAGTTCGACAACAGAGCGGGGCTTGAACTCGCGCATCTGGAGATTGGCGCGGGTGGTGATGTGCGAATAGTCGCCACCGAGGTCGTCAGCGATGGAGGCGAGACCGCGTAGCTGGTGGGACGAAAGTTCTCCGGCCGGAATGCGCAGGCGGACCATGTAGCTGTCCTGCGTAGGCGCGACGTAGAAGATCCCGTGGGTGCGAAAGCGATAGTTGTGCTCCGCATCGGGAGCTTTGTCGGACTGCGCGTGGTGCAGAATCCGTTCCCAGGCGTCGAGCGGGTTTTCGTCGTGTTTCCAGCGTTCCTCTTTGCAGAGATCCTCAATTGGCGTGCCGTAGACCGTGGCTTCAGCGGATGCCGCGAGATTGCCCGAAGTGGCTGCGGCGGGCGAGGCGGTCAGCTGACCAGAACCAGTCGTGCCGACAAAAGGGAAAGCGCCCGAGGCCATCGCGCCGGCCATGAAGCCCTGCAGGTATTCTTTCTGTGCGGGCGTGAAAGGTGCGGCAGCAGGCTCAGTGTTGATGGAAGATGCAGGCATGGGACTGGGTTTGTACTAGCGCCCATTGTGCCAGAGACGGTGGTTGAACGAAAAATAGCGTTCAAAGTTCTCATCGGGATGATGAGCAGGATTCATTATTTATCCTTACGCTAAGCTGGGCGTTTTGAGGGCACGAAAAAGGCCGACCCGTGGGAGGGTCGGCCTGGGTGGAAGTTGCGCTGCCAGAAGCACCTGGCTGTTTCGTGCTAGAGCGTGAGTGTGAGCTGGAGGTACGCGTAGTTCGCGTCCTTCGTGCCCACGGAACTGAGCGACTGCTTGATATAGTCGCCGCGAAAATAGTGGCTTAGTCCGAGTTCGATCTGCGCGTAGTGGGTGGCGGACCAGCCGATGACGAGGTCGATTTCTTTGCCGACGGCTTTGCTATACGACGGGTTAATCGTGTAGCCGGTTCCTGTGCCGACAGAGCCAGCGGTATTACGCGGCACGCCGGCGACGTTGTACCAATAGTCGGTGGAGCGGGCGAGGTAGTGCAGGTGGCCTTCAAGCGCGATGCTCAAGGTCGGCAGCGGCTTCAACGTATAGGCGAGGCGGATATCGTGCATGTTCTGCAAACTGGAGAGATCCATGAAGCCGTAGAAAAGATGGTTGGTCGGGAAAAGATTCTGAAAAGTCCCGCTATTACCGTCGGTCGAGCTGCTGTCGCCCGATCCATAACTGTATAAAAGAGCCAAACGCGGCTGCATTTTGTTTTCGGTCCAGGTGTAACCGCCCTGAAGGACAGCGGCGTAGGCTTTGTGATCTAGCCGGGGGAGAGTCTTGGCGGTGGCGGGCGGTGTGGCTGGAAACACGGCGGCGCGGTTGCCGAACTGGTACATGAGCTCCACGCCGTAATCCCAGGCGTCATATGCGCCCGGCTTTGACTTGATGCGCAGGCCGCCGGTGTAGATGTCTTGAGGTGCGGGGAAACGAAAGGGTGCGGCTACACCGCTCCAGTCGTCGCTTACGATACCGCGGCTGACGTTGCGGGCGAAGAAGTAGGCCTCGACGATCTCGCGCGACGAGAGCGTGGGAAAGTTGAAGTACGCACCGGAAAAGCGGTCCTGTGAGTTGGCGGTATTGAGGTTGTCGTGGTCATTATAAACCACGCCACCGGTGAAAATATCGACACCGAAGAGCGCGTTCTGCCAGCGGAGTTTGGCGGCGTCGAAGGTGCGGGCGTTGTTGTTCCAACGGAAATGGCCAACGAGACGCTGGTCGCCGTAAGCAAGTTCCTGGCGCCCGATTTTTAGAGATACGGGAAAGTTCTTGTGATTGCCGATAAAAACGAAGGCCTGATGCAGATCCAGCTGGCCGTCGCGTTCGGCGAGACCTTTACCCGGGGCGGCAGGTGCGTAACGTTCGTCGCCAAGCGAATAGCTGGAGCGGCCTTCAAGCGTGGCGGCAAACCACTTGCCGGTGTAGCCTGCGCGCGGCATCAAACGGGTGAGCAGGTAGGAGTTGTTATTGTCGTCCTGAGGGCGCGTGGAAAAATCCCAGTTGGAACCGGCGTCGGTGAAACCAGCGTCATTTTTGACTTCTTCGCGGGCGCGGACGTTTACGCCAAAATCCCAAGCGGCCATGTAGGGATCGCTGGTGCGGAGTTTTTCGTTGAGGAAACCGGGAAACGGTCGCGGAGTAGGTGGTGGCGTGTACTGGGCGTGCAACTGGCTGACGGCGAGCAGGACAGTCAAAACCAGGAGCGTAGTGTGGTGTGTAGTTCTCATGTGTGTGGTAGGTGGATCGGTAAAAGGTTGCTTGCGGCAGGCACGGCAAGACCCAGGCACTTCGTTATGAAGCGCTTGGTTGAAAACCGCGTTCTGGGTCAACTTCCGGCGGGTCTAGCCGGTGACGGTTATGCCTCTATCGTGGATTTAGGAAGGTTGGCCAGTTCGGCGGAAGTCCGTCCCTGTTTTGTCGGTGCGGGATGACTTTCGGCGTTTGGCGGAGGAATATGGTTATTTGTTTCACGGGCCGAGGGCCGGAGGTGCGAGCGCACCTCAAGGAAGGAGATGAGCTGTTCGCGCAGTTTGTAATAATCGGGATGCTCCATGATGGCCTTGCGATCGCGTGGATGAGGGAATTTCACTTCGATGATCTCGCCGACTTCGGCGGCCGGGCCGTTGGTCATGCAGACGATGCGGTCAGAGAGGAAAATAGCTTCGTCTACATCGTGAGTGACCATGAGCGCGGTGATCTGATTTTTGCGCCAGAGATCGACCAACACCTGCTGAAGCTCGTAGCGGGTGAGCGAGTCGAGCATGCCGAATGGTTCGTCAAGGAGCAGCATCTTTGGCTTGAGCGCAAAGGCCCGGGCGATGCCCACGCGCTGGCGCATGCCCTGCGAGAGCTCGGCGGGTTTCTTGTCCATGGAGTCGCCGAGGCCGACCACGGTCAGATAATATTCCGCGATGAGGCGTCGTTCCTCATGAGTGGCGGTGTAGAAAACCTGATCGACACCGACCAGTACATTTTCGATCGCGGTAAGCCAGGGCAGTAATGACGGGGACTGAAAAACCATGCCGCGGTCCGGGCCCGGTCCGTCGAGTTCCTTGCCGGCAAGAATGATGCCTCCGTCGGTGATCGGATTGAGCCCGGCAACCATCATGAGTACGGTGCTCTTGCCGCAGCCGGAGTGGCCGATGATCGAAACGAATTCGCCCTTTTTGACCTTGAGATCGAAGTCCTTGACGATGATCGCGGGACCTTTGGGCGTCGGGTAGGATTTGCTGAGGCGGGAAATTTCCAGGTAGGCGCTCATGTTGTTTCTACGGTTTCCTGTTTGATTTCACTGCGACGTACGGGACGACTCTTGGGCCCCAGGAAACGTCGCTTGTTTACGTCCTCTGGTTCGATATCGGGCAGAACGAGGGCCTTGGTGATCGAAGATTTACGGCGGTCAGTGGCTTTGAGCAGGTAGTCGATTACCTCGGCACGGATCTGTTTGAAGTCATAGTTTTCGTTTAGTTCGGCACGATTACGAGGGCGTGGCAGCGTGATCGGGATGCTTGGCCCGAGAGTGGCGCGGGGCCCGGCAGTGAGTGGAATGACGCGGTCGGCCATGAGGATCGCCTCGTCGGGATCGTTGGTAATGAGTACGACCGTTTTTTTGTCGGCTTCCCAGATCTGCAAAGTCTCCTGCTGAAGTGTACCGCGGGTCAGAGCGTCGAGTGCACCGAATGGTTCGTCCATGAGCAGTATTCGCGGATTCATCGCGAGGGTGCGGGCTACGCTGACGCGCTGGCGCATGCCACCGGAAAGTTCGTGCGGACGTTTGTCGCGGGCTGGTGTGAGCTTAACCATCGCGATGTAGCTTTCGATGTGTTCGCGACGTTTGGCTGCGGTCCAGTCGGGAAAAATCTGATCGACGGCGAGGGCAATGTTCTCGAAGACGCTGAGCCAGGGGAGTAGCGAGTAGTTCTGGAAAATGATGCCGCGATCCGGGCCAGGGCCGGTCACGGGTTTGCCCTCGAGGAGCACGCTGCCGGTGTCGGTTTTGACCAGACCGGTGATGAGGTTGATCAACGTGCTTTTGCCCGCGCCCGAGTAGCCGACGATGGCGACAAACTCGCCCTCGTTGATTTCGAGGTTGATGTCAGTCAGGACCTCCGTGCGGGTTTTACCGGTGGTGTAAGTTTTGGACGCGTCTTTGATTTCGAGAAAAGCCATGTGGAGAATATCCCGGATCAGTTAATGAGATTGTGCAGATTGAAACTGGTTGCGTAGACCTCTGGCCGGGTGGGGTCGAAGACCTTGCCGTCGAACAGCGTCTCGGGTCCGTCGAACGGACTGGAGGGCGCGACGCCGAGTTCCTTCAGCGCAGTTTCGTAGAAATCTGGACGTATGACGCGGGCGGCGAGGCCAGCGTAGTCAGGTTTGCCGTAGTGCAAGCCCCAGCGCCGAAACTGCGTCAAGATCCAAATCGCGTGGCTGGCGCGCGGGCGGCTGGCGTTGCCCCGGGCGAATGACATCGGGTGCTTATTGGGCGCAGTGCGACCGTCTCCGTAGGTGGTGAGTTCGCCGAGGCGTGCAGTTATCCAGGCGGGATCGCAATCGAGATATTCGGGCCGGGCCAGCAGTGCAGCGGCTTCGTTGCGGTTGGCGGGATCGTCCAGCCAGATGCCGGCCTGATACAACGCCTTGAGTGAGGCGACAACGGTGGTTGGGTGCTGCTGGGCAAACTCCTCGGTGAAAGCGAAAACTTTTTCCGGATGATCAGGCCAGATTTCCTGCGAGGTGGTGGCGGTGTAGCCGAGTTCTTCGGCGACGGCGCGAGCATTCCATGGCTCGCCTGAGCAAAAACCGTCCATCCGGGCCGAGCGCATATTTGAAACCATCTGTGCGGGCGGGACGGTGATGAGTGCAACATCATTGCCGGGATGAATGCCGCCAGCGGCCAGCCAGTAGCGCAACCAGAGAGCATGTGTGCCGACGCGTAGTGTGTGTCCGAATACGAGCGGTCGGCCACTGTCCCGGCCCTCGATGGCGGCATCGCGCAGATTTTTCGCGTCGGCAGCGACCTTGCCCTTGTAAGTATTGTGCAGCGTGATCGCCTGGCCATTGCGGCTCAAAACCCACGGGATGATGAGCGGTTTCTGGTTGATTCCAAGCAGACCGCACGCGGAGGCGACCGGCATACTGAAGAGCATCTGTGCCCCGTGGGTTTCGCCCTTGTTCACGGCGTCACGCAAACCGGTCCAGCTGGCAGCGCGGCGGAGTGTGACGTTTAGCCCCTGCTCGCGGAACAGGCCTTTTTCGTGAGCGACAATAAGCGGCGCGGCATCGGTGAGGGCCATGAAGCCGAAGGCGAGTTCAGCGGTAGAAGCGTTTTTGGAAGACGTATTCAATCGAGGAGATGCGATGATTTTTGGTGCAGGGAGCAGGTTGTGCTAGAGGGCGGACTTGAAGCGTCGCTCCACCACGCTCATCAGGCGGTCGAGGACGAACCCGACGAGGCCGATGATGATGATCGAAAGAATGATGTGTTCGTAGATCAGCGCATTATACTCCTGCCAGAGAAAGCCGCCGACACCCGGGCGCCCGGTGAGCATTTCGGCTGCAACTATAACCAACCAGGCAATACCAAGACTCAGACGGAATCCGGTGAACATGTAGGGCAGCGTGGCGGGGATCAGGATCTTGAAGAGCGTTTTGGTGCGCGAGAGTTTCAGCACGCGGCCGACGTTGAGGTAATCCTGTGGAACGGCTCGCACGCCCACGGCGGTGTTGAGGACTGTCGGCCACATCGAGCAGATGGCGATGGTGAAGAGCGCGGCGAGCGTACCGGCCTCCTTGCCCGCTTCGAGAAACATGACGAGCCCTAGTGGCAGCCATGCCAGAGGTGAAACGGGTCGCAAAATCTGGATGAGCGGGTCGAACATCTTCGCGAAGGTCGGTGAGAGCCCGAGGAAGAAACCAATGGGTACGCCCACGACGAGGGCGATGACGTAGCCGACCGCGACTAGGCCGAGTGAGTACATCGTGAAACGCAGGATGCCCTGGTCCATCTCGCCGCGTTTCGCGAATGGCTCCATGATGTAGAGCTTACAAGAATCCCACGTCTCGACGATATTGGGCAGGGCGGGAATGGCGCCCTGCCGCACCTCGCTCACGATTTCGCCCTGGGCGTCCTTGGTGACAACTTTTTTGCCGGCCAGTGCGTGCCAGCTACCTAGGACAATCGCCAGGCCTAAAATTGGCAATATGAGCCAGTCTAGTTTTTTGGTGTTCATATCTGGGCTCAGCCCTTCAGGCTATTGACGGCAAAACTCTTGGCGTAGGCTTCTGGTTCGGCAGGATTGAAGGTCACGCCATCGAAGAGCGTCTCGGAGTCGTTATTGAGGCCGCCATGGGTGACGCCGATTTCCTTCATCGCTTCTTCGTAGATATCGTTGCGCATGACTCGTTTTGCGATGCCCTCATAGTCAGGCGTGCCGGTGACGAGGCCCCAGCGGCGGTACTGCGAGAGGAACCACTTGGCGTATTTGGGCTGCGGATAGTTGCAGTTGCGCTTACTGAAGTGCATGTAGAATTCGTCCTGTGCCTTGCGTCCGTCGCCATAGTCGAGATTGCCCTGCAAGCGGCCGAGAATGGTTTTGGGATCGCAGTTGATGTAGGTGGCTTTGGAGACGATGGCGCACTGTTCGGGACGGTTAGCCATGTCGTCGAGCCAGACGCTGGCCTCGTGCAGCGCCTTGAGGATAGCTTTGACGGTTTTCGGATTTTTTTCGGCGAACTCTTCAGTGAAGGCGCAAACTTTCTCCGGGTGATCTTTCCACATGTCCTGAGTCGTAACGGAGGTGAACCCGATGCCATCGCTAATTGCCCGTGCGTTCCAGGGTTCGCCCACACAGAAACCGTCCATCTTGCCGATCTTCATGTTGGCGACCATCTGCGGCGGTGGAACCGTGATGAGCGAAATATCTTTGTCAGGGTTGATACCGCCAGCTCCGAGGTAGTAACGCATCCAAAGTGCGTGCGTACCGGGCGGAAACGTCATGGCGAAGGAGAGTGGTTCGCCAAGTTTCTTGGCGGCATCTACGAAGGGTTTGAGCGCTTTGGGATCGGCACCAACCTTGCCCTTTAACTCGGTTTTGAGTGTGATGGCCTGGCCGTTGCGATTGAGCAGCCACGGAATGACCATGGGTTTTTTCGGCGAACCAGCGAGGCCCATGGTCGAGGCGAGCGGCATGCCGAGCAGCATGTGAGTGGCCTGGATCGAACCAGTTGACAGGTTGTCACGAATGGCGGCCCAGTTGGCACCCTTGGTTATTTTTGCGTTGATGCCGTATTTTTTGAAAAAACCTTTTTCGTGGGCGATGACGATGGGTGAACAATCGGTCAGCGCTATCATACCGAAGTTGATATCGGAGGTCTCGGGTGCTTCGGAGGCGGCTGTGGCGGTGGAAGCCCACGACTTGCTGCCGAGCGCGGACCAAAGGGCGGCAGCGCCGAGCCCGGCCACGCCTTTCGTCAGGAAAGAGCGGCGGTTGAGAGTAGGTGCAGCTTCGGTGGTTTTAAGAGGAGACGAGTTCATGCGGTGCGTTGGTTCGTATTGCGTGGTTAAAGATATCTTCGCGAAAGAGGCGGTGTGGCAGCAGATCGGTCACCGCACCCGCGGGCAGGAAACCAGCGGAGATTAGCTCTTTCTGGAGAGCGTTGGCCTTGGTGATTGAAGGTAGGTTGGCCTGGTCGGCGTGAAAAACATGGAAATCGGGTGTGCGCTCGATCCGGTCGTGACCGCAATCGAAGTTGCCAGTTAGTGCTGGCGAGATGATATGGGCTGACTGATTGATGTAACCAGCGCAGGCGAGGAGTCGGGCCAGTGGCTCGCGGTTAGCAGGTTCGTCGCACCAGGCGCAGGCTTCGACGAGGGCGGCGATGAGGGCGGCGTGTTCGGCCGGACGAGCTGCGGCAAAGTGCTCGGTGACCATGAGAACTTTTTCCATATGTCCGGGCTGCTGGGCTGCACTCCAGATGGGGCACCAGCCGATTTTTTCGCGTACGGCGAGGGTGTTCCAGGGTTCGCCTGCGCAGTAACCGTCGATTGTACCTGCCGCGAGGTTGCGGAACATCTGAGCGGGCGGTACGACTACAATCCGCACATCGCGATCGGGATCGATGCCGCCGTCGCGCAGCCAGGCACGCAACAGGAGGTGATGTGAGGAAAAGTTGAATACAACGCCGAAAGTCAGCTTGCGCTCGCCACTCCGGCGTCGGGCGATGTCGCGCAAGGTCCGGGTGTCGCGCACACCCTCGGTCCAGAGCTGTTCGGAAAGTGTAAGGGCGTTGCCATGGAGATTGAGGACGAGGCCGGTGGTGACAGGGCAGGCGACGGAGTCGATCCCGAGCGTGGTGGACCATAGCATCGGCGCTGGCGCCTGCGCGGCGTCGAGTTCGCCGTAAACGATTTTCTCGCGGATGGTGGCCCAGCCGACTTCGCGGCTGAGCTGCACGCGTGCGCCATGCTTGGCGAAGAGGCCGCGCTCCTCGGCGACCGCGAAAGGGGCGGCGTCAGTCAACGCAAGAAAACCGACGCGCAAGGGGGGTAAGGACTGGCTGGCGTGAATTTTTGCTAGAGACGGCGTCATGGTTTTGTGCGAAACCCTTTAGCCGTCGCCGTGCCAGTCATGCCAGCTGGCGCGATTACTGCTGTTCAAACATTTCATCAGAATAATGAATCACGCTCATCCATGAGAACCACCCTCGACAGCCGCCAGTTGCTCGCCTTTGAAGCCGTCGCACGCCGCGGCAGTTTTACTTTGGCCGCCAAAGACCTGTTCCTGACACAGTCAGCGGTTAGTCACGCCATGAAGGCGCTCGAAACGGAGGTGGGCTGCCGGTTGCTTGATCGCATCGGCAAACGCGCGCTGCTCACTCAGGCGGGCGAACAGTTTTTGCGACACACCGAAAAAATTCTGCGCGAAATGGAAACCGCGCGTTCTGGTTTGGATACGTTGACTAATTGGGGTCACGGCCGTCTCCGCGTGGGCGCGAGCACGACCGCGTGTCAGTACATGCTCCCGACTGTGCTGCGTGAATTCAAACAGAGCTTCCCCAAGTGCGTGATCAAAATCGAACCAGGCGATCACGGTCGGCAGTTGGAGTTGTTGCGAGCTGGACAGATTGATCTCGCGATCATGCCGATGCCGGAGGGTGACGCGGAATTTGATTTCGTGCCGCTCTTTGAGGACGAGCTGCGTTTCCTCGTGGCTCCGCTGCATCCTTGGGCGCAGGCGGGCGGCGTGTCGCGCAGTACGATTTCTGAGGAGACGCTGATCATGTATAATAAAACCAGCTACACGTTTCGTTTGGTGAGCGAATATTTTCGCGAGGAAAAGATTCTGTTGAGCAACTACATCGAACTCGGGTCGATGGAGGCGATCAAGGAACTGGTCAAAATCGGTCTCGGGGTCGGCGTGCTCGCACCATGGATCGCGCGCGAAGAGTTGCGCAGCGGGGCGTTGATCGCGTTTCCCCTTGGCCGCCGCAAGCTGAAGCGCAAGTGGGGCGTGGTTTATCTGCATGGTCGACGCCTGCCGCTGGCCGAGGAAACCTTCGTCGGTTTGAGCCGAACGGTGACCGAAGGGTACGGCGTGTAACGCACGGCGAAAAACGTTCTCAAAATAATCGCTTGCACTCTGCGCGGAATCACTGCTTTTTCTCGCCCTCTCTTACGCAGCCGTAGCTCAATTGGATAGAGCATCTGACTACGGATCAGAAGGTTTGGGGTTCGACTCCCTACGGCTGCGCCAGTTTTAGAAGCCCTTTGTAACCTGAGTGTTGCAAAGGGCTTTTTGCTGTCTTTGCACCGGGGAGAATCGTTCTTACCCGGAAGATTCTTCTGCTTTTTGGGCGGTTTGATCCGCAGAGGGAAGTGGCTTTAGACGAGTACTGTCGTGGTGCCTTGATTGTTGTCGTATGAAAAACTAACCGCCTTCTTGAGGAAAATCAGCACACAAAAGTACGCAAACAAGTACCAATAAGACACGAAAAACCCCGTCTCCTCCTAGAGGAAGACGGGGAAATTGGTGCCCCCACGGGGAATCGAACCCCGCTTTGAAGAATGAGAATCTCCTGTCCTAACCGATAGACGATGGGGGCGGCTGAAGGGCAGCAGAGCGTTCAATGTTTTTGCGGGCTGTCAATACGTCGTTATCACTGTCCGAAAATACATTTCGCAGTACTGCCTCGCTAAGCCGGACCGATGCAGCTGGCGAAAGTTCACCTCCGAATGAGCAGAGATTGAGGCGGAGCGTGTTGACCTCAACGCGCTTGGTAACGTCGCTCCCAAACCAGCGCATTTGGGGTCAATGCGCTCCACCTCTACTTCATCGTTCCGGCTTAGATTTCTCCCGAACGTCGGTAGACGGTAGGGTGGCATGTTGTATATTTGCTCTCACGTTAGAGTGGTTCACGGGCTATTTTTCTGCCGTTTTAACCATGATCTGCTCTTTGGCTGGCGATTGCCGAATCGGTCGTAGGATTGACAGATTTAACGAAAAATTGGCTCATGCGGGTAATCTACTCTAACGACAGAGTGTTGTGTTCGTTGCGCGTTTGAAGGCGAGATCTCAAATCCGTGCCTGTTGGAGAAATAGCATTCTCCAGCTTGTAATTATTAACTTGATACAAGTTCCAAACACAACCCCAGTACAAGGCTTGGTTCTCTAATGCCTTTATAGCACCCGCTGTACGTTGGTGCGTCCGGGCATTTCCTTAACCCTGCTAATAAAACCGTATGCAAAATACACCCATGGTAATGATGAGAAGAAACAGCAAGAAGGCCGTCTTCCTGCTGACTTCTATGCTCGCGACGGGCCTTATGGCTCAGACCGCAGCTACAGAACAACCTGAAGAGGATATCGTTAAGATGTCTCCTTTCGAGGTTTCGACAGAAAAGGACACCGGATACAGAGCCTCAAACTCGATCGCCGGTTCACGCACCAACACCCCGATCAAGGACATCGCACTCAACATCCAGGTGTTCACCAAGGACTTGGCGAATGACTTGATCATTTCCGACCAGACCCAGCTCGAGCGTTACAACGCTGCGTTGGTCAACGGTAATGCTGACGCGCAGTCTGATGCCGTCATTCAGCAGGCCTATGGTGCCTTCTTGTTCCGTGGATTCGTCCAGAACTGGGGCATGCGCGATGGCGTTCGTGAATACGATCCGGTTGATTCCATTGGTATCGCCCGTGTCGAAATCGTGAAAGGCCCAGCCGCAGCTCTCTACGGTCTGTCCTACGCTGGTGGTATCATGAATACCATCACGAAGCGTGTCGATATGTCCAAGAACTTCGTGAGCCTTGTTGCTACTCTATCGGATCAGGGCACCAAGCGTGGTACGATTGACGCAAACTTCGTTGGCAAGGTTGGTAATGCCAAGGCGGGCGTTCGTTATGCCGCCGCTGCTGCGCTGACTCAAGACAAGCGCGAGCACTCCAAGGGCAAAACCCGTTTCAATCAGATCAACTTCCAGATTGATCCTACTGAGACTACCCAGATCAACCTGTTGGTTGAAAACCAGTGGAGACAGCGCCCCAATGGTTTGGGCTACTACTCCCTTGGTACAAACAACAATCCGGTTGCAGGCACCATTGATGCAAAATATGCTAGCCGGGTCACAGGTATTGGCGCGCAGGTTCCTCTCCAGGTCCTCCGTCCTGAAATTCCTTGGACTTGGAATTGGGCTGACGGTGGTAATACCCGTGCGCTCGAAAACAGCATGTACCGCCTCTCGATCAATCAGTCGATTGGTGAAAACCTCAACATCACTGCTTACGCCCAGAATAATCAACGTCGTCAGCCGGACTCCCAGGGTTGGGATGATGGTGGCAACAGCCAAAACGGTGCAGGTTGGGATGTTGGCGTCGCTTCGGGCTGGATGAACAATGCCTCTGGCCAGGAAGTCATCCGCAAGTACTACCACTGGCGCGACTGGACAGATCTTGATCACTCCTACGGTGTCACGGGCGTTTACAAGCTCGAGACTGGCCCGATCAAGAACACGGTCACGGCAGGTTGGGCTCTCTGGGATGAGCGCTTCACCTCGCACAAGATTCTCGATAATGTCACCAATTGGGACCTTCCGGTCGCAGCGGGCATTAACGTGAATCCCGCACCCGAGCCGGTTAATAACGCGACTGGTGCTGGTTACACGCTCCAGTCTCCTGCTGGTAATCGTGAGCATAACCGCAACAGCTACTACTTCGCTGCTTGGCAGGCCGCCGCGATCGACAATCGCCTGAAATTGAACTTGGCGATCAATCACACTCAGATCGAAAACCGCATCTGGCCTAACGTTTCTAGCAACGATAACTACACTGCTAAGGTCGACGTTTCCAAGAACTCGCCGATGGTTGGCCTCATGTTCGATATCACGAAGGAAATTTCGGTTTTCGCCGTGCATTCCACCTCGCTCTTCCCGACCACGGATAAGAACGATGAACTCACGGTTCAGATGCCTTCTGAAGTGGGTAAGAGCAACGAAGTCGGCGTGAAGGTTGAAATCCTTAACGGCAAGATCTCCGGCACCGTTAGCGCTTACAATATCAAGAAGACCGGTGGCGGCGTTCGCGACATCAATGCTGAAAACGCCAACAAGGCTCGTTGGGACCAGTACCGTGCCCTCGACGGTTGGGTCACGATCGACAGCCTCAACTGGTCCCATGATCGCAGCCTCGTCAGGTCCTCTGCCGACGGTGTGACTGGTAACTTGGGTAACATCGTTCCTGCTGAGTTGGAATCAAAGGGCTACGAGGCTGACGTAGTATTTCAGCCCCTCAAGACCCTCCAGATCGTTCTCAGCTATGCTCACAACATCGAAGAATCCGTCGCTGGCACCACCAAGGGCCAGACCAACGGTGGCCATATCAAGGACCAGGTCGCTGGCCTCGTGAAGTACACCTTTGATGATGGCGTTGCCAAGGGTCTGTTCGTCGGCGCTGGCTTCCAGCGTGCTGGCGAGTCCTCTGCTGGTTATGTGACCAGCAGCACAGGTGCGACAGTTGAGCGTTTCACTCCGGCCACCTTTAACCTCGAGGTTTTCTCGGGTTACAAGTTCAAGGCTTTCGGTGTGAACCAACGCGTTCAGCTCAATATCAAGAATCTGACCAAGCAGGCCGAATACTTTGGCTGGGTTAGCACCGGCAATAATGCGACGATTGCTACCGAGCGCTACGAGATCCCGACCTACGTTCAGTTCTCGATCTCCTACGGCTTGGATTTCTAATCGAGCTTAAGACTTAGTTTCTACTCAAGAGGGCGAGATAATATCTCGCCCTCTTTTTTGTTTTATAGAAACACTCCCCGTATGACTATGATTTCCACGAGCCGAATGCGTCTGCAGGCCTCGGTTGCCTGTGTCGCCAGTTTGGTTCTTTGGTGGCGGTTCGGTGGAGTTTTGTCGGCTGCTTTGGCGGGTTTATTTGCGTCACTTGCGTTGTTAGCCTGGGCGGCGCCATCCCGGTATAGGCCCGTGCAACGGGGATTCGATTTTCTTACCCGTGGGCTGGTTAGCGGTTTCAGTTGGGCGATGCTGGGGCTCGTCTATTTCTTGGTGTTTACCCCATTGCGGTTGATCGGCACGCTGGTCGGTCGCGATCCGTTGAGTTCCAAGCGGCAATCTGCTAGCGATGCGGGCAAATCGCCTGCAAGCAGGCTCCTACGGGCCGATGCGGATGACGCGACGACTTTTTTGCGGTCCATGCCGCCGCCGACTTCGGGGCGATTTGATCGTCAGTTTTGATCGATGATGCGTATTCTCGGTCTAAGCGCTTATTATCATGACTCCGCAGCCGTTTTGCTGGAGGAGGGGAAGATCGTGGCGGCTGCGCAGGAGGAGCGCTTCAGTCGAAAAAAGCATGATGCGAGCTTCCCGAAAAATGCGGCTGCCTGGTGCTTGAAACAGGCGGGCGGTCCGCTCGACGCGGTGGTCTACTACGAGAAGCCGCTGCTTAAATTTGAACGCATCCTGAGCACCGCGCTTGCGATCGCTCCGCTGGGTTTTAAGGCGTTTGCCGCCGCGATGCCTGACTGGCTCCATCAAAAGCTTTGGTTGCCCTCGGTGATCGAGGAAGAGATGGAGAAACTCGGTTGTGGGCGCGTTCCGGTCTATTTCTCAGGGCATCACCAGGCTCACGCTGCGAGTGCGTTTTTTGCGTCGCCGTTTGAGCGCGCGGCCATCCTCACACTCGATGGCGTCGGGGAGTGGACGACTACGGCGTTGGGGCGCGGGCAGGGGAACCGGTTCGAACTTCTGCATGAGCTGCGTTTTCCTCATTCGCTTGGACTGCTCTATTCCGCTTTCACGTTTCACTGCGGCTTTCGCGTAAATTCGGGCGAATATAAACTCATGGGCCTCGCGCCTTATGGTGAACCCCGTTTCGCCGAAACCATTCGCCAGAAGTTAATCGACTTACGCGACGATGGTTCGTTTCGATTGAACCTGGAATACTTTGGCTATCTCCAGGGGCAGACGATGACAAACAACCGCTTTTCCGCCCTGTTCGGGGTTCCTCGACGTTTGCCGGAGGCTGCACTCACGCAGGTGTATTGTGATCTCGCCCGTTCGATTCAGGAAGTCACGGAGGAGATCGTGTTGCGACTCGCGCGGACGCTTCACGCTGCAACGGGCGAAGAAGATTTGTGCCTTGCTGGTGGTGTCGCACTGAACTGCGTGGCTAACGGTCGACTTCTGCGCGAAGGGCCGTTTCGCCGGATCTGGGTGCAACCGGCTGCGGGCGATGCGGGTGGTGCACTCGGCGCCGCTCTGGCACTGCATCATCTCCACTATGGCGCCGCCCGGCCTGCTCCGACTGAGGATGCCATGCGCGGTGCGGTTCTGGGGCCGGAGTATGGCGATGAGGAAATTCTGGCGGCGGTTAAGCATGAAAACCTCACGGCGCGCCGAATGACTGACGACGAGCTGAACGCATTTGTTGCACATCAGATTACCGATGGTAAAGTGATAGGCTATTTCCAAGGACGCGCGGAGTTTGGACCGCGTGCGCTGGGAGCTCGCTCGATTCTGGCCGATGCGCGGTCGTCGGCGATGCAGAGCCAGCTCAACTTGAAGATTAAGTTTCGCGAGTCGTTTCGCCCTTTTGCGCCGGTGGTGTTGGCCGAGCGCGCGAGCGACTTTTTCGATCTGCACTCGGCGTCGCCTTACATGCTGTTCACCGCACCGGTGCAGGTGAGTCATCGCAAAAAATCGGGTGCGACCGCGCGTGAGTTGTCGGCGCGCGTGCATGAGCTCCGTTCTGATATTCCGGCCGTGACGCATCTCGATTATTCGGCACGCGTACAAACGGTTGATCATCGCGAGAACCCACGGCTGCACGCGCTCTTGAAAGCGTTTGAACGCGAGACGGGCTGCCCGGTTCTGATCAATACCTCCTTCAATGTCCGTGGCGAGCCGCCGGTCTGCCACCCGCGCGAGGCTCTGGCGTGTTTTCTCGACACAGGCATCGACATTCTGGTGCTCGGCAATTTCGTTATCGACAAAAGCACGATTCCCGCCGGCTTTTTTCAAAGCCGAAAACCGCGCACCTTTGCCCCCGATTAAAATGAGACGCCTCCAAAACCTTTTCCGACTCCTAAGCGAGCTTTTGGACTTTGCCCGTACGCATAAAGCCTGGTGGATCATTCCTCTCGTGCTGCTCTTGCTCCTGGTTTCGGTGCTTATCGTCGGCGTATCCACGATCTCGCCGTTCATCTACTCTCTCTTTTAAACTCACATGCTGGCTTCGCTTTCTCTTTGGAAAAAACTAGCGCTGGGATTGACCGTCGCGGTTGTTGTCGGTGTTGTTGGTTTCGGGTTTCTGGAGGGAGGACTGAGGCTTTCCGGTTTTGGACATAGCACGGCTTTCTTCCGTGAAGAACGTGATGCGCAAGGGCGGCTTTGGTGGCGAGAAAATCGTGAAGTTACGGCACCCTACTTTCCGCCACAGCTCATCCGCCGTCCGCAATCGATCCGGTTGCCAGATCTAAAAGCCGCTAACGCATACCGCATTTTTGTTTTGGGTAGCTCGGCCGCGATGGGCGATCCGGAGCCGGCGTTCTCTCTGGCGCGTCAACTTGAACTAATCCTGCGGATCGCGTATCCAGAAATCCACTTCGAAGTCGTCAATGCCGGCATCACGGCGATCAATTCCCACGTTGTCCGTTCGCTGGCTAGTGATTGTGCGGCGCTTCAGCCGGACCTCTTCATCGTCTATGAGGGGAACAACGAAGTGATTGGGCCCTACGGGCCGGGTACGGTTTTTAGTCCTTTTCTTGGTTCCAGTGCGGCCATCTCCGCCGGGAAAATAGTCAAGTCCACGCGTACGGGACAACTGCTGGCGACATTGGTTCGGCGGATGAAGCCGGAGAAAGCGGAACTAGGCGATTGGGGCGGCATGCAGATGTTTTTAAAGAACGAAATAGACCGCGATGATCCCCGGTTGGCGACGACGCAGGCTTTGTTCCGAGACAACTTGCTGACTGTTGCTGGTTATGGCCGCAACGCGGGTGCGCGGGTTTTTCTCTGCACAGTGTTGACGAACCAGAAGGACTTCGCGCCGTTTCAATCGCGCCATCGCGTCGGCTTCACGGCGGAAGACCAGGCGAAGTGGCAGGCTTTATTCGATGAGGGCCGACGTGCGGTTGACGTCGGCGATGATGTCACTGGCGAGGCTAAATTCCGCGCCGCACTCGCCAGCGACGATCATTTTGCAGAGCTCTATTTTTGGTTAGGGCGCCTGTGTCTGCGCCAAAACCGAACCAATGAAGCCAGGGAATGCTTTCAACAAGCGCTCGATCTGGATGTATTGCGCTTTCGTACGGACTCACGGTTGAACCAGACGATTCGAGGGCTTGTGACGGAGCCCGGCGTTAGCGTCGTGGATCTCGCTGCTGCGGCAGAAAAGCACAGTCCGAGTGGTGTCGTCGGCGATGAGTTTCTCTATGAGCATGTGCATCTGAATTTCCAGGGGACGTATCTGATGGCGCGCGAACTTTTCACTCAGGTTTCGGCTGATCTAATTAAAACCGGTAAAATTAAGACGGCTAAGCCTGAAACAGAGATCATGCCATTGGCTGAGGCGCGCCGCCGACTCGCCTACAGCACTTATGAGCAAGCGATGATCATTAAGGAACTGCAGGCGCGTTTTGCCAAAGCACCGTTTACCGCGCAATCGGACAACGATTCCCGGCAGAAAATTTACGCCCAGCGTTTGGAGGTGGCGATGCGTTTACTCGCCCAGCCGGAAACGCGGGAAGGGCTGTTGGCGCTCTATGAGCAGGCACTCGCGCAAAGCCCCGATGACTGGATGCTCAAGCGCAATGCAGGCATGGCCTTGGTCGCGCTGGGCTTACCGGAACGCGCATTGCCGCTGCTTTTGCGTGCGACCGGGATTATCCCTGACGACGCAGACAGCCTTTTTGCATTGGCGTCAGCGCAAAAGAAACTCGGTCAAAGCGAGGCTGCTGCTAAAATCTTTGCCCGGCTGCGTGCGCTCGAACCTAAGTATCCGGGTTTGCCGTAACGTGCGGGTTTGCGCGTTACGAGGTAGGTAAGCTTGTTCGCTCGGCTTTTCGGGTATGCGGTAGTCGTTCGCTTACAGGCTTGTCGATTTACTTTGTTGTTACGGATTGGTTATTGCTTCGTCACCTTTATGCAAGTTCGTTGGCGTCCTCATGACTATCTGTATCGGGAAGCGGAGAAACGCGAGTTACATGCTGCTGAAAAGCGAGAACGCTATCACGGAACGCAGCCGGTGCATCAGCTCTTGTTTTAGGCAAGTCGGCTGGTGGCTTATTGCGGTGGCTTTGTGCCCTGGCGTGCAGGCGGCAGACAGGTATGTCTCTGGTGCGAGCGGTGTAGATGCGGGGTCTGGCGGCACGAAAGAGGCTCCATGGAAGACGATCAACTACGCTTGCAATGCGGCTGTACTTCAGGCGGGTGACACGATTCACGTGACGGGTGGCACCTACAACGAGACAATAGCTATCGGTAAATCAGGAGGTCCTGGCAAACCGATCGTTATCCGTCCGCTTGACGCTTCACGGGTGATTGTCGATGGTTCTGGTAAGAACGGGTGGCTGATCAATCTGGAAAGCCGAAGCTATATTCGCATCGAGGGGTTGCACCTGACAAATTCCCATGTGGCCTCGGGTGGGCAGGATCCTCAGGGTATCCACGGATCGGGAGTACTTGATGGGGTCGAAATCGTAGGCAACACGATCCACGACATCTCGCTCACAACGAATACGGCCACTTATGTACCTGCAGGGATTTTACTGGAAGGGCACGGTTCGGGCATTTTGGTCGCCGACAACAAGGTCTACGCGATCACGGTCAAGGAACAGGCTGGCGCACCAAATGGTGATGCGCATGGCATCGCCTTGTACGGTACTGATGCGGCAGCCTCTTTTAATTCGGTTACGATTACTGGAAACGAGATCTATAACTGTAAGCTTGGGACAAGTGAGGCGCTGACGTTGAACGGTAATATCGACGGGTTTTTGATCGAGAACAACCGTGTGCACGACAATGACAACATCGGGATTGTTTGCATCGGGTATGAGTTGAACCTGCCTGATTCCGTGAACGCCGCTCGCAACGGTACGGTTAGGGGGAATCGTGTGGAGAATATCTCCGGTCTGCAGAACCCGGCATACGGCGGTTGGGGTGCGGACGGAATCTATGTCGATGGCGGGCGATCAATTTTGATCGAACGTAATGTCGTGACCACGTGTGACATTGGTATTGAGGTGGCGAGCGAGCATGCAGGCAAGGTGGCGAGTCAGGTGGTGGTCCGTAATAACGTCGTGCGTGACTGCCTCGGTTATGGTTTGGCGTTTGGCGGCTATGATGTCGATATGGGCGGAACGATTGATAGTATATTCGTCAATAATACGCTGGTTAACAATGGTGCCAGCGGAGCCAATCTCGCGACGCAATGCAATGCCTCCAATAATGTCGTTGCGAACAATATTGTTTACGGTCCGGCCAGCGCGACGATGTATGCCAATCGTTCAGGAACCAATAACACATACACAAATAATCTATGGTATAAGACTGCGGGCGGCAATGAAGGGCTGACACCGTTTGTAGATCCGAAGTTCGTCGATGTCGCACAGCACGATTTTCGTTTGCAGACAGGTTCGCCGGCGATCGACGCGGGAGCTTCTGCTGCGAACAGTGCAGCCGTAGACTTAAACGGAGACCAACGCGTGCAGGGATTGGCGGTTGATATTGGTGCGTTTGAGTATTCAGCCAGTAGCGGGAGCTCATCGGGCTCGAGTTCCTCCAGCTCTTCTTCAAGTTCATCGAGCAGCAGTTCCTCCTCTAGCTCTTCATCGAGCAGCTCTAGTTCGTCTTCGTCAAGTAGCTCTAGTTCATCCAGTTCTTCGTCCAGCAGTTCGAGCTCTTCGTCGAGTAGTTCGAGTGGTACCACATCTAGCGGCGGAGGCGGTGGCGCTTTTAGCAGCTTGGCTTTGGCCGCGCTTATATTTCTGACGCTAGGCCGAGCGATGGGTGGACGCAGGAATTAAGTCCGATTGCCGGGTGACACAGCTACGGCATTAACCTTTTAGAGGGACCAACAGCCCGGAACTTTTACCCATTTTGAACAGAAGATAACAAAGGAAACGAAGGCTTCTAGGTGCTTTATCAATCTCTTCGTTTTCTTCCGTAAAATTCTGAGAGGCTCAAACCAGCAATCATCGCTTGCAGTATAAAAAAGCTTTGGCGTTTGGCATTGGTTGGAGCTGGTCGGTTGCTGTCAGGCAGAAACCGACCAGTTCCCATTTTATACCTCTAAGGGTGCGTTGAATCAGAAAGCTTGTCGGTAACCGAAGGTAAGGACGGCGACAGTGACAAGCGCACAGATGATCGTTGCCACTTTGGCGCCGCGGGCATTGCCGAGATATGAGGTTTCACCGATGGGTTGAGCCTGGGCTGCTGCGATCTTGGCATGCTTGAGGGTGAGCATAGTCAGGTAGATTTTCAGAGCGGCGCTGGCTAGCAGAAATCCAAATTGTATCTGACCCGCGCCTTCTGGTTTGCCTTGAAGCGAGCCCAGGATTTTCGCGTCTGCGAGGAGAAGCATGAGGATGTTGAGCATGGCGTAGGTCGACGCGCGACCGGCGCTGCGTTGTACCGTTTGCTCGGCATCGGTTAGGCGTGACGGATCGTCGGGTGTAATGACGATACCACTCGGTTCGGTTTTTGTCTTTTCGGTGTCGCCGTCGAGCGGGAACGGGGCTTTGTAGGCGGCCCAGACGCTGGGGACCGAGGCGAACATGACCACGACGAAGAAGGTGGAGAAGCCCAGCCATTCGGCCAAAGGGCCGGAGATCATGGTGGTGGGCGCGAGGACGAAATTCATGAGCGCAGTGGCGAAGGCGTAGTGGGTCATCGTGCAGCGGCCCGGAGCGAATTGCTGCATCATGTAAACCATGTTGCCGATGAAGCCGAAGCCGTAGCCGAACTTTTCGATACTCACCATCGTGACGACGATGCTGTAGTCGAGCCCGTGCCCGGCGGCACCGTAGTGGCTCAGATAGACGAACGTAAAGTGTGGGATGTTGAGGCAGAGCCCGAGAATGGGCAGAGCTTTTTTCAGACCTAGTTTGCCGAGAAACATGCCGCCGAGGATGCCGCCGGCGATGGCGGCGACCGTACCGTAAACTGCATCGATGTTGGCGACCTGGCCTGCGGTTAGGCCCAGACCGCCGCTTTCGGTACTCGATTGGAGGAAGAGTTTTCCTTCAACCATGATCAGGCCCTCACCCAGTCGATAGAGAAAAACAAAGGCGATCATGCCCCAGAAAGCGCGCTTGTGGAAGAAGGTCGTGGCGGAGCCAAGAAAGTCTTCCATCACCTGCTTGGTGCTTTGTGGGCGGTGGGCTATGCTGCCGGTGGGTAGAACGAAATAGTGATAAACCGCGAAGAGGACCATGGTAATGGCTACCACAACCCAGACGCCGCTCCACATCTTCTGGGTGGACCAACCTTGATGGGTGGAAAGACTTTCCATGCCGCTGATAAGCACGCCAGTCGCGAGCACTTTGCCCAGGTTCCAGAACATGCCTTGCACGCCGGCGAGGTTGGCCTGCGTTTTCTTGTCGATGGCAGTTAGATATATGCCGTCACCACAGATGTCCTGCGTTGAGGAAGCGAAGGAGGCCACCCAGAGCATTGCAATGCTGATTTGGAAATAGCCGGGCAGGGGAAGAGACATCGCTACGCCGATGAAGAGCAGTGGCATGAGCAGCTCCATCAAGACCACGAAAAATTTCTTCGTGCGGTACATGTCGAGGAAGGCAGCCCAGAGTGGCTTGAGTGACCAGGCGATGATCACGCTGCCCAGGGCGACGGTGTTTTGGCCATCGCTTACTCCGAGCGATTTGTACATCGAGGATGCCGTGCTATTGATCACGTTGAAGGGAATGCCCATCGCGAGATACAGCGTGGGCACCCAGAACAGCGGATGTTTTAAGAATTTCTTTGGTTCGCTCATGAAGGGGAGAGGCTGGCTTTTAATTGAAGAGGGCGGCTAAACGATGCGGTTTTCAGCCATCACGCGGGAGTACCATCGTGCGCTGAGTTTTGGGGTGCGTTGCTGGGTCGCGAAATCGGTGTGGATGATGCCGAACCGGCGCTCGTAGCCATCTTCCCACTCAAAGTTGTCGAGAAACGACCAGAGAAAATAACCCTTAACCGGAACGCCAAGAGCGATGGCTCGCTGAAGTTCGCATAGGTAGTTGCGTAGATAATCTCGACGATGCAGATCGAACAGCTCGCCATCGACAGGAGGCTGGTCGTTGTAGCCGACGCCGTTTTCGGTGATGTAGATGGCCTTTACCTTGTAGATCTCGGCGGCGTGGCGTGGGCCCCAATGTAAAGCCTGGGGCATAAACTTGAGCCACGTGCAATCCGAACTTGGATAATCTTTGGGGAGAGGGAGTGTCTCGGCCCGGCCGTGTTTGCAGGCGCGCACGAAGCTGCCGGTGTAGATGTTGAGCCCGAGGAAATCGGTCGGGAGGCTGATGAGATTGAAATCGTTTCGTTGGACTTTCGGGGCGGCTCGGCCAGCCAGGCGGAGGTACTCAGTGGCGTAGCGTCCGCGGTAGATCGGATCGAGGACGCGAAACTGCGATGCGATGAAGGCTTTCCGGGCGGCGGCGATGTCGCGCGGTGTTTCTGTAACCGGTATCGGAACTACGGATACTTCGGCGATGCCGACGCGCGAACCGCGTTGTCCGTGCTCGCGCACGGCACGCACGCCATGGCCGTGACAGAGAATGGCGTGGTGATAGATCTGGTTGACGACGGCGGGGCTTTCGTGGGAGCCGGGCGCTTTGGAGCCAACCTCATGGCCCAACGTAGCGAGGCAGAAAATCTCGTTGAGCGTGATCCAGTTTTTCACCCGATCACCCAGGGTTTTAACGATCAAATCGGCGTATTCGGCGAAGGCGTCCACGGTTTTGCGGACGCGCCAGCCGCCTTGATCTTCGAGTGCCTGGGGTAGATCCCAGTGGAACATCGTCACCCAAGGCGTGATGCCCTCGTCCTGCAGGCTATCCAGTACACTCTTGTAATAGTCGAGGCCCGCCTGATTTATCGAACCACGGCCTTGGGGTAAAATGCGCGGCCACGCGAGGGAGAGGCGGTAGTTTTTGATGCCGAGCTTGGCCATGAGCTCGAAGTCTTCGCGGTAGCGGTGGTAGTGGTCGCAGGCGATGTCGAGGTTGTCGCCGTTGCGAACTTTTCCCGCAGTGCGTGCAAAGGTGTCCCAGATCGACGCACTCTTACCGTCGGTGAACGAAGCGCCTTCGATTTGGGCTGCGGCCATGGCGACGCCCCAAGCGAATTTTTTCGGGAAAGCGAGAGGACTCATGAAAGTTGGGGGGCGTATTCAGTCTTTCACTGCAAAAGTTGATGCCGGACTGGCGTTTTGCGGGTGAACAGGAGGGTTCGGGTTCGACCTTCGCTGTCCCGCTGAATACGGGCAATGGCCACTGGACGCTGACGTTAGAGTGTTGCGCCTTGCACGCGCGTGCGGCGGGCGACTTTTTTCGGTGCAGTGGCGCCATCGCGCCAATAGCCCGGGACGTAGGTTCCCGAGGGGTTTTTAGGTGCGCCGCGTTGGTAGGTTTTGACCAGGACTTCGAGGTGTTCCATTGCGCGCATGCCGACGAGGCGGTGGTTCTGCACGATGCCTGCGATTTGTGGCCGGTCGGCCGGTGCGTCGAGCGAGGCGAAGGCGACGTCGCGTGGAATATGGAGCGGGGGATTGGTTGGGAAACGAATACCCTCGGCCGTCAACCAAGTGGCTTCGCGGAAAAATTCGTTCCAGTTGGTCATGATGACGTCGACGTCGTTTTCTTTCACCCACGTCGCGATACGCGTGGCGATTTCGGTAATCTCGGCGCGTTTAAAAAGGAGCGGGGGGACGCATTCGGCTGCTGGCAACTCGGCTTGTTCGACGAGTACGCCACTGCTGAAGTTGTCTTGCAGGCGGGTTTCGTCGTCGAGGGCGGTCGCGAGGCCGATGCGGCGGTAGCCTGCTTCGCGGAGTTTGCGCATACACAGTCGCGCGGCCTGACACTGATCGTTGGAGACAACGTCGATCTGGGGCAGCAGGTGATGCGATTCGATTTTAACCGTGCTGAAATTTCCCCAGTCGAGCTCAATGTCCTTGGTTGCGAGGGTGAAGGTCGAGAGGAGGATGCCGGTGATACCGCGCGACGTGAGGATGGTGTTGAGGCGGTTCGGTGTGAGGCCGTTGTTGCCCAGGCTGAAAATTTCGAGAGAGAGGTGCTGCGGGTCTGCGACGGCGCGGACGCCCTCATACACAAACGGGTGGTAGGCTGAGCCGTTGAAGTAAGGTGCAGAGTTTGAGTCGGCGACAAACGCGATCGAGGGCGATTGCTTCGAAGTGTGTTTGCTGCAGCGATGATAATTAAAAGCGTCGAGCAGCGGGTCGCGAATGTATCCAATTTCCCTTACAGCGTTCAGGATGCGGGTGCGTGTAGCGAGCGGGATGCTCGGGTGGGAGCGCAGCGCCAGCGAAACCGTGGTCGGATGTACACCGACCACTGCGGCCACATCGTTCATGGTGGGGTATTTCTTTTGCCCGCTGGTCGGCAGTCGTGTCATGGGGCGGTGGCGTAATTTTGCTTTGGTGCAGATGGGCCGTCCTGCCAGTGGCTGCGGACATAGGTGTTGGAAGCGAACTCTGAGACGCCGCGTGAACCTTGTTTGAGCTGGCTGGTTAGCAATGAGACCGCTTTGACTCCGACCATGTGAAGATTTGGCTGAACGCCCGCGAGGTCGGTGTTTCCCACGGGCAGGCAAAGGCAGGCGCAGGCGACATCCTCGGGAACGTGCAATCCGGCGTCGCTCAGGAGCTGGGCCAGAGATGCCCAGTTGCTGAGAACGGCGTCGATTTTGTGCTTCCTAACCCAGTGGCCCATCAGCTCGCTGATCTTTGCTGGACTCGCTTGGCGCGGAAAGAGTAGTTCGGGTATGTGATCCTTGAGTGGAATCGCGGCGCGTTCGATCAAGTACCCGGCCGTGTAACGAAACTGGATGCTCTCCTCGCTGGCCCGGCATACGGCGAGACCGATCCGCTGGTAACCGCGCGCTTGCATCTCGCGAAACGCGATGCGCACGTCATGTCGTTGATCGTTGGATACGCTGGTGGTTTCCGGCTCCATGTGGAGCGAATCGATTTTCACGATGGCGTAGTCGCTCCATTCGAGTTTGAGTTCGGCCAGCCCGGGCTCGAACGCCGCGATAATGATGCCTGTGATATTTTGTGCGCGCAGATAGCGGGCGAGACTTTTCGAGTCGTGATGGCCCTGGCTGACCGAGATGAGTTCCAATTCGTAGCCGAGCATCTCGGCCTGCTCCTTGGCTCCATTCCAAAACTCCTGTTCGTGTTGGAATTGTTCGATCGGATGGTTGACGAGGTATGCAACCCGCGGAGGTGTTGCGCGGACGCGGCCATGGACGCGAAAATGGGTGAGAGCAGCAAAGACCGGATTAGGGGCGTAGCCAATGGTTTTGGCGATAGCCTCGATGCGTTCGCGCGTGCTGACGGGAATGCTCGGGTGATGCCGGAGCGCGAGGGAGACTGTAGTGAAATGGACACCAGCCGAACGGGCCACGTCTTTGATGGTCACCCGGGGTTGGCGGTCGGCGATGGGCATCTGAGTTAAGGGCTGGCTAGGGTGAAAACGACTCGCGGAGTACTTTCGTTCGTGCTGAGATTCTGCTCAGGCCGAAACTGCGCTTCTTCAGCAGACAGAACAAATTTCCAAGGACTCTGACGTTAGAGTAACTGCGTGCAATTCCGGAATTTTGTTATTCCAGTTCCAGAAAAACTTTGAGTCATTCGCCTTCCGCAAGTGCCTGTTGGCGCAAGTGGGCCATGATGTAAATCGGGTCGGTGTAGGCCTTGGTTGCTAAGCAAGCTTCGAGGTGTTTTCTGACTTTGATGGTATTGCCTTGGATCTTAGCCAGTTCAGCGATCACCCAGTTTCCGAGCAAAATTTCTCCTTGGGATCTCATCGTTGAGAGCAATTCTGATTCGGGAAATTCGCCATGCAGATAATGTACCAGTGCGGTTTGGAAAACGGTGGTGTACTCGGTTGGCGGTGAGATGAACTTACTCGTGCCGCTTTGTGTTTTGAGAGGAATCTTCAAATCGACCGGATCGGCGAAGTTTATCCGCTTTTGCGCCAAACGCATCAGAATATCTATTTCGAAATCGCTGCTTAGGCCTTTGTCGGTGTCATCTTTATCGGGAAGGTTGTCCGTGAGGTAGGATAGGTAGGTGTAGAGTTTTTCGTTCTCAGCCTGCTCCGGTTGGCTTTTGCCACTATTTGCCTGCCACACATTGCTAAAAGCCTCGCCCAAGCGTCCAAGTGCAAACTCGGCTAGTAGCCTTTCGCGGGAGTAACTTTTCCTGAGGTCTTTATAGGCGAGTTCGTATTCACCCGTTTCAAGATAGCACTTCCCCCGCCAGGAGAGGATCACTGCGCGTTTAGCTTCATCTTTCTCGGTTTTTAACTGTTCGGTGCAGAATTCGATGAGAGAAAAACCGATAAGGTCAGGCTTTTTCATTGAGGCCGTAGTCAGTACTTTTTTTAGCGCTCCCCGTCGCTCAGCCTCATTGCGTACATCTTCATTGGCTGAATTCGCCGCTTCTTCGAGCAGGCGCCTGTAGGCGTCAGGCGTCATTTGTTTCTTCGCCAAATCCCATGCCACAGTTCCGATGCGGCTCAATGAACTACTGATCGCTAGATGCTCAACCGATAGAGGCTGGTTTTGGTAGTGAGTCAGCGCGATCTCCATGAGGTGTTTATTGAATCCTGTCGGTGCATTGCCCAACTGTTGAAAAATGGCTGTTTTAGCTTGGGGGTGGTTTTTTTGAGCGAGGCAGAATAGTGCCCATGCAGTCGCATCTTCTGAGGCATCAGTTTTGTGATTCTTGTCCCCGGTCGCTAAACCTAGTTGGCCAACCGTGAGCAAGAAAGCATCAGCCTCAGCGGTATTGAGCTTATTCATTTCACGAACCACCTCGCTCCGCTCCCGTAGAGGTCCATTTTCAAAATAATAGCGACCGAGACGAACCGGCCACTCAGTACCAAATTCAGCCTTTTGTTTTTCAGCGCGGATACTGCAAAAATAGCCAAGGGCTCCGAGCCATGCCTCTTTGTCTACGGCAGACAGTTTTAAAAGTGCGGCTTTGATGTCATCTGCAGAGACCTCATCCATGGAGCTGCGTAAGAACGGGCATGGCTCCTCATACAAATGCAATCCTTCATGGTGCTCCCACGTGGTCATGCGACCAAATGCTCGCCAGCAAGTCAGTGCGAGCTCAGCTTTGTTGGGGAAAAGAGCGGCCAAGTTTTTACTGCGGTCAGGAAGTTCCCCGGCTTGTTTTTTTCCTCGGCTTGGAAACCAGCTTCGAGCCTCAGGTGGAAATAAAGCAGCGATTTCATCAACGTACTTTTTATCCCGAGCGTTATCTGCGGCATTCTCATCCCAGAGCTTTTTGATGTCGCTGAATCCTGCGCGTGCAAACCAAGCAATGACTGCATCGCGGCTTTTTTCGGTAAGGATGGCATCTGAAAACCATGGCGCACCCAACTCGCCACGTAGTGCGACATAATGGTGATAGCTGAAGGAGAATTTGTAATTCTTCCCGTGAAAGAATTGAAACCGGTGCGTGCCGTCGCATAGGCAGTTGGCCTGGAGCCTGTCTTTGAACTCCATCAATGCGACTAGACTGAGAATTTTGTCGTGACCCTTGATTTCAAAAAGTGGTGTTTCGGGGTCAATATTGTCGCCTGCAAAAACCGGGGGTAGAACGAGCAGCCGGTCAGCGGATTTTAACGCAATGAGTAGATCTGCTTTGAGTTTTGCTGGATCTGCGGGGGACTCGGGGAATCCAATGGTTATTCTTCGCTCAGCAGTCTTGCTGGGGCCTGCTTTGTAGGGTGCCCATAGAGGCGGAAGTGCGAAGAGTACACCGAACGCGGCTGCTACGAGGACCGTACTGAATGCTCCAATTGGCTTTTGATTAGCGGTGTTAGGATGATCGGGCATCAGCATTGAAGAGTGACCCATGAGACAATATCAAAGGTGCGCTAATGCGCTGCTTAGTAAAACACATTCCGGTCGAGGCTGCGGTACTGGATGGCTTCTAGGAGATGGTTCGACTCGATGGCGTCGGAGGCGGCGAGGTCGGCGATGGTGCGGGCAACTTTTAGGATGCGGTCGTAGGCGCGGGCGGAGAGGGAGAGTTGTTCCATCGCGTGCTGGAGGAGATCGCCGAGCGTGCTGTCGATCACGCAGTGTTTGCGGATCTGCGCATGGGTCATGCGGGCGTTGGAGGTGATCTTGCTCCCAGTAAAGCGTGCGTGTTGGCGGTTGCGGGCGGTTTGTACGCGCGTGCGGATCGTTTCGGAGGTTTCGCCGGGTTTTTCGTTGCGCAGGTCGGCGATCGAGAGCGCGGGTGCTTCGATGTGGATATCAATGCGGTCGAGGAGCGGTCCGCTGATGCGCGAGCGGTAGCGTTGGACTTGCGTGGGCGAGCAGCGGCATTCGTGTTTCGCGTCGCCCAAATAGCCACAGGGACAAGGGTTCATCGCCGAAACCAACATAAAGGAACAAGGAAGCGTGATCTTGCCTGCGCTGCGGGAGATGGAGACGACGCCGTCTTCGAGCGGCTGGCGCAGAACTTCGAGCGCGGAGCGTTTGAACTCAGGCAATTCGTCGAGGAAGAGCACGCCGTTGTGCGCGAGGGAGATTTCGCCGGGGCCGGGGATCGTGCCGCCGCCGAGCAGGCCGACGTCGGAGATGGTGTGGTGCGGATTTCTAACCGGGCGACGTCCGAAGACGGCAGGGCCGCCGAGGGTTTGGCCGGCAGCGGAGTGGATACTGAGGACTTCGAGCGATTCCTCAAGAATTGGTGCTGGCATGATGGTCGGTATGCGTTTCGCGACCATGGATTTGCCGGAGCCGGGCGGCCCGATCATGATTAAATTATGATTTCCGGCGACGGCGACTTCGACGGCGCGACGGAGAGCGTGTTGACCTTTGATCTCGGAGAAATCGCCCATGCCGTCCTCGCCGGGCGCGAGGGGTGCGGGGTGGAGACGTGCGGGAGCGGGCGCGATGGTGAGTTCGCCTTTGAGAAAGCGGAAGGCGTGGTCGAGCGAGGGCACGGCGTAGACTTGCAGTCCTTCGACGAGGGCGGCCTCGGGCGCGGAGGCGACGGGAATCAAAATTCCTTTTTTGCCCAGGCTTTTGGCGAGGCGGGCGAGGGCGAGTGCGCCGCGAACCGGGCGGGTGGCACCGGAGAGACTGAGTTCGCCGGCGATCAGGTATTGGTCGATACCGTCTGGTTTTAGCTGGCCGGTGGCGACGAGGATGCCGAGGGCGATCGGCAGGTCGTACATCGGGCCTTCCTTGCGCATGTCGCCGGGTGCTAGATTGATGGTGGTTCGGGTATGGGGTTTGCGAAAACCGGTGTTGCCGAGCGCGGAGATGACGCGGTCGTTGGATTCTTTGACGGCGGCGTCAGGCAGGCCGACGAGGACGACGCGTGGGTCGCCACTTTCGCCCGCGTTCACTTCCACATAGACAAGCTCCGCCTCGATCCCCTGCAATCCCGCCGAAAATATCGTAGCCAACATGAGTTTTTATTTTGGGCTTTTATTGGCCGTCGCCGCGGCAGAGACAAGGGCGATGTTGCGGTTAACTGCCTCCATGTAGTGGTTCGGTCCGTCGGGGTAGGGCGTGGCGAGAAAGCGGTAGAGTCCGAGGAGTTCGCTATCGAGTTTGGGCAGCACGCTGGTGCGCCAGAAATGCGGCGTTTTGGCGATGAGTTCGTCGGCGGAGCGAAAGTGACGTTGATCCGGCGGAACGGCGGCAAAGTTGTCGGATTCGTTGAATTCGGCGAAGAGTCGGGGGAGTTCTTCGAGGTAATCTGGCACGGACATTTGGCCGAGATAGTCGGCCGTGGCGACGGCACAACCGACGATGCCCTCGATGGCGTGCTTAAAATGCAGGCGGTGAATGGGACTGGTGGCGTTGGTGCAGCGGATGGCACCGAGCACGCCGTCGAGTTCGTCGAGGGAGACGCCGGTCGTGGGTAAGTAAGACGAGGCGACGGCGCAGCTGCGCAGGACGTGAGTGAACGTGTACTTTGCGCCCGTGCCTTCGAGGTCGGCGCGCATTTTCAAGTAGCCGGTGTCGTGCAACAGGGCAGCGGCGATCGCGAGTTCGAATTGGCGCTCGTTGAGGCGTGGTTCGATCGCGGCGTGGTGACGGCCGGCGAGCATTTGTGCGAGGCACCAGGTAACTTGAAGGGTGTGCTCGAGATCGTGATACGGCGTTTCGATTGCGCGATAATCGAGGTAACGTCCGCCGAACATCGCGTCGACATCAGCAAAGAGGCGCGGGAGCAAAGTGGTTTTGCCGTGAGGAAACATGCCCGCAAACGCAGCACACGTGGCATCGGCCACGGCGACTGAACTTTTCGTATCAATGGAGGGGAACATGCTACGGGAAAAGCCGGACCGATCCAGGGACCTTTTCTGGCCCGCAGACCGTGTGAGCTGGCCGTGTGACTAATGATTTGCGAGAAAGCCTCGCAAGCCCAATCTCTCATCACTTTCTTACCCTCGATGAAGATCGGACTCACTGGTGGCATTGGTTGCGGCAAATCGACCGCGGCCCGTTTCTTTGCTGAAGCGGGGTTTCGGCGCATCGACACCGATGAGTTGATCAAAAACGAAGTACTGCTCCAGCCCGAGGTCGTGGTGGCGATCACGCAACATTTTGGGCCACAAACGCTGACGAACGGGGGCCAAGTGGACCGCGCGGCCGTGGCGAAAATTGTGTTTAGCGACGAGGTCGCGCTCCGTTGGCTGGAGGACTTGTTGCACCCGCGTTTGTTCGGAATTTTGCGGACGAGATTAACGGAAGCCCCGTCGGAGGATTATGTAGTGGAAGTCCCGCTACTCTTCGAAAAACATTTGGAAAATTGGTTTGATCTCACAGTGTGCGTGGCCACAACCTCGCATCTTCAAATCGCCCGGCTAGAAGAGCGCGGTCTCCCTAAAGCGCTCGCCGAGCAACGAATTTCCAAGCAATTGCCCTTGGCGCATAAACTAGAGCTCGCTGATTACGTATTGTTGAACGACGGTTCACCTGATTTTCTGCGCGACCAGATTAACCGACTGGCCGCTCAATTACGGGCCCGCCGCTGAACTAGCGGCGTCCGTTCTGGTTACCACCCGACGCGTATCACTACGCCGAAACTATTTTCGCATCCCTATGGAAGACTCTCACAATAAAGAAGCTGCCTCTGAAAAAGACGCAGGCACGCCCGTCAAAAAAACTGCTGCCAAGACACGCCGTCCTCGTGCGCCCCGCGCCAAGACCGTGAAGAAGAAAGCTGCGCCCGCCGAAGTCGAGACGACGCAGGAAATGCCTTTCGAGCACACGCCCGTTGCTGAAGAAAGATCGAAGCCCGCACCCGCGCCTGAGCGCATCGAATCAACGCCGCCACCTCCGCTGCCAGCGGCCGAGAGCGAGCCGAAACGTTCTGTTTTTGAGCCCACGAGCAGTTCCAAAAACGATGCACCTGCTGCCGCTGAAACAACTGCGCCCGAGGCCCGCGCAGACACTCCTGCTCAAGGCGAAAATCAGGCCCCTGTAACTCAGCCCCAGCAGCAACAACCAGGACAACATCACCAACATCCCCCGCGTCACCAGCACGGCCAAGGCGGTGGTGGTCATGGTCAGGGCGGCGGCCAAGGTGGCGGTCAGGAACCTTTCCGGAAATGGGATAAGCACGACAAACGCAACAAGCGCCAGCGCGGCCGTCATGGCGGCGGCCCAGGCGGCGGCGGTGCTCCCTGGCAGCAGGGTGGTGGACAACAAAGTGGTGGCTTTCAGGGTGGTGGCGGCCCTGCGCCGAAATATCCCCAACAACCTCCTCCGCCCAATCTCACGCCCACCTATGGCGATCTGCCCAGTCCCGAGCGACTGGCCGATCTCGCGGCCCTGGCTGCGACCGCGGTTGAAATCACCTCGGGCGGTGGCGAACCTGTCTACATCGACAAACTCTACGCGCTCAATCTCGGCGAACTCACGGCCGAGGCAAACCGCATGGGCGTCACGTTCCAGGGCGCGCCCAATCGCAAGCAACTCGTCGAAGAAATCTTCAAACAACTTGCTGCCGCCAAGCGCCCGATTCTCGACCGCGGCTGGATCGACCTCAACGACAAGGGCTACGGCTTCATCGTCCACGAGGCGGTCAACTACCGTCTGTATCCAGATGATCCCTACCTGCCGGAAAGTCTTATCTTTAAATACGGACTCAAGCGCGGACACTACGTAGAAGTGCTCGTGCAGGCACCGAAGGATAACGAACGCTGCCCGTCCGTTGTGCGCATCGATCAGGTCATGGGCCTCGCGCCCGACGAAATCTCGAAGGTGAAACCTTTCGAGGATCTCGTTCCTTACTATCCGCTCAGCCGTATTCTGCTCGAAGCGCCCGAGATTCATAAAGACATCTCGATGCGCGCGGTCGATATCCTGACGCCGATCGGCTTCGGCCAGCGTGGACTCATTGTCGCACCACCTCGTACCGGCAAAACGGTCCTGTTGCAAAACATGGCCAACTCCATCTCGGAAAATTTCCCTGAGACGAAGTTGATCCTTCTGCTGATCGACGAGCGCCCGGAAGAAGTCACCGATTTTAAACGCCACACGAAGGGCGAAGTCGTTAGTTCCACCTTCGACGAAGCGCCAGAAAGCCACGTGCATTGCGCCGAGATGGTTGGCGAAAAAGCCCGCCGCCTCGTCGAGGCAGGCCAGCACGTTGTCATCCTGCTCGACTCGATCACCCGTCTCGCCCGCGCTTACAACGCCCTCGCCTCCAACTCCGGCAAAATCATGTCCGGCGGTATGGAAGCCACCGCGCTCCAGAAACCGAAACGTTTCTTTGGCGCCGCCCGCAACATCGAGGGCGGCGGCAGCCTCACGATCATCGCCACCGCGCTGATCGATACCGGCAGCCGCATGGACGAAGTTATCTTCGAAGAATTCAAAGGCACCGGCAACATGGAGCTCCATCTTGACCGCGGTCTCGTCGACAAGCGCATCTTCCCTGCGATCAATATGGATCGCTCGGGCACGCGCAAAGAAGAGCTCATCTATCACCCCGAGGAAATGCAGCGCATTTACGGCCTCCGCCGTGCGATGCAGGGCATCCCGCCGGTCGAAGCGATGGAAATGCTCATCACGCGCCTGAAGAAAACGAAGACCAACGCCGAGTTCCTGATGGGCCTCAGCCGCTAGAAACAGGCACTCACTTGGTAAATCCCGCGTAAAACCGGCTTCTAGCGCGTGTCGTTCATCGCCAACAGGATGTCTCTCAGTTTTCTTTTTCCAACAAAGGTACCCTATGAGCTATGACATGAATGAACTGCTGGAGTTGGTGGTGGACCAAAATGCGTCCGATCTGCACTGTCAGGTCGGCCAACCCCCCACCTTACGTATTAGCGGCAGCATGCTGCCGATCGAAGGCGAAGACCTCACTCCCTTCGACACCGAGAAACTGATGCTGTCGATCACCCCCGACCATCACCAACAGGCGGTGAAGCTCAACGGCGGCACCGACTTCGGTTTCGCTTTTGCCGATAAGGCGCGATTCCGCGTCAGTATTCTCAAATCGAAAGGCAGCTACGGTCTCGTGCTGCGCCAGATTCCGAATCGCCTCTTCAGCCTGCGCGACATCGGTCTACCCGATAAGCTCAAGGAACTCCTCTTCCGTCCGCGCGGACTCATCCTTGTGACGGGACCGACTGGTTCGGGTAAATCGACCACGCTGGCGTCGATGATCAACTACCTGAACGAAAACCGCGACGGTCATATCATCACGATCGAAGATCCGATCGAATATTACCATCCGCACAAAAAGTGCATCGTCACGCAGCGCGAAATCGGCGTGGACGTGCCGAACTTTGCTGAGGCCGTGCGCCGTGCGCTCCGTCAAGATCCGGACATCATTCTCGTCGGTGAAATGCGCGACCTTGAGACGATTGAAGCCGCGATTGTCGCCGCTGAAACCGGTCACTTGGTGTTTGCCACACTGCACACGAACGGCGCGGCCAAAACCATCGACCGTATCGTCGACGCGTTCCCGTCCTCGATGAAGGAACTGATCCGCACGCAGCTAGCCTCCTCGCTGCAAGCAGTCGTCTCCCAGACGCTGTGCAAAAAGATCGGCGGCGGTCGTATTGCGGCATTTGAAATCATGATCACGACGACCTCGATTCAGTCGCTGATCCGTGAGAACAAAACCTTCCGTATCACCTCGGACATTCAGACGGGCGCGGGCCTGGGCATGATCACGCTCGATTCGCATCTGACGAGTTTGTACAACCGCGAACTGATCACCGCCGACGAAGCTGTCGAGCGCGCGCAGGATTCGCAGACGATGCGCGAAAAACTCACCGCCGCCGGCGCGAAGTTGCGGGCGCTGTAGGCCAAACCTCTATTTAGAACCAAGACCCGATGCGTATGCATCGGGTCTTTTTGTTTATACAATTATATCAGTCGAATGGTGCGGCTTGGGTATATAATACGAACGTTCCATTTGGTTTAGGCTTTGGTAGGGCGGACGGTCCTCCCTCGACAGGCTCGGGACCCTGAGCTTGCCGAATGGGCTTATCCGCCTCGGTCAATGCGGAGCATTGCCCCTGCTTCGATCGCAAAATATAATATATATAGCATTTACAGTAAAATTATAGCCGTTCGAGGTAGACGCGACCGCTGGGCGCGCCCTACCCAAAGACAGTTTCAGCGAAATCAATTTTCGGTATTCCGGCTACAGTTTTACAGGAACTTCTCTTAGGCGTAACCAATCAGTTGGGAGCCACAGATGAACACCGATGAGCACAGATTGGGGCAGAAATAACGTCGGGGTTTTGGCGATCTGATCTCTCACGGTCTGGTTAAACAGGAGACTTCTCGCAGTGCGCTAAAATAATCCGCCGGGGAATCTGTGTTTATCAGTGTGCATCGGTGGCTCCATTGCATGGATACGGCTTAGGCGTAACGATGCAGTTGAAGCATAATCTCCAGCGGGGAGCGCTGTGTAGAAGGTGGAGCCCGATGTCCCCATCGGGCTTGATTGGAGTCGCTACCAAACCAGCCCGTTAGGGACAACGGGCTCCACCCTCAACGGCATGGATACGGCTTAGTCAACTGGTGCGGTTCGATAAACAATATAGCGGATTGCACCGGTCTCCGCCGATGCCGGGCCTGTCTTATGGATTTATCAACGGTCCGGAATAAGTAAAAACCGGTAAACTTGGTTCAGCTTCTCGCCTTAACTTGAAGATCAAAAGTTAAGGGGTTTTATGGCAAATCTATGATTCCAGCGTACACGAAAATACAGATGAATATTGGCTGGCGGCATTGTTTGTGCCGATTGGCTTTGTTTAGTGGTATTGGTTTTCTGGTTACACAGGCAACGCTGATGAATGCCGCGGGCCCTTTTTCGATCACTTATCCGCAGAGCACCTACCATCTTGATACGGTAAACTGGCCGCAGAGCGTGACCCCGACGTTGCACAATGCCACACCCGGCAAGGCGACGGTCTTTGGTGTCACCGGCGGCGGGCTCCCAGACACGATGCGCAACATGGGCGTTGATACCAGTGGTGTGCTTGCCGGCATGCCGAATATCACTGGTAACTACACTCTCGTCGTGACTGCGTCCAACGATGGGCGGTTGGCCTCTGCCGTGCTCAACCTCGTCATTGAGGATGGCAACCCGTTGACCCTGTTTTATCCCTTGCCGACGCTCGCCGTGGGCGACGATATCGGCGTTGTCCAACCAATCGTCAGGCACGAAACCCCTGGTTATGTGACTACCTTTTCGCTCGCTTCGGGCTCGTTGCCTGCGGGCCTGAGTTTAAGCAGCAACGGTTCGCTCTCCGGCACGCCGACGACGGCAGGGGCCTACAGTTTTGCGATCAAGATGACCAATGGCACCGGTACGGGCACGATCGCGTTTTCTGGTACAGTGCAGACTGCTGCAGGCTTCGCCCTGAGTTATCCTTTGGTCTCTTGGTTTAAAATCGGGACGGCGATTTCGAAAATCAACCCGATCCCGAGCAACGTCTCCGGCGCGACCACGTACGTTTTGAGCGGCGACACTTTGCCGAACGGAATCAGCTTCAACGCCGATGGAACTTTCACCGGCACGCCCCAGGACCTTCCCGTGGTGAATCCCACGACTTTCGTGAAGCCGGGTGTTTACACGCACACGATCCAGGCTACGAACAGTGGCGTCACCGTGAAGGCCAGTGTGGTCTTTGTCGTGACGCCTGCCAACGACCTGATTCTGGCTTATCCAAGCCGAACCATTCTCCAAGGACAGCCAATGCTCGCCGTCTTTCCCGCAGTGGTGAATGACGTGCCAGGGCTTCCTGCCACCACTTACGCGATCAAGACCGGCAGCCTGCCCGCCGGTCTGACTTTCAACAGCGACGGCTCCATCGCCGGTACGCCCACGCAGCAGGGCACCAGTATAATCACTGTTGAGGCCTCCAGTCGCAATCAGAAGGCCACGGCGACTTTCACGCTTACGGTAGTGCCAGGCACGGTCCACCATGCGTTGGAGACCCACTGGCTCGGCAACACCGGTGGCCGTCCCGGTTCGCCCAGTTTTTATCCACAGACCTTGGCCGACACGATGGCTTGGAATGGCAATGCCGGTAATTTCCTCACCGACATCGGCATCGTTGTAGATAACAACTTGGGCGGTATTCCGGTGGTTTGGGTGCTTACCCAGTACGACGAAACGGGAATGGGGAATGCACTCGGCGATCCCACTCGACCGGATAAAAATTTTGGGGCTGTCTATTACGGAGGCCAGCGAATCGGCAAAGGGGCTCAATCACAGTTCACGACGCCGCAGATCAATTCATCGGTGTCCACGGATTCCAAGAGCGGCGTCACCGCGACGATCAAGAACTACTACGGGCGTTTCTTTAACTTTACCTACGCTTCGTTCCTCCTCGCGCCGCCGCCTACGGATGCGACGGGGCCATACGTGTCATTGAGTGACGGCCGGGCAATCCGTGCGGTGGAAGACCCCACGGCGGTGGACTTTGACGCTACGGGGCGGTTATGGATCGCTGACAACGGCCCCGACCAAAACATCAAAATTTTCGATCTTACCCAGTCGTTGACCACGCCAGTCGCGACCTTCGGCGAAAAGGGTGGTGTTTATGCGGGGCCGGTTTCGGGCCGCACGGGCGATTTCCGCTTTTGGGGGCCGCGTGGCATCGCGCATGATGACGCTGGACATATTTACGTGGGCTGTGCCGGCATGCCTTCGTTGCAGACAGGCGGCACCGATCTGCGCATGTACTCGGCCGACGGCAAGACGCTGTTATGGCAGAGCCTCGGCTGCTTCGTGCAAACAGCGGCCGCGGATCCCTCGTCGTTCGGCACGGAGATGTACATGAACGGAAAACACGTAACCATGGACTACAGCCAAGCTCCCGGAAAGAGTTGGAAGTGGACTGGTGTTACGCTTGATCCTTTCCGCTATACTCAGGACCCGCGTGTAGTTGGGTCTTACACGTGCAGCTGGGTACGCCGTATTCAGGGCAAGGAGATCCTCTTTATGACCAACATGGTTGGCTCTTTGGTCGGTATCTGGCGGATGGTTGATGGTAGCGAAATCGCGGTTCCAGCAGGTTACGTCAATTTCATTGATAAGTCCTTGGATATCGATCCAGTCTCGCCATTTAAGGACCATCCGCTTTGGACCGACAACGAGCCCAATAAGCGCATCCGCTGGTTTTGGCGTGATACGAACGGTGATGCGAAGGTCGATAAGAGCGAGTTCGGTACTTGGAATAACTGGACAATCTACTCCCAAGGTGTCGACATCGATGATGACGGCGGCATCTGGTACGGAGGGTCTGGCATCGCTTCAGCTGGAGCCGGAGGTGATGGCGGTGTGGCGTATTGGGCCTGCCAGGGCTTGGATACGAAGGGTGTGCCGATCTACGATTTTGCCAACCCGCAGCACTTTGATGTGCCGTTCACGAACCTGCCGACAGGAGAAAATGCCGGTGCTGCCCGGTTGAAGTACATCGCCAAGACTGACACGATGTATTTTGCCGCTTCAGCTGACAGCTACTACGGGTCAAAAATCTACCGTTACGACCATTTCCGGGATGCCGCAAATCGCAAGCTGGCCTATATCGCCGATACGGGATTCTACGCAGCAGGCGAAGGTTCAAATATCCATTTGGATACTACGAGTTGGCCCATGACATTACCTTGGTCCTTCACAGCCGACGAAGATTATATCTACATGGCGTATCTGGATCACGGAAAAGATTCCCGACGCCGTGGCGAAGTTACAATCTACAGCGCGGCTGATGGTCATCAGGTGGACTTTATTGTACCTGGCGATGAGGTCGGTGGCAGTTGTGGTGCCGTGGATGTCGTGAACGGGATATCCGTCACCAACGATATCGCGGGCTGGAAGATCATCACGGTGGAAGACGATGGCGGTGCGAAGGTCATGGCATACCGCTGGAGGCCGGATGACCTTTATCCCCCGAGTGTTCCGATGAGTCTTTCCGCTACGGCGACCTCGGCGACGGCCGTATCGCTCATCTGGACCGCTTCGGCCGATTTATTCGGCGTGACTGGCTACGGTGTCTACCGTGGAGGCACATTGGTCGGCAATGCCACAACCAATTCCTATTCCGACACCGGCCTCAGTGCTTCGACCGCCTACACGTATTCAGTTACTGCCTACGACGCGGCGGGAAATGTTTCGGCTAAATCTACCTCCGCCAATGTGACGACTCTGGCGTCCTCCAGTTCGTCGAGCTCGTCAGGCGCTTCATCAAGCAGCAGCTCAAGTTCGTCGTCATCGTCGAGCTCGTCCTCCAGTTCATCGAGTAGTAGTTCCTCCTCGAGCTCTTCGTCATCAAGCAGCTCCAGTTCGTCCTCCTCAAGCTCTAGCAGTTCCAGTTCGTCTAGCTCTAGTGGTGGCGCGCCATCAGGTGGTAGTGGGGGAGGCGGTGGTGCGCCGACCTATGCCTATCTTGTTGCTATCGCCAGCCTGGCCGCTCTACGAAAACGCCGCAGTCGCAGGGGCTAAACTCTCGCCGACGCTCAAGGGCGTGGCCATTTGAAAGCAAACAAAAAACCAACCAATGCCTCGGCGCCAGGCATCGTTATATTTCGCCTCAGCGAATCTGATCCATCTTTCCTCTAGGTGAAAATATCCGGTCTGAAAACTAATTATTGGTTCGGCATGAGATACTCTTTCCGGCTTCTCGCTGCGTTGGCTATCTCAACGCTTTCGCTTCGCGCAGTCGATGCACTCGACACCGCTCTCCGCCAGGCTGCACCGGGTGATGTGATCATTGTTTCAGGAACACATTCAGGGGTCTTCAAGACCTACAACGACGGCACACGAGATGCCCCGATCACTATTCGCGGCGACGGCACTGCCATCCTTCAAGGGGTAGGTGTGGGCTACGGTATCACCGTCCTAAACAATTACTACCGCTTTGAGAATCTGAGCATACGCAACTACAAGAAAGGTTTCATGGTCGCAGGAGCCAGTCACGGCATCGCCCGACGCGTACACGTGGACGGCACACAGGAAGAAGCCTTTAAAATCCACCATCCCACCTCTGGCAACGTCTCGAACACCCCCAGTCAGTACTGGCTCTTTATTGAATGCACCGCCCGCAACACCGGCCTGTCCATCTTCGGCCCCGGCACTGCCTACGGCGAAGGTTTCTACATCGGTGACGCGGACAGCAACTGGTATAATAATCAACCCGATGCCTCCGGTTATATAACCTTCTACAATTGCTACGTCACTAACACCCGCAACGACGGATGGGATGCCAAAGAGGGCGCGCACAACATCAAAGTTATTAACTGCACGCAGGACTACTCCGGTGCAGTGCAACCTCTCCCCGAAGACGGTTTGCCCTCCGGTCTCGGCAATTCCGGGCTCTATTGCCGTGCCGACCATGTCCAAATCGCCAACGTACGCTGCCTTTCGCTGACCAACGGTGGTTCGGCCTTCAAACTTTACCAACAGCACGCCGTCGATGGGCAAAGCTACGGCCATTCTGTCGAACTCAAAAACGTCATCGCCGACCAATTATCCGGTGCGATGATCAACATCCAGAACGCCAACATCGGCGTAACGCTCTACGACGATTACGCGCTCAACCCTGCCGGAGCCAAACTCTACGCCACCGCCTTATCCGCCACCGATGGGGCCGCAGCATCATTTTCTGAAATGACGTGGTCTGGAGAAGGTGGAGGCCGTTACGCCACGTTCAATCCCACACGTGGCGCGCTCGGCTCTGGCACCAATAACGATCCACTTAATACGCCTATTCCGACGATCGCCTCGCCCTCCTTCGGCCTCACCACGGGAACGTACAGCGGTCAGCAAATCCTTTCGATCAACGCGTCCAGCGCCAATGAGGTTATTCGCTACACGACCGACGGTACTCCTCCCTCCAATACGGCTGGCACAGTCTATTCCGGTCCGATCACCATCACTGCAACCTCAACAATCCAAGCGGTCGCCATCCTCACAGAAAGTATTCCCGACGACAGCACGGTGGTACTCGCACCCTACCTAAGCCCAATCGCCAATATCCACCTTATCATAACGCCTCCCGATATAAGCGTCCCCACCGTTCCGCAGAATCTCACCGCAACGGCGACTTCTGCGACGACAGCGACTCTCGCCTGGACGGCTTCGGCCGATGACTTCGGCGTGACGGGCTATGGCGTTTACCGTGGCGGTGCTTTTATCGGCAATGCCCCAACCAATTCCTATTCCGACACCGGCCTCAATGCTGCGACTGCCTATGCGTATTCAGTTAACGCCTACGACGCGGCGGGAAATGTTTCAGCCAAATCTGCCACGGCTAACGTGACGACTCCGTCGACTTCCAGTTCGTCGAGTTCGTCAGGCGCTTCATCAAGCAGCAGCTCAAGTTCTTCGAGCAGTTCAAGTTCGTCTTCGTCGAGCAGTAGTTCCTCTTCGTCCAGCTCCAGCAGTTCGTCTTCCAGCGGTGCTACCGGTGTTGGCAGTGACGGCGGCGGCGGTGCGCCGACCTATGTCTATCTAGTTGCTATCGCCAGCATGGCCATTCTGAAAACCTACAAGTGCCGCAACCGCTCGCTATCGAGTCTTTAGCCTTTCCATTCTTCCATGAACCTACTTCACGCCTCAACTACACGACGTCATCACCGGGTGACGGCTCATGGCCAGAGACTACTATCCTTATTAGTGTGTATTGCTGGCATAAGTGCCAGTGCAGCGTCGTCGCCCACACCGGTCACGATTGGCCCGGCCGCTGGCGTCAGTGCAGATCGTCCGCCGTTCATTTTTGAGAAAGGTGGAGTTTATGCTCACCCTTGGGGCGCGGCCGGAGGTGCTTGGCCTGAGCAGTTGTTTTGGGAAAACGTGCAGGAGTATAAAGATGCTCATCAGGATATGATTGCGGGTGCAGCCGGAGCCGAGGCCAACGGCCAGGTGCCGTTGATGGGGGCGGTGGCGTGGGGCATAGATCTAACCATGGCCAACGGCGGCGATGTTGCCCGCAACTTGCCCGACCTCAGTCAGCGGGATGGTTACAAGCAATATGCTGCCTGGATGAACCCGCGCAAGGACGACTACTTTGCTTTGAACAGTGCCGGTGCCATCGCGTATCCAGGCCAAGGTTACATCTCTTTCTTGATGCCCATGCTGGCAGCCGATCTGCCCGCTGGAGCTCCTACTCAGACCTTCGGCACTTGGGCTGGGGAGCGCATGGGCCGCCTCGCTCTGGATATAAACTGCCGTGGTATTTACGCGGCGGATTATTTCATCGGAATAAATGTCGGCACCGACTGGCATCCCCGCGTCATGGATAGTTTTGCGGCGTGGGCGAAGGTTACGGTGCTCGGTAATACTGTGGCCGAGCGCCACGATGACATTGTTCAGAATTTCCTGCCTCAGTGGATCGATTTCATCAATCTCCGGCAGACCGACTTCATGGTGAGCATGGGTAAAACCATTTTGGCTGGCGGCAAAGTTCCCATGCTGGGCGGTCAGATCGCCAGTTCGCCGGGTATCTCGCGGAGGTTTGGAAATGACCCTCGCGTCTGCGCTCAACAACTTCCCGGTAAGTACTGGTTCTTCCTCGTGGAAATCCAATCCGCTGGAGACCGCGACACGCCACCCGATTGGACTGCAACCGCCTCCCTTGGCAGCACCGCCTGTCGTGCCCCCGATGTTCCCATCGGTATCATGCTGGATGCGGATATTGGCGACTACTGGGGCGCAGTGGCTCGCGCTGGCTGGAGCAATGATCTCGGCTGGAAATATCTTAAGCACACCTGGCTCACCGCAGGATGGACGCACATGGCTAACAGTGATGGTTCGGTACGCCGTGCGGCGCAGGCTTTCATGCGCTCCTTCTGGGATGCGGGCGGTACCAATGCCGACCAAATGAATGCCATCTGGGGGCATATTCCGCGTCACCCTTTTGGCCCGGCCTTCTATTACTCGGTCAATATCGAGCACAGCTTCGAAGCACCGCCGCCTCCTAATACCGACACGCCCAACTATTACTATGTCATCGAAAACCTCTTGTACGGCACCGGTCGGGTTAAGGGGCCTAACTATCCCAGGGCGGGTGTCGTCCAAGGTCTTAACCTCGGCTACTGGGTTAGCGATGCCGTGGATGTGAGCAAACTGCCGCTCGCCAATAGGCCTACGGCATGGTTGGTCTATGATCTGGATCGTCTCCCCGCAGCCGAACGCGCCATACTCGAAGCCATCGCCCCAGTCATCGATCCCGTACAGGAGCCCGCCAAAGCCCTGGCCGCCGGCCCTCTTCGAGTCAAAGGCACCAGACTCAACTGCATCGGCTTCGTGGACCAAAACGACAGCGTCATCGTACTGGTGACCAACTCCGAAAGCACCGCCAGCACCGGAACTATTGAATTCACCCAAGTGCAGGATGGCAGCTTCTACTGCATCGGCCTGCTCGGTGCGCCGACCATTCCGTTTAGCGTGACCAACCAAACCGCCAGTGTGCCGATCACCGTCGAGGCGAACGATACCTTGGTCTTCGAAATTCCCGGTTTAAAGCGGTTCGGCTTAACCAGCTCATCGTCGAGTTCGTCTTCCTCAGGTTCAAGTTCCTCCAGCGGCAGCTCGTCTTCGAGCAGCTCTGGTTCTTCATCGTCCTCTTCGAGCTCCAGCAGTTCCAGTTCGTCTAGCTCTGGTGGCGGCGTGTCGTCTAGCGGAAGTCAGGGTGGTGGTGGTGGCGGTGCGCTTCCGCTCTGGATGACATTCGTGATTGTCCCTGTGTTGTTCCGAAAACACAGGTCTCTGCGGCGTTGGGTTCGGTAATAATAAAGGTCAGCATAGGCCGAACCCAACAGGATGAACCTTAATTTCGCAGTTGAAACCGCTAATTATCGCTAAATCAGAGACATCGATAAAAACACGTTTTCATCTGTCAGGTGAACACCTTTGCAGCGTATACCGGTGACTATTAATCCGGCGAAGGGAAAGCGCCTGTTTTCAGACCTCAGCACGAGCGGGGTGGGTGATGTAATACCAGATTGCATTCAAACGTATAAACACTGTCGGTGTTCGATGGGTAGGGACGGACCGCCGGGCCGTCCGGTTGCGCCCACGCCATTCGCAGGCAACGTTGACGGACGACCCGGGGGGGTCGTCCCTACCTTGGGCCATTTGGATACGCCTGAATGCAACTTGGCACAATGCGGCGCTGTCTTGTTGCCGGATTAATAATACCAATGACCCTATGCTTTTATACTAAAGTTGATCTTTGGCTGGTCTGAATTTCAGGAATTTTACAGAAGAAAACGAAGGTAACGAAGAGATCTAGGAAGTACCAGGAGGCCTTCGTTCTCTTTGTTATCTTCTGTTCAAAGTCTGATAGCTTGGGGCTGTTGGTATAACTTCCGAAATTAGCGGCGATTAGCGATAATTAGCGGTTAAATAACTGCTGTTTTTAGGATGAACGCCGATCGGCAGCAAGCTCTGAGCGCCGTCGCTGATTTGTAATGGCAGTATCAAAATAGGGGTTTAGGAGGGTTAAGGTTTACGTCTTTTGGCCCATGGTTGAAGAAAGACCTTCTCAAACTATGCAAAAGCTCCAAATCCAGCTGCAGCCGCGTATAAACTTAGTTTTGCCCCGCATCGTTGCCATCGGTTTTACCCTTATTTTATCACTATTTGGTGTTTCGGCAAAAGCGTTCGGGCCTTCCGATTTTCTTTACGGCAAGGAGCTGAAAACTGGCACGGAGCCTTATGACCTGCCTTATCGGCTTCTGCTGCCGGAAAATTACAAATCGGCCAACGCGTATCCGGTTATCTTGTTTCTCCACGGCTCCTACGAGGTCGGTACCGACAACGAAGCGCAGCTTACCACTAACGGCATTGGCGCGTTTGGGATGATCGATGCTAACCGGACAAGTTCTCCATGCTTCCTGCTTGTTCCTCAGGCCAATAACGGAACAGACGGCTGGAATGCCAACAACCTCGGACAGGTCGTTCGTGCGATTCGCGACCTTGCGACAAAATACTCCATCGACCTCAATCGCGTTTACGTCACAGGCCCCTCGATGGGCGGTTATGGTACTTGGAAGATCCTGGCCCTGCATCCCTTCGTTTTTGCCGCTGCGGTGCCAGTGTCCGGCGGCGGAGCGAGCAATTTCGAACGCCTCGCTAGCGTTCCTATCTGGTGTTTCCACGCGAAAAACGACGGCGCGGTTAACGTTTCAGGCAGCGACAGCGCTGTGAGCGGAACTCGGATCGCCGGAGGTCGCGTCGTCTACACCCGTTACGATTCGGGTGATCACATGATCGCCTTCACCGCCTACGCCAATCCTTACCTCATGGCCTGGATGATGGCGCAACGCCGCAACCAACCGATGGCCGGACCGATACTAGCCTCAATCACCAATCCGGCCGGAGGATTCGTGACCGGTCCGATCACCACCACCCGCAACGTCGCCGGCACCGCCGCCATGCCCGGTGGCGTTACCAAGGTAAACTGGACTTTCACGCCCGCGACCGGTCAGGCCGGCATCGATACGAGCACGTATGCACTCGCGACCGGGACAAACACCTGGAGCGTCAGCGGTGCCACCGTAACCAGTAGTGCCATTCAGTTTATGGCGGTTGTCACTGGTTCGTCCTGGGGCGATAACAATCCAGGCGCGGGCGGCGTCACCACCGTCAACGATTCCTTCTGGAACATTCCGCTCGGCGCCAACCTGACGGCCCCGACCGTCGTGATTAAAACACCGACAACAACCGGAGCAGTCAGCGTTGCGGACGCCACCATCGCCCTCACTGGTTCGGCAGCACCTGGGACCGGCAAAACCGTGAAGGCCATCACCTGGTCCAACGACCGCGGCGGCCGGGGCATCGCCTTGGGCACCACTTCATGGAATGTTGACGGCATCGATCTAGCCCCGGGCCACAATATCATCACTGTCACCGCTCGCGATTCTGCTTCTATCATCGCCAGCACCACGATTGACGCGCTGTATGTTTTGACTGGCGACATCGCTGCGCCCACCGCGCCGTCCAACCTGAGCGTTACCGCTACCTCGCCCACGACGACGTCGCTTACTTGGACAGCCTCTATCGACAATATCGGCGTCACCGGCTACAAGATCTACCGTGGTTTGGTCATCAACGCCCTCACCCATATCGGAACTGCGACCACTAACTCCTACAGCGATACTGGGCTGACCAAATCCACCGAGTATAGATACTATGTTTCGGCCGTGGATGCTGCTGGCAACGAGAGCGCGAAGAGCATGGTTGTACAGGTTACGACTCAAGGGTCCGGTCCGACGACGGTGGGTGTCGTGTCAGTTTCCGGCTTGATCACGGCAATCAACAACGCGAACGCGAGCCCCTCCGCCACCACAACGATCATGCTTTCCCCCGGCACGTACACGGTGAATTCGCCCCTGCCGACCATCACGGCCAAAGACACTGTAATCAGTGCTTCGTCCACCGGCAGTGCCGTTGTGCTCAATGCCGCAGGTATGAGCACCGGAGCTGTACTCACCGTTAACGCCGATAATGTCGTGATCGACCGGATACGTTTCGACAACGCGCGCAATCATGCCATCGCCATCGAACCGTCTTCGCACAACGGCCTGATTGAGAATTGTTCCTTCACCACCTCCACCGCCCCAGCCCCCGCATTGTCGCAAATCTATGGTTCCGGTTGCTCGGGCTGGACCGTGACCGGTAATATTTTCACCGGAATGGCCGGCGCAACGCTCACCGGCGAGCCTGCCGTGCGTTTCTTTGCCGGGGCAAGCAGCACAACGGTCACCAATAATTTCTTCCTGAACTGCGACCGCGCTGTTCAATTCGGAGTCGGCTCTGCCTCGACTCACACCGGCGGACAGATCCAAAACAACTTCATCGCCGACAACCGCGCCACCGGCAGCCATCCCGGACCGGCCATCAGCCTCGAATCGGCAACCGGAGCCAGAGTCGACAACAACACCGTGTATTCGGTCGGCAGCTACGCCAATGCCATCGAATACCGGTACGCCGGAACGACCGGTGCCCTGATTCGAAACAACCTCGCCAATAAAACGGTGGCGGCTCTCGATGGTGCCACGGGCACCACCGCATCGAACCTGACCACCGCGCAGGCGGCTTGGTTCGTCAATACCGCCAGCTGCGATCTGCACCTGACCGCAACCGCCCTCGCCGCTGCAAACAATGTATTGAACGCAGGCACAACGATCGCCCAAGTGACCGACGACATCGAAGGAGATCCCCGTCCGACTGGTTCGGCTTACGAGATCGGCGCAGATGAATACGTGGGCTCGTCTTCCAGCTCCAGTTCTTCCTCTAGCTCGTCATCAAGTTCCAGTTCCTCGTCGAGCAGTTCCAGCTCGTCCAGTTCCTCCTCATCCAGCTCCAGCAGTTCTTCATCCAGTTCAAGCAGCTCGTCCTCTTCGGGTTCCAGTACGACATCGAGCAGTTCTTCTTCCTCCAGCAGCAGTTCCTCGTCGTCTGGAGGAACTTCGAACACACCAACAAACGGTTCCAGTGGTGGCGGCGGCGCTGCCGGTCGCTGGTTTTGCACAGCACTTGTTGCCGCGGCCCTGCTCCGATTTCGAAAACCCGACAGAAGTTGCGCAATATATTCGTAACTGCTGATAGAGGGATGTTTATCCCGATACTCCCCGCACCATTCTATTCTATGGACACGTAGGGAGGCAAATCCGGTCTCTGTACCGGGAGCCGTAGCCGACGCTGTATAGAAGGTGTAAATGTATACCGGCTTCACATTATCGGCGTGCTGAAAGCTCAATTGCACTGCTTAAGCACGAGCCGATAGCGACCAACACCCGATAGCGAACATACCACATGCATACAGAAATCACGGACACGAGTACGCGCATCGCACGCCCGATGTGGCGGCACTTCTTCTCAAACTTGGTTCTCGCCGCCGCAGTCGCTATTCTGTCGGCAAAAGCGTTTGCCGCGCCTCCGACGATTGACCGCTTCTCGACCTCGAGTTCTTCCATAACGCTCGGTTCGAGCATCACGCTCTCCTGGTCCGTTTCGGGGGCCACAGCCCTCACCATCGATCGCGGTATCGGCTCGGTGGAAGGCTGGTTTGTCGTGCTTAAGCCAGCCTCAACAGGCTCACTGACTTACAAACTGACTGCTTCCAACACCGACGGATCCACCACCGCAACCGTCAACGTAAACGTGGCAGCCGCTACCGCCACATCCCCGAAACAACTTTCTATCCAAAATCACTGGATGGGCAACTCCGGCGGGCGCGGCGGCTTTCCCGAGGACACCTCGCTAGCCAGCATGAAAGCGTGGAATGGGAATGCGCAGAACTTCATTACCGATATCGGTGTATTTGAGGACCCAAATATTCAGGGCGGCATACCGATCGTCTACACACTGACGTTTTACGACGAAACCGGACTCGGTAACAACATCCAGAATCCGACCGGCAACCAGCTCTACACCGGCCCCAACGGCAAAACCACTGCCAAGGGCTATAGCGCGAATTTCTACGACGGCTTCCGTTGGGGCAAGGGATTCTCCGGAACTCCGGTCGAGGATGTCGACTCGCTTGTCGCTGTGAATGGTTCGGGTTTGATCGCAAGCGTCAGGAACTTCTACGGACGTTTCTTTTCCTGGAACGGTACGCTGCTCGACGCACCTCCCACCGACAACACTGGCCCCTACGTACAACTCAGTGACGGACGCAAAATCACCGCAGTCGAAGATCCAACCGCGGTCGATTTCGATCTTAGCGGTCGACTTTGGATCGCCGACAACGGCCTCGATCAGAACATCAAGATATTCGATCTCGCCCAATCGCTCACCGTTCCGGTTGCAACCTTCGGTGAAAAGGGCGGTGTATTCGCTGGTCCGATACCAGGCAGAATGGGCGACTTTCGCTTCTGGGGTCTCCGCGGCATCGGCCACGACTCCGCCGGCAACATCTACGTCGGGAGCACCGGTTTGCCCATGCAGTGCATGGGCGGCACCGACATCCGCATGTTCTCCGCCGACGGCAAAACCATGCGCTGGCATGTCTACGGCACCTACGTCAACAGCGCCGACGCCGACCCGGTTTCCGGAGGAACATCGATGTACGTCAATGCGAAACACTATACGATGGACTACACCAAAGCCCCGGGGAAAAGCATGAGCTTCACGGGCGTCACCCTTGATCCATTTCGATACCCGTCCGACCTTCGCATTCGTCGGCAATTCGAGAGCCCGTGGGTTCGTCGCATCGACGGGCAGAAATTTCTTTTCCTGACCAATATGTACGGCGGGGAACTATATATTCTTCGTTTCGAGCCAAACTCCGAAATCGCGGTGCCCGCCTCCTTTATCGGGTTGGTCAACAAAAACCTCGATGATGAAATCACGCCGCTTCATCCCATCTGGGACGACAATGAGTCGAACAAGCGCGTTCGTTGGTGGTGGCGGGACGGCAGTGGCGACGGCGATTATCAGAGCAACGAATTCGGTCTTTGGGACAATTGGAACATCTATGCCCAAGGGATCGATGTGGATGACGCCGGTGGCATTTGGTATGGTGGCCAAGGTGCGGTCAGCATCCAGTTCGCTGGCGGCGGCCTGCAGTATTGGCCTTGTACGGGCGTCGATGCCAAGGGCGTTCCGATCTACGACTTCACAAATCCGCAGCACATGGACGTCCCCGCTTCGGTGACGGACATGGGCGTCAATCGAATCAAATACCTCGCCAGCAGCGACACGATGTTCCTCGGTGTTTCCAATAATTACCACCTCAAAAAGATATACAAATATGACCACTTCCTTGACCCCGCCAGGCAGCAACTGGCCTTCTCGATAGATCTTGGTTATAACGACCTCAACGTCGCACACATCGATCTGGACGGAAACGGCTTTGGCATGACGCTGCCGAACTCATTCACCGCCGACGAAGATTACGTCTACGTAGCCTATCTCAGCCAAGGCAAAGAAGGTCGCCAACGTGGTGAAGTAACGATCTATAGTGCCAAAGACGGCCACCAAGTCGGCTGGATTGTACCTGGCGACGAGGTCGGCAACTACTGCGGCGCAGTCGATCTACTCTACGGCATCAATGTAACAACAGATGCAGAAGGACGGAAGATCATCATCCTCGAGGACGACGGCGCGGCCAAGGTCATGGCTTACCGCTGGCAACCACCCATCTCCAACAACTCATCCTCCTCTTCGAGTTCCAGTTCTTCCTCAAGCTCGTCGTCGAGTTCCAGTTCATCGAGCAGCAGTTCAAGTTCCTCGTCGAGTAGCAGTTCGAGTTCGTCGAGCTCTTCCTCGTCCAGCTCCAGCAGTTCGAGCTCCTCTGGTGCGAGCAGCGTTCCTCCGGCACCGACAGGGTTGACGGCCACAGCAGGCAACGCCTCGGTGGCGCTCAGTTGGACGGCTTCAACTGGTGCGACCTCTTACAAGATTTATCGCGGCACCACCGCCGGCGGCGAATCAACGACTCCGATTGCCTCCAATGTCACTACAACGACTTACTCGAATACCGGCCTGACGAACGGCACGAAATATTACTACAAGGTCGCGGCAGTGAACAACGTTGGCACGGGCGCCCTTTCTGCCGAAACATCTGCGACACCCAAGAGCAGTTCTTCGAGTTCATCCTCCTCCAGCTCTTCGTCTTCTAGTTCGTCTGGCGGCGGCGGCGGTTCCAGCGGGACCGGTTCGTCTTCCTCGTCGAGTTCCTCCTCCTCTTCGTCTTCGAGTAGTAGCTCTTCAAGTTCGTCATCCTCGTCCAGTTCGTCGAGCAGCAGTTCGAGTTCGTCAGGTGCGAGCAGCGTTCCTCTGGCACCGACAGGTTTGACGGCCACGGCAGGCAACGCCTCGGTGTCGCTGAGTTGGACTTCTTCGACGAGCGCGACTTCGTACAAGATTTATCGCGGCACCACCGCCGGCGGCGAATCCACCACGCCGATTGCCTCCAATGTCACGACGACGACTTACTCGAATACCGGCCTAACCAACAGCACCACGTATTACTACAAAGTCGCCGCGGTAAACAGCGTCGGCACGAGTGCGCTTTCAGCCGAAACTTCAGCAACACCCAAGAGCAGCTCTTCGTCCTCCAGTTCGAGCAGCAGTTCCTCTTCCTCAAGCAGCAGCTCAAGCTCGTCATCCTCCAGCAGTTCGAGCTCCTCAAGTTCGTCCTCCTCGTCGAGTAGCTCCAGTAGTTCTTCCTCGTCGAGCAGTGGTTCGAGCTCCCCAACAAACGGTTCGAGTGGTGGCGGCGGTGCCGTTGGACTTTGGTTTTTCGCGGCCTCCAGCGCGTTAGCAATTCTTCGGCTTCCTAAGCCGTATCCATGCAATGGAGCCACCGATGCACGCAGATAAACACCGATGCTCCGGAGGATTGTTTTAACGCAGTGCGAGAAGTTTCCTATTTAGCCAGACCGTGAGCGATCAGATCGCCAAAACCCTGACGTTGTTTCTGCCCCAATCTGTGCTCATCGGTGTTCATCTGTGGCTCCCAAATGAATGGTTCCGGCTAAGTATCACGGACTCAGGAAGCGGAATTCGCGGCGTCAGGGCTAGGGACAAAATCGTCCAAAGGACGTCTCGCTTCGTTGCGTTTTGGTTGGCCAGTGCTGCTTGAATTTGGCCAGCCAACGCAGCTCATGTCACGGGCCTGTATAGAAGGTGTAAATACACACTAGGTGTGTTTTTTCGGCGTGGCAATAGCTCCCGGTTCGGTAACTGCATGCAGAGCTTTGCATGCCGAATTCAACATGTACTCACGCGTGCACTGCCAATCTCCAATTTCGATATGAAATCAGCACGTTACTACACATTGCGCTCCAATATTTTTGCGTCTGGAGCGGTCGCACTTGTATGCGGTCTAGCTGCAACCGTCGATCTGTCGGCCGATACCCCGCAGCCCACGCTCCTTAACTACACGAACCACTGGGCAGGCAACACTGGTGGCAAGGGCGGTCATGACGAAAAGGCCGACGATATCAGCAACTTCGTTATCGATATCGGCGTGCTCAATACCGCTGAACTGAATGATCAGATGGCTCCCTACGCGCCGCTCGTCATCACGAAGAGCTACTGGGACGAAACTAACTGGGCCGACGGCGCGTACTCCCACGGCATTCGCGTGAGCAAAGGCGAATTCTTCAACAAAAACATGGTGTTCGACGCGTCGACCTACAACGGCATCACCGCCACAATCGCTCACCCGCACGAACTCGATTCATCTATTTACGAAGACAGGGTCCAGCAGAACGCCGAGGACCAAGGCATCCCACTCTTCAGCTATCCGACCAATATACCTTTCGTCGCGTTGAGTGATGGCCGAACCATCAAGTCGGTCAACTATCCAACAAGCGTGGCTTTCGATGAAAGTGGTAATCTCTGGGTGGCCGATAACGGTCCCGATCAGAACTTCAAAATCTTTTCCATACCTGCGACGGGCGCACCAACGCTCGTGACCACCTTTGGTGAAACGGGCGGCGTGTTCGCCGGGCCGGTACGCGGTGGTTATAGTGAAAAACGTTTCTGGGGCGTGCGCGGAGTTTGTTTCGGCGACAACGGTCAAATAATCGTTGGTTGCAGCGGCATCCCCGGACAGATCCAGGGCGGTACCGATATCCGTTGGTTCGACAGCACGGATAGTTCGACTCTTGCCAAACGCCTCTCCACCGCCTCCATGAGCCACCAGGCAATCGGCACCTTTTTGCATGTGGCCGACTTCGATCCGGCGAGCAACGGCACGGAGCTCTATCATGCCAGCCTTCGCTACACGATGGACTACTCGAAGCCGCCCGGCCAGAGCTGGAAAATCAGCGGCGTCACTCTCGACCCCTTCCGCTTCCCTGATGATCCCCGACTTTGGATGCCATTCGAGACGGCTTTCTTCCGGCGTATCGAAGGCAAAAGGTTTCTGTTCTGCCTCAACATGAACGCCAGCTATATGGGTGTTTTCAGGTTTGAGGAAAACTCCGAAATCGCCATTCCCGCTGCACTGTTTTATCTTTTCTCAAATGGGCACGGTGCAGATTGGGCCAAGGGTATTTACCCGACTTTGCCGGATAGCAGCCAGAACTACATGTGGGTAGATAAAAACGGTGATGGGAAGCCGCAGACGGGAGAGTTTTCCGGGTTCGTTGTGGCCAATTCATACAGCGAAGGCTACGACATCGACGCAAACGGCAACATCTGGATGTCCGGCGGCCAAGATGTTTATTCTACGCAATGGGGAACTGGCGGCAGTTGGGTTCTTCCCAACCAGGGCCTGGATGCCAACGGCGTCCCGCAGTACGACGGTACCAAAATCGAACGTCTCGGCGTAGGATCTGGCGTATTACTCCCCATCGATCTCGAAATCTCGCGCAGTGCCGCACGCCTGCGCTATCTTGCCGACACCGACACGATGGTGATGGGGGTTGGTTATGATGCCTGGTATCCACGGCGTGTTTACGTGATCGACGGCTATCGCAATTCGAACAACCCGACCCGGCGTAGCGTGATCGATATTGGTTATGACATCGGTGGCGCATGGGAGGTTCACCTCGATCAGGGAACGGCGAGCATGGTTGTGCCCATGAGCTTTACCGCCGACAACCAGTATCTATACGTAACATACCTCGATATCGGGCCCAACACACGCGCGCGCGGTGAGGTCACAATCTATGACCTGAATGATGGACATCAAATCGGATGGGTCGGACCAAATGCCGATACCAACTTCGCCTCCGCAGGCATAGATCTGGTCGTGGGCGTACACGTACAGACTCGTACCGATGGTAGTCGCGTGATTTGCGTCGAAGATGACGGCAATGGCAAGGTGATGGTTTACCACTGGACCCCCCCTGTCACCAGCGGCCCATCCGTATCCACCACCGGCAGCGGCGCGGTTGGCCCGGTAATCGTTACCCAGCCGCAGAAACTGACCAAGGTCGAGGTCGGCGAGACTCTCTCTGTCGATGTCATAGCGGTTGGCACCGATCTGCAGTATCAGTGGAAAAAGAACGGTGCCAATATTCCAGGCGCTAACCAAGCGACCTATCGAAAGGATAATTTCAGCAACGCCGACGTAGCCAACTACAGCGTTACCATCTGGAATTCTACGCAGACCGTCACCAGCACGGCTGGTGCGGCTCAAATTGTTTATCCTCCCACTATCACCGCCCAACCAGCTGCAACAACCAACCTTGTCGTCGGTTCTGCGTTCACCCTCAGCGTTACCGCCACGGGTACCGATCTCAACTATCAATGGACTAGAAATGGCAATGCACTCCAGGGAGCCAACTCCTCGACGTACGAAGTCACGACTGCCGACGATGGCGATGCCGGTACCTACACCGTGATCGTATTCAATATGATTAAGGACAAAGCTGCCACCAGTACGAATGCGGTTGTTCAGAAAGGTTTGATCGGTTCCAGCTCATCATCCTCCAGCAGCGGCTCCTCGGGTGGAACGCAAGGCGGCGGCGGCGGTGGTGGCGCACAACCAGCCTGGGTGCTCGTACTCATCGGCACTGCGGCTTGCACACGTTTACTGCGTTCACGCAAGCGGACGGGGACTGGTTGCTAAACGGACTCCAGCTGGTTTAGAACGACACCCGCGCTTCAACAAACTAGATCAACTTAGCCGGAACGATGCAGTTTTTGGGCGTTGTCTCTAACGGGCTGGTTTGGGAGCGGCTTCGATCAAGCCCGATGGGGACATTGGGCTCAACCTTCTGCACATCTCTCCACACAGGACATTATGCTTCAACTGCATCGTTACGACTTAGTGGGCGAGGTCTGTCTCTTGTTTCATACCTGCTCCATGAGAGCCACCACCCGTGATTAACCGTGGTTTGCAGTTGCCCGTTTCGCCGTGGACGTGGTTTCTTCAGAGAACTCCATGAGCTTTTCCCCTGCAAATGGCCCCAAGCCCTCTGCTCTGATTTTTCTCACCGTACTTTTTCTGACGGCTTCTTGTCGGCGTAACGAAGTTCTTCCTCAACATATCGAGATCAAAGACAAGCCCACTCCGGTGGTGGATACGTCGTACCTAGTCCCTGAGAACATTGGAAATCCAGTTTCTGGATACCCGTGGATCGCCAACGTGCTTGCGGTGGACCTCGATAAGGACGGGCTTATGGACGTGATCGCCTGCGAGGCCAAGGATGGGAAGGTCCTGTGGATTCGGCAGGTCTCCCGCAGTCATTTCGAAGAAATTGTATTGGCGGATCATGTCCCCGCACCGGTGCATGCTTCAGTGGCCGATATGACCGGAACCGGTCACTACGATGTTTTAGTAGCGTGCATGAGTGTCGTTTTTCCCGATAACGACAAGATCGGCTCAGTCGTCATTCTGGAAAACGACGGCAAGGAACATTTTACGCCGCATGTCATCATCGACAACATTGCGCGTGTGACGGATGTACGAGCTGCCGATTTTAGTGGCGATGGCCGGCTCGATCTCATCGTGGGCCAATTTGGCTACGATCAGGGCGAGATCCGGTTGATGGAGCGCACCGGACGCTGGGAGTTTAAGAGCCGTATTTTGCTCGATCTGCCAGGCACGATCAACGTCATGGTGGCGGACTTCTGCGGCCGCGGCCGCCAGGACATCATCGCTCTGGTCTCGCAGCAATACGAAGAAATTTTCCTGTTCGAAAACAAAGGTGGAGGAAAATTTGAGAAGAAAATAATCTTTGGATCGACCAATGAGGACTACGCCAGCAGCAACATCAACCTATGCGATTTGAACAAAGACGGTAAGCCCGACATTCTTTATACCAATGGCGATGGTTTCGGTCCCAGCCCTGTGCCTGGTTCGCGACCCTGGCATGGTGTTCAGTGGTTAGAGAATCAGGGTAGCGGCAATTTTCGTTTTCACCGTATTGGTGACCTCGGCGGCGCTTATAGTCCTGTTGCGGTGGATCTCGATTGCGATGGAAACATGGATGTCGTGGCGGTCAGCGCGACCATGCAATACACCAAGCCGAGCGACGTCACCATGATGTGGTATCGCAATGACGGGAGCATGAATTTCACTCCGCACATTCTGGCTTACGAACCGATTCAGCTTTTGACCGCAGACGCGGCTGATTTTGACGGGAAAGGAAGACCGGCGATTGTCACCGGTGCCTTCTTCGGCAATCCGCCTTATGATCGCCTGAGCCGGGTCACACTTTGGCGGCGGAACGAAAAACCATGAGCAAACGAAAAATACTCTGGCTATCGAGCATAGTGGCTTTGGTTTTGATCTCGGCCGGCGCTGGCTACTTTTATTGGTTTGGCGTGCAAAGCCGTGAAATCGCGGCGGCCATTTTGCCGCGCACGCTCAACCTGGAAGGACATGGGCCCGAGCTCGTGAACCGGATCAAGGAGTGCGAACAACGCATTCGTGCTGGGCAGGATGTCGCTACGGCTCTGGCTGAGTTGGCCAGCCTCTTTCATGGCAACGGACTGTATTCTGAGGCGGCGCGTTGTTATCAGGGGATGATTCGTATCGATTCGCATAATGCGCGCTGGCCGCATTTGCTGGCCAATATCTTGGCAGGCTTTGGTCGGCTCGATGACGCGGTCTTGCTCTGGCGCCGCGCCTTGTCGTTGAAAAATGACTACACCCCGGCCCAGATTCATCTGGCTGATTCTTTACTGAAACTTAACCGTCTGGAAGAGGCAAGAAAAGTCTACGATCGTGTCCTGCAACGTGAGACGGATAATCCCTACGCCTTGCTTGGCCTGGCTCGTATCGACATGGAAGCGGGGCGCTGGGGGGTGGCGCGTGAACGGCTGGAGGCGGCGGTGAGCAGTTCAGACTACAGAATTGGCTATGACTTGTTGGTTACGGCATCTGAACACATGGGAGATAAGACTCGGGCGGAAGCCGTGCGTGCGCGTAACAAGGCCTCGGGTGCGTTTATCGACATCCCCGATCCCTGGCTGAGGGAAACCTATTTCGATTGCTACGACAGCTACATGCTTTCCCTGGCGGGCGGGACGGCCGAGGCACAGGGCGATGTCCCTTTTGCCATCAATTTAGTTGAGAGGGCGATCAGGCTAGAACCAAAAAACGGAAATTATTACGTCCAGGCTCATCTGCTTTATTTGCAGATGAAGAATACGGCGAAGGCTCTGCATACGGTGTTGAAGGGCACAGTCGAAGCGCCCGATTGTGCTGATACATGGCACGAACTTGCGGTTTATTATAGGAATGTCGGCCAGGATCAGCAGGCGTATATGGCGGTATTGACAGGTTTGGCTCATTGCCCGAACTCGCCCAGCTTACACTATATGCGAGGTGAATACTTGGTGACGGCTGGTAAGCTGGAAGAAGCCATTTCGGATTTTCAACAAACGGCATCAATCAAGAATGATGACGGTTCTCCTCATATCCAACTAGCGAGAATCTATTTTTCTCTGAATCGGACGGACGACGCATTAAACGCATTAAAAAATGGCTACCTGTCTGAACCCAATTCTCCGCCTGTTTTAACCGTCTTGGGATTCTACTATATTAACGCACATGACGAAGTGAATGCCCGCAAATGGATGCAACGGATCAAGGACCAGCCGCGCATTATGTCAAAGGAACGAACAGAGTTGGAGGCCGCCTTTTATCAGCAGTTCGGAAGTAAAGCCGTATTGACTTTCTGGTCACGCAGGGTCGCCGTTTTGCCCTAGAGGCAGCACGCCCTAGTACCCTGTACCAGCTAAAGTTTTGGGTAAAGACGGGTGAGTTTTATGCGGGCGTCTTGAGTAGTGAAGTGCCAGTCGATGGGGGCACCTCGATTATTTCGGTGTTTTTGCCAGGCGGCGATTTCAGTGCGCATGGCTTCGATTGAGGGGATGCGCCGTCGCAGGCACTGGCTGTTGAGTGCGCTAAATTCGATTTCCGCGATATTGAGCCAGCTCCCGTGTTTTGGCGTATAGTGGATTTCTAATCGTTGGGCTAAGCGATGGGCTTCGGCTGGCGGATAGGTTTCATAAAGCGAGGCAATGGTATGGGTGTTGAGATTTTCCAGTAACGGCTCAGATGAGGACGCAGTTGGTTTTTTAGAAAGAGTTGCACGCTCATGGTCGAAGTGGAATCCACGATCTTTAGCTCGACGAGTTTGTCGGCCAGTAGTTGGACGGTCTAACGCTGATATCCGGGCAGTGCTTTCGAGCAAGCAAGCGCGGTCAGGCGGGCGTCAAGGCTCCATCGAAGGTGGCTCCCCTAGGTTTGCGGTACGCCTTGCGGGCGGGCACCGCTTCCAATCCCTCTTCGACATTAAGATGCTCCATCGTGTGATTGGTCACGCCCAAAGCCAAGGCGGCATCGGCCACGGTCCACGGATCTCCATACTCGCCTGCGTCGCACAACAGCAGGGCGCGTGCGTAAACGAACTTTGCCGCTTTAGATTTACCGCCGCGGGTTTGTTCGGTGAGCTGCTCCCGTTCCGTCTTTGTCAGGATAACTTTATATCGATTGGTCATGCCGGAGCACACTCCGGTTTTGAAATACGAAATACTTGGTGGTACGTGGTACTAGCGTCGGAGAGTACTTCGGTGGATAGGTCTCGTCGGCGTCCCCGCACATTGTAACAGTGCCATGAAAATGGCGGTTTATCATGGATCGGATTTGCCTCACCTCTACGAAAGTGGCCGGTGTACCTGGTTTGCGGCCGTTCATATCCAGTCCCTATGCACAATCCAGTAGTTTCGTTTCGCCACTCGATCGGTATAATCGCGACCTTGCTTTACATTGTTGCATGGAACGGCAGTATACGCTGTTAGCGATGCCGATTTTCTTGCCGACAAATTAACCAAGGTCGGAGCGGAACCCAACGACCTCCCTTATCGCTACTACGTGCCTGCGAATTACGACCCGGCTAGCAAATACCCGTTGATCGTTTACCTCCACGGATCAGCCGAATCGGGCACTGACAATAAGTTTCCAGCTCAACTGGAGCTGCTGGGGTGCCTACCAGCTTCTCGGGTCTTCCACTTATCCCTGCTTCATGGTTGCGCCCCAAGCCTATTCCATGATGGGACGGCACCACCATGGATCAGATCGTCCGGATGGTTCAAACGCTCTCCAAAACCTACTCCATAGATCCTGACCGCATCTACGTCACCGGCATCTCGATGGGCGGCTACGGTTCCTGGGGCATCATCAACCGCTATCCATTCTTTTTCGCAGCGGCAGTGCCCATGTCGGGAGGAGGCCTGTCTAACTACCAACGAATTACCCATATTCCCATCTGGTGTTTCCATGCCGCCAAAGACGAAACAGTCGACGTGAGCGGCAGCGATAATGCTGTCAGCGGAGCCCGCCTCGCCGGTGCACGCGTCATCTACACCCGCTACGCCGACGGCAGTCACGCGATATGGCTCGCAGCCTACGCGAATCCCCGCCTACTGCCATGGCTCATGGCGCAACGCAGAAACCGGCCCGCAGCTGTTGATCCGTTTGTTCAGATCACCAGTCCAGCTAACCGCTTTGTGCCTGCCTCGGCCGACTCAACCCGGAATGTTTCAGGCACCGCATCGCTCACAGGCGGCATTAACCAGGTCAATTGACTTTTTCTCCAGCCACCGGCCAGGCTGGCGTCGACACTAGCACGTATCCGCTAACCACGGGAACTGCAACTTGGTCTGTGACGGGAGCAACAGTTGCCGCCGATTCCACCCAGTTCATGGTCATCGCAACAGGTCCGTCGTTGGCGACCCCGACGGTGGATTATCCCGTCGGTAATGGCGTCACCACGGTCAACGATTCCTTCTGGAACGTCCCGCTTGGGGCAAACCTCATTGCGCCAACTTTAGCGATCAAGACGCCATCGACAAACGGTTCGGCTAATGTTTCGACCGCGCTCGTTTCACTCACGGGTTCGGCGACCGCGGCCACCGGAAAAACCGTCAAGGCCATTACTTGGACAAACAATCGCGGCGGCCAGGGTATTGCCCTCGGAACGACGTCGTGGAGCGTTGACAACATCGATCTCGTTTCCGGCAACAACGTGCTGACTTTCACCGTGCGCGATTCCGCCGGTATCACCGCCAGCACTACGATCACCCTGACTTCGTCCGGAGGCGATATCACCGCACCTCGGCCCCGACCAACCTGAAAGCGAGCGCCACTTCATCCAGCATGGTCACGATCACCTGGACCGCCGCGACCGATAACGCGCCGTTACTGGCTACGGCATTTACCAACAACACTCTGGCCGGAACCAGCGCCACCGCCCCTATTCCGACACGAACCTGACAGCAGCGACAAACCACTCGTACGCGGTCAATGCCCACGACGCCGCCAATAACGTCAGCGCGAGAAGCTCCACCTGAGCGTCACTACGCTGGCCGCCAGTAGCAGCAGTTCCTCCAGTTCGTCATCTTCCCCTTCGCTCCAGTTCTAGCAGCTCATCATCATCAAGTTCGCAGTGCAGTGCAGCCATCGCCCTGACGATCACGACACCCTGTTGCTACCATCACGGAGGCTGCTGGCACCAGCGTCACACTCACTGTTGCCGCATCTGGTACAAACCTCCAATATCAGTGGAGTTTAATGGTGAACATCACCGGCGCGACCAGCTCAACCTCTATGTCATCAGCTTAGTCTGAGTGCATCGAGCGCTGGCACCTATTCTGTCGTTGTTCCAATACTGCCGGTACCGTCACGAGCAGTGAATGCAGTCGTCCAGCTGTCTAGTAGTTCTAGTTCGTCGAGTAGCCTTTCCAGCAGCAGCACTGCTTCGTCTTCCAGTTCGTCATCGTCGAGCAGCAGTTCCTCTTCTTCGTCTTCGTCGTCCAGTTCATCCTCCTCCGGAATCACGCCCGCAGCCCCATCCACTGGTGGCCTGAGCGGTGGTGGGGTCTTGGTCTCTATTATCTTGGTGCTGTTTTGGGAGTGGTCGTTTTTAGGCAAGTTTGCCCGCAAGGGTCCAACGATAGATTATTCTGGTGGCGTGATTGGTTGGACTAGCGGCACAGATCGAGGCGCCTTTTATACCGGTCTAAGCCGTAACGATGCAGCTGGTGGAGGAATCCTGTAAGAGCGAGATTGAGGTGGAGTGCGTGATCGGCTTGGCAACGTCGCTTCCCAACCAGCGCATGGGGTCATCGGGCTCCACCTCTGCACACGTCCTCGCTGGAAATTATGTTGGAACGATTAGTCTGATCCGCGTTTTCCTGGTTCTGCAACGTATTCATTAAATACAGATAGGCAGTGATTGGAATTTGTCGAGTGCATGCATGACCTGATCTGATAAACCACTAAACACAATACCGTTTCGGTGTTTCTGCGTTTATAAGTTTTATATTGTCTACAGCGTAATTTACTGTTTGAGCGCCCGCTCACGGTTTCCAGCCGTCCGGACTTAACGCCGTCCTTGCTAAGTGATCACTCGGATTACCTCGTTTGTATTTTTCCGTCTTCGCTTCTTCTGTCTACCTTTGTGCACGAGGAATGAGTCCCAGTCCTGATCATCCTCCTAGGTGGAGCCGATATCATTAATCTGCCTTGTGGGTTTTCACGAGGATGGTGGCTTTTGGACAAGCTCTTCGAATTGTCGGAATTATACTCTTTCGTACCATGCTACATGAATCGCGGCAGATAGCGGACCGCGGACGCGGACGATATATTCCTGTACTGGAAGGATTGGCGTGGATGGACAATTTTCCGAGGGTTTGCCCGGCGGGTTGGCGCTGAACAATCCCGCCTTGGTTGCGTATTCGCAACGGCACAAACCACGAGATTATCTGACTTGACCGGTCCGCGCGGTAACTATTGGTTCTAATTCGCTGTGGGTGGGTGCCGATGATGCCTCTCGATGCGGTAGGACTCGGCCGGGCGACGCTGCTATGTGTCCATGCGGATTGGGAGGTGGAGTTGTTGGGGCGGCTGAGCGCAGTGGCGCATACTCGCGGTCTCATGGCGGCCGATCTCATCCCGTTGGCATTGTTGAACGCTTTTGCGAATGGGGTGGATTTTCATCCACGCGAAATCGAAGCCTTTGAACGTAAGTTGGGCTTCGTCATTCCAGGGCGAGACTGGTTCTGAAAATCGCGCTTCATTCTGGCCCACGTGATGAGCGAGTGGCTGACTATTGTGTGACGGTTACGATGGCTTTATACTCGCGGTCGGCCGAAAGATCCGGCAGTACACCGGCAAGGAACCTCTGTTGGTGGACAAACATATGCTGATCCGTCGCTGAACCGTTGGCTTGGTCTGGCCATGCGGCGTTTTCGTCGTGCTACAGGAACCAATCAATTGGTATTTTGAAGTGATGGAGGGCGACCCTATGTTCTGATGCCGCCGCCAAACGGCACAGCGGCCAGAACGGAAACGGCTTGTGCCTGGGAGCCGATATCCTACTTTGCCCCGGGATGAACGAAGGATAGTTCGGTTTACTGGAGCTTGGTGTTGGGTCACGAGCCGGATGTTTTGGCGATGCGATCCTCCGTTCGCATTTTGTTTCAGATCGTGTTTTCTCATACCGCCGGTCGTGACGGTGTGGTTGCGATGAGGCATTGCGGGGTTGGAATATGGCTATGGTTCAACCTAAACCGGTGATATCGATCCTGCGATTCCGGCGCTAATGAACGCGCATCTCTCCGCGGTACCCTTTGGACCAGCGTACTATTTTTCGGAGTGATGATGCGTTCTTTCGAAAGGGAAGGGAAAGACTGGCAGGTGACGGGCGACGCGGAGGGTGCATTGGCCACCGTTGGCTGCGGGCTATTTTGTCACAGAGGTCTCCTTTGGATCGTCTCGCCCCGCTGGCCTCGTCCGGCCTGTTGGATTGTGATCACCGTCGCGTCTTCCAGCAGTCGAGCGGAACAAAATTATCGGCAACGCTCCCGTGTGTTCGCCGGGCGGAAGCGGCGGCGGTATCGCCGGTGCAACCAGCAGCGAACGCGCATCCGGTCAGGGTTTATCGACCAAACCGGCACGCTGGTTCTGTTGATTGCTAATCTGGCGCCAACCGAAAACAACGTCGTTGTTACGCTTTCCAGTTTAGTCGACGGCACTTACGCGCTCCACGACGAGGTGGCTAAGAATACCGTTGCGACGCTCAAAGGGTCACGGGCGGCGTCTGGCATTCCCCGCTCGGTATTTACGAGCGGATACACGGCTCTTAACGCTCCCTGCCGCAGCGGTAGCAAACCACTAAGCCGAGGATACAAAATGAATACAATTTTTGGATACAACGTTCGTTCCTTGGCTTCACGGTCTTACTTTATCGCTGCTATCATCGCTCTTGTCACCGCAGGGCTTGCTCGCGGCCAAACCACCGAGACGATGCTTACGCTGAGTACGTTTGCCGGAAAGCTCCAGCCCTGGTAGCGACGATGGTAGCGCGGCTACGGCCCGGTTTTACCATCCAGCAGGCTTGGCGATCGATGCGTCACACAACCTCTACGTAGCGGACACAGGCAATGCCACCGTGCGGAAGATTTCTGCTGGCACTGTAACAACCCTCGCAGGGTCGGTCGGTGTCTGGGGTTTGGCGGATGGGACTGGTTCGGCAGCAAGCTTCGGCATCATACTCGGCACGGCCGTGGATGCGTCGGGTAATGTTTACGTGGCCGATCCCATTCAGCGCACGATCCGAAAAATCACACCGGCTGGAGTTGTGAGCACACTTTCGTTGGATTCGGCTTTTCCTGCTGTGTGCGATCCGACAGGCGTGGCGGTGAACTCCGATGGCTCCATTGTCTATTTTACTGATCGTGGAAATAATCTCGTCAGGCAACGCACGGCGGACGGCGCTGTGACGATCGTCGCGGGCGATAACGTCGCGGGAAATCTCTACGTGGTCGATACGGGCAATCATACGATCCGAAAAGTGGATACAAGTGGGACAGTGTCCACGCTGGCAGGTCTGGCCGGTCAAACTGGAACGAGTGACGGCACGAGCGCCGCGGCTTTCGATTTTCCAGCGGCGACCGCTGTCGATACCGATGGCAATGGTCTATGTGACCGACAGCAACAATAACTGTATTCGGAAGATCACGACCGGTGGCAATACGACCGTTCACGCAGGCAACGCCCCGGTTCTGTCAACGGGGGAGCCGCCAGCGCGCGTTCGTGGACCTTCAGCGGTAACTGGGACTCCAACTAACCGTTTATGTTGCTGACACGAAAAACTCGGTCATCCGAAAATCACCAGCACGGGAACCGTGAGTGTTTTGGCGGTTCGGCTGGGTGGTTGGCGCCGACAAACGGGCAGGGTAGTGCTGCGAGTTTTAATTTCCCCGGAAAGCATTGTCGTGGATAGCAGTGGAACGTCTTCGTCCTGACACTGGGAATAACACGATCCGGAAAGATCATCTGCTGGAGCGGTCACGACTTGGCCGGAACGGCGGGAGTTGCGGCAAAGCACGGATGGCGACAGCGCGGCTGCGTTGTTCTCTCATCCACAAAGGTCTCGGCATCGATGGCAGCGGCAAAACTGGTACGTGGCCGATACCTACAACAATACGATTCGGAAAGTCACGCCTGCTGGAGTCGTCACCACGTCGCTTTGGTGATCCATTAGCGCGCAGGGCGTGGGTTATGCCGACGGTACTGGATCGGCTGCCCATTTTGGAACATCCCATGGCGGTGGCGGTCGATGCCGCAGAAATCTCTTCAGTCTCGGACACGGGAATTTTGTGATCCGAAAAATCACTCCGTCCGGCGTGGTTACCACCGCCTACGGCTCTCAAGGCCAGTCGCGCGTCAGCGATGGCGTGGGGACCGCGCAGCTTTTGATCGGCCACGGGTTTGGCCTGACTCGACAGCGGACGTCTCTACGTAGCGGATACGGATGGGGAACTGATTCGGTTGGTGGGAACCAGATGGTTCTGTCTACGTTGGTCGGTTTGACCGAGGCAATCGGCAAATACTGAGGGCGCTTCCTACAACGCGAGGCTTTCTTCACCGACCGGTCTAGCTGTCGGTACTGATGGCACGGTCTACATCGCAGACACCGGCAACGACGTAATCCGAAAGGCCACGCTTTCGACTGGACAACTTCCCGTCATCACAGCGCAGCCGGGGGGCACTTTTGTGTATGTAGGTGGAGCCGCTGCGACTTTCTCCATCACCGCAACGTCTGTATCCGGAGCGGTGAATTACCGCTGGCAGGTGCAGCCGCACTAGGGCGAGGTGGACCGATATTACAGACAACGCGATGTATCAGGGCTCGCACGCAGCGACGTTGAAAGTGGTTGACTACACCGAGGCCAATAACTCCGGAAATGTACCGCCGCATTGCAGACAGTGGCTTCGTTGCCACGGTTGTTTCCAACAGTGTCCAGTTCTACGTCGCTCCGGCGTTTTTCGCCTGTCGTGGTCTGGAGTGATCCGATTGATTATGCATATCGATATACGGTATCCACGTTTTCAGGACAGCCTTCACCAGGCGGGTATATGCCTTTGGCGTGGGGAGCATCATGGGGCGACACAGATGGTAGTGCGACTACGGCAAGCTTTCATGGACCCAGCGCCATCGCGATGGATTTGTCAGGCGTATTATTCGTGGCCGATACGGTAGGCGGTACGATTCGAAAAGTTGCGACCGATGGCAGCGTCACCACCTTCGCCGGCCTTTCCTCTTCCGCTGGCGGAAATTGGGGCAATGTCGATGGTTTGGGAACCGCAGCGCGCCGTGGACTGGCCTTTGACCCGGTCGGCAATCTGTACGTTTCAGACAGTGCCAACTTCACGGTAAATAAAGTCAGCCCGTCAGAGTGTGGTCACGGTGGTCACGGTCAAAGCGGCGTCTCCGGCACCGCGGATGGCGCTGGCGCAAGTGCGTTATTCCTAGGGCCAGCGGGGTTGTGCGTTGATGCTCTGGGCAATATCTATGTGGCAGATACCGCCGCTTCGACTATTCGGAAAATCTTTCCAGACGGTACCGTCACCACGCTGGCGGGATCGGCAGGTGTTGTAGGTACGTCAGATGGATTGGGTACTGCAGCACGTTTCAATGCGCCGACCTCGCTCGCCGTGGATCGACGTGAATCATATTCGTGGCCGATACATGGAATCACGCGATTCGGCAGATCCTCCGGACGGAGTTGTGCTAACGATCGCCGGGATCATGCCCACTTCTACAGATCGAGGATGGGAGCGAACCACGGTGTGGGTAAGGCCGCGCGCTTATTGGACCTTGCGGGTTGGTCGCTAATGCGAACGGAGATCTCTTTATCGCGGATTCAGGCGATGGCGTAGTGCGCAAGCCACTTTTCGCTATGCCGTTGGTGGGCGAGAGCGTGACGTTTAGCGCCAATTTCGAGGCGATCCTGGCAACGCAGCTATGGCAGGTTAAGATGCCAGGCAGCGCTTTGGACAAACCTGACTGATGGCAACGGTTATTCTGGCAGCACAGCAAAAACCCCTAACCGTCACCTGTCGGCGCGCCCTCGAACGGTGCGCAGTATCGGTGTGCGTCGCCACCCGCCAGCGACAACGCATTTCAACCGCCCACATGCAAAAACACTCGCGTAGGCGCTGACCGCAGATCACCTTAAATCCCGGCAAACCAAACCGTCCAACTGGTCAAACTGCCACGTTTTCTGCCTCAGCCACTTGTGTACCGGCAGCCTTTGCTTTCCGCTGGCAGAGAAAGAGTGGAGTCGGCTCATGGCTTGATCTACAAGACAGCATTATGGTAGGATCAGAGCCCGTCACGCTGGCAACTTCTTACCACGGCCAGCATTTCTGAAAACGGGGATCAGCTTCGTGTGGTCTCAAATGCCACGAGTCCAGATGCCACGAGTACGGGCTGCGACGCTTACGGGTTGGTTCGGGCCTGCTGCACAGGTCGCACCGACTTTCAGTCCAGCAGCGGGTGCCTACGCTGCGCAGTCGGTCACATCAGTTCAGCCACCTCAGGCGCGAGTATTCGTTGTTACCAATGTTCGGAGTAGCGCCCACCCCGGGCAGCAGCGGCAGCCCACGCCGGGCCGGTTTCTGTCGGCAGTACGACGACGCTAAGATGATCGCCCAGGTGCGTCGCCTGCGACCGACAGCACGGTTAGCACCGCCACGTTCACGATTAACTTGGCCGATTCAACGGCAGCTCGTAAAACATATCGAGCTTGAATGGCAGCGCAGCCCGCCGCCCACGGGGATTCAGCTCACGTGGACGGCATCGACTGATAA
>JADKHC010000041.1 GCA_016721945.1 Verrucomicrobiota bacterium | reverse complement strand
CGCCACAATCGCTCACCCGCACGAACTGATCTAGTTCTATTTAGCGAAGATGGTGGTCCAGCAGAACGCTGATAACGGGCGTATCCCACTCTTCAGCTTACATCCGATCAATATAATTTTCGTCGCGTTGGGCGATGGGCCAACCATCAAGTCGGTCAACTATCCAATGGGCGTGGCTTTACGAAAGTGGTAATTCCTGCGGCCGATAACGGTCCTGATCAGGAACTTCAAAATCTTTACATACCCGCGACGGGCGCACCAACGCTCGTGACCAATTTCCTTTGGTGAAACGGGCGGCGTGTTTGCCGGGCCGGTACGCGGTGGTTATAGTGAAAACGCTCTGGGGCGTGCGCGGAGCTTTGTTTCGGCGACAACGGTCAAACAACTGCTGGTCAAAGCGGCAGTTACCCGGACAAATCCTGGCAGGTACTGATATCCGTTGGTTCGACAGCGCGGATAGTTCGACTCTCGCCAAACGCCTCCCGACCGCCTCCATGGGGAGCTGCTCCAGGCAATCGGCACCTTTTGCATGCGGCCGACTTCCCCGATCCGGCGAGCAACGGCACGGAGCCCCATCATGCCAGCCTTCGCTACACGATGGACTACCGAAGCCGCCCGGCCAGAGCTGGGAAAATCAAAGGCGTCACTCTCGACCCCTTCCGCTTCCCTGATGATCCCCGACTTTGGATGCCATTCGAGACGGCTCCTAAGTCGTTATCGAAGGCAAAAGGTTTCGTTCTGCCTCAACAAAGCGCCAGCTCTACAGGCGGCAGCCTTTTTAGGTTTGAGGAAAACTCCGAAATCGCCATTCCTGCCGCACTGTTTTATCTTTTCTCAAATGGGCACGGTGCAGATTGGGCCATGTGTGGGTATTTACCTGACTTTGCCGGATAGCAGCCAGAACTACATGTGTAGAGATAAAAACGGTGATGTGGAAGCCGCAGACGGGTGAGAGTTTTCTGGGTTCGTTAGCCAATTCATACACGCGAAGGCCACGACATCGACGCAAAACGGCAACATCTGGATGTCCGATAATCAAGATGTTTATTCTACGGTAAATGGGAACTGGCGGTAGTTGGGTTCTTCCAACCACAGGGCCTGATGCCAATGGCGTCCTCAGTACGACGGTACCAAAATCGAACGTCTCGGCGTAGGATCTGGCGCATTACTCCCCATCGATCTCGAAATCCCCGCGCAGTGCCGCACGCCTGCGCTATCTTGCCGACACCGAACACGATGGTGATGGGGGTTGGTTATGATGCCTTGCATCCACGGCGTGTTTACGTGATCGACGGCTATCGCACTGAACAACCCGACCCGGCGTAAAGTGATCGATAGCGGCTATTGGTGACATCGGTGGCGGATGGAGGTTCACCTCGATCAGGGAACGGCGAGCATGGTTGCGCCCATCACTTTACCGCCGACAACCAGTATCTATACGTAACATACCTCGATATCGGCCCAACACACGCGCGCGCGGTGAGGTCACAATCTATGACCTGAATGATGGACATCAAATCGGATGGGTCGGACCAAATGTCGATACTAATCTCGCTCTGCAGGCATAGATCTGGTCGTGGGCGTACACGTACAGACCTCGCACCGATGGTAGCTGCGGGATTTGCGTCGAAGATGACGGCAATGGCAAGGTGATGGCTTACCACTCGGACCCCTGTCACAGCGGCCCATCCGTATCCACCACTGGCAGCGGGCGCGGCTGGCTCCGGTAATCGCTACTCCAGCCGTAGAACCGACCAAGGTCGAGGTCGGCGAGACTCTTCTCTGTCGATGTCATAGCGGCTGGCACCGATCTGCAAACAGCGGAAAAGAATCGGTGCCAATATTCCAGGCGCTAAATCTGCCGACTCATCGAAAGGATAATTTCAGCAACGCCGACGTAGCCAACTACAGCGTTACCATCTGAATTCTACGCAGACCGTCACCAGCACGGCTGGTGCGGCTCAAATTCGTTTATCCTCCCACTATCACCGCCCAACCAGCTGCAACAAATCAACCCTGGTCGTCGGTTCTGCGTTCACCCTCAGCGTTACCGCCATAAGTACCGATCTCATCTTATCAATGGACTAGAAATGGCAGCAATGCACTCCAGGGAGTCAACCTCGACGTACGAAGTCACGACTGCCGATTTACGGCGATGCCGGTGCCTACACCGGGATCGTATTCAATATGATTGGCGACAAAGCTGCCACCAGGGCGAATGCGGTTGTTCAGAAAGGTTTGATCGGTTCCAGCTCATCATCCTCCAGCAGCGGCCCTCGTGGAACGCGGGGCGGCGGCGGCGGCGCACAACCAGCCTGGGTGCTCGTACTCATCGGCACTGCATCTTGCAATAATGCTCATCATGTCTTCACGGAAGCGGACGGGGACTGGTTGCTAAACGGACTCCAGCTGGGGTCGAACGACACCCGCGCTTCAACAAACTAGATCAACAACTTAGCCGGAACGATGCAGTTTAAGGGCGTTAATTTAACGGGCTGGTTTGGGAGCGGCTTCGAGCTCGCTTCCGGATGTATTACTGGGCCCAACCTTCTGCACATCTCTCCACACAGGACATATGCTTCAACTGCATCGTTACGACTTAGTATGGGAGGTCTGTCTCTTGTTTCATACCTGCTCCATGAGAGCCACCACCCGGGATTAACCGTGGTGGCTCTTGGTGGAAGCTGCCCTTGCCTCTCGCCGGACGGGTTTTCTTCAGAGAACTCCATGAGTTTTCCCCTGCAAAATGGCCCCAAGCCCTCAGCCCCATTTTTCTCACCGCATTCTTCTGACGGCTTCTGTCGGCGTAACGAAGTTCTTCCTCAACATATCGAGATCAAAGACAGCTTCCACTGGTGGTGGATACCTAGTCACCTAGTCCCCAGCGATGAACATTGGAAACCATTTTGGATACCCGTGGATCGCCACCAACGCTTGCAGGGTGGACCTCGATATGGACGGGCTTATGGAACGGGATCGCCTGCGAGGCCAAGGCGATGGGGAAGCGTCCTGTGGATTCGGCAGGTCTCCTGCACGCCCTGAAGAAATTGTATTGGCGGATCATGTCCCTGCACCGGTGTATGCTTTCCAGTGGCCGATATGACTCGGAACTGGTCACTACGCGATGTTTTAGTAGCGTGCATGAGTAAGCCGTTTTTCCTGATAACGACAAGATCGGCCCAGTCGCCGTGCTGGAAAACGACGGTAAAGGAACATTTTACGCCGCATGTCATTTATCGACAACATTGCGCGTGTGACGATGTACGAGCTGCCGATTTTGGCGATGGCTGGCTCGATCTCATCGTAAGCTAATCACGCCGATCAGCGAGATCCGCCGATGAGCGCACCGGACGTTGGGAGTTTAAGAGCTGTATTTTGCCTGATCTGCCAGGCACGATCAACGTCATGGTGGCGGGACTTCGCGGCCGCGCCGCCAGGACATCGCCTGGTCTCGCGGAAAGTGAATGCCAGATGGTATTTGTACCTTCTTCCTGTTCGAAAACAGAGGTGGAGGAAAATTGAGAAGAAAATACTCGTTGGATCGTCCAATAGGACTAGCGCTAGCAGCAACATCAACCTATGATTTGAACAGACTGTAAGCCCGATATTCTTTATGCTAATGGCGATGGTTTCGGTCCTAGCCCTAGTCTCGCTCGCGACCCTGCAGGGCGTCCCGGTGGGTTAGGAGAACTGTGGGTAGCGGCAATCTTCGTTTTCACCGTATTGGGACCTCGGCGGCGCTTATAGTCCTGTTTCGGTGGATCTCGATTGCGATGGAAACATGGAGTCGTGGCGGTCATCGCGACCGTGCGTAATACACCGCCGAGCGACGTCAACATGATGTGGTATCGCAATGACGGAGCATGAATTTCACTCCGCACATTCTGGCTTACGAACCGATTCAGCTGACTGGCAGACGCGGCTGATTTTGACGTGGAGTTGAAGACCGGCGATTGCTCGGTGCGCTTCTTCGGCAATCCGCCTTCGATCGCCTGAGCCGGGTCACACTTTGGCGGCGGAACGAAAAACCATGAGCAAACGAAAATACTCTGGCTATCGAGCATAGTGGCTTTGGTTTTGATCTCGGCCGGCGCTGGCTACTTTTATTGGTTTGGCGTGCAAAGCCGTGAAATCCGCGGCGGCGATTTTGCCGCACGCTCAACCTGGAAGGACATGGGCCCGAGCTCGTGAACCGGATCAAGGAGTGCGAACAACGCATTCGTGCTGGGCAGGATGTCGCTTACGCGGCTCCTCTGGCTGAGTTGGCCAGCCTCTTTCGCTGGCAACGGACTGTATTCTGAGGCGGCGCGTTGTTATCAGGGGATGATTCAAGTATCGATTCGCATAATGCGCGCTGGCCGCATTTGCTGGCCAATATCTTGGCAGGCTTTAGTCGGCTCGATGACGCGGTCTTGCCTGGCGCCGCGCCTTGTCGTTGAAAAATGACTACACCCCGGCCCAGATTCAACTGGCTGATTCTTTACTGAAACTTAACCGTCTGGAAGAGGCAAGAAAAGCTCCACGATCGTGTCCTGCAACGTGAGACGGATAATCCCTACGCCTTGCTTGGCCTGGCTCGTATCGACATGGAAGCGGGGCGCTGGGGGTGGCGCGAACGGCTGGAGGCGGCGGTGAGCAGTTCAGATCATAGAGTGGCTATGACTTGTTGGTTACGGGCATCTGAACACATGGGGAGATAAGACTCCGGGCGGAAGCCGTGCGTGCGTGTAACAAGGCCTCGGGTGCGTTTATCGACATCCCCGATCCCCTGGCTGAGGGAAACCTATTTCGATTGCTACGACAGCTACATGCTTTCCTGGCGGGCGGACGGCCGGAGGCACAGGGCGATGTCCTTTGCCATCAATTAGTTGAGAGGGCGACTAGACTAGAACCAAAAACGGAAATTATTACGTCCAGGCTCATCTGCTTTATTTGCAGATGAAGAATACAGCGAAGGCTCTGCATACGGTGTTGAAGGGCACAATCGAAGCGCCTGATTGCGCTGATACATGGCACGAACTTGCGGTTTATTATAGGAATGTCGGCCAGGATCAGCAGGCGTATATGGCGGTATTGACAGGTTTGGCTCATTGCTTGAACTCGCCCAGCTTACACTATATGCGAGGTGAATACTTGGTGACGGCTGGTAAGCTGAAGAAGCCATTTTCGGATTTTCAACAAACGGCATCAATCAAGAATGATGACGGTTCTCCTCATATCCAACTAGCGAGAATCTCGAAATTTTCTGAATCGGACGGACGACGCATTAAACGCATTAAAAAATGGCTACCTGTCTGAACCCACCTCCGCCTGTTTTAACCGTCTTGGGATTCTACTATATTAACGCACATGACGAAGTGAATGCCCGCAAATGGATGCAACGGATCAAGGACCAGCCGCGCATTATGTCAAAGGAACGAACAGAGTTGGAGGCCGCCTTTTATCAGCAGTTCGGAAGTAAGCCGTATTGACTTTCTGGTCACGCAGGGTCGCCGTTTTGCCCTAGAGGCAGCACGCCCTAGTACCCTGTACCAGCTAAAGTTTTGGGTAAAGACGAAGAGTTTTATGGGCGTCTTGAGTAGTGAAGTGCCAAGTCGATGGGGCACCTCGATTATTTCGGTGTTTTTGCCAGGCGGCGATTTCAGTGCGCATGGCTTCGATTGAGGATGCGCCGTCGCAGGCACTGGCTGTTGAGTGCGTAAATTGATTTCCGCGATATTGAGCCAGCTCCGTGTTTTGGCGTATAGTGGTTTTAATCGTTGGGCGATGGGCTTCGGCTGGCGGATAGGTTTCATAAAGCGAGGCAATGGTATGGGTGTTGAGATTTTCCAGTAACGGCTCAGATGAGGACGCAGTTGGTTTTAGAAAGAGTTGCACGCTCATGGTCGAGAGTGGAATCCACGATCTTTAGCTCGACGAGTTTGTCGGCCAGTAGTTGGACGGTCTAACGCTGATATCGGGCAGTGCTTTCGAGCAAGCGAGCGGCGGTCAGGCGGGCGTCAAGGCTCCATCGAAGGTGGCTCCCTAGGTTTGCGGTACGCCTTGCGGGCGGGCACCGCTTCAATCCCTCGACATTAAGATGCTCCATCGTGATTGGTCACGCCCAAAGCCAAGGCGGCATCGGCCACGGTCCACGGATCTCCCATACTCGCCTGCGTCGCACAACAGCAGGGCGCGTGCGTAAACGAACTTTGCCGCTTTAGATTTACCGCCGCGTTTGTTCGGTGAGCTGCTCCCCGTTCCGTCTTTGTCAGGATAACTTTATATCGATTGGTCGTGCCGGAGCACACTCGGTTTTGGAAATACGAAATACTTGGTGGTACGTGGTACTAGCGTCGGAGAGTACTTCGGTGGATAGGTCTCGTCGGCGTCCCCGCACATTGTAACAGTGCCATGAAAATGGCGGTTTATCATGGATCGGATTTGCCTCACCTCTACGAAAGTGGCCGGTGTACCTGGTTTGCGGCCGTTCATATCCAGTCCCTATGCACAATCCAGTAGTTTCGTTTCGCCACTCGATCGGTATAATCGCGACCTTGCTTTTTGCATTGTTGCATGGAACGGCAGTATACGCTGTTAGCGATGCCGATTTTCTTGCCGACAAATTAACCAAGGTCGGAGCGGAACCCAACGACCTCCCTTATCGCTACTATGTGCCTGCGAATTACGACCCGGCTAGCAAATACCCGTTGATCGTTTACCTCCACGGATCAGCCGAATCGGGCACTGACAATAAGTTTCAGCTCAACTGGAGCTGCTGGGGTGCCTACCAGCTTCTCGGGTCTTCCACTTATCCCTGTTTCATGGTTGCGCCCCAAGCCTATTCCACATGGGACGGCACCACCATGGATCAGATCGTCCGGATGGTTCAAACGCTCTCCAAAACCTACTCCATAGATCCTGACCGCATCTACGTCACCGGCATCTCGATGGGCGGCTACGGTTCCTGGAGCATCATCAACCGCTATCCATTCTTTTCGCAGCGGCAGTGCCCATGTCGGGAGGAGGCCTGTCTAACTACCAACGAATTACCCATATTCCCATCTGGTGTTCCATGCCGCCAAAGACGAAACAGTCGACGGAGCGGCAGCGATAATGCTGTCAGCGGAGCCCGCCTCGCCGGTGCACGCGTCATCTACACCCGCTACGCCGACGGCAGTCACGCGATATGGCTCGCAGCCTGCGAATCCCCGCCTACCGCCATGGCTCATGGCGCAACGCAGAAACCGGCCCGCAGCTGTTGATCCGTTTGTTCAGATCACCAGTCCAGCTAACCGCTTTGTGCCTGCCTCGGCCGACTCAACCCGGAATGTTTCAGGCACCGCATCGCTCACAGGCGGCATTAACCAGGTCAATTGGACTTTCTCTCCAGCCACCGGCCAGGCTGGCGTCGACACCAGCACGTATCCGCTAACCACGGGAACTGCAACTTGGTCTGTGACGGGAGCAACAGTTGCCGCCGATTCCACCCAGTTCATGGTCATCGCAACAGGTCCGTCGTTGGCGACCCCGACGGTGGATTATCCCGTCGGTAATGGCGTCACCACGGTCAACGATTCCTTCTGGAACGTCCCGCTTGGGGCAAACCTCATTGCGCCAACTTTAGCGATCAAGACGCCATCGACAAACGGTTCGGCTAATGTTTCGACCGCGCCTCGTTCACTCACGGGTTCGGCGACCGCGCCACCGGAAAACCGTCAAGGCCATTACTTGACAAAACAATCGCGGCGGCCAGGGTATTGCCCTCGGAACGACGTCGTGGAGCGTTGACAACATCGATCTCGTTTCCGGCAACAACGTGCTGACTTTCACCGTGCGCGATTCCGCCGGTATCACCGCCAGCACTACGATCACCCTGACTCTGTCCGGAGGCGATATCACCGCACCCTCGGCCCCGACCAACCTGAAAGCGAGTGCCACTTCATCCAGCACGGTCACGATCACCTGGACCGCCGCGACCGATAACGTTGCCGTTACTGGCTACGGCATTTACCGCAACAACACTCTGGCCGGAACTAGCGCCACCGCCTCCTATTCCGACACGAACCTGACAGCAGCGACAAACTACTCGTACGCGGTCAATGCCTACGACGCCGCCAATAACGTCAGCGCGAGAAGCTCCACTCTGAGCGTCACTACGCTGGCCGCCAGTAGCAGCAGTTCCTCCGGTTCGTCATCTTCCTCTTCAAGCTCCAGTTCGAGCAGCTCATCATCATCAAGTTCGGGCAGTGCAGTCATCGCCCCGACGATCACGACGCACCCCGTTGCCACCATCACGCAGGCTGCTGGCACCAGCGTCACACTCACTGTTGCCGCATCTGGTATAAACCTCCAATATCAGTGGAAGCTTGGCGGTCAGAACATCACCGGCGCGACCAGCTCAACCTATGTCATCAATAGTCTGAGTGCATCGACCGCTGGCACCTATTCTGTCGTTGTCTCCAATACCGCCGGTACCGTCACGAGCAGTGATGCAGTCGTCCAGCTCGCTAGTAGTTCTAGTTCGTCGAGTAGCTCTTCCAGCAGCAGCTCAAGCTCGTCTTCCTCCAGTTCGTCATCGTCGAGCAGCAGTTCCTCTTCCTCGTCTTCGTCGTCCAGTTCATCCTCAGGAATCACGCCCGTAGCCCCATCCACTGGTGGCTCGAGCGGTGGTGGTGGTCTTGGTCTCTATTATCTTGGTGCTGTTTTGGGAGTGGTCGCTTTGCGCAAGTTTGCCCGCAAGGTCCAACGATAGATTATTCTGGTGGCGTGATCGGTTGGACTAGCGGCACAGATCGAGGCGCCCTTTTTTATACCGGTCTAAGCCGTAACGATGCAGCTGGCGAAAATTCACCTCCGAAAGAGCAGAGATTGAGGTGGAGCGCGTTGACCTCAACGCGCTTGGCAACGTCGCTCCCAAACCAGCGCATTGGGTCAATGCGCTCCACCCTCTGCACATCGCTCCTCGCTGGAAATTATGTTGGAACGATTAGTCCGATTCATGTTTTCCCTGGGTTCTGCAATCGTATTCATTAAATACTGACAGGGGCAGTGATTGGAATCAGTCGAGGCATGCATGACTCGATCTGATAAAAACCAATTAAAACAATACCGTTTCGGTGCTTCGCGTTGATAAGTTTATTATTGGCTACAGCGTACTTCACTGTTTGAGCGCCCGCTCACGGTTTCCAGCCGTCCAATTCAACGCCGTCTTTGCTATGATCAATCGGATTACCTCGTTTGCATTTTTGCTGCTCATTTCTCTGTCTACTCCTTGTGCACGAGGAATGAGTCCCAGTCCCGATCATCCTCCTATAGGTGGAGCCGATATCATTAATCTGCCTTGGGGGTTTTCACGAGGATGGTGGCCGGACAAGCTCTTCTTCGAATTGTCGGAATTATACTCTTCGTATCATGCTAATGAATCGCGGCAGATAGCGGACCAAGCGGACGCGGACGGACATATTCCTGTACTGGAAGGATTGGCGTGGATGGACACCTATCTCGAGGGTTTGCCCGGCGGGTTGGCGCTGAACAATCCCGCCTGGGTTGCGTATTCGCAATGGCACAAATCACGAGATTATCTGATCTCGACCGGTCCGCGTGGTAACTATTGGTTCTACTCGCTGGGTTGGGTGGCGCCGATGATGCCTCTCGATGCGGCAGACTGGCCGGCAGACGTCAAGCATGCGACCTATGCGGATTGGGAGGCGGAGCGGTTGGGGCGGCTGAGCGCAGTGGCGCATACTCGCGGTCTCATGGCGGCCGATCTCATCGTTGGCATGCCGAACGCTTTTGCGAATGGGGCGGATTTTCATCCACGCGAAATCGAAGCCTTTGAACGCAAGTTGGGCTTTGTCATTCCAGGGGCGACTGGTTCTGAAAAATCGCGTTTCATTCTGGCCCACTTGATGAGCGAGTGGCTCGACTATTGTTGTGACGGTTACGGATGGTTTTATACTGCGGTCGGCCGAAAGATCCGGCAGTACACCGGCAAGGAACCTCTCGTTGGTGGACAAATATATGCTGATCCGTCGCTGAACCGCTGGCTTGGTCTGGACATGCGGCGTTTTCGTCGGCTACAGGAACCAATCAATTGGTATTTTGAAGTGGAGATGCAGGGCGACCCTATGCGCTCGATGCCGCCGCCAAACGGCACAGCGGCCAGAATCGGAACGGCTTGTGCCTGGGAGCCGGATATCCTACTTGGCTCCAAGATGAACGTGAAGGATAGTTCATTTACCGGGAGCTTGGCGTTGGGTCACGAGCCGGAGGCTTTTGGCGATGCGATCCTCCGTTCGCATTGGTTTCAGATCGTGTTTTCTCATATCGCCGGTCGTGACGGTGTGTTGCGACGAGGCATTGCGGGGTTGGAATATGGTTATGGTTCAACCCAAACCGGTGATATCGATCCTGCGATTCCGGCGTTAATGAACGCGCATATTCCGCGGGCACCCTTTGGACCAGCGTACTATTTTTCTGAAGCGATGATGCGTTCTTTCGAACGCGAAGGGAAAGACTGGCAGGTGACGGGCGACGCGGAGGGTGCATTGGCCACCGTTGGCTGCGGCTATTTTGTCACAGAGGTCGCCTTGGATCGTCTCGCTCCGAAGGCTCGTCCGGCCTGTTGGATTGTGACTCAACCGGCGCGTCTTCCAGCAGTCGAGCGGAACAAATTATCGGCAATCGCTCCCGTGTGTTCGCCAGCGGAAGCGGCGGCGGTATCGCCGGTGCAAACCACAGCGAACGCGAATGGTTGGGGTTTTATCGACCAAACCGGCGTACTGGTTTTGTTGATCGCAAATTTATCGCCGACTGAAAACAACGTCGTTGTTACGCTTTCCAGTTTAGTCGACGGCACTTACGCGCTCCACGACGAGGTGGCCAATAACACCGTTGCGACGCTCAAGGTCACGGGCGGCGTCTGCCGATTCCCGCTCGGTATTTTACGAGCGGATACACGGCTCTTAACGCTCCCTGCCGCAGCGGTAGCAAACCACTAAGCCGAGGATACAAAATGAATACAATTTTTGGATACAACGTTCGTTCCTGGCTTCACGGACTTACTTGGTCGCTGCTGCCATCGCTCTTGTCACCGCAGGGCTTGCTCGCGGCCAAACCACCGAGACGATGCTTACGCTGAGTACGTTTGCCGGAAAGGCTAGCCCTGGTAGCGACGATGGTAGCGCGGCTACGGCCCGGTTTTACCATCCGGCAGGCTTGGCGATCGATGCGTCACACAACCTCTACGTAGCGGACACAGGCAATGCCACCGTGCGGAAGATTTCTGCTGGCAATGTAACAACCCTCGCTGGGTCGATCGGCGCCTGGGGTTTGGTGGATGGGACTGGTTCGGCAGCGAGCTTTGGCATCATACTCGGCACGGCCGTGGATGCGTCGGGTAATGTTTACGTGGCCGATCCCATTCAGCATACGATCCGAAAAATCACACCGGCTGGAGTTGTGAGCACACTTTCGTTGGATTCGGCTTTTCCTGCTGTGTGCGATCCGACAGGCGTGGCGGTGAACTCCGATGGCTCCATTGTCTATTTTACTGATCGTGGAAATAATCTCGTCAGGCAACGCACGGCGGACGGCGCTGTGACGATCGTCGCGGGCGATGTGCTTATGCGGGCCGGCAATGCGGATGGCACTGGCACGGCCGCTCAATTCTGGGAACCGTCAGGACTTGCCCGTGATGCGAGTGGGAATCTTTTTGTGGCCGATGCCCGCAACCATATGGTGCGGAAAATCGCGCCCGGTGGCGTCGTCACCACCGTCGCAGGCGCGGCAAACGTAGCCGACAGTATCGATGGCGCCGGCAGTGTGGCTCGGTTTTTCTACCCGAAAGCGGTCGCGGTCGACGCTGCGGGCAATCTCTACGTGGTCGATACGGGCAATCATACGATCCGAAAAGTGGATACAAGTGGGACAGTGTCCACGCTGGCAGGTCTGGCCGGTCAAACTGGAACGAGTGACGGCACAGGCAGTGCCGCCGCTTTCGATTTTCCAGCGGCGATCGCTGTCGATACCGATGGCACGGTCTATGTGACCGACAGCAACAATAACTGTATTCGGAAGATCACGACCGGTGGCAATACGACCGTTCACGCAGGCAACGCTCCCGGTTCTGTCAACGGGGCAGCCGCCAGCGCGCGTTTCCGTGGACCTTCAGCGGTGGCTGTGGACTCAACTAATCAAGTTTATGTTGCTGACACGAAAAACTCGGTCATCCGGAAAATCACCAGCACGGGAACCGTGAGTGTTTTGGCGGGTTCGGCTGGTGTAGTTGGCGCGACAAACGGGCAGGGTAGTGCTGCGAGTTTTAATTTCCCGGAAAGCATTGTCGTGGATAGCAGTGGGAACGTCTTCGTCGCTGACACTGGGAACAACACGATCCGAAAGATCACGTCTGCTGGAGCGGTCACGACTTTGGCCGGAACGGCGGGAGTTGCAGGCAGTACGGATGGCACGGGCGCGGCTGCGTTGTTTTCTCATCCACAAGGTCTCGGCATCGATGGCAGCGGCAACCTGTACGTGGCCGATACCTACAACAACACGATCCGGAAAGTCACGCCTGCTGGAGTGGTCACCACGGTCGCCGGCGATCCATTAGCGCAGGGCGTGGGTTATGCCGACGGCACGGGATCAGCCGCCCATTTTGAACATCCTATGGCTGTGGCGGTCGATGCCGCAGGAAATCTCTTCGTCTCGGATACGGGAAATTTTGTGATTCGAAAAATCACTCCGTCCGGCGTGGTTACCACCGCCTACGGCTCTCAAGGCCAGTCGCGCGTCAGCGATGGCGTGGGGACCGCCGCAGCTTTTGATCGACCACGGGGTCTGGCCTTCGACTCGAGCGGACGTCTCTACGTAGCGGATACGGATGGGGAACTGATTCGGTTGGTGGGAACAGATGGTTCTGTCTCTACGTTGGTCGGTTTGACCGAGGCAATCGGCAATACTGAGGGCGCTTCCTACACCGCGAGGCTTTCTTCACCGACCGGTCTAGCTGTCGGTACTGATGGCACGGTCTACATCGCAGACACCGGCAACGACGTAATCCGAAAGGCCACGCTTTCGACTGGACAACTTCCCGTCATCACAGCGCAGCCGGGGGGCACTTTTGTGTATGTAGGTGGAGCCGCTGCGACTTTCTCCATCACCGCAACGTCTGTATCCGGAGCGGTGAATTACCGCTGGCAGGTGCAGCCGCACTGGGGCGAGTGGACCGATATTACAGACAACGCGATGTATCAGGGCTCGCACGCAGCGACGTTGAAAGTGGTTGGCTACACCGAGGCCAATAACTCGGAAATGTACCGCTGCATTATAGACAATGGCTTCGTTGCTACGGTTGTTTCCAACAGTGTCCAGTTCTACGTCGCTCCGGCGTTTTCGCCTGTCGTGGTCTGGAGTGATCCGATTGATTATGCATATCGATATACGGTATCCACGTTTTCAGGACAGCCTTCACCAGGCGGGTATATGCCTTTGGCGTGGGGAGCATCATGGGGCGACACAGATGGTAGTGCGACTACGGCAAGCTTTCATGGACCCAGCGCCATCGCGATGGATTTGTCAGGCGTATTATTCGTGGCCGATACGGTAGGCGGTACGATTCGAAAAGTTGCGACCGATGGCAGCGTCACCACCTTCGCCGGCCTTTCCTCTTCCGCTGGCGGAAATTGGGGCAATGTCGATGGTTTGGGAACCGCAGCGCGCTTTGCAGGCCCGCAAGCGCTTGCCTTTGATCGAACAGGCATTCTCTACGTGGCTGATACTGAAAATGGCTGTATTCGAAAAATCGCGACGGACGGCACAGTTACCACCCTTAAGAATGCTTCGGGAACAGTCATTACGTTCGGCCGACCCCGTGGACTGGCCTTTGATCCGGCTGGCAATCTGTACGTTTCAGACAGTGCCAACTTCACGGTAAATAAAGTCAGCCCGTCAGGAGTGGTCACGGTGGTCGCGGGCCAAAGCGGCGTCTCCGGCACCGCGGATGGCGCTGGCTCAAGTGCGTTATTCCTAGGGCCAGCGGGGTTGTGCGTTGATGCTCTGGGCAATATCTATGTGGCAGATACCGCCGCTTCGACTATTCGGAAAATCTTTCCAGACGGTACCGTCACCACGCTGGCGGGATCGGCAGGTGTTGTAGGTACGTCAGATGGATTGGGTACTGCAGCACGTTTCAATGCGCCGACCTCGCTCGCCGTGGATCGACGTGGAATCATATTCGTGGCCGATACATGGAATCACGCGATTCGGCAGATCACTCCGGACGGAGTTGTGCTGACGATCGCCGGGATCGTGCCCACTTCTACAGATCGAGGATGGGGAGCGAACGACGGTGTGGGTAAGGCCGCGCGCTTTATTGGACCTTGCGGGTTGGTCGCTAATGCGAACGGAGATCTCTTTATCGCTGATACAGGCGATGGCGTAGTGCGCAAAGCTACTTTTCATATGCCGTTGGTGGGCGAGAGCGTGACGTTTAGCGCCAATTTCGGAGGCGATCCCGGCACGCAGCTATGGCAGGTTAAGATGCCAGGCAGCGCTTGGACAAACCTGACTGATGGCAACGGTTATTCTGGCAGCACAGCAAAAACCCTAACCGTCACTGTCGGCAGCGCTCTGAACGGTGCGCAGTATCGGTGCGTTGCCACCCGCTACGACAACGCATCTGCAACTACCAATGCTGCAACACTCGCAGTAGGTTCGGCTCCGCAGATCACTTTAAATCCGGCAAATCAAACCGTCCAAACCGGTCAAACTGCCACGTTTTCTGCCTCAGCGACGGGTGTGCCGGCAGCCTTTGCTTTCCGCTGGCAGAGAAAGAGTGGAGTCGGCTCATGGCTTGATCTACAAGACAGCGCATTAGTGGTAGGATCAGGTTCGCCTACGCTGGCACTTACCACGGCCAGCATTTCTGAAAACGGGGATCAGCTTCGTTGTGTGGTCTCAAATGCCACGAGTCCAGATGCCACGAGTACGGCTGCGACGCTTACGGTTGGTTCGGGCTCCGCTGCACAGGTCGCAGCACCGACTTTCAGTCCAGCAGCGGGCAGCTTCAATGCTGCGCAGTCGGTCACGATCAGTTCAGCCACCTCAGGCGCGAGTATTCGTTACACAACTACCGGAGTAGCGCCCACCTCAAGTACAGGCACAGTCTACGCCGGGCCGGTTTCTGTCGGCAGTACGACGACGCTAAGAGCGATCGCCTATAAGTCGGCTATGACCGACAGCACGGTTAGCACCGCCACGTTCACGATTAACTTGGCCGATTCAACGGCGCCTTCGGTGCCATCGAGCTTGAATGGCAGCGCAGCCTCGCCCACGGGGATTCAGCTCACGTGGACGGCATCGACTGATAATGTCGCTGTATCCGGTTACAGGATATATCGCAATGGTAGCTTTACGCTGATTGGTACGACCGGTGCGACGACGCTTTCATTTTCCGACACGGGCCTGACCGCCTCGACCACGTACGCTTACGCAGTCAGCGCCATCGATGCCGCAGGCAACGAAAGTAACCGCTCGTCCTCGGTTAATGTCACTACGCAGGCCAGTGGTTCGGTCATTAGCAATGTCACCACTTTCGCCGAGCTTTCCAGTGCGTTGACCACGGCCAATGCCAATCCAGCTGCTACCACTACGATCACGTTGGCCAGCGGCACCTATCCATTGACGACCAGCTTGCCGACTTTGGCGGTCAACAATCTCACCCTGCGCGGCCCATCATCTGGAACGCCTGCGGTCCTTGACGCCACAGGCCTGAGCTCCGGCCCGATTCTTAACGTTACTGCCGATCAAGTCACAATCAGTAAGTTGTCCCTTAAAAACGCTGCGGCCCACGCCATCGTTATTCAGCCCGGTGCCGATAACGGTCTCATCGCGGACAACGCCTTCTCTGGCGCTGCCGTTGCTGCGATCGATGCCCAGGGTGGCACGAACTGGACGGTGACCGCCAATACCTTCCACGGTATCGCGGGCAGTACCGCCACGGCTGAGCCCGCCATCCACTTCTATGGTGGCGCCAATGGCACGGTCATCACCAACAACCTTTTCCTTAACTGCGACCGCGCCATCACACTGGGAAACGGCGCTGCCTCTACCCATATCGGTGGACAGATCCAAAATAACTTCATCGCCGACAATCGTACGACCGGAAGCTATCCCGGCCCTGGCATCAGCTTGGAATCGGCTACGGGAGCACAGGTGGACAATAACTCGCTGTATCTAGCCGGCACCTACGCCAACGCGATCGAGTACCGCTACGTCACCACCGGGAGCCTGATCCGCAACAACCTCACGAATAAACTCATCGTCGAACTCAACGGCGGCATGGCTACGCTTACGACGAACTCCACGGCGGCGCAGTCCTCCTGGTTTACCGATCCAACCGCCAGCGACCTCCATCTCAAAAAGTCGATGCAGGTACTTCAATTGTTGGTCTCACCACTGATATCGAGGGGACTCCCGACCGACCGGTGTCGCTTATGATCTCGGTGCCGACGAGTACACCGGGAGCTCCAGCAGTAGCTCTTCATCGAGCTCCTCCAGCTCCAGTTCCTCGTCATCCAGCTCATCTAGCAGCAGTAGCTCGAGCAGTTCGAGTTCCTCTTCATCATCAAGTTCGTCGTCTTCTAGCAGCTCGAGCTCAGGTGCCCCCTCGTCCGGCTCCGGGGGTGGAGGAGGAGGTGGCGGCGCCCCTGGCAGTTTCCTTCTGGTCGGCGTCGCAGCGACCGCCCTGTTGCGCTTATTTATTCGTCGTTAGCATTATATCTTCACGATCAGAAATGCATTTTATCAAACGACTCATTTGGTTTTCGTTGTCATGCGCGAGCGCGCTGGTCGCACCCACGCTCAACGCGCAGACTAACTATAATCTCACCGTCAAAGCCGGTCCGCTGCGCCATTCGTTTCAAGGCTTCGGGGCCAGTCAACTTGCGAGCAACGACTGGGCGAGCACTCCCGCCGCCGCTCGTGAAACGATGGCCGACATGGTTTATCGCGATTTGAATCTGAATGTGGTCCGCCTCTGGGCTACCAACCTTGAAACAAGGACCCTCGCCCAAGACCTCGACGCTTTCAACACCGCCTCACGTCGCGAGCGGCATGATCGCCTCGCTCAAAGCGCGTGGGTCACGACCCTGCTTCTCGCACCTGAGACAGGCACATCGGCTGGCCACATCGCGCCACTTTCCGTTTCAGCCTATGCCGAAAGTCTCGCCGAATTCATTCTTCAACTAAAGAACACCTACAACGTCTCAATCGACGTCACGGGTATCTGCAACGAGCCTGATGAGGCCACCTGGGGTCATGCTTTGATCGTCGATTGCGTCAAATACCTTCGGACGTCCCTGGACTCACGCGGTCTAACCAACGTCAAGATCATCGCCCCAGAGTCTTCCTCAGGCGCGGCCCCATCCTCACGCTGTCGACCTCGCCAGGGACGCGACCGCCTGGTCGAGTCTTTACGCCATCGCTTCCCACGCCTATGGCACCGCCTTGGAAAACAACGGCATGGAAGAAGCCAAAACGGCAAGTTTTGGTGGACGACGGAATCGTGCCCTGACTACCCAAGCGAACGTGCTGAGAACGAGGATTGCGCAGTTCAGACGCTCGCCCGGTTCCTCTGCGAGGTGAATCACGGTTGTGAGTGGATCTATTTCCTGGGCTGGACACCATTACGATTTCGCGAATTGACAATATCTCAAACGCCTTTATGGTCATGTATGATGGTAAAACATCCGCCATCATCGCGCTGCTGAAATATTACTACATTAAGCAGGCCCTCGGCACGACCGTCCCCGGGGCAATCTTCCGCGAGTGTGTCAGCGTGACTGAAGGCGGCATGTTCAGCCCTGACGGAAAACAACAACCAACGGTTCAAGCTGCCGCAGCCTGTAATCCTGACGGAAGCTGGGGTATCAATATCGTCAATACACCGGTCTGCCCACCGTCGACGGCAAAGACCTACGGCGCCGCCACTTCCTTCACCCTCAGTATCACTGTCGAGGAACTGGCCAACACTCCGAGTGCCACCTTTACCCTCTATCGCAGCCGCGCCAACACCCACGTCGTCAACTCTGGCACTGTCACTTTCACCAACGGTGTTGGCACCGTGTCCATCGCATCCAAGGAACTCCTCAGCCTGCGTTCCGCATCTGCAACCGCAACCATTCCACCCGTACCAAGCGGCCTGAGCGCCTCGACGTTCAATGCCCCGTAGTGCTCAACTGAACAACGGCGTGCAACTACGCGTTGGAGCATCAAGCGCCCCACGGTGAGCGGCGGACCTTCACCACGATCGCCACGAGCTACCACCTACGACGACGCTACCGCACTCAACGGCACCGTCTATTACTACGTCGTCTCTGCAACCAACGCAGTCGAAAAGTGCGAATTCGAGCGAGTTGTTGCCTCGCCAACACCATCTCCTGGGACCAACATCGACATCGGCGCCGCTAGTCAGCCCGGCGAAGCCCCTTCCGATAGCGGCACTTTGAAGTGCGCAGCACGGAACCTCGCTTGGTGGCACCACCGAATCATTCCACTTTACCTACCGCACCATGACAGGCGACGGCAGCATCGTTGCCCGTCTTTGTCTGGCGATAAGCCCAACACGCGGAGTCGGCCTTGTCATGTGCGAAATCGCTCAGCCGTCGCCCAAAGCCGTCGGCGAAATCTACGATTTTAACGGGTGCCCCTCGGCACCGCATGTTTTCGCGTTCAACGGCGAATAATTTTGCCCAGTGGACCGCTAACGCCGTGACGACGACGCCAGTCTGGCTAAACTAGTTCGTAGCGGTAACACCTTCACGGCTACGCCTCCAGCTGATGGACAGACTTGGGACGAAGACCACCACCGTCACGATCGCCATGGCGGCCACGATCTACATCGGCTTGGCTGACGCCGGATGTGTCGCGGAATTCGACAACGTCAGCGCGCCTTGTGCTGCTCCCCGAAAATCTCGGAGTCATCGCCACCGACAGCACGCACATCGCTCTCGGCTGGACTGCCAGCCTGGGCGCAACCAGTGACAACCTGAAACGGTCCACCGTCAGCGGCGGCCCGTGCACCACTTTCAGCCATATCGCGTCACCAGTAATCAACTACACCGACGCTGCAGATTTACCCTCGGCACGACGTATTACTATGTCGTCTCCGCCGTGAACGCCACAGGTGAAAGCCCGAACTCCAACCAAATCGTCGCGACACCTTCCGGCGGCACCTCTTCGTCGTCGAGCTCTGCTCTTCGAGCAGTAGTTCGAGCCCTCGAGTAGTTCGAGTTCATCTTCCTCTAGTTCGAGCAGTTCCTCGTCATCCAGCTCATCAAGCAGCAGTAGCCCGAGCAGCTCCAGCAGTTCGAGTTCCTCTTCTTCATCGAGCTCGTCGTCTTCCAGCAGTTCGAGCTCCGGAGCCTCTCGGTCCGGTTCCGGCGGCGGGGGAGGCGGCGGCGAGCGCCGGGTTCTTACGCCCTCGCAGCCCTTGCGGTTCTCATGCTCACGCGACGCACTTTAAAAGTAGATCAGGTAAATTAAAACTATAGCCGATATAGCTTGGGATTGTACCCTAGCACAACCGGGTCGTTCCAGTGCCCTTTGAGTTCCATATTCAATACCCTCCAGCTCCATATCGGCTACGGCTTAACTGAAACTGCTCCAATTTGCGCCAATCGCCAGGTCTTCTTTTCTAGCGCGTTTCTTATACCAATTACCTCATAAATTGGCACTATAGCTGCACAGAGTTTAGGCATGGCAAGAAAACTACCCGAGATGGGGCAAACGAAGGTAAAAGAGCTTGAGAGCGCGTGGCGTGAGCACACGCAAGTGTGGGAACGCGAGCGCTTGATGATAGTGAAGCTGGTAGCGCAGCATAAACTCAGCGCCGAGCAGATCGGCGAAGCGACGGGGAAGAGCCGCAGAACGGTGTTCCGGTATCTGGAAAAGTTTATGAGCGAGGGGGTGGCGGGCCTGTTGACGAGAGATTACAAGTCGGCAGCGCGTGCGACGCTGCAGGGAGCCGACCACGAGGCGTTTGTCGAACAACTCAAAGTCGGCAAATTCCGTCGTGCCAAGGACGCGCAAGCCTGGATCAAGCAGCGAACCCAAACACAGCTGGCCTTGAGCAGTGTCTACACACTGCTGGGAAAAGCCGGCGGGGTCTTGAAAATGCCGCGCAAGACCCACGCAAAAAAAGACGCGGCAAAAGCTGAGGAGTTTAAAACAACGCTGTCCGAGCGGCTCGCCACCGCCAGTGCTGGCGCAGGAAAAACCCGGCTCTGGGTGCTCGACGAACACCGCTACGGACTGCTCCCGGTGATCCGGCGGTGCTGGGGCCTCAAAGGTGTGCGCGTGCACGCGCCCTACGCCACCCGCTACCAATGGGGCTACCTGCACGAAGCGCTCGAAGTGGATGGCGAGAACAAAACCGAACTACTCTTCACCCCCAGCATCGACCAGGACGTGCACGCCCTGTTTTTAAAGCAAATCGGCGAGAGCGATCCGCTGTCGCGGCACCTGATCATCCAAGATCAAGCCGGCTTCCACTTGAAAAACACTGACCACAGGCTGCCCGCCAACGTGAAAATCATACCGTTGCCGCCCTACAGCCCCGAACTCAACCCCGTGGAAAAACTCGGCGACCTGGTCAAAGATGCCATCTGCAACCAGCTCTTCGACAAACTCGAAACGCTTGAAGCGGCGATCCTGCGAGAACTCGATAGCCTCCGGCACTCGGGTGCCCGCGTCGCACAATTGATCGGCCAAGGCTGGCTGCTCGATCAAGCAAACTCTGGCGTTCTAACTTAAAGTGCCATTCTGTGTAGTAAATGGTATTAATACCCATAAACTCAAAATTTGTCATTCTGAGCAGCAGCGAAGAATCCAGTGCGATGACGTCGCGAGGTTTGGCGTTGTCCCACTGGATTCTTC
>JADKHC010000040.1:90000-121670 GCA_016721945.1 Verrucomicrobiota bacterium | reverse complement strand
AAGCGCGGCGCTCAAACGTAGGTCTGATAGACCGGCGAGAACATCTTTGAGCGCACGTCGGCGGCGATATCGGCCGGGCGTGGTAGACTCGTGAGGCCTTCTTTCCAAGCGAGCTCGGCTACGGCGACCGCGATCTTGATGGAGACTTCGCGGATGCGGCTGAGCGACGGATAAACGCGGCCAACTTCTACGTCTTCAGGGCGGACTTCGGCGGCAAGCGTCTGCGCGGCGATGAGGAACATGCTATCCGTGACGATGCGCGCCTGACTGACCATCACGCCCAAACCAACAGCGGGGAAGATGTAAACGTTGTTACCCTGGCCTGTCTGGTAGCGTTTGCCGTTGAAGTCGACGGCGGGGAACGGACTGCCGCTCGCGAAGAGGCAGCGGCCTTCGGTCCACTTGTAGGCTTCCTCGGCGGTGCATTCCGATTTCGACGTCGGATTGGAGAGCGAGAAGATGATGGGTTGCTTCTGCTGCGCGGCGAAGGTGCGCACGACTTTTTCGTCGAAGGCACGCGCCTGACCGGAGACGCCGATGATTGCGGTGGGTTTGATGGCCGCGACGGCTTCGGCGAAATCCTTGATCTGTGGGTGGTCGTGCGCGTAGGGCTCTTTGTGCGACGGAAGTTTATCGCCACGGCCTTTTACGAGCAGGCCCTTCGAGTCGACGAACCAGCAGCATTTGCGGGCGTCGGCTTCGCTCAGGCCTTCCTGCATCGCGGCAGCGGTGAAGAGGTCCGCGATGCCGGTGCCGGCTTCGCCTGCGCCGAGGAAGAGGATTTTTTGGGCGGAGAGCTTGGTTCCGGTGATGCGGGTCGCGGAGATGAGGCCGGCGAGTGCGACGGAGGCGGTGCCCTGGATGTCGTCGTTGAAACAGCAGACCTTGTCGCGATAGGTGCGCAGCAGGTTAAAGGCGTTGTGGTTGCCGAAGTCTTCGAACTGCAGCAAGCAGCCGGGATAAACGTCCTGCACGGCTTCGACGAATTCCTTCATGAAGGCGTCGTACTCTTCGCCGCGTACACGTTTGCGAGGGGCGCCGATGTAGAGCGGGTCTTGCAGGAGTTTTTCGTTGTCGGTGCCGACATCGATCGTGATCGGCAGGCAGTAGTAAGGATGGACGCCGGCGCAGGCAGAGTAGAGCGCGAGCTTGCCGATCGGGATGCCCATGCCGAGCGCGCCGAGATCGCCGAGGCCGAGGATGCGCTCGCCGTCGGTGACGACGATCAGGCGCGCGTGCTGCGGCCAGTGGCGGAGAACTTCGCGGATGTTGCCTCGGTCTTCGATCGAGAGAAACAGGCCACGCGGACGGCGGTAGATGCTGCCGTACTCAAGACAAGCCTGGCCGACAGTCGGCGTATAAATAAGGGGCATGACCTCTTCAAGGTGATCGGTGAGGATGCGGTAGAAGAGGGTCTCGTTGCGCTGCTGGAGACCGGCGAGAAAGATGTATTTGTCGAGGGGCTCGCCTTTGCGCCGTAGATTGCCGAGCGCACGCTTGACTTGCTCTTCCATGGGGAAAATGCGCGGGGGCAAAAGGCCGCGCAGTCCGAGGGAGTCGCGCTCCGCATCGGTGAAAGCGGTGCCTTTATTGAGCAATGAGTTATTGATCAATGCCGCGCCGCGAGGCAGGTGAGAGCCGCCGGTTGCGGATATTGGAGGGACGTAGGTGCGGGAGTTGGGCATATGGGTGGTGAACTAGGAGATGCTCGGTTTGGCCAGATCTATTATCACAAGCGTTCAAGATCAGAGCAGGAAGCGTGTAAAAGTTGACCATAAACTTTATTACTCAGGTTTTATTAGCAGAAAAATCCTTATGATAAGCGTGGGTCGTCCGGAGGATGCGGTTTTCGTATTCTCAAAACACCAAGCGAGAGGGAATTATCCCAAAAGCCACGAGCCTCTATCTTTTGAACAGAAGGCAACAAAGAGAACGAAGGCCTGCGGGTTTTCCTAAACCTCTTCGATGCCTTCGTTTTCTTCGGTGGAATTCTGCTTCAGCGCGATTCACCGGCCAAGTTAGTTGGTTTTTTGGAACTCAATAAATCCAACGCTTCTGTTTTATCGAAAATTAGTGATAATTAGCGGTTCGTCAGCTTCTGGGTTTAGGATGATGCAGTTGATGCACGACCTTCATCGTGGAGCGGTGATTCAGCGGTGGAGCCCGATGTCCCCATCGGGCTTGATCGGAGCCGCTCACTAACAGCCCGTTAGGGATAACGGGCTCCACCTTCTGCACATCGCTCCTCGCTGGAGATTATGCTTCAACTGCATCGTTGCTGCTATGACGGGCGCTTGCCTGAGAGGCATTCCTGAATGGCACCGCTGAGCGCTTGGGGGGTGAACGGTTTTTGGAGTTTCACGTCAACGTTGAGCGTGTCGAGTTCGCGGGAATCGGCTTCGCTGAGGCGGCCGCTGGCGACAAGGATGTGGCCTTTGTAATTTGCGGCGCGTGCGCGGCGTGCGACTTCGAGTCCGCTGATTCCAGGGAGGTCGAGGTCGAGCAGTAAAAGATCGTAGCCGATGTTGGCGAGCAGGTGGCGCCAGGCTTCGTTGCCGTTGGCTTGATGGGTCACTTGGTGACCCATACGGCGGAGCAGCGCTGTTACGGTTCTGGCGACTAGTTCGTCATCTTCGACGAATAAAATGGAGGCGGTGGCTTTGGCCGGTCGGCTTTCGAAGGCGGGCCTGGAGTTGGATGGAGGCAGTTTGACTGGTGTGATCGGCAGCCAGACGTGAAAGGCGCTGCCTTTGCCGGACTCTGACTCGACAGTGGTCTTGCCGCCGATCCGGCTGACGAGATGCCAGACTGTGGCCAGGCCCAAGCCGGTGCCTTTGCCCACTTCTTTGGTGGTATAGAAAGGTTCGAAGATGCGTTCCAGGACTTCGGGTCGCATACCCATGCCGTTGTCGCGTACGGTGAGGCGCAGCCAGTTGGTGGCGTGCTGGTTGGTCATGGGCGGATTTGAGTCCGTGGCTCCGGGTGTGTGCTCGCTGGCTTCCACCGTGATTTGGGCGTTCCCACTGTTTGCGGAGTCGCTGGCCAGTTTTTCCACGAGTGTGTCGCGCGCGTTGAGCAGCAGGTTGAGCACGATCTGGTGGAGGTCCGATGGGTTCAGAAACACGGCTGGAAGTGTTTCGGGGATCGCCATTTTCAGGGAGATCCGGCGGTCGATGGTCTGGCCGAGTAGATCGAAGTTGGCGCGGACGATGGTGTGAAGGCGGACTTCTTCGATGCGGTTGTCGGATTTACGGCCGAAGGTGAGTAGACGGCGGGTGAGATCGGCACCGCGTTTCGAGGCGCGTGAAATGGTCTGGAGTTCTTCGAGGAGGCGCGGGTTGTTTGACCATTCGCTCGCGAGAATCTCGGTCTTGAGCATGATCGGCGTGAGGAGATTATTGAACTCGTGAGCGATGCCGCCGACGAGTTCGCCGATGGCACGCAAGCGGCGGCCTTGGGCGATCTCTGAGTCGATTTCTTTTCGTTCGGTGATGTCGTCGATGAGAAAACAGAGTTGGCGGTGGCTGTCGGTTTCGTTGCCCAGCGGCACGAGTGTGACGGCGTAGTGGCGGTGACCGCTTTCGTGGAGGTATTCGGTTTTGAAGATTTCGTTTTGCTGGCCGCCTTTCCTAAACCAGTCGGTCCAGAAATCGACGATCGAGGTGGGAAGAGGTAGTTCGGCCAGGACGCGGTTCGCGAGCGAAGTGGTGTGCAATCCGAGCAGGCGAGCGGTGCTGGGATTGGCTGAAACAAAGCGGTAGGAGGAGCCGACTTCCTCGACCACGCCCATGGCGGTCGGTACGTTTTCGTAGAGTGCGCGCAGCAGTTGTTCGCGGGCGCGCAGGCCCTCCTCGGCGACTTTTTGACGGGTGATGTCCTGTACCGTTCCGAAAAGGCCTTCGATGGTGCCAGCGGCATTCCGGATCGGGCGTGCCGTGATGTGGAGGTTTTTCGTGGTTAGGGAGCCGGTCTGAAAGGGGATGGTCACGTCGCACGCGATGCCGTTGAGCATAGCTCCGGTGATCGAGCGATGCACGAGGGTGCGCTCGGCGCGTGGCATGAGGGTGAGCAGGCGATAATACGAGGGCGGTCCGCTGCGTTCGGCGCGCTCGATGATGCGGAGGCTTTCGGAGGAGCAGGTGAGTTTCCGCGTGGCCAGGTCGTATTGCCAGCTGCCTAGATGCGCGATGCGCTGGGCCTCGGCGAGAATGGCTTCGTTCTCCGCGATCTGCCGGGATTGATGCGCGAGGCGCTGGCGCAGCGCCCGCTGGCGGAAAAGCCCCAGCATGGCCACGCAGAGCGCGACGGCCAGCCCGCTGGCCACGTACATGACGACTTTTTCGCGCGTGATCAATGGCCGGTCGAATTGGCCGAACCACTTGCGGTAGATAATGTCGTATTCGCCGGTTTGACTGAGGATGGCCAGGCCTTCGTTGAGGCGGGCGAGCAGAGTGGCGTCGCCTTTGCGCACGGCGAAACAGTGGCGTACGTCGTAGCCGACCAAGGGTTGGCCGAGCGGGCGGATGTTTTTGAGCTGATCGCGTTCGATGAAGGAGAGTGCAGAAAGGCGGGTGGCGAACGTAGCGTCGTGCAGGCCGGAGTTGAGCTCGGTGAGCGATTCTTCGACTGAACGGGTATGCACCAGGCGGGCGGCGATGCCGGTGTCGCGGAGATGTTTTTCTCCGATGCTATTCCGGCCGGGCATGGCTATCACCGCGTTATTCAGGTCGGCGGGCGTTTGGTAGCGGGCGTCATTTTTTCGGACAAAGTAGCTGCCTTGCAGCACCATGAAGTGCGCGGAAAAATCGGCGTAGGCCTCGCGCCCGGGGCCAGCGCTGAGCGATTGCATCAGGTCGAGTTCTCCTTTCTGGAAGCGCTCGAATAAGACGCTCGACGGTTCCTCGATTCGTCGGATTTTGATGCTCATCACCCGAGCGACCGCATTGAGCAGATCGACGGTGAATCCTTCGCAGTTTTTTTCTCCGTCGCGATAGGAGAAGGGGTAACTATCGGTCGCAGCGCCGACGACGAGCGTGTTTTCGAAGCGATGGATATCGGCAAAATCCGGCCCCTGCGCTTGCAATGAAAAGCAGCACGAGATAACCAAAACGCCGATCAGTGTTCGGAGAAATGGGTGGCGGTTTGAAGGGCTTGCGACCAATTTGGGGTAGAAAAGTTTTCGCGGATGCGTTCCTGCATCTTGGTGGCAGCTATGATGTCGGCACCGTTCTTCATGTGCAACTTTCTTCCTGTATATTCCCCACTCCATAACTTCTAAAAAGCTGTTTGTCTCCATGTCGCAAAACATCCCGCTTAGTCGCCGCGATTTTCTTCGTAGTTCCGCCAGTTTCGCTGCGCTGACGTGTCTGGTTGGTCACCGGGCCTTTGCGCAGGCTGCACTCTCGGGCACAAGCTCGCTAACCGGCGTGGTCGCGCCCCCGGCGTTCGTGCCTGAATTCCGGCTGCTGCGGCGAAATGTCGGACTGTTTTCCGCTCGTGGCGGCACCATCGGCTGGCTTGCGTCGCCCGAGGCACTGGCCGTGGTGGACACGCAGTTTGCCGACACGGCTGCGCTTTGCCTTGCGGGTCTGCCGGGCCGCGCAAGCCGAACTATCGACTTAGTGCTAAATACGCATCACCATGGCGATCACACCTCGGGCAACGGCGTATTCAAGCCTGTCGCCAAAACCATCGTCGCTCAGGCCAACGTTCCCGCACTCCAGCGCGCTGCGGCCGAACGGACCGATGCTGCCCGGGCGAAGACCGAACCGCTTGCTAAGCCTAGCGTAGATCAACAGGTTTTTGCCGACACGACTTTTGCCGAAACTTGGCGACAGGAGTTGGGCGACGAAGTGGTTAGCGCGCGCTATTTCGGCGCCGCGCACACCAACGGCGATGCCGTCGTGCTTTTTGAAAAGGCCAACGTCGTCCATATGGGCGATCTGGTTTTCAATCGTTTGTATCCAGTGATTGATCGCGTGAGTGGGGCCAGCATCCGGCATTGGATTGTTGTGCTCGAAAAAATCGCCCGCGAATTTCCGGCGGACGCGATCTACGTTTTTGGCCATGGCAGCAAAAAGTTCGGCGTCACCGGTCAGCGCGGCGATTTGCTCGTGATGCGCGACTATTTGGTCTCGTTGCTCGAATACGTTCAGTCACGAATTTCGGCAGGACTGACCAAGGCCGAGATTTCGACTCTCGAAAACTTCGAGGGTTTTCAGGATTTCCATCAAGCGCTCCCGAACCGCCTCGGTGCGAACCTTGGTGTCGCTTACGACGAGCTGACGCAGCCAAAGAGCTAAGCCGGAACGATGCAGTTAGGGAGCCACAGATGAACACCGATGAGCACAGATTGGAGCAGAAACAACGTCAGGGGTTTGGCAATCTGATCGCTCACGGTCTGGTTAAACAGGAAACTTCTCGCACGGCGTTAAAACATCCTCCGGGCATCTGAGTTTATCAGTGTGCATCGGTGGCTCCATTGCATGGATACGGCTAAGAGCGGTTTCAGTAAAACTGTGGCCGAAATGCTGAAATTTGATTTGGCTGAAATTGTCTTTGGGTGGGGCACGAACGCTGGGCGCGCCGGGTTCGAATCGGCCCTTCGACTGGCTCAGGGCCTCGCCCTATAAAATTCAAACAATACGAGTAATTGGTATGAGTGGGTTGGGGGAGGTGCAAAAAAACCGGCACGCGAGGTGCCGGTTTTTGATGATGGGGAATGGTTTTGGACGAAGCTCAGTCTGTCGCGCGGATGGTGCGGAGTTGCACGCTGTCGATCAGGCGGTCCTGGGAGAGGATGTCGGTCACGACGATCAGTTTGTCACCGACTTTCAGGCGCTTCGCTTTCACGAGGTGCGAGATGGCGTGACGGATGGTTTCGTCGGGGTTCGACTCGAACGGCAGCAGGATGCCTTCGACGGAGCGCAGGAGCTTGAGTTGGCGCAGGACTTCAATCGTGGGCGTAAAGGCGATGATTCGTGCGCGCGGCGGACGCAGCGCGGAAAGACCGCGAGCCATGAAGCCCTGGCGCGTGAAGGTCATAATCTGCGCGTCGGGAACCTCGTTGGCCATGACGACAGCGGAGCGGAGCACTTTCATCTTTTCATGCGAGAAGATGGCGGGCTCGGAGTGGTCTTCGGTGAGTTCGGTTTCGATGCGGCAGGCAATTTTTTCGAGGATGTTGACGCACTCGACCGGGTAACGACCGATGGTGGTCTCGCCGGAGAGCATGACGCAGTCGGCGCGTTCGAAGACGGCATTGGCTACGTCGGTTATCTCGGCACGCGTGGGCATCGGCGAGGTGATCATCGATTCCAGCATGTGGGTGGCGATGATGACGGGCTTACCGTGCAGCAGGCATTTTTGGACGGCGCGGCGCTGGATGATGGGCAGGTCCTCGAACGGGCACTCGATGCCGAGATCGCCGCGAGCGACCATGAGTGCGTCGCAAGCCTGTACGATTTCCTTGAGATTCTCGATCGCCGACTGGTCTTCGATCTTGGCGATGATTTGGGCCGACGATTTGTTGTCGCGGAGAAATTCGCGCAGTTGGTCGATATCCTTGCCCGCGCGTACGAAGGAGAGAGCGACGAAATCAATGCCTTCCTCGATGCCCACGATGGTGTCGGCGCGGTCCTTTTCGGTGAAGGAGGGCAGGTTGATTTTTACGCCCGGCAGGTTGATGTGCCGACGGGAGGTGAGCTGGCCTGGGATGAGGACGCGGCAGCGAATGTGGGCGGCTTGTTTTTCGAGCACTTCGAGCCGGATCAGGCCGCTATCGACAAGAACGGTGTCGCCGACGTTGATGTCGTTGACGAGGTCTTTGTAGTTTACGTCCACTGAGCGGATTTCTTCGGAGGCTCCGCGCGCGGCGCCGGGTTTGACGGTGAAGTCAAAAATGTCGCCGGGTCTAAGTTCGATGGGTGAGGCGAGGTCGCCGGTACGGATTTCCGGGCCCTTGATGTCCATCATGATCGCGACTTCGCGGCCGACTTTTTTGGAGACGGCGCGGATGCGGCGGATGATGGTGCGGGTCCACTCGTGCTTGGCGTGGGCCATGTTGAGGCGGGCCACGTCGGCACCGGCCAGGATAAGCTTTTCGAGCATTTCTTCGCTCTCGGTGGCGGGACCGAGGGTGAAGACGATTTTCGTGCGGCGGAAGGGAGTCTCTGTTGAACTCATAGTTAAAAGTTTTTCGCACTCATCGGCAGGCACCGATTGCGCGAACTTCAAACAATGGGTTTCCCGACGGAAGGCCAATCGAAATTCCAACCTAGAGGAAATCGTAAAACGGCGTGCTGGCACCGGGCGCAACAACCGAGAATGCGCAACCCAATGTGCTCATGGTCGATGCAAAAGCGCGCTCGACGGTATCCGGGCTGTTACAGTCTCGGCTCAGGTGGGTGAGATAAATCTGCCGCCAGCGTGGACTGGCGACGGATTCGAGCAGTTCGCGAGCGCTTTGGTTGGAAAGGTGTCCGTGGCGGCCGCTGATGCGCTGCTTAACGGACCAGGGGCGCTTGGTGTCGGCCTTGAGCAAATCCGTGCAATGGTTGGCCTCAACGACCACGACATCGACCTCGCGAATGTGTTCTTGGATATGGCGCGGGGCGTGGCCGAGATCGGTGAGCCAGGCGAGTCGGCGCCGGGGCGAGAGCAGGTCGTCGTTGCCGTTGGCAAAAACGAAACCGACCGGCTCCTGCGCGTCGTGCGGTACCGAGAAACTCTGTATCTCCAAATCGCGAAACCGAAAACGCGTGCCGGTCTCGAAAAGTTGCCAATCGATGCGGTGCGCTAGATCGGCTTGCAGGACGCGTGCGGTGGCGGCGTTGGCGAAGACTTTGATGTGCGGGTGGCGCGCGAGTCCCGTGATCGCCGCTGCGTGGTCGCCGTGCTCGTGCGTGAGGAAGATGGCCTCGATTTTTTCGAGCGATTCGCCCACGGCGGCAAGGAGTTGTCCGGTCTTGCGCGCGGAGAAACCCGCGTCCACGAGCACGCGTGTTTGCTCCGTCTGAAGTAGGGCGCAATTGCCGGAGCTGCCGCTGCCCAAAATGCAAAACCTCATGCTCATGTTTGTCGGCTGTGTGAAAACACTGGGGCCCGATTTTTGCAAGCTTGGTGGCGGATGTTGCGTCGTGACGAGGGCGGTTTGAGTTAAGCTGTAGCCGTTGCCAAGCTGGAGATGATTTCAATCTGGAACTCAGGAACACTGGAACGAACCGGTTTATGTGTAGGGGCGCAATCTTGTTGCGCCCGGGATTGGGATTCACGGAAAGGGCGCAGCAAGACTGCGCCCCTACGAGGTTTAAGAGCGGACGGACCGGCGGTCCGTGTCGACCTCGCCTAATCAAGTATTTAGTTGTTATGAGAGGTTCGTCTTATTGGCGTAGTCCTGCGCGGGCTACGGAACTGACATCGCCGGGGTGCGGGCGTTGACGAGGGTGGTGACGATTTCAACGGCTTCGGTCAGGTGGACCCGGGCGGTATCGATCACGAGATCGTAGCCGGTGGGGTCCTTGATGCTGGCGTTGAAGTGAGTGTGGACGTAGCGCTCGCGGGCGAGGTCGCGGCGGGTGTTAAAGGCCCGTGCATCGGCCTCGGTTAATTGTTGCAGGCGTGCTATGTGTCTGGCGCGATGTTCGGCAGGAGCGATCAAGCGCAGATGCACGCCGTGTTCGATGCCAGCGGTGACGTAATTGGCACCGCGGCCGACGATGATGGCGTGGCCGCTGCAGGCGAGGCGGCGGATGAGCTCGTTGGTTTTTTGCACGAGATCCCAGAGGTTGGGATGCAGGCCGACGAGTTCGCCCACGGAGGCGGCGATTTCGGAAATTTTATCCTCGGGAAGAAAACGGGCTAGGCGTGGGGAAAGGTTATGGGCCTGCAACATTTCCTCGATCAGATTGCCGGTGTAAACGGTCCACTGGGCGTGTTTGGCGGCATGGGCGTTGAGGCGGAGTGCGAGCGCGCGGGCCAAGCTTGATCCGCTGGCGCCGGATTCGCGCGAAATGGTTATATACGGGCCATCGGATTTGACTGCCCAAGGAGTACCGGTGCTGCCCATTTGGATGTTTAAATAGGCGCCGGCTGTTTCCAGACCGGGATGAGTTTTCATAGGGGTGACGGGTTAACCGTAGGGTAATCGCGTGCGAGCGGATCGCAACTGCGAGGTTGGAGTACGCGGGCTCAGTAGAACGGCGATTTTTCATTCGTTTACGCAGTTCTCTGGCGGTAACTGTCTTTGGTAGGTTTTTGTAAATCTGTCCGATGGACATTCTGCGATGAGTCACTAACTCTCATGCTGTTTTCGTAAGGTTTCTCGCGGCAAAACACGTAACTTTAACCTCCATTGGGCGACAGTATTTCCATTTTATCTGAAACACCAAACGCACCGGCCAAGCGGTCGGCTTCGTGTGCAGTGTTGTTGGAGCAGGTCGGGCCTGAGATTTATCGGGCAAATCCGTTTCGCCTCCTTGGTTTGCCGGTGCTGGCGGGGCCGCGAGATGTGGCGAAGCGGGCGGATCAGCTGAAGCTGGCGGCGGAATTTGGGGTGGGCGACGATGTCTGGTCGTTCGGGCCGGCCGAGGTTTTGCCAGCGGAACAGATTCGTTCGGCGGCGCAGGCGTTGAAGGAGCCGGCGGAACGACTGGTGCTGGAATTTTTTTGGTTCTGGGGCGACAGCTTTCCCGATGAAGCGGACGGCGATCTGGCCCTCGGGCATCTCGCTCTCGGTGAAACCGCTGCGGCGGTGGAAATCTGGCAGGGCTCGGCGATGCAAGGTCGGCTGGCCGGGTTGCACAATCTGGCGGTTTATTACCACTTGCAGGCGCTCGAACTCGAACAACAGGAATCGCCGGCCCAGGAGGAGTTGATTCAGCTGTGGTTCAAGGCGCTGCGGTTCTGGGAGAAAATTAGCGGTAACGACGAGTTGTGGTCGCGGTTGCGCGACCGGGTCAAGCGCATGGCCGATGCGCGGGTGACGTCGGAGTTTGTTGACCAGATGCAGGCGACACTGCCCGAGGCGCTGGCCAAGATCTGTGCCGGGCTGGTGCTTTCCCACGCGCGTCACGGACGTCTTGATCGGGCGTCTCTTCACGCGGCACTGGTCACGCACATCCATGGAGACACGGCTGGCTCGCGACGTGCGCTGGAAGAATATGCGGCACCGATCGCGCGGCGCATTGATGCACGTACGGTGGAGGCAGAGAACCGTCTCGCAAAGTCCACCCACACGGGGCTGGAGGAGGCGTTGGCGCTGCTCCGTCAGTGCGATGACGATCTGCGTTTGATCGATCTGCTCTGCGGCCGCACGGCGGATTATTATGTGGAGGTATCGCATGGTTTGGTCGATGCAGCGCTCGGCTGCGTGGTCGCCTATCAGCGGGAGACGCAGGACGATTTTGGCTGTTTGCCGGTGTTGTTGCACCTGCTCGATAAGGCGGCGTTGCCCGAGCTGAAGAGCCGCGTGAGCGAGACCTTCGAAGCGATTTATGGAAATGCCTTGGTCGGCGGCAGTCGTCCGCCCATGGTGATCGATGGCGGTGAACGTGAGGCCGCGATGGACGCGGCGCGGGCTTATCAATTGATTGTCGACTCGATTTTGCCGGGCTTGGATCAACTCGGTCTGGGCGAGTCTTCGCGGCAAATGTATGCGGCGCGCTGCGGTGTTGTTGAAAGATCTCGCGATCGCGTCGGGTATGGAACGCGACGACATCGAGCTGGCGACGCGGGCGTTTGCGGCGGCGTTGTCGTTACCGGTGAGCGACGAATTGCGCGAGTCGCTTGAGAGCGATCAGGCGCAGATGCAGCGCGATTTCGAAACGCGAAAGGAAAAAGAGCTGCAAGTTGAAGGCGAGGGCGCCCAGCTCATCGTGAATCGACATGGCATTTGTTTGAATAATCGCTGGGTCGCGCCCGGCGAGGTGGCGGGCTTGCGACATGGCTTGGAGCAAGTTCCCGACGGCGATGGCAGCGTGAGTGCCTACCTGATTGCGTGGCGTTCCTATGCTGGAGAGGAGTTTGAGCTAAACAGTACCAATCTTCTGCCGACTTCGTCGTATGTGGAGGAGCACTACAACCGCATCCTCGATTCCATTTATCATTTTATCGTCCCCGGGCTGATCGAACGCATTGCGGCCGGAGTGCGCGCTGGCCATGAGACGTTCCTCGGTACGACACGGCTGGAGCCTGCGGGCGTGATGTTGGCGGGTTCAGCCACGCATTTTTGGCAGAAAGACGAACCAATTTCTTACGCCCATCTGGAAACGAGGATTGAAGGCGGCCATTTGATCGTATCCAGTAAGGCGAACCCCCGGCAGTCTGAGACCCATGACGTGGCTAATGTTTGGAACGCCGCTGTCTTTGGTTATGTCGTTGAGGCTCTGTCCCGAGAATAGTCTATGCAATATTCCCTGCTTGCCCAGATCATGGCCCGCGACCCGCGGAAGCTCGTGCGTTTCCCCGACGTGCCGCTGGATCAGGCCCTGCTGGCATTGCAGCAATTGGAGACGAATTTGCAGGAGCTAAAGGCGCTGCCGCCACCACCACCTCCGGCCCCGAGGGAAAGCATGCCCCCGGTCGTGCCCGTGGCCGCTCCAGAACCTGCGCCCATCGCGGAAGTCCCGGCGACTTTGGTTGCGCCGGCTGCCACGGTGGATTTGGAGGCGATGTCTGGTTCGTTAACCGCGCTCGCGACTCAGGTTTGGCGTGCGCGCGTCCGGATCATCGATCCCGAGACAGGCGAGCCGCGTGAAGAGATGCGTCGCATTCACCGGCATGTTGAGGGCGCGTTTGAAGCCTTCAGCCAGCTCGGGCTGACGATCAACGACTGGGTCAACCAACCCTACGACGCGGGCCTGCCCGTAAAAGTGCTAACCTTTCAGCCCACCCCAGACCTTCAGCGCGACACCGTGCTGGAGGCCGTCCGGCCGACTGTGATTTGGAAAGACCGTCTCTTGCAGATGGGCGAAGTCATCGTCGGCACACCTCAAAACACCGAAGCAAAACCCTAATGAGCAGAACGACCATCGACTACGGAATCGATCTAGGAACCACCAACAGCGCCATCGCGGTTATCGCGGGAACCGGCACTGAGGTCATTAAAAATAATGTAGACGCGGACGTCACGCCGTCGGCAGTTTACATTAACCGTTCGGGTAATCTTTGGGTCGGCCAGAATGCCAAATCCAAGCTCGGCGACGAGCGGGCTGAGGATGACGTGTTTATTGAGTTCAAGCGTCGCATGGGCACCGGTTTCGAGTACGCGTTTCGCGCCAGCGGACGCCACATGAAGCCCGAGGATCTCACCGCTGAGGTGATGAAATCGCTGCGCAGCGATGTGGCGCAGAAAAAAGGCGAGCAGATCACCGCCGCAGTGCTGACTGTGCCCGCCGCTTTCGAGTTGCACCAATGCGAAGCGACCAAACGCGCCGCCGAGCTCGCCGGTTTCCGCACCGCGCAACTCGTGCAAGAGCCAGTCGCTGCGGCGCTCGCTTACGGTTACCAGAAGGTGGATGCTAAGGCTTATTGGTTAGTGTTCGATTTCGGTGGCGGTACGTTCGATGCCGCGCTCATTCGCTCCGAAGATGGCAGCATGGCCGTGGCCAATCACGGTGGTGATAATTTTCTCGGCGGCTCCGACATCGATTGGGCAATCGTCGAGGAAGTTTTGCTCCCGCGCATCCGGGCGGAGTTCAAAGTACCCGATTTCAAACGCGGAACCTCCTCCTACAAGTACGACCTGATGCGGCTCAAAGCGGCGGCTGAAACCGCCAAGGTCGAACTCTCGCGCAAGGAAACTACTTTCCTCGAAGCCACGCTTCGCCGCGTTGGCTCGGACACGGTCACCTTCGAAACCGAGATCACCCGTAACGACGTGATTCGCGCCGCAGAACCCGCAGTGATGAAGGCGGTCAACATCGCCCTGCGCGTGCTCTCAGAAAAAGGCCTGTCGCCCTCGGCGGTGGAGAAATTGATCTTTGTCGGCGGTCCCACGCTCGCGCCGTATTTCCGCGATCTCGTCAAGGAACGCATGCGCATCCCCTGCGACTTGAGCATGGACCCGCTGACCGTCGTCGCCCGTGGCGCGGCGATTTTTGCCGGTACGCAAAAGATCGTTACGCCGAAGGAAGCCAAGCCCGTCGCGACGCCCGGACAGTATTCGATCGAGCTCATCTATAAACCCGTCGGTTCCGACCCTGAGCCCATCGTTGGCGGTCGCACCACTGCACCAGCCGCAGCACCGCTCGCTGGTTGTACCATTGAGTTTGTTAATCAACAAACCAAGTGGCGGAGCGGCAAAATCACGCTCAAGGAAAACGGCGCTTTCCAATTCAACGCCCGTGCCGAGAAAGGCATCGAGAATATTTTCCGTATCGAACTTCGTGATACGAAAGGCACGCTCTGCCCGACGCAGCCCGATCAGTTCAAGTACACGATGGGTGTGGTCGTCGAAGAGCAGCCCATCATCAACAACATGGGCGTGGCGCTCGCTAACAATAAAATGGGCGTGCACTTCACCAAGGGCCAGGGCTTGCCCGCCAAGCACACGCGCTCGTATCGCACTTCCCTCGGCCTGCGCAAAGGCGAGACCGGCAGCATGATCAAGATCCCGATCGTCGAGGGTAATCGTGAGCTCGCCGACCGCAATGTGCTCATTGGCTCCGTGGATATCACCGCCGACAAGATCGATCGCGACCTGCCCGCTGGCAGCGAGATCGAGGTCACGTTGCTCATGGACGCATCGCGCTTGCTCACCGTGCTCGCCTATGTGCCCCTGCTCGATGAAGAGTTTCCGGCCAAGATCGAACTCGGCGGCAAAGTTCGCCAGCCCGACGTCAATATCCTCCGTCAGGAATGGAATCGCGAAATCGCGCGCCTGACCGATCTGAAGGCCGGCATCGAGCAATCCCGCGATATCGACTCGCTCGAAGTCCTGCACGCGCTCGAAGCCTCCTCACTGTCCAAGAAACTGGAGGAGCATTTCTCCGGCGATGGCACCGACTTCGACGCCTTGCTGCAAACCGACCGCGAGCTCCTGGAATTCAAGGTCAACCTCGACGACATCTCGGCACGCGTGGCTTGGCCCAGCGCCGTGAAGGAAGTCCAAGTCTGGCTCTCCGATCTGGCCAAACTCGTCGCCCAGCACGGCACCCAAGACGAAAAGAAACGCGCCCGCGTGCTCCGTGAGCAAATCGACGCCATCATCGCCGAGAAGAACGAAGACCGGCTTAAAAAGAAGATGGAGGAAATCTCCGACGTTTACTCATCCATCCTCTACCGCCAAAAAACATTCTGGGTCGAATACTTCGAGACCCTTGCCAGCAGTCTGCCGCAGATGCGCGACCCCGAACAGGCCAAGCCGCTGATCGAGCAAGGCCGCGCGCATGTCACCGCTGACAAACTCGAAGACCTGAAGACCATCGTTTATCAACTCCAGGATCAGCTGCCGAAGAAAGTGGTTGAACAGGCCCGCCGTGGCTACGGCTCCGGTCTCGTCACTTGAGTACCATGGCGGATAAACAAAGCGAATCGATCGCGACCACCCTGCGCCTGAGCAAAGCGCTGGGGTTGGCTCGTCACGGCCGGTTGCGCGAGGCCCAGCAAATGCTCGCCGCCGACGGTACGCTGCCGGAAAGCCCGCTGGAGTTGCACGCGCTCGCCGCGCTTGCCACCGGTGACGGCGATTACGGCCGCGCCCAACGGCTCTGGCGTCTGCTCCTGCAACGCGAACCCGGTCATGCCGAAGCCAAGCGCATGATCGACGCGATTGAACTCTGGCTGGCCCGTCCTTCGTGGTGCCAGTACCTGCCGATCGGAGGCGTTGTATTCGGACTAGGGCTGGTGTTTGTGTTTTTGGCCTGGATGTTGGGAAGCGAACCGCCTCCTGCACCTAAACCCGTTCCCCGGCCAGCGATGACTGCACCCGTCTCTACGCCGCAATACGCGCCACCCCCGACCATCACCTTGCCCACCGCCCGCCCCACGGAAAACCGCCGGAATAGGAATCGGTGAGGAATGTGGTTTTGCCGAACCGAAATCAATCACTCGTACGGCATTGCTGATCTATCAAGCGTTGGTAATGCAGAAAAATGCACCTCCTCACTCACACCTTAGCAGGCTGGTGCGCTGGGAATTGTGTAACACAGAGTCCGAAAGTGCGCGCATGGTGTATGGGCATCTCGTTACTGCCCGACATTGATGGCGTTAGTGTAGTTTTCGGCGTTCAGGCATTCTACGATTATCATCACACCTTGGCGCATAATCTTCTCTTTGCTTTTATCTCTAGCGTTATGATCGGTTTTCTGAACGAGCGGCCATTACGTAGTGCGGTGATCTTTTTCGCTCTTATCCATCTCCATTTTCTTATGGATTTTTTTGGTTCTGGGCCCATCTGGGGTATTCCTTATCTCGTTCCTTTTTTTCGTCGCGAATTCGTTTCTGGGGTAGCGTGGGAGATTGATGCGTGGCAGAACTTCGTGGCACTTGCGCTTCTTGGTGGCTGGACTATGTGGATTGCAATTCGTTATCGCCGTACTCCGTTTGAATTCGTCGCCCCACGTTTAGAAAACGCCATCCTGAGAAGAAAGATACCGCAGAAATCGAGTAGCCAGGAATAATCCGCTCCCGGCACGGATGGTACCAAGCCGTAACGAAGCCGTTGAAGCATAATCTCCAGTGAGGAGCGCTGTGCAGAAGGTGGAGCCCGTTGTCCCCATCGGGCTTGATCGAAGCCGCTCCCAAACCAGCCCGTTAGGGACAACGGGCTCCACCTCAACTGTATCGTTCCGGCTATGATAGGGTCGAGCGGACGGGGTCGGGTTTTGTGGTTAGCCCGAGAGGGTAATTGAGCTTCGGTTGCGTTGCAGGGGTTTTCTAGCACGTTGCTGTCATGGATGATTCCGATGCAGCCAATGCCGCAGCGTTTAGGAAGATGGGGCTTGGTTCGGCGCAGCGGCATGTATTTTTGTGCGTCGGTCCTGATTGCTGCGCGAGCACGGCTGGACTCGCTACGTGGGAAGTGCTGAAGCGTCGGTTGGCGTTGTCGGGCGTGCCGGTGATGCGGACGAAGGCGGCTTGTCTGCGCATTTGCCAGGGTGGACCTTGGCTGTTGGTTTATCCCGAAGGTATTTGGTACGGCGGTGTCACGCCGGAACGTTGCGAGCGTATTGTGCAAGAGCACCTCGTCGGCGGCCGGATCGTGCAGGAGTGGGTGGTGGAGCGATATCCGTTGCCGGGAATGATTAGTTCATGAAGCGCTTTGTTGTCGCAGTGACGTTTGTTGGTAGGGCGGGACCAACTGGGCCCGCCGTGGTTTTCCGGCGCGCCACGCTTCGCCCTATCAAAGTCTAAACAATACGAACGCAGGTGCTACATCTGTAAACGGTGGCCATCGCCACAAAAAAACCTGCGCTGTGATGCGCAGGTTTTTTTGTATCAAGTGATCGGATGTGGCGCGTTCTTACGGGGCGCGAATCTCGGAGTCGCGGCCTTGCATGGGCCAGAGCTTGCCGTTGATTTCGACAGTCAGGTTCTGGAAGGGCTCGGAAACGACTTTGAGTTCTCCACGACGTGGGACGTCACGGCGGTCGCCACGGGGGATGGTGCCTTTGTAGAGGATCGTATTGTCGCCCTTCGTCGTGACTGTGACCGAGACAGGGCCGTTGGCGACCAAGGGGAGAATAGGTTCGCCAGCCAGCGGCTTGACCCAGATGGCATCAGTGCTTGAAGTGACGTTGGCGGTGGTTGTTGGTTTTGAACTGCGTCCACCCAGAAGCCATATGCCCAAAATGATGACGATGGCCAATCCGAGGACGAGCGCTCCACCTTTTATTATAAGGTCAACATTGAGCGGGCTTCGCCTGCCGGAGTCAGAGCGCGGTGGTACGAAAGTGGCGGGGTTGCGCGGGCCGGCGTCGTCGTTGGTGGCGATTTGCTCGGGGATGGTCGTCGGAGCGTTTTCGCCAGGCTCTTTGTCCATTTTCGAACCAACGGTTAGATCCATGCGGCCGTAGGTTTCACGGTTCAGTCCGCGTCCGGTTTTGTTTTCACCGAGGCCGAGGCCGTTGTAATCGTTGATGATTTTTTCTGCAGGTGCTTTCAGGAAATTTGCGTAGGAACGCAGAAAGCCGCGCACATAAATCTCGGGGAGTTTGATGTCGAACTGGTTGCTCTCAAACTTATGGAGGTAGTCGCTGCGAATTTTGGTCGCTTCCGCTGCTTCGCGGATGGAGATGCCTTTACGTTTGCGAGCTTCTTCTAGGCGTTCGCCGATCGATTGCATGCGAAGTCAGTTAGGGTAAAAGGTGGGTGAGGGGAAGAAGGAAGTAACGCCGAGGGGCATTCAGGTGAAAATAAATAAACGCACACCGGAGTGTGCGTCTAGAAAAACCTGCTTGGTTAGCGATGTAGAAACGTGTTTGTCGGCCGTAGTCCGATGTGCATCGGACTACGCCACGTTTCCATTACATCGTGTCGAGATCTTTGAGGATTTCGCGAGGTTGGGCACCGTTCTCTGGGCCGACTATGCCGCGATCTTCCATAAGCTCCATGATGCGGGCGGCGCGGTTGTAGCCGATGCGCAGGCGGCGTTGGAGCATGGAGGTGGATGCGCGGCGGGTGGATTTGAGAACGCCAATGGCATCCTGCAACAGCTCGTCGTCGTCGCCAGCATCGTCGCTGCTGCTCTCGTCGTCATCGTCGGACTCGGGGTCGCGGTCGATCTGAGCTTGGACGTCCTGCGCATACTGTGGCGGGCCGTTTTTCTTGAGGGCGTCGATGATGGATTGGATTTCGTCGTCGGAAACGAAGGCACCTTGAGCGCGCACCAGGCGTGAAGAGCCGGGGGGCGAGAAGAGCATGTCGCCGCGACCGATGAGGGTATCGGCACCCTTGGTGTCGAGGATGGTGCGGGAATCGACTTGCGAGGCGACTTGGAAGGCGATGCGCGAGGGGAGGTTGGCCTTGATGACGCCGGTGATGACATTCACCGAGGGGCGCTGGGTGGCGATGATCAGGTGGATGCCGGCGGCGCGGGCGAGTTGGGCGAGGCGGGCGATGGAGGTTTCGATTTCCGCAGGGGCGACCATCATGAGGTCGGCGAGTTCGTCGATGATGGCGACGATGTAGGGGAGGCGATCCGGAATATCGATGGTGTCTTCGGCGGCGGGGTCGACGCCGGGGAGCGGGGCTTGTGTGTCGGTTGGCTTTGGTTCGGGTTTTTCCACCGGAGTCTTTTTCCGGTTGTTGAAGGCGGAGATGTTACGAACACCGACTTTGGCGAAGATCTGATAGCGCTGTTCCATCTCGGCGAGGAGCCACTTGAGTGCGCCGGGCACTTTTTTGGGCTCGGTCACGACCGGGATGAGCATGTGGGGGAGCGAATTGAAGATCTTTAGCTCGACGATTTTCGGATCGACCATCAGGAGGCGCACGTCCTTCGGGCTCTTCGAGTAGAGGATGGAGGCGATGATGACGTTGATGCAGACGGATTTTCCGGAGCCGGTGGCACCTGCGATGAGCAAGTGGGGCATCTTGGTGAGGTCGGAGACGAGTGGGGCGCCGGAGACGTCTTTGCCGAGGGCGATGGGGAGTTCGGCTTTGGCGCTGACCCAGTCTTCGGACTCAAGGATTTCGCGGAGGCCAACGGGCGTGGAGTTTTGGTTGGGGACTTCAACGCCGACGGCTGCTTTTCCTGGGATCGGAGCGAGGATGCGCACGGATTGGGCGCGCATGCCGAGGGCGATGTTTTTGTCGAGGCCAGCGATCTTCTCAACGCGTACGCCGGGGGCGGGTACGACTTCGTAGCGAGTGATGACGGGGCCGACGTGGATTTCGCCAAGAGAAACTTCGACGCCGAACTCGCTGAGGATGCGGAGCAGATTCTCGGCGTTGCGACGGTGTTCGTCTTCCGAGTTGGTGGCGTTGGGTTTGACTTGGTCTTTTAAGAGCGAGAGCGAAGGGAAGAGGTATTTCTCGTCGGATGGAGGGACGGCGGCCTTAGTCGCTTTTTTAGTTACCTCCTGTTTGACGATGTTGAGTTCGATGCGGCCCGTCGTGGTGAGGGCGAAGGGGCTCTTGGAGGGATTGGCCAGGGGAGCGTTGTCGCCAAAGGGGCTTACGGTGCCAACTCCGCTGGTGTCGGTGCGCGAAGTGCTGGCCTGGCGGATTGTGGCTTTGGCGGTTGGTTCGGGCGTCTTGGTCTCTACGATGGGAGGCGTTGACGTATTTGTGGCGATGGGCGCGGTGGTGCCGTTTTTCGCGTTTGCGGTGGGTGACTTGCTGTCGCTGGAGCCGATCGGGGGCGTGGTGTTGCGCGAGGCGATGGAGAGTTTGCTCGTGGGCGGAGGGCCGACGGAGATGGGTGGCGCCGTGTGCTTTTGCCGGTTTTTGGCTTCTTTGAGTTCGCGTTTGAGGGCTTCTTTCTGGGCTTTGCGTTCGGCGTGGTGGGCGCGCCATTCGCTGAAGCCGCTGGCGATTTTTTCAAATTCCGTACCGATGTCTTTCGATAGGATAAACATCAGGCCGATGCAGTAAATCATACCGAGCAGCAGACCCGTGCCGAAGACGCCGAGGGTGTCTTTCAGGAGGTTAGTGTAAATGAGCTCGCCGACGAGCCCGCCGAGTCTGGCGGTGAAGAAGTTGCTCTCCTTAAAGTCGACCATCGCCGCGAGACTTGAGAGGGAGATGATACAGAGGATCATCGCGATGACCCGGGTATTGGCCAGGCGTTTGGCGTTGCGAATAGAAACATACGCCATCCACAAGAGGAAGGCTGGTATGAGCCATGCGCTGATGCCGACAACACGAAGGGACCAGTAGGAAACCTCTGCACCCAACATGCCGACTTTATTTGTCGCTGTTGGATTGGTTGAGATCACCCTGCTTTGCTCTGGTGCATAGTCAGCAAGTGCCACGATTAGCAGGACGCCAATCAGGAAGCACACGCTTGCGACGGCCCAGCGCGGGGGGTAGCGCGGGGGATTGAGAGAGCTGTTATTTGAGTTTGAACCCGTAGACTTAGCCATATGTTTTGGAGTAACCGAGCTGCCCGTGTGGATTTCCTGCCTGCGATGATGGTCGGTCAAACGTAATAATCCCTTGGAGGAAATTCACAAAATTCTCGCCAATACTATGCAACAACTAATTAAATTCCAACCTATTTATCAGGAGCGGGTTTGGGGAGGCCGTGAGCTCGCAGGGGTGTTTTCCCGGGAGTTGCCAGCGGGTGGGCCGATTGGCGAAAGTTGGGAAATTGTTGATCGCCCCGAGGCTCAATCGAAGGTTCTGGGCGGGCCATTGAACGGGTTGACGCTGCGGGCTGTGATCGAGCAACACGGTGAAGCCGTGATGGGCCCGAGTTGGCCCAAAAACCGCCCTTTTCCGATCTTGGTCAAGTGGCTGGATTGTCGCGACCGCTTGAGCTTGCAGGTGCATCCACCGGCCTCAATCGCACCCGAACTAGGGGGCGAGCCTAAAACAGAAAACTGGTTTATCGCCTCCGCCACACCCGAAGCTTCGTTGATCGTCGGGCTGAAGCGCGGTGTGAGTCGTGAGCAGTTTGAACAAGCTCTGCGCGCCAACACGCTCGAATCTTGCGTGCATCGTTTCCCGATTTTGGCCGGCGACTCTATTCTCGTTCGGAGCGGACAAATCCATGCGATCGACGGGGGGAATCTCATTCTAGAGATTCAACAGAACTCTGATACGACCTACCGTGTTTACGATTGGGGCCGCCTCGGCCTCGATGGGAAACCCCGCCAGATGCACGTCAACGAGTCACTCCGCTCGATCAAGTGGGATGATTTTGAGCCGACACCGGTGCGCGCCGATAACCGCGAAGCCGTGATTGCCGATGCGAAGGAATTCCGCATCCGCCGTGTGCCGCTCGCGAAGAGCGCGCGACTGCAAATCGCCGCGCGCGAGCAACCGCGTATATTAAGTGTAGTCTCGGGGCAGGTGCGTTTGGTGGTGGCGAATGGCAACGGATCTGGCGCTGAGAGCCTCAAGCCGGGCGCGAATGTTTTACTGCCTTTTGAAACTCAGTTTGATTGCGAGGCGACGGAGTGCGCAGTATTGCTGGTGACGGAAAACTTCTGCTAGATGAAAAATATGAAATCAAAAGACGGCCGGAAAACAAACAGGGCCCGGGGTGGCGCGATGATGAAGCTATTGCTTTTCCTCGTCATTTTCGGCGGCGTGATCTCGGCTGCCTGGATCTACTTCCTACCGGTAATTTTGACGAGCACCCTGCAGAAACACACCGGTTTCGATGTCAAGGTGACCCAGCTCAGCTTCAACCCCTTCAATGCCAAGGTTGATTTAACCGGGTTTATTCTTTCGAACCCGTCGAGTTTTCCTCGTCGTGATTTCATCGAAATTACATCCTTCAGCGCCAACGCGCGGATGAAGACGCTCTTCAGTGACCGCCCCGAGTTTGACTACGCGCGTGTCGAGGTTGCCTACGTGGCCATGGTTAGAAGCGCAGACGGAGTGCTTAATGTTCAACTCTTCCAAGACCGCTTGAATCCGCCGAAGACGGCGAGCGAGGAAGAGGCTGAGAAGAAAAAAAACCGCAAGTTCGTGCCTGACGCCAAGGCGACCCAAGGTGGCCCGGTTGTAAAAAAGGTAGAGAAGAAGCCCGACGCCAGCGACCCCAAGGCAAAAAACAAAGAACTAGCTGCCAAGGACAAGAATGCGAAGAACGCAAAAGACCTCAAAGAGGCTGAGCCTGAACCTGTCGAACGACAGATGCAGTTTCTTATCCACCGTCTGGAGTTGCGCCTGGATAAGGTGATCATCGCCGATTACGCTGCGGTGACTCCGAACATCCGCGAATACAACTGCAGGCTCGTCTACGCTTTTAACGAAGTTACCGATCCCAAGCAGTTGCTGGCCCCCTTTGCCTTCAAGAGTTTGGAGACGGTTGGCATGGCGATCAAAGGCCTGATCCCGGGCGATATCGGCAGAGCGATGAATGCGGCGACCCGTTCTGAAGATCCCATGGTCAAAAAGGACTCTGATATCACGGGTGAAGATCCGCTAAAATCGATTGTCGATAAGCTCGAAGAAACGCAGAAGCTTGAAGAAACGCAGAAGCCATAGTTTACTCCGCGGTTCATTATGACCGCGTCTGAAACTTCCGATCCATCGAAGAACAATGTAGCCGCTGCGTCGGCCGAAGCCACCGCCGGACAAACTCCGGCGGTAGAAGCTCCGACTGAACAGGTGCCGACAGCGGCCAAAGCCGAAGAAGCCAAGGCCGCACCGAGTCTTGAGCAGCAGCTCGATGAAGCGAAAAAAGCTGCGGCGAAGAATCACGACCACTATTTGCGCGCGATGGCCGATCTGGAAAACTTCCGCCGTCGCACGGTGCGCGAGAAGGACGAGTTGCGCCAATTCGCCTCCGGTCGCGTACTCGAAGATCTGCTGCCGGTGATCGATAATTTGACGCTCGGAATCGCCGCTGCCAAAGCCCCGACTGCGGATCTCAAAAACCTGGTTGGCGGTATCGAGATGGTGCTGGGTCAGTTGAAAACCTCGCTTTCCGGACACGGCCTCAAGGAAATCAATCCCGTTGGTGAGAAGTTCGACCCCAATCAGCACGAGGCAATTGCTTCGCAGCCGAGCGATACCTTTGCCGACGGCCTGGTTTTGCAAGTCGTGCGGACCGGCTACAGCCTGAACGGCCGACTACTGCGTCCCGCCTCTATAGTTGTATCAAGTGGTTCGGCCAAGGCGGAGGCGACAGCCTGATAATACCGCTCGGCTCGTCCGCAGCAACGACATCTCTCTATTCTCAAAATGGCCAAAGAAGATTATTACGAACTGCTCGGTGTGGCAAAAGGAGTCTCCGAAGAGGAGCTGAAAAAGGCTTACCGAAAAAAAGCCGTTCAATTTCATCCCGACAAAAACCCAGGTAACAAAGAAGCCGAGGAGTCGTTCAAAAAAGTCTCCGAAGCCTACGAAGTGCTCAAGGACCCGCAGAAACGTGCGGCTTACGATCGTTATGGTCATGCTGCCTTTCAGCAGGGCGGTGGAGCCAGTCCGCGCGGACACGGAGGCATGGGTGGCGGCGGTTTCCATGATCCCTTCGACATCTTTCGCGAAGTCTTCGGCGGGGCCGGAGGCGGTGGTGGTGGCGGCGGAATTTTCGAGGAATTTTTCGGCGGTGGCGGACGCGACAGTGGTCGCGATGGCTCCGACCTGCGTTACGATCTTGAGATCTCGCTCGAAGAAGCGGCGCGTGGCGTGGAGAAAGAAATTTCCTTCCGCAAGGCGGTCACTTGTGAGCGTTGCGATGGTTCGGGTGCCGAGCCGGGGTCGAAACGTGTCACTTGTCCGACCTGTCGTGGCGCAGGGCAAATTCGCCGGACCATGGGGCCGGTGGCCTTTGCGCAAAACTGTCCGACCTGTAACGGCGCGGGCTCCAAGATCGAGAAGGCTTGCACCGCTTGCCGTGGCGAAGGCCGCGTAGCAAAGTCGACCAAGCTTAACGTCCGCATTCCCCCAGGCGTCGAAACCGGTTCGCGTTTACGCTCCGTCGGAAATGGCGAAGCAGGCACAGCTGGCGGTCAGGCTGGCGATTTGTACATCGTGCTTTCGGTTAAAGAGCACGAGATTTTCGAACGCCAGGGCGATGATCTGTTTTGCGAAATCCCGATCAAGTTCACGCTCGCCACACTTGGCGGCACGATCGAAGTCCCCACGCTCTCAGGCAAGGCTACGCTCAAGATTCCTGTTGGCACGCAGAGCGGCACGACGTTCCGCTTGAAAACAAAAGGCATGCCCAATCTTCGCGGTGGCGCTCATGGCGACCAGCTCATCCGCGTACATGTCGAGGTACCAACCGGACTCAACGCCGAGCAGCGCAAAAAACTCGAAGAGTATGCGCTTCTCTGTGGCGACGCCAACGAACCAATGGCCAAGAGCTTTTTCGAAAAAGCGAAAAAGTTCTTTTGAGAAAATGATATTCTGAAACGCAGGAAAGTTGGAAAAATAAACGCTCGGTTGAGCTTAACGATGTTTGTTGGTTTTATAGGCTTCCTTTTCCTGCGTTCCTGAGTTCCAGATTAACTCCACAATGACCGCTCTGCCAAATCCCAAGCTTTACTCCTCGCTGGATGCCGCAGTGGCCGCTCGTGAACAACTACGCGCTAGCGGTAAACGCGTGGTGCTGACCAATGGCGTTTTCGATCTGCTGCACACGGGGCATCTCTATTATTTAGAGAAGGCCCGTGGTTATGGTGACGCACTCTTTATCGCGCTCAATGGCGATGCCAGCGTGCGCCAGCTTAAAGGGCCGTTGCGTCCCGTGCAGGCCGAGGAAAACCGCGCGTACGCTCTCGCTGCGACGTGGTTTGTCGATGGCATTGTAGTTTTCCAGAACAAGCGGCTTACGGCCGAAATCCTGGCGCTTAAGCCCGACGTCTACTGCAAGGCTGGCGATTACACGCTGGAGAAACTCGACCCTGACGAACGACGCGCGCTTGAACAGGTTGGCGCCAAGATCGTGTTTCTGCCTTTTCTCCCCGGCTTCAGCACGACGAACTTGATCGCCAAAATCAAAGCCGCCGGCGAGGTCTGAGCCGCGCGAAAAAGCCCTCAATTATCATTCGATGAAGATCGTCATTCTCGGTTCCGGTCGTGGCAGCAACGCAGAGGCAATTCTGCGTGCGCAAGCGGCCGGACAACTTGGCTCAGGCCGGGTGGTGCAGGTTTTTACCGACAAGCCGGAAACCGGAATTTTAGCGCATGGCAAAAAGTTCGGTGTGGCGGCGACCTTCCTCGATCCGGGCCCGTTCAAGACGAAATTCGATGAGGCAGGCGAACAGCGTTACATCGATGAAATTTCAAAGCTTACCCCTGATCTCGTGGTACTGGCGGGCTTCATGCGGATTTTGAAGCCGCGTTTTATCGATGCGTTTGCCGGTAAGATCATCAATCTTCATCCCAGCTTGCTGCCGAGTTTTCCAGGGCTGGATGGCATTGGTCAGGCTTGGCGTCGCGGCGTGAAGTACACGGGGTGTACGGTTCATTTTGTCACGGCCGAGGTGGATGGAGGCCCGATTATCGATCAAGCCGCAGTGCGTATTGAGTCTTCTGATACCTTGGAATCGTTGGAAGCCAAGGTTCACGCGGCTGAGCACGAGATTTTGCCTGCTGTGATCGCACGCCTCAGTTTGCGCTGAGGCGTGTGGCTGGCTGCGGTAAAATCGCACCAGCCTAAAACTCAGATCGTTTCAAGTTTACCCTCTGGGCGAGGGGAGCGAAATGGTGCTGATCTCGGGAATCATTTTTTCGACGAAGGCGGTCAGTTGCATGTGACGGCTTATCGGGACGTTTTCGGCCACGACAGGAGCGTTGGTTACGACTTCGATTGGGATGGGCAGCGTTTCGTCGGCCGGCTTAGGCGCATGGGAGCGGTTAAACGCGAGCATGATTGGGTCCGAGTTGAAGCGAACTTCGATCGAAGTGCTGCTTTCTGCTGAATCGGCGGAAACAACGGGAGTTTCCTGCGCGGGAGCGGAAACCGGAGCGGTGGCCGAGGCGACTGACGTCGTGACGGGGCTTTCTGACGCCGAGGAGGCTTCATCCAGCACCAAAACCGGCGCGCGCCATGCGGGCTTGGGCGGAGTGGGCGCGGGCGTTTTATACACGGGAACGGTGCCGGCGATGTTGACGACGCGGGCGGCGTAGTCGTGGGCGACGTTAGGCACTTTCCCTCGGATGACGGCGTTTACCCCGGCATTCCAGGCCAGAGCGACGTTGTACGGGGATGGATCGATGCCGTTGGCTTTGAGCTGAGCTTCGATCCAAGCGTAGTGGCGCTTAGCGATGGTGTTTGCGACTTCCCGGTTTTCGGCGAGATCGAAACTGGAGGTTGTGTGCAGTCGCCACGTGCTGCGACGGAACTGGTAGGAACCTCGTTCGCCCAATTTGCCACGGGGAGGGTAGGGCTTGTCCTGGGTTTCGACGGTACGGATACCACACAGCATGGCGTTGGTGCTTGCTCGGCCTGTCACGCAGAGCGCTCCAACAATAAGAAGAATAAGTATGGTTTTCATGGCGTTTGTTGCCCCGAGCCAGCGGGGTGACCCACCGACCAAGCGCGTCCCGGGTTTGAGCAAAAATCGGGCTAGGTCCAGTGATTTGGGCCTTTGCTACTAGGCAAATTTTGCAAACGCACCCACGTCCCCCGGGTTGTACTGATTTTTAACAAACCGGCGGGCTTGGGTCGTAAAATAAATTAGCAAGTGGTTAATTAAAAACATTAAACGTAATAAGCGAGACTCGATGTTTCGCCCTTTTAACCTAAAGTAGGGGTTGTTGAGCAATCTTCGAAGCGCCAACTCGGCGGACCTATAGATCTGATTGCAGAGCTGGTTTTTGAGGCCTGATTTTTGCCGATGGGAATGTTCTAGGGTCGGCTTTATTTCAAAACCAACGCCTTGAATGCTGTTGGTTGTGGCAACATTTATGACGAGTGCGCGGCGGCTGATGATTTGGCGTTGCGGCGGGGGCGAGCGAAGAATCTGCTGCTGCGAAATGAGCCTGTTCGAATACAAAGCCGAAATCTCTCCCGTAACTGTTGAAGCCCTGGACACGCTTCTTCTAGAGCGTGGCGAGGAGAACTGGAGTTTGCTCGAAGACGTGATCATCCATCGTGCGTGGATCGTTGGTGTGTTCGAAAACGAGGCTGCGGCGCAGGCTTCTTGGAGCGAGTTGCGGCCTTTGCTGCCAGCTCCACCGCTCGTTGAGCCCGAGTTGCGCGCCTTGGCCGATCAGGACTGGCGCGACAGCTACAAGGCGCATTTCAAGGCATCGCGTTTTGGGCGTTTGCATTGGGTGCCGATTTGGGAAAAACAAAATTTCAAACTACCTGCGGGTGAGGCCGTGATCTGGCTCGACCCAGGGCTGGCCTTCGGCACGGGCAATCACGAAACCACGCGGCTTTGCGCGGAACGTCTCGTGGTGCTCGCGGAGCGCCAGGGCGTTTCCGGTCGCGTGATCGACGCTGGCTGCGGCTCAGGCATCCTGGCGTTGTCGGCGGTGCAGCTCGGGTTTAGCGATGTCGTAGGGTTTGACAACGACCCGGAGGCGGTGCGCGTCAGTGAGGAAAACGCGGCATTGAATAATCTAGTGGGCCGTGTCGCGTTTTCAGTTGGCGATTTGGTTACCGGTCTCGTCGGCCGGCAGGCCGATATTATGTTGGCCAACATTCAAGCTGACGTGCTCATGCGTTTTGGCGGCGAGCTCACGGGCGCGATTGCGCCGGGCGGTACGCTGGTGATGAGTGGTATTCTCGCTCAGGAGATCGAAAAAGTACGCGCTACCTTCACGGCCTTAGTCCCTCGCTGGGGCTGCGAGTCGCGCCTGATGGGCGAGTGGGCAGATCTGATGCTCGTGCGCCCGGCCTAAGCGCGCCGCCAGCGGGAGAATTTCCCGCTTAAAATTCTTTTTGCTCGGGGATGACGCCGACGACTTCGATCTCGATCGGGCCCACGTTGGTGATACCTAGGTTCTGGCGATAAATATCGGCGATCTCCTGCGAAAGGTAGCCTTGGATCGCATCGAGTTTGGCGTCTGGTCGCACTTTTAGGCGCAGGAAGGTTTTAAATTTACCACGGCTTTTGGCCACCCGCGCACGGGCAGAGACTACGCCGCGCAGTTGCTGGCAGCAGGCCTCCAGCAGGCGATGGAGGGCGTGGCGCGAGATTTGAAGGCGTCCGGCCTCGGTGGTCGCCAGGAGGAGGCGTCGGGGCTTGCGCAGGAACAGCAACACCACCAAGAGGCCCGCGCCTGACCAGAGAGCGATTACAAGTGCTGGCGCGTTGGCGAAGTATTCGAAAATTGGGTACACAGCGTGCGATTAGTCGGTGGTTACGATGCCGGCCCAGAGGTCATCGGGTCGATCGCCGCCAGTGGACGAGCCCGAGGTCGGCAGGCGTACGCCTTCGACGATCACATCGACTCGGGCGACGCCTTTGTCGGTCATGGCAATCACCTGTTTGCGCACGGCGATTTGTACCTCGTAGGCGGTTCGGCCGATCTCGGTGCCGTAAGTGATCACGATGCGCAGTTCTACGGCGTAGTCGCCGTGAGCGTCTTCAGTTACTTTGACGCCGCGTTTATCGGCCTCGCGCTTGGAAAAAAGTTCGCTGAGGCCATCGGCCATGCCACCGCCGACGCCGGCTACACCGGGAACTTGCAGCGCGGCCAGGCGCACGATGCTAGCGACAACATCATGGTTAATCTTGATGTCCCCGAGTTCCGGTTGGTCGTCCAAGCGGGTCGGAGGATTGAAGTCACTGGGGAAGGCCATGGCTTAACGTAGCGCTATGCACGCGCGCTTTTCAAGCATGCGCACACCAGACACGGAAAACTCTCTCATAAAAAACCCGGGCGATGTGGGCCCGGGTCGTTCTGTTATCCTTCTGTCCGTTCCTGTGACTCAGAGAAACAGATCTGTCGGCGTGCGATTAAGGAAATCCTCCATGTAGGCCGTGGTGGCTTTGCCAGAAATGAAGATCGGATCGCTCATGATCGCTTTGTGCAGCGGGATCGTGGTCTTGACGCCCCGAATCAGGTACTCGCTCAGCGCCCGGTAGGCGCGTTCCAAGGCGACTTTGCGGGTCGAGCCGAAACAGATCAGCTTGCCGATCATCGAATCGTAGTGCGAAGGGATCGTGTAGCCGCTGTACGCATGGCTGTCCACGCGCACACCGTGACCGCCAGGAGCGTAATAAAGCCCGATCGTGCCGGGCGATGGCGCGAAATTACGCGCAGGGTCTTCGGCGTTGATTCGGCACTCGATGGCGTGCTTCTCGAACTTAATATCGCTCTGGTCGAACTCCAGTTTCTGGCCGTTGGCGATATGAATCTGTTGCTTGATCAAGTCGATGCCCGTGCATTCCTCCGTCACCGGATGTTCGACCTGAATGCGCGTGTTCATCTCGATAAAGTAATAATTTCCCTTCGCATCGACGAGGAACTCGATGGTGCCAGCGTTTTCGTAATTGGCCGCGGCGGCGGCTTTCACGGCAGCTTTGCCCATCTTTTTGCGCAGGTCGGCGTTCAGGAAAGGCGAGGGCGATTCCTCGATGAGCTTCTGATGGCGACGCTGGATCGAGCAATCGCGTTCGCCGAGGTGGATCACCTTGCCATGACTGTCTGCGAGGATCTGGAACTCGATGTGGCGAGGCCGCTCGATATATTTTTCGATGTACACCGCACCGTTGCCGAAAGCCTTTTCTGCTTCGTTGCGCGCCACGTGGTATTCCTTGGCGAAAGAAACGTCGTTGTGCGCGATGCGCATACCGCGACCACCGCCACCCGCGACGGCCTTAATGATGACCGGATAACCGATTTTGCGGGCAGTTTTGACTGCTTCGGTCTCGGTTTCGACTGGGCCATCGCTACCGGGTACAATGGGAACGCCGGCCTTTTTAACCGTGTCTTTGGCGATCGACTTGTCGCCCATCATTTTGATGGATTTCGACTTCGGGCCGATGAATTTAATATTACAGGATTCGCACTGTTCGGCGAATTTCGCGTTTTCCGAAAGAAAACCGTAGCCCGGATGGATCGCATCCACATCCGCGATCTCGGCCGCGCTGATGATGCGGTCGGCGCGCAGATAACTGTCTGCGCTCTTGGGACCACCAATACAGATCGCCTCATCGGCAAGCTGCACATGCAGAGATTGAACATCCGCCTCGGAGTAAACTGCGAGCGTCTTGATGCCGAGCTCACGACAAGCCCGAACGATGCGGAGTGCGATTTCACCGCGATTGGCGATGAGGACCTTTTGAATCATAAAACAAGAAAACCACTACACCCACCGATCTCCGTATAAAAACGAAGAAATCGATGTTTGTAAGTGGTTAATTAACTTAGCTTTGTTTGACCTTAAATAGGCGTTGGCCGTATTCGACGGGTTGTCCGCTCTCGACGAGCGCTTCGATAATCGTGCCTTTGAGTTCGGCTTGGATTTCGTTCATGATCTTCATCGCTTCGATGATGCACACGACCGTGTTTTCCACGACCTTGGTGCCCTTTTCGGCGAAGGCCTTACTCTCTGGAGAAGGCGCACTGTAGAAAGTGCCGACCATCGGAGATTTGATGTAGATAACACCCGGTTCCTCTACATTTGCCGCAGCAGAAGCGTTTGAGATGGCTGTGATAGGGGGCGTTGAAGTGGACGCTTGCGAGCCATCTTCATTCATAGCCGGGAAAGGCGATGACGTGCTCCGTCCTGAAGAAACGAGCGGCAGGCCATTGGCCCCACGTCGGATCTTAAGCTTAAAGCCTTCTTCCTCGACCGCAAATTCGGTCAATTCCGAGCGCTTCATCAAATCGATGATCTGTTTGATTTGTTTTAGGTCCAAATTATGCCTGGGTTTAGTGAGAGCTGATAGGCGTTAGTAGAGAAACTACGGCCCGCGTTCAAAGATGTTTTCCTAAATCATGCAATCTTTGAATATTTCAGGAAAACCGGGTGAAATCTAAGAAATATGCCTGAAAACCCATAAAAAGGCACCAAAACACGCCCATATATAAGTAGCCCAAAGGGCTTTTACCTCCGTAGGCAGCCGCTCACAGGCATCCCATGCATCTCGATAGGCAGCCGCTTGTCGGCTAGGCTGCGCAACTCTTCAGCACATACTCAC
>JADKHC010000040.1:0-85000 GCA_016721945.1 Verrucomicrobiota bacterium | reverse complement strand
ACTGTCTCGGAGAGATGCTCGGTGAAATTGTAGTGGCGGTGAAGATGCCGCCTACCCGCAGCAGGACGGAAAGACCCTATGCACCTTTACTGTAAGCTGTTATTGTCGCTTGATTTTTAATACGTAGAATAGGTGGGAGACTCCGAAGCCCGGTTTCAGGATCGGGCTGAGTCGCAATGTGAAATACCACTTTTTAATTGTTAGGCGTCTAACCTCATACCATTAACTGGTTGTGGGACAGTGATAGCAGGTCAGTTTTTCTGGGGCGGAATCCTCCCAAAAAGTAACGGAGGATTACGAAGGTTCCCTCGGCCCGGTCGGTAATCGGGCTATAGAGCGCATGAGTATAAGGGAGCTTTACTGTGAGACCTACAAGTCGAGCAGTTGCGAAAGCAGGTTCAAGTGATCCGGTGGTTGAATGTGGAATCGCCATCGCTCATAGGACAAAAGGTACGCTAGGGATAACAGGCTGATCGCGCCCAAGCGTTCACAGCGACGGCGCGGTTTGGCACCTCGATGTCGGCTCATCACATCCTGGGGCTGGAGAAGGTCCCAAGGGTTCGGCTGTTCGCCGATTAAAGTGGTACGCGAGCTGGGTTCAGAACGTCGTGAGACAGTTCGGTCCTCTATCCGCTGTGGGCGTTTGTGATTTGAGGGGTTCATTCTCTAGTACGAGAGGACCGAGAATGACGCACCTCTGGTGTTCCGGTTGTCACGTCAGTGGCAGCGCCGGGTAGCTATGTGCGGAAGAGATAAGCGCTGAAAGCATCTAAGCGCCAAGCTCATCCCAAGATAAGATCACAATCCATCGCAAGATGGTAGAAGGTCCGGGTAGACCACCCGGTTGATAGGCCAGAAATGTAATTACGGTAACGTATTCAGTTTACTGGTACTAATGACCTTCTTCGGTTTATGCAGCCTTGTTATTCGAAGGCGTTTATTTTTCCTCCTTACAATTAGTTTTTCATAGACTTTATTACTTTCTCGAAAGAGATAAATTTTCTGGTGACCACATGCCGGGGGTCCCACCCGTTCCCATCTCGAACACGGTCGTTAAGCCCCGAGCAGCCAATGGTAGTAGGACGTTAGGTCCCGCGAGAGTAGGTCGTTGCCAGATTTATGACCCGGATGTTGCGAAAGCAGCATCCGGGTCTTCTTTTTTATGCGGTTAGAAGACGCTTCGGAATTACCAAGGTCTTCTGGGCGAACTTTACGCCCGCCGCTTCTCGATGTTTTGGAACGAGCGTTGTCGTCAATCGCATTTTTCGGCGCGACGATAGGCGATGAAGAGGTTGTTCAGGTTTTGCCTCTAGCCTGCTGGTAGTCGTAGCTGTGCGGAGCAACCGTTCTGCGGAGCTGGTCGATTAACTAATATCAGTGAACCGCCATGGTTTTCGGCGATCTGACGGCAAAGAACCAGGCCGATACCGGAGCCATGAGGCTTTGTTGTGTAGAATGGCACGAACAAATTATTGAAACTGGCAATGCCTGGGCCGTCGTCTTCGACAGTTAACTCAAATTGTTCAGCGGCAATCTTCCACGAAACGCGCACGCAGGCTTCTTGTCGTCCGCAGTTCTTCTGTTCGAGTGCGGCATCGACTGCGTTTTTGAGGAGATTGATGAGGACTTGTTCGATTTGTGCGGCGTCTAACTTGATCGTGCAGTCGGGGCCACCGAGGTTTGAGACTGGTATTCTTGTTTCTAGAGCGAGAATCCGCTGAACGAGTGGCTCAATCGGGGTTGGCGAAAGCGCGGGTTGTGGGATTTTGGCGAGTCTGGAATATGCCTGAATGAAGCGGGTAAGGCTGTCTGCGCGGTTTTCGATGATTTCCAGCCCGGAGCGCAGGTCTTGGTGTAGGTCTGGTGGTGTGGGTGTGCGGCTTAACTGAGTGCCTAGACTGCCTGCGATGGATTTAATTGGCGCTAGGGAGTTGTTAAGCTCGTGGCCGAGCACGCGTACGAGGCGCTGCCATGCTTTGAGTTCTTCTTCACGTAGCGCCTGACTGAGGTCGGCGATGACCACGAGGGTGTGAGGTAATCCACCTTCGCGGAAAGTGGTGCGGCGCAGCCCCCAGCGTCCGGTGTTGCCGGAAAACTGGGTGGTTAACATGTGATTATTGTCGCCAGTAAGTAGTTCGGTTAAACCGAGTTTTTCTGCTGATTGGCCGATGAGTTGTTCGGCTTGCAGGTTTAGTAAGCGTCTTGCGGCCCGGTTTGCGAGGCGGAGTTTCTCGTTGGCGTCGAAGGCGATGATTGCGACATCGATTTCTGCCATGATGGTGCTGAGCAGGGCGGTGGCTTCGATGGCGTTGAGGCGTTGTTCGCGCAGGACTTTGCCGAGTTGATTGATCTCGGCATGCAACTCGTCGAGTGGGTCGTTTTCTCGATTATTCGCGCGGGCGCGGATCGAAAAATCTCCTTCGCGTACGGCGGAGAGCAGGTTGGAGGCGGTTTGCAGAGGTCGAATGACCCGCCAGCGAGCGGCGGATGCCAAACCGAACCATGCGCCGTAAATAACAAGTGACAGGGTCCAGATGACTCGGCTCGGATTATCTCCCTGCCAGAGAAATACACTGGCGGTTACGACCGCAGGCAGGCCTGCGAGCAGAGTCAGTAAATAGACGATGCGGTCGTGCGGGAGTCGTTTCATGGCGCTGGCAGCACTTGTTTATTGCCGACAGCAATCGGTTAAAGTCAAAGGCCTTTCCCTAGAGGCCATATTTCTCCAGGCGTCGATAGAAAGCGCTGCGGCTGAGGCCGAGGTTATCGGCGGCTTTGCGCGCATTGCCATCGCAACGGGCGAGGGTGCGTTTGATGAGATGAGCTTCGACTTCTTCGAGGCTCATCTGGTCGAGACTCGGGCTGGCTGATGCAGCGTTTAGTCCGAGGTCGGCGGTGCGAATGGCTTTGGTGGTGGCCATGAGGACGCCGCGCTCGATCGCGTGATCGAGTTCGCGGACGTTGCCTGGCCATGGATAGCGTTGCATCGCCTCGATGGCGGCTGGTTCGAAACCGGTGACGGGCTTGCGGTAGCGCGCGAGGTGTTGCTTGAGAAAATGCTGGGCTAGAAGCGGAATGTCTTCGTGACGTTCGCGCAGGGGCGGCAGATGGATATGAATGGTGTTAAGACGAAACAGGAGGTTTTGCCGGAAGCGGCCGGCTGAAACTTCGGCTTGGAGGTCGGCGTTGGTTGCGGAAACGAGGCGGACGTTGACGCGGTGGGTTTTGGAGGAGCCGACGCGTTCGAATTCGCCGCGTTCGAGGGTGCGAAGCATCTTGGCTTGCTGGGTGAGCGGGATGTTTCCGATTTCGTCGAGGAAGAGCGTTCCGCCGTCGGCGAGTTCGAAGCGGCCGGCGCGGTCGGTCTTCGCGTCGGTGAAGGCACCGCGTACGTGGCCGAAGAGTTCGCTTTCGAAGATGCCTTCGGGCAGTCCGCCCATGTTGACGGAGATGAGCGAGCCGGATGCACGAGTGGAGACGGCGTGGAGTGCCTGCGCGATGATTCCTTTGCCGGTACCGTTTTCTCCTGTGATGAGTACGTTTGCATCGGCCGGACCAACGCGGGAGATCACTTCGAGGACGGGACGCATCGCGGCGGATTGGGCGATGAGCGTAGGACCGTTTTTAGTGCGAAGTAGTTGGTTTTCTTCTTCCAGGCGTCGATAGGCACGGACGGCACTGCCGAGTTCGATCTGGTTTTTGACGATAGAGAGTAGTCGCGGGTTATCCCAGGGTTTCGTGAAAAAATCTTTCGCGCCGCGTCGCATGGCTTCGACGGCTAGGTCGACTGTTGCCCAGGCGGTCATGACAACTACGGGGAGAGTGGCGTCGATCGTTTGGACCTTGGCGAGTAGGTCGAGTCCTTCTGCCCCGGAAGTCGTGTCGCGGGTGTAATTGAGATCGAGCAGGACGAGGGCGAAGTCCGATGCTTCGATGGCCTTCAGCGCTGCGGCGGGCGACTTCACTGTCTCGACTTGATAGCCTTCGACTTTGAGTAACATCCGAAGTGCTTCGAGCACGTCGGGCTGGTCGTCAGCGATAAGTATGCGGTTGATCGTGGAGGAAGTTGTGACCATCGCAGATCAGGGTTGGCGGAGCAGATGGCAGTATTGAGAGAGGGGCAAGAGGAGATTTATTGGAGGGAACGATTGGATCTGGTTAATGGGTCGTGCAGCAGGTTGCGTGGAAAGGAGTGGCGGAAGAGGCTGGCTTCTGTGCCGCCCGGGTGTTCACGGCCTTCGATTCAGTAAAGTATATCCGGCGCGTCTGGTTGGTGCGGCAGAGAAAAAACAAGCCGGCCAACGTGTAGCTAGATATGATTATTTCGGGCTGGAGCAGACTGGCGAATGAGGGAGTCGCTAGGGCGAGGCTCGGATAGGCGATTGCAGCAAGGGCGGTGAGGAGGAGTGATGTTTTCATGGTAAGCGGATTTCGCCTGCCAGATTTGCATGGGCCGTGCCAAGGTGGTTGCCGATGCGTAAGCTATTGGCCTATAGTTGATAGCAATTTTAGTGCGTTTTCTTTGAGTAACGTATGAGCCTGTTTTCTTTCGCGTTTGGGAAGTGCTTTTCCCAAAAACGGGAAGGCTCCACTTTTCTGCGTAGCGTGCGAAATGGTGCAATGCACCACTGGCGTAACGTGGCTACTTCGCTGCGGGCGCAGCCAGCTTTTCTTCAGCCGCGATGAGGATCTGCATGAACGCTTCGGGGCTGGTTGCACTCATGAGGGCATCGCGGATGGATGCATCCTTCAGGATTTTGCAGAGTGCGCTGACGACCATGAGGTAGTCGGTGGGATTCGCTTTTGGCGTTCCGAGTACAAAAAGCAGTCGGACGGTTTGATTTCCGTTTTCGAAAAACACGCCGTCCTTCGAGCGACCGACGGCGAGCACGATTTTTTTAACGTGTTCGGTGCGCGCATGAGGCAGCGCGAGTTCGTTGCCGAGGCAGGTGGTGTCGAGGCGTTCGCGCGCGAGCAGTTCGTTGTAGAAGCCGTGAAAATCAGTGATGTCCGGATGGCCTTCAAGGAGACGTGCGACTTCGTTGAGCGCGGCGGTGCGCTTGGTGCTCTGGATTGAGAGCGTGATGCGCGACGGATCTAGAAGTTTGGAAAGTCGGCCGGCCATGCGAAGGTTAAAAAAATCTCACGCTTACGGATAGATGTTGGCAAGGGTTGAATCGGCACAATCAGGGAAATCGCGTGGAATAATTGCGCACAAAAAAACGGCGCTCGATGGGCTAGCATCGGAGCGCCGTTTTTGCGGAAGCAAAACTCAGGCCGTAGGTGTGGGTTCTACGGCTGGAGCGGTCGCGTTGATTTCTTCGTCGGTCTCGACGATGCGCGCGATCGAGAGAAGTTTATCGCCGGCTTCGAGCGAGACGAGGCGAACGCCTTTAGCGCCGCGACCGGTTTCGCGAATGGTGTTCACGGGGCAGCGCACGCTTTGACCTTTCGCCGTGAGGAGCATGATCTCGTCCGTGTCGCGAACGCTGAGTGCGCCTGCGAGTTTGATCGAGCCGTCTTCGGGGAGGTCGATCGCCCAGACGCCGGAGCCGCCGCGGTTAATAAGGCGATAATCTTCGAAGCGCGTGCGAACGCCGAGGCCGGCTTCGCTGGCGACGAGGAATTTCGCCTCGTGGTCGACAACTTCGATCACGTCGAGGAAATCGCTTTCCAGCTTGAAGCGCATGCCGGTGACGCCGCCGGTGGCGCGACCGGTGGCGCGGAAATTATCTTCGCCGGTCTCGGGGTTGCGTTCGCGGAAGCGGACGGCGAGGCCTTGGTGGGAGACGAGGATGAGTTCGTTGTCGCCGGTGGTGAGCACGGAGCCGATGACGGCGTCGCCTTCGGCCAGGTTGATGCCGATGAGGCCGCCGTCACGCGTGGTGTTGGCGTAGTCGGAGAGTGCGCTCTTTTTGATGACGCCCTTCTTCGTCGCCATGACGAGGTAGTTGTTATCGGCAAAATCCTTTACGCAGAGCATGGATGCGATCTTCTCGCCTTCGGTGAGCCGCAGGAAGGAGGCGACGGATTTGCCCTTCGAGGCACGCGTGCCTTCGGGGACGTCGTAAACTTTCTTCGCGTGGCACTGACCGGTGCTCGTGAGGAAGAGAATGTACTCGTGGGTGCTCGCGGTGAAGAGGTGTTCGACGAAATCTTCGTCGTACGTCTCGGTGCCGATGACGCCTTTGCCGCCGCGTTTCTGGCTGCGGTATTCGGCGACGGGCGTGCGTTTGATGAAGCCGAGGTGGGAGACGGTGATGACGCAGCCTTCGTTGGGGATGACGTCTTCCATGCGGAACTCGCCGGTGGCGCCGATGATTTCGGTGCGGCGGGGCTGGGAATACTTTTCGCGAAGAACGAGGAGCTCAGTCTTGATGACTTCGAGGAGCTTGGCTTCGGATTCGAGGATGGACCTGAGCTCGGCGATGAGGGCCTGAAGTTCGAGGTACTCGGCTTCGATTTTGCCGCGTTCCAAACCAGTGAGTTGATACAAACGAAGTTCGAGGATGGCGTCGGTCTGGCGCTCGGAGAGCGGGTACTTGGCCATCAAGCGGACCTTGGCTTCCTCCCGATTGGCGGAGGAGCGGATGATTTTGACGAAATCGTCGAGGTTATCGAGGGCGATGATGTAGCCTTCGAGAATGTGGGCGCGGTCTTCGGCTTCCTTCAGGCGGAACTTGGTTCGGCGGGTGATAACCTCGCGGCGGTGCTCGACGAAGCACTCGATCATTTCCTTAATGTTCATCTGCTTCGGGCGCTTCTTGTCGAGGGCGAGCAGGATGACGCCGAAGGAGGATTCGAGCGCGGTTTTCTGGAAGAGCTGATTGATGACAACCTTCGACTGTTCACCGCGCTTGAGTTCGATGACGACGCGGGTGTTTTCGTCGGATTCGTCGCGGACGTCGCGGATGCCGTCGATTTCCTTTTCTGTAACCAGTTCGGCAATACGGATAACGAGGTTGGAGCGGTTAACGTTGTAAGGAATCTCGGTGATGACGATCTGCTCCATCCCGTTTTTGGTTTCTTCAACGTGGGCCTTGCCGCGAACGCGGACGATGCCTCGGCCGGTCTTGAGGTAGGAGAGGATTCCTTCGCGGCCGGAGATGGTGCCGCCGGTGGGAAAATCGGGGCCGGAGACGATGTCGCAGATTTCGTCGACGGTGATCGCGGGTTTGTCGATGATGGCGCAGGTGGCGTCGATGATCTCGTTGAGATTATGCGGCGGGATGTTGGTCGTCATGCCGACGGCGATGCCGGTCGAACCGTTCATTAACAAGTTCGGCAGCCCGCAAGGGAGAACGGTTGGTTCGGTGGTCGATTCCTTGTAGTTCGGTATGAAGTCAACGGTGTCTTCGTCGATATCCTTGAGGAGATCTTCGGCGACAGAGCCCAGGCGGCATTCGGTGTAACGATAAGCAGCGGGTGGGTCGCCGTCGATGGAGCCGAAGTTGCCCTGCGGTTCGATGAGCGGGTAGCGCATGACCCAGGTTTGGCCGAGGCGCACGAGGGCGTCGTACACGGAGGAATCGCCGTGTGGGTGGTAGTTTTTTAATACTTCGCCGACGACACCGGCGCATTTGTCGAACGAGCGGTTATGCAACAAACCTTCGCGGAGCATCGCATAAAGGATGCGGCGATGGACGGGCTTGAGGCCGTCACGGGCGTCGGGCAGTGCGCGCGAGACGATGACCGACATCGAGTAGTCGATGTAGGCGGTCTGCATGATGTCGGTGATGTTGGCCGACGAAAGTTTTTCGGACGCTGTATACATTTAGGAAATAGATTTTACAGAAGGGAACGAAGGTAACGAAGAGATGCAGGTGGGCTTGGGCGTTTTGAGCTCTTTGTTATCTTCTGTGAAAAGGTTCGGCGTTAGACGTCGAGGAATTGGACGTTCAGGGCGTTGTCCTCGATGAACTGGCGGCGGGGTGGAACTTCGTCGCCCATGAGAAGCGTGAAGAGCGCGTCGGCTTTGGCGGCGTCGGCGATGCTGACCTTGAGGAGGCGGCGCTTCTCGGGGTCCATCGTGGTCTCGAAGAGCTGTTCCGGGTTCATTTCACCTAGACCTTTGTATCGCTGGATCGAGAGGCCTTTGCGGCCGAGGCTGCGGATGTGGGTGAGTACATCGAGCGGGGAGTGTAGCTCGGTCTTGGTTTCGCTTTTCTGGCCGGAGTTTTCGGTGATGATGTAGCGCGCTTCCTCGGTTTTTCCGAAGCGGTTGATTTCAAGGCCGGTGGCGGCAATGGCCTTGAGCAGTTTTGCCATCTCGGTCGATTCAAAGATTTCGTGCAGCGTGATGCGCCTGGCGCTGAAAGGGGTTTTGGTGTTGGCGTCTGGTTGTTCGAAGAGGTCGGCGTCGAGGCCGTGCAGTTGCACGAAGGCGGCGCGGGCGTGCTCGTCTTTGAGGAATTCGTGCGACTCTTTGTTGCCTTCGCGAATGCGTGCGACGTAGCGAGGGAGCGCCATCGTCTCTTTTTCGTGGCGGTCGAGGTAGTCTGAGAGCGCTGCGCCGTGGCGGATGACGCCGCCGCCGAGTTTTTCGAGCGCGGCGAGCGATTCGACGGTTTTGTCGATTTGGGCCGGTTCGAAGGTGTGCTGGTCTTTGATCCGGGTGAGCAGGACGTCTTCAGAGCCGAGTTCGAGGAGGATGCGGTTGAGCTGTTCGTCGTTGTCGATGTACTGCTCGCGTTTCTTGCGCTTGATCCGGTAAAGCGGTGGTTGGGCGATGTAAACGAAACCACGTTCGATCAGGCCCTTCATTTGGCGGTAGATGAAGGTAAGGAGAAGGGTGCGGATGTGGGAGCCGTCCACGTCAGCATCGGTCATGATGATGATTTTGTGGTATCGGGCTTTGTCGGGGTTGAAGCCACCGACGTTGTCGTCGCCCTCGCCAATGCCCGTACCGAAGGCGGTGATGAGGGTTCTGATTTCCTCGTTGCCGAGGACCTTGTCGAGGCGGGCTTTCTCGCAGTTGATTACTTTGCCTCGGAGCGGGAGAATGGCCTGGAAGCGACGGTCGCGACCCTGTTTGGCAGAGCCACCGGCGGAATTACCCTCGACGAGGTAAACTTCGCAGAGGGCGGGATCGCGTTCGGAGCAGTCGGCGAGTTTGCCGGGCAGGCCGCCGCCGGAAAGGGCGCCCTTGCGAACGGTTTCGCGGGCTTTGCGCGCAGCTTCGCGGGCACGAGCGGCGTTGAGGGTTTTGTCGATGACGCGTTTGGCGATCGCGGTGTTGGCTTCGAGGAAGAACTTGAGCTTATCGCCAACGATGCGTTGGACGATGCCGTCGACTTCGCCGTTGGAGAGTTTGGTCTTGGTCTGGCCTTCGAAGCGGGGCTCGGGGACTTTGACCGAGATGACAGCAGTCAGGCCTTCGCGGACGTCGTCGCCGGTGATCGCGGGATCTTTTTCTTTGATGAGGCCGTTGGCCTTCGCGAAACTATTGACGACGCGGGTGAGCGCGGTGCGAAAGCCGGAGAGATGGGTGCCGCCTTCGATGTTGTAGATCGAGTTGGCGTAGGCGAAGACCTGGTCGTTGTAGCTGTCGTTGTACTGCATCGCCACGTCGACGACGATGTTGGAGAGCGCGGGGTTGGTTTCGTTGGGAACGCTGTCGCTAAAGACGATTGGCTTTTCGTGGACGACGTTTTTGTTCGTGTTAAGAAACTTCACGAACTCGGCGATGCCGTCTTTGAAAAAGAACTTGTCAGATTTTTGAGAGCGATCATCGGCGAGTTCGACGCGGACGCCGGGGTTCAGGAAGGCGAGTTCGCGGAGACGCTTGGCGATTATCTCGTACTGGAACTCGCGCGTGGTTTTGAAGATCTCGGCGTCGGGTTTGAAGGTGATTTTCGTGCCGGTCTTTTTCGTGTCGCCGATGACAGCGATCTTTTGCGTGGTTTTGCCTTGGGCGAAACGCATCTGGTAGACTTTACCACCGCGACGAACCTCGGCTTCGAACCATTCAGAGACGGCGTTGACGCACTTCGCGCCGACGCCGTGGAGGCCGCCGGAGACTTGGTAGGCGCCTTTGCCGAACTTGCCGCCAGCGTGAAGATTTGTGAGAACGAGTTCGAGGGCTGGGATGTTATAGGTCGGGTGGATGTCGACCGGGATGCCGCGACCGTCGTCTTCGATCGAGCAGGAGCCGTCGAGATGGATGGAGACCTTTACCTCTTTGGCGAAACCGGCGAGGCACTCATCGATACAGTTGTCGACGATCTCGAAAACGCAGTGGTGAAGGCCGCGCTCGTTGGTGTCGCCGATGTACATATCGGGACGCTTGCGGACGCCTTCGAGGCCCTCCAATTTCTGGATTTGCGATGCGTTGTAGTCGGCTGCGCCGGCTTCAGATTCAGAGAGCTTTTCAGGGACTTGGTCGTCGGACATATCTGGGGAAGAACGTTACAGAATTTAAAGGTGAGAACGTGTCTGAAATTTGAGGGGCGGACAATAGGAATTTTAAGCAAATTCTCAGTGTTTTCCAGAGGCTTAGAGCAGTATTTGAGGTTGCGGACTAAAGATTACGTGTCAGTCTCGCCTGCATGAAGTTATCGGTGAAAGTTGACTATGCGTGTCGTGTTCTCGCGCAACTCGCCCGGCACCATGGCAGCGATGAGTTGTCGCATATCGAGGAATTGGCCCGAGTGGAGGCGGTGCCGGCTAATTATTTAGTGCAAATTTTGAGCGAATTACGCAATGGCGGCCTCATCACGAGCCGCCGCGGCAAGCAGGGTGGTTACGCGCTCGCCCGCAACCCCGACGAGATCACGTTACTCGACATTGTTGAGGTGATTGAGGGCGAGCTTTTGGAGATCACTACGGCCGGTGCGGGGCATTCTTCCAAAACGGTTAATCACATCTGGAAGGAAGTCCGCACGGCTTTCGAAACGAAGGTGCGCAGCTACACGCTGGCCAATCTCGTCGCGAAAAACGCCGATCAGATGTACTATATTTGAAGTTTTGCAGGCGCGTTCGTTTTTGCAGAATGAACGTAGCGCAAAAATCGTGGGCATAAAGTTGGGTGTTGAGCCCCGCGCGTGTAGTCGCAACTCTGCCTCCGCATGCGTCACCCCGCTCTTGAAAAAATCCTGATCCTGCAAGATCGCGACAGCAAGCGACACTCCCTTGAGTCCCAGCTGAAATCGGTCCCGCGCGACATCCTCGCCGTGGAGCAAAAAATCGCCGCGGAAAAAGCCGCGATTGATACGGCCCGTACCGAAATGAAAGAGCTCGAGGTGCAGAAAAAATCCATCGAAACCGAGATTGGCGTCGCCGATGAAAAAGTGCGCAAATACCGCACTCAGCAGCTAGCGGTAAAGAAAAACGACGAATACCAGGCGCTTGGCCACGAGATCGAAACCATGGAAGCTTCCATCAGCGCCTTGGAGGAAAAAGAGCTCGGCGTGATGTACTCGATCGACGAGGCGAAAAAGAAATTCACCGCTGCCGAGGCACTATTAAAACAGGGCATCGTCGGTCACGAAACGCGTATCCGGGATTTGCGTACACGCGAGGTTAGTCTCGCCGCCGAGTTGAAACAGGCCGAGGCCGATGTGGCAACTTCGCGCGAGCCGATCGATGTGCCGAGCATCCGGATATACGATCGTATTGCGATGCGTATGCAGCCGGTTTGTGTTCCCATGCGAGAAGGCAAGTGTGGAGGCTGCCACCTGAAGGTTTCGAGTGAGGTCGAGTCGGATTCGCGCAAAGGCGACAAGCTCGCGACGTGCGATCAGTGCGGCCGCATCGTGTATTTCGAGAGCTGATAGGATTGCCGCAACGCGGGCTGCATCGTTGCAGGCTCGTATCTGCGATCCTCGCGACGCTAGCTCGTGGTGCCTTCATCTGCCTTCGGGAAAGACCTCAGGCTCGTTGTCTGTGTAGACAAATACGGTTGTTTCCGTTGGAGGAAATGGATGGCAGCGGTTTTCCGGGGAAAGTGCGTGAAGGACGTGCTGTAGTTTTGCGCGCAGGCCGGTTATCATCAGGATATGCGCGCCGGATGCAGGTGTTGGTATTAGCGACTAGTTATTCGCGCTTAAACTTTTTATCCAACTCCCTAAAGACCGGTTTTACCCAGTCCTCCAGACTTGCCACGATATCCGTCGCCAGTGCCTTTTTCGCAACGACTTCAACCGTGCATTTCGAGTCGTCTACCTTTTCGACGAAAATTGCGACGTTCTCCCCATAAGTTACCACGGTGATCGGCTGTTGCGCCAAGACAGATCGGTCCTCCCTATTCGCGCTGACAAATTTGAGGCCGGCGGCGGTGACAGTATCTGGCATCGCTTTCCATATTTCTTCGAAAGACGTCAAGTAAGTTACTTTCGTGCCTTTTCCGCGCGCTTCTAAAGCGTCAGCCATTGTGGTGCATCCAGCGAGAACGATGGACGCGATTAATAGTACGAGTGAGACTAATGTTTTTGTTTTCATAAGCGAAATTATATTACGAATATTTGTTTGATATAATGAATATAATAGGGTCGGTCGGACTGTGTGGATTTTGTTTAATTTCGGAGCAAACACGTGATTATTATATAGAACGCTGTCGCCAAAAATGCCCCTAAGAGGCTGTCGGCCAGTATCTGGCGCCATGAAGTGTCTCGCGCCAGACTGGCAATTAGGATCAATGGGTAAGCTTGTATAAAGCAGGCGGCATAGCGCTTAATTGTAGAGAAAACCTCTGCTCGTGCGTGAATCATGCGCTTGAACTTGCTGCGACGGCGCACAGTTTACACGGCGTTCGTGATGGGCGGTGGTTATACAAGATGATCGGCGATTGCTGGCCGTTTTATAATGACCGCGGGCACGCGCTTTTATGAGCCTTGTTTTTCAGTTCCTGCTCGCGTATGGCTTTTCTCCTTGGTTTTGGGGCCAGATCGTCGCTCCTAGTTCTTTGATCCCAAGGCGTGGGTAATGCCACGCCCGTTGTAACTTCGAGAGGAAAGTCCGGACACCACCGGGCAGGATTCCCGGCGAGAAACGCTGTCGCGCTGTGTCGGCCGGTCGCAAGACCACCGCGCAAGCACGCTTCTGCTCAAGCCGGGGCACTACGGGCCATATCCCGTGGTGACGGATAGTGTCACAGAAAATATACCGCCTGGCGGGCAACCGTCAGGTCAGGGTGAAAAGGTGGGGTAAGAGCCCACCGCGTTCGTCGCGAGACGGGCGGCACGAAAAACCCAATCCGGTGCAAGGCAAAATAGGCAGCTGGGCGGCCCGTCCTACAGCTGCGGGTATGCCGCATTTCGCTTCGGCGAAAAGGTCGCGCAAGCGACCTAGAGAAATGACGATCACGCGCCGCAAGGCGCCACACAGAATCCGGCTTATCGGCCCCAAAACCAAGGATTCTCACATCTGTCGTGACCCGCTCCGCACTAACTTATCCCTGCGGGCTATGAATTGCCCTTGACTCAGGGGCCTGCGTTTGGGTTTCTGTCCGGCTCAAAAGCCGAAACACGCTATGGCCAACACTAAATCTGCTATCAAAGCCGCCCGTAAAACGGCCCGTCTCACCGTCCGCAACAAGGGTGTCAAAACCCGTCTGAAGACCCTCCACAAGAAGCTGGATGAGTCCATCAAGTCGGGCGACGCCGCTGCCGCCAAGTCGGCCGCCATCGCCTACAGCTCCGCTATGGACAAGGCCACGAAGTCGGGCGTCGTCCATAAGAACGCCGCTTCCCGCGCCAAGGCGCATGCTTCGAAGTTCGCGCAGGCCAAGTAAGCGACCTCGCAACTCCCTCTGTCACTCTCTGCCTCCGTCGCGATGTGCGCCGGGGGCTTTTTTGTTTTGTCATTCTGCGCGAGTCGCAGAATTGAATCAGGTGCCGCCCACGCTCCGTCGCTCCGATGGATCAAGGCTAACCACATGCCAGAGCCCCGCGTTGAACTTTTGCTCGCCCGCCATGCCGACACCGCTTGGCACGGAGCAATCCGTCCCTGGCTCGAAGGCGGACATGGCCAGCTTACACGCAGCTACGTCGTAGTCCCGACGCGCGGTCAGGCTCAAGGGCTGAAACAGCGCTGCGTCACGGAAAACCTCGCGCTACTCGGCGTAGAATTTTTAACGCCCGGGCTCGCCCGACAAAAATGGCTTCCACTGGCGGGCAGTATTCCCGTGCTCGGGCGCGAACTGCTTTTATTCGAGCTGCGGGTGGCGATCACGCAGCGACTCCAGGTACTCGAACCAGGCGATACCGACCAAGGTTTGCTGAAAAGTCTGCTCAGCGATGCCGAGCGTGCGCTCGACGATTTCGATGAACTGGTGAAAGCCGGTTTCGGCGCGGAAGATTTTCTCCACCCGGTCGTCGGGAGCGTTTTTAAAGAACTTGAACAACGCGTGGAAGCACTCGGCTATGTGCTCGGCGCGCGGCAAAGTGCCAAAACTGCGCTGTCGCCGGTGTCGTCTGAGGCCGCCAAAATCGGTGGGCGTCTGCTGATTTACGGGCTTAGCGCTGAGGCGTGGGGCGAATTTTTCAACGTGGCGGCTTTTGTGCGACGCTTCGACGAAGTTTCCGTCGTGCTGCCCGAACCAGAATTTCGCGGCCAGCGTGCTCTCGACGAAGCCTGGGTTGAAGTTTGGCAGGCTTTTCTCGGCGTAAATCCACTGCCCATCGATGCGCCTGCGCCCGAACAAACCTGCGAGCCTGTGGCCGCGTGGTGGATCGGCGCTGCCGAGGAAGTTTCGAACTCAGGTTCGGGCGGGGAGGTTTTGCGCCCGCGTATTCTGGTGGGGCGGACGCGGACGGATGAGATGCGGCTTGTGGCGGATGAAGTGGTTCGTTTGCTCGATGACGGTGCCGAGGAAATCTCGGTGGTTTTTCCCAAGGCAGACGCAGCACACGCCAGGCTGGGGCAGTTGTTGACGGAACGAGCAGTACCTTTTGTCGATCTGCTGCCGGGCGTCGGAGCGACCTCGCTGGAATCTCAGACGCAGCGTGCTTTGTTCACTTTTTATGAGAAAGACGGCAGGCTGGAAGATTTGCTGGAGCTCTGGCCTTTGTTGGTGGCGTCTGGTTTTACCGAGGTGTCGATGGGCAAAGCGCGTGAAGTTTGCGAGCGCCTGTTCGACGAACGGCAGACGCACGCGCTCACGGCCTGCGTGGAATTGCTGGCTGGCAGAACGCGGCCTGAGTGGCGGGAAGTGCAGCGCATCGCTTCACTTTTGTTGCCTGCCTGGCCGGACGAACTCACGCTGGCGGACGCGCTGACTCGTTATCAAGCCGTGTGCGAACGACTGGTCTTGGCGCTACCGGCTGGTTGGTCGGCGTTGGCTGCGTTTGCCGAACGCGAAACGCGGGTTTTGCCCGTGCAGGAAGTGTTGGCGGCGCTGGCTTCGTTTATCCCGAAAAAAAGCCCTGCGACGAGTGCTGCGGTGCGTAATAGTTTCGCGCGAGTCACGCTGACGACTCGGCGCAGGGCCGAAGGGCTGGCTTGGTCGCACGTCATCTTCACCGAGAGCAATGCTGGCGTCTGGCCCACGCGTCAGCGCTCGAGCGGCTGGCTGCCTGATGAACATCGCACGCTGTTGGGCAAAAAAAGCCGTTTTTCGCTGGGTGTGCTCGGTGCCGATGATCTCGCCTGGCTTGAAAAACGAGGGCTGGCCGCGCTGGCGCGCGACACGCGTCGGCAGGTGGTTTTTTCAGCGGCGCTGGCCGACGACGGCGAGCCGGAAACCGGGCTTGCCCCAAACAGTTGGTTGGAGCGCGTGCTTTGGCGGGCGGAGCCGCGCGGCGGCGATCTTCAGAAAAAGTTCGAGCGGCAGGTGGAGCGTTCGCCGGATACAGTGCCTCCGGTCGATGTTGCCTCGTGGAAGGCGATCTGGAGTTCGCGGCGAGATCCGGCGCGAGCCTTTGATGAGTGTTTCCTTTCGGTCGATCCGGCCAAAATCAAACCGGAGCGACTGCCTGCGCGAGGAATCGAGGCGGCGGTGAGCGATCCGGCTGAACTATGGTTTTCCGCCGTGCTTGGAACTTCACGCGTCGAGTGGGGGCCGTTGTTGCGTTCGCGCAAACGGTCGGTCGGTCAACTGGCGCATCGCGTCGTAGCAGCAGCGTTGCGCGGCAATTTTTCCGAGGGCGCATTTTTTGAAAAACCTTCGCTGGCCGAGGCGCAAGCCAGGCTGAAAAACGAATTGGCGCGAGTCCGGTCGCAGTGGCCGATGGATCGGTTCTGGGATTCGTTTCACGCGGGGTTGACGCACGTCTGCTCGTTGCTGTTGGCCAATCTTTATACACTGGATACCGGTTCGGTCATGGCTACGGAAATGCGTTTGCCTGAAGGCGCAAGTGTTGCGTTTAGTGCTGGCGGATGTCTCGGTGTTACAGGGCGGATGGATGTGGTTTTCATGGACCGTGCGGAGTGGGCCGGTGCGATTGTTGACGTCGTGGATTTCAAAACTGGGAAGGATGCGAAGCTCTCGGCGAAGAGCATGGCGAGTAAGGGCACGGCATTGCAGCTCGGGATTTATCTGGCGGCGGCGCAATCGCTCGGAGCCAAGTCTGGCCGTGTCTCGATGGTGAAACCCGAACCGGGAGGCGTCGCTTCGATGGAGATGGGCGAGTTGCCGCAGGCGTTGGTTTTGCTCGAACGAGTCGCGCGTCATCTCATGACGGGACGCTACGGGGCCTTGACGCCCGATAAAACCAAGCACGCGATGGGCGGCTTTGACTGGCCGCTCGCGTGCGTGCCGGTGCCGGCAGCGGTGCTGGTTGAGAAATTTGCAGTTACGTTCGGCGAGGTCGTAGCGGAAGCGGAGGGCAACGATGAGTGAGCCACTAAAAGATCAAAATGCGCGTGATCGGTTTCGCGCGGAATGGAACCGCAACTTCGCAGTCAGCGCCAATGCAGGCTCCGGCAAAACCACGGCGATCTCGGAGCGACTGGCCGAAATGGCGCTCTCGGCCGAGGGCTCGGCGCTGCTTCCGAAGACCGCAGTCGTGACGTTTACGAAGAAGTCGGCGGCGCAAATCGGCCAGCGGGCGCGTCAGGTTTTGATGCGTCGGTTGGAAGCCGCAGGCGCGGCGGATCTCAAGGCGCTCGATCATCTGGAGCGGGCGTTTTTCGGCACGATTCACAGCTTCTGTTTGTTGCTGGCGCAACGTTATGGTCAGAAATTTGGACTGAACTTGAATCCGCGTCTGTTGGTTGAAAACGAAGACGACGAAGATGTGTTTTGGGAAGAGTTTCTAGAGCAGGATGCGATGCAGTTCACATCGCTGACGGAGGCCGAGCTCGATGCGTTTTTGCGCTTCGTGGCGCTCGACGAAGTCTTTGCGATTGCGCGTGGGCTGAATGCGGCAACGGCGAAAAATCTCGCCCGTCGCCGACCAGCCGGACCGTTGCCCGCGCCAAGCGAAGCGCTGTTGCAGCAGATCCTGGGTCTGACGGCGAAGGGCGCGGTCAAGACTCGGGAAAATCTGGAAACCAACAAGCGCGCTGCGGCCGACTGGGCAGAGCAGTTCCGAAGCGGACGCGGGTTTTTACCGCTGTACAAACCAGTTGGTAGCGCTAAAGAAATCACCGAATTGGCGACAGCCTGGATGGCTCCATTTAAGGCGTGGCTGGCCGATGCGGCGGCGGTGCTGTCGGCTGAGCTGGCCGGACGTTATCGCGCTTATCGTTTCGAGCGCGGCGTGCAGACTTATGCGGACCAGATCGATGCCGTCATGGCGGTCCTGCAAGATGCCGAAACACTCGACAGAATTAGGAGCGACGGGTGGCGCGTGATTTTGGATGAAGCGCAGGATACCGACTCGCAGCAATTTGCCGTGTTAGTGGAGATCGCACGGCCGCCGGGCGCACCGGCTGGTTCCTGGCCGCAGGGCAATGGCGTACCGCCACGAGCTGGTTGTTTTTGCATGGTGGGCGATGGCCAGCAGGCGATTTATCGCTCGCGAGCTGATGTGCGGAATTTCACGCGGCATCTGGATGCTTTTGGGCGAGGCGATGGCGGGGAGTTGTTGGTTTTCGAAGTTACTTTTCGTACGCCTAGCGCGGTAGTTGAACTGCTGAATACTGGTTTTCCCGAGGCGTTTGGTCCGGGGCGCGAACATAATCTGGGACTCGCGCCAGCGGAGGGTGTATCCGCACCTTTGTTACAAGTTCGCTACGAGCCGCTCGTTCCCGGTCCACGCAATGAGATCGGGGCGGCAGAGATCTTTCCACTGACGATACCGGCCCTGCCGCCTGAGGGCGTTGCCGATTGGCTGGCTGAAGAAGCGCGGCAGTTGGCGGAGTTTTTGCGGGCGCATGGTCCGGCGGCCGTGGGCGCGGAGTGTTGGGGCGAGGTTTGCGTGCTGGCTCCGCGAGTTGACTGGCTCACGATTGTCCAGAAGGCATTTAATAAAGCAGGATTGAAAGCGGCGCTGCAAATCCGTCGAAACCGCAATGGCGATAATCCGCCGTATGCGTGGCTGACGGGATTGCTCGCGGTGATTTGCGATCCGGAAAATTCTTTTGAGTGGTTCGGTGTTTTGCGCGAAGTGTTTGCCGTGCGTGATGACTTGCTCGCGGTTGAGTTGCGCGAACGAGGCCGGTTTCTTTGGGAGACGCCTGAGGTGCATCCTGAGCCGTTGCGAAACGCGCTGGCTGTGCTGCGTCCGTGGATTCTGCGCGTCGATGACGAAGGAATGCCGCTCGGCCAATTTGCGGCCGGGCTGGTGGCGGAGTGTGCGCTGGCCGCGAAAGTGCGGTCGCTCGATGCCGCTGGTGGGTTGGGCGACGAACTCGCGCGTTTGCTGGCGGAGGCGTCTCAGCTTGGCCTTGAAGGCGCTGGCCCTAGGCAGTGGTTAAGTAAATTGCTCGCGGGCATCGATCAAGAGCGTCCCAGCGGCAAACCCGACCATGATGCGATCAATCTGCTCTCATCGCATTCGGCCAAGGGGCTGGAATGGCCGGTGGTTATTCCCGTGGGTTTTTGGCGTTCGATCGGCGAAATGCCGCAGCGTGGCCTGTATTTGGTTTCTGATGGCCAGGCTGAAGGGCAGATCCGGGTTTACTTCGATCAGGCGAGTTTGCCTGCGGAAACAAGCGAAGCGCGGATGCGGGAACGCGTGCGGGAGTTGGTCCGGCTGCTGTACGTGACGCTGACCCGCGCGAGCCGCCGACTGATTCTGCCGTGGAACTCGGGTTTTGGACGCAGCAAGCGCAGTGGGCCAAGTTTTGCCGAACTCTGGGGTTCTACGACGCTTGTCGAGGCGTTGCCCGCCGTAGCAGTGGATACATCGTTGCCATGGGAGGAACGCCCGGTCGCAGCCCAACCCGAACAGGCGGTTGCTCCTAAGATCGAAAAAGTTGGCAGACTGCCCTCGTTGCCCTGTCGTTTACTTCCTCATCAACTTGCACAGAAACCGGATCATAGCCGCGGTTTGCGTCACGAGTCTTCGCTAGATCAAGCTGCACCCGTGAGGCTTTCCGCTGGGGACGAAGCGATCGAGTATGGTCTTTGGTGGCATGAAACGATGGAGCACATGCCGTGGCGAGGCACTGACCTGGAAGTGATTGCGCACTGCGAAAACCGCTTGGCGATTGCGGTTGGGCAGGGAATGGCTTCGCGCGCACACCAAGAGCTCAGATGCCTTCGCGAGAGTCATGTTTGGCGAGAACTCAGGGCTGAGCATTGGGTTGTGACGACTGAGCTGGCAGTTTTTTCTCCAGTGGAACCTGATGCCTGGATCGATGGCGTGATGGACCTTGTTATGCATGATCTGGTTAGGGGAGAGCTATGGGTCGTGGACTGGAAGACGAACCAGTGCAAAGGGGGAGAGGCTGATCGTGATCTCTTGATTCGCTTGGCAAGCGAGTACGCCCCGCAATTACGCGCCTATGGCCTGAGTCTTCGGAAACTGTTCCCCGGGCATACATTACGGCTCCTTGTTTGCTCGAGTGTTTTGGGTCAATGGATCGAAGTATGCGATTCCGGATAAAATCCGCTTTACAGCCATCCGAAAGCTCCGCAAGTTGACCCTTCCAAATAAACCACGCACCATGGGAAATCTGAAAAAGAAACGCCGTTTAAAGATGTCGAAGCACAAGCGTCGCAAGCGCCTTAAGGCTAACCGCCACAAAAAGCGTACGTGGCAGAAGTAAAGCGCGCACCCAATTTACTCGAACTAAACCCGTCCTGTTATGCAGGCCGGGTTTTTTATTGGGAAAATGCTTGCATGCCCAGATGCATACCGATTACTAAATAATCCGTAAATAGCACTGAATAAGGGGTTACGACCGGGCTTTACTCTTGTCAGAACGATCGCGATCCCCGCATTTTCCTTGGCCTTGATCGACCCCATTCCGTATTTGTGCAACTAGACTTTCTTAGCCCCTGAAGACCGCATGTTTTTCACGAAAAAAACAAAAGGTTATTTTATAGAGTGTAATAACCATAGCATACTGCTCGCACGGACTTCCCTGCGTAACAGCCCGATGGTTATTGAAGAATTGACCAGCTGCCCGGCGGATGACGTTGCGGCCTTGGCTGAAGCGATCAAGCTCTTGCAGCCGAAAAAAAGCGGCGCAGGTGGTTACATCGCTTCAACTTGTGGTATTTATCCTGCTAAGCGAGTAGTCAGACATGTAACGCTTGATCCGAAGCGCTACAAAGAGGCTACTTATATGGATGAGGTCTTGTCCGGCCAAGTACGGATTGAGGCCGACAAGTTTGCCCTCGCTTTACTCAATGCGAATGATGGCACTGATTTCGATTTCAGTGTTACCTCAAAAAAAGAAGCAATTTTTGCGGGTTTACCCAGTGACGAGGTGACGACGTGGCAGAGTTCACTTCTTGACCGTGGGATTTATCCGGAACGGCTTGAGATCGGAACACTTTCGACTCTAGGCGCTATTTCCGATTACCTAACCTTTAGTCAGGTAAAGACGCCAACCTTGGTTTTGGAGATCGATGGTGAATCTACCCAGTCTTTTATTGTGAGTGACACCGGTGTGGAGAATTCACGTCCCATTCCGCAAGGGCTTGATGCGATGATCCCTGTAGTGCAAAAGGAAATTGGTCTGAAGGATGAAGAAGCTGCTCGTAAGCTTTTTTATTCTAATGCTTTCGATTTCACCGGTATGGGTGCGACGTTGATCAAAAAGCTACTTAAGGAGTTGCAGTCATCCATCGGTTTCTACGAAGTCCAGACTGGTCAGTCAATCGGCCAGGTTGTTTGCACTTTGCTTCCGCCGAAGTTGGGTTGGCTGGAGAAGGCAATTTCTACTCAATTGGGGGTTCCTGTTTTGGCGGTGGATTACAAAAACTGGCTTCTGACCAAATGTATCAGCTTTGATGGGGCCGCCAATAAGCAAGAGTTAGATAATCTATGGCTTGGACTTTTCAGCCTCATGTTAAATCATAATCATGCTGCCGTTGCTTAAAAAGAATTCTGAGAAGGCAAAAGCATCTCAAGTGCCGGCTTGGCACACAAACTTCAGGAATTACGCTACACTTCCTGATACGAAGATTATTCGCACTTCGTTCTTCGTAAATGGCTTTGTGCTTTTCCTAACCGTTGGAGCACTTCTGGCGTTTGCTTTTCAGGAATATAAATTATACGACCTTCGTAGGCAGAGCAACGAATGGCAGGCCAAAGTCGATGCCAGCAAATCTGCCAGTGATCAGGCAGTCGCTAAATACAAAAGATTTCAGGTGGAAGAGAAGAAAATCGATGAACTAAACGCTTTCTTGAAAGACCAGAAGTTGGTTTTTTCCGATTTTATCATACAACTCAGCCGTACAAAACCGCAGGGACTTGTGTTTTCCGGTGTCGAGTATCGAGATACGGGGGTCAGTATTAGAGGTTTTGTGCAGGGCATGTCGGAACAGGCCACAACGGCTGTATCCCTTTATGAGAAGCAATTGAAAGAAGATGTTGTGATTAATAAGAGTTTTGGGACTATTGCCATGGCAAACATTTCTAGAGATGTTCAGGCGGGTCGATTGGTGTTCGAGGTTGTCTTAACATTTGGGAAAGCGAAAAAATGAATACGGACTCAGTTAAGACGCTCTATAAAAAATCACCAGTTGGTTTCATCGCTACTGCTGTAGCGATTGTGTTATTTGCGGCGTATTTTTATCGCCATGGTGCTCTGTCGGAGATGCAGGCTCATGTGGAGCAGCGGACGGCGGATGGCCAGCGGCAGGCTGCCAATATTAATTTCGCAAATCAGCTTGATTTACAGCTACAAGCTATAGAGACGGCGAATTCGACTGTGTCGTCTCGCCTAATCAACCCAAATGATTTGGCGAATAATCTTCAGTATTTCTACAAGCTTGAGTCGGAGGCAGGGGTTAAGCTCCTAAATACTCCGAGACCGGCTTCAGAAACAGTCAAGTCTGTTAAGGGCGTTTATGTCCCTGTTCAGTACGCCGTTTCTGTGCAGGGAAGCTATAAACAGGTACTGACCTTTCTTCGTAAAATGGAGCAAGGTGTATACTATTGCCGTGTGAAAGGTGCTGTATGTAGTGAGGCTCAGAAAACCAATGAAAGTGCTCAAGCGGAGGTAGTGCTTTCACTCACAGTTGAACTATTAGGCCGTGCATGAAAATCCGTTCTCTCGCAGTTCTTGTCTTTTTGATGTTCGGATTTGCAGCTGCGAAGGCAGCACCTTCCGATATCGCACCACCTCAGAAGAGGGCCGTGACTGTAGAGACGGCAGAGCATTTGGCTAAACTTGCTACCGACGACCTGACGGCACCTGCAGATATACGTAATCCTTTTAACGCAGCTTCGGAAGGAAGGATCGAGGTAGTCCTTAATCGGCCTGCGTCTGATAAGGAGTTGCTCGCCATTCTCGCAGATCAACTCAAACCAACAGGAGTTATGGGGCGAGAGGATGCCTTAGTGCTTCTATTGAAAGGTCAAAAGGGAGTGAAAGTCGGGGATAGGCTCACGCTTTCTTTTGACGGCACTCCATATACTGTCGAGCTTATCGAAGTTACTAGAACAAATTTTTCGCTACGTTTCAACCAAGCAGAGATTATACGCCCTATTAAATAAGGAAAATCCATGAGTACCAGACTGATTAAAATCACCGCTATGGTGGCCGCAATATTCCCGATCACGGGTGTGTTTGCGTTTGCTCAAGAGACGGCTGCTCCCGCCGCACCTGCTGCGGCAGTGGCGCAACCAGAAGCAGCCGCCAAGGCAACCGAAGAACCCAAGGCGATGGTTGCTAAGGGTAAAGACACTCTTTCAGTTGATTTCCCTGATGAGGAAATTCGGAATGTACTCCGCAATGTAGCCGATCTTTTTGAATTAAATCTGGTTATCCCAGAGACGCTACAGGGCAAGACCTCAATCAAGCTCCGTGATGTTACATGGCGCCAGATCTATCAAGTAGTGCTTCAGCCCGTAGGCTACACCTTTGTCGAAGATGCAAATATCATCAAGGTTGTCACTATCGAGTCGCTCAATCTTGAGCCACTTACTACTGAAGTATTTATTCTGAATTACGCTAAGGCTTCGGAAATCAAGTCGAGCCTGGACTCGCTTGTAGATGCCAAGGTTGGTGGAAAGATTGTGATCGATGCGCGTAGTAACTCACTTGTTGTTACTGAGCGAGCTTCGGCAATCCAAAAGGTACGGCCGATTATTGCCAATCTCGACAAGTCCACTGAGCAGGTGATGATTGAGTCCAAGTTTATCGAGGTAAATAATAGTGATGTTAAGAATCTCGGTATAAATTGGACATCCCTCCAGAGCTACCAGCTTGATGGCCGTCCAATACCACTTCAGGTTCGTGGTGGTAGCGACGTGGCCAGAAATGGTGATGATAAATTGATTGAGTTCGAGAAACTGTCCGCCTCAACCATGTTCTCCGCAGTATTTTCGGCGCCACAGTTTTCTGCTGTGATCTCTGCCTTAAACACGGGTAGTAATTCCAAATTGGTCTCCAACCCGACGATCGTGACGCTTAATAATACTGAAGCGACGATCAATGTTGGTCTCGAATATCCTATCCCTAACTACACTTACAATCAGGAGCGTGGTAGTTTTGAAGTGAGTGGTTTCATTTTCAAGCCCATTGGTGTCCTCATGAAGGTAACGCCTCAGGTTAACAGCCAGGGGTTTATCAAACTAAATATTGCACCTGAGGTTAGTAATAAGAGTGGTGAAGTCTCGTTTGGCGCGTCGGGTGGTAGTGCCGCCATTATTCCGATTCTCGCTGTCCAGAAAACAGTTACGCAGGTAACAATTAAGGATGGTTATACACTCGGTATTGGTGGCATGGTCACCAAGGATCAACAAAAGGGAACATCCAAGGTACCGGTCTTGGGCAACATTCCTGTATTGGGTCGTCTATTCAGTTCGAAAACTGACTCGGTAACGACTAAGAATCTGCTCATCTTCATTACGGCGCGTACACAGAAGCCTGACGGCTCAGGCGTTGGAGATGTTTTTGATCCTCGTCTTACTCGTGAAATGCAGCTCCAGAAGGATGACCTTCCTGGTTTCCGTGATGGTTCTGACCCGTTCTATACACCTCCTCCGGCTCCAGAGCCCAAGAAGTAATTAGCTAAAGCCTTTTCTTGCAATCTCAGGGGCGCAGCGTTTGCTGCGCCCCCTTTTTGTATGCAAATCTGAATGTGAAATTTCACTGCAAGAGGTCTGCGTCCCGGGGCTGCCGCGGGTTTTGTAGTTGTTCAGCAAAAAGGCCGGGCGTTGAGCCCGGCCTTTTGTATTGGTTCGGTGACTTGGTTTTGTTTTCGTGTCGCCGATGTTTGCGGTAGAGTTTTACTCGATCGCGCCGTGCATGTCGCCTGTTTCCATGAAGCGTTGGTGGAAGGCGAAGGCTTTGCCGAGTGATTGCGGGGTGTGGCCTTTCTTCGTCGCGGCGCAGTAGCGGAGGAGTGGTTCGCGGAAATCAGGGTGGGCGCAGTTCTCGATGATCTTGCGGGCGCGTTCGTTTGGCGACGTTCCGCGGAGGTCGGCCACGCCTTGTTCGGTCACGACGGCGGCTACGGAGTGTTCGCTGTGATCCATGTGGCTCACGAGTGGGACGATCGTGCTGATCTTGCCGTTCTTCGCAGTGGAGGGACAGGTGAAGATTGAGAGGAAGGCGTTACGGGTGAAGTCACCCGATCCACCGATGCCGTTCATCAAGTCCTTGCCGAGCACGTGCGTGCTGTTGATGTTGCCGAAGATGTCGGCTTCTATCGCGGTGTTGATTGAAATGACGCCGAGACGGCGGATGACTTCGGGGTGGTTGGTGATTTCTTGCGGGCGCAGGACGATGCGCGGGCGGAAGAAATCGAGGTTTCCGTAGATCTGTTTGCGCATTTCGGCGCTGGCGGTGAGGGCTACACTGGAACCGAATTTCACCTTGCCTTTGAGCATGAGGTTGAAGACGGAATCTTGTAGTACTTCCGAGTACATTTCGAAAGGCGGGATGTCGGGATGTTCGCCCATGGCTCCGATGACGGCGTTGGCGGTGTCGCCTACGCCAGACTGGATCGGGAGGAAAGATGCGGGAAGGGTGCCGCGGCGGATTTCGCTAGCGAGGAAGTTGGCTACGTTTTCGCCGATGCGCTGGGCTTCTGCTCCAGGAGGAGGGAAACCGTTGATTTCGTCACCAATGTTGGACTCGACGATGCCAGCGATTTTCGAGGGTGGCACTTTGATGACCGGCGAGCCGATACGATCAGAGGGGCGATAAATCGGGATTTCGCGGCGGTGGGGTGGATCGGCTGGTTCGTAGATGTCATGGAAGCCGTGAAGGGCTTTCGGGTGAGCGCTGCTCAGTTCGATAAGAATCTTATCTGCGACGCGGCATTGCGTGGGCGCGGCGCCAACTGAGGAGGTGAGTGTGATAGAGCCGTCGGGGCCGACATCACAAGCTTCGACGATGGCCCAGTTGACCTTGCCCAAGTGGCCGTAGCGCATGGCCTGCTGAAGAACCGAGAGGTGCATATCGAAGAACTGCACTTTGCCGTCGTTGATCGCGCGGCGCATATCGGGGTCAGATTGGAAGGGCGTGCGGAAGGACACGGCATCGGCCTTGGCGAGTTCGCCGTCGAGTGATGGGCCGGTGGAGGCGCCGGTGATCATGCCAACTTTGAAGGGGCGACCTGCGGCGTGTTCTTCGCGGGCGCGTGCGGCGATGGCGCGTGCGATGGCTTTGGGCGCACCGGCTGCGGTGAACGCATTTATGCCGAGCACTTCGCCATGATTAATGAGCGAGGCCGCTTCGGCTGCGGTTAGTTTGGGAAAAGGTAAGGACATGTTAGGTGATCTTAAGTTATCGGACAAACGTGGACAGTTGCTGCGCGCTCCTTGGCCAAGGCTGGTCGTCTCTTGGCGGAGAGGGTGTGTAACTTGTGTGCTTTACGGCGCGATGACCTCGCTTTTGGCGACTTTAAGGCATGCAAATCTAGATATTTGTTCTGATTGACTCAGATTTAGCAGGTCGAGGTCATCGGGTGTAAATTGCGCGGTTCTGAGCGGAAAAAGGCGGCGATGATTGGCGCCGCCTTGAGAAAACAAGGGCTACAGTTTTTGGCTGATGGATCAGATTTTTGTCAGAGCCTGCTCGAGGTCGGTCTGGAGGTCGGCGAAATCTTCGATGCCGATCGATAGACGGACAAAATCCGCCGAGACGCCCGACGAAATTTGTTCGTCTGCGGAGAGCTGGCTGTGGGTTGTGCTGGCCGGGTGGATGGCGAGCGAGCGGGCATCGCCGATGTTGGCGACGTGGCTGAAGAGTTTCAGGCTTTCGATGAGTTTTCGGCCTGCTTCGTAGCCTCCTTTGACGCCGAACCCGATTAAACCACCAAAGCCGCCCTTGAGGTATTTCTTGGCAATGGAGTGGTTCGGGCTGGTCTTGAGGCCTGGATAATTCACCCACGCGACCTTTGGGTGTGCAGCGAGTAGTTCGGCAGTCTTGAGCGCGTTCTGGCAGATGCGCTCCATGCGCAGGTGGAGCGTTTCGAGGCCCTGAAGTACGAGGAAGGAGTTGAACGGGCTGATGCAAGCGCCGGCGTCGCGGAGCAGTTGCAGGCGCATTTTCATAGCGTAGGCGATGTTGGCGCCGCCAGCGGGAGGGAAGGCCTTGAATGCGTCCCAGTGCACGATGCCGTGGTAGCTGGGGTCTGGTTCGGTCAGGCCGGGGAATTTGCCGTTGCCCCAGTCGAAGTTGCCGCCGTCGACGACCATGCCGGCGATGGAGGTGCCGTGGCCGCCGATGTATTTTGTGGCGGAGTGTACGACGACGTTGACGCCCCATTCGATCGGGCGGTTGAGGATTGGCGATAGACAGGTGTTGTCGACGATGACTGGCACCCCGACTTCGCGGCCGATTTTGGCAACCTCTTCGAAGGGGAAAATGTTGAGCGCGGGATTGCCGAGCCCTTCACCGTAGAAGGCCTTGGTGTTGGGGCGAACGGCCTTGCGGAAGGCGTCGGGGTCCATGGCGTCGACGAAGGTGACGTCGATGCCGAGCTTCTTGAGCGTGTAGTGGAAAAGGTTATACGTGCCGCCGTAGAGCTGTGAGACGGAGACGATGTGGTCGCCAGCGCCGGCGATGTTGAGAATGGCGTTGGTGATTGCGGCCTGACCGGAAGCGTGGGCGAGGGCTGCCGAACCACCTTCCATCGCTGCGAGGCGTTGCTCGAACACGTCGGTCGTGGGATTCATGAGCCGCGTGTAGATGTTGCCTAGTTCCTTGAGCGCGAAGAGATTTGCCGCGTGTTCGGCGTCGCGGAAGACGTAGCTGGTCGTCTGGTAAATCGGAACGGCGCGGGAGCCGGTGGTGGGGTCCGGTTTCTGGCCGGCGTGGAGGGCTTTGGTGCCAAGGCCTTGGTAATTCATAGAGCGCAAATAATTGGCCAGCCTGTGCTTTGGCGCAAGCGCACACGGCGAAAACCTAACGCTGTGTCGGCTGGAAAATCGTCAGGCTGCGCGGGGGCGGCGAGTGCTCTGTCGGACAAACGCCCTAGCCCAGAGGCAGAGCGATTTGGCGTGGAGCGGCTGAAGCTGCAGCGATTTCTTAATCACGGTGCGCGCGGCCGCCGGATTGTCGGCCATGAGTGCGAACCCGGTTAAGCGGTACAGGCCGGCGAGGCGCTCACGGCTCAGGCGGCGAGTTATGGCGTCCCATGAGGCGTAGTGTTCGCAAATCCGAGCGTTTTCTGCGAGATTGTCTGTGGTTTTTCGCGAGGGAGCGGCGGTGTGTTGGCGGTAGATGCAGGTGTTGGCACCGCTGTAGCTCATGTGGCCACCCTTTGAGAGAAGGCGGAGCCAGTATTCGGTGTTGCTGCAGAGGGGGAAATCGCTCGAAAACGGGCCGTACTTTGCAATCGAGGCACGTTTAATCATGACGGCGGACGACATGATGGAGAGGTGTCCTGAGTAGAGCGCAATCGGTAGGTTTGTGAGATCGCTCTCGGTTGGGGCGTGCGTGTTGAGTTTGTCCCAAGTGGCGTTGTCGTAAAGGATCGAGCCGGCATAGACGGCGTCGCCGTCTTCGATATGGCTGGCCGAAATTAGGCTTTCTAGATGGTTGGGCTTCCAGAGGTCGTCGGCATCGAGGAGTGCGATCCAGTCGCCTTTGGCACTGGCAATGCCGGTATTCCTAGTGGCCGGTATGCCGCGTTTGCTGTCGTGGCGGTTGTATTCAATGCGTTGGGTGACCGTGGGGGCGAAGGCTCGCACGTGCTCTTCGGTGCGGTCACTGGAGCCGTCTTCGGTGACGATGATTTCCCAGTTTTTGAAGGTTTGGGTTTCCACGGTGCGCAGCGATGCTTCGATGTATTTTTCGGCGTTACACGCGGCGATACAGACGCTGATCAAAGGTGTGCTCATGGGATGTGGTGGACGTTTCACGCACGGGCTCCCGCTCGTACGTGAAAGGAGTACTAAAATGCTAACCTGCGCCACCGGTCTTGAGGAGGCTGGGCGTGCTAATGCCCTTTCTCCCGTGTGATGCTGAAGCGGGCCCGATGGAGGTTAATTAATTCAGGGAATTTCGGCCCGCGTTCAAGGCTTCAACCGTACAAAACCTGTAAACAATGAGGTCTGCGGCTAGCGCACGAGGGAGTGCGTCGGAGCGTTGAGTGTGCTGGCCCGGCGGTTGTTGGTAGGAACTTGATCGGTTGTGCCGACGGGGTTTAGCAGTTCTGAGCGAAACTCGATTTGCCCGACAGCAACCAGTTGCTTGGTAGAAATGGAAAGGTTGACCACGGTGGTGGCTCCGGCGGCGAGCCATGGGATGGGTTGGTGTTGCAGGGCTCCGTTGACGTCGATGTTGAGGTCGAGTCCGGCGACGGCCTGGGCACTGCGGTTTTGCACGACGATCTGAAGTTTTTCGCTGGAGGAATCGTAATAATGGCTGGCAACGGCCGTGTCGTAGCGGGTGGGGTTGTTGCGAGCCATGGCCCAGCCGAGATTGAGGACGCCGTTGCCGTAATCGGGGTCGGCACCGGGTGCGCCAGCGTCGCTCGCGTGCGTTTGCAGGACTTGCCAAGCCTGGGCGGGCGTGAGGCTGGGATCCTGGGACATCACGGCCGCGATTGCACCGGCTACGATGGGCGCGCTGCCGGATGTGCCGCTAAAAATCATGCGTGAACCGTCGCTCCAGGCGGTTTGCAGGGCGAGTCCCGGGGCGGTGATTTGTAGCTGGCGACTGGAGTTGGAGAACACGACTTGCTGGCCACTGGCATCGACAGCACCGACGGAGACAACGCGCGGATCGGCGGCGGGCCAAGTGAGCTGGTTCGTCTGGTCGTTGCCTGCGGCGGCGACGAGCACGACACCGTTCGTGGTGGCGTAATTGATGGCGGAGTCGAGCGCGGCATTTGTGCCGTAACCGCCAAGGCTGATGTTGACGATTTTGGCACCTGCATCGACGGCGGCAAATATGCCTTTGGCGACCGTGAAGGCATCGCTTTTACCGTCGTCGCTGGTGACGCGGATGCTGAGTACAGAGGCTGCCGGTGCGATGCCCTGGGCATCGGCCGACTGGCCAGCTGCGAGCGCTGCGACGGCCGTTCCGTGACCGCCTTCCGTTCCCGTCGCCGGGGCGGTGCCAAGGCCGATGTCGACCGTCTTCAAACGGCTGATACCGAAGGTCGGGTCGGCGGCGACGCCACTGTCGAGCACGGCGATGGTCACGCCGTTGCCCCAGCTCTGGGTGTTTCCGGTTACCCCAAGTGTTGATAGTAACTGGTTCCCTACGGGCAGCTGTGTGCGGTTGGCGCGTGACAGGGCTTGAGGTGGAGTGACGGGCGGCGTGATGAAGTAGTTGGCTGCGATCTGGCTGTAGTCGGCGGAGTTTTCAATGAGGTCGCGGGCGATGCTGTTGAGCGAATCGTAGCCGACGCGTAGTGTATTTGAAGCATCGATACGTGCAGTGATGCGGAGGCCGGCCTGGGCGGCGCGGGCGAGGAAGCTCTGGTAGGCTTCGGGCGTCTTGAAGGTAAGCACGGACTCGTTTGGGCGGGCATTGGGCCGCACAATACGCTGGCGGAGTTTGTCGGTGACGGTGGCGAGTAGTTCGCGGGAGGTGACGTTGACGGGGATGTTGACGCTGACCAGGCGGTCCATGTCCTCGGGCGAAATCTTACTGAGGTCTGCGGGTGTTTCGGGCGGACGCGCGGCGGGCTGGTTGCTGGACTGAGAGCGCAAATAGCTGAGGAATGCGATGCCGCCGAAGGAGAGTAGCGCGAAAAGAAAAATGATTTTCAGGCTCATGGTGTTTGGGTGATGCTACGGTTGAGACGCGGACAGGGGGTAAAAGTTGCGTTTAAGGCGCGGCGGAATCTTGGCTCAACGACTCGAGCCGGGCTTGCTGATGGAGTTGCCAGGAGTTCCAGAGATTATGCCAGAGGACGTAGCAAGTGGGGCCGAGCGCGACCAGTGGGTTGGCGTAAGTCAGCGCGAGATAGATCGTGAAGGTCGTATTCTTTTGGCCAAGCGACTGGCTGGCTTCGCGGGCAAATTCCTTTCCGCCGACGATCCGGCCGAGAGCGAAATTAGCCACGCACAGCGCCAGCGAGAGTCCGCCGATCTCGATCAATAATTGCTGCGGCAGTTCCGACTGTGCGCGTAAAAACGCCGAGACCCGCGCCGTGATCAGAAAGAGTGTGAGCACCCACGCGCCAAACGAGACGTTGCTCATGCGCTTGGGCCAACTTGCGGCTCCAGCGTAAATTTTCCGCACCAGCCACGCCAGCGCCATAGGCCCGAACACCACCAGCGCAACACTGCCCAGCACGGCGATGAAAGCGGTCGGCGCAGTTTTTCCCAGCATGAGCGGCATGAGCGCGGGCAGCAGTGCGGCGATAACGACGTTGGTTAATAAAAACGCGGCCACCACGTAATCAACCTTGCCGCGCAGGAAACTGACGATCACGGGTGTTGCCGTGGCGGTTGGCGTGATTCCACAAAAAAAGCCGGCAAGCGCGACCTCGCGGCCGCCGACAACCCAACCCAGTCCCCATCCCACAAAACCCATGGCGACATTGATCGCGAGCAGCGCGCCATGACTCGGATGCAGCGCTTTACGCGACAACTTCGTTTGTAGGAAAACGAGGAACAGCATGCCCATGATCAGCCAGCGGATCAGCCACGCCCCGTTCTCGGCTTGGGGAATGAGTGCGCCAAAAACAAAGGCAACGAAGATGGCAGCAGTGCGTAGAAAACCAGGTTTCACGAACGGTCAGAAAAAACCACCCAGCCCGCAGATGCAATCACGCTAACGGCGCGAAGGAATTGATCGTGGGAGTGCGTTGTCCTCGCTACGACTGCAAGTTCGGAGTCGAAGGTGATTAAGCCCGATTGGGACAGCGGGCTCCTCCTTTTTACAACGTTCTGCGCTGTATGCCCGGCTTAACGTCGGCGCAGGTTTTTCGATTACGCCTGGCTGGCGGATACGACGAATGCGGCTTGGAAATCCACGGCGACCGCGCCTTTTTCGACGACGGCGGCACGGATTTTAAGTTTAGCCTGACCGTAACGGGCGAGGGCGGCTTTAAATTCTTCGATGGCGAGCTTGGTCGGGCGTTCGCAGATGGCGCGCAGGTCGCCCAGCACGGGTTTGCGATACGCGGCCTTGCTGTCCTTGATCACGATTTTCCACTTGGTGTCCTCGTTGCGCATGAGTTCCCACATGACGCCATAACCGGCGAGCGTGGCGAGCGAGACGAGGCTGCCGCCAAAAGCGGTGTTGAGCGAGTTGCGGTTAAGCTCGTGTGGGGCAACGAGTTCGAGCTTGTTTTCGTCGCTCACTTCGATGCGCACGCCCATGGCGCGCGCGAGCGGAATCATCTCGTGGAGAAACGTTTCTAGACCGGGTGCTTTAACTTCCATCTTCACTGTTGGGCGAACGTTGCAGACATTTTCTTCAATCGTCAAAGCTTGGTGTGCGAGTAATAGCGACGCAAATAGGGCTGGTAGCCTGCTTGATATCGGCAATCGGATGCTCTAACTGAAATGTTTATCGTGAAGAACCCTACTCTCAGTGAATTGCGAAAGGCCTCGGAGCGTGACAGTAAGCGACTGCCCAAATGGATGCGCAGGCTTCTTTGGGCTGGCGGCCTTTTGGCTTTTTGGGCGGTGCTGGGCTTTTTCGTGGCCCCGCCGATTCTGCGCGGACAATTGGATAAGCGGCTTTCGGAGCAACTGCACCGGCGCGTGACAGTCGGCAGGGTCGCGCTCAACCCGCTCACGCTTTCATTGACGCTCGAGTCGTTTGCCATCGCCGAACCTGCGGGCGGGCAATTCATCGGCTGGCGGCGGTTGTTTGTCGATTTCGACTCGTTCTCGGTGTTGTTCCGCGAGTGGCGTTTTCAGGAGATCTCGCTGGATGGGTTTTCAGGCAAAGTCGCCGTCGCTGCGGATGGGCAGGTTAATTTTGCCGATCTGCTCAAAACTTTCATGGCGGCGGAAAAGACCGGGCAGCCTGCTAAGAAAATGTGGCCGTTGCTCGTTCGGCACCTCGCGATCAATAATGCACGACTGGCCTATAGCGACGCGAGTCAGGCCGAACCTTTCGCAACCGACATTGGGCCGACAACGGTATCGCTAAGGAATTTCCACATCGGCGGTCCGCGGCAGGCGCCCGGCGAGATCGATGCGACGACGGAGTCGGGTGAAGCGGTTACTTGGCGCGGCACCTTGTCGCTTGTTCCGTTGTGGTCGGTCGGCGATCTGACGATCAGTAAAATCGCGCTCAAGAAGTACGCGCCGTACTACTCGAAAATGGTGCGCTTCGACCTGCGCGATGGCCGACTCGATCTGGCTTTGCACTATGATTTTTCAATCGAGAACGGCGCACCCGCCCTCCGCGTTTCCAATGGCCGTCTCTCCATCGAGTCGCTGCAACTGGCCAAGCGCGGTGCGGCCGACCCGGTGATTTCGCTGAAGCAGATTGAGCTGACGGGCATGGCTGCGACTTACCCGAAGATTACGGCAGAGGCGGCGCGTTTGGTGGTTAATGGAGGTTCGGTTTCGGTGCAGCGCATTCCGTCTGGAATCGATCTGGTCGAACTTTTATTGCCCGTGTTACCGCAGGCTGCGCCCACGGTAGCTATGACGTCAGCACCGGCCAGTGCTGGGACGGCGGCGCCGATCGACGCCCGTGTAGCCGAAATTTCGATACGCGATCTTGCCATCACACTGGACGATCTCACTACGCCGCGCCCGGCCCGCCACGAACTGACTGGGCTGACCTGCGATCTGCGCGGTTTTTCGCTCGCCTCGCTGTCCACGCCGATGCCTCTCGGTTTCAAGGCGCGACTTGCGCCGGAGGGTGCGATTCACGCGGTCGGCACGGTCGCGCTAGCTCCGCTGAAAGCTGCGCTTACCGTGGAGTTGGCGAATATTTCGCTGCCGAATGTCAGTCCGTATGCTGAGTCGTTTGCGAATTTGCGTGTCAGTCGCGGCGGGCTCACGGCTGCGCTGAATCTTCAGGCGGAGATTCCTGCGAGCGGGTCCCCGGTCCTTGGTGCGCAAGGCGACGTGACGATTGAAGACTTTGCCGTTTCTGATGCAGCCTCGGTGGATCAACTGGCTGGTTGGCGCAGTCTGGCGATCAAGAGCCTCGATTATTCTTCGAGTCCGGCGAAACTGTTGGTGAGCGAAGTTAATTGGGTGGAGCCGACGGGTCGTGTGATTGTGAATGCCGATGGCTCGATCAATCTTCTGGTGGCGCTTCAACCTGCGGGTGTGGCGGAACCGGTTCAGGTTGCGCTGCCTTCTGCGGCCTCGGGTAAACAAGCCGCTCCGGTTTCTGATTTAATGACGGTGGCGCTCGATCGGTTTATACTCGAAAACGCCGCGTTTGAATTTGTTGACCGCTCGATCAAACCGAACGTCCAACTATCGCTAAATGAGTTGTCTGGTTCGATCGAGGGACTGTCTTCAGCCGAGCTCGCCCGCGCCACGGTAGATATTAAGGGCAGGGTTAATGGCTCTGCGCCGGTCTCGATCTCGGGCCAGGTCAATCCGTTGAGTGCGCATGCGTTCACCGACTTGAAGGTGGCGATGAAGGGCATCGCGCTGGTGCCGGTTGGTCCTTACTCCGGGAAATTTGCCGGGTACGAACTCGCAGGTGGTAATCTGAATCTCGACATTAGATGCCGCGTTTCCCAGCGGAAAGTCGATTGTGCAAACGTGGTTACGATCGACCAGTTTGCTTTTGGCAATGCGACCAACAGCCCTGACGCTACGTCGTTGCCGGTGCGGTTAGCCGTGGCACTGCTTCGCGATAACTCAGGTCGAATCGTGGTCGACCTGCCGGTGCATGGTAGCCTCGACGATCCGAATTTCCGCGTGGGCCGCGTCGTGCTTCGCGTGCTCACCAATATTTTGGTCAAAGTCGCAACCTCGCCCTTTTCCCTGATCGGCTCGATGTTTGGCGGTGAAAAAGATCAGGATCTTTCTTATCAACAATTCGTCGCGGGTGGCATCGTGCCAGAGAATGAATCCGAGATGAAAAAACTCGATGTCGTGGCCAAGGCGTTGCACGGCCGCCCGGCCTTGCGTTTGGATATCGTGGGTGGTTATGACGAGACGGTAGACGGACCTTCACTGCGCGAACAGGCTTTGGAAAAGGAAATGCGCCTGCTCATTTGGAAGGACCGCCAGAAGCTCGAGACGGAGCTGACGATGGACCAGGTGCAGGTCGATCCACAGCAGAAAATGGGAATGGTTCGGCGCCTGTATTATCACACGTTCCCGAAGGAAAAGCCTCGCACCATTATCAGCACGACCACCACGAGATCGAACGCGCCGGTGAGTGGGCTGCGTGGTAACTTGGGGGCGTTCGAGCGGGCAAAAACCACGACCACTTACTCCAAGACCGCTCCGAAGAAAAAAGCGCCAGTGGCCGAGGGCGAGACGATAGATGTTTCGAGTCTCGCCGAGGGAAAGCTTCCCGTGGGTGGCGATGCCAAGCCGCTGACGCTGGATGAAATGAAGGCGGTCTTGCTGGAACGCATGACAATCGACGATCAAGCCGCACGGGAGCTCGCCACCCAGCGGGCGCAAACCGTGTACGATTATTTGGCCGGCCCATGCCAGGTGCAGGCGGACCGACTCACATTGGTCGGTCTCTCCGCGGAAACGCCCGCAGCCAAAGGCGCACGAGTCGAACTGCGTTTGAAATAAATCTGCCGAACTAGTCGCCATGGAATGCCGCAGTGGATGCGGAGCGTGCTGCACGGCTCCCTCGATTACCTCGCCGATTCCCGGAATGCCGCAGGGCAAGCCGGCTGGGGTGGCCTGTGTGCAGCTTACGGAAGATTTGCGCTGTGCGATTTTTGGCCGACCGGAGCGGCCAGCGTTTTGTGTCGGCTTGCGACCTACGGACGAGATGTGCGGTGTGTCGCGCGAGGAAGCGCTGGCTTTTTTGCAGCGACTGGAAGTGGCGACGGCACCCGAGCTCAGAGCGAATAGCCGATAGAGCTCGTGATGCGCTGGTCCTGCCGCTCCGCGGCGAAGGGCACGGTATTGTCGTATTCGTACTCGTATCGAAGATTCAATGACACACGTTCGGAGATCTTACCTTGCAGCGCCGCATTAAAGCGGAAGCGATAGTTTGGCACGTCTCGTTCGCCATTGGAGACATATTTTGGCGAATATTGGAAGTTGGTGTCCTGCAAAAATGAGAGGCGTCCGCTGAAATGATAGGTGTAATCTTGGAAGAATTCCCCCAGCAGCTTTTTATCTTCGGTGATGCCATCGGCTTTACGCATCTGTCCGGTGGCGCCGAGGCCGATGTTGGCTTCGTGCCGGAGGGATTTGAAAAGGCGGTAACCCGCACCGATATTTTGCTCGAAGTTCCGATCGATCCCTTTGACGCGGTCGGTGGTGTAGCTGCTGAGACTCTGGGCAAACGCTCGCTTGGAGAGTTCGTACCGAAAACGCAGTGAGGCGTCGTAGCGATCGGTGCTCACGACGTCGTCCTGTTTGCCATACAGCATGCGTCCGCTGACTTTTGTATCCAGGTTTCCCGCAGTGCGCTCAGAATCTGCGCGTGCGGAATAGCTGGTGGCATTGCTTCGGCCGGATTGCTGCTGATAGCCCAATTCAATGGTGCCACGCCAGCGTTCTTTGGGTTTACCTTGTGGTTCGGTTGTTTCTGGATTGTCTGGAGGCAAGCCAACCAGGCTTTCGACGGGCGTGTCGGGTTCCGCGACCACGACGGCGTCGGTATCCTTCACGGCGATTTCTCCCAGCACGGGTGAGCGAAAATATATTTTCCCCTCAGCCCGGCGCAGTAATTCTCCCGACACGCGGTCACCGTTGCGCAGGCGCAGCACCGTTGCCGCCGACAGAAATGACGGCGTCAGTGCCAGCACGAGTGCGAGTAGAAGCGTGCGGATGGTGATGGGGAAAAATCCTGGCAAAATATGATGAGCTCACACGATTCGTGAATACGATGACGAGTCAGAAAACGGGAGCCGTGAGCAACCTCTTACGGCATCAGGCGAGTGTGCGAGCTAGTTGTTGAAAAATATCTGGCGCGAGATCGGTGCGTTGGCGGACCGAGAGCACGTCGTGAAGTTTGACGAGCTGACGCTCAACTTGTTCCAATTTTGGCTCGTTGGCCATGTGCAAAAGAATACGGCTGTTTTCGCCGCCGGGCAAGGGCACGACGAGGATGGCTTCGAGGTTAAAGGCGCGGCGCGCGAAGAGACCGGTGATGTGCGACATCGTGCCGGGGTGGTTGCGCACCGTGAGTTCGAGAATCGTGGCGTGGGTCATTTGGTTAGGCATGGGCGGGCTCCGGTTGGGCGATCAGCATCTGGCGGTTGGCGGCGCCGGGCGGCACCATCGGGTATACGTTGGCGGTGGTGTGAATAGGGATGTCGATCACGCACGGGCCTTCGCCGGCGAGGGCGGCAGAGATTTGCTCGAGCGGATCGCCCATTGGGTCGATACGTTCGCCGCGCACGCCGAAGCCGCGGGCAATTGCCGCGAAGTCGGGACTGGAGGCGAAGCGTGAGGCTTCGTAGCGCTGGCGGTAGAACAGTTCCTGTTGTTGGCGCACGAGGCCGAGGTGCGTGTTGTTAAAGATCAACACGGCCACGGGCAGATTCTCTTCAGCGAGGGTGGCGAGCTCCTGGATGTTCATCAGGATCGAACCATCGCCGCTGACGCAGGCCACGCGACGACCGGGCGCGGCCAGAGCTGCGCCAATCGCGGCCGGGAGACCGAAACCCATCGTGCCGAGACCGCCCGAGGTGAGGAGCGTGCGCGGCTGGCGAAAGGGATAAGCTTGGGCAACCCACATCTGGTGTTGGCCCACGTCGGTCGTGATGATCGCATCGGCAGGCAGTTGTTCGCCGAGAAAACGGCACAGGTTCACCGGATGCAGCGGGTCTTCGCTGCGCGGTGGGTGCTGCAACGGGTAGGTGGCGCGTAGTTCGGCTGCGCGCGCGCGCCAGGCCGGCCGCGTTTGCGGCGGCAGGATGTCGAGCAGGCGGCGGAGGATGTCGGCGGCGTCGCCCACGAGACCGAGGAAGGCGGTTTTAATTTTACCGATTTCGGCTGGATCGATATCGATATGCGCGATGGTGGCACGCGGGCAGAATTCAGCGACTTTGCCGGTGGCGCGATCGTCGAAGCGTGCGCCGATGGCGAGCACGAGGTCGGCTTCTTCGAGGAGGAAGTTGGTGCCTTGCGTGCCGTGCATGCCGAGCATGCCCATGAAGAGCGGATCTTCGGGCGGGATCGCGCCGAGCGCCATGAGCGTCGACACAATCGGGGCGGAAGCGCGGTGAGCGAGGGCGCGGGCGAGCGCGGACGCGTCGGAGGAGATGACGCCGCCGCCGAGGTAAAGCACGGGGCGTTGCGCATGTGCGAGCAGGTGCGCGAGTGCGTCGATGGGCTCGTCTGGGCAGGGGGCGAGTGGTTGTCGTCGGCCTGGTTCGGGCAGCGCGTCGATTTCGATGGTGGCGTTTTGCACGTCCTTGGGCACGTCGATCGCCACGGGGCCGGGGCGTCCGGATTCGGCGAGTTGAAATGCGAGCGGAACTACGTCGAGTAGTTCGGCAGCGGAGCGCACAAGAAAGTTGTGCTTCGTGATCGGCAGTGTGAGGCCGTAAGTGTCGACTTCTTGGAACGCGTCGGTGCCGATCAGCGACTGCGAAACCTGGCCGGTGATGGCCACGAGCGGCACGGAGTCGAGGCGCGCGTCAGCGATGGCGGTGAGCAGGTTGGTGGCACCGGGGCCAGAGGTGGCGAGGCAGGCGGCGGCGCGGCCGGTGACGCGCGCCATGCCTTGGGCGATGAAGCCTGCACCTTGTTCGTGACGGGCGAGGACGTGGCGGATGGCGCTGCCGTGCAGCGCGTCGTAGAACGGCAGGATGGCGCCGCCGGGGATGCCGGGGAGGGTGTGAATTCCCTGACGTTCGAGCAGGATGCGGAGGAGGTTGGCTCCAGTTGTTTTCATGGTGGGTTGGGTGGAGCCCTTCCCGTATCGCCTCCGGCGGAGCAAAAAAAAGCCCCTCCGGTGCGACACCGGAGGGGCAAAGTCTTTGGTTAGATCAATGCTCTCTCGGCGCGCTGGTGAGCGCTACGACGACGACTACGACGACCGCAAGTACGCGGGTCGAGAGGAAGTTTGTCGTGCCGGGGAGGTTCATTGAAGTGGGCCAAAAAAAACGCCACCCGTCGCCAAAGTCAAGGCGGCAGGTGGCGTTGCTGAGAGTTGCTTAGCGGTTTGCCATCTCGGCCAAGCCGGTCTTGCGCTCGGCGAGTGCGAGTGCGAGTGCCTTCTTGAGGCCGTACTTGTCGATAGCGAAGTGACGCTTCTTCTGGACGTTCGGTTGGGGAGACCAGGAAGCTTCGATGAACTTGTACTTTTTACCGTTCACTTCCTTGGTCACGCGGCGGATACCGGCAGGAAGGTCTTTGTCCTTCTTGTCGCGGCGGAGCTGCGCGATCTGCCAACGGGGAAGCTTCGGGTGCTTCTTGTCGAAGTCGGCAGCGACCTTGGCAGCGGCTTTGACGCACTTGTCGTGGTTGCCATCGTATTCGGCGAGTTGGAAGACGGTGAAGAGACGACCGCTCTTGCGAACGATCTTGGCGATGTAGCCGTCAATGTACTCTTTCGGGTACACAGCGCGATAGACGTAAGGGAACTTAGTTTTTTTAGTTTTAGCCATATGTGTCGGTTTAACTTAAACGATATCGGCTGGTTTGCCAGCCGAACCTGCATTTTTTTTGGTTACGAGGAATTGGAGGTATCGGCACAGTTAGACGCTTTGTCAGCTAAAAATGTTTCATTGTCTTAGCATTTGCCTGATGGTTGTGCCTTCGCTTTCTTTTGGCTCATGGCAAAACCCGATGAACCGAAGATAATTTTCTCAATGATTGAGGTCTCGAAAAAAATCGAGCGCAAGGAGATCCTTCGAGATATTTCCCTCTCATTTTTTTACGGGGCCAAGATCGGTGTCCTTGGTTTTAACGGTTCGGGTAAGTCCTCCCTCATGCGCATACTAGCCGGTAGGGACAAGGAATTCGACGGCCGCGTACATTTTGAGCCTGGTTATACCGTCGGCCTCCTAGAGCAAGAACCCCAGCTCGCCGCTGGTAAAACCGTCCGCGAGTGCGTCGAGGAGGGGGTGAAACACCTAGCTGACCTTATTTCTGCTTACGACGCCACCTGGGACGAGGTTAATGACGCTCCAGACGATATCGCCAAAGAAAAAATCATGCAGCGGCAGGGCGAGTTGCAGGAAAAAATCGACCAGCTTGGCGCTTGGGATGTGGCCGCGCATGTCGACATGGCGATGGATGCGCTGCGTTGTCCGCCCGCTGATCAAATCGTGGATAAACTTTCCGGCGGCGAACGTCGCCGCGTGGCGCTCGCCCGCCTGCTTTTACAAAAACCCTCGATTTTGCTCCTCGACGAACCAACTAACCATCTCGACGCCGAGAGTGTGAGCTGGCTCGAGCAGCATCTCGCGCGCTATGAGGGCACCGTCATCGCTGTCACGCATGACCGTTACTTTCTCGACAATGTTGCGGGCTGGATTCTCGAACTTGCCTACGGTCACGGCACTCCGTGGAAGGGGAATTATTCCTCGTGGCTGGAACAAAAACAGCGCCTCTCGGCCGTTGAGCATCGCACGGAAGACCGTCGCCAAAAAGCGATGTCGCGTGAACTTGAGTGGATTCGCAAATCCGCCAAAGCCCGCGTCGCGAAATCGCAGGCCCGCATCAGCGCCTACGAATCGATGCTCAAGGAAAACGTCGCCGAGAAAGAAAAAGAATTCGAACTTCTTATACCGCCTGGCCCGCGTCTCGGCACGCTCGTGGTTGAAGCCAACAAACTGTCGAAAAGCTACGGAGAAAACGTGCTCTTCGAAGATGTTAATTTCTCGCTGCCGCCTGGTGGTATCGTCGGCGTGATCGGCCCCAACGGCGCGGGTAAGACCACCATGTTTCGGCTTATTACGGGCGCGGAACAACCCGATGGCGGCGAACTTCGCGTGGGCCCGACGGTAAAAATCGCGCACGTCGACCAGTCGCGCGATTCGTTGCCGGATGCTTCCACGATTTTCCAGGCGATCAGCGACGGCGAGGAAATCCTCCGACTCGGCAACCGCGAGGTAAACGCTCGGGCCTATTGCGCACAGTTCGGCTTCACCGGTGCCGACCAGCAGAAAAAAGTTGGCATTCTTTCCGGTGGCGAACGCAACCGCGTCCACCTCGCTCGACTGCTCAAGAGCGGCGCAAATCTGATTCTCCTCGACGAACCGACCAACGATCTAGATGTAAACTCCATTCGCGCGCTGGAGGAAGGTCTGGAGAATTTTGCCGGTTGCGCCGTGGTCGTCTCGCATGATCGCTGGTTCCTCGACCGCGTGGCCACGCACATCCTCGCTTTCGAAGGAGACAGCACCGTTCAGTGGTTTGCTGGCAATTATTCCTCGTACATCGAGGATTTGCGTCGTCGCAAGGGCAAGGACGCCGATCAGCCTCACCGCATCAAATACCGCAAGCTCACGCGGTGATATTGGCGAGAAGACGGAGTTTGAGGTGGAGCCCGATGTCCCATCGGGCTTGATCGGGTTGCTTCAAACCAGCCCGTTGGGACAACGGGCTCCACCTTCATCAAACCCCGCGCTTTGTTCTGCTTACCGCTCAGGTTTCTGAAAAACGATGCGGATGCAATCGGGGTCGATATAAATGCGCCGCTCGCGGAAGAGTGAGCCGATGGCCTGCTTGAAGGCCTTCTTGCTGACGCCGAAATACTCACGAATTGCCTCTGGCGAGCTGTTATCGTTGAAGGGGAGGCGGCCGCCTTTGGCGACCAGCGCGGCGAGAATTTCGTCGGTGAGTGGGGCGATGCGTCGGTAGCCGGATTTGCCGAGGGCGACGTCGATTTTGCCATCGGGGCGGACGGTGCGCACATAGCCGTCGAAACGATCGCCTGGTTCGAGTCGGCCCTTGGCGTCGCTATCATAGAGCAGGCCGCGGTGGGCGTCGTTGACGATCATATTATAGCCGAGCTCGCTATGGCTCATAACGATCAAATTAACGGAATCGCCTTCCTTATAAGTTCCTACTGGCGGGAACGCGAGGCGGCGGTTGAGGCGGGCGCTGGCGATGAGTCGGTCGGTTTTTTCGTCGAGTACGACTTGCACGAGGACGTATTCGCCGGTGCTTACGGGCTTGAACGTTTCGCGCATGGGCAGAAGCAGATCTTTATCCAAGCCCCAATCGAGAAAAACGCCGATGCGCGGATTGATGCTAACCACGCGCAACATCGCAAACTGGCCGACCATGACGAGAGGCTTTTGCGGCGTCGCGACGAGGCGGTCCTCGGAATCGCGGTAAACGAAAACGTCGATCGTGCCGCCGGGAGTCGCGCCGGGCGGGATCAGTTTGCCGGGCAGTAAAATTTCGCCGTGGGTGCCGCCATCCAGATAAAATCCGGGAGGTGCGCCACGGACGATAGTAAGGACGTTGCGTTTGCCGATATTTGCCATGCGAAGACGAGGGTGAACGCAACGACGGCGCTTGGGGAGTTAATAATTACCCTAGCTTCACCGCCCCCGCCCATGAGTTTGCGCAGCCAGGGGATTAGGAGGAAAAGGTTAGTGGGTAATTGTCATTCTGAGCGCAGCGAAGAATCCAGCTGGTTCTAGGTCGGCCTGCGGGCGATGCGCATACGGACTCTTCACTTCGTTCAGAATGACAAATCGTTTTCTGGGGCGGCCGCTTTTGTGGTGTTCTTTTTGTGAGGCGTCGCACAGGCTGCTCTATGGAAAAAAGACTATTCGCCGAGCTGGGCCTGTCCCCTGAATCGCTCAAGGCGGTCGACAAAATGGGTTTTGAAGAAGCTTCGCCGATCCAGTCGGCGACGATTCCGGTGGCGCTCACGGGTCGCGATCTCATTGGCCAGTCCTCCACTGGCTCAGGCAAAACGGCGGCGTTTGCTTTGCCGGCGATCGAAAAAACCGACCCGCATCTGCGCGCGGTCCAGGTGTTGATCCTTTGCCCGACGCGCGAGCTCGCCGTGCAGGTTGCGGAAGAGGTGGCGAAGTTGTCGTTTTTCAAACGCGGTCTTCACGCGGTGCCGATTTTTGGCGGACAATCTTACGAGCGGCAATATCGTGCGCTCGCGGCGGGTGCGCAAATCGTGATCGGTACGCCAGGGCGCGTGATGGATCACATGGAACGCGGGACGTTGAAGCTGGATAAGCTCCGCGTCGCGATCCTCGACGAGGCCGACCGCATGCTCGACATGGGTTTTCGCGACGACATTGACCGCATCCTGAGCGCGAGTCCGAAGGAGCGGCAGACTTTGTTTTTCTCGGCAACGATGCCGCGCGAGATTCAGCAGCTGATCAATAAACACTCGAAAGATCCAGAATTGATCAAAATCGAGTCGGTCGCGCAAAACGCGCCGCAGGTGGATCAGGTTTACTACGAGGTCGAACGTCGCTCGAAGATCGAAGTGCTCACGCGTTTGATCGATCTGAATGATTTCCGCTACGGCATTATTTTTTGCAGTACAAAGATCATGGTCGATGAACTCGATGAGCATCTGCATTCGCGTGGTTATGCGACGGATCGTTTGCACGGCGACATTACTCAGATGCAGCGCACGCGTGTGATGGAGAAATTTCGTCGGCGTGGTTTCGAGTTTTTGGTGGCGACCGATGTCGCGGCGCGTGGACTCGATGTCGACGATCTCGAAGTTGTTTTTAACTACGATCTGCCGAACGACGGCGAGGACTACACGCACCGCATCGGCCGCACGGGTCGCGCGGGCAAGTCGGGCCGGGCGATCACTTTCGTCGCGGGCCGGGAACTCTATAAGCTACAGAGCATGGTTCGGTATGCGAAGATCAAGATCCGCCGCGAAAACGTGCCGTCGCTCGATCAGGTCGAAGAGGCGCGCGAAAACGTGTTCTTCGAGAAACTGCGCTCGACGCTCGATGCGGGCGAGTTCTTCAAGCAGGACCGCATGATCGACCGCTTGCTGGAGCAGGGCTATCCGTCGACGGACATCGCTTCGGCGCTCATTCATCTTTTGATCAACGGTGACAAGTCGGCCGAGAAGTCTTTCGCAGCGCCCGTCGCGAAGGACGTTCCGAGTTTTGTCGCGGCGAAAATGACGCCTCCCGCCGCTCCGGCTCGCGCCAAGGACTGGTCCGACGAGGACGCGCCGCGTGCGGTGCCTCAACGTCAGCGAACCAAGAAAAAATATGATGCTCCGGCGCGGACCGGTCGTGAGGCGGGCATGGTGCAGCTTCAGATGAACGTGGGCCGAAAGCATCTGGTTACCCCTGCGGATGTGGTCGGCAAGATTGCCGGTGTCACCCGGTTACCGGGGAATGTTGTCGGTGCGATCGATATTCACGAAAACCATCTCTTCGTCGACGTGGCCCAAGACAGTGCGGAACTCGTGCTGGAAAAGCTAAACGGCATACGGATCAAGGGCGAGTTGCTGAAAGTCACCAAAGCCGAACCGCAGGGCTAGGCGTGATAAATCCTGAGGGCTCTCCAACTCATTTGCTTCGGCTTGAATGGGTGTGAGGGTTCGGTTGCAGTGGTCCGGGGAGCGCACGCGTCCCGCGTGCTGCTCTCGGCGTCTCGCCGAGAGCGGTTCGGATGGTTCGGGCGGGACGCCCAAACCGACACGCGAGACGCATGTGCTCCCCGGACCATCGGATTCAGGAAATCTACCGCTATCGGCAGTTTCTGTTCTATAACCAGCCTGTTGGGACAACGGGCTCCACCTCTGAGGCATGAATCTGGCTCAGGGTGTTTTCTTGGGGAAAATCGCTTTGAGCACGCGTTGGATCAACGTGGTGGTTGAGGTTCCGCCGATTGCCGGGCGGTGGTAGCTTGAGCTGGCCAGGATTCGGCCCGACTTGACGTCGCGCACCTGGATGTCGAGTTGGATCAGGTAGGTGGTGAAATCCCATTCCCACCGACTCTGGAAGCTGACGAGAGTATCGGCGTCCTTCGGAATCATCGTGAGGTGACCGGAGGTGACGTTGTAGCCCATGGCGCGCAGTTCCGATGCGATGGCGAGATGGAGCTGCCTGCCGTCGGAAGGTTCGGTTTCGACGAAGAAATGTTTTCGGTTCTGAAACTGGGCTGCGGGGTCTTTCCAGCGGTAAGACGAGGCGCAACCACTACAAAGGCACAAAAGTGCGAGCAAAACCAGGATGGACTTCATGAAGGCAGTTAACGGGCTGCTTGATTCTGAGCAGCGGGAGCGACGGAGGCTGGGGCGCTGGCTTGGGTCGCGTTGAGGCGGGCGTTGAGTTCGGCGTCGAAGCCGTGAGCTTCGATTTTGCGGACGATGGCGTGGTAGAACTCGGGTGTTTTGAAAAATTTCTGGCGGGGGAGGATATCTTTATGCGCGGCGGCAACGGCGGGTTGTTCGCGGCGGATGAGATCGGTGGTGAGGTCGAGGTAGACCGCAGTGTTCCACGGCGCAGAATGGCGGACGTCGCGGTTTTTCTTTAGCGCGGTGTAAAGGAGCGCGGCGAGCGTGGTGTAGAGGCCCATGTAGTAGAGCACGCCGGAGTCGAGCGCGGTCCGGGTTTCTTCGCTGTGACCGACGACGAGCGCCACGAGCAGTGTGCAGCCCCAGGCGAGGCCGAGCGAAGTGGCGTACCGGGCGAGCGAGCACCACGGGGCGTAGTGGAGCTGGACGTTGGGCACGCAGCGTTCGTAGAGATCGACGACCTCGTTGTGCGGGAATTCACGGCCGCCGATCTGGAGCGGGAAATTCTTCGAGCGCGTCTTGCGTAGCAGTTCGTGCACGCGAAAGAAGGTGGCGGGGCCGACCAAAATACTGCTGGCAACTGGTTTTGGCAGGAACTCGCAGGTGATCTGGCCTCCGCGCAAAATTTCGCGGGCGAGCGGGTTGGTTTTTGCTTCCTCGTGAAAGTGGGCTTTCTTGCGGTTGAGGAGGTCAGCGGCTTCCTTCGGCGTGAGCGGAAGGGAGTGGCTGTTGTCCACCGCGCGCAAGAGGGTGTACAGGTTGTCCATGTAGTTGGCGACTTAGGCGGTCAAAGTCGTATGGTCGGCAGACTACAGTTGGCCAAGACTGGCGCAAGGTGCATCTCTGCGGTCCGTTATGGCGGAGCCTGCTGTTGTTACGAACGCGGTTTTCGTTCGTAGGATTTTTTCGAAAAGACCTCGCGGACGGTGGTGCGCCAGCGAACGCGAACAGAGACGCCGGTATCGGTCTCGCGACCTTCTTCAAAGGTAACGCGGCCGAAAACTTCAACCTGCCACTTGCCGGGCAGGCCCCAAGATTGGGTGCGCCAGAGCGGAACGTCCCAGAGTGGGCCGGCTTTGACTTGATGACCGAGTCGGGTGTCAGCCAGATGATCTTCGAAATGCCGGAAGCTGTATTCTAGCGATGCACCGAACTCGCCCGGTTTATAAAGCACACTGGGGATGACGAGCACCGTGTTGCGGGGCATGATCTCCTTCGGCGCATGTTCACGTTTCGGGGCTTCGAGGGAGCGATCGTAGATTAAACTGGTGAAGAGCGTCGTGTATTTCCACGGCAGCGGGCGCGCGGTGCTGATCGAAGGGGTGACGTGGGCGTAATAATCGCTCAACGCGATCGGGGGCTTTCCGAGCGGCGTGCGGCCTTCGAGGCCCACGGTCACCTTGGAAAAAACTTTACCCCAATGGCCCCAGTCGTAGCGGACGCCGAGTTTAACCTCGGCCAGCCCCCAGCGGTGCTCCGGGCCTTGATTGAAAGGATTGGGGCTGAACGGCGATATTCCTCCGGTGAGTTCCCAGCGATCCCTCAAGCCGTAGCGCAATTGAATCGGCAGGCGGAAGTATTCTTTTTTTGTCAGGTCCTGCGCGCGTGGTGAGAAACTGAATACGAGTTTATATTTCTTGAGCGTGCCGGGGATCGTGGTGTCGAAAAACTGACGCACCCGAAGAACATCTTCCATCATCCGATACTGCGCTTTGACGGCGGGAGGTGCGTTATCGTCGGGCAGCTGGCTCTCGTCTTTGAACGAGGGATCGGTGAGCAGGTTCGCGTGCGCGGTGTTTGCGATCAGCACGATCCAGCTTAATCCACCCAGCATGCAGGCGAGTTTCCACGCGCGGAGATGCGGGGCGGATTTACGTTGAGGCGCTGACGAAGTCGTAAGGGTTGGGCAAAAGCGGGGCATGCGCGGGATGTCCGATGAGGGGCAAAGATATGATCGGCTGAAGGAGAAGCGGCTTAACTGTAACCGTGAGGTTGTCACCGCAACAGGCAGCAGCTTTCGAGAAACGTTCCAAGTCGCCTAAGGAAATGCAAGAAAGCGTGTTGATAAATCACGGCTTCAGGTTGAATCGGCCGTGTTTTGCTAAAACTTTTACTGGGTTTTGTCAGAGCCGACGGCTTTGGATGGGCTGAGCGGGGAGGCTTGGTGCGGGCGCTGGGCGAAAATCCTGCCAAATGTGCGGCGAGCCGTTCGCTAGTTTTTCAATTTCGGCGTCGTCATCGTCGGTCAATCCGGGCCAACGGGTCGTGCGGAGTTGGTGCGGGGCGCCGCGCTCGCGGAGGAGCGTAAGGGTTTCGACGAGAAGCGCGGCGTTGACTGGGGTGCCGACGGCTTCGGCGTAGCGCGGCCATGGCGCCTTGATGTCCATCGCGACAAAATCGACGAGCCTGGCGTCGAGCAATGTCCGAACGACTTCAGGATGGCTGCCGTTGGTGTCGAGCTTGGTGGCGAAGCCGAACCTTTTAACTTCGGTAAGAAAGGCGGCCAGCCCGCCGTGCAACGTCGGCTCGCCACCGGAGACGACCACGCCGTCGAGTTTGCCGCGCCGCGCCGCGAGTCGGCCGAGGATTGTGGCGACGGAGATTGGTTCGGTGAACTTTTCCGGGTAGACGAGCGCGGGGTTGTGACACCAAGGGCAACGCCAGTTGCAACCCTGGGTGAACACAACCGCCGCGATGCGACCGGGAAAGTCGCTAAGCGAGCAGGGAACGTAGCCGCCGATGCGCATTCGCTCAGGCCGGAAGCGAGGCGGTCGCCATGTTCGACGCGTCATCGCTGACCAATGAAAACCCGACGGTGTTTGCCGTAACGGACTCTGCGGCGGAGGGCACGCGATAGACGCGGCGGCGCGAGTACTCGGCCTGTTTGCCTTCGTTCCACTGGCTGACCGGGCGCAGGTAGCCGACGACACGCGAATAGACTTCGCTGTCCTTGCCGCAGTGCGGGCATTTGAAGTGTTCGCCGGGAATGTATCCATGTTCCGGACACACGCTGAAGGTCGGAGTGAGCGAGAAGTATGGCAGGCGGTAGCTGGAGGCGATGCGGCGCACGAGGCTGCGCACGGCGGCGGGATCGGCGATTCGTTCCCCGAGGAAGAGATGGATGACGGTGCCGCCGGTGTAGCGGGTTTGCAGGCTGTCCTGATGATCGAGCGCGTCGAAGATGTCGTCGGTGGCGTTGACCGGCAGGTGGGTGGAATTGGTGTAGTAGGGCTTGGCGTTTTTCGTGTGAACGTCCTCTTCGTTGGCCGCGAGGATGCCGGGGAATCGTTCGCGGTCCTTTTTCGCCAGGCGGTAACTGGTGCCCTCGGCGGGCGTGGCTTCGAGGTTGTAGTGATTGCCGGTTTCCTGTTGGTAGGCAACGAGCCGGTCGCGCATGAAATCGAGTGTGCGCACGGCAAAAGCCTGGCCCTCGATCGTGGCGATGCCACCCAGCCCGAGGTTGACGCAGGCTTCGTTCATGCCGACCAAGCCGATAGTGCTAAAATGGTTTTTCCAGTAGCAGCCAAAGCGTTCGTACATGTGACGCAGGTAGTGGCTGGTGTACGGGTAGAGTCCGGCGGCGGTGAGACGTTCGAGGAACTTGCGCTTGGTTTCCAGACTATCGCGCGCGGTGTCCATCAGGCGCACGAGGCGGGCGCGAAACGCTTCCTCGCGTTCGGCCAGAGGGGCGTCCGCGCCGGGCACGGCGGGGTGATCCTGAGTGGCGAGGAAACCGAGGCGCGGCAGGTTGATCGTGACGACGCCGACCGAGCCGGTGAGCGGATGCGCGCCGAAAAGCCCGCCGCCACGTTTTTCGAGCTGCGTGTTGTCGATACGCAGGCGGCAGCACATGGAGCGCGCGTCTTCCGGCTTCATGTCGGAGTTGATGAAGTTGGAGAAATACGGGATTCCGTAGCGCCCCGTCATCTCCCAAAGGCCGTCGAGATTCGGATTTTCCCAGTCGAAGTCGGGCGTGAGATTGATCGTGGGAATAGGAAACGTGTGAACGCGTCCGCGGGCGTCGCCCTCAGCCATGACCTCGAAGAAGGCGCGGTTGAAGAGGTTCATTTTTTCTTGGTACTGGCCGTAGGTTGTGGACTGGAGCTGACCGCCGAAGACGACCGGCTGATCGGCCATGTGGCGCGGGCAAACGAGGTCGAGCGTGACGTTGGTGAACGGCGTCTGAAAACCCACGCGCGTGGGGACGTTGATGTTGAAGACGAATTCCTGCAGCGCCTGTTTGACCTGCGTGTAAGTCAGATTGTCGAACCGGATGAAAGGGGCAAGCAACGTGTCGAAGCTGGAAAACGCCTGCGCACCGGCGGCCTCGCCCTGGAGCGTGTAGAAGAAATTAATGATCTGGCCGAGCGCGCTGCGGAAATGCTTGGCGGGTTTAGTCTCGATCTTGCCGGGCACACCGCAAAAACCCTGGGTGAGCAGATCGTACAAGTCCCAGCCCACGCAGTAGACGGAAAGCTGGTTGAGATCGTGCAAGTGGAAGTCGCCGCTCTCGTGCGCCGCGCGGATGTCGGGCGAGTAGATGGCGTTGAGCCAGTAAGTCTGCGATGAGGCAGAGGAGAGATAATTGTTCAGCCCCTGGAGCGAATAGCTCATGTTACTATTTTCGCGGACCTGCCAATCCAGTTGCTTGAGGTAACCGTCGATGAGTGCGACGTCCTGTTTCGCGGTGATTTCGCGCAGGCGTTTGTGCTGGTCACGGTAGACGATGAGGGCGCGCGCGGTTTTGCGGAAAGGAGAGTCGAGCAAAACTTCCTCGACCATATCCTGCACCTGTTCGACGGACGGTTCGAGGTCGGCGATGGTGCAGAGCAGAAGATTTACAACGCGAACGGTCAGGCGGTGCGCCATGTCGTCGTCGTATTCGCCAGTCGCGGCACCGGCGCGGGCGAGGGCGCGCGTGATACGCGAGGCGGTGAAAGGCACGAGGCGGCCATCGCGTTTGCGAATGCTGGTGGGCAGGCCGGGAGTGCTTTTGAGAAAAGCGGTGAGATCCTGAGTGGGTGTTGGGAGATGAAGTTGCGGGGTGTTCATAGTGATATTCTTTAGTGGTTAGGGAGAGCGCGGCGTTGCCGTATGCGATGGCGTTACGAAAAAGCGAAGGTGCGCAGCAGCACGCATGGCGCGGCTATGGTGCTTAACCGATGGTTCGGTTGTTGCGCAGCGTGAAGACGTGCTTCCTGCAGGAAGCACGGAGCAAGAAACCTCGCTCGCCAAAGGACGGCGCGATTTCGTTGAAGGCGTCTTGCGACGCCACAGGGCGGATTTTTCTGACTTCATTCGTGCGATGAAGGGATGGGACGCGCTTTGGCGTACCTTGGTGAACTGACAGGGAATTCCGGTGTGATTGTTCGGACTCCGGGCTGTTGAAATCGTTGACGATTTCTGCCTTCACCCCGCCTTCACCAGCGACTGCTGTCGCTGATTGGCTTTGGCCGATTCGCGTGTTCTCGAAACGCGACCGGTGGGATGTTGTGACCCGTTACCGCAGCGCGACTGTGGCCGGTTTACACGGCCTTCCTCGCACCAAAATTTTGGTTAAAGAACACCACCAGCAACAGTACCGGTCAGTCGCCAAGTCAATGCGCGCCTTCAGCTGTTTTTCCTCGCCGCAGTCATATAAGGCTGCGGCTTAATTTCTATTACGCGCGCTTTCTTGAATGCGTTCTGCAGAGCGGAACGCGTCACTTATTGGCACGCCGGAAGAACCTGCGCCAAGTGAGCGCGAAGCCGGTCCATACGAGCACGAGCGCGCCGAGTGAGGCGAGTGCCGCGAGGAGTTTGCCGGGCCAGCCGAGAGCTTCGCCGGTGTGAAGAAAACGCGTCCACGCCCGAAGGCGACGGCCGGCATTTTGTTCGGCGAAAACTTCTTTGCGCAGTACGGTTCCAGTGAAAGGATCGAGTGCGAGCGTGGTGGTGGAAAACAGCGGCCACTGATCGGCCGTTCGGACCGTGAGGTTAATCGCTTGCGGCGTGCGAGCGCGGTCGTTGGACGAAGGCGTGCCTTCGCGACGAGGGCCTTTGTTGGCACCCGGGCCGTGGGCATTGCCGAGGCGGAAGGAGATCTCGGACCAGTTTGGGAACTCATTTTGTGCGACAGCGAGGAGTTGGTCGTAGCTGAGCGGTTTAGCGCTGGTGGCTGGTGTCGGTACGGCGATGGCCGGAGCGGCTCCGTTCGGGCCCGGGCCTTGGGCGGGTGGCTCGGTTCCGGTTAACCGATAGACGAGTGCGTTGCCCCAACGATAAGAGATAGGGACGGCGGTGAGCGTGAGCACGATCAGCAGCGGCGCGGTCCAAAGGCCGATGGAGTTGTGCCAGTTGAAATCGCGGGCTTTACCGGTCAGGCGGAAATTGAAAACGGCGAGAGCTTTGACCCCGCGCCACGACCAGTTGCGAGGCCACCAGAGGTAGAGGCCGCTGACGGCGAGGAAGAGAAACGCGAGATTGCAGGCACCGGTGATGGCTTTGCCGATAGGGCGCGTGGTTTCACCCGCGAAGCCGAGGAAGCGATGCCAGTGTTCCATGAGGTGCATGAAGTCATGCATGCGCGTGGAGGCGGGTTTGAGGATCGCACCGTTGTAGGGATTTACTTGATACGTGGCTTCGCGGCCGAAGGCGATGGCGACCGAGGCGTTGGGATTTGCGGAAAGAGTGATTCCGGTGGGTTTGCCTTCGGGCTGAGCAGCCCGGGCGTTTTTAAGAAGTTCATTCAGCGGCAGGCGCAGCGACGCGTTCCCTGGCGGCACCACGTAACGAGCATCACTCTCGGCCCAGGCGACCAGTTCCTTTTCGAACGCGATGGCTGCGCCGGTGAAGGACATGATGGCGATGACGAGACCGGCAATCACACCGGAAACGAGGTGCAGCCAGAAGAAGATTTTGCGAAGCATGATTGAAAGACGCACGATGGTGGGCGAATGTTACCAGCTATAACCAACCCGCAGGGCCAGAGAGCGAGGATTGACGGGGCTCATGGCGACGCCGGTGCTGCCAGAGAGCAGGTAGTATTCGTCGGTCAGATTCTCGATATTGAGGGCGACATTCCAGTGCGTCCATCTGCGGGAGATACCGGCGTCGAAGCGGTGGAAACTACGCAGAATCATCGGATCAGGAGCAGTGGCAGTTGGTGAGGAGGAGCCGCCGACACGATCGCTCTGCCGGATGTAGCCGAGGCGCACAGACCATTGCGACAGCGGGCCGCTGGCGAAGGTGTAGCGTGAATACACGCTGACAGCATGGTGCGGAGTCATCTCGGCGGGTGCGCCTTTTCCGCCGGTCGTTGTGCGGTTATAGGCGTCGAGGTAGGTGTAGGTGGCGCTGGTCTCCCAAATAGGGACAGGTCGAAAAACGAGTTCGGCTTCGATGCCCTCGGATTTACGGCCGGTGTCGAGCTGGCGATAAAAACGATTACCCTTGGCGTTTAGTTCGGTTGCTTCGGACTGCACCAGAACGTTGTTAAGCTCGGTTACGAAGGCGGTGATTCCGGCGGATATGCGACGCTTGAAAAAGTCGCCCTTGAGGCCGATCTCGTAGTTATCGCCCTCGGTGGGGTCGAAATTCCCGGTGTTGCCGGCGATGTCTTCAGCGAGAGGATCGACCAGCGCGTAGCTGCTGGAATAACTCGCGTAGAGGGAAGTTTCCTTGGTCAACCGGTAAACGAGACCGAGGTTCGGCGTGAGGTCGCTGCTGCGCTTGGGCGAGAACGTTGTTGCTCCCGCAGGCGTGATGGTTCGGGTCTTTTCCGTGGCGCTGGCAAAACCGACGGTGGCGATGAGCTTGTCCCAAAATTCGGTTTGGCTCTGTGCGTAGGCGTTCCAGACATCGGTGCGGGTCAGGTTGCCTAGCGTGTAGGAGGTCGGGACGTCGGCCACGAGTTCGCTCGATGCGATGCCGCTGTAGATGTTGATGGGCGATTGGTTGAGGTTGCTGGTGGCGAAGGTGTACGCCTGGTTTTCGGTCAGGCGACCGTTGAGCCCGAGCTGGAGGCGGCTTTTAACTGCCGTTGTAGTGAGAAACTGATACGCCGTATTGGCGTCGTAGGAAAATGTACCGACATCGCTCTTGCTGCGAGCGTGGCGGCGGCTGATGACCCAGCTGTGTGGGTTGGTTAGTTCGGTTTGTACGAGCGTGGCGGTCTGGATGGACCAGGCGCTATTGTTCATGTCACGCTGATGCTGGCGGACGCTTAGGTTGGCCTTCCAGTTTTCCGAGAGGTTCATCGCAAGATCTGCACCTAGGGTTTGGTTGCGGTCAACGCGTTCGCCTGCGGCGAGGTTGATGTTGCGGGGCGAGACATCGGTCGTGGTGTAATCGGTGCGACCGTCGGCGGTGGTGCGCGAGGAAGCGGGCGAGATAACGGCGTTGCGGGCGGCGCGGGTCTCTTCGCTCCATTCGAAGATGGGCGTGAGCTGGAAACGCGCGGCACGATCGAGTTTGTAGGTGAAGGAGAGACGGAAGAACTGGTTGGCGTCAGTCTGACCATCGTAGGGCAGGGCGCTTTGTTCGACACTGGCGAGCAATCGGTAGAGCAAGCGACTGTTTCGGGTGAGCGAGCCGGTGGCGTCTAGTTCGACCTCAGTGCTTACGCGGTCGCCAAAACCGGAATCGTCGCCGGCGAAGGTGCGCGTGCGGGTGTCGACGGAGATGGCGGCGTTTTCCTGCGGTTTCTTGGTTATGAGATTGATGAGGCCGCCGGGCGAAGCAGCGGTGCCGTAGAGCAAGCCAGCCGGACCCTTGAGCGCGACGACCTGTTCGTAACCGAAAAGATTGGGCGAGTAACTGCCGCCAAGCACCCGGCCCGAGAAACCGTCCACGCGCCAATCGTTCGGCCCCATACGATACCCGCGCGCATAAAAATGGTAACTCTCCTGAACGGCGCCGTTGGTGTTGATGCCGGGAATCCAGAACAAGAGATCGGAGCCAACCTGGAAATCCTGCTCACGCATCCGCGTCGAATCGATGACGCTCAGGCTGCGCGGCGTATCTTTGACTGTGGTCGGGAGTTTCTGGACCGAAGCAACGACCGAAGCGGTCTGCGTGCCGATAACTTCAAACTTATCCATGGCAACGATTTCGCCGTCATTGTAGAGCGCGATATCCGCGAACCGCTCGGCGGCGGTAAGCGGCCAAAGTGGCGCGGTTAGCAGGAGGGTTGCGGTGAGAAGCGAACGTGGGCGCATGTGATTATGGTCGGTGTTAGGCGATTTTTAGGACGAAAATGACGATGGCGAAGAGCGACTGAGACGCAGTCGCATGTCAAAATAAAAGTGAGACGGTGTCGCAATAAGTGCCTAAAACCGCAGGATTGACCGGCTTAGGTTCGATAGATTTTAACTACGCCATGGTTGAATGCCTCCGCGTGAATCTCGGTGAACGAAGTTACTCCCTGCATTTTGGCCGGGATCTGGCCGCCGCCGTTCGCGCCGAAGTCGATGCCTTGATTAAGTCTGGCCGCAAAGTCGTAGTCCTCACGGATCGCAATGTGGCGACGCAGCAAAAAGCCGCAGTCACCGCAATGGTCGGCGACGTGCCGACGCTGATGTTTGATCCGGGCGAAGAAACCAAGTCGCTGCGCGAGTATGGCCGTGCGCTCGATTTTCTGGCGGAGCAACGCGTCGATCGTACCAGTGTTTTACTCGCGATCGGTGGCGGCGTGATCGGCGATCTGGCCGGCTTCGTTGCAGCTTCGTATCAGCGCGGGATCGAGTTTTTCCAAATCCCGACAACGTTACTGTCGATGGTCGATAGTTCGGTTGGCGGCAAAACCGGTATCAATCTTAAGGCAGGCAAAAATCTCGTCGGCGCGTTTCACCAGCCAAAAGCTGTATACATCGCGACGGGGCTGCTCGACACGTTACCGAAGCGAGAATTTGCCGCAGGTATGGCCGAAGTGATCAAGTACGGCTTGCTCGGCGATGCGACCTTGCTCGCTCAGCTGGAGCGTGCGCCACTCACCGTGACGAGTCCCGAGCTGGCGCCGGTTGTTCGGGCCTGCTGTGCGGCGAAGGCCTGCATCGTCGAGGCCGACGAGCGCGAGCTGGCCAAGGAAGGCGGCCGCGCGCTGCTCAATCTCGGGCACACTTTTGGCCACGCAATCGAGCAGGTGACCGGCTACGGTGTTTACCTGCACGGCGAGGCGGTGGCGGTTGGTTTGGCTGCGGCTGCGCGGCTCTCGGAAAAACTTGGTTTGATCGGCGCGGCCGAGGTGCTTCGCGTCGAACAAGTCGTAGCGGCGCATGCATTGCCGGTGCGGCTACGCGAACCGCTGGCGCTCGACAAATTGATGGCCGCGATGGCGCGCGATAAAAAAGTGCGCAGCGGGCAGTTGCGCTTTGTCGTCTTGAAAAAGCTCGGCGAGGCGGCGACGCAGTCCGGCATCGATCCCGCGCTTGTAGAAACCGTCTGGCGCGAACTTGGCGCGATTTGATCCGCGCTCGCTTGCCTTGTCTGTGCCCATGGGAAAAACCTCGATTCCTGCCCGCCGTTCTCCTAGGCTCCAGCCATGTCTGCCATAGACGAAGGTATCGTCCGCGAGTATTTTGAACAAAACGGTTTTCTTGTCCGCCAGGTGCGCAAGTACCAGGTGCAGTCGCGCCGAAAAACAGGTGATGAGGAGATCGACCTGCTCGTCTATAATCCGGCTTTTCAACGCGGAACACGTAAGCCCGATTTTTTTCTTTTCTCCAACGAATTGGTTTATGTTCACCGCGCGATGATCGCGGTGAAGGGCTGGCACAGTGACGTATTCTCGCCTTCGATGCTAAAGAACTCGCCGGAGATTTTTAGTTTTCTCGAAGAGAACGTGCTCAAGCATGCCACGCGTTTTTTCCCGGCAGAAACCGACGAAGCGGCGCATGCCGGCGAGGGCGGTGACGCACTCACGAAAATTCTCGTGCTGCCCAGTCTGCCCACAGCCGAACCATTTCGTTCGCAAAGCGTGCAAATGCTCAAAGAGCGCGGCGTCGACGCGATCATCTCGTTCCGATCCATGCTGCTCGACCTGCTCGACAAGATCGAGGTGAACCGCAACTACACCAAGAGTGATACGCTGCACGTCATGCGCATCTTGAAAAATTACGATTTGCTGAAGGACGCCCAACTCGATTTGCCGACCGGGTCGTCGTCGCGCCGCTAGTTTTTGGAACCAGATCCAACGTCTATCGTCTCAAAGCCACCGTGGCCACCATCATCCATCCCTCTGCCATTATCGAACACGAGGCCCAACTCGGCTCCGACTGCGACCTGCATGCAGGTGCAATCATCCGCCGACACACGATTTTGGGCGATCGCGTGAGCGTACATCCATATGCGGTGGTCGGCGGAGATCCGCAGGATTTGCGCTTTGATCGATTGACCGAATCAGGCGTGCGTATTGGTTGCGACACTACGATTCGGGAACACGTCACGATCAACCGCTCGACCAAAACGGGATGTTTCACTGAAATCGGCGTGAACTGCTTTCTCATGGCCAATGCTCACGTTGCGCACGATTGCGTGGTGGGGAAAAACGTTGTGATTGCCAACAACGTCATGCTGGCCGGCCATGTTTCGATTGGCGATTACACCTTTCTCGGTGGCGGCGTGGGCATTCATCAATTTTGCCGCATCGGCGAAGGCGTGATGCTCAGTGGCAACGCCTCGGTTTCGCGCGATATTCCGCCGTATGTGATGGCTGCAGGGCGCGACGAAATTATTGGTCTGAACGTGATCGGCTTGAAACGTCGCGGTGTGAGCCGAGAGGCCATCGTGGAGCTCAAGCGTGCGTTCCATGCCGTGTATTTCACGTCGGGCAATATCCGCACCGTTGCAGCCGACGCGCTCGCCTCGGGCGATTTTCCGTCAGCCGAGGCAAAAAACTTTCTCGGCTTTTTCCAGAGTGGAAAACGCAGCTTTGCACGGGCGCGTCGGGCTTCAGCGGGTGAGGAAGGCGGCGATGAGTAGGCTGGCGCTGACCTGTGGCGATCCGTCCGGGGTCGGTCCTGAGATTATCGCAACCTGGCTGGCGGAGCATTCAGCCGAAGCGTCCAGCGTTGCCGTGATTGGACCTGCGAGCTGGATCGGTAAAATCTCGCTCTACGGGGCGCAGCCGATTCCAGCGGGCGATGATAACTTCATTGCTGTACCAGGAGCTCCCTCGATCGACGGCGCACGTGCTGCGCTCGCGGCGATGGAACGCGCCGCCGCGGGTACATTGAGCGGAGAGTTTTCCGGCGTGGTCACCGGACCGGTGAGTAAAAGCTGGTTGCAGAAAGCTGGCTATGTTTTCCCGGGACAAACGGAGTTTTTCGCCGACCGCTGGGGTGGCGAGCCCACCATGGCCTTTTGCGGCGGACGCTTGCGCGTGGTTCTCCTGACCTGGCATATCCCGCTGCGCGAAGTGCCGAGTCAATTGACAGAGGTAAATATCGCCCGCGCCGTCCGTGCCGCCGACGAACTGGCCCGAGCGGAAGGCGTCGCGACGCCGCGTATCGGAGTCTGTGGGTTGAATCCGCACGCCGGCGAAGGCGGTATGCTTGGCACGGAAGAGCGCGATATTCTCGATCCGGCGCTGGATGGATTACGCAAAACCTACGCGGGGCTTTCGCGTAGTGAGCCATCGGATACGATTTTTGGCCGGTCGTTGAAAGGCGAATTCGATGTGATTGTAGCGCTCTATCACGATCAAGGACTCGCTCCGCTCAAGACGATCGATTTTGACGAAGCGGTGAATGTCACGCTTGGGCTGCGCCACGTGCGCACGAGTCCTGATCATGGGACGGCGTTTGGCATCGCAGGTAAGGGCGTCGCCAGTGCGCGAAGTTTCGCCAACGCCGTGACTGTGGCGCGTCGCTTGATAAAACTGCGTTCCGGGTGATAGTGCGTGCGATGTCACTGACCGAAGTAAAACCAACAGCTCCCGCCAACGAATCTGCGCCCGTTCTTGATGGGGTGCGCGAGGGTAACGAGAATCTCCTGCGACTTACTGCTGCGGCAGGGGACAAGGTGCGCACACTGATTGAACGTGAGCGGCAGGGTGGTTTTTTGCGGGTCGCGATTACTGGCGGCGGCTGCAACGGCCTGAGTTATAAGCTGCGTTTCACGGCCGATCCTAAGCGCGGCGATATCCTTGTGCGCACGGCGGGGATAACGACGCTGGTCGATCCGAAGACCGCGTTGTACTTGAAGGGCACGCAGTTAGACTATTCCAACCGCATGGTGGGCGGCGGTTTTAAGTTTTCCAACCCAAACGCCAAGGCGAGCTGTTCCTGTGGCGAAAGCTTCAGTGTATGAGCCTGCCCTCGCGTCAGCTTATGTTGCATTTTGGTAATTGGGCTGAAACAGCGCGAAATAGGTGTTGTCAGCCAGCGTCTTCCCGGTGAAAAGTTTGGCGACCGAACCTCAGCAACCTAATTATTGATGGCTAATTCGTTTCCTTCCTCCGGTGGTGCATCCCGCCCCGGTCAGTATCAGCGTCGTGTTAACAACGACCCTTTCGCGAACATACGTCGCAATCATCGCATCAAGGTTCCGCAGATCCGCGTGATCAGCCCCGAGGGCACGCAGCTCGGAATTCTAGCCACGGATAAAGCGCTGCAACTCGCAGTGCAATACGGCCTCGATCTGGTCGAGGTGGCACCGAACGCGCAGCCTCCGGTTTGCCGTATCATGGATTTCGGCAAGTACGTGTACGAAGAGCAGAAGAAGCATTCCCACGTGAAGGCGACCGCGAGCAAGATCAAGGAGATCGAGTTCAGCGCCCGCATCGCAGATGGCGATTTTCTGACCAAGCTGCGCCACGCCGAGGAATTCCTCGATCATGGCAACAAAGTTAAGCTTCGTCTCAAGTTCCGTGGTCGCGAAATGGCACACACGGAAATCGGTTTTGGTGTGATCCAGAAAGCGCTGGCTGGGCTTGAAAATATGGGGCATCCCGATAACGAACCAAAGCTCCTCGGCAAGCAGATCAACGTCATGCTTACGCCGTTGCCGATCAACAAGCGCAAGCCGAAGCTGCATGTCCGCGAAGAGAATCAGGACATGGGCGAGGATAACGCAGAGTGATCGCAGTTCTCGCATTGAGCACGGCAGTCTTACGACCGGCCTAAATAACGAACCGATCCGCGTGCTCAATATCGCGAAGCGAATTCTTGGGTGTGTTATATTGATCGGTTTCGCGTCGTCGTCTTTTGGGCAGTCGGCGCATTCCACTCCGTTGCGTCTGCCGCCTACTCGGGCAGGTGCTGCCAATCTCAAGATTGAGGGAGTGAACTATGTGCCGATCTCCGATCTGCAGCGTCGCTGTGGATTTCACGCCACTTGGCTGAAGAAAGACGAACAACTGATTCTCAAAAACGAGCGCTGGAGGCTCGAACTCAATGTGAATTCGCGCGAGGCCGATCTCAATGGTCTGCGGATTTTGCTCGGCGAGCCTTGTCGCCTTCAGAAGCGCGTTGCCTATCTCAGCAAGGTTGATGCGGAGCGGTTGCTTGGCCCTGTTCTTCGCCCGGGTTACTTACAACCCGCAGTGCCCGATCTTCGCGTGATCGCCATCGATCCGGGGCACGGAGGGGTCGACAACGGTACGCAGAATGTGCGCCTTGGCCTCAGGGAAAAAGTTCTGACACTTGATGTCGCTGTCCGTCTTGGCCGGATACTGCGTGCCGAGGGCTACAAAGTCGTTTTCACCCGTGAAACCGATACTCGGGTCGAGTTACCGATACGCGCTGCTACCGCCAATACCTATGGGGCCGACCTGTTCATTAGCCTTCATTTCAACTCACTCCCGCGCGATAGAAAAACTAACGGGGTCGAGGTCTTCACGTTTGCTCCCGCCGGTGTTCGTTCGACCGATGCGTGGGGCTCGAAGGTCGACGACACCGAAAACGATCCAGCGCCAGTAAACAAGCATGACCACTGGTGTTCAGTGGCAGCATATGCGTTACATCGAGAAATGCTTGGTACGCTAAAGACTTTTGATCGCGGAAAAAAAATCGCCCATTTCGGTGTGCTGCGCGGCCTGAATTGCCCGGGCGTTCTGGTCGAGGCTGGTTTTCTTTCCAGCGATACTGAGGCGAGTAAAATCGCGACGCACGAATACCGGCAGAAAATCGCGGAGTCGATTGCGAGTGGTATACGCTCTTATGCCTCCACGCTGTCGGCTCTTCGAGCTTCGGAGTCGAAGAAAGCCAATTAAGGTTTGGCGGTCGGCTGAGTGCTGAGAGCCGCCTTGCGTTGGACGAGTTGTGAAAGGAGGTATGTGTCGGCCGGTGCTTCCTTCCAGGCGGTCATCCAAAAGCTGCCGAGCATATGGCCTGCGGTGAGGATTTGTTCCTCTAGAAAGGTTCGGCCTTCGGTTGTCTGTGTGCTCTCGGCCTTGAGCTTGCCGGCCTTCTCCAGTTCGTAGAGCGGCTCGATTTTCGACTGCTGGGCGACAAGATAATCAAGCACCGTGACGAACATGGGACTGCGTCCGTTCGTAACTTGCGGGGCTGGAAAAAACGCGGCCGGTTTGATGCGCGTACTTAGAGCGGTGGTGGAGATGCCCCCGGTTTTTATGAGAAAGCCGCTATCGATCCAGGCGTGAAACGTCCGCGCGGTGGTATAGCCCTTCGGGTTTTCGCCGACCCATCCGTTGTAATGCTTGGTGATGTGGAGAGGTTGTGCTGCGTCAGCCACATAGTGCCCCATCACGCCCATGACGTAGATGATGTTGGCTTGAGCGTTGGCGATTTCTTCTGGTGTGCCGTGTTCCTCGAACGCTTTGAGGTAGGAGAACTGCGACTTCAGTTTGGCGTAGGTTTCGGTGATCGACCACGGCAGGAAGCCAATCAACTCGCGCGTGTGGTCTTTGTTTTTTTCCGGGTCGACTGCCGGGAAATGCTCGGGGTGGGCCGCTCGCGCTGCGGCCAGTTGCACGGTGAACGCGTACCTGAATTCGTTGAGTTGGGCGAGTGTGATGCCGGCTTCTTCGAGATGCTCCAAATCGATGAAGTGATCAGGCGGGTTGAGGTGGCGCAGGGCCATCTCTGGTGTATTACGCCAACGGTCTGGTTCGCCTGAAAGAAAGGCGATGCGTTCGCGCGCTTCGGGGGTGAGAACGAAGCGGGGGAAGTCGGGCGGCAATGAGGCCAGTGCGAGTTGGTTGACAGTGCGGTGGCCGTCATAATCCCACGCCAAGGCTGGCTTGGAAATGAGCAGCGTGGCACCGAGAACGAGAAGTAAAGTGAGTAATCTGCGCATGCAGATGAGATAAACTGAGTCTGATTTGATTCGAGCCAAATCGGGTTACATTTGGGTCTCAAAACAGGGCGTTGTCGCCGGTGCGATCAGAGACGATGGCGCAATTTACCCTCCCGGTATATTAAAGCCAAAACCGGTAGATGCTCCTAAAGCATGTGGCTTGGATGGGCACAAAAAAGCCCGCCTTAGTGTGGCGGGCTTTGTGAAAGGGCAATGGTGGCGCTTAGACTTTATCCACGATTTTATCGGCGAGGCCGTAGGCGATCGCTTCCTCTGCGTTTAGGTAGAAGTCGCGGTCGGTGTCGCGGTTGATGCGTTCGAGCGGCTGGCCCGAGGCATCGGCAAGAATCTGGTTTAGCTCGGCGCGGATTTTTTCCATTTCCTTAGCCTGAATATTGATGTCGGTGGCGGGGCCGACCATGCGACCGGAAATGAGAGGCTGGTGGATAAGCACGCGCGAGTGCGGATAAAGTAGGCGTCGGCCTTTGGGCGCGCCGCTCAGCAGGATCGAACCCATCGATGCCGCCATGCCGGTGACAATCACCGTGATGGGGGACGTGATGAGTTTCATCGTATCATACACTGCCATGCCAGCGGTGATGGAGCCGCCCGGTGTGTTGATGTAGAAAAAGATTTCTTTGCCGGGCGCATTGGCTTCGAGATAGAGCAGTTTCTCGGTGATGTCTTTGGCGGTTTCGTCCGTAACCGCTCCCCAGAGAAATATTTTCCGCGCCTGGAGGAATTTCTTCTGAATCAAGGCCGAGATCGGCCCGGTGTTTTTCGACTCATGCTGGCATTCCTTTTCCTCGTCCTCGTCGTCATCGAAGCGGGGTGTAGGGCGAGCTGTGTTGGGCTGTAAATGTGATGTCGGCATAATGGCGTAACGTGTGTGTCGTAGAATGTTTTGCCAGTCGATTTTTCAAGTTTGGGTGCGAAGACCTCAGTTTTTCATCAGAAAACACCCCAGAAGGTCGATATAACAACCATGCGTCCAGCGGTACTCAACTTCGAATTATCGGTGCGTCCTTCGCCGGAGGAGGTCGCTGCGGTGATTCCGCATTTGCCGTCCGCGCCGAATGTGCTGCCCCGGTTGTGCAGCCTGTTGCGTGAGGAAAAAATATCGCTGCAGGAACTCAGTGGGATGTTGCGGCTTGATCCAGGTTTGACGGCCCGTGTTTTGCAGGCGGGGAACCAACTCGCCGCAGTTCGTGGCCTGCATTGTCTCAGTCTTGAAGACGCTATTAACCAGGTGGGTTTTAACTGGATCGCAGCGATGGTTGGCAAGGTGGCCAAAGCGCAGGTGTTTAGCCGTCCGGTGAGTTTGTACGACCTGGATGCGGAAGAGTTATGGCGCTGGTCGATTTCCTGCGCGCTTGCGGCAGAGCTGTTGGCGTCGCATGCGGGAGAAGATACTAGCACCGCCTATACGGTGGGTTTGCTGCATAGTGCTGGCATCGTCGCCATCGACGAATGGGTCATGCACAACGCGCCATCGATCTCGTTCATGCCGCGTGCCGTGCCCTGTGATTTTGCTGAAAGTGAACGCGCGCTCTTGGGCTGCACTCAGGCGGAAGTCGGCGCTGCATTGCTGCGGCGTTGGGGTCTGCCGGCGAATTTAGTGGAGCCGCTGCGCTGGCAAAATTCTCCCTATAGCTCTGCGGGCCATTCTCGAATGGCGTGCGTTCTCTCAGCGGCTAAATGGTTGCGCACCGTAGTCTGCATGGACGATGAGCGCGAAGTGCCGCCGCTGCCCGAGGCTGTCGTGCTCCTGCCGCTGCGGCTCCGACCGGAACAGCTGGCGCGCTTCGTAGTCGAGCTACGGATACGCATCGGCCAGGTCCGTAATCTGGTCGAGGCAGTCGCTGCTTAATGCAGCGGCCTAGCCCATATCGATACAGTTGAAGCACGACCTCCAGCATGGAGCGGTGTGCAGCAGGTGGAACCTGATGTCTAATCGGGCATGAGCGAGGCCGCTACCGAACCAGCCCGTTAGGGACAACGGGCTCCACCCTCAATAGAATCGTTCCGGCTTAGCGTAAATTAGATCAGACCGAGCTGCATTTTGCCTTCTTCGGAAATCATCTGCTGGTTCCAGGCTGGTTCCCAGGTGATGCGTACTTCCGCAGTGGATACGCCAGGCACGAGGAGAATTTTATTCTTCGCATCTTCGGCGATCGCCGGGCCCATGCCGCAGCCGGGAGCGGTCAATGTCATGGCGACGTCAACCCGATGGCCTTCACCGCTCTCGATTTTTGAAACATCCATCGAGTAAACGAGGCCGAGATCCACGATGTTGACCGGGATTTCTGGGTCGTAAACTTTCTTGAGTTGGTCCCAGACAGCGGCGGGATCGGGCGCGCCGTCGGCGAGGGTCGATGTTTGCACCGTGGAATCCGTGACGGTTTCCCCGAGCGCATCGGCGTCTTTGCCGTCGATGCGAACGAGGCTGGAGTCGGTCATGACGGTGTAGCTGCCGCCGAGGGTCTGCGTGATGAAGACGCGTGCGCCGGAGGGGATGATGATCGTGTTGCCCGCAGGTATCGCGACAGCGGCGACTTCGCGGGAGAGGATGCGTTCCTTGGTGGTGCTCATGGGTTCGGCAGGGTGCGGGACTTTATTTACTGGCCGAGCTTGGACTGGATCAAGCCGCGAAGAGCGTCATGCAGCGGCTCATTTTCAAGGCGGTTGAGGACCTCTTCGAAGAAGCCGAAGACGAGCAGCTGGTGCGCGGTCTTCGGGTGAATGCCGCGTGACTGCAAGTAATAGAGCTGTTCGGGGTCGACGCGCGATGTAGTGGATCCGTGGGTACAACGCACGTCGTTGGCCTGAATCTCAAGGCCTGGGAGCGAGTTGACCTCGGCATCCTCGCTGAGCATGAGGTTGCGGTTGCTCTGGTAGGCGTCGGTTTTCTGCGCGTCGGGATCGACGATGATCAGGCCGGAGAAGTTGGTCTTCGACGAGTCGTTGAGCGCGTTTTTATAGAGTAGATCGGATTTCGTGTTTGCCGCCTGATGAATCTGGAGCGTGCGCTGATCGAACTCCTGCGTGCCCGTCGCGACAGTGAGTGCGAGCATCTCGGAAAACGCGCCGGGAGCCTGGAGCTGCGAGAGTGACTCGTGGCGGGCCTGGCGAGCACCGAGGTGAATGTTGAGCGATTGTACGCGGGCGTCGCGGCGGACGACGGTCGAGTTGAATTGAAAGGAGAGCGTGTCTTTGCTCCACGCCTGGGCGGCGACGTAGGTGAGTTGCGCACCGTGAGCGGCGTAGAGATCATTGGCGCCGCACGCGAAATGCGCTGAGGCGTCGGCCGAGACGAAGTGGTCGACGACGGTTACCTTGGAGTTTTCTTCCGCGATGACGAGCGTGTGCGGGAAAACGGCGGTGCCTGCGCCAGTGGCGACGTGGGTGATAATGATCGGTTCGGCTAGCTCGATGCCCTTGGGTATGTAGATGAACGCGCCGTCGGCGACGAAGGCGGTGTGGAGCGAGGCGAACTTTTCTGAGCCGAGCTTTTGCGGCTGGGCCATGAAGTGCGCCTTCAGGAGATCGGCGTGTTGCGTTGTGGCTTCAGCGAGCGTCGTAACGATTACGCCTTTGGCCGTGAGCCCGGCTTTTGCAGACCGGTCGCTGATCAGCAGATTGTTGAAGAAGGTGAGTGCCGGGAGGCCGAAGGGTTTTGGGATTTCGGATTTGAGATCCGAAACCGGTGTCGGTGCGAAACCATCGAGCGTGAGCGTGCCGATGTTGCTGAAGCGCCAGGACTCGTCGGTGCGCGAGGGCATCGGGAGTGCGGCAAACTTCGCGTAGGCGACGCGTTTGCGGTCGAGCCACCAAGCAGGCGCGCTTTTATGGGTGGCAAGGTGTTCGGCAAAGGCCTCAGCGGTGAAGGCGCCGATGATGGATTTGGTGGCGGGAAGAGTGGATGAAGACATTTTTATATTCTTTCTTCGTTCTCTTTCTCGTTCTCTTTCGTCAGCTCTCCAGAGGAGAAAGAGGAAAGATAAAGAGAAAGAATAAAGATTTGGGTTAGCCCACGGAGCCTTCCATTTCGAGATCGATGAGGCGCTTGAGTTCGACCGAGTATTCCATCGGGAACTGGCGCGCGAGGTCGTTGATGAAACCGTTTACGGAAAGGCTCATCGCCTGACCTTCGGTGAGGCCGCGCTGTTGCATGTAGAAGATCTGCTCTTCGCTGACCTTTGAGACGCTGGCTTCGTGTTGCACGGCGTGCTGATCACCGCGGACGGTGATGGCAGGGTAGGTGTCGGTGCGGCTGTTGGTGTTGATCAGCAGCGCGTCGCACTCGGTGTTGTTCTTGCAACCTTTCAAGTGTTTCGGGATGTGGACGACACCGCGGTACGTCGCGCGGCCCTGGCCGACGGAGATGGATTTCGAGACGATGGTCGAAGTCGTTTCGTCGGCGGCGTGGACCATTTTTGCCCCTGTGTCCTGGTGTTGGCCGTCGTTGGCTAGGGCGATGGAGATGACTTCGCCGCGGGCCTTGCGGCCTTTGAGAATGACGCCCGGATACTTCATCGTGAGACGAGAACCGAGGTTGCAATCGATCCACTTGATCTCGGCTTCCTCGTGGGCGAGGCCGCGCTTGGTGACGAGATTGTAGACGTTGGAAGCCCAGTTCTGAACGGTGATGTACTGGATTTTGGCGCCTTTCATGGCGACGAGTTCGACGACCGCGCTGTGCAGCGTGGAGGTGGAGAACTTCGGCGCGGTACAGCCTTCCATGTAGGTGACCTCGGCACCTTCATCGACGATGATGAGGGTGCGCTCGAACTGGCCGAAGTTTTCGGCGTTGATGCGGAAGTAGGCCTGGAGCGGCTGGGCAACCTTTACGCCGGGCGGCACGTAGATGAAGGAACCACCGGAGAACACGGCGCTGTTGAGCGCGGAGAATTTGTTGTCGGCGGTTGGGATGACTTTGCCGAACCATTTGCGGAAGAGCTCGGGGTGTTCGCGAAGGGCCTCGGTGGAATTACAGAAGATGACGCCCTGTTTGGCGACGATGTCCTTGATATTTGAATACGCGGCTTCGGAGTCGAACTGGGCTTCGACGCCGGCGAGAAACTTGCGTTCCTGCTCGGGAATGCCAAGGCGCTCGAAGGTGTTCTTGATGTCGTCGGGAACCTCTTCCCAGGTGCGTTTCGGCTTTTGGCCCTGCGAGAGGTAGTAACGGATCTTGTTGAAATCGATATTCTCAAGATCCTTCGTCGCCCAGTGCGTGGGCAGCGGCATGGACTCGAAAGTTTTCAGCGCTTTGAGGCGGAAATCGAGGATCCACTGAGCCTCTTTCTTCACCGAGCTGATGTAGCGGACGGTGTTTTCATTGAGGCCGGTGCCGGCGTCGAATTCGTATTTGACGTCGTAGGTGAAATTGCCGGCGGTCTGGTCGATGCCGACGGAGGGATTCTCGACGGCGGCCTCTTCGGCGGGCGCGAGTGTTTCCGGATCGGAAAGTGGTTTCATGGTGGTGGTTCCTGGTTAGGCTTTGGCGGCCAGTTCCTGTTTGACCCAGTCGTAGCCGCGGGCCTCGAGATCGAGGGCGAGGGATTTGTCGCCGCTTTTGACGATGCGTCCGTCCCACATGACGTGGACATAGTCGGGCACGATGTAATCGAGGAGGCGCTGATAGTGAGTGATGAGGAGAACGCCGAGTTTTTCACCGCGCTGGGCGTTGACGCCGTCGGCGACGATTCGGAGGGCGTCGATGTCGAGGCCGGAATCGGTTTCGTCCATCAGCGAAAAGATGGGTTCGAGCATGGCCATCTGAAGAATTTCGCAGCGCTTCTTTTCGCCGCCGGAAAAGCCTTCGTTGACCGCACGGGAAGTGAATTTCCGGTCGATCTTCAGCATATCCATTTTGCTGTAGAGCTTTTTGTAATAGGCGGTGGCGTCTAGTTCCTCACCTTCGGCGAGGCGGGCCTGCTGGGCGGCGCGAAGGAAGTTGGCGATGGTGACGCCGGGGATTTCGCTCGGGTATTGGAAGGCGAGAAAGACGCCGGCGCGGGCGCGTTCGTCGGGCTCCATTTCAAGGATGGATTTGCCGTCGATGAGCACGTCGCCGCTGGTGATGGTGTAGTCGGGATGGCCGGCGATGGCTTTGGAGAGAGTGGATTTGCCGGTGCCGTTTGGCCCCATGATGGCGTGAACCTCGCCAGTTTTGATCGTGAGGGTCAGGCCCTTGACGATTTCTTTGTCACCGATGGAGACGTGGAGGTCTTTGATTTCGAGCGAGTGCATTTGATTAATAAGTGGTAGGGCGAAAGTGATAGAGCGTGGTTTAGCGGAAAGGATGCCAGTTAGGCTCAAGAGTTTTTCTCGGATTTGCCGAGGAAGGTGATCTCGACTGCGGAGGCGTGAAAATTTGTCGGGAGCATGGATTTGAGCTGATCAAGAAAGGGCGCGGGCAGGTCTACGTCGTGAATTTCGCCAGTCTGTTCGTCGTGAAAATGGGCGTGCGGGCGCAGGTTCGGGCAATAGCGAGTGGAACTGCGCTCGTGGTTGACCTGGCGGATGAGCCGACACTGCACGAGGGTTTCGAGGCAGTTGTAAACGGTGGCGAGCGAGATGGTGGGCATCTCGGTTTTGACGCGGGCGAAAACTTCCTCGGCGGTGGGATGGTCGCGCTGCTGTAGGAGCGAGCGGTAAACCAACTCGCGCTGTGGAGTCGCACGAAGCCCACTGTCGGAGAGCTTTTGCGCGAGGCCTTCGGAGGAGTTGGTGGCTTGTGCGATCATGCTGCGGAGTGGATGCGAATTGGAATTGTTCTAAACTTGGACTGAGAATTAGAATAGTTCTAACCAATATTGGGACTAAGTCTCAGGTATTAGCGCGGCTGAACTTGGTGCTGATTCAGTATTCTAAAGGCTTAGGGAGTGTTGTGTGTAGTGCCTAAAGTATTAACTATTAGGTGCATCCGTGGTGGAGTAAGTGATGCAATAGCCGTAAGTCCTTGGGGCGCCATGGATGAATTGGCGCAGGCACGTCTGTACTCCTGTGCAAAACCGATTCGTTCCCGTGCTCCTGAGTCTCTAATAAAAACGTCCAGCTTTATAATGGCTATGGGGCAGGGCGAGGCGTCCCTGCTTAACCGTCATCCAGCGGGCTTCAATATTTCTAAATCTGCGCTACCCTGAACTGCCTTTTCTGGGGCACCCTGAGTTGTAGCAAGGTAATAGAGGGTGGAGCCCGTTGTCCCTAACGGGCTGGTTCGGTAGCAGCTCCGATCAAGTCCAATGAGGACATCGGGCTCCACCTTCTGCATCATGCGCCACGCGGAAGGTTCTGTTACAAGTGCATCGTTATGGTTGTGACCAGTAACTCCCTAGGCTTTGCGGTCGGCGATGTTCGCGCTATTGGCTCTTCTTATTTGCGACACTCACTTGTGCCAGCACCAGTGCCAGGGTTCGTAGACGATGCCGTGGGGGTTGTGTTTGGGGAAGGAGAGTTTAAAACCGAACTCTTCGCCATGCCTAATAAGCCAGGCGAAGGCTCGGGTGTCTGCAAAGGCCTCTTCAAGCGGCGGTCCTTCGTTGCTTCCGATGTCGATGGCGCAACCAGTGTGGTGTTCGCTGTAGCCGGGTGCCGCGATGGAGTGGAGGATATCGGTGATTTTTTCGCCCAGATCGAGTTTGCCGCGGATGATTTTGGCCTGACGTTCCACACTGCGAAAGCCGGACAAGGGGAGCAGCTCGATCTCCAGGTTGCGGGCGGCGGCATACATGCTGTGCCAGGCTCGGGCGGCCGGTCGAGTCAGTTGACAGGCGTTGCCTTCCGGGTTGTTGCCGATGGAAACAAGTTCGGTTACTTCAGGCTCGGGCTGGATAGAGAGTTCGCGCAGTTCTGCGTAATTGGAGGGAATGCCGAGTTCGCGCAATAACTCGTCGATGCGGGAAACGTAGTCGGATTGCAGGGTGGACATTCCGGTCGGAGAGCATGGGGTCTAGCCGGGCGGGCGTCAGCTCAAAACTGAATTGGATTCCTGGATACTGCGCCGGCTGTTCGTGAGAGCGCACGAAAAAGGCGGACCGTTGAGTCCGCTTTTGCTTTGAGAATAATTATGTTTCTGTTCAGCCGCCGTATTCGGCGAGCCAGCGTTCGACTTCGATCGCAGCCTGACAGCCCATTCCGGCGGCCGTGATGGCCTGACGGTAAACGTGATCAGAGCAATCACCCGCGACGTATACGCCGGGAGTTTTCGTGCGGACCTGCGAGCCGTTGACGGGCTTGAAATAACCGGCTTCGTCCACTTCGACCGCGCTCGCAAACGCACTCGTGTTGGGCTGATGACCGATGGCGACGAAAATGCCTTTCACCGGCAGGACCGACTCCGCGCCGGTCTTGACGTTCTTGATCTTGAGGCCGGTGACGGCGTTTTCTTGCACGCCGAGTACTTCAGTTGGCGCGCTGTCCCAGACCATTTGGATCTTGGGATGGGTTGTGGCGCGATCAGCCATGATCTTCGAGGCGCGTAGTGTGTCACGACGGTGTACGAAATAAACTTTGCTCGCGAAGCGCGTGAGGAAGAGCGCTTCTTCGGCCGCGCTGTCGCCGCCGCCGATTACCGCAACCTCCATCTTGCGGTAAAATGCGCCGTCGCATGTCGCGCAAGTCGTCACTCCCTTGCCGCCGTAGAGTTCTTTTTCGCCGGGGACGCCGGTCATGCGCGGCGAGGCACCCGTCGCGATGATCACGGCCTTGGTGAGGATCTCGCCTTCGCTCGTGATGAGCTTCAGCGGCTGCGAAGAAAAATCCACCGACTTGATCATCGACTGCTGGAAGCGGGCGTTGAACTTTGTGGCCTGCTTACGAATGTTGTCCGTCAGCAGAAAGCCGTCGACGCCTTCGGGAAAGCCGGGAAAGTTTTCCACTTCCGAAGTGGTGGTGAGCTGCCCGCCGGGCAGGTTTCCCTCAATGACGAGCGGGGAAAGATTGGCGCGACCCGTGTAAACTGCGGCGGTGAGGCCCGCGCAACCGGTGCCGACGATGACGACGTTTTCGACGTTGGATGACATGGTGAAAAATCAGCAGTAACTTATCACACGTGGAAAGGGCAAAGTGGTGTCACTGGCGCAGAATGCATTTTTTACGCGCTTTGCCGGTCGTGATCGCGTTCACCTCGCGCTTGCACCGGCGGCGACGTTGGGCGAGGGTGCGCGGCCTGACAACGCAACCCGCCAACTCTGTTTCTGCTTCCGCCGCCAAGCCCGCTCGCGATCCGCTTTGGGACGCGTCCCGCTGGCTACCCATCTCGCGCGACGAACTCGACGCCCGCGGCTGGGATCAGGTCGATGTCATCCTCATCTCGGGCGACGCTTACGTGGATCATCCGTCGTTTGGCACTGCCGTCGTCGGTCGCATGATTGAACGCGAAGGTTTTCGCGTGGCCATTCTCCCTCAACCCAACTGGCGCGACGATCTGCGCGATTTCAAAAAGCTCGGCGCGCCTCGGCTCTTTTTCGGCGTCACTGCGGGCTGCATGGATTCGATGATCAACCGCTACACGGCCGCGCGCAAACCGCGCTCCGAGGACGCCTATACGCCCGAGGGCGCGATTGGTTTCCGGCCCGACTACGCGGTTACGACGTACACGAAAATCCTCAAACAACTTTACCCCTATGTACCGGTTATGGTTGGCGGCATTGAGGCGAGTCTGCGCCGCGTGACGCATTACGATTATTGGTCGGACACGCTGAAACCGTCCATCCTCGCCGAGAGCGGCGCGGACATTCTCGTTTACGGTATGGGCGAACTTCCCCTCGTGGAAATGCTCCGACTGCTCAAGCGCGGCGTGCCGTTTTCCTCGCTCAAGACCATCGCGCAAACTGCGGTGCTGCTTCCGCCTGGCGCGCCCGTCCCGAAAAACGCCAACTGGGACGACCACATCCTCCACTCGCATGACGAGTGCCTGCACGACCGCGCGCTCTACGCGACCAATTTCAAACAGATCGAGACCGAGTCGAACCGCGTGAAAGCGCGCCGCCTGCTGCAGCTCACCGGCGACCGCATGCTCGTGATCAATCCGCCGTTCCCAACCATGAGCGAGGAACAAATCGATCGCAGCTTCGACCTGCCGTTCACGCGCCTGCCGCATCCGCGCTACCGCAAGCGCGGCCCGATTCCCGCGTATGAGATGATCAAGCACTCGATTAACATGCATCGCGGTTGTTTCGGCGGTTGCAGCTTTTGCACGATCTCCGCGCATCAAGGAAAGTTTGTCGCGAGTCGCAGCAAGGAAAGCATCCTGCGCGAAGTCGAGTCGGTGAAGGCCATGCCGGATTTTCACGGCACCATCACCGATCTCGGCGGCCCTTCCGCCAATATGTATCGCATGAAGGGCAAGGAACAGTGGATTTGCGACGAATGCATTCGTCCGAGCTGCATGTGGCCGCAGATGTGCCCGAACCTCGACACCGACCACAACGCACTACTCGATATCTACAAATCTGTGCGCGAAACGCCCGGCGTGAAACACGCGTTCGTGACGAGCGGGCTGCGCTACGATCTTTTTCTCCACGAGAAAAAATCTCCCGAAGCTGCGAAGAGCCACGAGCGCTTCATCGACGAACTCGTGCAACACCACGTCTCCGGCCGTCTCAAGGTTGCACCCGAGCACACTTCCGACGATGTGTTGCACGTGATGCGCAAGCCGTCGTTCAAGCTCTTCCGCAAATTCAAAGACAAATTCGATGCCGCTAAGAAGAAGTTCGGCAAAGAGCAGCTGCAGATGATTCCGTATTTCATCAGCTCGCATCCCGGCTCCGCGCCGAAGGATATGGCCGATCTCGCCGTGCAGACGAAGGACCTTGGTTTCAAGCTGGAGCAAGTGCAGGACTTCACGCCTACACCGATGACCGTCGCGACTGAGATCTATGCGACCGGTGTGCATCCCTACGACGGCAAGCCCGTGCCCTGTGCACACACGCCAGAGGAGAAACAGGAACAGCGCAGTTTCTTTTTCTGGTACAAGCCCGAGATGAAGGGCGCATTGCGCGCCTCGCTCTATAAACTCGGGCTAGAAGAGTTTGCGGCAAAACTACTCGACGGAGGTAAAAATAAAACCGTACTCACCCCCGGCGTGACCTACAACGACCAGACCAAGCCGCAAGCCTGCGGATCAAAACCGCATCACGGCCCGAAGCAAAAACCGAAACCATTCAAAATCGTTGGGCGCGGACATTGAGGCAGCCGCGTTTCTATTTCGCGCCTCGAAGCTTGTTGCGGACCGTGAGCAGCTTCGAACGGCTCCGGCTTGGATGGAGGCGCGGTGCCCTCACCGCGCATGGCCGACGAGGGCTTCGACCCTCCATCTTCAAAGCAAATTGCGAGATCAACTTCCTCCTGCAGTTTTATGAAATGCACCGGAGCTTGGTCCGGGGGCTTTACTTCTTCGGGAAAGCTATCTGAACCAGTTTGCCTGAAGGAGAACGGAGGGAGAGCTTGATCGTATTCGGGGTTTCGGTGATCGCTAAATCAGGCTCTTTCTCGTCGAACCAAGTGATGCGATCTTTTACGGAACTTGAGAAATCGTCAGAGTAAGGATTCGGGACGTCTCGGGCATAGAGATCGTTCCACGCATCATCGCCCAAGGAATTGGACGCGCCGAGATTCCCGTAATCGAGATAGCCAACACGGCCACGAAGCATGTAACGATCCCTGAAGATCGCCCTCGCAGCTGGATACTTCTGATAAAATTCTTCGAGGTCTTGGGGACTGATTTTGGCGACGGAGGCGGAAATGTGTTTTTTGTAAACGAGCGTGCCGTCGATGCGCCAGATCATGAGCTGATACGGGTTGTTCCGCATGATACTGGAAAGCCCCACGATGAATTTCGAATCGGGCGATATCCAGATAACGGTTAGTGCTGGCGAAGGTTTCAGGAAAACGCTTTTCTGGTTGGCATCGAACAACTGGATAAAGGAGAAGTCGTTGGCCTCGCCCAAGAATGCTTCGTGATTGGCGAGGTCGTTGAACAGGGCCGGAATTTTTCCTGAACTCCAGTCATGTATATGCACGACACCAAAGTTTCCACCAACGGCGCTGATCGTGAGCTTGCCATTGTACGCAGTAGAATCGGCTGTCAGGCGCCCGCATAAAACGAAGGCGAGTATAAGTAAAAATGAGAGATGCTTCATGGTTCGTGGACTTATGAAGGAGAGCATGTCTCGTGTAGAATTGTCGAGGCGTTAGGCGGAAGTTTATCCGCAGATTACGCAGATGGACGCAGGTTTTTAGGCTTTGTATTTAATCTGTGCCTATCTGCGTAATCTGCGGATGAAAAATTGTTCCTAAATAATCTCCGTATTCAGGAAGCCTTTAATTGGTTACAGGCGTTAGTTCGTCGAGAAATCCAAAAATAAAACTGATGACTCGTTCTTTTAATTCTTTGCTACCTTCGTCGTTTAGTTCGCCGTGTTTTGCATTTTTGAGCTGGATGATTGAAATCCCGAGCGTCTTCGCTTCTTCCGGATTTGGCAGGATACCAGGATCGGCGGGGAATTCATCGGCGCGGAGCGACATGAAGCGAGGTTGTCTCGCACGAGGAATCGGCATGCGACGATGATCGAGCGTAATGACGGCTGCGACTTCTATCGGGTATAAAGTTGCGAATAATGCGGAGATGTCGCCGCCGTTGGAATGACCAATGAGAATGGTTCGGCTTGGGACGATTTTGGGATAATCGCGCTTCAGGGTAGTGAGCACATAACGCAGATTCACCACGCCGCGTTCCCATACTGGTCGCCGCAACACCTGCAAATCGCCAGCGGTCGCCAGTGGGGCATCGGTGGTTAGTTGATGTTGAACACTCACTACCAGATACCCCATATCAACGAGCTTGCGGGCGATGAATCCATATGCAGTTGGCGGCATGCCATAGCCGCCGCTGATTACGGCGAGCTTGGTCGTATCTTTACCCGCAGCGCCCGGGTAGATGACGGCCGGTATCTCTCGCAGCCGTGCTTCATCGATGAAAAGAGTCTCAACCTGTTCCGGTTGTTCTGCGGCACGTAATACGAACCCACACGCCAGGAGTAAAATTATGGCAAGTATTCGCGGGGGAGTCATAATGGCTGACGTACGGGATTGATAAGGAAACGGCAAGCGGTGTCTGGCCGATAGCGAATTCTTGAGACGGCAGAGGCTGTTTTATCCGCAGATTTCGCAGATGGACGCAGATTTTGGCTCTTTGTACTTAATCTGTGTTCATCTGTGAAATCTGCGGACAACCATTCTGTTTTCCGGGAAAAGCATCCACTGATTTTTATCGATTTCTGAAACAGAATAACCAAAGAATATAGCCATGAACGACGACGGGAAGAGAGACCCGCAAACGTATGCGGTGATTGGGGCGGCGATGGCGGTGCATCGCGAATTGGGGTATGGGTTTCTTGAGCAGGTTTATCAGGAGGCGCTTGAGCATGAGTTTGTGCATCAAGGTATCCCGTATGTTCGGGAGCATCCGCTCCCCATTCGTTATCGAGAGAAGGTTCTTCTCACAGAATATCGTGCTGACTTCCTCTGCTTTGGAAAACTGATCGTCGAACTCAAAGCTTTGTCGCGGCTCTCTGGTTCGGAAGAAGGTCAAATTATCAACTATCTTAAGGCGTCGGGGTTGAATAAAGGACTGCTGCTTAACTTCGGTGGGTCGAGCCTCGGTTATAAACGTTTTGTTTTCGATCTGAGGACTGGAGGGCAAGTGGGATAAAATAGGGGAAAGGAATGGTATCTGCAGATTTCGCAGAGGAACGCAGATTTTCGGAGAGAGCGGAGGACAATGCGGAGCATTGTCCCTACCTGTTAGTTTTGGTAGCGTGAGCGCCACGCACTGTATTGACGCGGACTACAGCAACACGAGGTCGTTGCGGTGGACGACTTCGAGGTGTTTGCGCGAAGGATAAAGCGGGCGGAGTTGGTCGCTGCTTTTGCCGGCGATGGCGGGGATCTCATCGCTTCCGAAAGCGACTTTGCCACGAGCGAAGACGGTGCCGTCGGGGCCTGCGATGCTTACCACGTCGCCAGAGGCAAATTCGCCTTTTGATCCGGTTACACCGATGGCGAGGAGGCTGCGGCCTTCGTCGCGGAGCACGGGGACGGCGCGGGTGTTGACCGCGATCGTGCCGGCGGGGCGCTGGAAATAGGCGAGCCAGAGCTTCTTGGCCTCCATGGGCAAGCCGCTAGGGACGAAAAATGTGCCGGGTCCGACGCCGGAAAAGATGCGCTGGAGGACTTTGTCCTCGGCGCCGCTGGCGATGTAGACGCCGCAGCCGGACTTCGTCGCGAGTTTGGCCGCAGAGATTTTTGAAATCATGCCGCCGGTCGCGGTTTCGCTCGTGGTGCCGCCAGCCATGGCCTCGATCGCTGGCGTGATTTTTTCGACGACAGGTACGATTTCTCCGGTGCCTTTCATGTCGATTAGGCCTGGTGCGGTCGAAAGGATGACGAGGTGCTGCGCTTCGACGAGGCTGGCGACCATCGCGGAGAGCGTGTCGTTGTCGCCGAACTTCAGCATGGCGTTGATCTCGGCCGCGCTGACGGTGTCGTTTTCGTTAATGATCGGAATAGTGCCGTAGGCGACGAGCTGGTTGAGCACGGCTTTGACGCTGAGGCAGCGGTCGCGTTCGCGGAGATCTTCGCGGGTGAGCAGAACCTGAGCGACGGTGAGGCTGTGGGGCTCGAAACCGCGCTGCCAGGTTTGCATGAGCAGGCTTTGGCCGACGGCGGCGCAGGCTTGCTTCTTGGATACTTCCTTTGGTTTGCGCGAGAGTCCAAGGCGGCCCATGCCGAGGCCGACAGCGCCGGAACTAACGATGATGACTTCGGTGCCTTTGGCGCGGAGTTCGGCGACCTGGGCGCAGATGGCGGCGATGCGGCCGGCGTCGAGTTGGCCGATGCCGTGCGTGAGCACGCCGGTGCCGAGTTTGACAACGACGCGTTTGAGCTGTTTTACCGAAATCATCTTAATGAACTAAAAGAGCGCGAGCGATGCTTTGGGTAGGGCGTTTGCTCCGCAAGCGCCTCGGACAATGCGGAGCATTGTCCCTACCACGGAAACGAGCTCAGACTGTGAGCAGATCTTTTTCTTTCTTCGCTAGGTGCTCGCCGATGTCTTTGATGTTTTTGTCGGTGGCGGTTTGAACCTCTTTTTCGAAGCGCTTGAGGTCGTCTTCAGTGATCTTGCCGTCTTTCTGGGACTTTTTGAGCGTGTCCATGGTGTCGCGGCGGACGTTGCGAATGTGGACGCGGCCTTCTTCGGCCATGCGGTTGGCGACCTTCACAAATTCCTGGCGGCGTTCACGGCTGAGCTGCGGAAGTGGTACGCGTACGACTGCGCCGTCAACGGTCGGATTGAGTCCGAGGTTGGCGGTTTGGATGCCTTTGATGATGGCCTGGGTGAGACCCTTGTCCCAGGGCTGAATCTGGATCATGTGCGCGTCAGGCGTGGAGATGGCGGCGCAGGCTTTGAGTGGCTGCGTGGTGCCGTAGGCTTCGACCATGACGCTTTCGACCATCGTCGGCGAAGCTTTGCCGGTGTGGATGGAACTGAACTCATGCAAAGTGTGGTCGAAGGCCTTCTTCATCTTGGCCTGCATATCGGTGAGCGCGGGGTTTGACATGGTGTTGGGTAGGTTAAATGGGTGAGGTTATTAATCTGGAACTCAGGAACTCTGGAACGGAATCGGAGAGGGGGCTGAAACTTGAATAGGTTGTAGGATGTTTAATGGTTCGTTCCAGCTTTCCTGAGTTCCAGATTAAACTTCTGGATTCGGACTTAGCTGTGGACGAGGGTGCCGATTTTTTCGCCCATGACGGCTTTGCGGATGGCGTTTTCGTCGTTTAGATCAAACACGAGGATCGGCACGTTGTTGTCGAGACAGAGTGAAAACGCGGTCGAGTCCATGACGTTGAGGCGGTTCTTGAGCGCATCGATGAACGTGAGGTGGTCGTACTTGATGGCGTCGGGATATTTCTTCGGGTCCTTGTCGTAGATGCCGTCGACCTTGGTGGCCTTCATGATGATGTCGGCATGGAGTTCGCTCGCGCGGAGAGCGGCGGTGGTGTCGGTCGAGAAATAGGGGTTGCCGGTGCCGGCGGCGAAGATGACGACGCGGCCTTTTTCGAGGTGGCGCATGGCGCGGCGGAGGATGAACGGCTCGGCGATCTGGTTCATCGGGATCGCGCTTTGGACGCGGGTGGTGACATCCATTTTTTCGAGGCAATCCATCAGCGCGAGGGAGTTGATGACGGTGGCGAGCATGCCCATGTAGTCACCGGTGGTGCGGTCAACGCCGCGTTTTTCGCCGGCGAGGCCGCGGAAGATATTGCCACCGCCGATGACGACGCTGACTTGCACGCCGAGTTCGTGGATGGCTTTTACCTGAGAGCAGATGCGTTCGAGGACGACGCCGTCGATGGGATCGCCGGACTTGCCGCCGCGAAGAACTTCGCCGCTGAGCTTGAGGACGATGCGCTTATACTTGACCGACGGAGGCGTGGCCGAGGCTTGATTCATGGCATGGAGGAAATGCTGGGAGAAAATCTTCGTCAATGCCCGAGATGCCGCACGGATTGTCCTTTAGGAGAGTCTTTCCATGGAAACGCGGTCCAGAAACGTGCAGAAAGTTGTTTTGGCACTACCTGACATGCGGCGAACTGGTACTGTGACGGGATCGCGGGTGGGATATTGCGAGCGGGGCGCGTGAAGGCGAAGATGGGTATTCCATGTCCTCGGGAACTCCTCTTTCGCAACCTGCCAAGTCGCATCGCCAGCTGGCGTTTCAATTGGCGGCGTTGTCGGCGGTTGGGCCGTTTTGTATCGATGCTTACCTGCCGTCGATGCCGGAGATCGCGAGCACGTTTGGGGTCGGGTTGTCGGCGATTCAACAAACACTCACGGCGTACATGGTGCCGTTTGCGGTGATGACGTTGTGGCACGGAGCGATTTCCGATGCGTTCGGGCGGCGGCGTGTGGTGCTGATATTGCTGGGGCTTTTCGTGGCGGCCTCGGTCGGCTGTGCGGTGGCGCCGAGTTTTAGCGCGTTATTGATTTGCCGCGCGTTGCAAGGACTCACCGCTGGGGCCGGCATGGTGATCGGACGTGCGATTGTGCGCGATGTGATCGAAGGCGCGGAGGCGCAACGCATGATGGCGCTGGTCACGATTATTTTTGCGGTGGCACCGGCCGTCGCGCCGGTGATCGGCGGCTGGTTGCATCATTGGTTTGGTTGGCGCTCGGTGTTTGTTTTTATGACGGTGTTTGCGGCTTCGGTGGGCTGGTGGTGCTGGAAGACGTTGCCGGAGACGTTGAGCGTGGAACGTCGCCAGCCGTTTCATCCGGCGTATCTGGCGCGAGCTTACTGGAGCGTGTGGACGAATTTGCCTTTCGTCTGCATCTGCTTGGCATCGGCCGCGGGGTTTGCCGGGCTCTTCATCTATGTCGTGTCGGCACCGGTGTTTTTGATGCGACACCTGCACGTGAGTGAAACGGATTTTCTTTGGCTCTTTGGTCCGGTTACGCTTGGATTGGTCGGCGGCGCGACGCTTTCCGGACGCGTGGCTGGACGAATCAAGCCGGCGAAGACGGTGATGCTGGGCTGCTGCATTATGGCGGTGGCGTGTGGTTTTAATTTGTTGCTCAATGCCTTCGTGCCGCCGGGCGTGCCATGGAGTGTGGCGCCAATCTTTGTCTACACGCTGGGCATGTCGCTTTCGCTGCCGAGCCTGACGATCCTGGCGCTGGATCTTTTCCCGAAACAACGCGGGCTCGCGGCTTCGTGCCAGAGTTTCATCCAGGCTGGAGGCAACGCGATCATCTCGGTGCTCGCGCCGCTGGTCTGGGGAACGACGTTGTCGCTGGCCGTGGCGCAAGTGGCTTTTCTCGTGCTGGCTGCGGTCGGCGTGGCGCTGTATCTACGGTAGATTGCGAGGCCGCCGCCAGGTCAGACAGGCTTTTCAAATGAGCTGTACTGGTGCGTTCATACCTTATCACTGTCGCTGAAGTTTTGCTGCGAAAGATTTGGCGGTCGCACTGGCTGTTGCAGGTTTGGGTCTTGCTGGTGACAAACCAAGTTATTGCTTGATGAGGTCACACGGAGGGTAAAACAGCAGATGCCATTAATCGACGATCTGCTCAGAGTGACGGTGAAAGTGGTGCTGGAGGTGTGATGGTTTGGACTGAGGAACTGACCGCGCCGCGCCAGTTTGAGAAAAGGAGGATATCGAACGATTTGTTAGTTACCTGATACTGACCGATGGACATCTGCGGCCAGGGGGAGTGATCCTCAAGACGGAAAGAAGATGATCGGCTATCCGCACTGTCTTTGTAAGGGCGATTTCGCGTGCGATTCATGAGGCAAAAGAAGATTGTTACGTTCACTATCCTGCATGAAGGTGAGTCTATACGGATAAAATCAGGATCGTTGGCTGGAGAGCTAGACATCGTTCCGCCTTCTGGAGTTAGGCTTTTTCAGCAGATTAAAGCAGCGCTAGGTTGCGAACCAAAGCCCAAAACAGTCGATCAATAAAGTTGAGCGCTACTGCGTTCTCGACGGAGAAAGAGAAAGACGAAGAGAACGAGAAAGAAGGCTTAGATATATAAATAGACCCAGCCGGCGAAGAGGCAGGGCGGTGACGCCGGCGGCGGCGGCGAGGTCCAGAGGAGGTTGCGCTGGCGGGCGGCCATGGCGAAGGTGGCGATGATCACCGCCATCTGCGCTCGAGCATTCCGTAGAAAAAGCGCTGGCTGCGTCCGTGGTGACGCTCGGCACTGATGTTGTTTTTGCGCACCTGCAATTCGTAGAGGTTGGCGATGGTTTGGTTCAGGCGGGCTTCATTGTCGTATCGCAACGCGGCGAAGCGCAGGCGGGCGGCGGTGAAGTCGCGTTTGGCCGGGCTGGCGGGTTGCGACAGGAGCGCGTCCTCGGTGGTATCGATCACTCGGTTGATGGGCTTGGTGGCAGCGTCAAAGGCGTCGGTGCGCTCCTTGGCGGTGACGATGGTTTCGGTTAACAGCTTGTCGCTGACCTTGGCCAGCAAGGCGGCGATCTCGGCGGCCGGTTTGAGATTTTCGATGGCGAGCAGGGCGGCAGTGATTTCTGGGGCGACGGGCGAGGCGCTGGGGGTGGCGGGTAGTTCGCCTTTTTGCAGGAAGGCGAATGCATCCAGGCCCTCGTTGGTGGCGAGCAGGGCGACGATTTTCTGAGTGCCGTCGGACGGTGTGCTCGGTTGCGTTAGCGAGACGATGTCGAGCGGATGGATGTCGTTGGAGGCTTGCAGCAGGTCGAGCGTGTTGTGTTGGAGAGCGCTGCGCAGGCGTTTGGCTTGAAAGAAACTCCACTGATCGCCGGCTTTGGACTGCTGTTGCGCGGCGAGCGAGCGGTCGTACTGGGCCTTGGTCATTTCGCTGGAAGCGAGGCCGGCCAGCATGGTGGCGATCACAGTCATCACAACGGGCGTGGCACTCATGATACGGCCCAAAATGGTTTGAGGCATGTCAGCTTTCAGGGCGTTGGGAATTTCGATTTTGGCCATGGGAGGAAGTGAGGAGTATGTAGATCAGCACGCGTGCGTGCGGGGCTCAAGCGTGGGGTTTGGATTAGGGATCGGAGGAAGGCATTTTGCCAAAGAGGACACAGAGCCTTCGACAGGCTCAGGGCCTTGAGCCTGTCGAAACGGCTCGGACACAGAGGCGGCGGGAGGACGGAAAGTATAAATGCAGTACAGGCTATGTCGAAGGGCCGCAGCTTGGCCGGGACGCCTCGCCCTGCCAAAGTCCAAATAATCCTAAATCCCGCAGTTAAGGATCAAGGGATTGGTTTTGGGAGCCAGTGGTCGGGATTGTTTGGGATATTCCAGCACAGGTAGCGTTCGAATCGTTGTTGCAGGTCCAACTGCGGCGCAGTTGTGGCAAACCAACGTTCTAGCTTTGCATAGCGAGACTTATCGCCTCCACCATTTGTCTCCGACGCTCAGTTTCAGGGTTTTCTGGCGTCCACTTCACCAGTTTGGCCGGGATCATCAACAGTTCGTCCGGCTGGTCACCGCTTCGTGGTGATGGCCTTCGTCTTTGAGCACCCGTACGAACAGGCTCCACAGGTTGTACGTGGGCGGCAGCAATCGCGCGGCGGTTTCAGTGACCACGCCGTTGCCGCTGCAAAAGCCGCTGAAGCCCCATTGGTTTTCAGCTCGTCGAGACGTTCTCGGCGTCGCCTCGTTTGGTAGGTCAGCGATCTGTGCGGGCGTCGCTTCCTGGAGCAGATCTGTCCGGGCACAAAACTCCTCCTGGTCGGCGCCCCAGAACATGTCCTGCTTGGTGGGGTTTACTGGTTTTAGCAGGCGGGTGACGATGATCCGCCGTTCGCGTTCCCAGCCTTGGGTTGCACAGGGTCTCGGCGTGCTGTTCCAGGCCGATGCTGGGCTGGCCGCCCCACTCGGGCCAGGCGACTTTAGCGATGGCGCGGCGGACGTTGGCGGTGGCTTTAGTTTAAACAAATATCTTGGTCTGGCGCAGCCTTGTTGTTCGTGCCAGGCCATGATTTTGTCCTGGGCAAAACCGATGTCGCCAGTTGAGTTTGAGGCGCGAGGGCGCGTCGGGTGGCTCAGACGCGGTCCATCGCGACGATCAGTCACTAGCGCTAACACTGTTGCCGGGCGCCACTCCATGTGCAGGGCCAGCCGGGTGCCGGCGCCACGCACCGGGGGATGGTGGCTGCGCGGGGTTTGTGGGGATTGTGGCCGATGGCGACGTCTTGATGGCCGTAACGGGTGTTCGTCGAGTCCCAGTCGGCGACAAGGCCGAGGCAGCGCGGGTACAGATCGCGTTCACTCCCGCGAGCCAGCTGCGGGCCTTCGGACGCGGGACTTTGCGAAGAGCCGGGTGGACGCGTCTTCGCCGCAGACGCGGCCTTTTCCTGCCGAATCCGGCGATGGCCTGATCGTTGAATGGCGGGTGTGGGCGAAGCGGCGGCCGCCCATCAGGGTTGAACTGAAGGCCTGCAAAATATCCGCCACCGGCGTGGCATTAGGGCTCGTGCGTGGTTCAGGGAAACGCCGCGCCAAATCCGTCGGCCAAGTTTTTCAAAGGTGGTGGCTCAGGCGGCCGGCGTAAGCCGTAAGCCGGTCCGTCAGGTCGTCACGGGACGGTGCCCCGTGCCTCAAACCGAAATCGGGTCGGTGTTCCCGCGGTGAGGCTCAAGCAACGCCTTTACATCACTCATGATTCAACCTGTTCAATAACTTCCGCACATCTTCGCCAGCTCAACTGCGGGGGTAGGGTATACGAGGCGTTGATATTTAGACCTCGCGCAGAAGTGCGACCTGGCTGGCGTCGAGGGTGTGAGCGGTACCGAGGTCGTCGGTGAAGCTGAGGCGGCCTTCGGGGTCGACACCACGGAAGTATCCGGCGAGTGGTTCGGGTCGGCTGTTGAGCGAGAGCTGTACGCGCCGGGCTTCGCCCCAGCGGGTGTTGATGTCGGTCACGATTTCGTTGAAACGATCTTGTTCGATCAGATTCTGTAACCGTCGGAAAGCACCAAAGGGGCGGGTGATTTCGTCGAGGTGTGACGGCGTCCGGCGAGTTCCTCGACGCCGATGGTGTGGCCCGACGAGGCTGGCTTCGAGGAGTCGGGGCGGTTGGCAATATTGATGCCGACGCCAATGACGGCGGTCTCAGGTTGATATTGTTCGACGAGCAGGCCGGCGAGTTTACGGCGACCGGCGAGGATGTCGTTGGGCCAGCGCAGACGCAGGCCGGTAATTCCGATTTCGCGGAGGGCATCGATCACTGCCCAACCAGCTCCTAGCGGCAGGATGGACCATTTTTGCGCGGGCCGGGTGCGGGGAGCACGGCGGAGAACCAGAGCCGCCAGCGTCGGAGACCCAGACGCGACCGGTGCGTCCCGTCCGCCGGTTTGCACGTCGGCGCGCACGGCATGCCCGGGGCGGAGGGCGCCTGCGATCAGGTTGGTCGAGGGCAGCGTGGCGAATTCATGCACCTGCCAGCCATCGATGGAGCGGCAGGATTTTTCGCTGAGGAGAGGCCGGTGACATGGGCGGCTAAGGGCTTTCGCTGTCTTTGGATTCGCTCTTGATGCGTTTGTTGACGCCGTAGGCAACTGGCGATAAGGCCGACGAAGCTGGTTAGGCGACCGACGCTGGAGAGCACGGTCTGCGTTTTGCCCACGTAATGCGGTGCTACGAGGCGGGCGAGGATAACGCCGACCACGGCGATGACGGTGCCGATGAGCCAATAGCGCCAGGTGGCGCGGAGATTTTCGAACTTCACGCTGGAGGAGGTTGTCAGGCCTTTTGTATTTCAAAATACAAAAATGGCCGCAGCGCACGACGGATGGTTGCTCAACGCGCCGTCGAACGCCCCCTACCTCAGGCTGAGGTCAGATGATGCCCAGACCTTTCAAGACTGAGAGCGTGATGGCGGCGGCCATGACGGAGCCGACTTGTCCGCCGGTGTTGGCGCCCATGGCGTGCATGAGGAAGTTTTGTTTGTTCCAGCGTTGGCCTTCGTTTTGGACCAGGCGGGCGGCCATCGGGTAAGCAGAGATGCCAGCGGCCCGATGGGGAGTTAACTTTTCCACCGGAGAGTTTGTGCAGATCTTGCCGAGGAGGCCACCGGCGGTGTCGATGATGATGGCGACGAGGCCGAGCTGAAGACGAGAAGGGTTTGGAGTTTGAGGATTGGTGGCCGGCCATGCCGTGCCGCCGATGGCGAGGCCGAGGAAGAAGCGTGGCGATATTGGCGATTTCGTTTTCGCTGGCTTTGCAGAGACGGGTGACGGAACCAGTCACTTTCCTGAAATTGCCCAGCATGATCATGCCCATGAGGAGGCCTTTCAGGGCGGTGACACCGGTGATGATAGTGACGATGATGGGGAAGGCGATGAGGCGTTTTGGGAGACTTCGCCGCTGACGCTGGGCATTTGACGGCGCGTTCCTTCTCGGTGGTCATCAAGCGCATGATCGGCGGTTGGATGATGGGCACGAGGCCATGTACGGAAGTGGGCTGCGACGGCGGTTGCGCCGACCATGGCGGTGTCGATCTTGCCGAGACCAGCGAACATGTTGGAGACGTAGATGACGGTGGGGCCGTCACATGCGCCGATGGCGGCGATGGAGATAGCGGTTTCTTTGATCTGGGCCGGGTTGATCCAGGGACCATGGGGAAAAAATGGGCCGAGGATGAGCGTGGCGAAGATGCCGAGCTGACCAGCGGCCCGAAAAGGAGAAGCTTTGGTTCGGCAAGGGCGGCTTGAAATCGGTCATGGAGCCGATGCCGACGAAGATGAGCAGGGGAAGAGTTCGTTGCCGATGCCGAAGTCGTACATCGTCTTGAGGACGCCGCGCCGTCGTGCGCTCAACCTCACCTCAGGAGGTTGGCGGGGAAACAACCAAACGCTATCAGTAGGGTAGGGCGGTTCCACGTCATGGCGATGGCGAGGTAAAACATGACGCCGGCGATGGCCAGCATGATGGTTGGCACCGCCGTGCTGCCATATGAAGATGCCGCCTTCGGCGAGGGCGTTGAGTCCGGAGAGGATGG
>JADKHC010000039.1 GCA_016721945.1 Verrucomicrobiota bacterium | reverse complement strand
GAAATAAATTTCGACGAGTGTCGCATGGGCATTCCGGCCTTCGATGTGGGGCTCCCATAGCATGAAGGCAGGCGTGCTGATACCGACGAACAACGACCGTCTGCAGAAACCATGCGAAGGTACTTTTCATGTGTATGCTCGATGGCGCCAAGGATGGCGCCGATCGGTGAATCGAACATGAAGTGGCGGTGAATTCCGCATGAGGGTTCGCCCACGGCCGCAGGAATCGACCGGCTGCAGCACTGCGGCCTGGGGCAAACATCAGCTACGAGCAGCGATCGCGGCCGGCGTGCCTGTCAGGGCGCGGCCTCTGGCAAATGGCTGGATCGGTTTCCAGACGCTGATCACAACGCGCAAAGTCCGTGCTACCATTGTCGAGCAGCGCCGAAGCGCGAACCAGCTCGAGCGGCAGGAACATCGAGGTCGGCGAGTCGCTTGAAACGGATGCACGCTTTTCCGACCGATACTTTACCCAGTTTCGCTTTCGCAGCTTCCGCGATAGGCTTCCCGTTCCGGGACCCGGCCACGTAAAGGCTGATGTACTGAGCACGACTCGATAACGCTACAATCGGGCAATCGCCCTCTCGACCGCTGGCATACTTGTCATGATAAGGACCGTACCCGATCATCGTTCCGGCATACACCATGTGACGCTTGAGCTGCGGCACGGCCTTGCGAATCGCAGCGTCGGGGGGACGTCAGTTCCGTTCGCGGGGCTCAGCAAGCGCTGAAAGATAGGCCGCGGCAGTGACAGGCTTTGCAGATGCGCACATAGTCAAATTGAAGTTGCGATGAGTCACTTTCGCCAGCGCCACTGGGGCGCAGGGGGGAATACTAGGAGCGACGGCGCCTTTTCCTTCCTTGGCCAATTCGTCAATCAACATGTTCAGGTGCTTGGATTCAGGAAGTAAGTGAGGCGTTTCGGGTCGATGGCGTATCGGCAACCAAGCTCGGACGACGACAGGCGCAATCGGCAATGCGATCGGGGCGTGGCGACGGCTGGCTCAATTCCATTAAGTGAAGAACGCCCGAAAGCCGCCCGCTCCGTGAATCTCTTCGTCAGACGCAAAGCTGACCTGAATCGTTTCGATTGCTTCGCTGGGATACCCTTCAGTTCGAAGTACCTCGCGGCTTCTCTTTTCAAGAAACGTCGCCAACCCGTTCATCCGTGCTCTGGCAGTATCAGACGTTGAGCGGAAAATATACCAGATCACGGTGCTTTGGGTCGATGCCAATGGCTCCATAGTGAAACGCCTCCTTAACTCCGGGGTGTTCGTGGGCACGCCTCTTTGCGAACCGTGACAATCGCACGCTTCACCACATCGACCGAGTAGTCTCTCGACCTCTTCCATTCGCTCCAAACCTCCTTCGTTATTTTCCATTTTATTTTGGCTAACGTTTAGGATGAACCACGACAATGGCCGGCCCGACGCGTGCTTCACTGCGTTTCTGATTTTTCATTTCGTTTTGGTCGCTCGTGACATCGCACGCGGCATCACCGCCACTGGCGTTGGCTCTGGCACCTTGCAGGGGCCTTTTTCATTCGGAGTAGGTCTGTTCTTTTCTCCAGGGTGCGGTGCTCTTCTGTCGACAACTTCTACCTCGTTAGAATACGTCAAAGTCGGAAACGCGCTCTCTGCTTTGATCCTGTAGATTCCGGGCATACTGAACCTGACCGTTCGTTCACGGCGCTCTACCCCGCCAAACGTTGCGGCACCCGGAGGCGAAACGATCCAGCGCACATTCCCCGTAACGTCAAGCCGCTTTGATGCAGCGAGGGGCTGTTTCGTCCACGGCGTCATCGGGCGGCCTCTTCTGGCCGAACCCGCCTCCCACGGTCCGTTCTTACGGTCTCCTTTGGCGACCTCTTCGCCCACCTTCATTCGGCTGGCGCCTCGATCTTCCTTCGCATCGATAACCGCTTGCCGGAATGAAAAGATCCTCTCCGGACGCCGTTCGGCACATCCGCTCAATACGAATGCGAAAATCGCTACAAATAGCGGTTTCATTTTTGCCCAACGTAGAAGATGAACCAATCCAGTGGCCGGCGTCACGCGTGCTTCACGCCGTTTCTTTTTCTGCGGTTTCATTTCGGACACTCGTGGAGTCCGCCGCGGCTTGACGGCCACAGGCGTTGGTTTGGCGCCTTGTTGGGTCATGCTGGTAGTTGACGCCTGATGCTTACCATGTCCGTTCGCCTGGTTGCGGCGGTCAATTCGCGCGTTCGGACTCAGACGGGCAGCTTATCGACGTCGCCCCTGTCTTCGCGCGCGGAGACGGACTCCTTGGTCGAGTCGTGAAGCTGCGGGGCGCCGCTTGAAATCCCTCGGGCGGTGCAGCCGACCGCGACAAGCCAGCACGAAAACCGGCGCTGGAAACAAGATGAAGTAACTTTTCATGGAACCACGCCTCGTGCCACAAAAGCGTCAAAGATGAGCCACACCAGTGGCCGGCGTTGGCTCTGGCGACCTGTTCGGCGTTCTTCGGAAACGGTTCAAGCGCTTGGTGGCGGAAGAAACTCAAGGCCGTATCTCTTCCCAATCTCAATAACGCGTGGGATCTCCTGCTCCTTCGAACTCAACGCACCAACTTCTTCGAAAAATCCTTCGAAGCCTGCAGGCGTCAAAGTGAACACAAGCCGGCCCGGCGTACTTCCGAGGTAGCGATAAGCATGCGGTACACCGCGAGGCGCAAAGACCGTCGCCCCTTTTCTGGCGATGAAGGTCTTACCTCCGCACATGAATTCGTACTCTCCTTCTAGTACGTGAAATGTCTCATCCTCGCGGTGATGAATGTGAGGCGGTGGACCTCCGCCAGGCTGATCGACGGACTCCGCTACACTTAGCGCGCCGTTAGTGTCCCGACCGTGTAGACGGATAGTAATCTCGTTTCCAATAACGTTGACCGTCTTTCCTTCGCCGGAAAGTGAATTTTGGGTTCAAATGGAATTGTAGGGTGCTTTCAAAAAAGGTTAGCAGGACGTTTTCTTGCCGAACGTCAAGATGAGCCACGCCACTCGCCCCCGCGCGATCAGATCGACTGGCTCTCGGGCAGTGACTCCGTGCGCTAACTTCTAGGATCGGCGCGGGGGCGCACCAGCTTCGCTTAACTCGAACCGTTGCCTGAGCGGCGGCCGGTCGTCGCCATCGCTCTAACAAGAAGAAGTGTTTTATGTTGGCCAGATTGCCCCCTGTATATCGGAGTGGATGTCGTCAAGCTCAGCGGCACGGCGATCCATCGTTTTCCCGACCGCCTCCGGTCCACCGCCAACACTCCGCCGCTCACCCCACCCTCATCGTCGAACTCAAGTGCCTCGGTGCCGTCCATGTCGTCTGTGAGTCGACTGGCGGTTACGAACGCGTGCACTGGTGCTCGCGCCAGCTGCGGCCAGGTATCGCCGTCAATGCCATCAACGCCCGTCAGATCCGCGACTTTGAGCGTGCCTGCGGCTACGCCTCGCCAAGACCGACGAACTCCCGATGCCTGATCGATGCCCACATCGCCGCCCAGGCCGACCTCGCGGCCAAGACCGACCGCCTCCAGCAGGTCTGCGGCGTCGGCCGCGTCACCGCACTCACCGTCGTCGCCCTCATGCCTGAACTCGGCACCCCGCGTGACAACGAGGCCGCCGCTCTCGCCGACGTCGCACCCATGAACCGCGACAGCGGACAACACCGCGGTCGCCGCCACATCCACGGCGGCCGCGCCGCCCGCCGCCGCGTCCTCTACATGACCGCTCTGACCGCAACGGTTCACAACTCCTATCCTCAAAGCGTTTTATCTTCGCCTCCGTCAAAACGGTAAACCCGCTAAACTCGCCCTCACCGCTGTCATGCGGAAACTCATCATACTCCTCAATCGACTCGTGAAAGATCCCGTTCTTAATCTTGTCTAATCAACACCGATGCTGGCGCCTTGTTCGGCGTTTTTCCGTAGCGCAATTCTGACCCACGGGTAAATGCTCCCCCTTTGGTAAATCGATGGTAAAGCGCTCGACAACACCGCATAACCAAAGCGTGTAAGAGAGGCTCGTCGGGGCGTAGCCACAATCTCAATATTCACGAATCAGCGTCGCGCGCACCTGTTTCAGAAGGCGTAGAATTTCGCGACCAATTCCTTTTCTAGAATACTCGGGATGCACAAAGAATCCCGGATCATGGCTGGTTCACTTTTCGGATTCCGTAGTCGGTCCTCGTCCTTTTTGTCCGCATCACTGCCGTACTCGGTAACGCGCTGCTCCCATCCGCCACACGACGATACGCTTGTCGCTCCAGCGACGAAGTACGTCCGTCCTGATCAGCTGGGTATCCCAAACGACATCGTTCCAAGCGCTCCCTCAACTGGCCCGCAGTGTATAACCGGCCTTGAGCCCGCGAGCAGAAGTCGGGATCAGCGCCTCGATCGCGGGCACATCTGCCGTCTCCGCTACTCGATATTCGATGTGCATTTGCTTCGCCGAACGTCAAAGATGAGCCACGCCAGTGGCCGGCGTGACGCGTGCTTCACTTCGTTTTTGATTCTGCAGTTTCATTTCGGCAATTCGTGAGTCAGCACGCGGCATGACGGCCACTGGCGTTGGCTCTGGCGCCTTGTCCTATTCGTCATGCGCACTCGAACCATCGCGCAGTCACTTCGAAATGATGCGTGGATGCTTACTCGCCATCTGCAGGCCCGGATGATTTCTCCACCGCGCGCGACGATTGCGCCCGCCCGCCGTCGCCGCGACTGGTAAGGTCTCAACGTCAACGACATCGTTTGGATTGCGAGGCTTCTTGATCAACGGCAGACTTTCGGTTGCGAGTCGGATTCCGCAGCCCCGCGAAACCGGAACGATCGCCATCGTCTGATGTCAAGTGGACGGACGAGCCGCTATCACCGAAAACGAGGCCAGCGCTGGTTAAGGCTATCGCTCGCTTTCGAAGCGCCAAGCGGAACGTGGTGGCCATTTTTCGCCCAACGTCAAAGATGAGCCACGCCAGTGGCCGGCGTGACGCGTGCTTCACTACGTTTCTGATTCCGCAGTTTCATTTCGGCAACTCCTGACATCGCACGCGGCATGACGGCCACTGGCGTTGGCTCTGGCGCCTTGTTGG
>JADKHC010000038.1 GCA_016721945.1 Verrucomicrobiota bacterium | reverse complement strand
TTCCAAAGCAGCAGTTTTGCTGATGGAGAGGCGGAGGAGATGGGTGGTATCTGTGACGATAGTGTTGAGATCGATGCATTCCATCGTGGTACGGCCCTTGCCGGCGTAGGCGAGCATCTGTCGGCAAAGATCGGCGGCGCGCTGGGTGGCAGTCTCGATTTGATGAAGTGCGGCGGGCACGTCATTGGGGTTTTCCTTGGCGAGGGAAGCGTTGCCCATGATGACGGTCAGCAGATTATTGAAGTCGTGAGCAATACCGCCGGCTAGCACGCCGAGGCTTTCGAGCTTTTGCGCTTCCTGCATCTTGGCCTGAAGCTTCTGGCGCTCTTCGTCCGCTTTTTTGCGGTGGGTGATATCTTGGAAGGAGCCGTAAATCCGAACGACTTGGGTGGTATTTTTTTCTGCCCGGCCAATCGTGCGAACCCAGATAGGGCGTTGAGACGCTGTCTGCATTTCCAATTCGATATCGAAGGATACGCCTTCCTTCAGTGCGTTTTGGAAGGCGTTTCGGATAACCGATTCCGTAGTGCTTTTGTAGAGCGAGAAGAGAAGATCGAGCGATGGAGAAACGACTTCTGAATCGAGGTCGTGAATACGAAAGGCTTGAAGCGTCCAGTAGAATTGATCGGTCGCGACGTCGTATTCCCATCCGCCAATTTCGGCGGCGCGTTGGCTTTGCTCAAGCAAGGCCTGACTGCGACCGAGCGCTTCTTCGATACGTTTGCGAGCGGTAATGTCTGTGGCGGCACCCGTGATGCGGGAAGGGCGCCCGTTTGCGTCGCGGGCGACGACTTTGCCTCGGTCGAGAATCCAGAGCCAGCGGCCGTTGCGATCGCGAATGCGGTATTCGGTACGGGCGTGACCTTGTGTTTGCGTAAGCTCACGGGCGTGTCGGGCGTGGGCAAGGTCGTCGGGGTGGATGAGCGAGTCGAGCGCCTCTATGCCGGTATCAGTAAGTTCGGGATGATTGAGCATCAAGGTCCAGCGTTCACTGCGAGCGACCTTGTTCGTGGCGATATCCCAATCCCAAAAGGCATCCTGGCTGCCTTCGAGCGCGAGCGTGAGTCTTTCCTCGCTGGTTTTTAGTGCTGCGGCTTGGTGTCGCATCCGGCTGAGCAGGCGTCGTTGCAGCCAGAAAGCGGTGAGCAGCGCGAGGATCAGGATGATCGAGGGAAATTGATAAGGCCGGAAATCGGTCCAGCGTAGCTTTCGCGGTTCGAGCGGGCTGATCCATTTTTCGTAAAGATCGTCGTAGACGCCGTTGTTGCGTAAGGCGATCAATCCGGTGTTGAGCTCCTGCAGCAGCTGATCCTGACCCCTGAGCACAGCCAGATGGTAGCGGAAACGAATATCGCCGATGGCAAAAGGCGCGGGCTGAATTCGGGTGAGGTTTTGCTCCTTGATGATAGTTTCGGTGGAAAACCGGGTAGCAATTACGGCGTCGACTCCACCGGCATCGAGCCGTCGCAGACAGTCAATCGGTGAAGTAGAGGCGAAAAGATTCTGCCCCCAGCCGTGTTTTACTGCGATATCGTGCGAATAGCTGCCGGGTACGGCGGCGAAGCGTTTAGCTCGCAGGTCTTCGGCAGTGCGGATGGAGTCATCGCCTTTGCGGATATAAATAACCCCGGGGAGCGAGAGATGCGCGATGGAAAAATCGGCAAAGTTGTCGTGCTCGGAAGTGAAAACCAGGTTGGCCAGCACATCAATCTTTCCGGCTTTAAAATCACCCATCAGCACATCCCATGGGCGATAATCCACGACGGGCTGCAAGTTGCGTTCCTTGGCGATAGCCTGAATGAGGTCGATCAGGAAGCCACTCGGTTGGCCCTGTGCGTTGGTGTGGGAAAGCGGATTGTTACCCGTTTCGATGCCAACACGAACAATTGGAGCGGGTGGCGTGGTTTTGGTCTGAGCCTCCAACCCCCGCGATTGGATAACGCCTAAGAACAAAGCCGCGAAAGCGAAAGCCCATGCAGCTTTAGCATAAAAAGCCACGCAAGGGGAGCGGTGGAGGGGAGGGGAATGTAACGTGGGCTTAGTCACCCTTTAACGTCGTCAGCTAACGCCAGACGGCGGGTGGTACGCCAGCACAAATCTTAACAGCGTTCAGATCGAGCAATCGTAAGCCGTAACGATGCTCTAGAGCGTGGAGCGCGTTGTGCCTAACGGGTTGTTTTGGGGCCGGCTCGGACAAGCCCGATGGAAAAGGCGGTCACACCTTAACCTGACACGCCCCCTTCGGGCTTGGCCGGAGGTTAGGCTGCAACTCAATCCAAGGAGTCGCGGTGTCTTGGGTGAGTGATCCCGGAGAGTGCCGCGTTGATTTGTGAGCGCACGCCGACATCGCTCAATTCTTTGGCGAGGCTGTGGATGATAACGGAGAGGAGCATGTCGCGGGTGGTGTTTTTTGTGCGACCGTGGAGAGAAGACTGGTTGTCGTGGCCCATCCACTCGCGGAGTTCCTGGCGGACGGCGTCTAGGCTGTCGAAAGTGACATCTTCAATGAGTTTCATGGAGGTTCTGGTTGATGGCCTGTGAACTGGAGGGGCTGCTTCAAAGGAGTAATAGGGATTGCACGCCGGTTGTTTCATGAAAAATGAGAATACCACCGGGGTGCGGTGCCCGGTTAACGTCCAGGCAGTGGCCTGCTTGGCGCAGGGGCCTGGTTATGATAATTGGGCGGTGGACGCGTCCTTATTCGTCTCGGTCAATGCGGAGCATTGACCGATGCCTTCGATCACAAAGCAAAAAGTCCAACTCTTAAGTGGCGTTGGAATTGGCATTACACTCGTTCAAGAAGGCACACCGAGTAAGCAATGCTACACGATGAATCTCGGCAAAAAGCCGCTCTCTAACCAGCCCGTTGGTGACAACAGGCTCCTCTATACTGGATTATTCCACCTCGGCTCAAACCTGATAAGTTTTGAGCGGAATCGGGTCGAGAATTTTGGCTTTGGGGAGTTGTTTGGCTAGTTCGGTCGCGAACCAGGCGCGGGCGGGTGGGTCGCCGTGGGTGAGCACGATGCTGCGGGGCGTGGCTTGCACGGAAAACTCCAGCAGTTCCTCACGGTCGGCATGACCGCTGAGCTCAAAGCGTTCGATGTGGGCTTTGATTTTGGTTTTCACGTTGGCGGCCGCGAAGAGGAATGAATCGCCAGGCTTGCTTTCGAGCAGCTGGCCGCCGGGGGTGTCGGGGTCGCAGTAGCCGACGAAGCCGATGGTGTTGCGCGCGTGGCCGGCAAGTCCGGAGGCGAGGGTGTAGGAGGGCGTGCGTTCGACGAGCATGCCGGAGCTGATGATGTAGAGCGCGTTTTTCTGCGGGTCCTCACCGGGGATGAGTTTGCGCGGGGTGGGCTTGAGCTTCAGGTCTTTGATGATGCTGCGCGTGAAGTTGGTGTGCTTCAGCTTGCGGGTGATCTCATCGAAGTAGTCGGCCAAGTCCATACCGAGGCCGGAGGCGTAAATGGGGAAATCGATGAGTTTGCCGAATTTCCGCGCGTCGTGGATGATCGCGAGGACTTCCTGCATGCGGCCGAGGGCGAAAACGGGGAGGAGAAAGGAGCCGCCGCGATTGATGGTGTCGTTGATGCTGACGATGAGACGATTGACCTCGGCGAGACGGGATTTGCTGGCGGGGCGTTCGGTCGTGCCGCGGGTTGTCTCGGTGACGATGGTGTCGAAGTGACCAGCCGGGAACTTCGCGCCGTTGAGGGTGCGTTGGTTTTCGAAGAGCACGTCGCCGGTGAAAAAGATGGCGCGGTGTTTGTGGTGGATCTCGATGCCGGCGGCTCCGGCGACGTGGCCAGCCTGGTGGAAAATGATCGTGACCTCGTCTTTCGCGTTGTTGAACTTTTTCGCGTGGCCGAAGGCGAGCCCGGTCATACGTGGGGAACAGCGGTCGATATCTTCGTGGGTGAAAAGTGGATACTCGGGAATGTTCGCTTCCTCCTTCTGGCGAACCATGACGTTGGAGGAATTATGCAGCATGCGCTCGATAAGCATGCGGCTGGATTGGGTCATGATCACCGGGGTGTCGGGATGCTCGCGCATGACGACGGGCAGGCTGCCGATGTGGTCGAGGTGGCAGTGCGTGATGATGATGAGGTCAAGTTTCTGACCACGCAGTGGTGTAAGATCCGGCGTGGCCAGGCGGCCTGCTTTTTTCGGGTTTAACCCGCAGTCGATGAGGATTTTTAGTTCTCCGATTTGGACGAAAAGTGAATTGGCGCCGATGCCGCCGTCTCGGTTGAGATCAATAAGCTTCATGTAACGGCCGGAGCAAGAAGCAGAGCGCGCCAGCTCGCAAGCCGCAAGATTACCCGATCAATTTGGCGAACCTTGTGGTATGCACAGGTCAAAAGGGGGCAGGACGACGTGTACCTTGTTTCCAAATTCGTCGACGCCGTGAAAACTGCCTTGGGCGCGGGCATCGCAGCCGGTCATGTGATAGCTGTTGTAGGAAAATTGTTCGCCGGGAGCGATGCGGGGTGTTTCGCCGACGATTTTGTCGCCTTCAACGACGAGGTGTTCGCCGTCACTGTGTTGGATAACCCACTTGCGACCGAGGAGCGTCACGACGCGGTCCGAGCCGTTTGTAATCGTCACGAAATAGACGAAGGCGTGCGGTTTGTCGGCGGGCAACGTCATGCCTCCGTGGTGATAAACGAGTTTATCGAGACGTGCGGTCAGGCCATCGAGTGGAACAGAAGCGGGCATTGTTTCTTAAGGAACTCAGCGCAGGCCAGTTTGCAAACGCTAGGCGTGAAGGTTGCGCGCACGTTGGGACACAGCAGCGCGAGTTGAGCGCGGCTTAACGCTAAACATCCGCGCAAAAACCATAGAGCTGGTCGTCGCGGCCTTTGCCGGGCCAGTTGATCTGGTCGATGCCGAACTGCTTCATAAGGGTAAAAACGAGCTGGTTCAGCGCGGCTTCGAAACCGAAAATCGAAATGAGCGGCGGAGCATCGATGCGGATGACCCATGCGTCGAGTCCAACGGAGCGGAGCATCGAGAGGCTCCGGCTGACGAGCTCGGCTTCGAGCGGAGCGTCGCCTTGCAGGATCACGATCGGATGCGGATGCGCGGTGTTTTGTTGAAACGGGCCATGCGCGAATTGCAGAAAGTCCGAGATCGGCGGGCAGGGCCAGAAGACACCTTCCATGAATTTACAGGCGAGGTTTTGCGCGAACTCCGAAATGGGTGCGGCGGTCACAAGCGAAAAACCGGCCGCGAAACGCGCTGGCGTGTGCAGCATCGCGTCGAGCAGCTCAGCGGATGGTCGGGCGTCAAGCTGGCGCAGGATATCGGTGGCGGGCGGAATTTTGAAACGGCAACTGGCGAGCTGTGCCGTAAATTGGAGGCAAGCGAGGTAACCGGCCATCGGTCCGACGAAGCGGATCAGCGTGGTGTATTCCTCAGCGAGTGGAAACTCGACGAGTTCGCCGCCTTCGTCGAGGAGTTGCTGGAGCAGTTCGGCGCGGTCTTTTTTCCCTGCGGCCAGAGCGGTCCCGGGTGTGGTGGCGGTAAAAAGGACGGTATGCGCAAAACCACTACGGCGCCGAAGCGCAAGCTGGGCGTTGGGCGAAACACCTTGGCTGAAGACGACGAGGGTTTTGCCGGCAAAGGCTGGTTGTTGTCGCGCAGTGAAACCCGAGAGAGGCAGGTACGCGGCGGCACGCGGCGTGTACATGTTGAGCAGCATCGTGAGGTAGCGCGCATGCGCTTCGGAGCTGCCGGTGCCGGTTATAATGAAGTGGGTGGTCGCAAGCGTGGCGGGTTTCAGCGGCGCTGGGCCGCGTGCGAGCATGCCGCCCAGCACGCCGGGTATCTGCGCCAACCGTTTGGCGAGTAGCGCGTGGCCGAAAGGATCGGCTGGATGGGGCAGGGCGCGGGTCATTGGCACGAATTGAATCAGAACAATCAATGCCTAGCGCTCAACCTTGAAGATTCATTATCCTGAGGCTCGGCAGGGGAAGTGCCGAACCTGCAATCTTGTTATAAATTAATATTACGATCGTCCTTTTGATAATTTGAATTGTAGCCGGTTTGTACTTTGTTCGACATCTTCACCAACAGCCAGTTGTTCGGTGGCTGCCTCTCCTCGGCCTTTGCAAAGCTTTATGAAAAAACAACTCGTTCTCTTGCTCGTACTACTACTGACGGTTGCCTTCCCGCTGCAATTAGCAGCCAAAAAAGCCAAACCCGCTCCAACACCGCCAAAACCAAACCCAGAAGAACTTCTAGCTAAGCACGAACTGGAGAACAGGCAGTACCAAGCGCTGTTTGAAAGCTGGGGTAAGCTCCAGCGCGGTATGACCATCAGCGAGATCGGCAACATTCTTCCAAAGCAGATTCCCGGCCACGATATCGCAGGCACGCTTTATATGGCCTCGCTGTTCAGCCAGAAGGGGGTCGCGGGCGATTCCAAAACCGAACTTTATGCTTTGAAATTTGATTCCTCAGGCTTGCTGGAAGAATTCAATTTGCGTCTCGGTGAATCAGGAATGGTGGGCCTGACTATACGAGCAGCTAGCGACAACGACATTCCACTCCTTAAGGCTATACTAACTGCAAAGGAAGATCCGAACGTGGCTGATAGCAGGACGGCCTTCACACCGCTGATGGCCGCCGTAATGAAAGGCAAGGAAGCAGCAGTGAAAGAACTGCTCACTTGGAAAGCTGATCCTAACAAAAAAAACAAGGGCGGCTCTTGCGCCCTGTTTCTTGCTGTCTTGGCCAATAAGAATCCGTCCATCCTGAAAGCCTTGATAGACGCTAACGTTGACGTGAATACTAAGCTCCCTGGCGAAAACACTGCGCTCATGATGGCGGTTTCGAAAGGTTCGATCGAGAATGTCCGCATCTTGATCGACGCGAAAGCTGATGTGAACGCGTGCGCCACAGATGGCGCTACCTCCCTCTCAATAGCCTCGAAGCTGGGCCACACAGAAATCGTCGCGATGCTTACGAAAGCTGGCGCCAAACAATAGCACCTGCGCCAAGCCTGTCACTTTACAGCAGTCGTGAGGAAGCATACGCTACTGCTTTTGGTCGACTGACATTGGAGACGCTATGTTGGTTCGGGTTATCAGTTATCACCCATTGTTCCTGCGACCGGGTGAATGGCGCGCCACTCACTCACTGATCGAGGAGTCATCGAGGAAGATCCACTTTTCGACGTCGATGTGATGGTTGTTGAGCGCCGCGGAGTACTCTTTCTTTTTCACAAGGCTGGCGGGCGAGTTCATGATCATTTGGATCTTTTCGTTGGGTATGTGATGCTTGAGGAGCAGCATCGACGCTTCGTAGTCGCGGCTGTCGTAGCCGACTCCAAGTTTCTGATACGCTTCGTCGCTTGAGAGCGCTTGCGACGCCTCAGTCATCATAAGATCGGTCGCGTAAGCGCCGAAGCCGGCACCGCGGCCGTCGTAGTAGAGGAGCATGACCGCGCCCACGCCGTAGTTGACGATGTATTTGACGGACTTCTTGAACTTATCGCGGTTGTCGACGCTGCGCAGGGGAAAGCGATTAAAGAGCGATTCGCTGTGGAGGCGCACGACCGGGATGTCGTAGGCGTGCGGTTTGCCGTGGGTGAGGACGACGAATTCCTGGCTCGTGACGATGTCGTAGTAAACGTGAACGCGGAACCAATAAGGCGTGGTGAGTAGATCGACAATCGGGTCGTTGGGGTTGTCGCGCTTGAAGGCATGGAGGTTGTCCGGCTCGATTTTGACGAAGAAACGGTTATCGCGAATCAACTGGTAGCCGAGCACGAGCGGTTTCGGGCCGGCCATGTAGCGGTCGATGGATTTCCTTTTGAAGAGTTCTTTGAACTGCTCCTCGGTGAGGAGGATGTCGTTATCGACCGGTTTCATCGGCAGGAAGTAACTGGCCGAGTAGATGAAGCGCCGGGCGTTGGCGATGGCGTAGGGCTTGAAGGGAACGACTGGTTCGGGCGGGAGTGCGCGTTTGACCGTCGTTTCGGCCGGGCGTTTGAGGATGTGGCCGCCAGCGGCTTTAGAGGTGAGGTACGCGAGGTTGAACGGTGACGGCTCAAATTCGAGTGCTTCAGTGGCGGCGATGGGAATACCCTGCGATTTGAGCGCTTCGACTTTGTCGGGATTGTTGGTTAGGACGACGAAAGGCGCGGTGATGCCGAGCAGGTAACAGATCTGGGAAATGTTGTCGTAGTTGCGATGGTCTTTTTTCAGGCCCATCGCGGCGTAGGCTTGAAACGTCGAGAGCTGGTCGAGCGAAGCCTGCACGAGCATGCGGTCGCGAGCCTTGCCGACGTAGCCGACCCCACGACCTTCCTGCATGAGATAAAAAAGGATGCCGTTGCCCTTTTCGGAGATGACCTTGAAGGCGCCTTCGAGTTGTTGCACGCAGTCGCAATCGCAACCGCGCAACGTCTCACTCGTCACGCAGGATGAGTGCAGGCGGGTATAGAGAAGCTTCGAGTGGACGATATCACCGTAGGCGAGGGCGATGATATAGTGCTTGTCGATGATGTCCTGAAAAATGTACGCGTGAAACGGGCCGAAGCGGGTGTCGAGCGAGCAATTAGCGATATAGACTGTCTGGCCATAGAGCGGCCGCTCGTCGCGCGAAGTCGGCGTCAGCACACTGCCACTCACATGCTGGAATTCACGAATGAGATCCGTGAAATCGGGAGCAGGCTCGGGTTGTGCGGCGGCGCTGGGATCGAAACGGAGAATTTTGCACATGCGATTGCGGCGGGCAGTTGCCGCAACCGTTAAAGATGGGGAAGTTTTTCCAAAAGAAAAGCGCGGGGTTTTGGCGGAAAATGGCAAAGGCGGAGCGAATGAGAAAGATAACGAGAAAGAGGAAAGAAAGGCGGGGTGAACTTTCCGGTCGAAACGGGGCGCAGGGTCTGCCAAGGGTTGAGGTGTCATGCGCATCATCGACGCTCACGTGCATCTTTATCCGCCCGAAGTGAACCTCGCTCCGGCGGTGTGGGCGGAAGCGCATGGCGAGCGGCATTGGGCGACGTTATGCACGCGGGTGCGCAAGAACGGCCAGCCGGTGCAGGGATTCCCGAGTGTCGCGGAGCTGCTACGCGACATGGACGCTGCGGGGATCGAGCGCGCGGTGTTGTTGGGTTGGTATTGGGAAAACCACGACACATGCGTGCGGCAAAATCGGTTTTATGCAGAGTGCGTTCGCGCGCATCCGGACCGGCTTTCGGCTTTTGCGACGTTGCATCCGGCGGCGGGTGTCGAAGCGGTGAAGGACGAAATCCGACGCGCGGTCGGCGAAGGACTTTGCGGGCTGGGGGAGTTGTCTCCGCATTCGCAAGGCGTGGCGATTGACGATCCCGTTTGGCGCGAGGCACTGGTTATGGCGGGCGAGCTTGGCCTGCCGGTCAATCTGCATGTGACGGAGCCGCAGAGCAAAAACTACCCCGGGAAAATCGAAACTCCGCTGGGTGATTTCGTGCGGATGGCGCGCGAGTTTCCCGCAACGAAATTCATTCTTGCGCATTGGGGTGCGCGCTTGCCGCTCGATTCAGAACTGGGCTCGCAGGCACGAGCGTGTGCGAACCTTTTCTATGATACAGCGGCTACGCCATTGATTTATGGCCGCGAGGTTTTCCGTAAAATGATCGATGCAGTTGGTGCCAAGCGCGTACTTTACGGCTCGGATCATCCGTTAAACCTGTATCCGGAAAATAGCGACGGCCCACAAATCGGTGCGCTGATAGATGAAATAAGGGGCGTTGGCTTGAGCGAAACGGAACTCAGTGCGGTTGCAGGGGGAACGGCCGATAAAATACTCAGCCGTCGAAGCTGATCTTCGGCGCGTTAGCAACGCGCCCTACCTCTTTTCACTAGTTACGGACGCTTGAGCGCCCATGGGATGACCGGGCTCTGGTTGGAGTTGACGATAATCTGAAGTCCAGACGTAAGGCCTGAGGGCAGAGTCACGGGAATCGACAGTACGGGCAGGCCGCCAAGACTGGCTGGCGCATTGAGCGCGAGTAGGCGGTCGCGGTTGGTTTGGGTACACTCGTTTTTCCGCAGAGCAGGAAACGGGGTCGCGGGCAGGATGAGGAAATCGTAAGTCAGAAAATAATTTGTCCACATCAGCTTAAGGGCGGCGTGGCGAGTTTGGGCTTCATCGAGCTGCTCCGTGGTCCAGTGGCGTCCGCGATCAATGCGATCCCAGACGACTGGGCTGTAGTGTTCGCGGTGCGGGTCGAGCCAGGCGGCGTGGACTTTGTACGCTTCGGTACTTTGGATCACAGCGTAGGTTTCGGCGGCATGCTCGAAACCGTGGCGAAGTTGTTCGGCGGTGGTTTTGTCTGCGGCGGGAGCATAGACGGCGGCAGCAGCGCATACGGCCTCGGCCACATCTTTGTCGGCGGGCACCCCGAGCGCTTCAAAATCCATATAGCAACCACGGAGTTCGCGCTCGACCTTGGTCGCGCCCATCAAATAGCGATGCACGGTGTACATGTCCTGGGCGTTGCCCGTGAACCAACCGGCAGCGTCAAAACTTGGTGCGAGCGGAAACGCATCTTCGATCCACACGTGTTGGCTGGAGGTTCGTAAGCCGTATAGGCCGCAGAACGCCGCAGGCACGCGGATGGAGCCGCCGGTGTCGGTCCCGGTGGCAAAAGGCATAATCCCGGCGGCAACCAAAACCGCTGAGCCGCTGCTCGAGCCGCCGCTGGTGCGGCTGGGATCGTGGGGGTGTTCGCAATCGCCGTAATGTGGGTTTTCGCCGGTTAGTCCGTAGGCGAATTCGTACATGTTGGTTTTGGCTGCGAGCACAGCGCCGACGCCGCGGAGCACATGCGGGAGTTTTCCGTCACGTTCTTTTTTCGGCAAAATTCCGTTTGGAAAATGTGAGCCGGCTTTGATGGCGAGCGGTGAAACCTGGAAAACATCTTTGAGCGCATACGGTACGCCAGCGAGCGGAGCGAGGGTGCCGGCGAAACGTTCGAATGTGGCCGCGAGTTCGCGCTCGGTTTGCATCCACGCGAAAACCGCACGTTGTTGGTTTTCGGACAGCTGCGTTTGCATCCGACGGGTGAGCTCGTGAGCCGCCCCCGACGGATCTTTTGCGCTGAATGCCTGCCACTCCGGCATGCTGACCGCAGCTAATGATATGGCCATGGCATTGGTTATGGTGAAAGTCCCCGGACAAACGCAACCCTGCGATTGTAAAATGTAGGCATCTAAAAAACTTTGCCATTCGTTTAGCAGAACGAAATTTTCCCCATATGAATCCTGAAACGAAACTGGCCGACCTAGGTATTAACCTCCCCGACGCGCCTGCCGCCGCTGGCAGTTATGTGCCCACGGTTCGCACGGGAAATCTCCTCTATTGCGCCGGCACGATCAGCGTCCTCAGCGGGCGGATCACCCACGCTGGACAGGTTGGCAAGGACCAGACGGTACAGAGTGGTTATGAGTCGGCGAAGATTTGCGCGTTGAACACGCTGGCGAATATAAAAGCCGCGCTCGGCTCACTCGAACGCGTGAACCGCATCGTTTATGTCGGTGGTTTTGTGAATGCCGTGAGCGGCTTCACTGACAGTCCTGCGGTGATCAACGGTGCGAGCGATCTGTTCGTGGCGGTTTTTGGCGAAGCGGGTAAACATGCTCGCGCCGCAGTGGCTGTGGCCGGTTTGCCCAAAGACTCCACCGTGGAAATCCAGGTTGTCGTCGAAATTAAGGAGTGAGCAGCGTCTCGGCGGTGAGCTTTGGCCAGCCGCGCTAAATACGGTGGACAGGCGAGTTTAGCTTTCGCCAAGAAAAGTCCTTGCGCTGCGTCGTGGCAAAAGTATGCCTTTTCATCCCTGTTCCGGAGAGATGGCTGAGTGGTCGATAGCGGCGCTTTGCTAAAGCGTTATAGGTGTAAAAGCCTATCGGGGTTCGAATCCCCCTCTCTCCGCCAGGCTTTTTTCGTAAGTGGGTGAAGTATGTTTCACGATGAAGCACGAGGCGCGTTGAGGGGATGAGAACCCCGAAGGGGTGTTCGACGCAGTGAGCGAAAGCGAACGAAGAAGGGGCGCGCAGAGCGCGAGTGCGCAGCACCTGGCCATGGGCCAGCCAATCCCCCTCTCTCCGCCAGGCTTTTTTCCCGGCGGGGAATAGCGAAACAACGAAATGCAGTTGCGCGTGGCGCGATGAGCCCAAGCTTGGGCGCGATGACTTGGAGTGAATATGTTGGCATTTTCCTACTCGGCCTCACCGGTACAGGACACTGCTTAGGCATGTGCGGGCCGTTTGCCCTGGCTGTTTCTGCTGGTTCGTCGCGACCCGTAGTCGTGGTATGGCGGCAGGTTGGCTACCAGTTGGGCAAGGCAACGTCGTATGTGTTTATCGGCGTGGTGTTATTGCTGGCGAGTCGGGTGGTCGATGCGCAGTGGCCGTTGTTGCGGTTTCAAACTGTGCTCGGGTGGATCGTGGGTGCAGTGATGTTTGCGATGGGCGTGGCTTATGCGTTCGAAATCCGACTGCCGTCTCGCGTGCAGACTTGGTGGAAGGGGAGTGCGGTGTGCGGCTTGCTCACAGGATTGCAGGGTTCGCCCTCGCTGGCGAAGAGCGTGCTGATGGGTTGGGTGAACGGATTTTTGCCCTGCGGATTGTCGATGATGGCGTTGCTAGCGCTCGCCAATACTGGTTCGACTGTCGGCGTGGTTGTTGGCGCTTACGTTTTTGGTTTTGCCACGATGCCGGGGTTGTTGGCGCTAGCGTTGCTGGGACAGCGCATCGGCTTGAGCCAACGGCGTTGGCTGGTGCGCGTCGGCGGCGTGGCGTTGATGATTTTTGGCCTACTCACGCTCGTGCGCGGCGTACCGGCGGTGCATGCGTGGATGCATGAGTATTTGATGTTCGGCGGCGGCTCGGCCGCGCACGAGATGTGCCATTGAGGCGAAAGCGGGCTTTCCGCTTGCCAGTGTTTTTCGACGCCCGCAAAAACCTTCTCTTTATGGAAAAGCTAGCCCTTCTCTCCGTGAGCGACAAAACCGGCTTGGTCGAATTCGCGACCGCCCTCGTGCAACGTTTTGGTTATCGCATCCTTTCGACCGGCGGCACTGCAAAGCTCCTCGCTGAAAAAGGCCTGCCCGTCACCGAGGTGAGCCAACACACCGGTTTCCCGGAAATGATGGAAGGGCGCGTGAAAACCCTGCACCCAAAAATCCACGGCGGTCTGCTCTGCCGTCGCGACAAAGCCGATCATCTCGCTGCCGCCAAAGAACACGGCATCGCGCTCATCGATTTGGTCGTGGTGAATCTTTATCCTTTCGAGCAAACCGTCGCGAAGCCCAACGTGCATTTCGAGGAGGCAATCGAGAACATCGACATCGGTGGCCCATCGATGCTGCGCAGCGCGGCGAAAAACCACGAGAGCGTCACCGTCGTGTGCGATCCAGCTGACTACAACGCCGTCGTCGCCGCCTTCGAAAAACCGGCCGAACTCGCCGCGCTCCGCCGCAAACTCGCGCTGAAAGTTTTCCAACGCACCGGCAGCTACGACACCGCGATCGCCAAATATCTCGAAGCGCAACAAGCCGAACCCGATCTCGCCGCGTTGTCCGGATTTCCGGATACATTTAGCGTTTCCTATAAGAAGGCGCAGTCGCTTCGTTACGGCGAAAATCCGCACCAGCAGGCCGCGCTCTACGGCACATTCCACGAGCATTTCCAACAGCTGCAGGGCAAGGAACTTAGTTATAACAACATTCTCGATATCACGTCGGCCACGTACCTGATCGGCGAATTCGAGAAACCCACGCTCGCCATTCTCAAACACACGAATCCTTGCGGCGTTGCCTCAGCCGACACGCTCGAAGCCGCTTGGGAAAAGGCCTACGCAACCGATCGCCAGGCACCATTTGGCGGTATCATCGTGGTTAATCGCACGCTCGAAGCCGCGCTCGCGAAAACCATCAGCGAAATTTTTACCGAGGTGATTATCGCTCCGCGTTTCAGCGACGAAGCGCTCGCGATTTTCGCGAAGAAAAAAAATCTGCGCCTCATGATCGCTAAGGCCGGCCTCGGTGCTGACTCGTTGCTCGACGTCCGCTCAGTCGTGGGCGGCCTGTTCGTGCAGGATCGCAACAAGTTGCTCGGCTCGCGCGAAAATTTCAAAGTCGTGACCAGGCGTCAGCCCACCGAAGAAGAATGGGCCTCGATGATGTTCGGCTGGCGCGTGTGCAAACACGTCAAATCAAACGCCATCGTTTATTGCCGCAGCGAACAGACGCTCGGTGTTGGCGCCGGACAGATGGCGCGCGTGGACAGCTCACGGATCGCGGTCTGGAAAGCCGGCGAGGCCAAGCTCGACCTCAAGGGCTCGGTGGTCGTGAGCGAAGCGCTTTTCCCGTTTGCCGATGGCCTGATCGCTGCGGCCGAAGCGGGCGCGACATCAGCGATTCAGCCGGGTGGTTCGGTGCGCGACGAAGAAGTTATTAGAGCGGCCGACGAACGTGGCATGGCGATGGTCTTCACTGGCATTCGCCATTTTAAGCACTGAGGTACACGCTTGATCGCTTGTAGGAGCCTGCTTGCAGGCGATTCCGGGCGAGGATCGCCTGCAAGCAGGCTCCTACAGGTCAAACTTTCTTCCCTTCGTTATTCACTTTTCTGACTAGCGGGCGCGCGGCTTTTCCGCCACGTTCCCGGCATGTTTGATCCGGTCGAAAAGCTAAAGGAATTTGTCCGCCATCCCAGCATCTCCGCCGATCCGTCGGCGAAGGAAGGCATGAAGGGCGCCCGCGAGTTTGTCGCTGGCCTTCTCACCTCGATCGGCTTCTCAACCGAGATCGTGCCGACCGCGCTTCATCCGATTATCCTCGCACATCGTGGCGGCAAACCGGAATGGCCGCACGTGATCATCTACGGCCACTACGACGTGCAACCGGCCGACCCGCTCAATCTCTGGCAGACGCCGCCCTTCGAACCGCAAATTCGCGGCCACCGCATCTACGGTCGCGGCACGGCGGATAACAAAGGTCCGCTCATGACGCACATCGCCGCTGTTGCGCGCCTGTTGGAGCGTCGGCCCGATCTGCCGCTGCGCATCACTTTCATGATTGAAGGCGAAGAGGAAACCGGCAGCCCGAGTTTTCTTCCTTTCATCGAGAAACACAAAGACCGGCTCCAGGCCGATTTCGTTTATCTCTCCGACACCGGCATTCCTCGTCCCGACCAAGTCGTAATCACTTGCGGCCTGCGCGGGCTCACACTTTTCGACGTCGTCGTAACCGGTTCAAAAATGGATCTGCACTCCGGCTTGCACGGCGGTGTACTAAGAAACCCAATACAAGCTTTAGCCGAACTCTGCGCGTCGCTGCACACGCCCGACGGCCGCGTCAACGTGCCCGGTTTCTACGACGATGTGCTTGAAGTCGAGCCCTGGGAGCGCGCTGAACTCGCGAAGCTCGGCCAGAGCGAAGAACAGTACCGTGAGTTTCTCGGCATCCCGGCTTTCCACGCCCACAAAGGCTACACGCCGTTCGAGGCGACGCGCTTCCTGCCGACGCTCGAATTTAACGGCATCGGCGGCGGCTACCAAGGCGAGGGGACGAAGACGGTTATTCCGAGCAAGGCCTTCGTAAAGATCAGCTGCCGACTCGTGCCGAACCAGAATCCAGAGAAAATCCGCGATCTGCTCTACAAAACGATCCGCGAGCGCATGCCGAAAGATGTGACCTTCGAACTCGTCGATCAGCACCAAGGCATTCCTTACGTGGTCGTGCCGCCCGATCGCTCGAACACGCCGAAGGATCAATCGCCGGTGCTGGCGCGTGCGTTTCGTGCGGCTGACGCCTCGATCACCGAGGTCTTCGGCAAGCAGCCTCTCTATTTGCGCGAGGGCGGCAGCGTGCCGATCATCGCCGATATCAAACGTGTGCTCGGCCTCGACTCCGTGTTATTCGGGCTGTTTTTGCCCGAAGATAATCTGCACGCACCGAACGAGAGCTTCGACCTAAACGTCATGGAAAAGGGAATACGCGCGTCGGAGAAAATCCTTGAGTCGGTGGCGAAAGGGTAGCGACGGAATAATAATCAATTAATCTGGAACTCAGGAACGCTGGAAAAGACCTCGAATCAGCAATCAGTCTTCCGTTCCAGAGTTCCTGAGTTCCAGATTCAATACTGCTGATTTTTGATGACACAAAAAAGCCCCGGATTACTCCGGGGCTTTGTATTGAAAATTTGGCGACTGATTACTTTTTCAGGATGATGATCTCGACGCGACGGTCGTTGGACATCTCTTCGCTTGTGCCTTTTTCTTTGGCTTCGAGGCTGCCCTTGGAAAGGGTTTCGTTCTTGGTCGCTGTGACGCCGATCTTGCCGAGGTAGCTCTTGGCGGCATTGGCACGACGATCACCGAGGCCGAGATTGTACTCGGCGGTGCCGCGCCAGTCAGCGTGACCTTCGAGGAGGAGGCGGTGCTCAGGGTGCTGCTCAAGATATTCCTTGGCGGCCTGAAGCTTCGCGCGTTCGCCTTCCTTGATGTTGGATTTGTCGAAATCGAAATAAACCGGCTTCAGCAGACCTTTGATCATGTCCTCAGTCTCGATCACGCCATCGCCGCGAGAGGTCAACGTCGCGGCCGAAGCATCGGTCAAACCGCTCACGTCGCTTGGATTGAGACCTGTGCCCTGACCGCCCATAGTTTGCTCAACGGAGGGACGTTGGGGTTTCTTTAAGCAGCCAGTGAAAACAACCAGCGTGCAGGCGAGAACAATAAAAAGTTTCTTGGAGAGATTCATGAGAAGTAAGTCGGTGGGTTGACCTTATTGATCAATGGATTTGGGTGGGCAAGTCTTAATCCTAGCAAATGCACGTAGAGCAACCGCATAAATCACCTGTCTGTTTCCTTTTTGACAATGGTTCTTTGCGTCCGGCTTCGACTTTAAGCCTGCGCGTAACGGCCCGGCAGCTCGCAGCGGAACTGGGTATCGAGGTGCGCGCCGTTTCGCTCCTGCATTCGAGCGCGGTGGATGTGGCAGGGCTTGGCGGGCAACCAGCACAGCTGCTCGAACCGGCGCTAAACGAGTTTTTGGCGACGCAGCCGGAGGCCGAAGTGGTGGTTTTACCATTATTTTTCGGACCGAGTGGAGCATTGACCGACTATGTGCCCGAGCGGCTGAGGGCACTGGCGAAAAAATTCCCGCAGGCCCGATTGCGTTTGGCGCGCAGGCTGGTCGATCCAGTCGAAACCGACAACCGCATCGCTCAGGCGCTCGCCGACGCGGTGCGCCGACAAGTTGTAACCGAAAAGCTGTTACAGCCGAAAATCGTGCTGGTCGATCACGGCAGCCCGCAGCGCACTGTGACAGCGGTGCGCGATTTTCTTGGGCACCAGATGCAAACGTTGCTGGCCGACGAGGTGGAGACTGTGGCCGTCGCTTCGATGGAGAAACGGGCGGGACCGGATTACGCGTTCAACGATCCTTTACTTGCGGAGCGGCTGCGCACGCCGCCGTTTGATCGGGGCGATGTGGTCGTGGCGCTGCAATTTCTTTCACCCGGGCGTCACGCCGGGCCGGATGGCGATGTAGCGCGTATCTGCGCGGAGGCGCGGCAGGGACGTCCGGAATTGCGGACATATTTAACCGAAACAATTGCCAGCGACCAACGGGTGATCGCAGTCTTAACTGATCGCTACCGGCAAGCTTTGCGGTCGCTCGACTGATCAGGCCATTTTCTTCGGCTCGATCAGACCGACCTCGAGGGCGTAGCGGGTCAGACTCGCGACGTCATGGAGGTTGAGCTTGCGCATCAGGTTCGTGCGGTGGTTATCCACCGTCTTGACGCTGATGCCGAGCTTGGAGGCGATTTCCTTGGTGCTGTTGCTTTCGGCGACGAGCTGAAGGATTTCGCGTTCACGATCGGTGAGAAAATCGGCGGTATTGCTCGCGGCGGGATTGGCCACGACGTTGCGGAGCAGGGCAGCGACGGCTGGGCCGAAGTACGTGCCGCCGTTCGCGACAGTCTCCAGACCTTTTTTGAACTCGGTGAGACCGGCGGTTTTTTCAACGAAACCATGGGCGCCCGCTTCGAGCATTTCGCGGACGAGGACGGGGTTCTCGTGACCCGAGAAAACCAATACACGTAAGTTTTTAAATTGTTTGCCGAGACGGCGGAGGACGTCGACGCCATTGAGTCCGGGCAGCTTGGCATCGAGCACGATCACGTCGGGCTTTACCTCCATGCACAGGTTATATGCGTTTTGGCCATCACCGCTCTCACCAACGAGTTGGTAGTTCGGATCTGAGCGGAGAATTTCGACCAGCATTTCACGGATGGCAGTCTGGTCTTCGATGATAACGAGTCGTTTCATAGTTCTTGCGTCAGTTCCCTATGCCTACGGCGGAAACTCCCTATATTTTGAGTGAAAACTCATTCCCGTGCGCGACTTAAACGTTTTTTACAAGGATTTAACAAGTCAGACTCAAGCAAATGCTCCTATGTCCGTTTAGTAGAGTGGTGAAACTCATTATGAAACACCGTTACCCTCGGCATTTCCGAATTTTGTGGATCGGGGCCGCTGCCTTGGTCTGCTCGGCCGCTGACACGGACACCGCGAACAATAATGCTGCGCAGCCAGCCGCTGTCGCGGCAACCACAGCCGCAGCGAGCGTTGCCCCCGCGAAACCTGTGGCAGCGCCCGCAACGCAGACACTGCCGACGCCAACCCGCGAGGCGACGGCGAAGCTCGTGCCCTCGACGAACACGACTCGGGTGCAAGCTTGGAAGGACGCTGAGCTCGTTGCCTCCATGGGCGAAGGGCGGGCTTCAGCAGCGGGCTCAGGCGGATCGATGCAACCGGTTTTTGGCAGCAACACGATGGTTGTGATCAGTAAAATCGCCTATGAAGACCTGAAGCCGGGCATGACCGTGGCCTATATGAGCCGCAAAGGTCATCAGGTGGTGCACCAGATTTTGGAAAAGAAAGCCCGCGGCTGGCGTGTGCAAGGGCTCAATAACGAAAACGTAGACCAGGAATTGGTAACGCGTGAAAATCTATTAGGCGTTATCTACGCGTCATTTGCAGCGGAGGAGCCGTGATCGTTTCTCCCCCGCCAAGGGTTTCGGTGGTGGGTTGGCCGGGATTTGAACCCGGAACCAACGACTTAAAAGGACGCTGCTCTACCATTGAGCTACCAACCCAGCGACCAACCGAAAGAGGCAGGTGAATACGTTTCCCTCGCGAATCTTTGCAAGGATTTTTTCGAAGGTAATGCAGGTTGTTGCGATAATTTATTCTGGCGAATGCCCCTTGCTTGGGCTGACCATGCCGTTTCTCGCGGCAACGTCCGCATTTTCTTAAGTCCATCTCTGCCACATCTAAAAAAGTGGGAACAATAGAAAAGTATACCCATCAAACTTCCGTTGATCGAATGTCAACGAAAGCACAAGAAGTGGCCTTTGACCGCGTATTGGTCGACCGTTTTAAAAACGGCGATCAGGCGGCATTCAATGAAATGGTTTCGCGCTACTGGGATCGTATTTATGCGATGGTACACCAGTTATTGCGCAACCAGCAGGACGCCGAGGAGGTTACTCAGGACGCGTTTATCCGCGCGCATCGAGGGCTCGTTAATTTCCGCGGAGAAGCCGCGTTTTCCACGTGGCTTTACCAGATCGCGACAAATCTCGCGCGTAATCGGTATTGGTATTGGTGGCGGCGCAAACGCGACAAGACTGTGTCTTTCGACCAACCCGTGAGTGACGACAATAGCACGCCGTTATCCGAAGTTTTTAGTGCGGAGTTAGAAACTCCCGAAGATGCAACTATTACGCAGGAACTCGTGGACCGCATCGCGGTCGGAATGGATAAGCTGGGTGCGAAACACCGCGAAATCTTGATCCTCAGAAACGTTAAAAATCTATCTTACGAAGAAATTGCCGCAATCCTCGACATCTCGGTCGGCACGGTGAAAAGCCGGATTGCCAGAGCTCGCGAGGCCTTACGCGCCAAATTAGGAGACGAATTTAAATGAAAGAATCCCGCTTTATCGAACTGATCAACCTCTACGTCGATCAACAATTGACCGCCGTTGAGGCCACTGAGTTGGAGGCTGAAATTCAGCACAACCCAGAACGTCGACGGACTTACAATCAGTACTGCCGCATGCAGAAAGCGTGCGCTCAGTTGTTCGAGCAGCAGTGCCAGGACGCTCCGTCTTCCTCCCAACTTTCCCGGGCACTGGCAGAAGCGGATCGCAAGGTCGTGGCTTTCCCGGAACGCCGCACGCCTTGGCGTCAACGCGGTGCCTTTGGCTTTGGCCTCGCGGCGATGGCTGCTTGTGTCGCTTTTGTGTTGGTTCGGCAATCTCCGGTGCAGACCGCGGTGCCGGTTGCGGTAACCGCACCGGCAGTCACGACGCCGAGTCCGATTGCAGTGGCGGTGGCTGAAGCAACGGTGCCGTCCGAGCAAACGGTTAGCGTTCCCTTGCCTGCGCCTCAGGCTAGGGCGGCTGCACGCAGTCTCTATACTACGCTGCTGCCTGTTCGCCAATTTGTACCTGTGAAAGTGGTTACGGCGAGTGGCGAGGCTGTTGCCAGTAACGAGGAGAAACCCGATTTTGCCTGGATGAACAATGTCGAGCTCGCGCCCATGCGTTCGGTGAGCGCCGAGGAGTTGATGTCGGAATCGACAAGTTCACTGCCGCAAACCTCGGCGGTGTTTATCAGCAGCCGCACTCCCGTGCAGGAGATGTACGAGAAGGCCGCCTTCCAGTTTCAGAAGTAAACGGAGCGGCCCCGAATTTCGCAACGTGTCACGGCGTTCAGCTCAGCTGAGCGCCTTTTTTATGAGCTGCTCGGTCGTGGCCTGCGGTCCGAGAGCGAGCGCGGCGCGGCGAATCGCGACATCGGCATCCGCGGCTTTGTAGCCGAGAGCGGTGAGCGCGAGGATAGCGTCGTGGAGTTTGGTTTCGCCCGTGGGCTGTCCGTCGGCGGAAGCGCCTGAACCGAGTGACGTTGTATCCAGATTTCCATTCGCGCCGACTTTTGCGCGGAGTTCGACCACGAGGCGTTCGGCGGTCTTTTTGCCGATGCCGGGGCATTTCGAGAGCGTAGCGACGTCACCCGAGCGAATCGCGGCTTCGAGTGAAGATAGCGAGAGTTTGCTCATAATGGTGAGCGCGCTTTTCGGGCCGATGCCGGTCACATGCTCGATCATCAACCGGAAGAAATCGCGTTCAGCGGTGGTGGCGAAGCCGTAGAGTGTCTGCGCGTCCTCGCGATAGATTACGAGGGTATGGAGTTTTACCGTGCTGCCGCTGGCGGGAAGTTTTTCCGCCGTGGTGACAGGGATGTTCACCTCATAGCCGAACCCGTTGACTTCGACAATGGCACGGAGCGGCGTGGCTTCAGTTAACGTGCCTTGGATGGAGGTGATCATGGAAACGGGCGGCGTGTTATTTCAGGCCGAGCACGTCCTGCATGTCATACACGCCGGGCTCGCGGGAGACGATCCAGTGAGCGGCACGAAGCGAACCGCTGGCGAAAATACCACGGTCGGAGGCTTTGTGCGTGAGCTCGATGCGTTCGCCGAGCGCGGCAAACATGACCGTGTGATCACCGATGACGTCGCCACCGCGCAATGAGTGAATGCCGACTTCGGTGGAGGTGCGTTCGCCGGTGATACCTTCGCGACCGTGTCGGAGCGCGGCGGAGGTGAGCTTGCGTTCTTCGAGGACGATTTCGAGGAGACGGGCCGCGGTACCGCTGGGCGCGTCTTTCTTAAAACGGTGGTGCATTTCCACGACTTCGGCGTCGTAGTCGGAGCCGAGCACGCTGGCGGCGCGACGGGTGAGGGCGAAGAGGAGATTCACGCCGATGGAGTAGTTGCCAGACCAGACACAAGGGATCTGGGCGGCAGCTTTGAGCAGCGCGGCTTTTTCCTCGGCGGAGTGTCCGGTGGTGCCGATGACGAGGGGCTTGCGGGCGGCGGCGCAAAGGCGGATCACCTCGGCGGTGGTTTTATGGAAACTGAAATCGATCACTGCATCCGCTTTCTGGATACCGGTGGCGAGGTCGTCGCCCAAGTCGAGCGGCCACGCAATGGCGGCGTTTGCTGCGGGTGCTGCAGCGGAGATGGCCTGGCCCATGCGGCCCTTGGCCCCGATGAGTGCGATTTGGAGCGGCATATTGGTTTTAGAAACCGAGGGGAGCTAGGCTGGCGAGGAGGGTTTCGCGGTTGGCCTTAGTCATTTCGCACAGCGGCGAACGAACCTCGTCGGAGGCGATGCGACCGGCGTGGGCCATGGCGGTTTTCACCGGGACCGGGTTGGGCTCGATGAAGAGCGTCTTGAAGATCGGGTAGAGCTTGCGGTGGATTTTCGCGGCTTTGGCGAAATCATTGGCGAGGGCGAGCTCAGTGAGCTGAACCACTTCCTTGGCGAAAAGATTCGAGGCGACGCTGATGACGCCTTCGGCGCCGACGGACATGAAGGGCAGCGTGAGGCTGTCGTCGCCGCTGAGCACGGTGATGTCTTTGCCCATGGCCTGCTTCAATTGGTCAACACGATCGACGGAACCGCCTGCTTCCTTAATAGTGCGGACGTGCGGGTACTTTGCGCGGAGGCTTTCGATGACGGGTACGCCGATCTCGATGCCGCAACGTCCCGGTATAGAATAGAGGATGATAGGCTTGTCGGTGGTTTCGGCGAGTTCCGAGAAGTGGCGGAAAAGTCCAGCCTGGCTCGGCTTATTATAGTAGGGAGCAACGATGAGCATGCCATCGGCACCGGCTTCGTGCGACTGACGGGTGAGTTCGACCGCCTCGTGCGTCGAGTTCGAGCCTGTGCCGGCGATGACGGGCACGCGGCCGCGAGCGACTTCGATCACCGCGCGGATTACTTCGAGATGTTCTTCGGTCGAAAGAGTGGGCGATTCGCCGGTGGTGCCGACGGGGACGAGGCCGTTAATACCGGCTTTGATTTGCGCCTCCACGAGCTTGCGTAGGTCGTCATAAGCGACAGAGCCGTTCTTAAAAGGCGTGATGAGGGCGGTGATGGCACCGGTGAGCGGTCGGAGTTTCATTGAGCGTTTACAGGAAGATACCTTGCACAAGAAACCAGTCCTATTTACCAAAGGCGCAAGGTTTTTTAACCTGTATATCCCTATGTCGCTACACACTGAAATATTTAATGACTTGTTAAAACTCGCTGTTGAGAGTGGTGCCAGCGATGTGGTCGTGAAATCCAACAAGCCCGGCTATGTGCGCCTCTCGGGGCGTTTAAAGCCCGTCGATATGGACCCGATCGCAGGCACGGAGGCTCAGGCTTTCGTCGATGACCATGTTCCACGCATCTTTAAACAGCAGTGGGAAACCCTGGGGCAGATCGACTTCGCGTACACGGCTGAAAACATCGGACGTTTCCGCGTCAATGCCTTCCATCAACGCGGCACGGTCAGTGTCGTTTTCCG
>JADKHC010000037.1 GCA_016721945.1 Verrucomicrobiota bacterium | reverse complement strand
AAGGTTGACGGGTACGACGCCGTCGTGGCCTTCCCTGGCGAGAAATGCTTCGACGAAATTTCCAGCGATCAGAGCTCGATGAGGTTCGTGGCTCGATGTGATCTAGGGCATCGCGATGTCTTTGAAGGCGCATCCGGTCTTCCCGCCGGGCACAAAAAGCAATAGGGTCGAGATGATCCGGTCGCCTGCCGGGAGAGAGGCGGTGGATTTTACGAGCAATCTTGCCGCCTAAAGCACCAGCGATGCAGCCGCCGGGTTAAAATATGGGCGAGTGCAGTGCCGGAGAGATAACACCGAGCTACCTTGCTTGGGAACCGTGCGCGCAAGAGCCCAGCCGGAAACGGCTACGCCCATGCCGCCCTGGATGATCCGGAGATGCCGGGCGATTTGGTATTTCCTTCAGGTAGAGGGAGACTTGCGAAGGAGGTGAGGAGCCCAAAAACCAGTGCGTTGCCCGAACGGCCAGTCGAGAAAGATCCGTCGGCAACCGACCTGCGGGCCACAGTGGTGAGCCGGTTGCCTGATGGGTGCCACTTTTCTAAGAATTTTGCGTCGACCCAGAAAATCTTGGAGGATGACTCTGCTGCATCGTAGCGTGTGCTTTTAATTGAGCAGTCTCAGAATGCCGCCAGCAGCTTGGCGTCTTGATGCTCGGTGACCATTTTTTGATCACGGGGGATGGTCCTGAACCTGAGGTTGCGTCTTCACCGTCATGTTGTTGATTTTTGAGGTGATGGTGCGTTATCTCTTTGGCGGCGATGCCGACGATGTCGGTCTGAGCGAGGGGCAGTTTCTCGTGGGGAGGGATGTCGTTGGTCAGGGGATGATGCCGGCGATGGAGCGTTCGCCGGAGCGCTTCGCGCTGGAGATCGCGGCGAGAATAATAATGTCATCGCGGTCGCCGAGTGATGATGGTTAACGCCTGGCTGGATGTGACCGACGATGCCTTTGGCGGTCATTGCGCTGACGATGACGCGTTGAACGCTGGTGTGAACTGCGTCGGCCGTTAAGTTACCCGCCGTCGATTTCGGCGATCCAGGAAAGATTGGGCGCAACAGCACTTTTTGACAAGGACGCCGAGCAGCGGCACGCCGAGACGTTCCAGGCTTGATGCCGGCGCAGAGTTCGGCCGTCAGGCCAGTTTCTTGTTTCGCTCGACTTTGTTGAGGATTGCTTCACGCACTTCGACGCCCTGCTTTGTCGAAGAAAGCTTTGTTCGGGCAAGTTCGTCCACCGGCCGGCCGATGCCGCCGGGGCTTCACAAGAATGACCCTCCCAGCGCCGAGCAGCTTGGCGACGCGTGCATTCGAAAGATCGAAAGGAAGTGACGCGGCGTGGCCGGTGCCTTCGATGAGGGTGAAATCTTTTCCCACGAGACGCGGTCGAAGGCGCGGCAGATTTCATCTTTCGAGCAACTGGAGGTTTCGCCTGCTTGCTTAAGAAAGCGACGGTGAAGGTGCCGTCGACGGTCACCGGGCCCGCGCGTTTGAGCGGCATTACTGGACGTTGTAGAGCGTCGTGGAGCAGGTGTGAATCCTCGTCCACTTGATGCCCGTCAGATTTTGTTTCAGCGTTGCCCAGACGGGTTTGATGAACTCAACTCGGATACAACCATGAGTGCGGCAAACAAGCCGAGGCAGGTCGTGGTCTTAAAGTCGTTCGGGCGTGCGGCGGCGACAAAAATGCGCTTGGTCACGCGATTGGTGGGCGCCCGCAACAGCGGTAGGGGCGGTACGTCGGTTGGATTGGGTGAAAGGCGCGTGTCTGTCGGAAGAATGCTTAAGCTGTGTTGGATGGTTGTGGCACCTTGGTGGAGTGCGCACGGGCGGACTCAATGTCCTGTGGCAGGCGGCGGTCCATGGGTTGGCAGCCTGACGATCGCGGCTGCACCAAAGACGGCGTGTGCTTCGAGCCGCGGCTGATTCCGGCGGCGGGCCGGGTCAGGCCGGTGGACGATCTGGCCGAAGGTATTTGCCCCGGCGAGCATGTGCACAAGTTTGAAGGCGATGTTGCCGCTATTGAGATCGGGGAAAATCCAGTTATCCCGACCGGCGACGGGGCCGCTGACCTGCTTCATTTTCTGACGGCGAGATCCAAAGCGGCGTCAACTTGAGTCTTCACCTTCGATCTCGAGCGAGATGGCCTTTATGCGGACGCGAGCCGCCAGTTCGGTGGCGGTGCGCAAGCCTTTAGGAGCGATGGCTGGGTCGCATTTGAAGCCCGGCGGAGCATGGCTTTCACGGGTGGAGTTTTCGCCGGTCAGGTGGACGGGCGACCGTGGCGGTTGTTATGGCGATGTCTGCGAGTTGCTCAGTCGTGGCTCCTGGGATGACGCCGCAGTCGGCGAAGAATAAAGTGCCGTCGCCGACTTTTTCTCGTCGAAATCGAGCACCATAGAGCGAAGAGGCCGTCTGCGCGCCGGGCTGGCGCGGAACCAGTCTGAAAGAGAGGGCTTAATGCTGGCGCTGGATGTCAGGCGCGTGGCGCCGCCGACCATGGCATCGGCCTGGGCGTTGGACAGCATCAGTGTGGCAAAATAATTTGGGTCACGTACGCAGTTGCGCGCTTCGGCGGAGGTGATTCCTTTTTCGCGGCGAAGTTGTTCAAATTGAGTGACGAATGTATCGAAGTCCTCACTACGCTCGGGGTCGATGACGCGTGCCCTGCTAGGTATGATGTCGAGGCGGGCGGCCGTGGTTGATGGCCGCGCGGTCGCTGAGCAGGAAGCGCCCATGCGGCGAGTGACCCACTGCCGGCGGCCTGAAGAATGCGCGGATCGCCCTTCGGGAAAACCACGCGTTTGGGGTGCTGAGTCTTTCAATGAGTTTGGCGACGGTTGACATGGCGTAAGCAAGGGTGCGGTTAAAGGAGTGCAGCGTCAATGCCGGTTGCGTTATGCTGCGTGCCCCCACTCCGACAGCTGTGTTGCGCATAGTTCCGTTTGCATGACTTGTTAAGGCCTGCGCCCGACCCGAAAAACGACGGCCGTGTCGAAGAGCCTCAAAACATCAGTGATCGTCGCTAGTGCCACCATGTTTTCGCGCGTGCTAGGCTGGGTGAGTTTGCCGGAGATGCGGCGGGTTTGGCACCACAGCACTGGCTTTGGCTCACGCAACGGTTTTAACCGCCTAATCTCGCGGCGTCTGCTGGCGGAGGTGGCATGACGGCGGCGTTCGTGCCCACGCTTAACGACGAACTCGAACAGCGCCAGCGCAGCGGGGCGTTCACGCTTTTGAATCAGGTGTCGAGCTGGCTGCTCGTTGTCTCTGGTGCTTTGGTCGTGTTTGCGATGATCGTGCTCAGCCAGCAGGGCTGGATCAACGGGCTCGGGCATCTGTTTGGCGCGCGTGACGACACGATCGGCCGGTGGTTACTCGCGGCGAAACTCGCGGTGGTGTTGTTTCCTTACCTCGTTTTTTGTGTGCCTGGCGGCGTCGTTCAGTGCGACGTTGCAGACGCTGAATCGCTTTCTGGAGCCGGCGCTTTCGCCGATCTGGCTCAACGTTTCGATGATTGGTCTTCTGCTTACGGCGCGTTTCTCGGAGGGTCGGATGCAGTGAAAATGAACTGGTTTTGTGGCGGTGTGCTGCTTGGCGGATTTTTGCAGATGGCGGTGCCGGGCTGGGCGCTAACGACCGAGGGTTGGCGGCCACGCTTTGATCTTAAGCGGAGTGAACCGGTTCGTGCCGTCGCGCGCTTGATGGGGCCGACGGTGCTTGGTTCGGCGGTGTATCTCATCAATATGACCGTCTCGCGTTTCGTGGGGTTGTCGTTGAACGATGCGGCTGTATCCGTTCTTAACTACGCGCAGCGCCTAATGGAACTGCCGATCGGTGTCTTTGCCGTGGCGGTTTCCACTGTGGTATTTCCGCTCATTTCCCGGTATGCGGCGCGCGGCGATATGGACCAGCTTGGCGTGGCCTACCGCAAGGGTATGCGGCTGATCCTGATGGTCAATATCCCCGCCGCCGTCGGGCTCGCGCTGCTGGCCGAACCGATCATTAGGTTAGTTTTTCAGAACGGTAAGTTTCACTCCGCTGACACCCGGCTGATGATACCGGTGCTCATCGTCTCCGCGCTGGGCCTGCCGTTTTTGGCATTTGTGAATCTGGCTCTGCGTGCTTTCTACGCGCAAAAAGACACGAGCACGCCGGTGCGTGCGGCGATCCTCAGTTTCTTCGTAAACCTTGGCTTGAGCATCGCGTTGATGGGACCGCTCTCGATTGTCGGACTGGCGGTGGCCGGCAATGTCGCTGTCGTTGCGCAGGCTTGGTATTTGCAGCGCAAACTCACACGTAAAACCCCACAACTCGCGCTCCTTCATCTGCTCGGCGGCCTTGGGAAAATCGCAATCGCCAGCTCTGTCATGGGCTTGGTGGTCGCGGCGGGGTGGTGGGTCGCGTCGAGAAACTTACCAGCGACCCGGCGCCGATGCGGTGGCCGTGACTGTTTTGGTGGTGGCAGGTGTATTGGTTTGTGGTGGTGCGCTATGGTTTTTGCGGATCGAAGGCCGCGAAGAACTTGTTGCCTTGATCGCGCGTTTCAGGGGGCGAGCGAAGCCCGAAAAGGCGTAAGTTCGGCCTGATAGTTTTGTGGTGAGAAAAGGTGCAGGTAGCGTTGTTGCTACTGGTTGGGTAAACGGTGAGCGTGCGTGAAGGCGCTGGCGAAGGGAATCGGGTGTGTGGCACTGCGTCCATTAGTGCGGCCGATGTGGTGTATTCACAGTCTATTGACGGCTAAATTCGCGACCTTTTTGGGCGCCTGCTGTCGTGTGGAAGTTGGTTCGTTATCTCAGCTGAATATTATACCCATACCCAGTTACGTTATGAAAACACAGACTTGTTCGATCCTGTTAGGAGGTCAGATCCGCGCGCACGCTTGGTTACGTTATACGTTGGTGGCACTCGCTCTCGTCATCGCTGTTCACGCGCAGCAGCCGATTATTGTCGATCACACTTGCACGAATATCCGGGCGATTCCCTCGGCCGCGATCACTCAGGCAAAGTCGTCGTTGCACATCGCCTACGGGCACACGTCGCACGGCAGCCAGTTAACCGACGGTATGTCGGGCTTGGTGACGTTTATGAACCGTTTCCCAAACGATGCTTTTGCGGATAATCTTTTTGCCTTCAATGGCTCGGGCTCGAACGGCGCTCTGCATCTCGCCGATTACTATGGTAACTTCGGTGGACTCGGCACGGCCAACGATCTGGGTGCGCCTGATCGCACGACGTGGGCGGCGGCCACCCGCACTTACCTGACTGCGCATCCCGAGATCAACGTCATCATCTGGTCCTGGTGCGGGCAGGTCGATGGCACGCAGGCGGATATTCAACAGTACCTCACCTTGATGAGTACGCTGGAAACCGATTTTCCCAACGTGAAATTTGTCTACATGACCGGCCACTTGGTGGGGACGGGGGCCACGGGAAACGTGAATGTTCGCAACGAACAGATCCGCACCTATTGCCGAACCAATAACAAGATTTTATTCGATTTTGCCGATATCGAGAGTTTCGACCCGGACGGCACGACCAACTACATGAATCTGATGGCCAGCGATGCTTGCGACTACGACAGCGATGCCAACGGCTCGCTGGATCGCAACTGGGCCACCGCCTGGCAGGCCAGCCACACCGAAAACGTCGATTGGTATTCCTGCTCGTCGGCGCACTCGCAGGCGCTCAACGCCAACCGCAAAGCCTATGCCGCCTGGTATCTTTGGGCGCGTCTGGGTGGTTGGTCTGGTTCGGCTAGTGGGGACACCACGGCACCGACTGCGCCAACCGGCCTTGCTGGTACGGCATCTTCGGCCACGGCGGTCGCACTCACCTGGACGGCTTCGACCGATGTCGTTGGCGTAACCGGATATCGCGTCTATCGCGCAACCGGAACCGGTTCGTCCACTCAAATCGCGACCGGCGTGACTGCGACGAGTTACTCCGACACAGGGCTCGCTGCTGGCACGGCCTACACTTATGCTGTCGCCGCCTATGATGCCGCAGGAAACGTTTCCGCGCGTTCGTCTTCCGCGAGCGTCACCACGCAGTTTAGCGGACCGGTCACACGCAACGTCGCCAACCTCACCGAACTCACGAGTGCGTTCACCTTGGCCAATGCCAACCCTGCCGCGACCTTCACGATTATTCTCGCCGACGGCACCTATAACCTGACCGCCGACCTGCCGCAGTTCACCGCGGCCAACGCTGTTATTCGCGGCACTGCTGGCCATCGTGACGCGGTGATCATTCAAGGGCCGGGCATGACTACAGGCGCTGTAACCAGTATCTTTAACATCGCAGGCGATGGCGTGACTGTTTCGGACCTCACGCTCCGTCGTTGTCGCAACCACGGCATCCAACTCCAGCCCGACACGGATAACTTCACGCTGCGCAACGCCCGCATCCAGAATTGTTATGAGCAACTCTTGAAAATTGCGGCGACCACGACCTCGGCCACGTCCGCGAACGGCCTGGTTGAAGATTGTATCTTTGAATTCACGGAAGCCGCCGCGCCCAACTATTACACCGGCGGTGTCGATGGTCACCGTTGCGAAAACTGGGTCGTTCGCGGTTGCATTTTCCGCAACATCGCCAGCCCCTCCGGTTCCGTCGCCGAGCATGCGGTTCATTTTTGGAACGCATCGACCGGCACGCTGGTGGAGGAAAACTTCATCCTCAACTGCGACCGAGGCATCGGCTTTGGCCTGGGCTCTTCGGCTCACAGCGGCGGCATTATTCGTAACAACATGATCGCCAACTTGCGCACCACCGGTTTCGCCGATGTCGGCATCGCGCTCGAAACTTCGCCGAGCACGCAAGTTTACAACAACACGATCTACCTCGCGACCTACGCCAACGCCATCGAGTACCGCTTTGCCGCGACCACTGGCGTGAGCATCCGCAATAACCTCGCGAACAAACTCGTCGCTGCTCGCGATAGCGCCACCGCTACGCTCGCGACCAATGTCACCGATGCTCAAGCCAACTGGTTCGTGGACACGGCTAATTGCGATCTTCACCTCGCCGCCACGCGTTCCGGCGTAGTCGATGCCGGTACGTCCATCGCGGGATTCACGACCGACATCGACAGCGACCTGCGCCCGAACGGCAGCGCGTACGACATCGGAGCCGACGAATACCTCGGCTCCTCCAGCAGCAGCTCATCCTCGACCTCCAGCTCCAGCAGCAGCTCGTCGTCGAGCTCTTCATCAAGCTCCAGCAGTTCTTCGAGTTCATCGAGCAGTAGTTCATCATCTTCAAGCAGCTCCAGCTCATCCTCCTCGGGCGGTAGCAATTCCGGCGGCTCAAGTGGGGGCGGCGGAGCACCCGGTGATTTCCTCATCGGTGCGCTCGTTGCCCTTGGTCTGGCGCGATTGTTTCGGGAGCGCCGCTAGCGCTTCGTTTTTCCCGGCTCAAGTTTGAACCTTGGGCCGGGCTTTGGCTGATCCTTTCCACCGGTACAGGACAACCCGACAATTGGGTGTCATTGTAACGAGTTTTTTTCTGAACTTTATCGTGCAATATGGGAACCATCTGCTAGAAATAAGAGTCGGAAGAGCGAATAGTTGATGCGTTGATCGTTTGTTTGGTTTTTTTCGCGGCTCCCTAGGGTTTGGCATGTCAGTGGCTGTTGATAAAAACGCATTCGAGCGTAGCGTTTGATGTAATTTTTCGACCAAAAGAACCGTTATTATTAGCAGGTATTTACCGTCATGAAACTTGAGAAGACACCCTTTCTAGCGACCCATCTCACTGATGATGTGGCGTGGATTGATGTGCTCTTTGTCCCGCAGGAGCAGCGTCACCAAGGCTTTGGCCGACGCATGGTCCGCGAATGGCTCTCCAAGTTGCCCGCTACGATCAAAAAAATCGAACTGCTAGCGGTTGACCTTGATGGTGGTTCACCAGTTGGCTTTTGGAAAAAAATGGGTTTTGACGTCGAGGATAAATACTATCCCGAAATCATGACCGGCTGTTACATGACCCATCCGTTGGGCGACGATGCGGAAGCACCGGCCAAGTCAGACGAATCCGAGACCAAAGCCCGCCCGGACGACGACGTTTGGTGCGCACAGGCCTGAGGTTGCCTGCTAGGCGGCGTCGGCTGTTTTGCTCCCTGGCTTACGCCGTAACGATGCCGTTGAAGGTGGAGCCCGTTGTCCCTAACGGGCTCGTTTGGGAGCGGCCTCGATCAAGCCCGATTGGGACATCGGGCTCCACCTTCTGATGCATTTTTTTGGCTTACGCCGGGTCTTCAACGCGTTGACTCTGACTTTGGGACGAGACCTCTTCGGGCTTTTCCGTCAATGGTGTCACATCGACAGCGACGTTGAGTGTGTGTTTGTCACCGCCGCTGATCACGCCGCGAATCGGACTGACATCTTCAAAATCACGTCCCCAGCCCACAACGATGTGTCGATCTGAAGGCATGATGTTGTTCGTGGGATCGACTTCGAGCCAACCGTGCTCAGGCACAAAAAACTGCACCCAAGCATGAGAGGCGTCAGAGCCCACGAGTTTCGTTTTCCCAGGCGGTGGCAGCGTTTCGAGGTAGCCGCTTACGTAACGGGCAGGCAGGCCGAGGGCGCGCAGGCAGCCGATTTGGAAATGGGCGAAATCCTGGCACACGCCACGGCGTTTCCCGATCACGACTTCGAGCGGCGTCGCCACGGTGGTGGCCTTGGGGTCGAAGGTGAAGTCCGTGAAAATACGGCCAGTCAGGTCGAGCACGGCTTCCAACAGGGGGCGGCCAGCTGAGAACGAGGGGCGTGCGTATTCGCTCAACGCGGGTAGGGCCGGGATGAGCGTGGAGGGGTAAATATACTCCTGCGCTTCGATGGTGAGGCCGGCAGTGCGATTGGCGTTACCGCGTGCCCGTTCCCACGCAGGTGTTTTCTCGGGTGCTGGCCAGTGACGTGGGTAAAGAGCGACTTCGCTGCGGGCGGTTACCACGAGGGTGCGATGAGCGCCGGCCATGGTGAAGAAACTCGTTGCATTGCCAAAATAGTCCTCGCGACTGGTTACGAGCGCGGGTGCCGGTTCGACCAACAGTTCGTGGCGCAGGCATTGCTGACCGGGCAGATTGCGGGGCGTCAGATGTACGACGTGCTGCGAGACGGAGACCTCGCTGGTGTATTCGTAGACGGTGCGATGGATGATCTCGTAGTTCACGGTGGATACATCGTTCAGCTAACCCGCGTGGTCGCGTGGCTGAAATATTGGTGAGTGAGCGAGTCGGAAAAACCACGCAGCCCGGTGGCGACCGAGGTGAGGAGTTCGCTGATCTTGTTGTTGCCGGTAGTAAGTTGGTCGTGAACGAGCGAGGGCCAGTCGGCTTTAGCCAGCAGCGTACTTAGGGCGTAGGTGAGCCGGGTGTTTTGGTTGCGGTCCTGAGGCAGGTTGGCGGCGTGGTCGGAGAGTGCGAAAATCTGGAAGGCGAGCGAACGCGGGTTACTCTCATCAGCGAGCAACAGATCGAGTGCTGGCGGCCATTGCGGCTGCGAAAAATAGCGCCGCCGATAAGTCATCACGCTATCGGCGATTTCAAGAACGGGTTCGAGCGTCTCAAGCCCGGTGGCCTGCACGGTCAGGGCCGCTTTCACGAGACTGCCCATGTTAGCGGCGCGTTCGATGCGTCGGCCGATGTCGAGAAAACGCCAGCCGTGGCCGCGTGTCATGTTCTCCATTTCCATTCCGGCGAAGGCGGCGAGGTCGATGATCGAAGCGTCGAGGAGCGAGACCATTTCCGCGATCGGCACACGGCCGGGGCGGGGGCGGGTGTCGGTCTGGAGTTTATTGAGGATGCGCCAGGTGTCGGCGGTGAACCGGTCGCGGAGCGTAAACGCGATGTTGCTCAGGCGACCCTGCAACTCGCGCACGGTCCCCAAGCGATTGGTTCGGTAAATGAGTTGGAAGACCTCGCGTTCGACGGCGGTGCTGGTGTGTCGCTCGCGAAACGTTTCCGGGAAAAAATCCAGATGCGCAAGCAGGCGCACGAGTGCGGTGAGCTCTGGCGTGTCTTCGATGCCCACATCGCCAGCCAATCGCACGAGGGTGCAGCGCAGAAGGCGTAGCGTGTCCTCCAGTCGCTCGGCGTAGCGACCGAGCCAATACAGATTATCCGCGACGCGGCTCGGCACCTCGGCGGCAGCGCGTTCGAGCCGCACGATCGGCGTGGTCGGCAACAATAAGCTCAGCTGGCTCACCGGTCCTTCGCCGATAACCCAGGTGTCCTTGCTGCCACCGCCATTTTGCATGGATACGATGAGCTGGTCGGGGGAGTTGGAAAAACGCGAAAGACCGCCCGGCATGACTTCGTAACCCTCGCGAGTGGCACAGGTGAAGGTGCGTAGGACTACTGGCCGCGGTACAAGTCCGCCACGTTCAAAAACCGGTGCAGTGCTCAGGCTGATTCTTTCCTGGGCAACGAAATTGTAGGGCGTGGCCTCCATCTGCGTGAGCAGCGCGGCCCTTTCCTTCTTGCCCATGGTTTCGGCGAAATACGGTCCGCCAACGCCGCGGGCAAAGGCGGGCTTGATCACGAGGCGGTCAATGTTTTCGCGGACGTAGGCAAACTCTTTTTCCTGACCGCACCACCAGGTGGCGAGCGAAGGCAGCTTCAACTCTTCGCCGAGCAGTTGCTGGCAGAGGCCCGGCAGGAACGCGGAAAGGGCAGGTGTTTCCACCACGCCACTTCCGAGCGCATTGGCCACGACGACATTGCCGGCCCGTGAAGCCTCAACCAATCCGGGCACACCAAGAATCGAATCAGAGCGCAGTTCGAGCGGATCGCAAAACGCGTCGTCGGAACGCCGGATGATCACGTCCACGGGCTGGAGTCCTTCGAGCGTTTTTAGGAAAACCCGCTGGTCACGCACCGTCAGGTCGGTGCCCTCGACGAGCGGAAAACCGAGGTAACGCGCGAGGTAGACGTGTTCGCTGTAGGTTTCGTTGTAGGGGCCGGGCGTGAGCAGTACGACGTTGGGCTGGCCACCGCCATGCGCTGGAAGGCGCCTCAGTGTGTCACGCAGATGTTGAAAGAAATGTGCCAGCCGCTCGGCGCGGAGCTCGCGAAATTCTTCGGGCAGCACACGCGAAAGCACGATCCGGTTTTCGAGCGCGTAGCCGGTTCCCGATGGCGCTTGGGTGCGGTCGGACAGCACCCACCAGCGGCCGTTGGGAGCGCGCGCGAGATCGACCGCGTGCAGATGGAGAAATTGGTTTTCTGGCGGCATGATGCCATGGCACTGGCGCAGAAACGCGGGGTTAGCGAAGATGAGTCCGGGCGGGAGCACTCCTTCGCGCAGGAGTTTTTGCGCGCCGTAGAGATCGGCCAGAATCAGGTTCAGGAGTCGGGAACGTTGCGCGAGACCGGTCTCGATGGATCGCCATTCGTCGTGCGGGATTACCAGAGGAACCAGGTCCAAGGACCAAGCTCGGCTTAATCCGTGCGAATCGCCATAGATGTTATAGGTCACTCCGTTTTCACGGAGCAGCCGGGCCGACGTATCGCGTCGAGTGACGAGTTCGGATTTGCCGAGACGCTCAAAAGCACTAACGAGGCTCGTCCAGTGTGGACGCGGCGTCTTGCCCGAGGTTAGCATCTCGTCGAAGATGCCTTCCGGCGAAGGATAGTCGCGCAGCAGGGGCGCAGCGGGGTTTTCCGCGTCGTCGGTCATGGTCGGCGGGCGAAGATGTCAGCCGGAGACGGAGCTTGCAAACACTGTTGGCGAGTTGGACGAAATCAAGTCCGACGCAGGTCGAGAGTGAATGGGAATTCTGGGTTCGGCTCGTACGGTTTCGGCATCATCAGCCCGGGCGTGTGCCCAAAGCGGAAGAAGCGCGCCTGACGCCGGCTCTCGGCCTCGAAGGAGTTGATCGGGCATTTCTCGTGGCTGAGGCCGCCCGGATGGGCCACGTGGTAGGAGCAGCCACCGATGCTGCGTTTGTTCCATGTATCCACAATGTCGATCACCAGCGGTGCGTGCACGGGAATGGTCGGCTGCAAGCAGCTAGCTGGCTGCCAAGCGCGATAACGCACACCGGCGACGAATTCGCCGTTTGTCCCTGTCGGATGGAGTGGCAAAGCGTGGCCGCCTACGCTGACGACGTGGCGTCCGGGCACGAGGCCGCGGGCTTTGACCTGCAGGCGCTCCAGCGACGAATCGACATAGCGCACGGTTCCGCCGCCGCCCGGCTCTTCGCCCAGCACATGCCAAGGTTCCAACGCCTGACGGAGTTCGAGGTGCAGGTTGTTCACTTCCAGATCTCCGATTTCCGGGAAACGGAATTCAAAGTGCGGCGCGAACCACTCCGGCTTCATCGGATAACCGTTGGTCTGGAGATCGTCGACGACGTCGGTGAGATCGCTCCATACGAAGTGCGGCATCATCCAGCGGTCGTGAATATCGGTGCCCCAACGCACGAGTTTCTGCTGGTAAGGTTTTTCCCAGAAGCGA
>JADKHC010000036.1 GCA_016721945.1 Verrucomicrobiota bacterium | reverse complement strand
CATTCGCGTTACACAGGAAAAGTATCTCGCAGCCCTGCGCAATCTACTTGGTTAAAGTGTAAGCAAAAACCAGCTAGAATCGCCAAACCGACAGCCAGCGCGGTCGGCCGCTGGCAAAACTCACGCCGTCTCAGTCCGCCGCATCGGCGCAGAAGTGCCGTTGCGTGCATGCAGCAGTTCGCGTCTTAACCAATCCAAAGCGGCATTAACCGCTCGTGCCTGAACTGCGGCGCGCGGCCCCGGATAGCAGAGCCGTTTCGACCACACGCCCAACGGCGAATAGAGCGCAACGAAAACCGTGCCAAGCGGGTTCTCAGCGGTGCCTCCGCAGCAGCCGGTGAACCCTGTCACCGCCAGCGCGTAGTCCGCGCCCATCCGCTCAGCCGCACCCGTCGCCATCGCCACGGTATTTTCGGCGCTGACCGCGCCGTGTTGTTCCAAAATACACTCGGGCACATCGAGCAGCAGTACTTTCGATTCGTTGCTGTAGCAGACGCAGCCACCGGCGAAAAACTTCCCTGCGCCAGCAATATCCGTGAACGCATGTGCCAGCAGGCCGCCCGTCGCTGTCTCGGCTACCGCCAGCATTTTTTCTTCGGCGCGTAGCAGATCCGCCACGATTTTCGCCATCGAGTCGTGGCCGAAGCAGACCAGATCTTCGCCCAGCACACGCGCACAGTCGCGAGCGATGTCCTCAAGTTGTGAATACGAGAGTTTTCCTGCTGGCGCGCTCAACCGGCAGTCGACCTGCCCTTGATGCGCACAGAACGCCACGCTCAGCGCGTCGCCATGCTGGTCAAAGATCGACTGCAATTTCGTCTCCAGCGCCGACTCGCCGACGCCCGCCGTGCGAAACTGCACATAGGCCTCGCGGTCGAGCAACAGTCCGAGTTTTGCGAGCCGCGGCACGACCTGATCGAGAAACATCGGCTGCATCTCCGTCGGCGGGCCGGGCAGCATAACCAGAACCTTACCATCTTGCTGTATCCAAAGTCCTGGCGCCGTGCCGTTGGGATTGGGCAACACCTCCGCGCGCTCTGGCCGATAAGCCTGCTTGAGATTGTTCGGTGTCATCTTGCGGCCAAGCCGCGTGAAAAGCTCCTCGATTGCTTTCTCCACCGTCGGATCAAACACGAGTTTTTGCCCAAGTGTCTGCGCAATCACCTCGCGCGTGCGATCGTCGCACGTCGGGCCGAGTCCTCCCGTGGTGATGACGACGTCGGCAGTCCGCCAGCTCTCGGTAAATTGTTTCGCGATCGCATCGGCCTCGTCGGTGATGGTGACGTTCCGCTGCAGGAGCACGCCGCGGCGGCCAAGTTGCGCGCCAAGAAAACTCAGGTGCGTATTCGTCGTCAGCCCAAGCAGGAGCTCGTCGCCCAAAGTGAGCAACTCGTAGCGTTTGTTGATGACAGGAACGCGCCCATCGTTGGTAGTCGGTAAGGGTGAAACCATACTTTGCCGGACAGAAAAATAGTTTAATGTAGCGAAAATGCCAGCAATCGAGCCAGATCGCGGTGAACCGCTAAATCTCAAGGAGAAAGTCCGACGTTTGCCGGACAAACCTGGCGTTTATTTGATGAAAGATCGGCTTGGAGGAATCATTTACGTCGGTAAGGCAAAGAGTCTCAAGAAGCGCGTGTCCACGTATTTCCAGCCTTCGCGCAGCCTGACCCTGCATCCGAAAATTCGCGCGCTGATCGAAATGATCACGGATTTCGACATCATCGAGGTCAAATCCGAGCCCGAGGCTCTCCTGCTCGAAGGCCGCCTGATCAAGCAGTGGCGCCCGAAATACAACACCGACTTCACCGACGATAAACGCTTTCTGCTCGTGCGCGTCGATCTGCACGAAGAACTGCCACGCTTCCGCCTCACGCGTATCCGGAAAGAGGATCGCTCGCGCTACTTCGGCCCGTTTCCACACAGCAGCCTGCTTCGAAAAACCCTCGCACAAATGCGCCGTCAGTTTGGCATCCTGCTCGCCGACGCCACACCGCAAAAGCTCCCCGACGGACGCTGGCAACTCTACGACGATGTGCGCCAGGAGATCTACGAATCGCCCAACGAAGTCACAACCGACGACTATCGCCAACATGTCGAGCAGGCATGTGCGTTCCTCGATGGCAAATCGCGCGAATGGCTCGAACTGCTCCGCGCCGAGATGCAGTCCGCCTCAGAAAAGCAAAACTACGAAAAAGCCGCCGAACTGCGCGATGTCGTCTTCGCGCTCGAAAAAACCCTCGCCAAAACCCGCCGCTTCGAACGTGAACGCCCACTCGAACACGTCGACAACGACGCGCTAACGGCGCTGCAAAAAGCTCTCGGCCTTAACACTCCGCCTGCGCACATGGAGTGTTTCGACATCTCGCATATCTCCGGAACGTTTGTGGTGGCTTCGATGGTTCACTTCGCGAATGGCCGTCCCGACAAAAACCACTACCGGCGCTTCCAAATCAAAAGTTTCATCGGCAACGACGACTTCCGCGCCATGGAAGAAGTGGTTGGCCGGCGCTACCGCCGCTTGCACGAGGAGCAACAGCCCTTCCCCGATCTCGTTGTGATCGATGGCGGACGCGGGCAGATCGGCGCTGCGCTAAAGGCGTTTATCGCCATCGGGGTCGAACCACCCGCCATGATCGGCCTGGCGAAGAAAATGGAGACGATCATTTTCCCCGACGAACGCGCTCCGCTCAATCTTTCGCTCTCCCACCCCGGCCTGCAACTGCTCCAGCGCTTGCGTGACGAAGCCCACCGTTTCGCCAACACGTACAACGCCGATCTGCGCTCGAAGAAAATCCGCGAATCCATTCTCGACGACTTTTCGGGCTTGGGCGATGTGCGGCGTGCCGCGCTCATGGCGCATTTCGGCGACATCGACCGCCTGCGAGCCGCCACCGAAGAACAGATTACCGATGTCGAAGGTTTCGGCCCCAAGCTCGCCGCCGAGCTGCACGCGTTTTTGCACCAGAAATAGGCCGATCGGCAGCGTACACCGTTGTCCAGCAAACCAAGGGAAGTTCGGACAAAAAAAGTGTCACGTAATACGTGACACTTTGTCGTGTGGAATTCGCGTTCTTGTTTTACGCAAATAACGCTCGGAGCGTTTCGCTTGAACTAGAACTTCACTCGGGCACCGAACTGCACCTGCCAGCGCGACACGTTCGTCTGCACTGAGGGCGAGCCGAGCGTGGCATTAACTGCGCCGTTCGTGCCGATCGGATTTACGGTGTAAGTGTACTGGCCCAGGCCACCGCGAGCGGCAGGATCAAAGGTTGTGCCTCCGACCGTACGCGTAAGTGGGAAATCCACCTCTTCGGTTCGGCCCCAGCGGTCGTTGAGGAGGTTCGTGAGATTGATGATATTGGCGAAGAGCTGCGCGTGGACTCCTCGATATACCGGCAGCTCTTGGGTCATCCGTATATCGAATGTACTGATCCAAGCACTACGTTCTCCGTTACGTGGCGCGACGCGTCCCGCATTGCGTGCGAGGCTTGGGTTATCACGCATAAACGCAAAGTACGTGTCCTGCTCTGCCGCAGAGCGGAAGCGGACGAGGCCTGAATCAACATCCGCTTGGGAAGCGATGTAGAACAAGTCGTTACCGCTAATTCCGTCGCCGTTGGCATCGCCGGTATAAACCCAGGAATAGGGCCGGCCTGAGCGGCCTTCGTAGATGAGCGTGGCCGTGCTCTTATAACGTTTGAAGGGTTCGAACTGCACCGACACCGACGCAACAATACGATCAGGCACACTGTAGCTGGAGGTAGTAGCTCGTTCGTTGTTGGGATTGTAAATTGCCCGGTTCGTGAAGTTCGAGCCTGCAATCGAGCTGGTGAGCGGTGTCGACTCTGTGGAGTGCGATCTGGTGTAAGCAAAGGATACGCCCCAATGATTTTTGACCTCTCGCTTGAGTTGGAAGGTGAGCGCCTGGGCGTTTCCTTCGCGGGTGTTGGTCAATTCGTAAACTTCTGCGAAGCCGCTGAAGCGGCGATTGCCGGCTGTGCTCGTTGAGGCATAGGTCGCAGATCCGCCCGGAACCACTGCTACGCCCGTCAAGCCAGGCGTTATCGCCGCGACGCTGCTGTAGTAGAATCGTCCGTCGGGTAATGTGCCTGCAGGGTCACGCAAGCTGAGCGAACGAATGAAGATCGCTTCATTAACCCAAGAATATTGGTAATCCACGCTGGCGATCAGGTCCAGAAATGGCAGCTGGTGATCGAGCGCGACGTTGGCCTTCCATGACGAGGGCGCCTTGAACCCGGGGTTGGTGACATTCACCGAGGGAGTGCTGAGACCAGCGCCGCCTGAGATTGCGGCAACGTTTGCACTCTGCGCAGCCACACCTGGGTTGCTGACAAAGGTAACTGTCGACGGACGCGGGCTCAGAGAATTGCTGTCAAACGAGCTGATGCGTCCGTTGTTTTGGTAGGCATTGACGATCCAAACATTTGGATTGGTGCCTTGGAATAATCCAATCCCTCCGCGGACCTGCGTCTTGCGCTTAAAGGGGAGCTCGACGTTAAAACCCGTACGCGGCGCGAGTGTGTAGTTACCGCTGTGTGTAGTGTCATTGCGAATACCTGTCGTCGCAAAAAACGTCTCGTTGTAGAGAGGCTTGTCCGGTGCGTGCGGGTAATCCAGGCGGAGACCTGCCGCAAGTGTCACTCGGGAATTCGGACGCCATGTGTCCTGAATGACGGCTCCGATATTATCGAGCTCCACGTCAGCAAAAGCGTCGCTGATCTGTCCGCCTGCGAGTGGCGAAGCCAGCCGCATGCGAGTGGCGCGGCCAGCGGCTAGATGTTGCAATGAAGTGATCAAGGACGCGCCGCTTCCGGTGTTGCCGAAGTCGTAGCGGCCAAAGGACGGATTGACGAACTGATTGACGATCTTGGCCTGTTCGCCATCGAGCCCGTACACCAGAGTGTGGGCACCGATTGACTGTTCAGCATAAAAGTTTCCGTTCAGCGTCTTCGTCTCGAGGACGTTGATATGTCGACTGCGTTCCGAGCCGATGACGACCGATCCGTTGGCCACCCGCGTGGAGCCGTCGGGTTGCACCGACAAGCCTGTCAGGTTGTTGATCGTAACTTCTGGGAAGTAGGGTGTCTCGATCTCGGGCGAACCATCGTATTGCGAATACGAAATTTTGCCTTCCGTACGAAGATCCGGGGTCCAACTGCTAAACAGTTGAGCGATGTAAGTATTGGTTAGACGGGGCTGGAGATACCAATGGTTGCTCAACGAAGTCTGGTTGTTGAAGGAGCGGTAGTCGGAGATGATGGGCTCGACACCATCGTTGCGCAGATAGGAAAAGCTGGCCCGTTGCTGTTGCGTGATATTCCAATCGATCTTCGCCAAGTAGGTTTTCTGCGTCGCGATCTGCTTGCCTGCGTCGAGTGTGCCTGGATCGTAGTTGTACGTGTTTTTCAGGATCGAAATCACTTGGTCGATCTGGGCCATTTGAGTTTCATCAAACTTAAAGAGCGGGCTGTCCGAAACGGATTCGCGGCGGAAATCGTCGTACGCCAAAAAGAAGAATAAACGATCTTTCAAGAGCGGGCCGCCAAACGTGAACGTATAGGTGCGCTCATTGAAACGCTCATACTTGCCACTCAGCGGATTTTTGCCGCGCAGATCCTGATTGGTATATTCGAACGCAGCGGAACCGTGGAAGTTATTCGTGCCGCTTTTGGTGACACCGTTAATCATGGCACCCGTAAAACCCGAACGCCGCACGTCGTACGGCGAAAGCTCAACCGTCAACGCTTCGAGTGCATCAAGCGGGACAGGGCTGCGGAGGGAGGAGAAACCGTTCGCGTTAAGACCGAAGGGATCGTTAGCGCGCACACCATCGACGAGAAACGAGTTGAACCGGTTATTTTGTCCCATGGCGCTTAGTTCGCCACCGCCGTTGACATTGCTCAGGCTCATACGTGAGTCGAGACGGGCAAGGTCCTGAATGCTACGACGGATCGTGGGCGCACTGATGATCGCTCCGGCGTTGAAAGCCGTGCCCGCGCCCATTTTGCCGGTGCCGAAGGTATCGTCTTTCGTCGTCGTCACGCTAACCGATTCCAGTTTGACCACTTCGGATGAGAGCGTGATTTGAACCTGACCGGTTTGATCGAGCGTTAGCTCAATTTCATTTTGAGTTTCAGCTTGAAGCCGCTGGCTTCAACCAAGACCGAGTAAGGCCCGCCAACTCGCAGGCCGCTCGCATTGAACTGACCGTTCGAGCGGGTCGTCGTCACCGTACGCGAACCCGTCGGCGTATGGATGATCGTCACCGTTGCCCCTGCGACTGGGTTTTGTTGGCCATCGGCAACAAAGCCTTGGAGCCCGGAGGAGGTCACGCCTTGTGCAAAGGCGCTATGGCTGATCGAGATCAACAATACGAAGGCGATCGCGAAGCAATGAAGACTAATGCGGAGAGAACGCATGGTGTGTGTAGTTTGGTGCAGATGTGTTAATGGCCGAAGCTGGAAGGCGGCGGCTTGGTCGTTCGCGCAGAGCAAGCGGGCAGCGCACTTGAGTCAACTGGCAACAGATCGCCAGCATCAGAGTTCACCAGACCGTAACCGAACGCGAAACGCCATCGTCGCAAGCGTCGACCATGCCAGCTTCGCGGATTCTTTTGCGAGGAGAAGTTATTAACAGCTTTTCCCCATGCGACCATAAGCCGCGCCAATCGCGTCAACCCGTTGCCCTAGCCCGGCGAATCCGGGCTGTGACCTTGCGCCAGATCGCTTTCAAAGCCTTGAAATCCTGATCCTTAGACCGGCTCTTAATGATAAAGTCGAACTTAGCGGCTTCCTTCAACTCGCGCTCCGCCGTGCCGAGACGGTGGGCGATTTCGGCCGCACTGTCCTGTCCGCGCTTTTCCATGCGCCGACGCAAAATCGAAAGCGGCACATCGATGAACACCGTGCCCAGATGCAAGGCCAGCAAGGGATTCTCACGCGCGGCCTGGCGAAAATTTTCCACGCCCTGCACATCGACATTGATCACGAGGCTGCGGCCCTGCGCGAGCGGCTCGAGCACCGCCGAGGCCAGCGTGCCGTATCGATTTTTCTGATGCACCCAGGCCCATTCGAGAAATTCTCCCGCTGCGACCTTCGCATCGAACTGCTCCGGCGTGAGGAAATGGTAATGTACGCCATCGACCTCACCCGGCCGCGGCGGCCGTGTCGTCGTCGTGATGACCCGCGAAAACCCCGGCACTTCGCCCACCATGCGCTCGCACAGCGTGCTCTTACCAGAACCAGCTGGCCCCGCCAAAACCAGCAACACCGGCTCGGTCACCAGCTTGACGCGACGCGGCGCACGAGCGCGCGGACGGGCGGCAGTTACGGCTTTCTTTTTTGCCGCAACAGGCACGGAGGCAGATGCGCGACGCGGTTTTGTTTTTGGAGTGCGGGCCATCGGTCGGAGAATTTCAGCTCAGTTCAATACGTGAACGCCACCGTAGTGAGCAACGCACCATAAGCCAGCAAGCCGCCGCCGAGCACCCGCGGACGCCCGCGCGTCGAGAACAGCCATTGGAAAAAATCGCGCAACCGAAACGGCGACACACCAAGATAAATCGCCAAAGCCACGCACACGTACAAAAACACTTTTAGTAAATAAAGCTGCGGATGACCGAACTCCATGTAGCCCGCCATCAACAGCGGCCAGGCGCTCAAGAGCGTCAACGCGCTCAGCCCGCGTACCGCCAGAAAATCCGGCACGTAGAAAAAAGCCAACGCCGACAACACGGCGAAAATCAGCACCCAGGGTTGAGGCGTGGAAAAAATCACGAGATCCGCCGGCGAAAGATTCCAGACGATGTACAAAAACCACAACGCACCGCCGCCGAAAAACACCGTCGCGCCAACCTGCGACCGAGGCAACGCCTTGAGTGTCGATTGCACCGCAGAGTTGTTGATCAAAAAAATCACGCCCAGCGTGGCCAAAAACAGACCGGGCAAAAGAGTGGCAAGCAGGAGCGACATGGAGATTGGAGAATAAGGAAAGGGAAGAGCCCCGCAAACTCCGGCCCGAAAAGCAAGACCGAGGCGCGCCTCGCTGTTTTTACAGAAGCAAACGAAGGGAACGAAGCGATGCTGGTTAACTAAAACACAATTTCCATCACTCGGCCTAGAAATCGGATGAAAGTATACCACCGACTCTTCGTTCTCTTCTGTCAAAAAATCGAATTCCCACACCGCCAGCAGCGAGCCCTGCTACCTTCGCGTTCTTGGCGATCTTATGTGAAAATGTTTTGGAAAACTCCGATCTATTTTAAACGCAAAAGCCGCAAAGACGCGTGAAGCGTCTGGGGCTTGCCTGGATCAAACCTCCAAGTCTTGGAACCTCGACCTCGCCCACCTGCGGCGCTTCGTTCCCTTTGTTCTCTTCTGTTAAAATATTCCCGCCTCCCCTCACTCCGCCAGCACCAACTCGCCGTACAACGAGCTCACCGAAGCCCGCTCGATCTTCAGCGGCACCAGCTGTCCGACCAGTCGCGGTGAAGCTTCGAAGATCGCCACGCGATTCCCGCGCGTGCGACCAGTGAAACGCTCGCCGGATTTATCGATGCCTTCGACCAGCACTTCCTCGGTCTTGCCAACCAACGTGGCCGTCCGCCGCAGCGAATTCTTCTGCAAGATTTCCAACAGCGCCTGATTCCGCGCCTCTTTCACTTCCTCCGGAATCTGATCGCCCAGCGTCGCCGCGGGAGTGCCGGTGCGAATCGAATATTTGAATACATACGCCATGTCGTAGTTGCACGCCTCGAACAGCTCACGGGTCTGCGCAAAATCCTCCTCGGTCTCGCCGGGAAAGCCCACGATCACGTCCGTAGAAAAATACATATCGGGCCGCACCGCCAACAGCGCATCGACGAGCTCCTTGTAACGCTCGCGCGAATACGGACGGTTCATCGCTTTCAGGATGCGGTTGCTGCCCGATTGCAACGGCAGGTGAACATACTCGCACAACTTCGGCAGCCGTCCGTAAGCCTCAACCAAGTCCTGCTTGAACCCACGCGGATGCGGCGACGTGAAACGGATGCGCTTGATGCCATCGATCGCGTTGATGCGTTCGAGCAGCTGAACAAACGGCGAGATTCCGCCCTCGTGCACATAATCGCGCCGACCATAACTAGTCACAATCTGCCCGAGCAGCGTGATCTCGCGCGTGCCACGCCCGGCGAGCTGCTCGCACTCACGCACAATTTCGTCGATCGGACGCGAACGCTCGTCACCACGCGTTTTCGGCACGATGCAAAACGCGCAATCCATGTTGCAGCCCTGCTGAATCGAAACGAACGCGCTCACTTGCGGCGCATTGCCCGCTTCGTCCACCAGATGATCGCGAATCGCGTTCTGCGAACCCGCTTCCTCGGCGATATCGATGATCGTCTCACCAATCGGCACGCCCGCCTCGCGCGCCGCGCGAAGGTTGTCGAGATAACCAGGCACTTGGTGAAACTTCTGCGTGCCCACAATCAAATCGAGATCAGGCAACCGTTCGAGCAGCTCAGCGCCGCGGTTTTGCGCCATGCAACCAAGAACACCGAGGATAAAATCGGGATTCTTCTTTTTGCGTTTCGTCAAATACCCCGCTTTACCGATAGCCTTTTGTTCGGCCGCGTCGCGCACGCTGCACGTGTTGAGCAACATGATATCGCAATCGTCCTCCGAGTTGACGATCCGGTACCCACGCCCGCGCAACATCGCCGCGACCGCCTCGCTGTCGCGCTCGTTCATCTGACAGCCGTAGGTTTTTATGTAAACGCGGTTCACGAAAGGTAGGGCGAGGCGTCCCTGCCGAGCCGGTATGAAGGTAGGGACAACGCTCCGCATTTTCCGAGATCGGAATCAAACCGGACAATGCGGAGCATTGTCCCTACCTCAAAAGCATGAAGAGTCGGCAGCAGCATTAATGAATGGAGGCGCTTACCTACCCCGCCCCGCCCAAGGGTCAAACGGGAAAGCAGTTTTAGGGTTTCTCCAACTGCTTCAGTAGCGCGAGCCGCTGGTCTTCAACCTGCCAGATATTTTCCGCTATCTTGAGCGGTGATTGTATGAACGCCGCTATGGTTATTCGCCCGACAGGGTTTTTCCATTCAGAGGTGCGTTTCCACACAGGCACCAAGTTTTTCAACCCCGTAATATCACGTGCCTCAGCAAGTGCCGAAGCCTCGGCCAATTCCTCAAGCCCCATAAATTCTGTACGGTTACGATTGAACAATAACCATTTCCCTCCGTATCCCATGACCCGCCTGATCCAGCGGTCTACATTTTCTTTAGGTGCGCTGGGTGACACGTATTTACCTTCAACTCCGTCCATACAGCCTCGGAGAAACTCATGCTCTCCAAGATATGTATTCCGAATTCTTTGCTGAATCGTCGGTGCTAAACACAAAACTTCTTTTAAGCGCAAACTGTGGTCGGTTGTGATCGGCCCAAGCTCAATAACCTCAGCCAGCGCAGTGTAATTCATTTTTACGATAACGGTCGTAATCATACTGTTCAGAATACCTTGTCCCGTGCGCTGGAGTTGATGCGTGGCTTCTAGCATCGGGATTAGGATTGCAGCCGCTTCGTCACAGCGTCCTTCAGAGGCCAATACATACGCGTATGCCGCGCGAATACAGCATGTCGCACGAAGCTGCCTTAAACGCCACCAGTGGTGAGTTGATGGGCTGCGGCCAAACTCCCTTTGGCGGTATTGCAATAAGCGCGTCAACCCATTCACGACCCAACTTATCAGCTTCCCATGCTTGGAAAATCGCTTCGCGGTTTTTCCGCACATGCTCCAGCCTCTCACTCTTTTCCTTGGGAAGCATCAAGGCTCTAAAGTCTTCAGAATTCAAGATGCCCGCTTCGGCTAAACGACCGTATGGTGATTCCACCGACAACCACATGATCGTACGATAGCCAGCATCATCTTCGCCTACGCGTGGACCGAGATCAGCCAACGGAACAGGTGCTGAATCCCAAGCAAGAAAACCAAAGACCACAGCTACAGCAGATCCAGCTAGAAAAATCGTTCGCCATCCTGCTCGCCGCCAGATCGCTAAACCACAGGCAACAAGGACAATTAATATTAAAAGCACTGAGATAATAATCCACCCCCTGCCCAAATCAGCGGGCTGCATCTTTCCTTCCTACGTATTTCGCCTTCGATACAAAGATCGAAAGCATAATTATCAGAGCTGCGACAAGAGCAGCTAACCCCAAGGTCACCACCGCCACCGCATGCAGCACTCGCTGGAAGATCTTCATTGACCTTCAAGTGCCACGGTCTGCCCTCTTGGCCAAGCCGAAACCAACCGGATGCCCCAAGTCACCCCACTCTCCGACAAAGCCAAACCAGCACGCCTGCCTTGGTTCACGCTCGTCGCGTGCGCGCTTGCCGTTGGCGTGTGGTTCGTTCCTGGGAGCTTCGACGCGCTGGCCTATGACCGCACCAAGATCCTCGGCGGACAACTCTGGCGCGTCATCACAGGCCACTGGGTCCATTTCACCGCGAGCCACCTGGCTTGGAATCTCGTCGTGCTGATCCCGTCCGGCGTATGGCTGGAGAAACGCGATCGTTGCGCGGCACGAGCGACACTCCTGATCTCGCCGCTCGCGATCAGCATCGCCCTGCTCGCCTTCGCGCCGTCGCTCGGCATCTACGCGGGGATTTCGGGCGTGGCGTCAGGCGTACTCGTCGCCCTCACAGTCCACGGCCTGCGTACCGAACCGCGCGCCCGTTGGTTATGGCTGGCGGTATTGGCGCTTTTCGCCGCAAAAGTGGCCGTTGAAAGTCTGCGCAACCATCCGCTCAATCCCGAACTCACCGCTCAAGCCATCCAGAGCGTTCCCCTCGCCCATCTCGTCGGTGCCGTCGTAGGAGCGGGCGCAGTATTACTGCGACGACACTCAAATCCTCCCCTGTAGGAGCCTGCTTGCAGGCGATTCGATTGAATCGCCCCGCAAGCAGGCCCCCGCAGACCTTCCCCGCTCGCCTCCATTCGCGGTTTCCCCACCCCACGAAATTTCATAATTCGTTGTCGAAAATAGCGTCGCACCGCGCCAACGCATCCTTTTGCTTTTAACCCCATGGGCTTCTTCGACCGTTTCTCTTCCCCTAACAAAGCCACGCCTCCAAGTTCCGCCGAACCAGCTGGCACACCCACGCCTCCGCCTCCTGCGGGCAGCGTGAAGGCGCTACTGCTCTCCGCCCGCGAGAAGCTCGAAGCCAAAAATCTGCCCGGCGCGCTCGAGATCTATGAGGAGCTGCTCATAACCTCCGGCGACCGTCCCGACGTGCTCGTGGCGCTCTCGGGCGACCTCGGCTCCTGCGGATTCGTTGACCAAATCGTGGAACTCATCGCGCCCCGCTACGACGCCACGCGCCACGGCCCCGCCACCGGCATTAACCTCCTGCAAGCCTACCTCGCGACGCACAACACCACCGCCGCGCAGCACCTGCTCGACATCCTTTTCGCCCTCAAGCAACCCGAACTCGAGCAACGTCTCTACGGTTTTTCCAACGCCCTCGCCGAACTCATCGAAGCCGAGCGCCGGGGCCAGCTTCCTCCACGCACCGGCGGGGCAACCCCCGACGAAGCCACATCCGCCGATAGTCCGCCGCCGATCAAAACCATCCACCTCGTCAGCATCAGCCGCCCAATCTGGTCCTATGGACTGGAAGGCTTAACCAATCTACTACCGCCAAAAGAAGGCAAAAAACGCCGCGTAGCCTTCGCCCAGCTTGCGCAACCCGACGCCCAGGATTGGCTGCAAAAAATGGGCCAGCCCGAAGACGATCTCGCCCGCATCAGCCGCGGCCTGCCCCTCTGGCTGGCCGAGTCCTTGTATTTCTGTCCCCACTACGCACCCGTCGCCGCCATCGCGATGTCGGGCAAGGAGCACTACGGAATTTTCGCCTCCGAGTGGACGGTCGACAACATCCGCCAACTCGTCGACACCTCCGACGGCGGCCTCGACTACGTGTTCACCGGCTCGCTCCGGCAGCGCAACGGCGACTACAACCTCACCCTGCGCCTCTGGGAAATTAAGAAATTCCGTGAGCGCAAAACCTTCCAGCTCCAGTGGACGCCCGCGACCGCCAACGGCGAACTGATGCAACTCATCAATGCGATCCACATGTTCATGGAGTTCGCGCCGTACCCGGCGGGTTCTGGCCTAACCTACGCGCCACCGCCAAATCCCTTTGCCTGGTGTGACACGCTCGGCTCATCGCTCACCTTTTTCCTCGCCGAAAAAGGTGTCCTGCCCAAAGAGCAAATTCCCACGCCCGCGCAAACCCTGGCCCGCATCGCCGCCCGCGCCGCATCGTCCGAACCCGCCTCACTCGCCTGGCTGGCCCTGCGCGATCGCGCTCCGAAGATCGGCGTCACCAACGCCATCCCACCCGACGCACCGCTCAACGAGACCCCGCTCGTGCTCGAGGCCAAACAAGTGCTAGGACTGTAATCGGACTTCCTCGTTCGGATGTAGGCGGGGTGCCCTCACCCCGCAAAGTAACCCCACCGCCATGACCGCGACCACGCTCATCGCCGAACTGCGTTCGCTCCGAAACCCGGTCAACATCGCCGGCCAGCGCCGTTTCGGCATCACACCGAAAACCGAACATCTCGGTATCTCCATAGCCGTGCTTCGTCCGCTCGCCCGTCCACACCGCAAGAACCACGCGCTAGCGCTAGAACTCTGGGCCAGCGGCATCCACGAAGCACGCATCCTCGCAGCGCTCATTGAAGATCCCGACAAAGTCACCCGCGCCCAAGCCGAACGCTGGGTGCGCGACTTCGACTCCTGGGATATCTGCGACCAAGTCTGCGGAGAAGTTCTTCCCTACGTGCCCTTCGCCATCGAAAAAGCCCTGCAATGGACAACGAAGCGGCCCGAGTTCGTGAAACGCGCCGGCTTCGTCCTCATGGCTCGGATGGCCGTACGCCGAAAAGACCTGCCCGACGAAAGCTTCCTCGATTTCCTTCCCATCATTCGCCGTGAGTCGCACGATGACCGCAACTTCGTGCGCAAAGCCATAAACTGGGCCCTCCGCCAGATCGGCAAACGCGACTCCCGCCTGCGCCGTGCAGCGATCGCCGAAGCAAAAGCCATCGCCAAAATCGATTCACGCGCCGCCCGCTGGATCGCGAAAGAC
>JADKHC010000035.1 GCA_016721945.1 Verrucomicrobiota bacterium | reverse complement strand
AAACCAATTAACGCCGCTTTCGACAATGCTTCCGCCCCCCGAGCTTTTACGTGAAACCCACCTCATCGGTCCGCGCTGTCGCGAATGGGTGCTTGATCCCGATCGGCTCCCCCAGCTGCGCGCCACTCGTTTTATGTGGATCGGCCATAGCGTGCTGCGCTCACCCTACCGCATGGTTCGGCTACGATCGGAATACAGCCATATCGTAGCAGCCCGACGTGGACGTGGTCGCACGCTGATCGATGGCGCCGTAGCCGACTGGCGGCCGGGGCATGTTTTACTAGCACCCGCGGCGCATCCCACGCTGAAATCGCAGGCTCGGATTATGGAGATTGCGAGTGGGTTTCCTCGATGATCGGCGTGGAGCGCCCATGATTCCGACCCAGCGTGCGCAGTTGGTACGAGCCGATGCCGACGATTTCACGTTGACCCTGCAGATGCTGACCCGCGAAGCGATGGGCGCTGCTCTTCCTGCCGCTTTGCAGTCGTTGGTCAATTTACTCGACACCCACGTGCGACGTTTGATTGGCGCCGATCAGGTGGACGCGAGACTCTGGCGTCTTTGGACGCAGGTTGAGGCTGATCTGAGCCACGACTGGAACGTCCGCAAACTCGCGCAACTGGCCCTCATGAGTGAGGAGCATTTGCGACGTCTGTGCCACCGACACTATCAGCGCAGTCCCATGAGTTATCTGACGCAATTGCGGATGCATCGCGCCGGCATGCTGCTGCGTTCGACCACGAGCAAAATCGAAGACATCGCCCAACGCGTCGGTTTCTCGACCGTGTACGCATTCTCGGCCGCTTTCAAACGCTGGAGCAGCGTGCCTCCTTCGAAATTCCGCCAGCAGACAAAAACGCCTTGATCGGCATCGCGCGCTGAATCGCTGCCGCTTCGCAGCCCGAACTCCGGCTCCTGGTTGACCGTGAAATTTCACCAAACAAGCATTGTCGCGCCGCCGCCGAGGGTTTTTGCTCACCGTTCTCACCTCTATGAAACAAGTTAATCTCGGAATGATCGGCGGCGGTACCGTGGGCAGCGGCGTATTCAACGCCCTCCAACAGAATGCGGAGCTCATGGCCGCGCGAACCGGCGTCCGCCTCGTCGTCCGTAAGGTCGCAGTCAAAGCCTTCGACGAACCCCGCCCCTACCCGATCACGCCATCATTGATGACGCTCAACTGGAAAGACGTCGTGGAAGATCCCGAGATTCAGATCGTCACCGAACTCGTCGGCGGCACCGGCATAGCCAAGGTTATCGTCCTCGCCGCCCTCGAACGCGGAAAAGCCGTCGTCACCGCCAACAAAGCCCTGCTCTCCGCCCACGGCCCCGAACTCTTCGCTGCCGCCAAAAAAGCCGGCACCAATCTCTACTACGAAGCCAGCGTCGCCGGTGGCATCCCGATCATCAAGACTCTGCGCGAAGCCCTCGTCGGCAATCGCTTCGAGCGCATCTACGGGATCGTCAACGGCACCTGCAATTACATCCTCACCCGCATGACACGCGAAGGCGCTGCCTTCGACGCGGTCCTCGCCGATGCCCAACGCCTCGGTTATGCCGAAGCCGACCCGACTCTCGATGTCGACGGCCACGACGCCGCCCACAAAACCGGCATCCTCGCCTCGCTCGCGCACGGCTTCTGGGTCGACCACCACGACATCCACGTCGAAGGCATCCGCCCACTCACGCCGCTCGATATCCGTTTCGCGCAACAACTCGGCTACACCATCAAACTCCTCGGCTCCGTCCACCTCGCCGAACCAGCGAAAGGCGCTAAAGCCGCCAAAGGCAAAAAAGCAAAAGCCGCCGCTGGCGCACGCATCAGCGTCGCCGTCAGCCCCACGCTCGTACCGCAGAGCCACGTGCTCGCCAGTGTGAACGACGTGTTCAACGCCGTTTTCGTTTCCGGTTTTCCGATTGGTGACACACTCTACTACGGACGCGGTGCCGGTAAAGATGCCACCGCCAGCGCCGTGCTCAGCGATCTCGCCGACGCCGGTCTCGACATCACCCGCAGCACACTCGACCGCGTGCCCGCCTTCGCGCCTTGCGCGCAAGGCACCGTTATCCCCTACAGCGAAACCTCTTCGCGCTTCTACCTTCGCCTCAACGTCCTCGATAAACCAGGCGTTATCGCCAAGGTTTCCGCCATTCTCAGCAAGGCAGGCATCAGCATCGCCTCCATCGTCCAGCCCGAAGGCAACGAAGGTGAAGCCGTTCCCCTCATCTTGATGACGCACCGCGCCAGCCGCGCCGCGATGGACAAGGCGCGCGCCGCCATTGCCAAGCTCCCGGCCGTGAAGGGCCCGTCATTGCTCCTCCCCGTCGAGGACTTCACCGTGGAGCGCATTACCCCAATGCGCTGGTTCGGAAGCGTTGCTGGCGTTGAGTCAACGCGCTCACCTCGATCTCTGCTCTTCGAACTCCGCCAGCTGCATGGTCTGGCTGATGCTGCAACAAGACAGCGCCGCATTGGGCCAAGGCTTCAGGCATATCCAAATGGCTAGGGACGACCCACAGTCGTCCGATTGGGACATCGGCGGTCCGTCCCTACCCATCGAACACCGACAACAGTTGCACGCCCTCCCCGCTGGGGAGGGCCTGAAAATAGGCGCTTTCACCGCCGGATTAATCAGGTGGAGCCCAAGTTGTCGTCGGGCTGGTTCGAAAGCGGCAACCCGATTGGGACTCGGCTCCACCTGCTGCACGCCGCCCCACGCTGGGGAGGTAGCTGCCTTCACATCGCTTTCTTCTGCGAACCCGAAGATGCACCATGCAATGCAGCCACCGATGCACACTGATAAACACAGATTCCCAGGAGGATTGTTTAACGCAGTGCGAGAAGTTTCCTGTTTAACCAGACCGTGGGCGATCAGATCGCCAAAACCCTGACGTTGTTTCAGCCCCAATCTGTGCTCATCGGTGGTCATCGGTGGCTCCCAGCTGAATGGTTACGGCTAAGGGTAAAAGCATAAGGCGGCTGGGATAGCCCAGTTCGTTCCTGTTTTGCTGAGGGCCTGACTGCCGCTTCGCTCGGTACCAGATCTATAACATCTCCGGCCCGACAAAAGCCCTGCTACCCTGCTTTCGCGGTAAGCACTTGATCAGGAAACAGCGGGAGCGGGACGTCGTGATCCAGGTTCCATTCTGTCTCCGCCGCCTCGGGCGTGTGCCACCAGTCGGTCTGTCGGGTGCAGGTCGGCGTGGGCTTCGCGGTGAGGCCGTCGCAGTAGATGCGATAGCGCCGTTCGTGGCAGCCTTTGGCCGCGAGCACAGCTACGCGGAGGCAAAGTGGACAATCACGCAGCACGAATTCGGGGACGTCTATGTAGCTCACGGTTGGAAGCTGGCTAAGACGTCCGGTTTCCTTCGGCTTGGCCAGCTTTTCCGGCGGAAAGTTATCCACAATTTACGCACTCCCAACGACACCGTTTTATGGCGTTTACAGTTTCTTAACTAATCCGCAAGATTCTGGCGTTCGGGCCGATTATAAGTAAGTTATGCAACTACCCCAGCGCACTTGAGCACGAGGGACCTTAACATCTTGCAGATAACCGATTCTGCGACAGACGCGGCTTTAGTTGCGCATGCACTCAGCGCCGCAGGCTATGACGTTAAAGCCCAGATTGTACCGAATGCAGAACAGTTACGCGCTGCCTTGGACGAAAAAGCATGGCAATTAGTTATAGCCCATAACCAGCCAGAACCTTTAAGTCCCGACAAAGTTCTCGCGCTCCTGCACCTCGCCGCGCCGGATCTGCCCTGCATCGTCGTCTCTAACCAGCTCGGCCTGGAAGCAGTCGAATTGCTAAAAATGGGGGCCTGCGATTTCGTTCTCCATAACGACCCGGCAAAGCTCATTGCCGCCGTCGCCTCCGCACTGCATGTGCCCGAACAACGAGCCGCCCAGCGCCGCGCAGAGGCCGCCTTGCGCGAGAGCGAAAAAAAGTTTTCCCGCGCTTTCCACATCAGCCCGGATTCGATCAACATCAACCGGCTCGAAGACGGCGTGTACATCGACATCAACGAAGGCTTCAGCAAGATCCTCGGCTACACACGCGAGGAGGTGCTCGGGCGCTCATCTTTACCTGGCGGACTCGGTATCTGGGTGAACAAATCCGACCGTGAGCGCATGGTCGCCGGTCTGAAGACAGCGGGCGAAGTGGTCGGGCTGGAGGCTCCGTTTCGCGCCAAGGATGGTCGCACCTTCATCGGGTTGCTCTCTGCCAAGGTTCTCAATATTAACGGCGAGGAATGCGCCCTGAGTTTCACCCGCGACATCACCGGCCGGAAGCAGGCCGAAGACGGCCGCCTGGCCACGATTCGGCTGCTGCGCATCTGTAACCAGGCGGCTGAACTAAAAGATCTCGCCCAGGAATTGACACGCTTTTTGAAGGAGCTCTCAGACTGCGAAGCGGTGGGCATCCGCCTGCGGGATGGCCCTGACTACCCGTACTACGAAACCAGCGGGCTCTCCAACGACTTTGTGAAAGCAGAAAATCACCTCTGCTGTTTTCGTCCCGATGGTGAGCCCATCTGCGACCCGACCGGAAAACCAGTGCTGGCCTGCATGTGCGGCACTGTCCTGCAAGGGAGAACCGAACCAAACCAATCCTTCTTCACCCAACGCGGAAGCTTTTGGACGAACAGCACAACGGCCTTGCTTGCGGGCACCGCTATAACAGATCCGCCGAAAGGCACCCGCAATCGCTGCCACAGCGAAGGCTACGAATCCGTCGCATTAATCCCATTACGCAGTCGGCATGGCACGGTAGGGCTCCTTCAGCTCAACGACCGGCAGAAGAATCGCTTCAGTGCCGAAAAGATCGAGCAATTCGAAGCACTGGCAGACTACGTCACCGTAGCCGTTGAGAAACTGCTCTCAGAGCAGGCACTCCGCTCGAGTGAGGAGCATTTGCGTGAAGTCCTGGAAACAACAGAGGCTGGCTACTTCTTCATCGATCCCGCAGGTCGGTTTCAAAAGGTTAACTCAGCTTGGCTGCAACTGCATGGCTATGACCGCGCCGATGAAGTCATTGGAAAACATTTCAGCCTCACGCAGACCGAGACCGACCTGAAGGGAGCGATGGAAATCGTGGAAACAATTCTAGGCGGCGCTCACGTAGCAACCGCAGAGTTCTCGCGCAAGCGCAAGGATGGCAGTATCGGTTACCATACTTTCTCGACCCACTTGGTCAAAGAAGGACCGAAAGTTGTCGGTATCGAAGGGTTCCTCATCGACACGACCGTGCTTCGCACCAGCCGCGAACAGTACAGCATGCTCTTCGAGCAGATGCTCGATGGTTTCGCGTTACATGAGATAATCTTCGACCCCATGGGAAACCCGGTCGACTACCGCTTCATCGCCGTCAACCCGGCCTATGAGCAAATGACCGGGCTGAAAGCCAAAAACCTCATTGGCCATACCGTCCGTGAGGTCCTGCCCACGATCGAAGAGCGATGGATCAAGACTTTTGGCGATGTTGAGCGTACCGGCCAACCCAAACGCTTCGATGATTACACCCATGAACTTGACAAGCACTTTGACGTCCTAGCGTTCCGCCCCCAAGCAGGCCAGTTCGCCTGCGTCGTCCGCGATATCACCACGCGCAAACAGCTCGAACTCCAACTCCTCCATTCGCAAAAGATGGATGCGATCGGGCAACTGGCCGGCGGCGTCGCGCATGATTTCAACAATATTCTGGCCGCGATCATGATGCACCTGAACCTGCTTCAGTGTACACCAGGGCTGGGTGCCGACATCAAAGACTCGCTCAAAGAACTCGAAGACGAGGCCAAGCGTGCGGCATCACTCACCCGCCAGCTTCTGGTGTTTAGTCGTCGACAAGTCATGCAGATCGCCACCACCGATCTCAACGACCTGCTCACGAATTTACTGAAAATGCTCCGCCGCCTGATCGGCGAACACATCAAGCTCGTCTTTACCAGCGAAGCATTGCCGCTCTGGATCGATGCCGATGCAGGCATGATCGATCAGGTCGTGATGAACCTCTGCGTCAATGCCCGCGACGCCATGCCCCAAGGCGGACGCCTCACCATCGAGACCAGCTTGATGACGTTAAGCGCGACTGAAACCCTGGGCGACGTGGAAAACCGTTCAGGCACATTCGTCTGCCTGAGTGTGAACGACACCGGCAGCGGCATGGACGAAGCCACATTAAAGCGCATTTTCGAACCATTCTTCACCACCAAAGAACCAGGCAAAGGCACCGGTCTAGCCTCGCCACCGTCTACAGCATCGTCAAGCAACACAAGGGCTGGATCAACGTGCAGAGCATCGTCGGACAAGGCTCGACCTTCCGGATTTTCCTGCCCGCCAGCCTGGAACCAAAACCTTCGCCCAGCAACAAACCGACCGCCACGATCCAAGGCGGCGCCGAAGGCATCCTCGTGGTCGAAGACGATTACAGTTTCAGAAACATGGTCGTCCTAAGCCTGAAAGTGCTCGGCTATCGCGTCTTCGAAGCGGAAAACGGCGTGGCCGCCCTCGCCATCTGGGAAAAGCATGCGCCTGAGATCGGTCTGCTCTTCACCGATATGGTGATGCCCGAAGGCATCACCGGCCTGGAACTTTGCCTGCGATTGAAGCAGACCAAGCCCACCCTACGCCAGATCCTCTGCACCGGTTACAGCGGTGACCGGATCAAGCCCGCGCAACTCGCTGCCGAAGGCATCGCTTATTTAGCCAAGCCCTTCACCTCCGAGGCGCTCGCTAACGCCGTGCGTGCCTGCATCGACAAGCCCTGAGCCATCCCTGCTGGCTACAACCATGAGCAAACGTACAACAATCCTCCTCGTCGATGACCACAGCATCGTGCGCCAAGGCGTGCGGATGATTCTTGAAAAAGAAGCCGACTTGGAAGTCATCGGAGAAGCCGCCGATGCCGTGGAAGCAGTGGCCAAGGCCGGCGAATCTCATCCCGATGTCGTCGTGATGGACCTCCATCTCTCGGAAACCAACGGGATCGATGCTTCGCGCCGCATCCTCGCCGCCAACCCTGACACAAAAATCATCATCCTCTCCGCCGAGTCCGCCCCGGAAATTGTCAACCGGGCCTTGCGAGCCGGAGTCGTCGGCTACGTGATCAAGGAAGATGCCAGCGAAGAATTACTTCGGGCGATTAAGACTGTGATCGGTGGCCGATTCTACCTTTGCCCAGCGATCACCACGGCGCTACTCCGCGCGCAAAGTTTCAACTCACCCGCCCCCATCGCTCCGACGCTTACACAACGCGAAAGGGAAATAATGCGCTTCATCACGGATGGGATGCGCAACAAGGAAATCGCCGAAAAACTTAAACTGAGTATAAAGTCGGTCGAAGCCTGTCGCTCGAAATTGATGGCTAAAATCAACTGCAACAGCGCCGCTGAACTCGTACGCTACGCGGTACGCGAAGGTATCGCCGAACTATAAATGCTGTAGCGGGTGGAGCCCGTTGTCCCTAACGGGCTGGTTAGAGCGCGGCTCCGATCAAGCCCGATGAGGGACATCGAGCTCCACCTACAACTCCATCGTCACGGCTAAGCCGGAACCATTCAGTTGGGAGCCACAGTAGACAACCCCGGGGCAAGCCCCGAGGCATTTAACCAAACCAACGCACACCCTACATGCCCGAGATCTATTCTGTCATTTGTAGGGGAGTATCAGACCCAGTGCGAATGACCACCGATGAGCACAGATTGGGGCTGAAACAACGTCAGGGTTTTGGCGATCTGATCGCTCACTGTCTGGTTAAACAGGAAACTTCTCGCGCGGCGTTAAAACAATCCTCCGGGGCATCGGTGTTTATCAGTGTGCATCGGTGGCTCCTTTGCATGGATACGGCTAATACCAATGACCCTATGCTTTTATACTAAAGTTGATCGTGGCTAGTCTGAATTTTACAGAAGAAAACGAAGGTAACGAAGAGATCCAGGAAGAACCTGCAGGCCTTCGTTCTCTTTGTTATCTTCTGTTCAAAGTCTGATAGCTTGGGGCTGTTTGAGGTGGCCCCGGAAAACTGGACCGGGCGGATCGTTAACGATAAAGCCAAAAACGAATCCAAGCCATGTCCAAGAAAAACCGACGCAAGTTCAGTCCCGAATTTAAAGCCAAAGTGGGCTTAGAAGCCCTCAAAGGCATCGAGCCGATCCATTCGATCGCAGCAAAATACGAAGTTCACCCGGTGCAGGTGAGCCAATGGAAGAAGGAACTGCTCGAACGCCTGCCCGGGGTGTTCGCGACGAAGGCGCCGCCAAGCATATCGCAAGCAGCCGACCACGAAGCGCGGCTTTATCAGAAAATCGGTCAGCTCGAGGTGGAACTCGACTGGCTTAAAAAAAAATCTGCGCAGCTCAACGGCTGAGAAGCGCACCATGATTGATATCAAGCATCGCAAGATCAGCGTGCGACGGCAGTGCCAGCTTTTGACGCTGCCGCGTTCGAGCCTGTATTACCTCGTGCAGCCCGAATCCGACGAGGATCTGCGGCTAATGCGCGAGATCGACGAAGTGCATATGATGTATCCGTTTTTTGGGTCACGGCAGATGACCCGCTGGCTGCGCCGCCAGGACGAGCAGATCAACCGCAAGCGCGTGCAACGCTTGATGCGCCTGCTCGGTCTGGAGGCGATATACCGCAAACCGAACCTCTCACGTGCCAACGCTGCACACCGAATCTACCCATACCTGTTGCGAGGCCTAAATGTGAACCGCGCCAATCAAATCTGGGCCACCGACATCACCTACATCCCCATGCAAGGCGGTTATGCCTACCTGTGCGCAGTGATCGACTGGCACAGCCGGTGCGTGCTCTCGTGGGAACTGTCTAACACCCTTGATGCCACGTTTTGCGTGCGCGCTCTCCAACGAGCGCTGGCCGAGCACGGCACCCCTGAAGTCTTTAACACCGATCAAGGCTGCCAGTTCACCTCGACCGAGTTTACCTCTGTGCTGCTGGCTCACGGGATAAAAATATCGATGGACGGCAAAGGCCGTTGCCTAGACAACGTTTTTGTCGAACGGCTCTGGCGCACCGTCAAATACGAGGAGATTTATCTCAAAACCTACCAGACGCTCGTTGATGCCCATGCGCAACTCGACACCTACTTCGACTTCTACAACCAACGCAGGCCGCACAGCACGCACGACGGCGCCACGCCCATAGAAGTCTATCACCGCAAGACCGGAACCAAACAAGCCGCCTAACGGCGGCGGTAAGAGCGGGGAGGGCGCTTCGCTCCCTCCCCTGCACCCCTCCCTATAAATCTTTTTATCTTCTCAATCATACCTGAACCTCATAACTAACTCTCGCGATCCCCTGGTACAGTCGACGGGGTCCACCTCAGTTGGTATAAGAGCCAGCCAACTAACCGCATGGATGAGGCCAAGAATCATCAGAAATATTTGAGGACGCGCGATTCTGGCCGATATGAGAGAGTGCCAGTTGCTTATACGTCCTGACGGTTAATCTCAATTTTCAATGCGCACCGCTTCTAATCGAAACCTTACCATGGGAGGCAGGATTGAATAATATGCAAACGGAGGACCAGCAAAACGACTTCATCAATTTCGGCAAACTCCTGCCCGATCTCTTCGCGGTTTTCGAACTGCGAGAACTCCGGGTAGTTTACGTGAATCCGGCAGGCCTAAGCCGACTGAATCCCGGTATTAAAGCGGGAGTTGAGAAACAGACCTTAACAGACTTCATCGGAATCACTGTGATCGATCGCTTCCAGCGCGAAATTTATCCCAAACTGCGTGTGCTTGGCTCTTGGGCGGGATCACTTAGCCTGCAAGATTCCTTGGGCAGCGAATTTCAGTCCCACGTTAAAATGATTGAGGTTGCTGGCTCAGATAAAAACCAGCCTCTGCTCTACTTGCACGCGAGCCTGCCTCGTACGACGACAGAGCCAAATACCGACACCGTAATTACCAACGAGGACATGATTTATTCCCTGTTGGAGGCCACGCCGAATTCGGTCTATTTCAAGGATACCGCCAGCCGCTATCTACGCATCAGCCAGGCTATGGCCACAAAGCTCGCTATCGCAAATCCACGCGAAGCCATCGGCAAAACCGACTTCGACTATTTCACCGTCGACCACGCTACTCCCGCGTTCGAGGACGAACAGAACATCATCAAGACGGGCCAGCCCGTGATCGATTTTGAGGAAAAAGAAACCTTCGAGGATGGTTCTGTCTCTTGGGTGAGCACATCAAAATTCCCTTTTTATAACCGCGCCGGAAAACTGATCGGCACCTTCGGCGTCTCACGCGATATCACAGCACATAAAATCGCGGAAGAACGTTTACGCATGCTTTCGCGAGCGGTCAAACAGTGCCCCGTCTCGATCGTCATCACCGACATCCACGGCAAGATCGAATACGTCAACCCCTACTTCGAAAAAGTCACGGGCTACACTGCGTCCGAAGCGATCGGTCAGAATCCCAGAGTTCTGAAATCTGGCCTGCAATCACCTGAATTTTATCAGGTATTATGGAAAACCATTTCTGCCGGACTCGAGTGGAGCGGCGAACTCCAAAACCGCCGAAAGAACGGTGAGCTTTACTGGGAACGAGCATCGATCTCCTGCCTCCTAGATGAAAGCGAACAGGTCAGCCACTACATCGCCGTCAAAGAAGATATAACTGCCCGCAAGCAGGAAGAGGAAAAACGCATTGATATGGAAACGCGTCTGCAACTCTCCTCCAAGCTGGAATCCGTCGGCTCACTGGCGGCAGGTGTAGCCCACGAAATCAATACTCCGACCCAGTTCGTCTCTGACAACGTCCGCTTCCTCAGCGATGCCTTCAAACAGGTCTTTAACGTAGTTGGGGCCTATAAGAAACACGCAGCCGAGCACCCCGAATGCATACAAAGACTCAAAGATGTCACCGATGCCGAGGTTGAAAATGAGATCGACTACCTAGCCACTGAAATCCCCCGCTGCCTGGAACAGTCGCTCGACGGATTGAGGCGGATCGGCAAAATCGTAGGCTCATTAAAAGAATTTTCTCATCCGGGAGGCGATGATAAAAACCATGCCAACCTAAACCGTGCCATAGAGACAACCGTCGCGGTATCGCGCCATGAATGGAAATATGTCGCTGACGTGGAAACGGAGTTAGACCCCAACCTGCCTCAGGTAAACTGCGTACTCGATGAGATCAACCAAGCATTGCTCAACCTCGTGGTCAATGCCGCCCACGCCATCGAGGATGCCATCAAAAAAAGCGACGTAAAACGCGGAACCATAACCATTCGCACCAGACAAGAAGGCGAGAACGCGATCATCGAAGTGCAGGATACAGGCGGTGGCATCCCGGTGCATGTCAGAGAGCGCATCTTTGAACCATTCTTCACCACCAAAGCGATCGGTAAAGGCACGGGCCAGGGACTGGCGATTGTCCAGGCAGTGATCGTGAAAAAACATCGCGGCAAAATCAGCTTCACCACGGAACTGGGCAAAGGCACGACCTTTACCATTTCACTCCCCATCACCTCAGGACTAACCGTCCCGCCCTTCGCGTCCGCCTAACCACCCGCCTGATCCTCGACTCTCATGTCAACCGAAACCATATCCAAGATACTATTCGTCGACGACGACACGAACGTCCTCGCGGCGATGCAACGCAATCTCCGGAAGCATTTCACCTTGGATATCGCCGCCGGGCCGGATGAGGCACTGCAAACACTCAGGACCAAAGGCCCCTACGCGGTGATTGTCGCCGACATGAGCATGCCCATCATGAACGGGGCGGAATTGCTCGAAGCTGTCCGCGCCTTCACGCCCGACACAGTGCGAGTCATGTTGACCGGCAATGCCGATCAACGCACCGCTGTCGAAGCGGTCAATCGCGGCAATGTCTTCCGTTTTCTTTCAAAGCCCTGCGCGCCCGATACACTCATCGCAACGCTGGAAACTGCACTTAAACAGCATGAGTTAATCGCGACCGAAAAAGCACTGCTCAACCAGACACTCAATGGTTCGTTACAGGTGCTCACCGATATCTTGGCCATGCTCGATCCTGAAGCATTCGGTCAGGCCCAGTTGCGACGTACGACCGTGCGCGAAGTGGCGCTCAAACTCGGGATCGCATCGACCTGGGAACTGGAAATTGCCGCACTGCTGGCTGAAATCGGGCTGGTCACACTCCCGCCAGCCGTCCGCGAAAAAGTGCGCCTAAGACAGTCGCTATCTACCAACGAACGCCAGCTCGTCGACCGCATTCCTGAGTTTTCCGCCCGACTGCTTGGCAGCATTCCGCGGCTCGAACCGGTTTCTCAGATCGTCCTTTATCAAAACAAGAATTTCGACGGCTCCGGCTTCCCTGTCGATGACGTGAAACGATTGAATATTCCTATCGGGGCCCGTGTACTGCGAGTCGTGGAAAGTGCCGTGCGCATGCACCGCAAAGGCACGCCGGTTGGCGACATCATTAGCGCGATTCTAGCCGGTCCCGAACACTACGATGCGACGGTGGCACATGCGCTGTCGGCCTGTAGTTCGGCGCTACGTGCAAAACCCAAAGCAACGGCAACCGGCATGCGCAGCGTGCCGCTGATCGAACTCGCCCCCGGCCACGTGCTAGTAGCTGACATCGTGACCATGGAAGGCACCATTGTGCTGGCGGCCGGAGCAACCCTAAACGCCACCCAGATCCAACGCCTGCGCAACTTCGCCGCGTTAAACCCCATTGTAGAACCAATCTCCGTAGACATACCTCCGGCAATCGCAGAAGCCTCAGCATAATACACTGAGAAGCTAACCGCCATGAGCAATTTCGATTGGTCGATAGTTTTATAAACCATGCCCTCCAAGAAGATCATTTTCGTGGACGACGACCCCAATTTGCTTGCTGCCATGCAGCGCAATCTGCGCAAGCAGTTCACTTTTGACACCGCACCGGGCGGAGCAGAAGCACTCCATGCCATCAAGACCACGGGCCCCTACGCCGTAATCGTCGCCGACATGCAGATGCCGGAAATGAACGGCGTCGAGCTTCTGTCGAAAGTTTGCATCGCATCACCCGATACCGTCCGTGTGATGTTGACGGGAAACGCCGACCAGTTGACCGCCACCGAAGCCGTCAACAAAGGCCGCATTTTCAGTTTCCTCAACAAACCCTGCGAACCTGAAACACTAAAGTTCACACTCGAAGCCGCGCTCAAGCAGCACGAACTAGTTACCATCGAGCGCGAGCTGCTGGAAGGCACGCTCACTGGAGCAGTCAAGGTGCTCGGAGAAGTACTCGCCATGGTCGACCCGTCTTCTTTTGGCCGAGGACAAAAATTGCGCGACTCGGTTCGTATATTTGCCAAATGGTTAGGGCTACCCTCCACCTGGGAGTATGAGATGGCCGCCCTGCTTGCCAACATAGGCTTGGTTTCCGTGCCCCCGATCGTATTGCGCAAACTCGATCAAGGCTTCGAATTAACGGCTCGCGAACGCGATCTTGTCGAAAACGCACCTCAAATCGGGCATGATCTGCTCATCCACATCCCCCGCCTGGAGCCAGTAGCCAAGAACGTGCTGTATCAAGGCAAGCACTACAATGGAGCCGGTTTTCCCGCCGATAAGGTTGCGGGTGAAGGCATTCCCATGGGCGCACGCATGCTTAAAATTCTGCACGACCGGGCAATGCTCGAAGCTGAAGGTGTGGTCAAGAAACACGCGCACGACGCGATGAAGGCGCGGCACCACGTGTATGATCCGACCTTACTCGATAAATGCTTCGAATGCTTCGAGTCGTTCCTGGCAAACGCGATTTCCTCCGACCGGGCCGTATTGCCACTAGCCGTACACGAGCTGCAACCCGACGTGATTTTGGTGTCGGATATCAAAACAAAAAGCGACGTCCTCCTTATTGCCGCCGGCAATCGCCTGACCGAAATCATGATCAGCCGGCTCAACAACTACGCAAATTTCGACCCGATCAAGGAACCGATCTACGTCCAATCAGCAGTCCCCTAGCCTTTGAATTCCGGCCAGAGCAGTTTGCGTAATACCAACAATCTTATGCTTTCAGGCCGATAGTGGAGTGTTCGGTTTTAACCCCTCTGAATTTTACAGAAGTAAACGAAGGCAACGAAGAGGTTAAGGAAACACCGCCAGGCATTCGTTTCCTTTGCTGTCTTCTGTTCGAAGTACAGAAAACCGATATCTCCATCGGGCTTGATCGTCGTTGCACCCGAACAGCCTGTTAGGGACAACAGGCTCCACCTTGACGGCATCGTTCCGCCTCCGCGTCTCTGCGTGAAACCCTTCCGTCTCACAAAATGAGGAACATTTAATGGAGCCACAGATGCACACAGATTCTCCGGAATGAGGGCCCATCGCAGTGAGAGGTATTTTATGCTAAATTCCGATCTGTGTTTATCGGCGTTCATCTGCGGTTTCCTCCTCAGAATTTCACAGAAGAAAACGAAGGTTTTAGGAAACACCAACTGGTCTTCGTTCTCTTGGCTCGAGCAGGTAAATTAAAACTATAGCCGATAAATCTTGGGGCTTCGCCCTTAAACACAATCGGTTCGTTCCAGTGTTCCTGAGTTCCATATTCAATATCCACTCCAGCCCCAGAACGGCTACAGCTTAACTGAAACTGCTCTAGCTTCTGTGCAAAATGCAGAAGCTCGGAGTTCCTGCTTTTATTAGTCGGGACGCAAGCCGAGCCAGTAATCCATATCTTCTGGCAAATTCAGCGCTTTTAAGTGCGCAAGATCGAGGAAGGTTGTGGTGCCATCGTTGGTTCCGGCATGGGCAAGCGTATCAGCGATATGCACCAAAGTGACCGGACCCAATCGATCTTCCATACTGTGATGAGGCGTATGATGCATGGAAACCGCATCGACCACCCCGCAAGGCAACCCCCAGAGCTTGAGCAGGCAACCGCCGATCTCGGCGTGGTGATTGCCGAAAATAAAATACTCGGCCTGCCACGCGGGCATGTGGTCTGCACTCGCCCGCGTGGAAGCGGCGGCATAGCCAGAGGGTGCCGCGTAGGCCAGTATCAGCTTGCCGATATCATGCAGCAGAGCTGCAGTGCCCGCCTCGCGCATGACACTTTGCGGAGCCTTGAGCTTGTAGCCGATATGACGAACTAATGACGAGACGTAAACACAATGCTCCCACAATGCATCGAGACGTAGATTGCTCGATGCCGGGGGCGGCGTGACTGCAAAAAGTTTGTGCGTGGCCGCCATGGACACGATCATATCCATGCCCAGCAGACCGATGGCGTC
>JADKHC010000034.1 GCA_016721945.1 Verrucomicrobiota bacterium | reverse complement strand
GGAAAGGGCTGGGTCGCGGTCAGTTCTCGACGGCGCGCCGCAAGGCAGGCAGGCCCTCGGCTTCGTTGTAAACAGGGAAGACGAGGCTGAGAATTTTGGGCGGATTGCGTGGTTTTAGCGGAGAAGGCATGGCAGGGTTCAGGCGGCAAACTCAGGTTTATCCGGTGTGCTTTCAGGCGGGGGCGTGATGATTGCGGAAGGCGTGCGGCGTCGCAGGTCGATGAGTAGCAATACTTGGCAGACGAGCAGCCCTTCATAGGGTTTGCGATAGCGGCCTTCATTGGGCACGAGGAGCATCCATCCTTGAAAGAACAAACCGGTCGCTATCACTAATGGAAGCAGTGGTCGTGAGCAAACGGCCTTTGCTTGAATAGCCGAAAATGCGAGAATGATTATAAACACGGGTGCCCAAATCCAGCGGGAGTGGTTCGCTAGCCACCCCATGAAGTAGTCTGGATTATTGTCGGGCCATGAATTCCCGAAAAACAGAAAGACAGCGTTCTCTAGATGCAGCTGCCAGCGTTCGGAGCCGTGCTTTGCTGTTTTCTTAAAGGTGTTTTTCCAGTCTTTCTCGCCATTGTTGAAATCGACGTGGACCTCAACGACGCCACTCCGCCGGGACGTCCAGTTCGAAAAAGGGGCGAACGGCCGGGAGTCGATCGAGGGCGAACCAAATCCGTAGAGCCAAACGGCGCCGTTGCGGGTTAAATGCAGCTGGATTTCCCGTGCACCCGATTCCGCGTAAATTTTGTTAAGCCAGCCGTTCCCTTGCGGCGCCCAGAGTTTCACGAAGTGGTAGTTGCGGTAGGAAATGGGGGCCAGCACGACTGCGATCATCAGCACTGACCACAGGGCCGTACGCAATTTGAGCGGATGCCAGAGCCAAACCCAGATAGCGGCCACCCCGGCGAGCGGAATTCCTATACCACGTGTTAGTCCACAAAAGATCCAGCAAGCGACCATGGTGAGGAAGGACTCCAGACTCCGGCGTCTTTTAGCGCGCATCGTCATCCAGAGACTTAGCCCGAGCGTGGGCAAAAACAACGTCTCGGTCATGAAGTAACTGTAGATCCCGATCCAGGACGGCAGTAGGGCGATGACGGCCCAACCAGCTAGAGCGAGTGTCTTGGATGAAAGTGTTTCGCGTAGAAACCTATACCAACACCAAGGGGTAATAATCGACAAGGCTCCGGCATAAATCGCGATCAAGGGTCCGAGCCCCATCGTGAATTTTTGCACCACACTTATCCAGATCTGGAAAACCGGTTGATCGAACAGCGCCATCGGCGAGGGGATCAGCGGCATGCTCGCGTGGTCCCAGTGACGTTGTGGGTCGCTCCAGAGGTGGTCGACCGGATTGTGAACGATGACGTTGTAGATGCGCAGCACGCAGCCGAGCGCGATCAACGCGTAGAGCATGAGCTGTACGGGTGCGAACTTGCGCGGCGTTAACTCAGGTGATGGGGCAGTGTCGGTGGGTGATGGCATCCGGTGCGACGGCGTCGTGGTTGGGCAACAATGGTGGCTTCGCGACTTTATGGTCAAGCTGTGCCGGGGCCGCGCCGTCGTGTTTGACAGTGCTTATACGAAGGGCGATGGACGTGAAAAATATCGTTAAAATATTACGGCTTGCGTTACCTGCGGACACCTATCCGTAATCATGCTTCCGCGCTTCGTTTACCCTGCTGCCCATGTCTACTCCTGGAGATTCCTCTGCAACCCAATCGGCTTCGCCCATCGGGCGTCGTTCTTTTGTTAAGGGTTTGTCGCTCGCGAGCCTCGGGGTGGCGCTTGGAGTGAATGCCGCAGCGTCGGCCGAACCTGCGTCGCTAACCACTCCTGCCGCTCCGGCGCGTCGTCGGCGTTATGTCATCGTGGGCACCGGGCATCGTCACGAGTTGTATCGGGATGCGATTGAAAACGATTTTAAGGACACCGCTGAGCTTGTCGGGCTCTGCGACAAAAACCTCGGGCGCATTCAGGTCGCGCAAGAACTGTCCGCTAAGAATGGCGCGAAAGTTCCTCCGGGTTACCTCGCGGCGGACTTCGATCGGATGCTCGCGGAGACCAAACCCGATACCGTCATCGTAACCACGGTTGATGCGACGCATCACGAGTATCTGGTGCGGGCAATGGAACAGGGCTGCGATGTCATCACCGAGAAACCGATGACGACGCAGGCCGAGACCTGTCAGAAGATCGTGGATACAACCGCGAAGACCGGCCGTCGCTGTCGCGTAACCTTTAACTACCGCTATTCGCCGCCGCGCACCCAGGTGAAGGACATCCTTATGAGTGGCGAAATCGGCGACATCCTCTCGGTCGATTTCCACTGGATGCTGAACACGTTCCACGGGGCTGATTATTTCCGCCGCTGGCACAGTCAGAAAAAAAACTCCGGTGGCCTGATGGTGCATAAGGCCACGCATCATTTCGATCTCGTCAATTGGTGGTTGAGCGCGGTTCCGGTCACGGTGACGGCGGTTGGGAAACGCGAGTTTTATACGCCTGAGATGGCGAAGCGCATGGGGCTGGAGGGCCACCACGAGCGTTGTCTGACCTGTCCGGAAAAAGCGAAATGCGGTTTCCTGCTGGACCTGGAAAAATCGCCGCGCTTGAAACAGCTCTATGTCGACCAGGAAAAATACGACGGCTATTTCCGGGACCGTTGCGTGTTTCGGCCCGACATCGACATCGAAGATACGATGAACGTCATCGTGGGCTACGACAATGGCGCGACGCTGAGTTATTCGCTCAACGCGTTTAACTCATGGGAGGGCTACACCATCGCGTTCAACGGCACGAAGGGACGCCTCGAGCACACGATCGTCGAAAATGTCTACGTTAACGGCACCGACACTGTGCAGGGCGGCATCAAACCGGGTGGTGTTACCACCAAGGTTTATCCGCTTCGCGGGCCGGTGCGCACGGTCAAACCATGGACTGGCAGCGGTGGTCATGGCGGCGGCGATGCTGTGATGCTGAGCGAGATTTTCGGGACTAACCCGGCGGCCGATAAATATCTGCGCGCGTCCACCGAGCACGCCGGCGCGTATTCCTGCCTCGTGGGAATTGCCGCTAATCGTTGTTTCGTTACCGGCCAGCCTGTGGTGATCGCCGATCTGGTGAAAGGCCTGAAGAAGCCCGATTACACGCCGATGCCGACGGATGATCAACCGTTGCCGATGCCGCCGCAGGTCGATATCGCTTAGCCGTAACCATACAGTTAAGAGCCACAGATGAACACCGATGAGCACAGATAGGGGCAGAAACAACGTCGAGATTTTGGCGATCTGATCGCTCACTGTCTGGTTAAACAGGACGCTTCTCGCACTGCGTCAAAATAATCCTCCGGGGAATCTGTGTTTATCAGTGTGCATCGGTGGCTCCATTGCTTGGATACGGCTTATTTATTGTATATTGGATTCCAGTGTAGCCGGGGTCGCGACCCTGAATACCCAACACCGGCCTCAGCGAGACCGGCTACATCAACCCCGATTATCAAGCAGCTACACGCTCAGCTTTGGTTCTTTAGTTTCTTTGTAGTTAAAACTGATTGAGGAATTTAGGCTTATTCAATGTTTCGTTTCGCTTTCACGCAGCGGGGCGAGATCGGGGTCGGTTACGGCCACTTCGCGGAAGTGGCTGTCGAGTGCGATGGCGCGATCTACGCGTTCGCGGGCTGTTGCCAAGTCGCCTCGCTGGCACGCGTAGCAGCCGAGATTAAACTGGATCGTGGCTTCTTTCGGATGGTTCGTCTCGGCTTCGAGCAGGATTTTTTCTGCGGCAGCGAGTGACTCGGCGCGTCTGACCGCGTAGGCCCACATGATCCACCAGCCGGCGTCATCCGGCTTTTCGCGGGCTAGCCCCGCAGCGAGCGGCACGAGCCGGACCCAGTGTTTCTGCTCTTGGGAAACCAGTGCGCGCAAGACACGCACATCGAACTGTCCGTCGGCCGAGGCCGGCACGCTTTCGAGTTCGTTCGCGGCTTCTGTAACCATGCCGAGTTCGAGGTATCCTCGGGCGTGCGAAAGGAGCCACTTCAATTGCATACGGTGGCTTTGGGGCGGTGCGCTACTGGGCTAGGAACTCGACCTTCGCGCTCAACTCGGGGGTGAGATAGCGGTCGGGTTGCTTGATCTGGATCTTGATTTGCAGCGTGCCTTTCTGGCGGTTGGCCTCGGGCGATATTTCGGCGACGACACCTTCGTAATGTTTTTCAGGATACGCCTCGGGGCTGACCTTGCACTGCTGGCCGAGCGTGATTTTGGCGAGGTCGGCTTCGTTGACATCGATCTCCACTTGGAGGTCCTGCAGGTCGGCTACGGCCAGAACGGCGGTGCTAGGGCCGCGGGTGCCGCCGAAACTTTGTGGGGTGACGAGTTCGCCGGGTTCGACGAGTTTTTCGAGCACGACGCCGTCGATGGGCGAGCGGATGAGGGTCCAGTCGAGATAAGTTTTTGCGAGAGAGAGCTGGCCTTCGACTTCGGCGATGACGGCTTTGGCGGCGTCGACGGCGAGGCGGGCTTCATCGTCGGCTTCTTTGGAGATGACGTTGTTCTCGGCAAGACCGTGAATGCGTTGGTAATTTAGCTCGGCGCGGGCGAGGGCAACGCGGGTGCTGGCGAGGCGGCCTTCGGTTTCGGCGACGCGAGCTTTTTGCTCGGCGTCATCGAGGAGCACGACGACTTGGTCCTTTTTAACGGCATCGCCTTTTTTGACGCCGATCCATTTTACAACACCCTGGAAGCGCGGACTGATTTCGATGCGTTCGCGATTGATGATGTAGCCGGAGACGGTGAGTAGGAAGGGCGAGCTGGGGGCGGTTGCGTCAGGTTTGGTTTCAGCGGCAGCGGGAGTCGATGATTCTGGTTTGGCGGAAGCTGTAGCGGTTGAGGGTAGTTCGGGTTTGGAATCGGCTTTTTGACCGACAACACGTCGTTCGCCACCGGCGCGGGGCCAGGCGTAGTACGCGGCGATGCCGATGACGATCAGCACGACGATGAAGATGGCTTTCACCGAACCTTTGGGGCGACGTTTCTGCGCCGGATCAATTTGCAACTGGGAGAGTTTGGAGGGATTCACGAAAGGAAGTTGGAGCCACAGATTGACACAGATGAACACAGATCAGGATTGGAACGGCAGTATGAAAAAGGTTCGAATCGGTGGAGATCTGTGTTCATCGGTGGCTCTTTGTCAGGCGGCTTTGAGTGAAGAAATGACGGGAAGGCGGGCGGCGCGCAAGGCGGGCAGGAAGCTGCCGATCAGGCCGACGATGATGGCGAAGGCGATGCCTTTGGCGGCAAGCAGCGGAGTGATTTGGAAATCGAAGACGACTTCGGTGAAGGTCTCCCAGCCGAGTGTGCCGGTCGAGTAGCCGTGCATCGGGAGGGCGAGCAGACAGCCGAGGATGCCGCCTATGCCGGAAAGCATCGCGCCTTCGAGGAGGAACCCGAGCAGGATGCTGCGCCGCCGAAAACCTAAGACGCGCAACGTACCGATTTCGCGAGTGCGGGCGCCAACGCTGGCGTAGAGCGTGTTCATGGCGGCGAAAAGAGCGCCGATCGACATGACGATGGCAAGGCCGTTGCCGAGCCATTTGATTGGGCCAGCGGTGCGGGTTTGCTCTTTATAGTAATCGACTTCGCGCACGGCTTTTACTTTGAGGCGGCGTTCGCCTTCGAGGTGTTTTTTGAGCTGGAGGAGGGCTTCGTCGCTTTCGGGGCGTAGGAGCAGGCTGGAGTAATCGGGGCGGTCGAAGGCGCTGCGGGCTTCGTCGGCGTCGATCCAGAGTTCGGAGTCGAAGGCGCTGCGTTGTCCATCGAAGATGCCGACGACGGTGAGTTCGACGCCGCCGGTTTTGAAGGTCTGGCCAACTTGGAGGTTGGCCATGCGCCCGGCGAGCCGGCGGCTGGCAACGGCTTCACGTTTGCCGGGGGCGAACCAACGGCCTTCTACCAAAGAGGCTTGAGGGCGCAGGGCGCGGCCGGTCGGAGCGATGCCGCGCACCATGACGTTTGCGTTGCCCGTGCCGTTGTTGCGTGGGAGGTTGATGATGATGAGTACGTCGCCCGAGGCGATGGGTTGGTTCGTGGCGTCACGGGCAACACCGGGGAGGTAGCGGATGATGTTGAATTGATCGCGGGTGATCACGCTGGTGGTTTCGGCGAGCGCGCCCTGGCGGGTGACGAGGAGATTGCGGGGATCGCCCGTGTTGCTGCTGGATTTCTCGATGCCCGCAGCGAGTGATTGCACCAAAATGAAGACGGCGATGACGAGGGCGAGTCCGAGGATGGTGGCGAGGGTGGAGCGCCAGCGGACGAGCACGGAGCGGAGGTGATATTTGAAAAGGGAGAACATATTGAAATCGCCACAGATGAACACCGATGGGCACCGATTCAGCCCATGACTAGCCGTCGTACTTCGACCCGGGATGGGCCGAAGTTAATGATAAGACCTTGGCGGTTTTGAGAGGCTTTAAGGTAGTTCAAGCATTGGCTGACGTGAGAGTCGTCGATCGCCTTCCCAGCTTTCAATTCCACGACGATTCTTTGCTCGACGAAAAGGTCGGCAAAGTACTCGCCGACTATCGTGCCTGAGTAAAACACTGTAAGCGGTTTTTGTTGTTCGACGCTGAGACCGCCCTTCCGAAGTTCGAGCGCCAATGAGTTCTCGTAAACTTTTTCGAGAAAACCGCAGCCGAGTGTATTCGCCACAGTGTAGGCGCAACCGATAATTTTTTCGGTTAAGCGATCTTTTGTTTCATCTGTGTTCATCGGCACTAATCGGTGGCCAAGTTAGTCCAGGGTCTTCAATCCATCGACGACGCTCATGCGGGTGACGGCGAGGGCGGGGGCGAGGCTGGAGACGACGCCCAAGACGGCGGCTACGAGGGCGGAAAAAGCAAGGATGCGCGGGGTGACGTCGAGGGTGGGAAACATGCCGCCGGTCAGCGTGGGCGCGTTGACCGAGGAATAGAGCAACCACGCGCCACCGGCACCGAGAAGAAATCCGACGGCGGCGAGGCCGAAACTTTCGGCAAGGATAAAGGCGAAGAGTTCGTGGCGGCGGAAGCCGAGTGCCTTGAGCACGGAGAGTTCACGCATGCGTTCGCGAATGGCCATGCTCATGGTGCTGGCGGAAACGAGGATGAGCGCGAAGACGACGACGGAGCAGATGGAGGAGATGAGAACTTTGATGTTGGCCCACATTGAGACGAAGCTGAGCTGGAAGGCGCGCTCGGTTTCAGCGAGGACTTCGGCGGAGGTATTGGTGAAAGCGGCGTTGATACGGTCGATCACACCGGGAACCTCTTCGGGGGAGCGGGCCTTGATCCACCACATGCCGACCTGGCCGAGATCGCCCGTGAGTTCATCGAGGAGTTTTTGGTGAAAGAAAACGTTTCGGTCGTCGGTAGTTCCTTTGTAGATACCGACGACAGTGAGGTCGAGGTCTACTGGGTAGATCTGGCCGATGAGTTGGAATTTGTCGCCGATTTTGACGTTGTAGCGTTTGGCGGTGTCGACGCCGATGATGCAGGAAGTGCGGTTGGCAATCCAGGCTTCGAGTTGTTCGCGCGGCAATTTGGCTTCGCCGAAAACGAGTTCGAGTTGTTCGGGGTCCATGGCGAACTGGGCGAACATGGTGTTTTCTTCACCTTTATATTTGCCGCCGAAGAACGAGAGCGCGGTGATGGCTTCGACGCCGGGGATTTTGGCGATGAGCGGTCGTTGACGGACGGGGAGCGGAGTAGCGAGGGAAACTTTGTTGCGCACTGCGATGCGGAGAGAGGCGCCGACGTCTTCGGGTGGGTTGGTGAACTCGTTGAGGACGACGAGGAGTGAAACGAGGAGGAAGAGCGAGGCGGCGACGCTGAGCACGCAGAGCGCGGCGCGGCGTTTGTTGCGCAAGGCATTTTTGACGATGAAACCCGGGATGGTCATGGATGCGGAGGCGTTGAGGCCACAGATGAACTCCGATGGGCACAGATAATGAAGTTTCGGCAGTAAGTGCGTTCCGTTTCGGATCGGTGTTGATCTGCGTTCATCGGTGGCCTCTTTTTGTTAGTTCGGTACTAGTTCGCCTTTTTCGAGGTGGATGGTGCGGGAGCCGTAAGCGGCGGCTTTTGGATCGTGGGTGACCATGATGACGGTTTTGCCGGCGTCTCGGCTGAGCGTGCGCAGAATATCCAGTACCTCGTTGGCGGAATGTGAATCGAGATTGCCGGTGGGCTCATCGGCGACGACGAGCTTGGGATCGGTCACGAGGGCGCGGGCGATCGCGACACGTTGCTCTTGTCCACCTGAGAGTTGTTTCGGCAAATGCTTCATGCGGTCGTCGAGGCCGACCATCTCAAGCGCGGTGGTGACGAGGTGGCGGCGTTCTTTACCGCTGAGTTGGGTGAGCAGCAGCGGGAGTTCGACGTTCTCGTAGGCGGTTAGGACTGGGATAAGGTTAAAGGTCTGGAAGACGAAGCCGACGTTTTGGTTTCGCCAGTCGGCGAGGTCGGATTCGTTGAGCGCGGCGATGTTGCGGTCTTGCACGATGCACTCGCCGCGCGTGGGGCGATCAATGCCGGCGATGATGTGCAGGAGCGTGGATTTGCCGGAACCGGAAGGGCCCATGAGCGTGAGGAATTCACCGCTTTCAATGGACAGGTCGATGGAGTCGAGTGCGGTGACGTTGATTTCGCCTTGCAGGAAAATTTTCGTCAGCGCTCGGATTTGGACGATGGGAGCGGCAGTCATGGGAGAGCGCAAGTTGATCGGAGTGTTTCCCGCATGTCAAAAACGGAGCGGACGGGCGGACGAAAGCTCAAGCGAGCGGTCTGCGGCCCAGAGGTTGCGGCCCAGAGTGCTGGCGTGATCCAGAAACTGTTTGCGGCACTCTTGAGCTAGAACAATCTGGTGGCATGAAGCTGCTCTGCGTTTGGACAATCTTTAATCCGATTGTAACTGCGTGGATGAAGATGGCGACTGGTTATGAATCGTCACAGGCGGTGCTGATTGCGTATTGCGGCGCCGCGCGTAGTGGAGGCTGATCGATACTCACTGGTTATGACTACGGGAAAGCAAAGGCCGGATATTCTGTGGATCGTCACAACGCAGTGGCGGGCGCAAGCCACGGGCTTTGCGGGCGACTCAAACGCACGCACGCCTTCGCTGGATGCGCTGGCGGCGCGGGCAATCAATTTTACGCAGGCGGTGACGCCGCATCCCTTCGGTCCGTTCGCACGTGCGGCATTGTTGACCGGCGTGCTTTCGCCGGAAAATGGCGTGCGGGATTATTTCGATCCGCTACCGGTTGGAAGCCGGACAGTGGCGCACGAGCTGCGTGAGCGCGGCTACGAGACGGCGTTTTTCGGGAAGTGGCATTTGTGGAAACGCGATCCCTCGGCCGCGTTAGTGGGTGAGGTTCATGCGAAGGCAGTGGTGCCGCCGGAGGCGCGTGCCGGTTTTGATTTCTGGGAGGGTTTTGAGAGCGGCTTTTTGCTTAACGATCCCTGGCTGCATGGAACGCGGCTTGCGGAGCCGACTCCGTTTCGGGGTTATCAGGCGGATGTGCTTTGTGAACGCACGGCAACGTGGCTTACCGAACAAATTACAAAGGCCAAAATACAAACGCCAAAGGCTCCAGAGAGAAAACCGTGGTTTTGCATGGTGAGCCTGGAGTCGCCGCATCCGCCTTATGACGCACCTGCGTCGGGAGTTCTTGCACCCGGTGAAGCAGCCCTGACGCTTGCGGCAAATGTTCCGCGTGGAGGTGAAGCCGAAACCAAGGCGAGGCATGAGCTGGCGGGTTATTATGCGCATATCGAGGCGACAGATCGGGCGATCGGGCGGCTGCTGAAGGCGGTTGGCGATGGCGTGTTGGTCGTGTTTACATCAGTGCATGGTGATATGCATGGTGCGCACGGGTTGTTTCGGAAAGGCTGGCCGTATGAGGAATCGGTTCGGGTGCCCTTGTTGGTGTGGTTACCTGGTTTCGGAGCGGAAGTGCGCGAGGATGCCGTGTCGTTGGTCGATCTGGCCGGGATGATGACTGGTTTTATCGAGCACGGCGCATTGCCTCGCATCGAGGCCGAGGCGGCGCATATTTCCATGCCGAGCGTGGTGCGATTGCCTCATCAGTGTGACCGGGCGTGGCGTGGTGTGAGATCGAAGTTGCAGAAGAGAATTTTTAACCCAGATGGTTCGGCTTGGTTGGATTTCGATCTGGCGAATGATCCGGGTGAGCTGAAGAACCGGGCATAGAATAGCCCGCTTGGAAGGTGGGTCTTGGAGGTGGAATTTGGTTGCCGAGTGTTCGGGGAGCGCACGCGTCTCGCGTGCTGCTCTCGGCGTCCCGCCGAGAGCGTTCGGAGGTTTTGGGCGGGACGCCCAAACCGACACGCGGGACGCGTGTGTTCCCCGAACCGTGGAAGACGGATATTTTTACTTTCGTGCGCTGAAGGGTGGGCGGCTGCCGCTGAATTGGCGGCGAATAGCGTCGGCAATTTCATGCATTTTCACGGGCTTGGCGATGTAGTCGTTCATGCCGGCGGCGAGGCAGAGTTCGCGGTCGCCGGAAAGGGCGTTGGCGGTGAGCGCGATGATGCGGGGCTGCAATTCGAGGGGAATGCGCGAGCGGATCTGGCGGCTGGCTTCGAAACCGTCCATCTCCGGCATCTGCAGATCCATCAACACAAGATCGTAGCGGCGGGCTTCGAGCGTGGCGACGGCTTCCAATCCGTTGGCTACGGCATCGGCTCGGTAGCCGAGGCGGTCGAGAAAGCGTAGCGCGACTTTTTGGTTAACGGGATTGTCTTCGACGAGCAGCACATCGAGCGGGATTTCGTGCGCGAGCTGGCGTTGCTCGGGCGCGTAGGCGAAGGGCGGCAGGCTGTCGGGTATGGCGTTAAAAATTGCCTGCATGCCGCGCACGAGCGAGAGCGTGCGCAGGGGTTTGGCGATGGTGGTTGTGTAGGGTTCGCGGGGTAGGCCGGTGGGCTTGCTTTGCGCACTCGGGAGAAGGAAGAGCGTGGGGACCTCGCGCTGTTTGATTTTTTCGAGAAAACCCGCGGCTTCGGGGCTCTGGACGATTTCGCTGTCGACGATGAGGGCGGAGGGCTTGATCTCGCCGGCGAGAAAATCTTCGGCGGCGGCGAGCGTGGGTGAGCAGGTGGCGCGGGCGCCCCATGTGCGGAAAAATGTTTCGAGCCGCTGCTGCGTAACAGGGTTGTCCTCTAGGCAGAGGATGGGGCCATAGTTAAGTTTCACGGGCATCTCGGGGAGGCCCCAGTCGGGCGGTGTGGGCACGGACTCGGTGCGGACGCTAAACTTAAAAATGGAGCCTTGGCCAGGAGTGCTGGCGACACTGATGCCTTCGCCCATCAGGCCGCAAAGACGGTGGCAGATGGCGAGGCCGAGCCCGGTGCCGCCGTATTTGCGAGTGGTGGAAGAGTCGACCTGGCTGAAAGGACGGAAAAGCCGGTTCATGCGGTCAGGCGGAATGCCGATGCCCGAGTCGTGGACGGCTAGTTCGAGTGTCACCGGGCAGGCGCGGGAGGGTGTTGTATTTGGAGCGCCGATACGGGTGACGATTATGGAGATGCGTCCTGCGGGGGTAAATTTGACGGCGTTGTTGACTAGGTTGACGAGGATCTGGCGCAGGCGGGTGACGTCGCCCATGATCCAGCCGGGCACCGCGTCATCGAGATGGTAGGCGAGCTCGACCTTTTTGGCGGCGGCGGCCAGGGAGAAGAGGTCGAGCGCTTCCTCGACGCAGACCGAAAGGTCGAAGGGCAGGTGCTCAAGTTCCATCTTGCCGGACTCGATTTTCGAGAAATCGAGGATGTCGTTAATGATGGTTAATAGAGCTTCTCCGCTGGTGCGGATGGTGGAGACGAAGTCGCGTTGGTCGTGGTTGAGCTTGGTGTCGAGGAGCAGGCTGGTCATGCCGATCACGCCGTTCATGGGCGTGCGAATTTCGTGACTCATCGAGGCGAGGAAATCACTCTTGGCGCGCGAGGCGGCATCGGCTTCTGCCTTGGCTCGGCGGAGGTTATGCTCGGTTTCCACGCGGGCCGTGATGTCGGCGAGGATGCCGATGAAGTTTTCAAGCACGCCTGCCTCGTTGCGTACGGGCTGGATTTCGAGCTGTAGATGATATTTTTTCCCCGATTTCGAATAGTTAACAATATCCGTACTGATGACCTCGCCGTTTCTGCCGGCGATTTTTATACGGCGGATGGTTCGGGCGCTGGTCTCGGGCCCGATCATAAAGGTGCCAGGGTTGCGGCCACTGATCTCGGCGAGTGGGTATTCCATCACGCGCTCAAAGCTTTCGTTGACCCAGTCGATCGTGCCGTCGGGCCGAGCGATGATGACGAGGTTGTCGGTCTTGCTCGCGACGAGCGAAAGCTTGCGAGTGGTGGCCTGGCTGATGCGCAAGGCTTCCTCTGACTGCTTGCGGGCGGTGATGTCCTGAAGGGTGCCGATGATGCGAAGCGGTGCCCCGCTGGGTGAGAGGTTGACCGAGCGGGAACGGGCGTAAATCCAGAGCCATTCTCCATTGGCGGAGAGAACGCGGTATTCGGGTTCGATGAAAAGGAGGGTTCCCTTGAGTTGTTGCTCGACGGCGGTTCGGTAGATGGGAAGGTCCTCGGAGTGGATGAGGGATGTCCAGGCCTCGGGGGTCGGAGGAATTACGCCTGGCAGATAGCCGAGCATGGTCCAGACGCCGCTGCTGTAGTAGAGCTGGTTAACGGTGAGGTTCCACTCGAAGATACCGATCTGGGTGCTGTCCAGTGCGAGCCGTAGTTGCTCGTCGGATACCTTGAGCATCGCTTCGATGCGGCGGCGTTCGTCGTTTTCGGCGAGTAGCTGGAGGTTGGTATGGCGGGCGGTGCGCAGGCTGGTGCGTGCGGCTCGGGCGAGGTGAATGCTGAGGCCGAGCAGGGCGGTGATGCCGAGGCCAGCGAGCAGGGCGACCTCAGGAAGCGGTCTGCGGTTGCTGATGAGATTTTCTGCGGAAGGGCTGATTTCGATCCGCAGGCGGCGGTCGAAGATACTGAAGACGGATTCTAGCCGGTTGCTGGTGGTTATGTTTGCATCGGTGTCGGTCGTAAAGACAGGGTCGCCGGCGATCGAGAGCGAGTAATGGTAGTTGTCGGCTAATTTTAGCTTGCGGTCGATGGCGTTGAAGAAGCGTTGATACGTGTACTCGCTGCCGGCGTAGCCGACGAGTTCGGTGCCGCGAAAGACGGGACAGTAGATCACAAAGCCGCGGCCCTGAGTATGGACGGCAAGTGAGGCGGACATGGCGGCGGCGCGTGTTTGGAGAGCTGCGTCAAGGGCCGCGTGTCGTGCCGATTCGGTTTCGTGATTGAGGGCGTTGAGTGCTTCATTGCCACGGCTTGGGTAGGCCCAGATGGTTCGGCACTCGGGAGTGATCCAGAGAATGGCGGTGCAACCCGGGGAGTCGTTAAGCATCATTCTCGCATCGGTTTCCCAGATGACAGGCGAGGGAGTGGTCTGACTCCATTGGCGGGCGTAGCGTTCAAGGGACGCGACCTGTCGTTCGAGCTCGAAATTGATCGTGCTGGCGAGGCCGTTCATCGTGGCCTGAGTGGTGTTGCCCAGGTAAATATTTTCGCGTTCGTGCAGTCCGATCCAAAGGATGACGGTGAGCGTGGTCGACGCGACGACGACAGGCATGGGCAGCCAGGCGGGCGCACCGGGTTGAGTGGATCGGTGTTCGCGCCAGGCGAGAAGGAGGAATGCGGCGCCGAGCAGGAAGAGCAGCACGGCGGCTCCTGGTGGCATGCTGCTGGTTCCGCCCCAACGATAAACCGCGGGCAAGCCCAGCACGTAGCCGAGGACGGTCGAACCGCCGACCGCCATCAACGCTGATCCGCCGAAGGCGAGGCCAAGGCTGCGGTAGCTTGCGCGTTTGCAGAGGGCGTGCAGGGGCAGCGTGAGGCCGCCGATGATGAAACACCAAGAGAGTGCGGCGGGCATGCGGCCGGGCGCGCTGGTTTCGATCTGAAGATAGTCGGTGGCGAATAGTTCGTCGAGCGGGACGCGCAGTGGAAAGTGGTTTTGCAACTCGGTCAGAAGACTTAGCGCAAGAGGGACAATGGCGAGCAGTGCGGCGCGTCTGTAACCAAACTCTATCGCCAGCAGGAGCGCTCCGATTAACGCAAAGCAGACGGCGGCATTCGCTGGAACCGGGGCCCACGTTTCGCCCCACTGGACGAGGGACGTGATTTGCAGGATCCAGCCGACGAGCACCGCTACCCCGAGGGCGATCACCGTTGAGGCCAAGCCGATTTGAAACCGTATTAGCCAGAACGTGAGTGGGATGGGGATCTGCGGTGCCATTAAAAGGCGGGGAGAGCCGAGTAAATCTCCATGGTAATACTCCGCAATGGATTTCGAGCCTGCTGAAAGACCGCGATCAGCGTCTGAGGTAGGGCGGGGGCAGGCGGCGCGTTATGTCGGTGGGCGCTTGCTCGGGTATGGCGGCGGCATCGTTGGGGTTTGTGCCGGTGATATTGTAAAGGAAGTTTCTTGGACCGTAGGTGAAGCGCCAGTTCGGCTGCGTGAGCGAACCGGAGAGCTTGAGCTCCAGTGCATTCGAGAGCGGGACGAGGACAAAGCCGACCGCGCTGCTGAGAAATGTTTTGCCGCTTCCGAAAGGATAAACCTTGGCGGCGAAACCCACGGTGTTTTTGTCCAGCAGGTAGGAGCCGTCGGCTTCGATCATCACGCTGTTGCCGGTGATTTTGAGGTCGGGGAGGGAGAGTTTTTGCCGATCGAGGACGAGACTGGAGCGGGCGTGGTTGAGCTGGATCGAGGTGAAGCGGAAGGCGGCGGTTTTACTGAGTTCTTCAGAGAGCGAGCCGAGGAGATTGATTTTTGCGAGTTGCGCACCGCTTAGGTCCGCTGCGCCCTTGCCCTGGAAGCTCAAGGGGTCGCGGTACAGGCCGTTGGCCGCGAGTTGCATGTTGAGGCGGATCTCGGCGAGTTGCTGGGCTCTGTTGCTGATGGTGGGTGGTTCGCCTTTTTGGTTGGCGGAGAACTGGGCGAAAGTGTTGAGGGCTTCGCCGAGGTATGCACCTTGAAGAGAGATGTCGAAACTGAGTTTGCGCACCGCCTCAGGGCCGCTCAGAAGGGCGCTACCCCGGGCTATACCGTGCGCGAACGAAACTTGGATATCCTTTAGATCAATGGCTTCATCCTTGATCGCTCCGTTAAAGGAGAGGTCGCTGAGGGGAAATCCGTAGAGTGCAAATGCTCCTGTGGACTTGACCGCCATCTGGATTGAGCGATGTGGGCCGCGTTCCGAGGCAGGGCCGTCGACGCGACCGTTGAGTTGAAGTGAGGGAGGATTGGTGAAGGTGAATGGTTCGACTATCTCGGCACCGGCGGTTCCGAAGATCTTTGCGGTTTCAGAAAGATTCAGTGTGCTGGTTAGGTTAAAATCGATCGAACGCAGATCGTTGCCGTGGCGGTAGATGTCTACCGCGCGGGAGAAGGTGCCGCGGGCGGAGTGTTCGCCCTGGTCGACGATAAACTCCAGTGCATCGTAGTAGTTGGGCCGAATGAACATGGTAGTGCGCACGCGGTCGAACCGAACCTGATTGATGGTGGCACTGGGGGCATCGGCATTGACGAAGACGGTCGTGGTGTAAGGAAAGGTCCAGCGGCCTCCGATATCGACGCTGGCGGCGGGAGCGATTGGCGTAAAATCGAGGAGGCTGAAAAAGTTTGACCACCATGGACCGAAGAAGCCCGCGATGCCCATCGGGCGGAGATGGCCGCCTAGGAGAAAGCGGTAATCCAGGGTTTTGATGTTCATCCAGTAACTGCCGACTGCGGCGTGATCGCCCTGGGAGGCTGCGATGTCGGTTACACTTAGTTCGGTTCCATCAAAACTGAAACTGGCTGTGCCCTGGGTGAATGGCACGCTGTATCCGACCACGGAGCCGAAGGAGGTTCGGCCCAGGACTTTTTGCAGTTTCCAATTTTGGGCAAAATCAGCGGTGAGGCTGATCGGGGCAGGCGCTTTCATGCGCAACAGCGTGTTCTCCGCCATCCTCATTTTTGTCTCTAGCTTGTGGATAATGAACGGGGTGATGGCGCCTGCTAGTTTGAGCTGTGCTTCGCCGCGCGAGGGGTTGGCCTCGACCTCGACCTGCCAGGAGGTGCCGATTGCTTCGGTGGTAAGCTCCGAGCTCAAGGTCGAATTTTCTCCTGGAGTCAGTCGGATCAGGGAGTTTTTAAAATCGAAGCCGGTGAGCGTACTTGTTGCGGCCGTGTCGGCTTTGACGATGAGTTCGAGCAGTTTGAATGGTTCGGTGGCGCGAGGCAGCTCCGCTTTCAGGGTAAAGTTTACTCCTAGGAGTTGGTAGCCCTTGGTGGTTGTGGCTTCAGCGCATGCACCCTGGAAGAAGAGAGCTTGTGCGGTTGGGCTGGAAAGAGAAATTGCGGTGGCAAGTTTAAGTTTGGTGAGCTGGAGTTTTCCGCTGTCGGGGCGAAAACGTGCGAGATCGAGGCTGGCTTTTCGACAGATTAGGGAGAGTGAAAGGATGGGGTTGCCGCGTTTGTCGGCAGCGAAGACCAAGTCCAGGTGTGGATTCTCGAGGGCGGCGAGTTCAGGCGTGGTTTCCGACAGTCTGCGGGCGAGATCGACGTAGGTTTTGATGGCCCGCGCCATTGCCTCAGGGGTGATTCCCTTGCTGGCGGAGCCGCGGGTTAGTTCCTTGGGTACGGCAATCGAACCGCGTGCCGAAAAGGTGAGGTTAGCCACTTCACCCGAAAGCTGTTCTAGGACGATGGTGTCTTGGTTGGGTTTGAAGGCTAGGCGGATGTTGCTGAGTACGGCCTCGGTGCGTCCCGTCGGCGAGAGCATGGCGGGGAGGAGCAGGTTGACGCCGGAGGCGCGGATGTAGCGGGGGTCGACCTGGCGGGTGATGAGGGCGAGCGGATCGAGCCGCACGTAGACCTCCTCGATCTTGATCAGCGGAGAATCGAGCGAGTGCGGAGTGATTTGTAGGTTTTTAATTGATACACGCCCGGCAAGATCGATGTTGGCCTGATCAATCTGCACATTTAGTCCGGTCGAGTTGATTCGGGTTTCGATCTGCCGGAGCATCCAGGCCGGCATGGGCAGATGGCGCGAGGTGAGCAGGCCGATTTGTACCACGAGCAGTCCGACCAGGCATAACCAGAGTGCTGCCAGCAGACTGTCCCGCAGGCACTCGGCGCACCATTTGCTGAAATACCAGCTGGCGCGTAGAAATTTCATAGCAGCATCGTCCCGGGCGCGTGAACGCTTATGGCGCGACCGGTGTGGGGGTTGATGCTGGTTCGGTAGGCGGTGCTGGAGTCGTCGTTGGGGGCGTGGGGCCGGGGTCGGACGGGCCGTAGCTTACGGCAAAAAAAGCGTCGAGCAGCGACTGGGCGGCTTCGAAGACGAGGTTGGAGTCGGTCGAGCCGACGTACTGAAGCGATGCGCCAGCGCGTTCCGAAAAGTAGAGGACGGAGTTGCTGGTTTGTACTCCGCTGCCGCCAACGAGCGAAAGCGTGGTGTCCAGCCGGTAGCGCCAGGGACGTTCCTCGCCGTTTACCGTGATGGTGTTGGTGAATTCTTCACGCAGGAAACGTTGGGCGCGCAGGGTGCGCAGCTGGGTCGCCAGCGACTCGATGGCTTGGCGGCGCTCCGGTGTTAGTGCAGGTACACTGGTTGCGGCTGCGGGGAAAGGCAGCGCGGTTTCGAGCATGACGTTGTTGTTGGTCAGGTCGGTGAGTTTAAGACCGGTGATCTGCGCACCGGCGGGCAACTCGCGGATGAGGCGGTCGCGGTAGGCGAGGGCGGAGACCGGCGTGTCGCGGAGAATGGCATTGGACACGCGGTAAACGTAGTTTTGCCCAATGAGTTTGGCGTAAGTGACAGGTTCGGTTCCGGAGGAGGCGCCAATTTGCAGGGTGGTGGAGGCGCCGCCGCCAACTTGTGGCCGGGCGAGGGCGATCTCGCGCGCGGGACGGTTGAAGCCGAAATCTTCGAGCGCGGATGCGGAAGGTGCGTCGTCTACAAAACGTTCGGCGGTGAGTTGGGTCAGTTTTTGGAGCAGGGTTTCAACGACCTCGCGGTCGGCGGGATAGGTCTGAGGGCCGCGCTCGCCATTGTGACGCACGACCTGCCAGGAGGCGGTAGCCGGATTTGGCGTGGAGGATTCGAGGCGCTGAAGGGTCACCTGGGGCAGGTTGGGCGCGGAGAGTGAAATCGTGGTTATATTGGATGGTTCGATATCGAGCACTCGGGTGTCGCGCAGGGTTTCCTGGGCGCTGCGCAGGGTTTCGAGCAGCTGGACGCGGAGGCTGACGGTGAAGACCGGGGTTTTGTCCTCCATCCGGGCGTAGTACTCGACCGTGGGATCTTGGCTCTCGCCGGTGGTTGCTGTCGGGGTGGCGCTGGGATCGACCTGGCTGCCGATGAGGAGTGTTTCGCGGCGGTTGTTGCCGATCAGGGTGATCTGGAGTTCGGGGGTGGTTAGGCCGGTGCGGGTGTTGTCGATGGCGTCGGTATCGAGAAAGTTTTTAACGCGCAGGGCGTGCAGGCCGTTGATGGCGAGGACGGTGTCTTTTTTGCTGGCGCGAACCGAGGACGGGAAGGGTGACTCGAAGGACCAGCGATTGTTGTCGTTGGCGATGCGGATGCTGGCGGCGGGGGCGGGCGGCTGGAGCTTGAAGGAGCGCACTTCAAAAACGGGGATGGTGAAGAGCGTGTCCGAGCGCAGATCTTCGAGGCGGAGGGCGAGGCTTTCGGCGAGGCTGCGGTTGACGACGTGGATGTACTGGCCGTCGGGAGAGAGCACGTAGAGGCGGTTGCCGACCGGAGAGGTATCGCCAATTTTGAGTACGATGCTTTTTGGAGCAGGAGCGCCAGGCGAGGCTTGGGCGGGAGTGTAGGTTAGGGTAAGCGGAGGTTTTTCCAGACCGTAATCGGCCAGGGTGCGTCCATTGCGTGCGAGATCGGCCACGGCAAAAGTGGCGTAGGGCCGGAGTTGCTGGAGTTCGCTGAGGATGCGGGTGACGGCAAACTGGTTGGCGGGCCATTGCAGCGGCTGGGTTAGAGTCCAGGTGTCGGTGCTGCGTTCCAGTTTGAGCGGGTTGTCGCTGCCGATGGTGGCGATCTCAAGAGAGTGGATGTTCGAGGTCTCCGGGCCGAGCACAGTTCCCGGGCCCTTGAGCTCTTCGCCTCGCTGGAATTTGAAAATGTAGAAGAATACACCGACGTTCAGCAGCAGGAGAATCAGTGTGACTTTGGTGCGCATGGGAAAGTTTTAAGTAGTAAGATGCAAGTGGTATGGAGGAGTGCGTTTTAGTGATATTATGTGGTTTTGCTTATCACCTATCACCTAAAACTTACGGCTGGTTAGCGGCGTCGGGTCCAGTAAACGATGAGTCCTAACAGGCCGGCGGCGGCGGGCAGGATCAGGAGCAGACTGTAACGCAGGCGCAGGAGTTCCTGCTGATTGAGGTTGAGCTGGAATTTCTCGATCGGGCGGGCGGGTACATTGAGCATGGAGCCGCGGCCGACGAGCCAGTTGATGCTGGAGAGCACGAGGGCGAAGTTGCCGTCGTTGCTCAGGCGGTTGTTGGAGATGAAATCCGAGCTGCCATAGGCAACGACGCGTCCGGCTTGCACACTGTACGGGAGATTTTTGTCCTTGGCGCTGACGCGTTCGGAGGCGACGCCGAAGCCGAGCAAGGTGTGCGGCATGTCGATACCAGAATTGTAGGCGAAACGTATCTTGTAGCTGCGTTCGCCCCAGGCGGTTTTCGAGTCGGTGCCGATCAGTCGGGTGACAGTCAGGCTTTCGTCAGAAGAGCGGCTGGGGTTGACGCGAACGCTGCGGGAGGCGCCAAAACGTACTTTGATCTGGTTGTCGAAAAATTGCTTCGAGATCTCGTGCTTCTCACTGAACGCATTTAGAATGAGATCTTCGGTGTCGTTGATGCTGGCGGGATTGATGTCTTTTACGACGACGTCGTCGGCGAGAATGCCCCAATCGTAGAGAAGATTTTCGAGGCCGGTGGCTTCTTGTTGCGAATTGACGGGGAGGCCGGGTGGGATGAAGAGGAGCAGGCGGCCCGGGCGATCCGAGGTGCTGGTAGCGAGATACTGGCGGAGCAATTCCTCCTCGGCGGCGCTGTAACGGGTTCTTTGGCCGGCAGAGATGATGAGTGCGGCGTCTTCCGGGATGCGTCCGCGAGCAGTCAGGTCGAGGCGGTCGATTTCAAAATTCCTGATGCGCAGTTCGGTCGCCAGCGTGGAGAGGCCGATTTCTTCGCTGGTGTTGCCGATGTCCATTTCGCCGTGGCCGGTGAGGAAATAGATTTTCTTTTTGTCCGGGCTGGAAACATCGAGGATCGCGGCGGTGATGGCTTGTTCGCCGAGGAAGGCTTTTTTCTCACCTTTCTCGATGCGGTAGAGTTCGGCGGGGCCGACGAGGTGGCGTTTGTCGCCGCATTGCACGAGCGTAGGGCCTGGTTCGGCAAGGTCGAGTTCCTTGGCCTCGCGTCCTCGTTGATAGACGTCGATTTGCTCGAAGGTTATTGCTCCGGCCGGATTGCTTTCGCTGGCAAAAACGTACTCGCGCAGAAGCTCGGTCACATCGCGATAGGCCTGGGCTTCGGCTGAGTCGTCGCCTTCCTTGGGCTTCGGAAGTGTGACGTAGATTTTAACGGGTTGTTTGAGCTGCTTTACGTACGAGAGCGTCTCGGCCGAGAGCGAATGCGTGCGCAGATGCGTGAGGTCGACGCGCCAGGATTTGTGTACGGCGAGGTAGTTTAGGCCGAGGACCAGCGTGACGAACAGGATGGCCTGCAACACGAGATTGGCGGTGCGAATCCAGCGCGCGGCTTGAAAGCTCTTGATGGGGTTCATGGCGTTCAGCTGTGCAGGAGTTTCACCTCAACGCTAAAAATACTGAAAATCAAAAACAGCACCGTGCCGCTCAGGTAAAAAAGCACCTGGCGGGCATCGACCACGCCGTGACTGAAGTCAGAAAGGTGCTGGAAAATCTGCGCATAATCGACCGCAGCCTTGACCGGCTTCATCGCTTCGTTGCGCAATAATTCGACGCCCGGCAGATAATTCGAACCAACGATTAGAGTGAAAAGCAGCGTGCCGCTGATGATACCGGCGACAGCCTGGTTGCGGGAAAGCGCACTGGCGAAAATCCCCATCGCCACAAACATGAGGCCGGAGATTGCCACAAAAACAAAACCACCCGCCAGCGGCCCGATGTCCATGAAGCGCGTGTCGTGGGCGAAGCGATGCAGAATGTAGAAGAACCCGCCCGTGCAGGCCCAGAGCGCGAGGTAGAGGAAGTAGGCGGCGAAGTATTTTCCCAACACCACTTCCACCGTCGAAACTGGCGTGGTTAATAACGTCTCCAACGTTCCCAGCCGCCGTTCCTCGGCGATGCTTTTCATCGTGAGTAATGGCACCATGAAGAGCACGGGCACCCAGAAGTATTGGAAAAAAACTACGGCGGGCGTGGTTTCCTGTCCGCCCGTGCTGTAGAAATCCATCATGGTGGTGAAAATAAATCCCATGATGAACAGGAACAGCACCGCGGCGATGTAGGTGCTGAAACTGACGAGCAACATACGAAGCTCGTGACTGAGGATGGTGAAAAAGTGCTTCACAGGAGAAGGTGGCGGCGCGGACGGAAGTTAGGTTGAGGGTTTCGACGGGGTGTCGACCATATCCCAAGAGCGCCGGGTGGCGGCGAGAAACACGTCTTCGAGCGTCGGGTGTTCGCGGGCGAGACCTCGCAGGCGAAAACGCGTGTCGTTCGAGAGTGCGCTCACGAGTTGTTCGCCGATCGGATCGTCCCGCTCTGTGGTGAGATGAAAAGTGCGAAAGCCGGTGGCGTCTGGTTCGTCATGCGACGTGATCACCAAGGTCGGTTCCACCTGTGCAAGCACGGCGGAGAGGACCGAGATCTCGCCGGCCAGTTCCAACTTGTAGGCGGAGTGGCCGAGGATTTCGCGGCGCAGCTCGTTCGGTGTTCCACTGGCAACGATGCGGCCTTGATTGATGATGATCACGCGGTCGCAGGTGACCTCGATTTCCGGCAGAATGTGACTGGAAATCAGGACGGTCATGCGCCCGCGCAGGCTGGCGATCAGATCGCGCACGATCAGGATCTGGTGGGGATCGAGGCCGATCGTCGGCTCGTCCATGATGATAACCGGTGGTTCGGCTAGCACTGCCTCGGCGATGCCCACGCGCTGACGGAAGCCCTTGGAAAGTTTGCCAATGATCCGGTGGCGCACGTGCTTGAGGTCGCACAGTTCGAGCACTTCCTCGATGCGGTCGCTGAGCTTGCGCCGGGGAACTTCTTTGAGTCGGCCGCGGTAGTGCAGGTACTCGGAGACACGCATGTCTTCCGGCAACGGATTGTTTTCCGGCATGTAGCCGATGAGATGCTTGATCGCCTCGGGCTCGGTCGCGACGGGCACGCCGCAGAGGTTGACCACGCCGGAAGTCGCCGGAAGAAAACCGGTGAGGATGCGCATCGTGGTGCTCTTGCCCGCACCGTTGGGGCCGAGGAAGCCGATGATCTCGCCGCGCTTCACGGTGAAGCTTAAATCGTTAACGGCAGTAACCCCGGCATAGGTTTTGACCAGGTTTTGGACTTCGATCGCTGGAGGCGGCGTTACTTCTTCAGGCATGGGTTACTCTTACTGCACACGAATTTACGTGAATGGAAAGCACGGACATCGAGGCCTGCAAGCCCGTGAATGATTGTGCGGCTGATGGGACTTGGAATTCTGACCGCAGCGCGGGGTAGATGTTTGGCGACTTCGTTGGCTTTTTTGACCTGTAACTTGTAAGCACCTAAGGATCCAAAGAATACCAGCGATAAGATCACGAAGGTGGTATTTGAAATGCCAATGAGTCGATCAATACTCACTATCCTTTTTATTCCTGAAGCCGGGATCACGGTGGTATGAGTTCTTTCGGAACAGGCCCAGTAATCTTGATATGAAGATGGAATATGATGCTTTCTCCTGTGCTGAATATCGACTGGATCAACTGCAGTCAGGATCTCAAATCGCCGAAGGGAGCATTGTTGAACCCAAAGAACCACCAAAACCAGCGAAAAGAGCCAAGTTGCAGGTGTTATAATTGGCTGGTTATGGAAGGCCCCTTAAAAGGGGCGGTCAAAAGCGGCTCTCTCTCTTTTTTGATCCGTCTCTTGAAAGCACTCTCAGTTTGCACCCAGCGACTTCAGAATTTTCCATGCGAGCGGCTCCTTGACCTCCACGTGACGCGGAACTGCTTCAACAACGCCGGTCTTTGGATTGGTCCAAAGTGAATGCGAGCTACCCTCGCGTTTGAGATAGCAGCCCGCATGGCGAAGTCGCTTCTCTAATTCGCGCCGCTTCATCAGACTGCAATCACGGTTTGAATAGCATCGTGGGGTAGGCCCCGTCGCGCATCCGCCACTCGATCCACGAAGATGAGTCGAATAGCGTCACGGAGGCTTCGCTTCGTTTCTGCCACAGTCTCTCCCTGTCCGTTGGCGCCAGGAACCTCCGGACAAATAGCCCAATAACCACCTTCGGGAGCCACTTCAATGATAGCAGTAAATTTGGCTTTCATGCTAGAAAGAATACCTGCAAAAATTGCCTCGTCAATCTGTCTTTGGCGAACGTCCCAAGTCAGCCACGACCCCGGCTAGCGCGAGGCGTGCGCAAGCACAATGCGAAACCAGCGGAAAGAACCAACCAGCGAAAAAGTCAGGTTGTAAGTGTATAATCGGCTGGTTGTGGAAGGTTTTTAAAGGGATAGCTCAAAAGCGAAAGCTGGGTTTTTGCGGTAATTGGCTCAGTTTGCTGATTCGGGCTGGTTGGTGCCGGGCTGGGTGTTCTGCTTCGCGTTGAGCGCGCCGAAGAACAGGATCATCGGAATCGATAGGACGAAGTGTAGAAGGGTCATGACCGTTGAGAAATCTTGGCCGAATGCGCCGTAGAAACGAAAAGAATACGCGGCCCACTGGACGACGTTCATAACCAATTGCGCAATGAGTGAGAAGTAGACGAGCTTGGTGGCTTTCTTGAGGTTCATAAATGGGGTGTTATTGGCGCGAACTTATCTGTAATGATGCAGCTGGGAACCGCAGATGTACGCTGATGAACACAGATTTGAATATTAAAACGTCGGACGTTCGGTGATCTGATCGCTCACGTCTGATTGAAAATAAATCCCCCGCACAGTGTTGAATATCCTTCCGGTGAATCTGTGTTTATCCGTGTTTATCTGTGGTTCCATCGCATGGTTGTGGCTCAGTGGTTCAATTCCCATGCGGCGGCGAGGCCGCGCAGGGTGATGTCGGGCACGACGCGGTGTGGGGTACGCAGGATTTTCTCCAGCAGGGCGGCGCTTCCGCCGGTGGTGAGAATGTGCGCGGGTTTTTCGCCACGGGCGGCGAGTTCTGCCTGCACCGCATCGAGCAGCGCCTGAATCATGCCGCCGAAACCGATGACGGTTCCGATACGCATGGCTTCGACGGTGGATTTACCGATAGTGCGTGGTACGTCAATCGACTCGTCCAGTTCGGGCAGCAGCGCAGTCTGCTCGTGCAAGTAGCGGCGCATGACCTCGACGCCGGGCGCGATGATGCCGCCTTCATAACCGAGGGTTTGCGTGACGATGTCGAAGGTCACGGCGGTGCCCATGTCGATTACGATGGCGGGCGTGCCGACGAGCGCTTGCGCACCGGCGGCGTTGGCGAGGCGATCCTGGCCGATTTCGGCTGGGCGCGGATAATTTATGGGCACGCCGAGCTTTTTTTCGCACGTGAGTTGAAAGTGCGGAACGCGCAGGCTGCGTGCGAAAACGCCGAGCAATCGCTGGCTCGCCTCCGGCACGACGGAGCAGAACGCGACGCCTTTTACCGCTGGGTATTCGGTGAGGATTTTCTCGCATTCCACGCCCATGCCGTTGGCTGGTTCGTCGATTGCCTTGGTGGACAAGTGGCGCATGAAAAGCGCGCCGTCGGGGCCGGTGACGCCGTAGTGCGTCGAGGTATTGCCAATATCGATACAGAGCAGCATGGGAAAATCTTGGGGCTGGTTGGTGACAAACTTACACCGGTTTCTTTGACATCGTGACTTCGCCGGCGCGGAAGCGTTCGGTTTTGCCGCGGTCGGTGCGCACGATGAGCGAGCCTTCCTCGTCGATGCCGATCGCGGTGCCGTTGATGTGCTGGCTGCCGTGTTGGAGCGAAACGGGTTTGCCTTTCAGGTAATCGAAACGATGCCAGAGATCGGCAAAGGCATCGCGATATTTTCCGCTGACGAAACGGTCGTAGGCGTCGATCACGCGGGCGATCACGGCGGCGGCAAACTTGTTGAGGTCGAGCGTTTCTGTGGCGTGCTCCGCGAGCGAAATCGCGCGGCGGGCGACTTCGGGCGGAAAGGCCGCAGTCTGGCTGCTGATGTTGAGCCCGAGTCCAAAAACGAGGTCGCGGATGTGGTCGGCGTCGATGCGCGCTTCAGTCAACATGCCGCCGGCCTTGCGGTCGTTGAAAAGAATATCGTTGGGCCATTTCAGGCCGGGTGAAACCTGGGTGTAGCTCGCGACGAATTCGCAGAGATTAACGCCCATCCAGAGCGTAAAGGTCTGCATGCGTTCCGGTGGCAGCTGTGGGCGAAACGCGAAGCTCAGATAAAGATTGCCGTTGGATTCGCTGTGCCAGGTGCGACCGAAGCGCCCGCGTCCACGGGTTTGTTCGCGGGAGGCGATTACAAACGGTGCCTGGCGGCCAGTGGCGAGCTGGCGTGCGGCTTCGTCGTTAGTGCTGTCAATAGTTTCGAAACACTGGAATCCGACGACAGGCTTGTGCGGCGTGAGATGGGCCTCGATCAGCGTGGCATTTAGATCAGTGGGCTGTTTCGTCAACCGGTAGCCCTTCGCGCGAACGGCCTCGAAAGCGAAGCCTTGTTCGCGCATTTTCTCCATGTGCTGCCAGACGGCCACACGGCTCATTGCCAGGGTTTTGGCCAGCGCGGCACCGGAAACGAAACCATCGGAATGCGATAAAAGCGCGCGTAAAATGGTGACTTCAGGGCTGCAAACGGAATGGCTGCGCGGCATGGCGATGGCTCGGAAACTATCCGAAAAGTGGGTTTGAAAGGGTAGGGACGATGCTCCGCATCGTCCGCAGTGCCGGAGGCGGATGAGGGACCATCCGCCCTACCTGAAATGCACGGAGAATGACAGCAAGGTGCATGGCGATGGTGATTAGTTGCGCCAGTCGAGGCCGATGTCGACCCAGATGCTTTGGTGGACGAGTGCGCCGGTGGAGGCGAAGTCGAGCCCGAGGTTGGCGAGTTTCGGCAACGTCTTCAGCGTGATGCCGCCGCTGGCTTCTGTAAACGCTTGGCCGCCGATCAGGGCGACGGCTTTGCGCAGCTGCACGGTGGTAAAGTTGTCCAGCAAGATGATATCGGCGCCGGCGGCGAGCACGGGCGGGATTTGGGCGAGGCGGTCGACTTCGACTTCAACCGGGAGGTCGGGCGTGGATTTTTTCGCGCGAGCGACGGCGTCGGCGATGCCATCGTTGGAACCGAGAAGCGCGAGGTGGTTATCCTTCAACATCACGCGGTCGAAGAGGCCGAGTCGGTGGTTCCAGCCGCCGCCGCAGGCTACGGCGTATTTTTCGAGCATGCGGTAGCCGGGCGTGGTTTTGCGTGTATCGAGAAGTCGGGTACGCGATTTGCCGAGCGCGTCGGCGTAGCGGCGCGTTTGCGTGGCGACGCCGGAGAGACGTTGGAGAAAATTGAGCACGATGCGCTCGGCGGCGAGCAACACGCGCGGGTCGCCGGTTAGCGTGGCGAGCACATCGCCACGGACCAACGAGGCACCGTCGCTGGTGCGGAGTTGGACGACGGCATTACCGCCGTAGGCCTTGAGGATGAGCGGGATCAGCGGGAGGCCGCAGGCAACCATGGGCTCGCGAGCGACGAGATTGGCGGAGCTCTGGCGGGGCGTGGTGGTTATGCTGCCGGTCGAGCGGTCGCCGGTTTTGCGTGGTTTGGCTTGGAGGCCGAGACCGGCGAGGTCTTCGTCGCGTGCGATCTCCACCAGCCGCCGGATATAGGCGAGGTCGAGTTCGTCCCAAGTGAGACGTTTGATAAGTGAGTCCGAAAGTTCGGCGCGCGTAAGGGCGGGCATGGCAGACAGCACAAGCGACTGGCGCGGAAAGTCGAACGGGTTTTCATAGTTGCACGCTGGCGCCAAAATCCCACTCTTCGCCGTTACTTATGGCCGCCAAGATCAGGAAAGCGATTATCACCGCAGCGGGACCGAGCCAACGTCGGCTGCCGCTTCAATCACTAACCAACCGCAATGGCGACACCAAGCCGGCCATCGCCATCATTCTGGAGGAGATGCTTGAAGCGGGCATCGAGCAAGTCGGGCTCATTGTCTCGCCGACGGATCGTGCGGCGTTCAGCCAGGTGCTGGCACCCTTTACCAAGGCCATAACCGTCATCGAACAGGCGGTGGCGGGTGGTTATGGACACGCTGTTTTATGCGGTCGCGACTTTGTTTGTTCGGAACCATTTTTGCTTCAGGTGAGCGATCATCTATATGTGAGCGGCGCCGAAAAAAGCTGCACGCGCCAGTTGCTCGACATCGCCGATGCTGAAGGTTGCGCCGTTTCGGCCGTGCAGGCCACACACGAGCGACACCTGCAATATTATGGCACGGTGGCAGGCTCGTTGCTGCCAGGGCGGCACGGGCTGTATCAAATTGAGAATGTGATCGAGAAGCCCATGCCAACCGTGGCCGAGCAGCAATGCGTCGTGCCCGGCCTGCGCAGCGGGCATTACCTCTGTTTCTTTGGTATGCATGTGATGACGCCGACGGTTTTCACGCTGCTGGCCGAAGACGCCGCCGCCAATCCCACGGCCAAACTTGGACTTTCGCCCGCGCTGGCCCGCCTGCCGTCTCGCGAAAAATATCTCGCTACCGAACTCGCTGGCCGTCGCGCCGATCTGGAGGCCCAATTTGGCCTGTTGCGTGCGCAGATCGCCCTCGGTCTCAATGGTTCGGCACGTGAGGAAATCCTCGCGCTGCTCGCCGATGAGCTGGCGATCGATGCCGCCAAAACCATCACCCGTCGCTAAGGACTACCGTGGATACCCGATTGCTTGCTCTCGTGGAAGGTGCTGGCGGCGGCTCCGACTATTTCGAAAAACTTTGCCGAGCCTCCGACCGTGCCGGACTGGAACGCATGGCGGGCGAACTGGAGGAATACCGTCAACGCGCGGCGAATTTCTATCATCGCGTGCGCAGCATTTTCTTTCTGGAGGCGCTTCATCGCTATTTTCTGCCACCGCACTATCCGGCCGATATTGGCGGGGCGATTCCGTTCGAAGGGCACAAGCATTGTCTCGCGCGTCGCTTTGAGGAGGCACTGATTGTCTTCCTCGATCATCAACGCAAAAACGGCTGGTCCGACGGCTTGAGCAGTGCGCTTGCGGTTGCGTACCACGGCCTCGCGTTCAAGACGCTCGCGCAACAGGTCCAGAAAACCGTGCGCTCGGTGCGCGGCAATCAATGGATGTTTCGCACGGGTCATCCGCTCGACTATCCGCTGCGTCTCCGTCGAGAATTACTTGAGCGTGCCTCGCCTGAAGATCCGATGCCTGTACTCTCCGAGGAGACTGCGGTGCGCCTCGATCTTAGCCACGCGGCCTGGAGCGATATTTTCTTCCTAGGGATGGATTATCCCGAGGGCGCGAAGGTGTTGAACATCTCGGTAAATCTCGGCGTGCATGGGCGCGATGCGGGCGCGCAGCCTCCCGTCTGCGGTTTCCTGCGCGTGATTGACGAACCAGTCCTTAGGCTCACAAGCGTGGATCTCGGCGCAACGACTGACGTACGGACGCTCGATGAAGTGTTTGATTTCGCCAAAGATTACCTCGGCCTGCTCAAGGCTGCCGTCATCGCTTCAGGCGTGGTGCCTTCGGGGCTCGAAGGTTCGGGGCAGAAACTCTCCGATATTTTGGCTCGGCTGTGTGGTTCTGGTCGTGGACTGGAAATCGCGAGTCAGGTGCGTGACATTCCGAAGGGTTCGCGCCTTGCGGTTTCGACTAATCTTCTCGGCTGCCTGATCTCGCTTTGCATGCGCGCCACCGGGCAGACTGCGGCGTTTACCGGCAAGCTGTCTGAGGTGGAGCGCCGCACGATTCTCAGTCGCGCCATTCTTGGCGAGTGGCTGGGCGGTTCCGGCGGTGGCTGGCAGGATTCCGGCGGCGTTTGGCCCGGTATCAAAATGATTGAAGGCGTGGCCGCTGTCGCGGGCGATCTTGAGTTTGGCACAAGTCGTGGACGTCTGTTGCCGCAGCATACGATTTTTGGCGACGACATTGTATCCGAAAAAACACGACGCGAGCTTCAGGACAGCCTCATTCTTGTGCATGGCGGCATGTCGCAGAACGTCGGCCCCATCCTTGAGATGGTCACGGAAAAATATCTGCTCAAACTCGAACGCGAATGGCTCGCTCGACAGGAAGCGCAGAAAATCCTGCGCGACATCATTGTGGCGTTGCGTTCCGGCGAAGTGGCCAAAGTAGCAGAGCTCACCACGCGCAATTTCTTCGGCCCGATTCAGACTATTATTCCTTGGGCGAGCACCGCCTACACGGAGCGGTTGATCGAAGAAGCGAAACAGGCGCTAGGGGCAAAGTTCCGCGGTTTCGTCATGCTCGGCGGTATGTCGGGCGGCGGCATGGGCTTCTTCGTCGAACCAGCGGCCAAGGCCGAAGCGCGGGAAAAACTGCTTGAGATCATGACGCGGACGAAACGCGCGCTCGAAGCGTCGCTGCCGTTCGCGATGGACCCGGTGGTTTATAATTTCGAGATCAACGAAAACGGTTCGTTCGCGAAACTGCAGACCGGCGCAGAGGCGATGCTCTCGCCCGAGTATTACCTTTTTGCCGTGCCGCGTTGGTTGCGGCAGGACCCGCGCACGTTGCGGCCCGAAATCCGTCGCGAGATGGATCGGTTCTCCGGAACGCAGCTTTACGCAACGAGTGAGCGATCGCTACTCGCTCCGATGATGCAGCGTATTTTGCCCGCTCCTGCTCAGGGCAAGGGACCGAAAAACTCCGGTGCCGCCAGCAACCTCCGCGAGCTCCTGACCGAAAACGGCTTTGACGCGGTTCAGCACGAACAGATTCGCGACGACCTGCGGGCTGGACGCATCGGGCTCGCGCAGAATCGCCTGCCCGTGACCGCCGTCGTCGAAGACGTGCGCGCGGGCGACGTGGTGTCGTTGTACGCCAGCGACGCGAAGGCTGAGCAAGTTGGCCTCGAAGCATTACGTGAAGGGCGTGCCGCCGTGGTAACCCTCGCCGCCGGTGCAGGTAGTCGTTGGACGCAGGGCGCGGGCACGGTGAAGGCACTGCATCCCTTCGCCAAACTTTGCGGACGCCATCGCAGCTTCATCGAGACGCATTTGGCGAAGAGCCACGCGACTGGTTTGCTCAGCGGTGTACCGGTTACGCACATCTTTTCGACCAGCCATCTCACGCACGCGCCCATCGCGGCGATGCTGAAGGAGGAGAAAAATTATCATTACGACGGCCGCGTAATTCTCTCGCCCGGACGCTCGGTCGGCTTGCGCATGGTGCCGACGGCGCGCGATCTGCGCTTCTCCTATGAAGAGATGCCGCACCAGCAGCTAGATCCACAAAAAGAAAAAGTCCGCCAAAGTCTGCATAAGGCGCTGATCGAGTGGGCGACCGCAACCGGCGAAGCCTCGGACTACACCGACAACCTCCCGCTGCAATGCCTGCATCCAGTCGGTCACTGGTACGAAGTGGCCAATCTGCTGCTCAACGGCGTGCTGCGCGACCTGCTTACGGCCCAGCCGGATTTGGAGCATTTGCTCCTGCACAACATCGACACACTTGGCGCGAATCTGGACCCGACAGTATTCGGTCGGCACATACTGGAAGGAGCCGCCTTGAGCATCGAGGTGATCCAGCGCCGCATCGAGGATCGCGGTGGTGGTCTCGCCCGCGTCAACGGCCAGCTGCGCCTCGTCGAAGGCCTTGCCCTCGCCCGCGAAGAGGACGAATTTAAGCTAACCTATTACAACACCCTTACGACGTGGATTCACATCGACTCGCTTCTGGAGCTCTTCGGTCTGGATCGTCGCCAGCTGAGTGAACCGCAAAAGATCGCCTCCGCCGTACGCGCGCTCGGAGCGAAGATGCCGAGCTATGTGACGTTGAAGGACGTGAAGAAACGCTGGGGCAACGGCCAGGAGGATATTTTCCCGGTCGCGCAGTTCGAAAAACTCTGGGGCGACATGACGACACTCCACGACGCCGAAATCCGCTTCCTCGCCGTACCGCGCTCCCGCGGTCAGCAACTCAAAGACCAAGCCCAACTCGACGGCTGGCTTCGCGACGGTTCCGCTGCCGGTATTGAACGGTTATGTGTGTTTGCTTGAGGCGGCTTTAAGCATAGCGCAGTTGCCTGTAGTCCGCTTCTTCATAAATATTGCAGCCGCTTTTGCGGAATTGTTTCACGCAAAGCCGCCAAGTCGCAAAGAGGAGGAAATGGGGCAGTGCGGTTTCAATTCCGGGAAACGGATCGTCTTCTATGATACCAATGCCCCTATGCTTTTATACTGAAGCTGATCGTGGCTGGGCTGAATTTTACAGAAGAAAACGAAGGTAACGAAGAGATCCAGGAAGAACCAGCAGGCCTTCGTTCTCTTTGTTATCTTCTGTTCAACGTCTGAAAGCTTGGGGCTTTTGGTCTAAGGCGAAAATCGCGTTATAGCTACCATGACAGGGAATCTCATGGCTTTGCGCCTTGGCGGCTTTGCGTGAGCATTCTGGCAGCTATACGGGATGGCCGGATTTTGAAGGGTGGCTGCCGTTAGCGTGACTGGCGGGCGGCGGGGGATTGGCTTTGGGTCGTTGTGCCAAATTCTGTGCGGCGCATCAAGGTGTCCTGCGTGTCTTCCTTGAGCTGGTCGGCTTCGGCGGTGTCACCAGAAACTCGATACATGGAAACTTTGTCGGCCATTTCAGTCAGGTTCTTATTCCGCTCCTCAGCTTCGTATTGCATCATCGCATACGCGTCGATGCCGCCTCCGATGATCGGTAGTCGGTACTTGTTGAGTACGTTGCGGCCGAAGGAGCTGATGTAGCGTTGATACGCGAGACGACGCAGCATCTCCTTGGTGTAGAGATTGTGTTCGTTGAAGACTGGCGGCCGCTTGGCCTCGACGAGGTATTTAGGCAGGCGGATGATTTCGTTGCGCGGTTTGTTCACGTCTCGCATGTCAACCTGTTCGGCTTCGGGCTTTGCCGGTGGCGGTGGGTTATACTTTATGCCGGAGGAAAGGGCCTTGGAGAGATCGCCTGAAATCGCGCGCTGTTTTTTCACCTGAGGCGCGGCACCTGCACTGCCGGTGGAAACTTCGATATTGGGCTTTGCGGGCGCAGCGGGTTCGGTTTCCGAGGCGGAGAGCAGGCCTGGGAGCAGGGTGAGGGCGAGAAGGGCGCTCGTGCGGAGAAGTCTCATGGAGACGAAGACAGCGATGGGTTGGAAATGTTTTGGAATATTTCGGATCGGGTCACCAAGCGCATGGCCTTGAGCGAAGCCGAAGCGGCTCGGCCGCAGAGTTGCAGAAGCGGAGGAAAGAGAACGAGAAGGATAAAGAGAAAGACGCGGAGCGGTTTGGGGCTCTGTGGCCGAGCTCGATGATCTCCTTGGGAAAGTTCGATGAGATCTCCTCAGCTGCGGATCTGGCCGGTGCCGTCGATGAGATATTTGTAACTGCAGAGCTCGGGTAGGCCCATGGGACCGCGGGCATGCAGGCGGTCGGTGCTGATGCCGATTTCGGCGCCGAAGCCGAATTCGAAGCCGTCGTTGAAGCGCGTCGAGGCGTTCCAGAAGACGGCGGAGCTATCCACGCTGGCTTGGAATTTGCGGGCGGCGGCTTCGTCGGCGGTCACGATGGTTTCGCTGTGCGCGGAGCTGTCGCGGTTGATCGTGGCGATGGCGGTCTCAAGCGAGTCTACGACGCGGACGGCGATGATGTAATCGAGAAATTCGGCTTTGTAGTCGGCGTCGGTTGCGGGCGTGGTCGCGATTTTCTCGTGGGCGAGGATCGCGGCGCTGATGGCGTCGCAGCGGAGTTGAACGTTTTTCGCAATGAGTGCGCGAGCGAGTACGGGGAGGGCCTTGTCGGCCACGCTTTTGTGTACGAGGAGTTGTTCGGCGGTGTTGCAAACGGTGACGCGTTGGGTCTTGGCGTTGATTAGGATCTTCTCGGCCATCGCAATGTCGGCGGCAGCGTCGACGTACACGAAGCAGACGCCGGTGTAATGCTTGATGACGGGGATGGTGGAGTTGCTCGCGACGAAACGGATAAGGCTCTCGCCACCGCGTGGGATGATGCAGTGGATGTATTGATCGAGCTTGAGGAGCGTGTTGAGTGCGGCGCGGTCGGTCGTGGGAATGAGTTGCACGGCGTCGGCGGGCAGCTTGGCGTGGGCGAGTGCAGCGGTGACCAGTGCAGCGAGCGCGGTGTTTGTATTGAAAATTTCCTTACCGCCGCGAAGGATCGAGGCGTTGCCGCTTTTCAAGCAGAGGATGGCGCAGTCGATGGTGACGTTGGGGCGCGCTTCGTAGATGATACCGATGACGCCGATGGGCACGCGGACTTTGCGGATGCGCAGGCCGTTGGGGCGGGTGGTTTCGTCGAGGAGCGCGCCGACGGGATCGGGCAGGGCGGCGACTTGGCGGACGCTTTCGGAAAGTTGAGCGAGTCGTTTGGGATCGAGCGTGAGGCGGTCGATTTGGGCCTTGGTCAACCCGTTGGATTCGGCGTCGGCGAGGTCCTGGGCGTTGGCGGCGAGCAACTCGGGGTGCGAACGATCAATCAGCCCGGCGAGTTCGTTGAGTGCTTCGTTTTTTTGCGCGGTCGGAGCGGTCGCGAGAAGGAGCGAGGCCTGGCGGGCGCGTTGGGCGATCTTGGTGACGAGTTGTTCGAGTACGGCTGACATGGAGTGGTTAAATTGCCCGGAAGCAGGCCGGAAGGCACGAACGAATTTCTGAGGCCGAGGTGGTTGAGTTTTCGCGCAGAATTCTACGAGTGGTGCGGATTCATAAATAGTTGAAGGCACAAAAAATCCGTCGGGGTGACCGACGGATCGAGAGTGAAACAGAACTAACAGCGGTGGCTTACTTTTTCTTGCTCGGCTTTGCCGTTGCTTTTTGGAGTTCAGCGATTTGGCCCTGTGCAGCGTCTAGCTTGCTCTGCGCATCGGCGAGTAGGCCAGAGGTTGTCTCGGCCTGAATCTTGAGGTTAGCGGAGGCGGCCATGAGTTCATCGCATTTCGCCTGCGCGACTGCGGCAAGAGCATTGGCGGAGTCGGCCTGCGCCTGGAGTTGTGTCAGCTGTGCTGTGGCTTCCGCGAACCGGGCTTTGAGCTGAGCAGAATCAGCGGTCAGGGCTGCGACTTCATTCTTGAGCTGAGCGTTTGTCGCTTCGGCCTGCGTTTGGAACTGGGCGGCACTGGCCTTGGTTTCGTCGAGTTGTTTTTGCAGGGAGGCGGCGATGCTTTTTGATTCGTCGAGCTGCGCTTTGGCCAGCGTCATTTCAGTTTTTGTCTGGGTCAACTGGGTCTTGCTGGTGGCGGAGTCCGTGTCGGACGTACGGGCTTTGGTCCAGAAGAAGGCGCAGACGATGATAGCGGCAACGAGAACGAGCACGACGGGAGTCGCCGAGCCGGATTGTTTGTACAAGCGGGGATTTTGGGTAGCTTTCATAGGTTGGAAATTCCGCTAATTATACCCGAGCGGCAAGGGGCTGTCTAGCGAGGGGGTTAAATGCAGGTTTATGGCGTTCCGCCGTGCCGCTGGTTAGGTGGCGTGGCTGGATCGGCATGAGAAGATACTAAGACCGACAGAATGATCTTTGGTGCCGCTCGTTTCTCGTTTTTAGTTTCTCCCTTTCCTTGAGGAGCAGGTTGCGTGCAATATGGGATCGTGCCCATGAGTTTGCTTATCCGCCACGCTCGAATCCTGACGCTAGCTCAATCCAAAGCCGAGGGCGCTGAAAGTGGCGCGCGGTCTCGGCGTGGCGCTGCGCTGCGAGAACTCGGAGTGATTACGCGGGGCGATGTGCTGGTGGCGGAAGGCAAGATCGCCGCAGTCGGAACCGAACTAACCGTTACGCCCAATACGGAAGTGATTGAGGCTGATGGGCGGGTGCTCATGCCTGGGTTTGTCGATTGTCACACGCATGCTTGCTGGGCGGGCGATTCGTTGGATGAGTGGACGCAACAGTTGGGCGGAGTTTCGAGCGCGGAAATCCTCAAGCGAGGCGGTGGTATACAGACGACGGTTCGGGCGGTGCGCGAGGCCACGCGCAAACAACTCGCAGCCAGCCTGCGCACGCGTCTCGATCTGATGCTGCGCGCGGGCACGACGACCGTAGAGGTAAAGAGTGGTTACGGACTCACGATCGAAGCGGAACTGAAAATGCTCCACGCGATCCAACGCGTGACGCAGGAGTGGCCGGGCACGGTTGTGCCTACGGCTTTGTTGGGCCACGTCGTCGAAGGCGATCCGGCGGTTTATACGCGCATGGTCGTAAGGGAAATGTTGCCAGCGGTGTGGCACGAGTTTCCCGGCATCGCAATCGATGCGCGCTGCGACACCGACGGCTGGCCGCTCGAGGCGTGTCAGCGGCTCTACGAACGTGCGCGTAAACACGGACTACCGCTTCGCGTGACGGCTGATCAATTTAGTTCTACAGGAATGGTGCAGGAAGCGCTGAAGATTTTTGCACGCAGTGTCGATGGGCTCGAAAGCGCGTCTAAAGTCGATCTGCTCGCGCTGGCTGCGAGCAACACCATCGGCGTGATGATGCCCGCGACCGGGTTTCATTCGAAAGGCCGTTATCCACGGGCCGGTGCGTTTGTGGATAGCGGCGGTTTATTGGCGTTGGCGAGTAACTACAATCCACACACCGCGCCGACGTTTTCGATGCCGCTCGTGATCGCTCTGGCGGTGCGCTATTGCGGGCTGACTCCGGCGGAGGCGATCACGGCTTGCACGGTCAACGCTGCGGCGGTGCTTGGCTTGAACGACCGTGGAACCATTGAGCAGGGACAACGCGCGGATTTGATTTTGCTGCGTCACCGCGACGAGCGGTTGCTCGCCCACGAGTTTGGCGGCAATCCGGTCGATGTGGTGATTAGCGGTGGGCAGCGGGTGGGGTAAGAGCGCGGCGCATTAAGGATAATGCGCCCTACCTCCGGAATTTGTCTGCAAGGCCGGGCCAGATTAGTGGCCGGAGGCTTCGGCGAGGACGGGGTCGGTGGCGGGGAGGAGTGGGGCGAAGGTGGCTTTGTTTGCCGCTTTCATGTAGGCTTCGTGCGGATCGATCGTGCCGTCTTTGACGAATGCCATGAGCGCCTGGTCCATCGTATGCATGCCTTCGGCCGAACCACTTTCTATCAACTGACGGATGTTGGAAATTTGTCCGGTGCGAATCGTGTTCGGGAGGGCTTCGTGCGGGAGTAGGATTTCGTGCACAGCGACGCGGCCTTTGGGCTGACGCTTGCAGAGGAGTTGGGAAACGACTCCGGCCAGACAACCGGCGAGCATGGTGCGGACCTGGTTTTGTTCTTCGGCAGGAAAAGCGTTGATGATGCGGTCTACGGTTTTCGGCGCGTTGTTGGTGTGCAGCGTACCGAAGACGAGCATGCCCATCGAGGCGCAGCCGAGTGCGAGCTTGATGGTTTCGAGTTCGCGCATTTCGCCGAGGAGGACGATGTCGGGGTCGTGGCGCATCGCGCCTTTGAGCGCATCGGCAAACGAGGCGGTGTGGTCGCCGACTTCGCGGTGGACGATGATGGATTGCTTGTTCTGGTGAACGAATTCGATCGGGTCCTCGATGGTGATGATGTGGCGCGAGAGGTGGCGATTGATGTAGTCGATCATCGCGGCCAGCGTAGTGCTCTTTCCACTACCGGTGGGGCCGGTGACGAGCACGAGGCCTTGTTGCAGATGGCAAAGTCCTTTGAGGACTTCGGGCAACTTGAGGTCTTCGAAGGAAAGAATCTTCGAGGGAATCTGGCGGAAGACGGCGGCCTGGCCCCAGTGGTTGTAGAGGAAATTGGCGCGGAAGCGGGCGAGTCCGGTGATCTCGTGGGCGAGGTCGAGGTCCTTGCGTTCGAGGAATTCCTGCCAGCGTTTGGGCGGACAGATTTCGCAGAGCAGGGTTTCCATCTGCACGGCGGTTAGCGGGGCGTCACCGATGGAGGCGAGCGAACCGGAGATGCGCGCTTTGGGCGGAAGGCCGACGGTGAGGTGCAGGTCCGAACCGCCTTGTTCGAGCATGGTTCTCAGGAGTGTGTCGATGGCGGGCATGGGCGAATTTTTCAGGCGTCTTGGCCACCGATGAACACCGATGGGCACCGATTTTTCGGATTGGTTTTCAGCGGGGGACGAGAGGTTTTCTTGAGCAGTGGTTGCAGGCTTGAGCTCTTGATATTGGTTCTGAATCTGTGCGCTTCGGTGTTTATCTGTGGCTAAAGATTTCGGTATTTCGGTTTAGGCGGCGACGCGGGCGCGGATCATGCGGTTGGTGATGTTGGCCTTGGCGGTTTCGGCGGTGATTTTGTGCCTTTGCCATAGTTCGAAAACGACGCCGTCCATCAGGCACATGCCTTCGCGGACGCTGGTTTCCATGGTGTTGCGCAGGCCCTGAGTTTTGCCTTCGCGGATGAGATTGGCGACGGCGGCGTTGGCGACGAGGATTTCGACGGCGAGGGCGAGGCCGCCATTGGCTTTCGGAAGAAGGCGTTGGCAGATGATGCCGCGAAGGCTTTCGGCGACGCTGGCTCTAATCTGTGGTTGTTGAGCGGAGGGGAAAACGTCGAGGAGGCGATTGAGCGTGGTGGCGGCGTCGCTGGTGTGCATGGTGCCGATCACGAGGTGGCCGGTTTCGGCGGCGGTGATGGCCATCTCAATTGTTTCAAGATCGCGGAGTTCGCCGATCACGATCACGTCGGGGTCTTCGCGGAGGGCGCCTTTCAGCGCGGAGGCAAAAGACTTCGTGTGCGGGCCGACTTCGCGTTGAGTGACGTTGCACCTACGGGCTGGTTGTACAATCTCGATGGGGTCCTCAACCGTGATGATGTGGTCATCGCGGGTTTCGTTGAGCTCGGCGACGAGGGCGGCGAGTGTGGTGGTTTTGCCGGCGCCGACGGGCCCGGTGACGAGGATGAGGCCGTTGTGGTAGCTGAGAAATTTCTGAATCGGCTTGAGGTTGCGCAGGCCGAGTTCGGCGAGGCGTGGGATCTTGGCCGGAACCATGCGATAGGCACCAGCGGCGCCGCCTTTGTGGAACATGAGATTCACGCGGTAGCGGTTGTCGGCATCGAGGGCCAGGGCGTAGTCGTAGTCGCGGCGTTCGAGGAATCCCTGACGTTGGTGCGGAGCGAGGAGAGCAGTATTGAGGCGCAGCGCGTCGTCGGTAGAGAGTGGTTGGTCAGAGAGGAGGGTGAGCTCGCGATTTTTTCGGAGAAACGGTTGGGCGCCTGCGGCGAGGTGGAGGTCGCTGGCACCGTAGCGGGCGGTGGCGCGCATGAAATCGCTGAGTTGCGTGACCAGATCAGCGTCGTTGAGCGCGCGACACTGGCGAAGTCGAAACGCGGCAATGGGCCTTGCGAGATGAAAGGCGGGACGGTGTAGGCGGAGGCGTTTTGCGGCGCAGGGGCGTCGTCGGGTGGTGGGCCGTGCGCGGCCTTGGCCATGGCGGTGTCGCCGATGGTTTCGAGACTGCCGATGTCTTCGACGATGCCGTCGTCGATGAGGCGTTGGGCAAATTCCATGAGGTCGGCTTTGGGTCCGACGGCTTGAGCGACACTGGCACATTGTTCCCGGGTGAAGAGCCCTTGCTCCAAGCCGAGTTTTGCCAGCCAGCGGACAGCGTTGTTCATGAGTGTAATAGGTCGACGGGTGAGCATCGGCACGTTTTCGGGCGGGGCTTAACCTAAAATTCTAGGGAGTTCTCCTGTCGCGGGTTGGGTTCTGGTTAATCTGGAAGGCTGGGACGCTGAAACGAACCGCGGAGTTGCCTGAGGCGGTTTAGAGCGGCTCAATCTGCGCGTGGCTCGCAAATCATCGCTTGGAAACTCCCTGCCGCGCTCGCTCCAGCGCACGAAGGCTTTTGTCGTCGCGAATCTGATTCTCTGGGGCGTGATCGGCGGCTGGTATCTTTTTCAACCACCGGCGCGGCAGGCCGAGGTTTCCCGGCTGGTGGCGAACTGTTTCGATTCGCGCAAACAGGTCACGGCCTTCGATGCGGCGTGGGATTTGTGGCAGCTCTATTATAGTAACGATTACGTGAGCGGCACGGCGGCCGGAAAGCTGGCGCATCTGTATGGCGGCGTGCCTGAGATGGCGCGCGCGGGATCGACGGGCGGTTTGCGCGTGCTGGCGAATGTCGGATTTCAAACGGGTTACAGCGATGCGCTCGGCGAACCGCTTTGGACGGCGTATCATTTGCGCGAGGGAAAACTTGGTGAAACGCCGCCGCGGCCAGAGGAGTTTGCGGTGGATCCGCGAACGGTTGCACGAGTCGAACCGGAGGATTATGCGCGCAGCGGTTATGATCGCGGGCACATGGCACCGAACCATGCCATAGCGCTATACTATGGGCGACAGGCGCAGGAGGAAACGTTTCGCATGTCGAATATTTGCCCACAGAAACATGCGCTCAATGCCGGCGTCTGGAAGCAGCTCGAGCAGCGCATCGCCGTCAACTACCCGGCGCGTTTTGGCGAAGTCTGGGTGTTCGTTGGCCCGGTGTTTGGCGAAAAACCGGCTCGCCTGAAACGACGTGTGGCGGTGCCAGAGGCGTTCTATATGATCGTGATCGACGAGAACGAAGGGCGTGTGCGGACGGAGGCGTTTTTGATTCCGCAGGATGCACCGGCCGAGGCGGAGCCAGGACGTTACCTGACATCGATCGATGAGATCGAGCGGCGCGTGGGGTTGGATTTCTTCGCGCAGTTGCCAGACGAGGCGGAAAACGCCTTGGAAGCGCGGGTTGCCGGGCGAGTTTGGTGAGTTGCTTGGCTTGCATGGCATCGCCCGGGTGGTTTTGAGTGTTGGTAGAATGATCTCGCTTCACGAAGGCAAAGGCTCGGCCGTTAAAAAACCGCTGGAGAAGGCGTTTGTGTTGCGGTTGACCGTGGTCGGCTGCACGCCGCGAATTTGGCGCCGCCTAGTCGTGCGCGA
>JADKHC010000033.1 GCA_016721945.1 Verrucomicrobiota bacterium | reverse complement strand
CTCCCGAAACAATCGCGCCAGACCAAGGGCATCATCGAGCGCACTGATGAGGAAATCCCCGCACCGCCGCCCCACTTGAGCCGCCGGTATTGCTACCGCCTGAGAGTGATGAGCTGGAGCTGCTTGGAAGATGATAACCATTGCTCGATGAACTCGAAGAACTGCTGGAGCGATGAAGAGCTCGACGACGAGCTGCTGCTTTGAGCTGGAGGTCGAGGATGAGCTGGCTGCGGAGGAGCCGAGGTATTCGTCGGCTCCGATGTCGTCTGCCTTTGCCGGTCGGACGCAGTTCGCTATCGATGTCGGTAGTGAATCCCGATCGCCGTGCCGGCATCGACCCGCCGGAACGCGTGGCGGCGAGGTGAAGATCGCAATTAGCCGTGTCCACGAACCAGTTGGCTTGAGCATCGGTGACATTGGTCGCGAGCGTAGCGGTGGCGCTATCGCGAACAGCGACGAGTTGGTTCGCGGTTATTGCGGATGCTCACGCCAGTGGTCGCGGGCAAAGCGGTACTCGATGGCGTGGCGTAGTTCGCGAGGTGAATCGTGTTGTTGTAAACTTGCGTGCTCGGCGAAGTTTCGAGCGCGATGCCGACATCGGCGAAACCGGTGGTGCGCGTTGGCGATCATGTTACGAAAATGCCGCCGCTGTGAGCCGAAGAGCCCAGGCCAAAGCCGATGCCTCGGTCGCAGTTGAGGATGAAGTTTTTCCTCCACCAACGTGCCGGTCGATGCGTTCCAAAATGAACAGCATGCTCCGCTACTGAACCGGAGGGGCTGGCGATGTTGCGGGAAAATGCAGCCGCGAGACACCGTAGTTTTCGCAACGGACCATCGACGCCGCCAGTGTAGTTGGGCGCGACGCTTCCCGTGAATTGAAGATGCAATCTTCAAACTGACAGTTCGCGGACGTGGCCGAGGTCTTGGTCGCCAATTTTCGGAGTTGCTCATAACACTTCTGGATGCGGGCGTTGCGCGGCGTGAAGTTATCCGTGTCGGGCTGGGTTGGATGCCGTGGTTGCGACAACGACGGAGCGTGAGGTCCGAACAGTCACGCCATCGCCTGCGATGTTAAAGATACTGGTACAGCGCCTGTAGTCATGCCCGGCCCCTGAATGATCACTGCGGTCACGATGGCCAGCAGTGCCGCGAATAACAGCATTGGCGCGGTGAACTGCGGCAGGTCGGCGGTCAGGTGATAGGTGCCATCGGCGAGAGAATAATCGTGAAGGTCGCGGCAGGGGTTGGCATTGGCTAAGGTGAACGCGCTCGTGAGTTCGGGAGGTTGGCGACCCGTTGCGTGTGGACCGGTCCGCTAAAACTGCGTGGTGATGCTCGCGGAAGACGACGCACGCGAGACGTTTCCTGCGGCATCATAGGCGGCGACAGCATAAGAGTCGCAGGCCGTGCCAGCAGCGAGCCCCTGTGTCGGGCCAACTCGTCGCAGTCACACCGGTCGCGATTTGGGTGGACGAACCGGTTCCGGTTGCGCGATAGACGCGATATCCGGTTACGCCAACGACATCGGTCGAAGCCGTCCAGGTGAGTGCGACCGCCGTGGCCGAAGATGCCGTACCAGCAAGGCCGGTTGGCGCAGTCGGTGCCGTGGATTCCCCACTAGCCGAACCAGACCAACCACCCAGACGCGCCCAAAGATACCAGGCGGCATAGGCTTTGCGGTTGGCGTTTAGCGCCTGCGAGTGCGCCGACCAGCAGTAATACCAATCGACGTTATCGGTTGGCCTGCCAGGCCGTGGACCATTCGGTGCGATCCCGAGCCGTTGGCATCACGCGTGTCGTAGTCGCAAGCATCGCTGGCCATCAGATTCATGTAGTTGGTCGTGCCGTCCGCCGAAACTCTCGATATCGGCAAAATCGAATAAAACCTTGTTATTGGTTCGGCAGGGTGCGAATTTGTTCGTTGCGAACATTCACGTTTCCGTCGCCCCGTCCCCACCAAGTGGGCCGGTCATGTAGACGAATTTCACGTTGGAAAATCGGTTTCCAGCGTACTCATCAAGGTGAGGTACTGTTGAATATCCGCCTGCGTGCCATCGACCTGCCCGCACCAGGACCAGATGATGACGTTGATCTCGGGATGCGCAGTCAGGTAAGTGCGGGTGGCCGCCCCCGTCGTGCGATCAGGCGCACCCAGATCGTTGGCCGTGCCGAGTCCACCGAAGTTACCATAGTAATCGGCGAGATGCAGAGCGCCGTTCGAGCCCGAGCCATTGAAGGCAAAAAGATTATCCGCAAAAGCATCGTTTGGGAAACGGTTCATAAACGTCACCAAGCCCGACATACCGTCGGTTAACTGGCTGCCGTGCGACGTGTGCCCGTAGGCGATGTGCAACGACGACTTTGCCTGAGTGATCGCGGCCGAGGGAATCGCCCGGATATTCGTGCAAGTATGATCGACAATAATCGGCTGCTGCGCGTGAACAGCGATGACGAGAGCGAGTGCCACCAACGTATAACGTAACCAAGTGTGCGCGCGGATCTGACCTCCTAACAGGATCGAACAAGTCTGTGTTTTCATAACGTAACTGGGTATGGGTATAATATTCAGCTGAGATAACGAACCAACTTCCACACGACAGCAGGCGCCCAAAGGTCGCGAATTTAGCCGTCAATAGACTGTGAATACACCACATCGGCCGCACTAATGGACGCAGTGCCACACACCCGATTCCCTTCGCCAGCGCCTTCACGCACGCTCACCGTTTACCCAACCAGTAGCAACAACGCTACCTGCACCTTTTCTCACCACAAAACTATCAGGCCGAACTTACGCCTTTTCGGGCTTCGCTCGCCCCCTGAAACGCGCAATCAAGGCAACAAGTTCCTCGCGTCCTTCGATCCGCAAAAACCATAGCGCACCACCATAAACCAATACACCTGCCACCACCAAAACAGTCACGGCCACCGCATCGGCCAGCCGGGTCGCTGGCAAGTTTCTCGATGCGACCCACCACCCCGCCGCGACCACCAAGCCCATGACAGAGCTGGCGATTGCGATTTTCCCAAGGCCGCCGAGCAGATGAAGGAGCGCGAGTTGTGGGGTTTGCGCGTGAGTTGCGTGCAAATACCAAGCCTGCGCAACGACTGCGACATTGCCGGCCACCGCCAGCCCGACAATCGAGAGCGGTCCCATCAACGCGATGCTCAGGCCTAGGTTAACGAAGAAACTGAGGACCGCTGCACGCACCGGTGTGTTCGTATCTTTTTGCGCGTAGAAAGCACAGAGCCAGATTCACAAATGCCAAAACGGCAGGCCCAGCGCGGAGACGATGAGCACCGGTATCATCAGCCGGGTGTCAGCGAGTGAAACTTACCGTTCTGAAAAACTAACCCAATGATCGGTTCGGCCAGCAGCGCAGGCCCGACGGCGGCGGGGATATTGACCATCAGGATCAGCCGCATACCCTTGCGGTAGGCCACGCCAAGCTGGTCCATATCGCCGCGCGCCGCATACCGGGAAATGAGCGGAAATACCACAGTGGAAACCGCCACGGCAAAGACACCGATCGGCAGTTCCATTAGGCGCTGCACGTAGTTAAGAACGGATACAGCCGCATCGTTCAACGACAAACCCCACGAAACGCGAGACGGTCATATTGATGAGATACACCGCCGAACCAAGCACCGTCGGCCCCATCAAGCGCGACGGCACGAACCGGTTCACTCGCTTAAGATCAAAGCGTGGCCGCCAACCCTCGGTCGTGAGCGCCCAGCCCGGCACCGCCATCTGCAAAAATCCGCCAAGCAGCACACCGCCACAAAACCAGTTCATTTTCACTGCATCCGACCCTCCGAGAAACGCGCCAGTAAGCAGAAGACCAATCATCGAAACGTTGAGCCAGATCGGCGAAAGCGCCGGCTCCAGAAAGCGATTCAGCGTCTGCAACGTCGCACTGAACGACGCCGCCAGGCACACAAAAACGAGGTAAGGAAACAACACCACCGCGAGTTTCGCCGCGAGTAACCACCGGCCGATCGTGTCGTCACGCGCGCCAAACAGATGCCCGAGCCCGTTGATCCAGCCCTGCTGACTGAGTATGACCATGGCGAACAATACCAAAGCGCCAGAGACAACAAGCAACCAGCTCGACACCTGATTCAAAAGCGTGAAAGCGCCGCCACGTTGGCGTTGTTCGAGTTCGTCGTTGAGCGTGGGCACGAACGCCGCTGTCATGCCACCTTCCGCCAGCAGACGCCGAAAAAGATTGGGCAGTTGAAAAGCCGTTGCGTAGGCCGAAGCCAGTGCGCTGGTACCGAAAACCCCGGCCGTCAGCATCTCACGCATCAACCCAAGCACACGCGAAAACATGGTGGCACTGGCGACGACACTGATGTTTTTGAGGCTCTTCGACACGGCCGTCGTTTTTCGGGTCGGGCGCAGGCCTTAGCAAGTCATTATGCAAACGGAACTATGCGCAACACAGCTGTCAGAGTGAGGGCACGCAGCATAACGCAACCGGCATTGACGCTGCACTCCTTTAACCGCACCCTTTCTTACGCCATGTCCATCGTCCCCAAACTCATTGAAAGACTCCAGCGCCACCCCAAGCGCGTGGTTTTTCCCGAAGGGAACGATCCGCGCATTCTTCAGGCCGCCCGGCAGTGGGTCACACGTCGCATGGGCGCTCCCATTCTGCTCGGCGACCGCGCGGCCATCAAAGCCACGGCCGCCCGCCTCGACATCAACCTGCAGGGCATGCGCGTCATCGACCCCGAGCGTAGTGAGGACTTCGATACATTCGTCACTCAATTTGAACAACTGCGCCGCGAAAAAGGAATCACCTCCGCCGAAGCGCGCGACTGCGTACGTGACCCAAATTATTTCGCCACACTGATGCTGTCCAACGCCCAGGCCGATGCCATGGTCGGCGGTGCCACGCGCACGACATCGAACGCATTAAGGCCTCTTTTTCAGATCATTCCTCGCCAGTCAGGCGCGCAAGACGGCTTCTTCGCTCATGGTGCTCGATTTCGACGAAAAAAAAGTCGGCAGCGACGGCACTTTATTCTTCGCCGACTGCGGCGTCATCCCAGAGCCCACGACTGAGCAACTCGCAGACATCGCCATAACAACTGCCACGGTCGCCCGTCACCTGACCGGCGAAACTCCACGCGTGGCCATGCTCAGCTGGGCTTCGAAAAGTACCTCGAACCACCCATCGCTCCTAAAAATGCGCACCGCCACCGAACTGGCTCGCGTCCGCGCAAAGGCCATGTCGCTCGAAGTTGAGATCGAAGGTGAACTCCAAGTTGACGCCGCTTTGGATCTCGCCGTCGCAGAAATGAAGCAGGTCAGCGGCCCCGTCGCCGGTCGGGCCAACGTTTTGATTTTTCCCGATCTCAACAGCGGCAACATCGCCTTCAAACTCGTCCACATGCTCGCGGGAGCGAATACCTTCGGCCAGATCGTCACCGGCCTGACCCGGCCCGCCGCCGAGATCAGCCGCGGCTCGAGCGCACACGACGTCTTTGGTGCGGCCGCGATCGTGGGCTGCCAAGCCATCGACCGCCGCCTGCTGTACGGGACATTGTAGTCCGCCCACCGTGCGCACTCCACCGAGTAGCCCACAACCATCCGACACAGCTTAAGCATTCTTCCGCCAGACATGTCTTCACCCAATCCAGCCGACGTACCGCCCCTGCCACTGTTGCAGGCACCCACCAATCGCGTGACCAAGCGCATCTTTGTCGCCGCCACGCGCATGAACGACGGCAAGACCACGACCTGCCTCGGCTTGTTTGCCGCACTCATGGCGTTGTATCCGAGAGTTGGATTCATCAAACCCGTCGGGCAACGCTTCGTCGAAATCGACGGGCATCAAGTGGACGAAGATTCCTACCTGCTCGACGTGATCTACAACGTCCATGTACCGCTCGAAAGCATGAGCCCGGTGACCGTCGACGGCACCTTCACCCGTCGCTTTCTTAAGCAACCCGGTGAAACCCTCCCGTTGCTCGAAGATAAAATCTGCCGCGCCTTCGACCGCGTCTCGTGGGAAAAAGATTTCACCCTCATCGAAGGCACCGGCCACGCCGGCGTCGGCTCGGTTTTCGATCTTTCGAATGCACGCGTCGCCAAGCTGCTCGGCGCTAAAGTCATTCTTGTGAGCTCCGGCGGCATCGGCCGGCCGGTGGACGAAATCGCGCTGAACAAAGCGCTCTTCGACAAAGCGGGCGTCGAAGTGATTGGCGCAATCCTCAACAAAGTCGAAACCGACAAAATGGCCCTCGTGGCCGAATACGCCGGCATCGGCCTGGAACGTCTCGGCGTGCCGCTGCTCGGCGTGTTGCCCATTCAAAAAGTGCTGACTGCGCCCAATCTTTCACAGATCGCCGAGGAAATCGACGGCAAGTGGCTTAACGGCCGACGCAGTTCACGCCAGCGCGTTCAACGCGTCATCGTCGGCGCGATGACCGCCAAAGGCATCGTCGATTACATCCAGCCAGGCGTGCTCATCATCACTCCCGGCGACCGCGATGACATTATTCTCGCCGCGATCTCCAGCGCGAAACTCTCCGGCGAACGATCCATCGCCGGCATCATCCTGACCAACGACATCCCTCCCCACGAGAAACTGCTCGAACTCCTCGCTCAGACCGACATCCCCGTCATCGCCGCCAAAGAGGAATGCTACACCATCACCTCAAAAATCAACAGCATGACGGTGAAGACGCAGCCTCAGGATACGGACAAAATCCCCGTGATCAAAAAAATGGTCACCGAGCACGTAGACCTTAAGAAGCTGCTGGCGGCATTCTAGACTGCTCAATTAAAAGCACACGCTACGATGCAACTGAGTCATCCCTCAAGGTTTTCTGTTCGACGCAAAATTCTTAGAAAAGTACTTCCCATCAGGCAACCGGCTCACCACTGTGGCCCTGCGTCGGTTGCCGACGGATCTTCTCGGCCAGCTGTTCAAGCAACGCACTGGTTTTTGCAGCTCCTCACCCCTCCCTTCGCAAGTCTCCCTCCTACCTGAGGGAAATACCAAATCATGGCACATCCTCGGATCATCCAGGGCGGCATGGGCGTAGCCGTTTCCGGCTGGGCTCTTGCGCGCACAGTTTCCAAGCAAGGACAGCTCGGTGTTATCTCCGGCACTGCACTCGCCCATATTTTAGCCCGGCGGCTGCAACTCGGCGATAGCGACGGCAAGATGCGTCATGCGCTCTCGCACCTGCCTCTCCCCGGCTTAGGCGAGCGGATCATCTCGACCTATTTTGTGCCCGGCGGGAAAAAACCGGATGCGCCCTTCAAGGGCATCGCGATGCCCTCGATCACATCGAGCCACAGCCTCATCGAGCTCACGATCGCTGGAAATTTCGTCGAAACATTTCTCGCCAAAGAAGGCCACGACGGCGTCGTCGGCATCAACCTTCTGGAAAAAATCCAGTTTCCCACGCTGGCCTCAATCTTCGGTGCCATGCTCGCGGGAATCGACTACGTACTGATGGGCGCTGGCATTCCCCGCGCCATCCCCGGTGTACTCGACCGTTTCGCCAAAGGTGAAGCAGCCGAACTTAAAATAGACACCATCGGTGATTCAACCGGTGAGGCCAACAGCATCCACTTTGACCCGAGCCCGTTTTTAGCAGGTTGCTCTCGCTCACTGAAGCGCCCGTTTTTCCTGGCGATCGTCGCCTCGGCCACCCTCGCGCTCACGCTCGCCCGTAAATCCACCGGCAAAGTCGATGGCTTCATCGTCGAGATGGAAACGGCCGGTGGTCACAACGCGCCTCCACGCGGACCACTCCAGCTCACCCCCGAAGGCGAGCCACTCTACGGTCCCCGCGACATCCCGGACATCGAGAAAATTCACGCCATTGGCCTGCCCTTCTGGCTCGCCGGTTCATACGGCGCTCCCGGTAAACTTGCGGAAGCCATGAAGCTCGGAGCCGCTGGTATACAGGCTGGCACCGCCTTCGCGTTTTGTGAGGAATCGGGCATCGATCCCGTACTCAGACAACGCGTGATTCAGCTGAGCCTCGAAGGAAAAGCTCGCGTCTTCACCGACCCCGTCGCTTCACCCACCGGCTTCCCCTTCAAAGTTGTGCAACTTGATGGCTCACTCTCCACTGTTGAAGAATACGGGGCCCGTCCGCGCATCTGCGACATGGGTTACCTGCGTCATGTTTATAAAAAAGAAGACGGCAGCCCAGGCTATCGTTGCCCTAGCGAACCCATCGACGACTACTTGAAAAAAGGTGGCACGCTCGAAGAAACCGTGGGCCGCAAATGCATTTGTAATGGACTAATGGCTACAGTCGGCCTCGGTCAAAAACGCACTGACGGCACGCCTGAGCTTCCCATCCTGACCGCAGGCAATGAGGTCGCCAACGTCGCCCGCTTCCTGAAGCCCGGCACCGTCACCTACACGGCGGCGGATGTCATCGACGCGCTCCTCGCTTAATCTCTTCGCTCGCGAAAAACAAAAAAGGCCGTCGGTACAACACCGACGGCCTTTTTTGTATCTATTGATTGTCTTATTGAGCGGTTCCACCAGATCCGAAAACCTGCTGGGCCACTTCAAATCGTCAGCTTGATCACCTTGTCCTCAACGACGACAGTTTTAACTTTTTTCCACGCCGCCATCATCTCCGAAGGCAGGGCGTCGCTCTGCATGGCGCGCTTCATCATGTACTCGATCGCGCGGGGGAAACGGTGCAACGGGAGCGAGCCGATCATAACTTCGTCCGGGACGAAGACATACATGTCGTCCACCTTCTCAAAGCCGCCGCGAGCCTGCGCGACAACGGGAAAAACATAGCCAAGGGTGTTGATCGTGGTCGGCAGACCGAGCTGGACCACGCCATCGCGTATCCGAAAATTGATGACAGAGGCAACGATCAGGTCGGTGGGCGGCAGCTCCTCAGCAGGAGCGGCGTCCGCCGCAGGGGCGGGAGCGGCCGGCTTGGCCGCAGGCTTTGCCTTGGATTTAGCACCTGGTTTGGCCGCAGCTGCAGCCTCGGCGGCGGCTTGGGCTGCTTTCGCAAGCGCTTCCTGACCAGCAGGCGTGCTCGACATGAACCACGTGTTCAAATCGTCCTCGGTGAAAGCTACTTCACCCTGCACACTGTCGATCAGCATCTGACGTTTACGCATCCACTGCTTGGCTTTGCCGTGGTCGATCGTGCCTTCGACGTAATAGGTCATGCCCTGGATTCGTTCGTCCTCCTTGGGCATCTCCTGCACGACCGTGGCCGGCTTAAAAACCAGAAATACGATGCCGAGCGCGGCACCCAAGACGACGCTGAGCAAGAGCCCCAGCGTGATTTCATAGATTGTTGGGCCGTAGAGTGCGCGTTCTAGTTTTGAATTCTTCATGGTGAAGATGGGGTTGAGAAATCCAGTGACCAACAGACTCTTAAATCAACTCTCGGTTTTGCTCGGAGGCGGTGTAGACGTTGCTTTTACGTTTTCTTTGCCACCTTCCTTACCCGGAGAGGCTCCAGTTTTCTTGTAATCAGTGATATAGAAACCGGTCCCCTTGAAGATTAGGCCGGCACCGCCGCCGATCATGCGGCGGACTTTGCCTTTTTTTCCGCAGGTACAGATTTTTAGCGGAGCATCTTTCATCGGCTGAAAGGCTTCGAATTCTTTTCCGCATTTTAGGCAGGAATACTCGTAAGTGGGCATGGTTGAGAGCGAGGCGTTATGAGTAGCGAACCCCGCTTTTACGAGATTCTTCCACCGCACGGAAAAAGGCAGCGTAGAAAGACCAACTTCCGGCCAACGCCACAAACAACGTGAAGGTCATCAACGGATAAACGGTTATTATGAATCCTGCCGCCGCAAAAGTCGGGATCAGGAAGCGCGCTTTACTCGATCTCAACATCGTAACCAAAAGCCAGATACGGAAGGCATCGCGATACTCCTCCCGTTTTTGGTATTGATAGATGCCAGCCGCCGTCAACGGCATGGCGAGCAGAACCGCAGGCACCATGGGTAGATAGACAAACACGCCGTAACCGAGAAAGCGCAACGGCAAGGTTAACAGCCAACCGATCCCCATCGGCAACGCACCCAGCACCAGAAAGATCACAAATGCCGGTATCCCGTTCACAAACAACCGCCGCCAGTCGTCCCATTCCGGGAAATCGAGGCTATCGCCCCGCCGCGCGCGCGCCAACAACTCATACAAATAGCCAAACGCGAAAAAGTGCGCGACCGGCACGGCCATGAGTAGCGCACCAATGATGCACTTCAAAAACCATGAGGGTCCCGAAAAGAGACGTTTGCAGACTTGTTCCAGTGTCGGCATTGAGACAGGCAGTATCTTTTCAAGTAGGCCCTGCGCTCATGGACTTCTCAACCAAATTAAACGCCCTCGTCTCTCAGACTGAGCAAGCTCTCGACAAATTACTCCCCTCGGCCGCAACCCGGCCGTCGCGTATCCATGAAGCCATGCGCTACAGTCTGCAAGCCGGTGGCAAACGTCTGCGACCGGTGCTGTTACTCAGCGCCGCTAAACTTTTCCCAGGCGAAACCCAGAATCCCCTGCCCGCCGCTGTCGCGATCGAGTGCGTACACACGTATTCACTTATCCATGACGACCTGCCCTGCCTGGACAACGACGACCTGCGTCGCGGCCGTCCGACAGCGCATAAACAATTCGACGAAGCCACGGCGTTGCTCGCAGGCGATGCGTTGCTGACCTACGCTTTCGAACTTCTTTCGCAGCACTACCCTGCCGAGCCAGGCTTCGCGCTCGTGCGTGAACTGGCCGACGCCGCCAGCAGTCGTCGTCTCATCGGCGGTCAGATGGAAGATCTGCTGGCCGAGAAAAAAGCCGACGCCACCGCCGACCAGCTGGAATTCATTCATCTCAACAAGACTGCCGCCATGATCGAAGCCGCGCTCGTCATGGGCGGGCTGACCGCGCAGGCGAGCGAGGCCGAGCTTACCGGTTTACGTCGGTTCGGTCGCGAGCTCGGGCTTACGTTTCAAATTGTGGATGACATCCTCGATGCGACAGCGGACAGCGCCACGCTGGGCAAAACCGCCGGCAAGGATGCGAAGGCCGACAAGACCACTTTCGTCAAACTCCACGGGATCGAAGGCGCACGACGTTTCGCCCGCGAACATACTGAAGCTGCGCTGGTCGCACTCGCCACATTGCCAGGCGACACCACTTTTCTGCGCCAGCTCGTCGAAGTCATGTTGCAGCGGAAGAGCTGAGGTTGTCCATAGAGAGCACAGCGAGCATAACTGTTTATCAGAACTAAAACAGGCCTGCGTTCAGGTATCGCAGGTGAGCACGTAGCCCTCACCCTGGGCCTTTTTCAGCCAGCGTGGTTCTTCGCCGTTGTCGCCGATTTTTTTTCGCAACCGCCAGATGTGCGTATCGACCGTGCGCGTGGAGGGAAAGTAGGTGTAGCCCCAAACCACATCGAGAATCATGTCGCGGGCGACGGGCGTGCCCATGTGCTTGGCGAGTAGTTCGAGTAATGCGGACTCGGTGCAAGTCAGCGGCAACACCGCCTTCCCGTTGCTGGCCGTGCGTTTCTCCAGATCGACCACCACGTTGCCAAAGCGAAGTACGCTGATCGCGTCTGCAGTCACAGCGGCGGTTTGTCGGCGCAACAGAGACTGCACGCGCGCAAGCAGTTCACGCCGGTCAAAAGGTTTTCCCAAATAATCATCAGCGCCGGCATCCAGTCCTTCGACCTTTTGCGGAACTTCATTCCGGGTGGTCAGCATGAGAACCGGTGTATTCAGCCCCAGTCGGCGCATGGCGGCCACGACTTCGATGCCCGTCAGGTTAGGCATCATCACGTCGAGCACGACAAGCTCGGGCTTTTCCTTGGTGATCATGTCGAGACCTTGCGCCCCGTCGGAGGCTTCCAACACCCTGTAACCCTCAGCCCGCAGGCACTGGCAGATGCTTGCTCGCATCGGACGCTCGTCATCAACCACCAAGATACGCGGAAGTAGCTTCATCCAGTTTTGCTATTTATAGGTGTAAAGCCTCAGAGATCAAAGAAGAACGGTCTGGGTTGTTTCCCGCATGTTTCTCTGGCTCGGTCCAAACACACTCGAACCAAACCGGATTGGCGATGCTTTGTGACAGGTCTGTGACATGAAAAATTTCCTGCTGTGCAATAATGCACCCATGAAAGAGACCCGTATCGCGCCTGCGGCCCAAGACCAAAATCAATCCAAAGGCGCAAAACCGGTCAAAATCCTCATCACGGAAGATGAGCTGATTGTGGCCCTCGATCTTCAAGTTCGCTTGAAAAATCTGGGCTATGAGATCGTCGGTATCGCCTCGTCTGGCGATGACGCCCTCTTGCAGGTGGAAGATAAGCGTCCCGATCTCGTATTGATGGACATCATACTCCACGGCGAAATGGACGGTGTCGAAACCTCCCGGCTAATCCGCGACAACTTTGACGTACCGGTTATCTTTCTCACGGCAAACGCCGATCCGCAGACGTTGGAACGTGCTGGCGCGACCCATCCCTTCAGCTGCCTGCTAAAACCATTCAAGGAACGTGAGCTCAAGTTCAGCATCGAGATGGCATTATTCCATCACAACACGTCCCGGCAGCTGCGCGAAGCCAACGACAAGCTGGAACAGCGCGTCGAGGAACGCACTGCCGAACTAGCCGCCAGCTACACAGCGCTTCAAAACGAGCTGCGTGAGCACCGAAAAACTCTGGCCGATCTGCGCGCCACCCAAGTCATCGCCCAAAGTGCCGACCGCGCGAAAAATGAATTCCTTGCCACCATCAGCCACGAGTTTCTCACCCCGATGAACGGCATATTGGGAATGTTGGATATTTTACAGGAAAGCTCGCCGACCCAACAACAACTCGAATACCTCCGCGTGGCACAACTTTCTGGCGAATCTCTGCTCACTTTCATCAACGAACTGCTCGACTATTCAAACATCGAAAACGGCACGATGGAATTTTCGCCCACCGCATTTTCCGTGCGCGAGCAGCTTGAGTGTTTCCTTAAACCGCTCGCGCTGCGGGCAAAAGAAAAACAGCTAAATCTTTCGTGGAACGTCGAGGAAAGCGTGCCCGAATATATCGTGACCGATCATACCCGCGTCGGACAGGTCTTGGTAAATCTGGTGAGCAACGCGATCAAGTTCACCGATCAAGGAGAGGTCAAAATCAAGGTCGCCCAGCTCGCTCGTGAAAACGACCGCGCGCATCTGGCCTTTTCCGTGCGCGACACCGGTTGCGGCATCCCGGAGGATAAGCAAAAAGTTGTTTTCGAACCTTTCGTTCAGGCAGACAGCTCGCATAGCCGTCGCCACGGAGGTGTCGGACTGGGGCTTTCAATCGCGTCACACCTCATCGCGCTGATGGGTGGACACATCGGAATGGAAACCAAAGAGGGAGTCGGCAGCAGGTTTTTCTTTGATCTTTGGGTCGATCTCCCCGGACCATAAAACATGGATAGGGTTGAGCTCCAAGCTTTACTGGCTAAAGTCCTGCTTAACGGCACTGGTTAAAACGACTTAGGCCCGGCTTAAAACAGCCGATAAAGTAACATGCCTGTTCGTCTCCTCAGGCCGGCCTCTGTGTCGGCCCAAACTACATGCATGTGGGATAGTGAACCTGCCGCGACCGACAAAATCCCGGCCAGCCTCCTCGTAGACGGGGTACGTATTCAATGAACCAGTACACTGCGTCGAGTAATGAGGAACTGAGCCCGCAGGTATTGCTCAAACAGGACACCCCGAGCGTAGCCACGGAGCTCGCCTTTGATGAAATTGCCCAGCTCGCCGCCCAGATTTGCCAGGCACCGGTGGCGATGATCAATCTGGTATGCGACGACCAGCTAAAGCTTAAAGCCAGCCATGGCATCACACCCCAAGATGTACCGGCAGACCACTCGCTCTGCGACTTTGTACGCTCGGACGGCGGCCACGAGCTTGTCCTACCCGACGTCAGCGTGGACGAACACTTTCGCAACCTGCCTTGTGTCACGGGAGAATTCGGCCTTCGCTTCTATGCAGGCGCGCCCCTTCTCGCGCCCGATGGCATAGTTCTGGGCACCATTTGTGTACTCGACCGCAAACCCCATGAGCCACGCCCTGAGCTGATCACGGCGTTGCGCACACTCAGCCGTCAGGCCGTTGCCCAGCTGGAATTACGGCACGCGATTCAGCTCCGACAAAAAGAAACCGAGCAGCTCCGCCTCATGGGCCTGGCCTTGAACGCCTCCAGTGATGGTATCGTCATCACCGACGCGCGTCTGCCCGACAACCCGCTCATCATGGCAAATCCTGCTTTCGAGCGGATAACCGGATACAGCGTCGAGGAAAGCATTGGTCATAACTGCCGGTTCCTGCAAAAAAACGACCACGACCAACCCGCTCTCTTAACCGTCCGCTCTGCGTTGAGAAAGAAACAAAGCTGCCGTGTAGTGCTGCGTAACTACCGAAAAGATGGTCGACCGTTTTGGAACGAACTCCACATCGCGCCAGTTCGCGACGCCAAGGGCGAAACCACGCACTACATCGGTATCCAGTCTGACATTACCGCGCGCAAAGAAGCAGACGACGCTCTGCGCCAACGCGACGCCATTCTCGAGGGTGTGAACCTTGCCGCAGAAACCCTGTTAAACGAGCCTAACCTCGCCGCCTCACTACCAGCCGTATTGGAACAAATCGGTGAAGCCACAGGCAGCGACCATGTTTGCCTCTGGTATGAACTCTCCACGCCCGACCAAGCTAGCCGGTTGGTTCCAGCCAAACTCTGGTCGAACCCAAACCTGCCTCCGGAAAATCAGACCCGACTACGGACCATGACCTGGGACACCGCCTGCGGCTGGCCGAAACCAGTCCAGCTGCGCCAAGGACGCGTACTGCAAAAAGGTTCCGTCGACTGCAACGTAGAGGAACAACATCTCCTTCAGTCGCTCGACATTCACACCCTTCTACTCCTGCCAGTATTTACCAATGAGGGACACTTCTGGGGCTCTCTCTCTCTAGGCAGTGCCCAGCGCACCACTGCCTGGGGGTTCGTCGAAATCGAGACATTACGCTCCGCCGCACGTGTGCTCGGCTCGGTGATCCACGACCGGGAAACCAGTGCCGCACTACGAATCAGCGAGGAACGCTTTCGTTCGGTCGTCACCAGTCTCAACGAAGTCGTGTTCCAAACCAACGTGGATGGACTCTGGACATTCCTCAATCCTGCGTGGCAAGAGATTACCGGTTACTCCATCGAAGAGAGTGTCGGCAAACTACACCTCAGCTACGTCCATCCCGACGATCGCGAGCGTAATAACCAGCTCCTTCAGCCCTTGATCGAGCGGAAAAAAGAATACTGCCGCCACGAGGTGCGCTATATCACTAAACTTGGCGGTTTCCGCTGGGTCGAGATTTTCGCACGGCTCGTCTTCGATGCCAACAACCAGATCACAGGTACAGCCGGCACACTCAATGACATCACCGTGCGCAAGCAGGCCGATGAAGCGCTGCAAAAACAACGCATCGCCATCGAAGCTGCGATCGACGGCGTGGCCCTGCTCGACGACTCCGGCCGGTACACCTACCTGAACCAGACGCATGTCGAGATGTTTGGCTACAGCCACCCCGATGAATTGATCGGCCGGGACTGGCAACCACTGTATTCGGATAGCGAACTCGCCCGCTTTACCAACGAAGCCCATGCTGAACTAGCTAAAACCGGTAAATGGCGCGGCACCGTCACCGCCACCCGGCGCAATGGCAGCACTTTTGCAGAGGAAGTTTCGCTCACACAAATCGAAGGCGGCGGCCTAGTCTGCGTCTGCCGCGACATCACAGATCGGATCGAAGCCGAGCAATTCGTCCTAAATGCCCTCAAGGAAAAAGAGGTCATGTTGAAGGAGATCCACCACCGGGTGAAAAACAACATGCAGATCGTCTCCAGTCTGCTAAACCTGCAACTGGACCACCTTCAGGACGAGACCGCGCGAACCATGTTCATCGAGTCGCAAAATCGCATAGCATCGATGGCACTCGTACATGAAAAACTCTATCAATCGAACGACCTCTCGCGCATAGACTTCACCGATTACCTGAGCGACCTCACCGAAAACCTTGCCTCCATCCTGGGTGCACATACCCGCAACATTTCCTTCGTCCTAAAAAGCGCCGATGTCCACCTCGGCATCGACACTGCCATACCGTGCGGCCTCATCATTAACGAACTCGTCTCCAACGCCTACAAACACGGCTTCCCCAAAGGCGGCCCGGGGCAGGTAACGCTCTCGCTCGAAGCACTCGCAGACGGACATTTGCAGCTGGAAGTGGCGGATAACGGCCGGGGCATTCCGCCAGACCTCGATTTGAGGAAGACCAAATCGCTCGGCATGCAACTCGTGCATACGCTCGTGCAACAGTTGCGCGGCACCCTCGAAGTGAAACGCGAAAACGGCACCCGCTTTATCATCCGTCTCCAGGAATATATCCGCAAAGAACAGCACCGACCATGAAAACACCGACAAAAATCCTGATCACCGAAGACGAGATGATCGTCGCACTCGATCTTGAGCGGCGTCTAAAAAAACTGGGATTCGATTGCATCCTCGCATCCTCCGGCGAACAAGCTCTCGATCTGGCCGCCCAGCATAAACCCGACGTCGCCCTCATGGACATCTGCCTGCAGGGAGAAATGGACGGCATAGCCGCAGCCGGGCGCATCCGGTTGCAGAATGAAATACCGATCATTTATCTCACCGCCAATGCCGACGAACACACCTTGCAGCGCGCGGAGATAACGCACCCTGCGAGTTATCTTTTAAAACCGTTCAAAGAACGGGAGCTCCACATTTGCATCGAGATGGCGCTGATAAACCACGCCTTGCAACAAGAGCTGCGAAGCGCCCGCGCCGAAATGGAAAAAAAAGTCATCGCGCGCACCGCCGAACTCCTCCGAACCAACGAAACACTGCGCAAAGAAATTCTCTCGCGCCAGGAATCCGAAGCGCAAGTCCGCGAGCAAGCCGCCCTGCTCGACAAATCGCGTGACGCCATCTTCGTCCGCAATCTCGAAGGACAAATTCTCTATTGGAATTTAAGTGCTGAGCGCCTCTACGGTTTTTCGAAAATCGACGCCATCGGCCAGTCGATTACAGACATCCTTCATACCAACACCGAAACCGAGGCCAAGGCGTTGGAGCGCACTCTTCATAACGGCGAGTGGATGGGCGAACTCATCCACCAACACCGCTCAGGCAAAGAACGCATTGTGGAATCTCGCTGGACCTTCATGCCCGATAAATCGGCCATCCTGATCGTCGAAACCGACATCAGTGAACGAAAGCTAATTGAAGCCCAGTTTTTGCGCGCTCAGCGCTTGGAAAGCGTAGGCGCTCTGGCTAGCGGCATCGCGCACGACCTCAATAATGTCTTCACGCCGCTGCTCATGACCGCGCAGTTGCTGACCGAAGAAGCAACGAACCCCGATTCGGCGAGGATGGCTGAAATCATGCTAACCAGTGCCAATCGAGGTTCTAAAATGGTCAAACAGGTGCTGATGTTTGTGCGTGGCAGCGAGGGCGAACGTCAGCCCTTTCGAATCGAGCATCTCGTGAAAGAACTGGTGAGCCTGTTGCGAGAAACATTCCCAAAATCCATCCGCCTTCGCAGCACTTATACGGAAGATCTCTGGTCTGTGATCGGCGATGCGACCCGGCTGCACCAGTTGTTGATGAATCTGTGCGTAAACGCTCGCGATGCCATGCCCGCCGGTGGCGCGCTCACGATCGCCCTTAAAAATTTCTCGGCCGACGAAGCCTACGCCGGCCTGCACGGCGAGGCACAACCCGGGGAATATGTCTGTCTCAGTGTTTCGGATACAGGCACCGGCATGAGCGCTGAATTAAAACAAAAAATTTTCGATCCATTCTTCACCACCAAGGAACCCGGCAAGGGCACCGGCCTGGGACTCGCCACAGTGCAATCGGTCGTACGCGAGCACGGCGGATTCCTCAATGTGGAGAGCACGCTGGGGACCGGCACGAGCTTCCACATTTTTCTCCCAGGCTGTAACGACCTGGAGGTCACGCCTGAGCCTGCACAGCTCCAACTCCCTCGTGGCAACGGCCAGCAAATACTCATCATTGATGACGAGCGAATGGTTCGGGAAATCGTGAAAACCGCGCTCGAAGCTTTCGGCTATCGTGTCATCACCGCCGACGATGGCGCGGACGCATTGTCGAAATTTGCCGTCAATCAGAACGACCTCGCCGGAGTCATCGTCGACCTTCAGATGCCACACTTGAACGGAGTCTCCTGCATCCAGACCCTGCGCCGGATCAACAAGGATATACCAATCCTGTCGATCAGCGGCTCGATGGAGAACGAGGTGCCACGCGCAGAACTCGAGTCACAGCAAGCCGCCTTCCTCGCGAAACCCTTCACCAAAGGCGCTCTCCTGGGCGCAGTACATCAGATGCTAACTGGCGCCATGAGTACGGTAACGACTGCACGTTAATTGGACGGTCGCTCAAGAGGCCTTGGCTATCGATTGATCCGCTATCGCTAACTTTGAAGGGCAATCTCTGAGCAAAAAAAAGCGCCACCGGAAAGGTGGCGCTTTGAAAGAGCAAAAACGGAAGCGCAGGTGCGCCGCGCTCGCTTACTTGGTTGGGACGCTGAGGATCGTCTTGAGAATACGACCAGCGACCAGATATGGGTCGGCAGCGGAATTCGGACGACGGTCTTCGAGGTAGCCCTTGTAGCCGTTGTTGACGAAACTGTGCGGGATACGCACCGAAGCGCCACGATCGGCAACACCGTACGAGAACTTGTCGATAGCCTGTGTTTCGTGCAAACCGGTGAGGCGAAGGTGATTCTCCGGACCGTAAACCGCGATATGCTCGTCCACGTTCTTCGCGAAAGCCGCCATGAGTTTTTCGAAGTACTCCTTGCCACCGACTTCGCGCATGTGCTTGGTCGAGAAATTGGCATGCATGCCCGAACCATTCCAATCGAGCGGCTGGTTAAAGGGAGCGAGGATGGGCTTACAGCGCCATTCGATGTCGATCTCGAACTCTTCGCAAAGGCGGGTCAAAAGGTAACGAGCAACCCACATCTGATCAGCAGCGCTCTTGGAGCCCTTGCCGAAGATCTGGAATTCCCACTGGCCCTTGGCGACTTCGGCGTTGATGCCTTCGATGTTGATGCCGGCATCGAGACACAGGTCGATGTGCTTCTCAACGATCTCGCGGGCAACCGAACCAACGTTCTTGTAACCAACGCCGGTGTAGTACGGACCCTGAGGGGCGGGATAACCGTCCACGGGGAAACCGAGAGGACGACCATCTTGATAGAGAAAATATTCCTGCTCGAAACCGTACCAAGTATCAGCATCATCCGGAATCGTCGCACGCGAGTTCGATGGATGGGCTTGGCCCGTGTGAAGGAACGTCTCGCACATGACGAGGACGCCGTTCTTGCGGGAGCTGTCGGGATAAACGGCGACCGGCTTCAACACGATATCCGAGCTTTTGCCCTCGGCCTGCTGGGTCGAACTTCCGTCGAAGCCCCAGTTGGGAAGTTCTTCGAGCTTCGGAAAGCTAGCGAAGTCCTTGATCTGAGTTTTGCTGCGAAGGCTTGCCAGGGGTTGGTAGCCGTCGAGCCAGATGTATTCCAGTTTGTATTTGGCCATAAGAGGGAGGTTGTTGAGTAGAGGGTTTGCTTAAGTGACCGCGAGGATTTTTTATCGCCATCGTTCACTCATGAAAACTGCGCATAGTATCAGCATGACATATGCCAGTGCGATCTAGAAATATAATTCATACTTAAATTTCCGCGCAAATCGCCTAACTTGCCAAATTTTGGCCACCGATCCGCGCTTGTCGCTCGGCTTGCCGCTCAAAATCGCTCACTTTTCGAACCCACTCATGCAACAAGTTAAAGACACGCCGCGAGCCCTCGTCAGAATCGGCTACGACGGCTTGGTGCATAAAATCTTCAAAGGCCATCTCGCCAAAGAACGTTTCGAACACGAAGTGCGCGTCCTCCGCTATCTCGAAGCACGCGGCTGCGACTTCGTCCCAAAGCTCCTCAGCGTTGATCCTGAAATCCTTAAAATCGTGACCTCTAATTGTGGCACACGCGTCGACCATCTTGGCGAGGATCGCATGAAAGAACTCTACACCGAACTCGAAACATTCGGCGTACGCCACGAAGACCCATTCCTGCGTAATGTCACCTACCGCATCGCCGACGGCCGCTTTTGCCTGATCGATTTCGAGTTCGCCACCCTACTAGACGAACCCGGCCAGCCTTCCTTAAAACCCTCCGCCGCCCAGTAGTTCCCGCATGTCTGATCCAGCCCTCCACTCCCACAACCAATCGCCAGCAACCACCCAGCTCGTCTGGTCGGGTATGACCCACTGCGGTCGCTTCCGGAAGAACAATGAGGACTCCTTTCTCGCGCTCACCTTTGACGGCCACCACGTCAACTACCTGGGTAAAATCGGCGAGGCTCCGCTGGCTGCAATGGACTTCGTCTTCGCTATCAGCGACGGCATGGGCGGTGCCAACTCCGGCGAGTTTGCCAGCAAGATAGCCGTCGAAAAAATCACGAAGCTCCTTCCACGCAGTTTTCGCATGGGCGCCCGCGGACTCGGCAGTGATTTCGCCGACATCCTGCCCGAGTTGTACACCGCCATTCATAACGAGATGATCAAACTCGGCCAGTGCTACGAAGAGTGCTCAGGCATGGGCGCCACGCTAAGCCTCTGCTGGTTTACCCCGGAGTGGATGTATTTCGGCCACATTGGCGACAGCCGCATCTATTACCTTCCCAAGATCGGTGACTTCACCCAGCTCACCCACGATCACACCCACGTCGGCTGGCTACGCCGCAAAGGCCGCATCAACGAACGCGAAGCTCGCACCCATCCGCAGCGCAACTCCCTCAACCAAGCCCTAGGTGCAGGCAATCAGATCATCGACCCGCACATCGGCGCCGTCGGCTGCCAACCCGGAGACCGCTTCTTGATTTGCAGCGACGGACTTACCGACGGACTCTGGGACAAACGCATCGAAGAGCTCTTGCGCACAACCGCTTCCACCCACGATCTCGCCCGTCTCCTCGTCGAAGAATCCGTCGCCGAGTCCGGACGCGACAACACCACGGCCGTCGTCATCGAAATCATGCCCGCCACATTGCCGCCATCGTAACGGCCCGCACGCTTCCTGCTACGCCTGCTTCAATAACCAGTTATGAAGCATAAAATTTTCGTCTACGGCACCCTCAAACGAGGCGGCAGCAACCACAGCCTGCTCGCTGGCCAAAAATTCGTCACCCTCGCGCACACGCAACCGCTCTACCGACTCTATGCGCTGAGCAGTTACCCCGCGATGATCGAAGCCCCTCAAAACGGCCGCTCAATCGAAGGCGAAATCTGGGAAATCGAAGCTGCTCGCCTGCCCGCTCTCGACCAACTCGAGGACGTCGCCCACGGCATGTACAAACGTGTGCCGATCCTATTGCTACCGCTAGAAGACACGCTCGCGGTCGAAGGCTATGTTTACCTCCTCAGCACCACCGGACGTCGCGACTGCGGTGAAGTTTGGAACGAATGAGCGTTTAGCAACGCCTGCAACATTTACTCATGCGCACCGCTTCCGCTGTCAAAGCGTAAGACCTCGGTTCGCCGATTCCGTCCAAGTAAGCGGACGGTAATTCTGCGCAAAATCGCGGCAAAAATCATTCGCCAGCCCGCCGCCAAAAGCTTGCGCGAGTCTCTACGGAGTTGGTTTCGCCATGTCTGTGTTGCCATGAAGAAAAGAAATCCGCCCATCGCCGCGCGCCGGTCGAAGCGACGGCACCGACCTCCAGGATACTGACCGTTTTTTTCCCGCTTCAACAAGCAGTGTGAAGCCTCAACCAACGACAAGATACTACGCGTGGTGTTATTCGCGTGCAGTCGGTAAGCCGAGGTTTCGGGCGTCAGAACTTGAACCGCAGGTCCAGAGCAACCGAGTTTGAAGAGCAGATCCTGATCATCGGCTGGAAACGTCCCTGCGGTCCACCCTTCAACCAAATTGAAAGTCTCGCGATCGATCACCATCGCGCTGGCACTCGCCCGGTACGCACGATCTTTTTTGAAGTAATCCGCGTACTCGACCAGTTTGATTTCCTCGGGTCGTTTCGACAACGCCTCGGCAGGCGGATAACCGCTGAAATAGATCATCCCTGCCAGAATCAACTTGGTTTTTTTTCGCTCCACAACCCGGCAATAAACGTCCAGCGCCCACGGCAATAATCGGTCATCGCCATCGAGAAAGACCAAGTAGTCTCCCCGTGCAATTGCCGCACCTCGGTTGCGTGCAGCGACCGCGCCTCCGTTGGTTGCATTTAACTCAAGCGTGATCGTCTCTGCGTAACGCTCCAGCACGCGTCTCGATCCATCGGAGGAGCCATCATCAACGACAATGATTTCCCGATCACGGCAGGTTTGGGTCAAGGCAGACTCGACTGCTTCCTTGATGAAATCGCCCTGGTTGTAGCAGGTGATGATGATGCTAAATCGTGGCATGGATTTCTACCAACTAGGGTTTACTGGCGCGTTCCGCTGCAATCTCGTTGTAGGTATGCTCGCGCGACCCCTAGTCCGCAACTTTTTCACCACTCTTGCCCACAACATATCACAACCGGCAAACAAGAGCCGGATCGCGAGCCATGGCTGCCATTGTAGAAATGCGCAACGGCTCCACCAATAGGTCTGATTGCCGAGCATCGCGCGCCGATCCAGGCGACGTTGTCGACCGCCGGGATATGCGTCGTGCCGCTCTGCCTCGATCAACCGGATAATCCCTTCGACCACCCGGCGGAGGTCACGAATCGAATTACTCGGATGCAAGCGGTAGGCCACCGTACAGGGTCGTTCGAGCAGCACCGCGGGTCCATGACAGCCAACTCGCAGCAAAAAATCGTGATCGGAACCGTTAAAGGTGGTGGTCGTGCTTTGGCGCCATCCGCCGACATTACTATAAACATCCTGCCTCACCACGATCATGCTGGCGGTCGATGGGATGTTGCGGTCGCGCGCGAGATAGTCGCTAAAAACGACCACCTCGACGGTGTCGCCTGGCGTGCTCGAAGCGAGCGCGGGCCGTTCGCCTGCGAACGAGTCGAATCTGGAAACCAACAGCGCAGGCTCCTGAGTTTTGGCGATAATGAAATGATAAGTGTCAAGCGCCCACGGAAACAACAGATCATCGCTGTCGAGAAATGCCAGGTACCGTCCGCGCGCGACCGCACCGCCAGCGTTACGTGCAACTTCGCAACCGCCCGATTCCGCCAAAGTGACGACCCTGATTTCGCTACCGAAGGAGCGCAGCACTTCTGGCGTGTTATCGGTCGACGCATCGTCCACGACGATGATCTCTCGTTCCGTGAAGGTCTGGGCGAGGACAGAATCTATCGCCTGCCGTACTAGGATCGGCCGATTGTGAACAGGTATGATGACGCTGAAAAATGGCATGGGGTTTATCAGGTGATCACGGTTTTAACCGAACAACGCGAAGTCGGTAAAAGATCGATCTTAGGTGCAGCTAAAAGTTCGGCTTGGCTGAGTTTTCCTGAAAGCACATGGGAATACCGTCGCAATAACCCCATGGGGAACGACGGCTTGGTGCGGCGGATCAGGTAGCCAGTTTGCACCGCCTCAAGCAGCGGAGCATCGTCCTTATTCCCGTACGCGATTGCCTGCTCCAAAGTCGCTTCCCCGAAATGGTCAACAACGCGGCGAAGTTTCTCGGTGCCATGGCAGGCCGTACCGATAATTCCACCCGTACAAACCCCTGCACGGTATTCTGTTTGAGTCGCAATCACACCCGCAAGCGACCAGCGGTCGGCCAGTGGCTCAAGCAGCCAATCGAAATTAGCCGAGACGAGGAAGACGCGATCTCCGTTGAGCACGTGCATCCGCAATGCATCGAGGATCTCATCATCAGCAATGGTGTTAAGCCAATCATCATAAAACTCACGCGCCAAAAGCTGGAGTTGGCTGGCTGTTTGTCCGCCCACTAACCCCGCGAACACGCGCTTTAACCCCGTGTTTGAGACAAGGCGAAATCGGGCGAGCAACAACGCCGCAACCAGCAGCAAAATTCGATGACGCGCCGCGCGTTTCCTCGCGACAAACACCCCTAGCAGGAGCGTGGAATCGAGCATCGTCACCGTGTCATCGAAATCGAATAGGACGAGGCTCATAGGGTTTTTTGAAGTTGAACACGATCACTCATTAGCGAGGGCCTGAATGCAGGTCTCGCTTAGAGAATATCGCTTTCTTCAATTGCAGAGCTAGCTCAGCCGCTAGAGCCAAAGGATCATCGAAAAAGGCGTCGTCATAACCATCAACTTTGGGGCAAATATCCCGATATCGCGGCAGTCTTCCTGTAGATTTAAATTGGTTTTGGACGGCCCGGAGATCGCCCAGCAGCCACCGAACTGTCACACCGACCCTGTAATCCGGCTGCGGTGGAAGGTTTTCGCCTAAGGCCAGCCGGTATAAGAGCATCGGGAAATCCACACCGGATTGGGTCGCCAGTGCAAGCGAACCCCACCAACGCGGATTTACCTCTAAGAACCAGTTATTGCCCGTAGCTTCGTCGTACTTGAACTCAACCATAGCCACGCCGTGATAACCGACTTGTCGCAGCAAACGTTCCGCATGAGCTTCGAGTGCAGGCTGGCGAATGCTCTGCCGCAAAGTACTGGGGCCTCCGAGTGGCGACAGCTCGCGCAATCGTCGATGGGTGAAGCTTGCCTTGGGCACACCGTGATCAAAGAGCATCGAAACCGCGTAGCCGGGTGCTCGAACGAATTCTTGAATTACGAAGTCGCCAAAGCCTTTTCCTGAACGTGCAAAAGCCTTCTGCAATCCCTCGTTTAGGTGCCCAGGCTGGAGCACGAAAACACCCCGACCACCCGACGACCGTTTGATTTTTAATACCAAAGGTCCGGGGTATTCCCGCGCAAACGCTTCGATTTCTCCCAAAGTCGTCGGCTTTATTGTTGTCGGTGTCGGAATGCCAAGACTCTGGGCCAGCTGTAGTGACTCGAATTTATCATCCAGTCGCCGCAGCGTTTCAATCGGTGCCAGCACGGTGCGAACCGGATAATCTCGCAGCAAATTTCCATGCTCAGCGACTACGAAGGCGTCTTCATCGGCCGGCATGTAGACGGCGGGACGCCGAGCGTGAATCGTTTCCCCCAGAGCGGCCATAAACCCGAGTGGGTCCCGGGTATGAGAGGGATGTCTGTAGTTCCCCGCACAATACCGCGAATAGACTCCCATGCCTGAATTGGAATCTACCCCAAGACCGACCTTCAAGCCACTGCGGGCAAGACTGCGAAGAAGACTGTAGCCCAATCGATTACCAGCATTGGAAACCATAACATCCCATCTCGGCTGGTCACGGCTCATCTCAAGATCCTTCGGCCCGCTTTAAAGGTCGTGACTGGTTCGGCTTTTTCATTCGCTGCAAAATTGATGTTTGAAAACGTTTAGTCTGAATCGGAAGCCACCACCACTTGATATAAACTCATCTGCCCTAACAATAGTAGACATTTTTCGACCTTAACTTTTCAGTGATGATGGATTGGTTCGTTTTACCGAGACAAACTTTACGCGGAAAAGTTCATCGAGCGTATCGCGCACTCCGCTCGGAATGCGTTGAATCAATTCATCCAACGACGGCAGCGGGGCTGTCACCACCTCGGGCGCGGAGCCATTTTGCACGGCGGCTTCAGTCGCAGCCTCGGTGCCTTCGGGCCAGACATAGCCTTCATCATCAGGCGCAGGCGGCGCCGCGTTTTCGTTCGACGCAACGGATTCGCTCGTCGTAGCGATCTCGGCGTCTTCGCCCGCATCTTCAGTTGGTTCGGCTTTGACCTCCGGCTTCTGGCTTCTGGTTTCTGATGTCTGGCTTACGGCTTCCGGTTTCAGGCTTCCATCATCAGGCCGCTGGCTTCTGGCTTCTGCTTCTGTCTCTGCCTTCTGGTTTTCCTCCAGCGCCGCGATCAGTCGCGACTCAAGCTCCGTAATCAGGTCTTTTTTTTTTCGCTATCAGCGGCGGCACTTTCGGGTGCCTCATCGGCCAACGCCGACAGTTCTTTGATCAAGCTATCGATCGCCCGCGAGCGGCTGGCTTCGACCGCTTTGAGCAACGTCACTTCGAAATTGATTTTCTCGGATAGCCCGAGCTTCACGCTTCCCTCGCCTTCGCGTAGTCCGTCGAGCAAGCGCGTGATCTGCTCGGTCGTCATCACATTTCCGCCGAGTTGGTCGCTGCGTCCGCCCTTGGCGATCGCGTCGAGAAGCGCTTGCCGAACCAATGCCTGGAGGTCAGCGAGCAAGCGCACGAGATCGCGTCCACTTTGGTCGCATTCGTCTACAATCGCGACGAGCGCTCGGTGATCGCCCGCAGCGAGCGCACCGGCCAGCGCAGCGATTTTCTCCGCCGCAACCAATCCATACACGTCAAGCACATCGGGCTCGCCGATCTCGGCCCCGCAGAACGAAATCATCTGGTCGAAGATCGACTGGGCGTCACGCATACCGCCGTCGGCCATGCGGGCGATGCAGGCGAGCGCGGCGTCGGTTACTTGGATTTTCTCCTCAACGGCGATCTGCTTCAACCGTTGCACGATCAGCTCGGGCGAAATCGGTTTCAGGTCGAAACGTTGGCAACGCGACAGGATCGTCGGCAGCACTTTTTGCACGTCGGTCGTCGCGAAGACGAACTTCACATGCGGTGGCGGCTCCTCGAGCGTTTTCAGCAGCGCGTTGAACGCCGCTGTCGAGAGCATATGCACTTCGTCGATGATGTAGACTTTGAACTTGCCCTGAGTCGGCGCGTAGCGGACGTCGTCGCGCAAATCGCGGATCTGGTCGACGGAGTTATTCGATGCGCCGTCGATCTCGATCACGTCCATCGAAGTACCTTCGGCGATGGATTTCACGACCGGGTCGTTGGGATCGAAGTTTGCGTTCGGGCCATCGGTGCAGTTGAGCGCCTTGGCAAAAATACGCGCCGTCGAAGTTTTACCCGTGCCACGAGGCCCGACGAACAAATAGGCGTGAGCGATGCGGTTGCGCCCGATGGCGTTTTTCAAAGTCCGCACCACATGGTCCTGCCCGACGAGATCGTCGAAGGTTTGGGGACGCCACTTGCGGGCAATGACTTGGTAACCGGAAGACACTGCGCGCTAGTCCAAGCGAGCTCGCGCCGTGTGCAACTGAAAAGTCAAAGGACCAATGAGGAATGTGTTATGGGGAACTCAGGAAATCAGGGACATACTGGGGAGCTACGGATACATCAATAATTCCCCCTGTTCATTCCGTTCCTGATTTCCTGAGTTCCACATAAATTCCTCCCTCCTCGCCTTCTTCGCTGGAAAATAAAGTGGCCAGGCACTCCACGGCACTAGGAGGACGTCGTTGCCGTTGCTACCTTCCGGTCCTGGCGGAGTTCACGCGCCTGCCCATGCATGGCACCTGGCCAAGGCGGACAGTGGGCAGCTCTGCCTCTCCCGCAACAACTATTTTTCGCCACAATTTCGCACGAAGGGAAACGCAACGGCCGCCACTTGTGGAAACACGAAAGTTCCTTCGCGCAAAAATACTGGCACCCACACCCGCGCTTCTCACCCGACGACAGCTACATCCTCCTCACCAGCTCCCGCGACGGCGACGGGAATGTTTACCTGATCAAGTTGGCAGAGACAAAGATGTGAATGGCTACGGGGCAGTTCCGAGGCAGTACAGAGAATTGTGTCCACAGTTTTATACCGACGATTCGTTCAAACCATCGCGATTAACCCGCATCACCTCCTGCGATGCAGGATCGAAAAACCCGATGAATAAGAGCTTTAGGGTTAAACTCGTACCACTGATTTAAGGTGCCGCTGAGACTGGCTTGGCACCATTCGTCGAGCTGATCGCTTTTACTTCCTCGGGCTCCTCAACCGCTTCAGGCGCCACGTGATTATCGACGTCAATACTGTGACAGCATTGTGGTTTCAGGAATCCAGTTGCAGGTTTTCGAGAGCCAGAGGGAAGCGTCTGCGACGAAATCGCTTTCCACCGCAGGAGTCCCGGCTCGATACCTGTATAGACACTGACAACATCTCCATGCCGGGCGAGATCGGTGCCATATACAACCATGGTATTAATCTTCCTGTCCCGCACGAGCGTTGAAATCACCTGCTTCGCGATGCTAAAATCAATCCGCTGCGTGTCGACATAGGCTCCATCGAAATCGACCACCACGTACAAAATCGGGCCTTTCGGAAGCTTATCTTCTGCTTCCTCCTCACTCTTCGGCATTGGATCAGGAACCGCCAAGGAGGGTTTAGGTGCCACAAAAAACCATACAATACCGCCAATCGCGAGCGCACATACAATGGTCGTGATTTTATCCATATTGATTTAGCAAAGATCTTTGGTCCGCATGCAGTATCACATTAAAGGACGTACGCTCACTCCTTCCCCAGTATCTTCTCCACCCGCTCGATAATCCCTTCAACTGGCCAGAGGCGGCCGATGCCTTCGTAGCCGCAGGCGAGCAGGCCTTCTTCCGGTCCGATGAACTCGACGCCGCGTGCTTGTAATGTGGATACATTCGCCACCGTCGCCGGATGGAACCACATTTTCCCGTTCATCGCCGGAGCGATCAGCACCGGCGCGCGGCAGACGAGGTGAAGCGAACTCAGAAAATCCGGCGCAAGCCCGTGCGCGAATTGCGCGATCACATCGGCCGTGGCGGGTGCAACGAGCAGCAGGTCAGCTTTGTCAGCCAGCTCGACATGGCCCGGCTCCCAGCCGTTGCCTTCGTTCCACAAATCCGCCGCGACGGGATTACGCGCGAGCGTCTGGAGTGTAAGCGGCGTGATAAATTTTTGCGCCGCCGTCGTCATCACGGGAAAAACCTCGGCGCCACGTTTACGCAGCTGGCTGACGAGGTCAGCGGCTTTATACGCCGCGATCGAACCAGTCACACCGAGGACGATTTTCTTGCCGGTTAACGAAGAAGCCATGCGCGGATCGAACCAATTCCCCCGCTCGCTCGCAAGCGTTGAAAAGGCCACCCATTCATGGTGTTTCCTGCACAGGCATTTCCCTGCTCTTAGCCGTATCCATACAATGGAGCCACCGATGCACACTGAAATACACAGATTCCCCGGAGGATTGTTTTAACGCAGTGCGAGAAGTTTCCTGTTTAACCAGACAGTGAGCGATCAGATCGCCAAAACCCTGACGTTGTTTCAGCCCCTATCTGTGCTCATCGGTGTTCATCTGTGGCTCTCAACTGAATGGTTACGGCTTAGCGTAACGACGTAGTTGAAGCAGGACCTCCAGTGTGGAGCGGCGTGCAGGAGGTGGAGCCCGATGTCCCATCGGGCTTGATCGAAGTTACCTCTCAAACCAGCCCGTTTGGGACAACGGGCTCCACCTTCTACTGACGCGTTACTGCCCTGCCGACACAGATGGCTGCGGGCCGTTATCGGCGGAGGAGGCGGTGGTGGTGAAAATTTATCCCCAAAAGGTGGCGGCGGCGGAGGGCCGTCCGGCTTTGAACGATGGTCGCCATGCCCAAAGCCACGCTCGGCCTCCATCTTCTTTTTCCGCTCCTGACGTTCCTTTATCAGCAGTTCGTATTTGGGTTTCTGCTCGTCGGTGAGCAGAGCCATGAGCTGGCTGTCCAGCTTCTGCAGGACTACATTTATCTGCTCAGAAAACTGTTCGCGATGAATCCGGAGCTCGGCTTGGGTGGCTTGGAAAACCGGGTCAATCTTTGCCTCCTGCTCGGGTGTAATGCCGAGACGGGTGATGAATTCTTTTCTCAGGCGTTTCGACCATTCGTCGATCGGGCGACGCGGCGGAGTTTGGGCCTGGGCTATTGGTTCTGGTTTTGCCAGGGCTTGGTCACGGCCGATCCGCAGACCGACAAAACCGCCAGCGACACCGCCAGCGAGAAAGATACAGAGAAATACGAACGTGGCCTT
>JADKHC010000032.1 GCA_016721945.1 Verrucomicrobiota bacterium | reverse complement strand
TCATTGAAGAGATGGTCGCCAAGCCCGACATAACCATTGACCAGCTACAAATCACGACTGAAGCCGAAAAGCGTCAGCTGCTGAACGAGTGGAACGACACCGCCTGCGACTACCCGCGCGAGCGTTGCCTGCACCAGTTGTTTGAAGAACAGGCCCGGCGCACCCCCAACGCCATCGCCTTGGTCTTCGAGGACAAGAGCCTGACCTACGCCGCCCTGGACCAGCGTGCCGACCAACTCGCCGCTCTGCTCCGATCACGCGGCATCGGCCCTGACGTACTTGTTGGCCTGTGCGTCGAACGATCTCTGGAGATGGTGGTGGGCGTCCTCGGAATACTCAAAGCTGGCGGCGCCTACGTCCCAATCGACCCCGCGTACCCGGCGGATCGCATCGCCTACGTGCTGGAGGACTCCAACGCATCGGTCTTAATCACCCAGCGCCCGCTCCTCGCCTCACTGCCCAAGACAAACGCCAGTCACATCCTCATCGACGAGCCGCTACCTAAACCAATCGCTATAGCTATATCGACCGCACAACTGGAGCCAGGCCATCTCGCTTACGTCCTTTACACCAGCGGTTCCACCGGAAAGCCCAAAGGCGTGCAGATCCCCCACCGCGCCGTCGTAAACTTCCTGCATTCGATGCGACGCGAACCAGGGCTCACCGCCAATGACGTGCTGTTGGCGGTCACGACACTCTCCTTCGACATCGCCGGGCTCGAACTCCACCTCCCGCTTACGACTGGAGCCAAAATCATTCTCGCGACCGCCGCAACCGCCAGCAATGGCGATGCCTTGCTTGCCACGATCAAACGTCACGACGTCACGATGCTGCAAGCCACACCGGCCACCTGGCGGCTCATGCTCGCCTCCGGCTGGAAAGGATCTCCCCGGCTGAAAGCCCTGTGTGGCGGCGAAGCCCTGCCGACCGATCTCGCCGCCGAACTCCTTCCTCGCTGTGCCGAACTATGGAATATGTACGGCCCGACCGAGACAACGATTTGGTCCACCTGTAGCCGGGTTGAAAGCGCCACCGATATCCACATCGGCCGCCCCATCGATAACACCGAAATCTACATTCTCGATCCGCATCAACAACCACTGCCTATCGGCTTACCGGGTGAACTGTTGATCGGTGGTGACGGCCTCGCCCGGGGTTACCATAACCGCGCCGACCTCACGGCTGACCGGTTTGTACCGCATCCTTTCAAGGCTGGCGCAAAACTCTACCGAACAGGAGACCTCGCCCGTTACCGGCCCGACGGTAATATCGACTGTCTTGGCCGCTTGGATCATCAGGTGAAGATCAGAGGCTTTCGCATCGAGCTCGGCGAAATCGAAACCCAACTCGCCAGCCATCCAGACGTGCAACAAAACGTCGTCGTCGCCCGTGAAGACACACCCGGTGACAAACGGTTGGTTGCTTACGTTGTGCCGCGCCCGGCCGCCTCGCCCACCTCGACCGCACTGCGCGATCATCTGCGAGGCAACCTGCCCGAATACATGCTGCCCGCGGCGTTTGTATTCATCGAAAACCTGCCGCTCACCCCCAACGGCAAAATCGATCGCAAAGCTCTGCCCGCTCCCGACTCCACCGCCGCGCCCATCACAAAAGATGCTGTCGCGCCGCGCACACCGACGGAAACGCAACTCGCCGCAATCTTCGAAAAAGTGCTGAACTCACCGGTGCCCTCGATCACCGACAGCTTTTTCGATCTCGGTGGTCACTCGCTGCTGGCCACCAAACTCATGGCCGACATCGAGACCGCCTTCGGCCAGCGCCTTCCTCTGGCAAAACTTTTCGAGGCGCCCTGTATCGAACAACTCGCTACAATCCTTGATTCCCGATCGACGGCAAAGACCGACTGGAACTCCCTCGTTCCCATCAACACCGGCGCAAAAGGACCGGCCCTCTATCTCGTCCACGGCGCCGGCGGTAATATTCTGCTTTACCGTGAACTGGCCCGGGAACTCATGCCCGATATCAAAGTGTTCGGCTTTCAATCGCAAGGCCTCGACGGCCAAACCAGTCTTCTCACGACCGTCGACCAGATGGCACGGCACTACACCGATGAACTGCTGCACCACCAACCCCAGGGCCCGTACTTCCTCGGTGGCTATTGCATGGGCGGCATCGTCGCGTACGAAATGGCCCGACTGCTCCGCGCCAGCGGACACAGCGTCGGACCGGTCGCCATGCTGGACAGTTATAATCTGAACGCGGTCCATATCGAACGCTCGTTTTTTTCCCGCCTGGGTTCGATCCGCCAGAAGATCTTTTTTCATTTCGAAAACCTCCGGCAGATGCGTTTTGCGGAAAAGTGCGGCTACTTCCGTGAGAAGATTCGCATGTTGATCGAGCTGATCCGCCTAAAAGTTACGTCAAAGATCAAACTGTCTCCTTCCAACCATAACCCAACTCAAACCGGCAAATCATCGCTCGCCACGATTCAGGACATCAATCACCGGGCTGGTTGGGACCACGTGCCCGGCCGCTATGAGGGTCATCTTCTGCTTTTCAAACCGCGCAAGAACTACAACTTTTTCCCAGATCCAGACATGGGCTGGAAGCGCCTCGTAACCGGACAGATTGATCAGATCGAGCTAACCTCGCATCCTCACTCCATGCTGATCATGCCCAACGTGACCAAACTGGCGATGGAACTAAAGGCCCGGTTGCCCGGCAATTTAGGCGATTGATATTAGTTCGTTCGTGAACGGAGTCGGCTCGTCTATGCTAAAGTTTTCGAGCCTGACATAAAGATAGGCGTCATAACCTGGTTGCCGCCCGGGCGCATGCCGAACCTTGGTGGCGCTCCACCCTTCGCGCCAAGGACCTTCTGACTGAAACAATCGGCTGTCTTTACGAGGCGTTACTTGATTCCGGACGGCCTACAACCGCGAAACAGATCCAAGCCAGCTATCCGTCGCCTGGGCATCAGCGGAGACAACTTCATTGTGAGCTATGCCGCAGTTCGTCCTTCGATCTTTGTTGATCTTCGACCGACCTGAACCAACTATAAATATAATTTCCGGTTGAACGATACAGCTTCAAGGTCCAAACAATTTACCAGTTAATGAAACCCGTCCTCATTCTGTCAGGGCATGTCATTTCACTAGGAATCGCGCGGGGTCTAGGTGCGGCCTCCATTCCCGTCCACGTCGCTTCATACGACTCAGCGGACTTCGCCCACTCCTCACGCTACGTCTGCAGTCTTTTCCGCGTACCCAAGCCCACTGAAACGGATGCGTTCATCGCGCGCCTGCTGGAAATCGGGCGATCCCTTGGCCAGGCCTATCTAATCCCTGGCGATGATGCTTCGTTGCTCGCTATTTCACATCATCGCGCCGCTTTGGAAAAATCGTTTCTACTGGCCTGTCCTCCGGCCGAGGCAGTGGAACGTTTCATCGATAAAACCGTCGCCTATCAGCTTGTCGGCGCAGCCGGTGTGCCGGTGCCGCAAACCATCTATGTCAATTCGGCCAAAGAAGCGGGCGACGCGGCTGAGCAATTGGGTTATCCCTGTATCGTCAAGCCGACCGAGAGCCATTTCTACTACGATCACTTTGGGGTTAAATTCCGCCACGTGGCCAAGCGCAGCGAAGCTGAAACCGCGTTTACCGAAGCTCAAAGCGTCGGCGTTAGCACGATGGTACAGGAATTCATCGTCGGCGACGACCGCATGGGCGTGAACTATAACGCCTACGCGATCGATGGAGAAACCAAGGTCGAATTCACCGCGCGGAAGGTTCGCATGTCGCCACCCGGCGAAGGCGTGCCGAGCTTGGTGAGAAGCGCCCAAGTCGAGGAAGTCTTGGACTTGGGTCGTCGGGCATTAAGGGCAGTCGGTTTCAGCGGCTACTCCTGCACCGAATTTAAATGGGACGCCCGGAAAAATCGCTACGTGTTCTTCGAGGTCAACGGCCGCTATAACCGCTCAAACCTGCTGGCCACCCGTTGCGGCATCAATTTTCCCCTCATCGAATACCAGCACCGCGTAATGGGCGTCATTCCCGTCGCTCAATCGTTCCGCAAAAACGTCTGGTGGCTCGACGAGTTTAAGGATCTCTCCTCGTTCCCGCTCTGGCTGCGGCTTTCGCCGCGAAACGCGATTACGTTTTGGCGGCCGTATCTTTGGAGGCCCGTCTGCGCCGTGTTTAGTTGGCGAGATCCAAAACCTTTCTTCAACCGTCTCGGACAATATGCGGGCGCTTTCTGGAAAAAAGTCACTGGTCGGAAAAGCAAGCCTGCTGCCGGAAATTGACGCCTCCTCGCCACTCGCTCAAAAAATACGCAGACGATGTCCGTATTCCAAAAATATCGATGGCGTTTACTGATAGCGCTTGGTGCGTTACTCAGCGGGCTGGCTTATGTTTTTTTGATCGAAGGATTCCTGGCGATCACGAAACCGGTTCAAAGCGACGTGCTGGTTATCGAGTCGTGGTTTCCAGAAAACCTCGCCGTATTGGATGCAGCCGAGGTTATCCGCCAAGGGAACTACCGACACATCCTCTGTGTCGCCCTCGACGAACCGTCTTCACGCGGAAGCAGCGGCCTGCCTGTCGCCGAACGGACCGCACGTCGCCTCATCGGCTTGGGCACTGATCCGCAGATTATCCGGGTCCTGAACATCCCTTTTGAAAACAGCAAGCGGACCTACACGCTCGCTGCGGCGGCACGAGACTGGCTTAAGAAGGAACTACCCGAAACCCGGGCCATAAATCTCTTTTCCATCAACGTCCATGCTCGCAAGAGCCATATTCTCTTTCTCAAGGCATTCCCTCCCGATTATACAATCGGGATCATTGCCAGCAAAATCCCGCCCTATCCCTATTCACGCTGGTGGCTCTCTCCTAAGGGCATTTATGTCACCGTCCGCAATACTTTCGGCTACTTGTACGCCGTCGGTTTCTTCCCGCCATCTTCAACACAACCTGTTCAAGCCGCTCGCTGGAGCAGGTAAATCAAAACCATAGCCGATAAAAATCTTGGAGCTGCGTCATTTAACCCAACCGGTTCGTTCCAGTGTTCCTGGGTTCCAGATTCAATATCCTCTCCAGTTCAATAACGGCTACAGCTTAACTGTAACAGCTCTCGCTTGATCGCTCACGATTTCCATGCCTCCAGCTAACACGCTTCCTAAGTCCCTCGGCCATCAGCCAAACCTCGATGGCCTGCGCGGCATAGCAGTCCTTGCGGTACTCTTTTTCCATCTCGACTGGCCTTGGTGCCCGGGCGGCTTTCTGGGGGTCGATGTCTTCTTCACGTTGAGCGGATTTTTGATCACGACCTTGCTGCTCGAAGAATATTTCGGAACGGGCCGCATCTCGCTCACACGCTTTTTCATCCGCCGCGGCATCCGCCTCTACCCGGCTTTGGTCGCACTCGTGCTTGTATCCACAGCCTTCGCCTTCCTCGCACACAAGGATCCCAGCCGCACATTGACGATCGCGCTATCAGTCCTCGGCTATGTCGCAAACTGGGCAACCATGTTAGATACGAGCGGCTGGTTCGGTGGCATGCCGCATACCTGGTCGCTGGCGATCGAGGCTCATTTCTATGTGCTCTGGGCGGTTACACTGGCCTTGATCGCAAGGCGGTTCAACTCCGCGCAGGAGCGCACCTCGTTGTTAAAAATCCTCTCAGTCGTGGCCGTGGGCACGATCATAGCTTCCGCTAGCTGGAGAGCCATTCTTTGGGCTCAAGACGCACCCTGGTTACGCATGTATCTGGGCACGGAAGCCAGACTCGACGCCGTCTTCATCGGCGCGCTCGCGGCACTGGTACGACTGCGCCTGCTCACTTCTAGCGGTGTCAATTGGTTTCAGTCCGCACGCCGTCTGCCGATAGCGTTGATCGAAATCGTCTGCGTGCTGGCACTGGCCGCCCTGTTTGCGACGACGCAATGGCGGAGCGCCTTGCCAGGAATGACTGCGTTCACGCTGGCGGGCATAGCGACGGCCGGGCTCGTCCTCACGACCACACTCCACCCCAACTCGCTCATCAGTCCCCTGCTCAGCACTTCGGTCATGACCTGGTTCGGACGGATCTCTTACTCGCTCTACATCTGGCACGTCCCTGCGGGAAAGTTCGTAAAAATAGAGAAATTCCACGCCATGGGAATTCCTCCTCTCGTGGCCGAGTTGGTTCGGTTCGGAATGATGATTGTCGTAGCCGCGATTTCCTACTATTTGATCGAGCGAACTTTTGTCCGCCTGAAAAACCGATTCGAACCACGCAGTTCGGCAGAATCGACTTCAGCCGCCGACCGCCCCAAACTCCCTGCACGTTGACCCAAGTTTTCCCGAACAGTCGTCAACCGCCAGACCACGTTATTCTTTCTCAAGCGTCTTTTCAGGAACAAGCCCGCTTCCCATGATTCAACCTCCCGCCGAGTGGAACGACACGCACGTCAACTACCCGCTTGATGAGCGTCTGCATCTGCTCATCGCCAAGCGGGCTCAGCAATCGCCCAAGACGGTCGCCCTGCAATACGGCAACGTCACGCTCACTCACGAGGAACTAAACCAAAGAGCCAATCAGCTCGCGCGCCACTTGCGCGAACGAGGCGTGAAGCCCAACACCCTTGTCGGTATCAGTGCGTTTCGCTCGATTGAGATGGTCGTGGGCCTGCTCGGCATCCTCAAGGCCGGCGGCGCCTACGTGCCGATCGACCCCGAATATCCAGCTGATCGCATCGCTTTCATGCTAGCTGATTCCGGCGTGCAAATCCTGCTCACTCAGGAGCAAGTCAAAGCCGTCCTCCCGCCGACCGCAGCTCAGCTTATTTGCCTCGATTCCGAATGGCCCGCGATTGCCACCCACGCTTCAACCGATCTCGTTGACGAAACAACGTCTACCGACCTAGCGTATATGATCTATACGTCGGGCTCCACCGGAAAACCCAAAGGCGCGCTCAACAGTCATCGCGGCATCTGCAACCGTTTGCTCTGGATGCAAGATCGTTACGTCCTTTCCTCCTCGGATACGGTTCTACAAAAAACTCCATTCAGCTTCGACGTCTCCGTGTGGGAATTTTTCTGGCCTCTGCTTGCTGGTTCCCGCCTCGTCGTAGCCAAACCGGGCGGCCATCAGGACCCGCTCTATCTCGCAAAACTTATCCAGCAGGAACATATCACCGTCCTGCATTTCGTCCCATCGATGCTTCGCACGTTCCTCACCGAACCAGCCGCCACCGGCTGCACATCGTTGCGTCATGTCATCTGTAGCGGCGAGGCCCTCACCTTCGATCTGCAAGAGAAGTTCTTTGCCCTCCTGCCCTGCGAATTGCATAATCTCTACGGTCCGACCGAGGCGGCCGTCGACGTTACGCACTGGACTTGCCGCCGCGATAGCCAGTCACCAATCGTGCCGATCGGTCGCCCCGTCGCCAACACTCGCATGTACGTCCTCGACGAAAAACTGCGTCAGGTCCCGGTCGGCGCCGAAGGCGAACTTCATATCGGCGGCGTCCAGGTCGGTCGCGGTTATCACAATCGCCCCGAGCTCACTGCGGAAAAATTCATCCCCGATCCATTTTCGCCCGATCAGGCTGATCGACTCTACAAGACCGGTGACCTCGCACGCTGGATGGACGACGGCAATATCGAGTACCTCGGACGCCTCGATTTCCAGGTCAAACTGCGGGGCTTCCGCATCGAGCTTGGCGAAATCGAAAACGCCCTCGGCCTCCACCCAGCCGTCCGCCAAGCCGTCGTTGTCGCGCTGGATGAACCCGACCGCGATAAGCGCCTCGTTGCCTACATAACCGCTCGCCACGCCCAACATACCACGGTGACCGAGCTTCGCGAACACCTCCTCGCCCGGCTTCCCGAATACATGGTGCCCGCGCTCTTCGTCTGGCTCGATGCCATCCCGCTTTCGCCCAACGGTAAAGTCGACCGGCGCGCACTTCCCGCTCCCTCCACTGCCCGACCCGAACTAGCTCAACCCTACACTGCGGCCACCACCGAAATGGAGCGCCGCCTCGTTGCGCTCTGGCAGGAAATTCTGCACATCGACCCCATCGGCACCGACGATCGCTTTTTCGAACTCGGTGGAGATTCTCTCGGAATTGCCGTCGCACATGGCAAACTCCAGACAATCCTGGCCCGCGAATTTCCCATTACCACGCTCTTCGAATTCATCACGATTCGCACGCTCGCAGCGCACCTCGCCCCCGCTGCGCCCAACGCGAACACAACCAACTCCATTCAAGATCGCGCCCGTCGCCAACGCGAAGCACAGGCCGCCCGCCGCATCGGACGCCCATCATGAGCCTAGATACCAACACCACTCCCCTCGACGGAATCGCCATCATTGGCATGTCCGGTCGCTTCCCTCGCGCCAAAGATACCGCCCAATTCTGGCAGAATCTTGTCAACGGCGTCGATGGCGTCACGCGCTTTTCAGAAGACGAATTGGAGTTCACGTCTGCCACACCAGACGCCATCGCCAGTGGCCAGAAGTTCGTTCGGGCTCGCGCCACTCTCGAAAATGTTGACCTCTTCGACGCAGCATTTTTCGGCATTTATCCGCGTGAAGCCGAACAAATGGACCCACAGCATCGCCTCTTCCTCGAATGCGCGTGGGAAGCCATTGAAAGCGCCGGTCACGATCCTGCAGCCTACCCTGGAATGATCGCGGTTTACGCCGGTCTCAGTCTCAACACGTACCTTCTCTACAACCTCTGCATTAACCGCCAGTACACCGCTAATTTTGCAGGCAAATTCCAAGTCGGCGAATACCAGGCGATGCTCGGCAACGACAAGGATTTCCTGCCGACACGCGTCTCCTACCGCCTCAATCTCCGCGGCCCCGCCATGGCCGTGCAATGCGGTTGTTCCACGTCTCTCGTCGCGATCAATCAAGCCTGCAGCAGTCTCCTCGCCTACCAATCCGACATGGCGCTGGCCGGCGGTGTATCCATCAGTTTTCCCCAAAAGCGAGACTACCCCTACACCGAAGACGCCATGGTATCGGGCGATGGCACCTGCCACACCTTCGACGCTGGCGCAAACGGCACCATCTTCGGTCACGGCGTTGGCGTCGTGTTGCTCAAGCGCCTTGAGGACGCAGTCGCCGACCACGATAACATCCTCGCGGTCATCAAAGGCACTGCGCTCAACAACGACGGCGGCGACAAAATCAGTTACACCGCACCCAGTATCAAGGGACAAGCCGAAGTCATCGCCATGGCCCAAGCCGCAGCCGCCGTCGACCCGGAGACCATTTCCTACGTCGAAGCCCACGGTACCGGCACGCCACTCGGCGACCCCATCGAGATCGCGGCGCTCACCCAGGCCTTCCGCAACGGCGGCGCGACACGCAACGGTTATTGCGCCGTCGGCTCGGGTAAAACGCACATTGGGCACCTCGATGCCGCCGCCGGTGTCACCGGCCTAATCAAGACCGTGCTGCAACTCCAGCACGAGCAGATCCCGCCCCTACTCCATTTCAAATCGCCAAATCCAAAAATCGATTTCGCGAACAGCCCGTTTTATCCCGTCACGAAATTAACCGACTGGAAACGCGGTGCCACCCCTCGCCGCGCAGGCGTGAGCGCTTTCGGTGTCGGCGGCACTAACGCTCACCTCATCGTCGAGGAAGCCCCGCTTCTGCCTGCGCCCGCTTCCTCGCGGCCACAACAACTCCTCGTCCTCTCGGCCAAATCCGAAGCAGCCCTCCAGCGCATGAGCGAAAACCTCGCCGCGCACCTCGAACAGCAGAGCCAAACTTCACTGGCCGACACTGCCTTCACCCTCGCCCTCGGCCGCCGCGGTTTCCCCTTCCGCCGCGCGCTCATCGCCGCCGATTCCGCCGAAGCCGTGCGCAAGCTCCGCACCAGCGATGCCAAATCAGTCATAACCGGTAAAATCGCCCAACGGACTCACTCCAACGTTTTCCTTTTCCCGGGACAAGGTGCCCAATACGTCGACATGGGTCGTGAGCTCTATGATCAGGAACCCGCCTATCTCGCCGAAGTAGATCGCTGCGCCGAACTTCTTCTAGCTCCTTTGGGCCTCGATATCCGCCACGTCCTTTACCCCGACGCCACGCAACGCGCCCAAGCTCTCCGCCAGATCAACGAAACCTGGGTGACACAGCCCTCGATCTTCGTTGTCGAATACGCCCTCGCCCAACTCTGGATCTCCTGGGGAATCAAGCCCGACATCGTGATCGGTCACAGTATTGGCGAGTACGTCGCCGCTGTCATTGCCGGCTCCTGCACCCTAGAAGACGCCCTCAAACTCCTGGTTCAGCGCGCCAAACTCATGCAAGCGTTGCCCGCCGGATCGATGATGGCCGTTCGCCTCGGACCCGACGAACTAAAACCACTGCTTCCCGCCAACATCGCCCTTGCCGCCCTCAACAGCGCCTCACTCACCACGCTCTCCGGCCCGACCGAACCACTTCAAGCATTTCAAAAAGAACTGGACTCGAAGAATATTGCCGCACGCCTGCTCCCGACTTCTCACGCCTTCCATTCGGAAATGATGGAGCCCATGGTCGCTCCCTTCACCGACTGCGTTCGCCAGGTAAAATTCACCGCACCGAAACTTCGCTGGATTTCAACCTGCACCGGAACCGAAATCACCGCCGAGGTCCTTGCCGATCCCGCCTACTGGGCCCGTCAGCTCCGGCAAAGCGTGCGCTTCTCCGATGCCATCGCGACCGTCGTATCCGATCCTCAATACGTGCTACTCGAAGTCGGCCCCGGCCAGGCGCTCACCTCTTTCGCTCGTCAGCATCCCCGCAAACACGCTGAGACGCTGCTGCTGCCTTCCCTCGCCGCCAACGCAGAAACTGCCCGCGATCTCCAGTCGCTTCTCTCCGCCTTGGGACGCCTCTGGACATCTGGCATAAGCCCAGATTGGCGTAATTATTTTCAGCGCGAACAACGTCGCCGCGTCCCGCTGCCCACCTACCCGTTCGAGCGGAAACGTTTTTGGATCGAGCCGCCTGCCTACAACCAGACCGACAACACCAAGCCGAATCCTGTCTCTACCGGCAATCAAAATCCCGCCAACCCTGAACCGGCAGCGAACTCAACCAGTACTGAAACAGTCCCCTCCACCGGCAACGCCGCCAACGCTTCCGACCTGATTTCCGAAATCCGTGCTCTGTTCAGCAAGCTCTCGGGCATCGAAGCCCCGGACCTAACCACCTCGTTCATCGAGTTGGGCGCCGATTCGCTTTTCCTCGCCCAGTTCAGTCAGGCAGTCGAAACGCGCTTTTCCATCAAGATAACGTTTCGGCAGCTCATGCACGATCTGTCGAGCCTGACCGCCCTCAGCAATTACATCGCGCAAAAACTGCCTGCGCCACCCACGGCACCAATCGTAACCCCCGCCACATCGACTCCACAGTTCGAAGTCGTCTATCCCGAACCTCGGCGGTTGTCCGGTCGTAAATCTGCACCCGATGAGTTGCCAAAGAGTCCGTTGATACCGATTACCGAGGGCCAGAGCGAAATCTGGCTGGCCATGCAGCTCGCTCCGGAAATGGCCTGCGCTTACAACGATGTACTCATTGTTTCGATACGTGGTTCGCTCGACGAAACGACGTTGCGCACCAGCTTGCATGACTTGATTGCTCGTCACGACGCGCTGCGTTTGACCTTCAGCAAAGACGGAAAAACTCAGCAAGTAGCATCACGCCTCGCGATTGATGCACCTGTCTCCGATTTATCGTCGCTAGATCGAAACGCCCAAGACGAACGCATCAACGCAACCGCACGCCAGGAAGACGCAACCACGTTCAATCTGGAAAACGGCCCGCTCCTGCGCCTCCATCTTTTCAAACGCAGCCGGAGCGAACACGTCCTTCTCCTCGCCTATCACCATCTCATCGTCGACGGTTGGTCCGCTGGCGTGCTGGTTCGCGATCTCGCCGCTCTTTACGCTGCGCACAGCCACAGCCTGAAGCCTGCTCTCCCTCCGGCCATGCAGTTCAGCGACTACGTGGCCTGGCAGAACGAACCAGCGCAAATCGCCTCTACTTCCGCCGCCGAGCAATACTGGCTGGAACAGTTTGCTGATCTTCCAACGAGTGTCGAATTACCCAGGGACCGCGCCCGGTCAACAACACGCGATTACACCGCCGCCTACAAATCCATCGACCTCGAAGCCGAGCTCTGCCGCCGTTTTCGTCAGACCGCAGGACGCGCAGGCAGTACCGTGTTTACCAGCCTCTGCGCAACGTTCATCGCCTGGCTCCACCGCGTAACCGGCCAAAACGATATCGTCATCGGTGTGCCCAACGCTGGCCAATCTTCCGACGCTCTTCACTCACAGCCAGGCAGTGCAGAACTCGTCGGCCATTGCGTCGATTTTCTGCCGATACGCGTTACTTGCGAGGGCAATCTGGTCTTTACGGACCACGTGAACAACGTCCAGAACCGTTTGCTTGATGCAAAAGAGCACCAAAGCTTTGCCCTCGGTTCGCTCGTCAAAAAGCTGAACGTTCCACGCGATGCCAATCGGGCTCCGCTCATTCCGGTTATTTTCAACTTCATCCCGTTCACCAACGAGGTGAAACAAGCCAGCGGCATCGAATGGCAGGCAGAGTACAACGCAAAAGGGTTCAACCTGTTTGATTTGGTGGTTTTCGTCACTGCGCGCGGCCAGGAACTTCGCATCAACTGCGAATACCGCACCGCTTTCTACGATTCCACGACCATTGATCGCTGGCTGGCCGGTTTGCGCACCATGATTGAGAGTGTGGCTGCCGCCCCTGAAAAGCGTATCGACGAATTGGATATCCTTGCGCCCACCGAGCGTCACCTGCTGCTCAGCCAATGGAACGCCACCCACCACGACTACCCGCGCGATGTTTGCGTGCATCAACTTTTCGAAGCGCAAGCGAGCACTACGCCAGAGGCCGTAGCCGTCGTTTTCGAAGGACAAACGCTCACCTATCGCGAACTCAACACGCGTGCTGATGCGCTGGCCCTTTACCTCAAATCAATTGGTGTTGGTCCGGATGTTCTGGTCGGCCTTTGTGTCCACCGCTCGCTGGAAATGGTGGTCGGCATTCTGGGTATACTCAAAGCCGGCGGAGCTTACGTTCCGATCGACCCCACCTATCCGGCCGACCGTATCGCTTTTGTCCTCGAAGACGCTCAAGCGCGCGCGCTGCTAACTCAACGCGCATTGCTCTCGACGCTGCCAGAGACAGCGGCCCAGCGGATCTTCATCGACGAACCGCTGCCTCCAATAGCCAAACCAGTCGATAGACCTACGGCTCCAACCGCGTCCAACTTGGCCTATGTGATTTACACCTCCGGTTCAACCGGCAAGCCAAAGGGCGTACAAATCGAACACCGGGCCGTGGTGAATTTCCTAAATTCGATGCGGCGCGAACCTGGCCTAACCGCCAAAGACACGTTGCTCGCCGTGACAACGCTGTCCTTTGACATCGCCGGACTCGAGTTACACCTTCCTCTTACCACCGGCGCGCGCGTCGTGATCGTTCCGTGGCAGACAGCAGTGGACGGAGCCGCTCTGATCAAAACAATCGAACAACACGAAGTCACTTTGCTACAGGCAACGCCCGCTACATGGCGAATCCTGCTCGCCGCAGGCTGGCAAGGAACGCCCGGGATGAAGATTTTGTGCGGTGGCGAACCATTACCACCTGAACTAACGCGCGAACTTCTCCCCCGTTGCGCTGAACTCTGGAACATGTACGGCCCGACGGAAACCACCATCTGGTCAACTTGCTGCCGTGTCACCGATGCAAGCGATATCACCATCGGAAACCCGATCGACAACACCACCGTTTATATTGTCGATAGCAACATGACCCCCGTTCCAGTCGGGACTCCGGGTGAGTTGCTGATCGGCGGCGACGGCTTGGCTCGCGGTTATTTCAATCGGCCGGAGCTCACCGCAGAGAAATTCATCACCCATCCCACCCTACCAGACCAACGCCTCTATCGTACAGGCGACTTGGCCCGCTATCGAGCCAACGGCGCAATCGAATGCCTGGGCCGCCTCGATTTCCAAGTGAAGCTGCGCGGGTTCCGCATCGAACTCGGTGAAATCGAGACCGTACTCACGCACCACGCCCAAATCCAACAAGCCGTCGTTATCGCGAGGGAAGATACTCCTGGAGACAAACGACTCGTGGCCTATATTTCCGCTCGCCCCGGCACCGAACTATCCATCTCAGATGTGCGCGAACACACCCGGGGTAAACTGCCCGACTACATGCTCCCGGCGGCATTTGTCGTTCTCGAAACGTTTCCGCTGACTCCCAATGGCAAAGTCGACCGTAAACGTCTGCCATCGCCAACCGCTTCCGACCTCACTGCGGCAAACCGTGACGAACCGCCGGCCAATGCAGTAGAGGAATCCCTTGCCGCCATTTGGTGTCGCATCCTAAACCTACCTTCGGTCGGGCGCCACCAAAGCTTCTTCGAACTCGGCGGCAACTCGCTCCTAGCCGTAACAGTTTTTGCTGAAATCGAAAAGGAATTCAAACATCAGCTGCCGCTCGCCGTCCTTTTCGATCATCCCACGATAGCCGGCTTAGCCGAACCACTTAATACGATCAGCGATTCCGACCAATCCTGGCCTTCGCTCATACCGATCAACTCCAAAGGAGCAAAGCCGCGTTTCTACTGCGTTCATGGCGCCGGTGGCAACGTCCTGCTATATCGGAGCCTCGCCGCACACTTGGGTGAGGAGTACCCCTTCTACGGGATTCAGTCCCGCGGCTTGGATGGAAAATTGGCAGCGCTACGCACCATCGAGGACATGGCGGCGTATTACGTCACTGAACTGCAACGAATGCAGCCACACGGCCCCTATCTACTAGGTGGTTACTGTCTGGGCGGGTCCATCGCCTTGGAGATGGCTCGACTGCTAACGTCCAAAGGCGAATCGGTACCACTGGTCGCCATGCTCGACAGTTATAATCCCGCGCTTGCAGTCAAAACCAGCCGTGCGTTCGACATCGCACAACGACTCAAATTCCATCTCAAAAATTTCCTCCGCTTGACGCCGGTGGAAATGAAAAACTACCTGAAAGAAAAAACCCGCGTCGCCCGTGATGGCGAATTCAAGAAGGTTTTCAATCTGCGCGCAGCAGAAGACCTCCTGCTTCCGGGCAAAGCCGAGACAAACGGCGACTCCGCGCTTAAAAGCATCCAGGCGATCAACGATCAGGCCATCAACGCGTATCGGCCAAAGCCATACACGGGGAAATTGACGCTCTTCAAACCTCGGGTGAACTACAAATCCTTCCCCGATCCCAAAATGGGTTGGGGTGAAATTGCTCAAGGCGGCGTAGAGATCATGGAATTGTCGATGAATCCCCACGCCATGCTGGTCGAACCCTTTGTTCAAGACCTCGCGAAAACCTTGGCCGCAAAGATTGACCTCTCCGCGAACTCGCCGCTCAAGCCAGCGCCTTGACTCAATTCCGACGACCGAACCTGGCGACTGAGCTAATACCAATAACCCTATGCTTTTGTACTGAAGTTGATCGTGGCTGGTCTGAAATTGAGGTATTTTACAGAAGAAAACGAAGGTAACGAAGCGATCCAGAACAAACCAGCAGGCCTTCGTTCTCTTTGTTATCTTCTGTTCAAAGTCGGAAAGCTTGGGGCTGTTGGTATAATTCAGGTCGTCCAATGGCGTGAGACTAATTTGGCGACCTTGCCTTCGCAAATAACCGCTCCGGCATAACCAGGCGCCGGAGATAAACCAAATACTGACCAGCGTTCAGCAACCAAGGGATCGTCCGCTGCCCAGCGGATCGACGGTAGTTTATTGCTGTTTACGGTCATCGAAAAATCCTTGAGCGGAAAACCCAGCCCATCGCCTCGCGCTTTGAGGTACGCTTCTTTCAACGTCCAGTAGCGAAAAAACGCCGACACGCTCTCTGTCGGCGAAACCGCACGCAGTTCCTCGATCTCGTCGGACGAAAAATGCGCCTGCGCCAGCTCTAGCACATTCAAGTCAGTTCGGACCGCTTCGACATCGATTCCCACCTGCCCTTCATTGGCTACCGCATAGAGAATCACATCGCCGGAATGTGCCAAATTGAACGAAATCAATGGCAACCCTGAGTCCAAGACTAGCTTGGGTTTACCAAATTTACCCGTTTCAAAAGCGAGCCCTGACGGTTCGCGTAGCAGGTATTTGCCCAACAACTCCCGGAGTATTCCATGTGCGACGATATAGCGGTCGCGATCTGCTCTCTTAAGAAACCGCGACGCCTTCAGTTTTTCTGCGGGAGAGAGCACGCGCTCATAAGAGCTCAGCAAAGGCTCGAATTCCGGAAAAAACGCGCTCCAAACATGCACCGCATCGTTTTCGGGTACGGAATAACGTTCACTTAGGGGAACCGTCGACATGCGCCCAAACGTTGCGCTTTTTGCATCCCGCGTCGAGTGTTCAACCCACTGAAATTACGCGTCCAAACCCACAAATCTTGCAGGGCCGAAAAGGTTTGTGAGATAGACCGGTCTCAGCCATTTTCCCCTGCTCGCATCACCCAGATTACCTATGAAATCTATTCTCTGGAATATCATCGTCGAAACATCCCGACGCGCCAGTTTTTTCCGCCGCATCATGCTGCTCACTTTTGTCGGCACTGCCATCCAATCCGTCACCGCCAATGCGCAGGAGTCTTCGAAAATGAGCCCAGTACTCCATCCGTGCCCGCAGCGATTAAACCTGCCGATAGCCCGGTGAGTGAGGCCACCCCACCCGTCGGCAATTCCACGCCTTTGCAATGGGGCCCGATCTCTTTCTCACCCCGAATTTCATACAGATTTATGTATGGAGAGGGTATTCCCACCCGTCAGGGCCAGAAAGCGAACACTACAATCCAAACGATCAGCCCCGGTATTCAACTCAATCTGGGGACTCACTGGATATTAGACTACGGCGCTTCACAGACTTTCTACTCTAGTTCAAATTTTAGTGACAGTCTGGGGCATAGTTTGGAACTAATCGGTGGTTCATCCTACGAAAACTGGTTGCTGCAGTTTTCCCAAAGCTACAATAATTCCTCAAGAACGCTCGTCCAAACCGGCCGACAAACGAGTTCTTCATCCTATAATACAGGATTTACTGCCTCCTATCGCTTTGGTACTCCCTGGTCTTTAGACTCCATATTAAACCAAGAAGTCATGTTTGTGGAGAACCCTCCCCGACCACGCGTAATTGGATTGTGACTGAACGGCTAAACTACCGCTTCACTCCACAGCTAAGTACGAACGTAAGTGTTGCCTATGGCTATATGTCGGTAACCCCCGGCCCCGACATGCGATACATCCAGCCACAGGCTCAGATAGTATGGGACCCAGCTCCTAAACTGTCCCTTAGTTTGCAGGGTGGATTTGTGAAACGAAGTTTCATCTCCAGCAACAGCGACGACCTGACTTCATCCACCTACAGGACTTCCGTCGCATACAAACCCTTTACTTACACCAAGATCACTTACCTCAACGTACGTGAAGCCTCACCTTCTTATACCGTCGGCCAGTTACCCCAAAGCACACGCTGGAACGTAATTCTCGACCAGCGCTTGCTCAAGCGGCTCTACCTACACACCGGATACGCGGAAGGACGGAACAGCTACTATAACACCTTCGACTCGTCGGTTATACTACGATCCGACAAGACCTATTTATACAACGCAAGGTTATCGACCAGGATATTCAATCGCATAGCACTCACCGGCCTCTACCAGTATAGGAAAAACAAATCTAGCGACCCCTTGTTTTCTTTTTCCAGTAGCTACGTCGGTGGTGAAATCGGCTATAGCTATTGAGCTGGACGCCATTGCGACGCAACCGACGCCCCGAAGTAAACATGAGTCAACCGACTACGCCGTCACCCCGCCCCCCTGCCTCAGTCGCCTCTCTACGTCCGTTGGTTATCGCAAGTGGAGTCCTGATTCTTCTTTTTTGTCTGCCGCTATATAACCTCGTTCGGTTTGCCCTCGGGAGTTCACTCTATTCCCACATCGTTCTGATTCCGTTCATCTCCCTTTACCTCGCCCGACAACGCCTCAGCGCCGAACCCGATTCTTCACAGCCAAATCGCCCGCTCTCCATCGCTTTCTTTGCTATCGGGCTCACGGCAATCATCAGCTGGGGTTTGTATACGCTTCAAGGGAACAGCCTTGCCCGCGAAAACTCGCTCGCCTTAACGACCTTCTCATTCCTTGCCTTCTTCTCCGGAGTTTGTACCTGGCTGATGGGTCGCCAAACGCTGCGGCGTCTGCTATTCCCCCTCGCGTTCCTGCTGTTTATGGTGCCTATGCCGATTTTCCTGGAGGCGTGGACCGAGACAATTCTCCAGCATGGCTCCGCCTCCGTGGCGCATGCGTTATTTTCAGTCGCTGGCACCAGCGTTTTTGTCGACGGCCTGGTTTTCCAGCTCTCGACCATAACCATTCAAGTCGCACCAGAATGCAGTGGGATTCACTCCAGCCTCGCCCTGCTTATCACCAGCATTGTGGCGGGGCCGCTCTTTCTGCGCTCCCCCACGCGCCGCACCTTACTGGCACTGTCGGTGCTCCCCCTGGCCCTGTTACGCAACGGACTGCGCGTATTTATCATCGGCGAACTTTGTGTGCGCATTGGCCCTGAGATGATCAACTCCTACATCCATCGCCACGGCGGACCCGTGTTTTTTATCCTATCGCTGATCCCATTTTCCCTCCTCCTGCTTCTTTTGGTCCGTTCCGAACGCAAGGCCCGACTAAAACCATGAAAAAGATCTATTGTTTCCCCCTGCCCCTCCTAGTCACCCTGCTTATTGCCCTTACCTTTTCCGGTTGCTCCCGCGAGAGCAAAAAAGCGCGTTACCTCGAACAGGCCGACCGCGCCTTCGCCAGCGACAAATATGACCTGGCTGAAATCGATTATAAAAACACCCTCAAGATCGACAACCTCAACCCCCGTGCGATCGGCCGCCTCGCACTGATTTATGCCGATCAAGGCCGTATCGGCCAAGCGATACCCTTCGTGTTGAAAGGACGGGAGCTCCAGCCCGACAACCTCGAACTTCGCCTCAAATTTGCCCAGTTGAATCTGGCCACCGGCAACCTCAAAGACGCGCGTGCCGAAGCCTACGCCATCCTCGAACGTCATCCCACAAATCCGGACGCGCCAGTCTTGTTGACCGGAACCATTGCGCGGCCACAAGACATCGCCGAAGTACGCACCCGCCTCGAAGGCTTGCCTGCCCCAACTTCCAGTGGCGCCCCGGTGCTGACCGCCCTGGCGATGATCGAGCTCCTGCAAGGGCACATCAAAGAGGGCGAAGCGTTATTGCAAAAAGCCCTCGCGGCCGACCCCAAATTTGCAGCCGCCCATAGTGCCCTAGGCACGCTCTACGGACTGCAAAACGACAAGATCAAAGCGCTACAATCTTTCAAACTCGCAGCCGAAGAATCGCCCGCTCGATCCCCGCGACGCCTTCAGTACGCTCAATTCTTGATCACATCCGGCGACGCCAACGCCGGAACGAAATATCTCGAAGAGATAACCCGCGCCACGCCGGACTTTCTATCCGCCTGGACCATGTTGGCGGAATTCGCCTTGATGGATAAACAATATAAGACTTGCGCGAGCTATATTGATAAAATCGTCGCCCGCGATGGCCAGAACCTCGAAGCCTTGTTCATACGTGGACGCCTGCAACTCGCCCAAGGCAACACAACCAAAGGCGTCGAAGAATTCGCGCGACTGGCAAATATCTATCCCCGCGCACCCTAAGTTCATTATCAACTTGGTCTAGCCTACCTCGCCGCCAACAACGCGACGCAAGCGATGAGCAGCCTTAAGCAAGCCCTCTCCCTCGCCCCGGGCCAAGTCGATACCATTATCGCCCTCGCGAATCTCCATCAGCGAACAGGCGACCCCAGCGCGGCCATCGTCCTGCTAAAACCACTCATCCAACAAAGGCCTAAGTTCGCCCAAGCCAAACTCCTTCTCGCTGAGTGCTACCGAACGCAGAAAAACTTCGACGAAGCTCTCAAAATCTACCGCCAGATTGAAAAAGATTTCCCCGGCAACGCCCAAACCTCGTTGATGACCGGCGACTGGTCTTCCTTCAACAAAACCAATCGATAGAGGCACGTAAATATTTCAACGAAGCACTGAACGTATGCCCGGCTGATCCCAGCGCCTGGAGCGACTGGTCCGTCTCCTGGACATCGTAGACAAGAAGCCCGTATGCGCCGCCAATACGTGGAAGCCGAGCGCGCTAAAACCCAAACCCCATTGGCGATCGTGTTTGTTGGCCAAGATCTGTATGGCAAAACCGATACAACGCGCGCCGAGACAGAATTCCGAAAAGCCATCGAGCTTCAACCCGACGGCACCGAAGCCTACTACCTGCTGGCCCAGCTGTATATTGGCACTAAGGAGGAGCAGAAAGCTTTGGCCAATCTTCAGACAATCGTGAGCAAAAACCCCAAGGATGTCAGCGCACTGATGCTGATCGCCTTGATTAAAGATCAGCAGAAGAACTACGCCGAAGCACGAGACGCCTACGAAAAAATCCTCGCGGTGAATCCCAAATTCACCAACGCACTCAACAACGTAGCCTATCTCTATTCAGAGCATTTCAACGAACCTGAGGTTTGCTGCCGCTCAAAAGCCCGCGAACTCCTCCCGCAA
>JADKHC010000031.1 GCA_016721945.1 Verrucomicrobiota bacterium | reverse complement strand
GAGAGATTCAGTGGAGTGATTTAACTCGCAATCGGGCTGCCGCCAGCGCGGTGAGCGCGGCAAAGAACCAAAGATCGGGCGCTCCACCACCACCACCGCTGCCGCTGCCACCAGAGCTGGATGACGAGGAGGAGCTGCTGCTCGAAGAGCTCGAACTGCTGGAGCTGGAGGAGGACGACGAGCTGGAACTACTCGAAGAGGAAGAAGAGGAACTGGATGAGGAGTTGCCGGCCAGCGTGGTGGCGTTGATCGAAGAGGATTTTGCGCTCATGTTGCCGGCTGCGTCGTAGGCACTAACTGAATACGCGTAGGTGGTGGCAGCGGCCAGACCGGGGTTGGAGTAGTGGGTGGCGGCGGTGGTGTCGATGAGGGTGTTGTTGCGGTAAATGCCGTAGCCGGTGACGGCGACGTTGTCGGTCGAGGCGGTCCAGGTCAGATTTATCTGCGAGCTTGATGCGGCGGTGCCGATGAGGTTTGTCGGTGTGCTGGGTGGTGTGCCGTCGCCGTTGAGGTTGGCCAGCACTTGGATCATTGTGCTGGTTGTGATATTGCTGGAATCGCGCACGGTGACGGTGATGACGTTTGCGCCGGGCAGTAGGTCGATGGCGTCGATATTCCAGGTTGTAGTGCCTATACCGATACCGGAGCTGTTGCGGTCGCTGGTCCAGGTGATGGCCTTGAGGTTTTTGCCGCCCGTGGCGGCGGCGGTGCCGGCGAGGGTCAGTGTGGCCGTGGTGGTTGTGAAGGAGCCGGTGTTTGTTGGCGTAGTGATCGCGATGGTCGGTGCGGTGAGGTTAGCGCCGGTGGGGACGTTCCAGAAGCAGTCGTTGAGCGTCGTGACGCCGCCGCCGGTGGCCGATCCGGTGCCCGTGGCCCAACTGGGGCCGGTGGCGATGGCGAGGAATAGCGAGGAGCTGGCGGAGTTGGGCGCATTGCTGACGGACCAGTTGCTTGTACCGCTGGCCAGGGCGTAGGTGCTGGTATCGATGCCTGCGCTGCCGACTGAGGGCGTGAAGGTCCAGTTTACCTGCGTGATCCCGCCGGGAACGGAGGCGGTGCCGGTGATGTTGCGCGAGGTGACAATCGTGGGTGGCACCACGGGCGGGGTGGGGGAAGTGATGGATATGATGGGCGTTCCTGCTAGCGGTTGGTTGCGGCGCTGGGCCATCATCCAGGGTAGGAGATGGGGATTGGCATAGGCAGTCGACCAGATGCCGTGTCCGCCGGTGGCGTAGCGGGTGTAGATGACGCGTCCGCCGAGCTTACGCACGGCGCTGACGGCGTTGTCACTGCCACTGACGTCTACCGAGCCATCGTTTACTGCGTGAAAATTCCAGATGGGGATGCCGACAATTTTTTCGTACGAGCCCGCTCCCCAACCGGACATAGGCACGGCTGCTGCGAAAAAGAAGGGATAACGCGTGATGATTTCCCAAGAGCCACCGCCACCCATCGAGAGGCCGGTTACGTAGATACGGTTTGGGTCTATCGAGTAGTTTAGCTCAAGTTGCTGGATCGCACGCATGACTTGCCCGAGGGTGTTGACGTTCCAGCCTTCTGCGACGCTGGCCTGTGGGGCGAGCATGAAACACGGGTAGGTGGTTTGATTAGCGGTGGAGACGAGTTGGAGCGCACCGTTGGCGCTGTTGTTGAGCTGAGCGGTGTTGTTGTTGCCGCGTTCGCCCGAGCCGTGGAGGAAAACGATCAATGGGTATTCGTTGGCGGCGTTGTAGCTTGCCGGTACGAAGAAGCGGTAGGGCAGGTCATTTGGTTCGGCACCGGTTTTGGGCAGAACTGCAGTTTGGAAATCTGAGGCAGTGGCGGCACGGGTCGGGAACGCGATGGCGAATTGGACTAGAAGCAGGAGCGTCGGGAAGCAGAGACGGTGCGAGAAACTGGGTATTTGGGGCTTCATACAGATTTAGCGGGGCGTTTCCTTGCAGCGGGGGCGGATCATCTTCCTTGCGAGGAACGCTAACTAGGCAAACCCCATCAATCAGACCGGGTTTTTTGATAGTACCCTTACAAGCGAAATTGGGGTCTTTGCGCGTGGTGAGCGATCAGGCCAAGCCGCTGCCAAAACCCCCAACGCTCTACTGAAATTGCATGCTATAGATACGCTGGAATACGGCTCGCCACTCGCGCCCCATTCCGCCGTAACGCAGCAGGCCATCTTTTTCCTCAAACAGCAGAAAGGGATAAACATCCCGTTCCAGCGTGCCGTCCGGGGGCAGGTGATAGGGCTTGAAAAGCTCGCTCACGGCAACCGAATCCAGGCCATCACAGCCCTTGGTTTCCATGTAGATAACCTGCAAGCTTCGATCTGGAAAACCATTGCCCGGCGGTTCAGAAAAAAGGCCACCTTCGCCGACAGGTGTGGCTTGCTCGAACAGGTGCATCAGCACGAGAAATTTGCCGATAAGGACGATCTCGCCGGACACCGAGTGCGAGGGGCTTTTGCGTGATTGATTGAGCCAATCTGCCAGATTGCTCGCGCCGCGCGAACCGGGCACCACCGAGCTTTCGCACAGGCGTGCCACATCTGCCGCAGTGATCTGCTGCCCGGCGGGCACCTGTTTGACCACCGTAGCGATGTCGGCTTGCAGACGGGCATACCAAGCGCGGTAGCGTTCGCTGGCGACCGACCGGTCGAATGCGGCCTCCGCCTTTGACACACAACTAAGGCCGGCGAGACATGCGGTCAGGATGAACAGGATTTTTTTGAACATGGGGTTTGGTTTTACGCAGGTGCTTCGAAACGGCCACAACTTTTCTGGAACTGCTTTAATCAACAACCTCGTTGCCCGATTTGCTGAGGCACGCAAGGTTACGCTGCTTGAGGTTCCTCAGCAAGGCCAGACTGGCGATGGCAACTAGGTAGGCAAAAGTCGGAGCGCCACCGCCACCACTGCCACCGCCCGAGGAGGAGCCGCCGCTGGAGCTGGAGGATGAACTGGAAGAAGACGACGAGGAGCTGCTTGAGGAGGAAGAACTCGAAGAGGATGAGCTGCTGCTCGACGAAGAACTCGACGAGGAACTGCTTGAACTGGATGAGCTCGAGCTACTGGAGGAAGAGCTGCTGCTCGACGAAGAGGAACTTGAGGATCCGGAGCCGGTGGTGATTTCGGCCGTGGTGATGGTGTAGGCGGGGAGGGATAACAACCAGTTGGAGAGATTGACCGTCGATGTGCCAACGGCGGCTGGCGTGGTCGAACTACCAGAAAGGCGAAAAATACGCGCAGTGCCACTGATGGAGAGTCCGTTGAAACCAACCGCCTGCGAGGAACTGGAGCGATTGATCGCGACGATGACATAGCGATTGGCGTTGGTTGAGTCGCGGCTGATGTAGGCGGAGACTTTTGCCGTGTCGCTCGATACAGTCGGAATGGAAATATCGCCGAAGGTGCCAAGGTTGTTGTCGAAGTCGCGGTACATTTTGAAGCCAGCGATGTCGAAGGAGGTATCGAGGTGTTCGCCGTCGTTGGGCCAGATGCTGGCCATGTAGAGATCGTATTGGCCGAAGATGCCGAGGTTGTCGGCGGTGGCGATGGCGCCGGCGATGTGGTGCGTGCCGCCGTTGTTCCACTCGGTGATGGCGAGTTTGGTGCCAGCCCAAGTCGCAGCGATTTTGGATTTAATCTGCGGGAGGAGGTTGATTGGCCCGCCGAGTACATCCTGGGTTATCCACGAGATCTCGGTGAACGTCGGGTCCCAGAGGCTGCGCGGGCTTTGCACAACTGCTTGGATCTGGTCGTCAGTTAGATTTGTGTCCTTGAAGGAGATTACGCGTGTTCCGCCAGCGGTGGCTTCGGAATACCAGTTGAAACAATAGACATCGAGGAGGCGGTTGCCGTAGGTGGTAGACGCGGCCTTGAGGTCGGCGAGGTACTTGTCGACGAACCATTTTGCGCCGTCGCTGTAAGTGCCTTGCCAGCTGTAGAGGCCGCTGAAGCCGAAGTTGACCGGGCCGAAGATCTGCGCGGTTGGGGCGACGTCTTTGATCGCCTTGCTGAGGTCGATAGATTTCGCGATGAAGTCCGCGTATGGGGACAAGCTCGCCTGGAGCTCAGCGTGAGTGCTAGGCCAAAGCTCTGGTTCGTTATCCAGCAATATGAAGGTTGGACGCGCTGTGTCGGTGTAGATGCCGGGAACCTTTTGGTTCATGGCCCAGACGAATTCGTCCATGTAGACAGAGGCGTCGGTCGTGGACGGCGTGGCGGTGAAGGAGGCTGAGCCGCCGGGCTTTTTGAAGACGACCGGTTTGAATCGCGTGGAGAGACGAGTGGCCAAGTTGGGCACAGCGGCGATGACATCGTCGCCGTTCTTGTCGGCAGCGACGTAGCCCTGCATCTGAACGGTGTACATGCTGGCGCTGCCTCGGGCTTTGTCGGCGATGAAAACCGGGCGAAGTGCTTCGCCCGGAGTGGTGCCGCCACCGAGGTAATCGTCGTTGTGATAGTACCAGTCGTTACCCGCGTTGGAGGCGTTGTTTTCCCAATTGTAGGCGGTCCAGCGGTTGCCTCCCTGACGGTTGACGGTGAGGTTGCGGACCAAGGAGTCGTAGTTCTGGTACCAGTTGGCACCGTAGATCCACGGGGAGATGTTGTGGGTATTGACTGGATCGGCTGTGATCGTGACCGTGGCGGTGGTGGGAGGAGGTGGATCGGTGATGGTGACGGAGCCGGTGAGGGTTCCTTGGTTGCCAGAAGGGTCGATGGCGACGATGCGATACTGAAGCGCCGCGCCGCGGGTGAGGCCGGTCAGGACGGGCGTGTGGCTGGTGGCCCAGGCGGTGGTGTTGCCGGTGAGTGTTTGGTTATAGTTTCCGTAACCATATTCTATGCGATAAATGGACGATTCGCTGGTGATGAAGGGCAGGGTGAGTTGGTCGAAATCAACGGTCGTCGTGCCGAGCGCGATGGTTGGCGGGATGACATCGGCGATGGAGCCGTACTTAATATCTGCCAAACGGAAATGCGGTGTGCCGGAGGCGGAGTTTTTCCAAAAAATAATCTGGAAGAAGCTACCGAAGTTAGGATGCAGGGACGCCAGATCGACCGTGACGTGGTGCCACACGCCGTAACGTTGGGCATTCGTCATCGAAGACCAACCGGTGATCAGGCTGGTGATGGCCGGGGTATCGACGTTTTGACCATCCTGAAGGAGGAAGACGACGCTATCGTGGCCGGTGGAATCGGCGGCGATGTTGATGTCGAATTCGACCGTGGTGACCGCGTTGAGATAATGGTTGGTGGTATTGCTCCAGCCTGGGCCGACGTCGCCGAGGGAGAATCCTTCCCAGGCGACGGGGATGCTGACTTCGATGGCAGCGGTGCCCGTGTGCCCGAGGGTCGTGCTGGCGAGGTTGTACGTGGAGCCCCAACCAGTCTCAATCCACCCGCTATTAAGACCTGACTGGTAGATGTAGGTATAAGTAGCAGCCGAGGTGCCGACGCCGACGGTTGTCGTGGCGGTGGCTGTACCGCCGGGCCCGGTGGCAGTTAGAGTGTAAGTAGTGGTTGCGGTTGGGCTGACGGTGATGCCGGAGCCGGTGACCGCGCCGACACCTTGGTTGATGCTATAAGTGCTGGCGCCAGTCGCGGTCCAGCTCAGGGTCGAACTCTGGCCGGTCGAGATGGTCGAAGGTGATGCCTGGAAAACCGTGATGCTCGGAGGCGTGATCGCAACGGTCACCGTGGCGTCGGCGATTTTGGTGTTGTCGGCCACACTCGTGGCGCGAACGTGATAGGTGCCGCTGGTGGTTGGCGCGTTGTAAACGCCGGCACTCGTGATGATGCCGCCGCCCGCTTCGACGACGGACCAGGTGACGTTTGTGTTGGCGGAATTGTTTACGGTCGCGGTGAAAGTGGTCATGCTGCTCGGCTGTAAGGCGATGGCCGTCGGTGCGACGGCAACGGTAACCGATGGAGGCAGGCCGGCGCCGGTTGCCAGAACCTTACTGCCATTCCAATCGCGATTTACGGTCAGCCATAGCGACTGAGTCGCGGCGTCGTAGGAGGCGAAGAAATCCTGATCGGCGGTGAGCGCGGTGCCGTCAAGTTTGAGCTGAGTGGGGACGCCGCCGACATTGCGAACGATGAACGTTGGGTTTTTGACCGCGCCGGTAGTTGCGAGCGTGACGCTAAAGGAGCCAGTGGCGTCGGCGGTGAGCTCGTAGGCTGCGTAGGTGGCGTTGTAACCAGTTTTAGAATACGCGACAGAGTCGGTGCGGCCGACGCCGCCAGGGCCGGAGGAAACGAGCGTGCCCGTGCTAGCCGTGAGTGTGGCGGCGAGCAGTCGTTCGGTGCGGGTGACCTGGGCCTGAACGGCAGAAGTGCTGTGAAGACCGATGACCGTTGCGACCGAGTAGCTCTGGTACGGGTGACCACTGTAAGTGTTTTCGTAGCCGTAGCCGTCGTAGGAGGTGCTGCCAACCGCGCCGAACATGAGGCCCCAGGCGCAGCGTTTGCTGGTGGTGGGGCTGGTGTTGTCCATCATCTCGTACTGGTTGAGCTGGTAGGGCCACTGCCAGTTGGCGGGCATCTTCCAGGCACCGAAGTCAGTGCCGCCATCCACGCGGTTTTCCGACGTGTGACCCCAGTTGTTGGTGAACCAGCTGCCACCGGTATTATGCTGGAGCCAGGACTGGGTTTGCACAGCGCCCATTTCGGCGTCGGGGCTGGCGATCCACATTTGGGTGTAGGGAACGGTGTTGGTCTGCGTGTAATCCCAGCGACTTTGCGGCGTGAGTGGTTCGTCTCGGGTGAAGAACTTGTATTTGTCGCCCCAGGCTATGCCGGAGACGTTGGGGTTATTACCGTCGCCGCCGAACTGCATGTCACCGTAGGGTGCGCGAGAATCCGCGGTCTGGGCGGGGAAGCCGCCAGAGCCGGCTGCGCTGGTGTCGTAGGTGATGGCGTAGATGGGGTTATCCTGACCCGTGGCGAAATACCAGTGGACGGTGGCGGCGACATTTACGCCGTTGAGAGGGTAGGTGAGTTTGAATTGGTGGATCGCGTGGTGGCGGCCGGTGAGAATTCTTGTGTACGTGCCGGTGGTGCCGGTGGAAACGTAGGCGGTATTGTTGTAGTGATTTACGATGTAACCGAAGCCGTTGTAGCTGTGCGTACCGGTGCCGGTGATCACGCGTTCAGTTGTGCTACCAGCCGGGGTGAATCGATATTGGTACAACACGCCACCGCGAGAGCCACCGGGGTCGGCGGCGTTGTTGCGCGAGAGTGCGGCGGTGCGCTGTTTACCGGTGGAGTCGACCCAGCGATAGACGTCGGAGTTGTAGCCGCCGGGCGATTCGTTGGCGACGGTGAGAGGGTTAACCGCTTGGCCCAGAAGCCCTGAGGTTGCGGCAAGACTGAACAATAACACGGCTGTGCAGCGGCACAGCGAGCGCACGCTGCGGGCGTAGTCCTTGTTAAACAAGGCAGTGAGGGCGGCTTGGATTTGCATGGCGAGGCGGGGTGGCGGGGGCGGTTGGTTCGGCGTCTTCGCGGTAAGGGGCCAAAGACGTCGGTCGTGCGGAGCGCGGGGTGAACCTGCAATGTGGTTTGAGGCGCCTGACCGTGTTGGCGGGAAAACGTTCCAGCTCGGCGCGTCAAAGGCAAAGCCGTTGGCCCTTTTTACCTTTGCTTTAGGAAATAACCGATCACGTCCAGCAGGGGCCGCTTGGTTTCCCCGGCGCTACTCTCGCAACCAACCGTCGATAATCAACCGCGCCACGGTGCCGACGCGCGGGATTTCCGGCAACGTCTCGCGGGTAAACCAACCCGCCTGCTCGATCTCTTTGCCATCGACAACGACTTCACCGCTCACGTGATGCGCGCGAAAACCGAGCATGAGCGAATTGGGAAATGGCCAGGGCTGGCTCGTGATATAGTGCAGGCCGCCGATCTCGATGCCCACCTCTTCGCGTACTTCGCGGGTGACGGCCTGCTCGGCCGTTTCGCCCGGATCGATGAAACCTGCGAGCAAACTGAACATGCCCGGGCGGAAGTTGCGGTTGTGCCCGAGCAGGATCTGGTCGCCACGCGTGACCGCCACGATTACCGCTGGCGAGATGTTCGGAAAATACAATGAACTGCATGCCGGGCACTTTTTCGCGCGCTCTTCGGGCATGTCGATGGTTGGCGTGCCACAGCAGCCGCAGAAGCGGTTGCGCGACTGCCAGACGTTCAGTTCACGCGCGCAACTCACAGCGTGCATCTGCGCGGGCGTGAACGCACTGAGCAGCGCACGCGTCTCGTGCCATTCCCAGCCGACGGGGGCGAGGGCGTCGGCGCTTTCGATGGTGTACAACCAAAGCGGCCGAGCGCCGAGTAAGCCTACATGCAGAGGAATAGACGAAATTTCACGCCAAGCTTCGCGGTCACCGTAAACCGGCAGCTGTACGTTGGCCGCTGTATTCGCCACGGCGAGCAGTCGGTCGCCCTGGATCACGAGACAGATGTCGCTGGCGGCTGGTTTTGCCTGGTGTGCTGGGCAGTGGACGAAAGACATGGGAGCCCGCAACAAACACCGAATCCGTTTCCAACGCACGCCCGTTTCTTCACTTCATCGGCTGGCGGAGAATAGTTTTCCAGCTCTCGGGTTTGGCGCGTCGTATATCGCTGAGATAGATCTCGTGGTGTTTGCCCACCCGTGAAGATCGTGCATCGACGAACGCGTGTAGCCGGGCGATCGTCGCTCCTTCTGTGGAAAAAGGTCCGACATGCATCACCTGCGCACAAAGTCCTTCGGCGAATTCCTCCAAGCGTAACCTGTCCAAACCAGGTAAGCCTTTTTTTCGGCGAACCTCGGCGATGGCGGTTGCAATCACTCCGTCGTCCACGAAATCCGGCTGCATGATCATCATCGTCCACTTCCAACTGGATTTGTCTCCGGTGGTGAACGCCGACATGTCGTCAGCCCACCAGAGACCCTCCAGCGGCATCACCGCGTAGTCGGTTTTCTGCGGCCCCTTTTTGACGATAAATTTGGCCGTATAAGAAACGGCGAACAGCGCTTCCACGGCCTCTGCGTATCGGGGCGACGTATTGGGATCACCGATACCGTCTACCATGAGGTATCTGAGCTTCGGCACTTCAACCGCTACGGTTTCCTTGGCCGAGGCCGCGTAAAGCGACTTTAGTTCTTTCTTAAGGTCGATTTTCTTTGGATTCATGAGCTTGGCGGTATTTAGAAGTTATGGCTGCGAGGAAATAAGATGTGCGGATCAGCCTTCCAGAGGAATCCATATCTCGGTGCGGAGATTCTCAGGCGTGGTGGTTTCAACCGTGTTGAGATAAATTTCGAACTCTGGCTGGTCGCGCAACTGCTCGTGGCTGAGCGGAAGCCAGTCGCGATAGATCATGTCGTAGGTAGCGCTGAAATTTTCATAGGGACCGCTGTGCAGGAAGACGGCGTAGCGACCTCCCGGAATCGTCTGCACGCCGATCTCGCCCGAGGGTGCGAGCGCGTGCTCGAGCGTGATGCAGGCGTCATAGCGCAACTGGTCGATGGCGGTTATCTTCGGGTCGTCGCGGCTGATGCCGATGTAGGCAACTTTTGGGCTTAGCAGCTGGTTTTGACCAGCGAAAGAACAGAGCTTATGCCACGCTGCGCCCACGGCATGGTAAGGACCGATGTGGCGGACGAAGGCGACTTGGGTGGCGGGGCGTTGACGGATTTCGGGACTGATCATGGCGGCGGTATTACTTTGTTTGAGTTGAGCCGCGCGCACTTGGAGTTCGAAGCGGTGCGATGCGCGGCATTCGGTGGGTGCCATGCCAAACCGTTGCTCAAAGGCCCGGCTGAAAGCCGCTGCATTTTCGTAACCCGCATCGAGCGCGATCTCGAGTACGTTGCGGGTGGAGGTCTGCAATTGCAGAGCGGCGGTTTCCAATCGGATGCGTTGCACATACTGCCCGAGTGGCTCGCCCACCAACGCCCGGAAAATCCGGTGAAAATGGCAGGCTGAAAGGCAGGCGATCGCTGCGAGTCGGTCGAGTGAAAGTTCCTCACTGCGATTCTGGTCGATGAAAACCAGTACGCGGTTCAACCGTTCGTGGTAGTCGTGCAACGTATCTGGGCGGACGGAAGTCATGGCGTGAGGAGTATGCCGATATTGCCGGGCGAAATGCTTTGCCGATCTTGCGAAGTTAGGGCGTACAAAACAAGTTTGCTGAACCGAAACCAAAATCCAGAGCTCGCGCTGACAGATCCAGAGGTTTCAAATAGCGCGCTCGTTCGCATGGAAAAAACCTCACTCACCCGTTTTGCCTGGATCTCGATCGGAGCTTCGATCCTCACGATCGCGCTAAAAACCGTCGCGTACAAACTGACTGGTTCGGTCGGTCTTTTGTCGGATGCGATCGAGTCACTGGTGAATCTCGCGGGCGGCATCATGGCGCTCATGATGCTGAAAATCGCGGCGCGTCCGGCCGATAACGAGCATGCCTACGGCCACAACAAGGCGGAATATTTCTCCAGTGGCGTCGAGGGCACTTTAATTTTAGTCGCGGCGGCCAGTATCGCGTATGCGGCTTACGGACGGTTGCTCGCACCACAACCTTTGGAACGAGTTGGGTTGGGTCTGGTGGTTTCGGTTGCGGCTTCGGCGATCAATCTCGCGACGGCGCTGCTGATGATTCGCGTGGGTCGCAAACGGAACTCGATCACGCTCGAAGCCAACGGCCAGCACTTGATGACCGATGTCTGGACGTCGGTGGGCGTGTTGGCGGCGGTGGGCGCGGTGGCATTCACGGGCTGGACGCGACTTGATCCGATCGTGGCATTCGTCGTGGCGGCGAACATCGTCTGGACCGGTGGAAAGATTGTGCGCCGCTCTGTCGCCGGACTGATGGACGCATCGTTGCCGACCGCCGATATAGCCAGCGTCAAAAAAGTTTTCGCTCACTATGAGGCGACGGGCATCCAGTTCCACGCGTTGCGTACCCGGCAGGCGGGAACGCGGAAATTCGTTTCAGTCGACGTCCTTGTCCCTGGCGCCTGGTCCGTGCAACAAGGTCACGATCTCGTCGAAAAAATCGAAGCTGAGATTCGCGCCGTGGTTTCGGATTCATCCGTGTTTACCCATCTGGAACCGCTCGAAGACCCGCTTTCGTGGGCGGACGAACAGCTCGATCGGCCGACGTAAGTTTGGCAGCGAAGACGAACTGCTTGCCAGAGATAACAGCTCTGGGCCTACAAAGGCTCGGTGCCTTCGCTGATGATGCGAAGGTAATCTTTGTAGGCGAAGACGCGGTTGCGCGCTGCACCTGTTTTCTCCTCAACGATGCCAAGCTCCAGCAGCCGTCCAAAGGCGGTGTTTATGGTGGTAAACGCTGGTTTTGGTTTGTCTGGTCTGTCCGGTAAAAGCTCGAGGGCGCGTTTCACCGAAAGCATGGGATGGCGCTGGAGCAGCCCATGCACAAGTGACGTCGAAGCTGTTGAGCCACCGGCCTCCGCAATCAGGCGTTGGTTTTCCTGGAAAAGTCGCAGCACACGGTTAACCGCGCCAGTGGCCTGCTCGGCGGTTGAGACTATGCCGTTGAAAAAAAACGCCAGCCATTCTTCCCAGGCGCCATCTGTGCGAACGCGTTGCAGCAGATCGTAGTAAGCGGAACGCTGTTGTTTGAGGTAAAGCGACAGATATAGTAGCGGCTGGCTGAGGACCCGTTCATGGCAAAGCAGTAAGGTGATCAAGAGGCGGCCGATGCGGCCATTGCCATCGAGAAAAGGATGGATTGTTTCAAATTGAACATGTGCTAGGGCTGCTTTGACCAAGGGAGGTGTGGTCACGGGTTGGTCGTGGAGGAACCTTTCCAAAGAGCCAAGACACTCGATCACGTGATCCGGAGGCGGAGGTACATATCGGGCAGTACCGGGCCGTGTGCCACCGATCCAGTTTTGCGAGGTGCGAAACTCCCCGGGCTGTTGTTCGCTGCCACGGCCTTTTTGAAGCAGAACGCCATGAATCTCGCGGATCAGACGAAGTGAAAGAGGGAATCCCTCCCGCATCCGGGCTAATCCATGTTCCAGCGCGGCTACATAGTTTGAGACTTCGATAACATCATCGCTCGGCACGCCAGGGGCATCTGAGTTTTCGAAGAGGAGAAGTTCGGAGAGCGAGGATTGGGTGCCCTCTATCTGCGAGGAGAGTACAGCTTCTTTGCGAATGTAGGTGTAGAGAAACTGGCTTACGTCTGGCAGCAGTGAGGTTAGCCCGTCCAGACGTCCGATGGCCAGTCCCGCTTGTTGAGAGAGTGCTTGTAGTTGGTCATCCCATACAAGTGGCGGCGTTGGGGGCAACGGCTGTGGCAAAAACGCCCGCACGACTTCGCTGCCGTAGGATGTGCTGATGTAGCTTCCAGTAAGGCCGCGCATACCACGCACTATTTCAACCGATGCAAATAACGCGAGCCGTTATTTTTAATAACGCCGCTATTTGAAAATAAGACTGCTGTTGTTTGATACCCCGAAGCTCGTGCGAAGCGTCGAACGAATTGGGTTGTAGGAGCCTGCTTGCAGGCGCCGTGAACTTGTATCGCCTGCAAGCAGGCTCCTGTAAAGCGGCGAACTAGCCGTGGTGAAGCGGCTTACGAAAGGATCGAGCGTAGGCCGTCGAGGTCGAGGACGGTGGCGAGGGATTCTTCCTGGACGACTGCCAGCGACAACGAGGCTTTTTCACGCTGCATCACGCGGATTTTTTCTTCGACGGTGCTTTCGGCGAGCAGTCGATAGGCGACCACCGGCTGTGTCTGGCCGATGCGGTGCGTTCGGTCGATGGCTTGTGCTTCCACGGCGGGATTCCACCACGGGTCGTAGAGGATCACGTAGCTGGCGGCGGTGAGATTTAGGCCCGATCCGGCTGCCTTCAGCGAGAGGAGGAAAACGGTTTTGCTTCGGTCGCGTTGAAATTCTTCGACGAGTTCGCCGCGATTTTCCGTGGCGCCGGTGAGCATCAGGTAGCCGATGTCGGCGGCGACGAGTCGGTCGCGGATGATGTTCAACATCTCGACGAATTGACTGAAAACGAGAACTTGGTGGCCTTCGTCGCGGAGCTCTTCGAGTTGCTCCATGAGGGCTTCGAGTTTCGCGCTCGGCAGGTCGCGGTGCGCGGGATCGACGAGTGCGGGATGGCAGCAGATCTGGCGGAGCCGCAGGAGACTCGAAAGAACGTTGAAGCGCACTGCCGCAAGCGCCTGGTTAGTGTCGACGCCGAGGAGTTGGGCACGAGCGCGTTTGAGTTCGGCGTCGTAGAGCCGACGTTGAGCGCCTTCGAGTGTGACGGTGATTTCGTCTTCCGTACGCGGAGGCAAATCCGGGGCGGCTTGCGCTTTGGTTCGACGCAGGAGGAAGTGACGCACTCGGCAGTGTAACCGCGCGAGCGCTTCGGGATCGTCCTCATTGTAGTGACGGCGAAACGCTGTCTGCGTTCCCAGGAGCCCGGGCTGAGCAAAGGCGAAAAGGCTCCAGAGATCGGTGAGCCGGTTTTCAATCGGTGTGCCGGTTAGCACGACCCGATGACGGGAGTTGAGCGAGCGCGCGGTGGCGGCGACCTGACTACCGGGGTTTTTGATGAACTGACCTTCGTCAAGCACCACGGCGTCCCAATTCTGTGCGCGAAACCACACGGCGTTGATCCGGAGCTGGGCGTAGTTGGTGACCAAAAGTCGGGGTTCGGGCGTCGCGAGTTGCGAGCCGAGGAGGAGCGGATCGAGCACCACGGCTTTGAGCGATGGAGCGAAGCGCGCGGATTCGGCGAGCCAACCATGCACGACGCTTTTTGGGCAAACGACGAGCGCGCGAAACGGGAGCGCGGGCGTAGGCGCCGCTTTTGCATCTGTTGGCAAGTTCGGTTCGGCGCGTGGCGATGCGGCGAGGTGCAGCATCCAGGCGAGCGCCTGCACGGTTTTACCCAAGCCCATGTCGTCGGCCAGAATTCCGCCGAGACCCAGCGCGGAAAGATGAGCGAGGAAGCGGTATCCTTCTTCCTGATACGGGCGGAGCGTGGCGCGTAGACCTTCGGGTAGAGGCGGTGGCGCTTGCGTGGCGAGCGTCTGGATTCGTTCGCGCAGGGCTCTGGCCAGCTGGGCGTCGCGTTGTTCGAGCAGATCGGCTTCGGCGGCGAGTTGCAGCGCGTGGATCCGGTGGACTGTGGGCCGACCGCCTGCGAGCACGTCTTCCACGCCGAGTCCGAGGCGGTGAAGGGCGGCGTCAACGTTACCGTCGACCGAGGGTTCGACTTCCAGGCGTTGCCAGCCGTGGCGCGGCAGGCTGACCCATTTGCCGCGCGCTTTCAGCAGCAGAGCGATCTCGTCGGGCGTGAGGGTGGTGTCGGCAACGCGGAGGTTGACGGTGAGGTTAAACCAGTCGCGACCTCCCGAGGTGGCGGGCGCGGCGGAGACTTCGACGTGAGCGCGCAGCGGCGGACCGAGGAGACTGCTCAAGCCGGGCGATACTTCAACGTGCAGTCCGGGCGGCAGCGTGGCGTGCCACGCAATGAACTCGTCGGGAAAAGTTTTCGCGACGGCGCGTGTCCAGTGGTTTTCCCATTGGCTCCAGCCAAGACCGAAGTCGGCCAGGCGGGTAGTGGCTGGTTGGGCACCGGAGAGGTTAAGTTCGAGCAACGGATCGGTGGGGCGTCGCGGCGGCGGAGCGCCCTGTGCGGTCCATTGCCAGCCGGTGGAGCTCCAGTGTTGTTCGTAGGGAAAATCGTCGGCGCGGGCGTGTAGTGACGCGTTGAATACCATCGCGTTCTCGTCGTCCGGTGCGGGTACGAGCCAGCACTTGAGCAGCGGACGAAGCGTGATACGTTGGACATTTGCTTCGAGCGCGGAGGGGAGTCTCAGGCCGACGGCGCGGAGCCGGGTCAGCATCCGGCTGTCTTCGAGCGCGGCTTTGGGCAACGGCGTCGATGGGGTTGGCGGCGGACCGTGCCAGACACTGTTCTCAAACAAGTAGAGCGGCGTCGGCCGAAAGGTGATCGCTGCGGCGGCGGAGGCGTCGCGACCGTCGGGGGTTGCGAGACGCAGGTCGAGATGGCTCGCATCGGTGGGCGAGACGACGGCATCGAGCAGGAGCGGGGAAGGCTGGATTGCGAATGCCGAACCATCGGGCAGAACGAAAGCGTCGCGCACGGCGCGGGTGCGCAGAAGATATTCCACGGTGTCGGCCGACAGTTGCTTTTTGCTGCCAAAAGCGGTGTCAGCGATGCGTGATTCTGCGGCAAGTGCAGCGCCGAGGGCGGCCTCCGGCGCGGAGAGATGCTCGAAATGCACGGGCCGGGCTGTCGCGAGTTGCGTGAGCCAGCGGTGCGTGACCGCTTTCCACGTATTGCTGGGCGAGGTGCGCGTTTCGATGTTCACGCCGCCGTCCGAACGAATGCGTGCGCGCAGGCCGGTGATATCTACCGTCGCGGGATGTTGGGGCGAAGAAGTGGTTGCGGTATCGGCCGTCGTGAGCACGCGGTGCCACGCGGCGAGTTCGTGTTTCACCAGACGATCTTCGATCAGGGCCTTTAAACCGTCGGTGCGGGTCAGCGGTTGCAAAACCTCGGGGATCGGCCGGCCGGCGAGTTCGTAAGCGTACGCGATGAATTGCCAGAGTGCCCACGGGTCGGCGGGAGCGGAGACTTGGTCCCACCAGCCCAGAAAAGCGGGCGTGTGCAGCGCGGCGTCTTCCGGCGGCGTGTATTCGAAACCGTGGCGCAACAATGCTCCCGGATATAACGTGCCGTGGGCTTGGGCGAACTCGTTATAGAGTGCGGCGAGTTCGTCGAGCTGTACGCCTTCGGCTTCGCTGAGGGTGCGACCGAGGGACTTGGCGAGAACAGGTGACCAGCGTTCGCGAAATGAAACGGAGCTCACGACCGGGGCGATTGCGGCGGGTGGTTGCCAAAAATGCGTCGGTGAAAGTTTAAGGGCGGATTCCTCGGTCCCAGTAGTTTCGATCTTTGTGGGATCAACGCCGTCGGGCTTGCCGCCTGCGACGAACGCGAGCCAAGCCTGCCCTGCAGCGTAGGCGTGTTTGCAATCTGAGCCCGTGGGGCAACTGCATTTCGAGGTCCAACGCCCGCGTGTGAAGAAGAGCGTGACGTTGTAGGGTAGTTGCCCCTCAACTACAGCGGCGACGTAGTGGTCGGCCTTTGCGCGGACTTCGTGCACGCACTTCCGCTGAAAATAGTCTTCGCCCTGCTCGCGAGCGGGCGTGGCCAAAGCGTCCAGCCACACCTGCAACGCCGTGAGAGCCTCAGGGGTTCTAACGCTGCGCAGAGCGGACGAACGGTGTTTAGCGGACATGAATGACGTAAATGAAGGCGGTGCCCGGAGGCAGGCGCTTGGCGATGGGAAATGGTTTCTAGCAGATCTGCGCGTTGACGCAGGTGAGGACGGTGCCGTGAACACCCGAGCCGCGTTGTGGCTGTGGGTGCGATTGCGGCGGTCGGGTGGTGCGCGTCAAAAGTAACGCGCGGTCAGAATCAGTAAACCTGCTCGGCCAACAGTGCAAACAGTTCAGTTTCGGTCACGCGCGTCTGTTTCATCGAGTCGCGTTCGCGGAGGGTGAAGGTGTCGCCCGGCTTTTCGATGGTGTCGAAGTCGATCGTCACGCACCACGGCGTACCGGCTTCGTCCTGGCGGCGGTAACGTTTGCCGATGGCGCCGCCGTCATCGTATTGCACGGCGTAGTTGCGCTTGAGTTTTGTGTATAGGGCCTTGGCGCGGTTCGTGAGCAGCTCTTTGTTTTTCAGCAGCGGCAGAATGGCAACCTTCACCGGCGCGATGCGCGGCGAGAGGCGCAGCACGGTGCGTTTCTCCACGTTGCCCTTCTCGTCGGTCACGTCTTCTTCGGCGTAACCGGCGGCGAGCACGGCGAGGAAAATGCGGTCAACGCCCACGGCGGGCTCGATCACATGCGGGACAAATTTATTCTTGGATGCTTCGTCGAAGACCTCCTGCGGCTTGCCGCTGGCGTTGGCGTGTTGCGTGAGATCGTAGCTGCCGCGGGCGGCGATGCCCCAGAGCTCCTGCACGCCGAACGGGTACTTGAACATGATGTCCACCGTGCCGCGCGAGTAGAACGCGAGTTTCTCCTTCGGATGCGCGTAGAGCGAGAGGTGCGACTCAGGCAAACCAATCGACAGAAGCCATTGGCGGCACCACTCGATCCATTCCTTGTGGCACTTGTCCCAATCGGCGTCCTCGTGGATGAAATATTCCATTTCCATCTGCTCGAATTCGCGGGAGCGGAAAATGAAATTGCGCGGCGTGATTTCGTTGCGGAACGATTTGCCGATTTGCGCGATGCCGAAGGGCAGTTTCACGCGGTTGGAGTCCAACACGTTTTTGAAATCGACGAACATGCCCTGTGCGGTTTCGGGACGCAGGTAGGCGACGGACGAGGCATCGGTCATCGCACCGACGTTCGTCTGGAACATCATGTTGAACGAGCGCGGCGGCGTGAGATCGGGATTGCCGGTGGCGGGCGAGGGGATGAGCGAGACCTGTTCGGCGGAAGCCTCGGTGAAATCTTTTGCGACGACTGGTGCGAGCGTGCCCTGGATGGCTTTCTTGCGTTTGAGCGACTCGGCTGCGGCCTGAAGTTCTTCGGCGGTCTTTTCGCTTTCGAGCGCGGAAACGTAGCCGACTACATTGCCATCGACAACGACGGGCGACCAGAAGAGTTGATCAGCGCGGTAGCGGTTCTTGGAAACTTTGCAGTCGACGAGCGGATCGGAGAAGCCGGCGACGTGGCCGGAAGCCTCCCAGACTTTCGGGTGCATGATGATCGACGTCTCGATGCCGACGACATCGTCGCGGCGGCGGACCATGTCGTTCCACCAGCAATCGCGGATGTTCTTTTTGAGCTCCACGCCGAGCGGACCGTAGTCGAAGAAACCGTTGAGGCCGCCGTAGATTTCGGACGACTGAAAGACGAAGCCGCGGCGTTTCGCGAGCGAGACGATGGCTTCCATGGTGTTTTCGGGTTGGGCGGCGGGCGTGGACATAAGACGCAAGAACTAGCCAGACGCGGCGCGCTGGGTCAAGGTGGGTGTTGCCACCCATTGAGGGAGCGGTGGGTAGAATGTGGAGCCCGTTGTCCTCATCGGGCTTGATCGGGGCTGCAACCGAACCAGCCCGTTAGGGACAACGGGCTCCACCTCCAATCACATTTTTACCGGGCTAAGGCCTTTTCTCGGCACGCTGGCTTTGCCTGCGACGCAACGAGGCGTGTGTTAGCGCTACTCTTTGGTTGCGCAAAAAAAAGCGCCCGGTGTTTAAACCGGGCACTCGGACGAAAAATCGTGATTACTGCTAACGTTACTTCGAGAAGAAGCGGCGGAAGCTGGCCAAGCCGACGAGGGCCAGACCGAACATTGCCAAAGTCAAACCCTGCTCTGGTACGTTCTTATAGTAGAGCTGATCCTGCGCCTTGTTGCCCCAGGTCAGGTTAAGAGCGTAAACACCCAGGCCGCCGTTGTTGTCGGCATTCCAGTTCTGGACGTTGCCTTTGACCCACTTGGCGAGGTTGTTTTCACCTTTGATTTCACCCTCGAGGTTCCAGATCGCGTTCTGCAGGTAGCCATAGCCGGTCGAGCCCGTGCCGTAGGAGAAATTCGCAACGCCTGCGAGAAGACCCTGGGCGAACTGCGAGTAAAGGAACGCCGTGCCATTGGAAATACCGTCGTATTTCGGCTTGGTCTGGCCGCTGACGCCGCCATCTACAGCGCCGGTGTTGACGGCATATTTGTACTTATAGCCGGAAGTGAAGTACTCGTTGTATTCGAGGCAGAACGTGAGGAAGCTGGAGCTGCCAACTTTGGCGGCACCGCTGTATGATGCGTTGTCGATCGGGCCATCGATGACCTGAGCAACGTATGCGCCGCCGCCATTGACCGAGTAATTCTTATTGGTCGAGAGCTTTAGCAGATCGGCACGAGCGCTCAGGACCAAGCCCGCGAGCGATGCCAAAATGGTGAATGTTTTTAGATATGCTTTCATTAGTTGAAGTAGGATTCTGACTGGAGCCACTTGCTTAGCTACGCTTATGCCAATGATCTGAATCTTGCCAAATTCTCACGTAAAATGTTGTTTGATAGCTCTCTAAAAGAGTCGAATTTTGGGCATCATTCTCTTCGCGCAAAGGTGATTCGTAAGGAAATCCGACGTTTTGCTGGTCACTGGACGAAAACGGCTGGCTGATAGATCTGTAATTATCAGCACTACAAAGTTTTAAACGATTTCTAGCCCTGCACACGATTTGTGTAGGATTATCTATCGCAAAATCGTTTCAAACAGGTCGACGTGATAAGCTGTTTCATCTGTTTACAAAGGTGAAGCAGACGTGATTAGCCCGCCTCGTCTGGTTCAGTGCAGGCTCGCCAGCACGGGCGTTGCGGGTAAAGAGTTGGAGCAGATTAACACTCGCTATGGAAAACGCAGAACCGATCAGTCTCTTTAAAGAATGGATGGAGGAAGCGCGGCGCGCGGGCTCCGTCGACCCGACCGCGATGTCACTCGCCACCGTCGATGCGCAGGGTCGCCCCGCGGTGCGCATGGTGTTGCTCAAGGGCGTTGATGAACGCGGCTTTGTTTTCTATACTAATCTCGAAAGTCCGAAGGTCGCCGACCTGAAAGCGCATCCGCGCGCTGCGTTGTGCTTTCACTGGGCGCAGAGCGAGCGTCAGGTGCGAGTCGATGGTCCGGTCGAGCCGGTGACGGATGTCGAGGCCGATGCTTATTTCGCCTCACGTGCGCGGTTGAGTCAGCTCGGCGCGTGGGCTTCGAAGCAATCGCAGCCGATGGAAGGATATTGGGAGTTGGAAAAGGCCGTGGCCGCAACGGCCTTGCGCTTTGCGGTTGGTTCGGTGCCGCGTCCTCCGCACTGGTCGGGTTTCCGCGTGAGGCCCGAGAAGATCGAGTTCTGGCACCAAAAACCGTTTAGGCATCATCAACGGTTCGTCTACACGCGTGCTGGAGAAAGCTGGAAGCACCAGTGGTTGTTTCCGTAAGGCGGTTTCTTTCTCGTTCTCTTTCGTCTTTATCTTTCTCCCGTTCCGGTCCGGCGGACTGAAGCGGGGGAGATAAAGAGAAGGATAAAGATAAAGAATAAAGATCACAAAAAAGCCCGCGGGGTGAGCGCGGGCTTCGAGAGAGAAAGAAGAAAGATAAAGAGAACGATTCGTCTCAGACTTTCCAAAGCTGGAGCGTGCGGAGGTAGTTGCCACGCTCATACGCTTCGGGATCGGGGCAACTGCGGAGGCTGAGGGCGCCGATCATCTGTTCGACGGATTCATACTCGTGCTTTTCCATCCATTCCTTGAGGCCGGTGAGCAGTTCGCCGAGGCGAGCAGGGCCTTTGGTCAGGAGTTCAGCCACGATCTGCACGACATCGGCACCAGCAAGCAGCGCTTTGACGATATCAACCGGTGTGTGTACGCCGCCGGAGGCTGCGAGGCTGAGGCTGACTTGATCGCGGAGGAGGCCGAGCCAGCGCAGGCGCAGGCGCAGATCTTCGGAGGTCGAGAGGTCGAGCTTCGGCGTGACGTCGAGTTCCTCGGTGTTGATCTCGGGCTGGAAGAAACGGTTGAAGAGCACGACGCCCTGGACTTTTTCGTCTTCGAGGCGGCCGGCGAGGTGCGCGACCGAGGTGTAGAAGGGCGAGAGTTTGACCGCGATCGGGATGTTGATCGCTTTGCGCACTTCGCGGGTGATCTCGACCACGCGGTTTTCGAGCGCGGTGGCGGGGAGGCGACGGCTTGTGCCTAGGAAGTAGGTGTTGAGTTCAAGGGCGGAGGCGCCGGCTTGCTCGATCAGTTTGGCGTGCTCAATCCAGGAACCGGTGTTGGTGCCGTTGAGCGAGGCGATAACGGGTAGTTCGGTCTTGGCTTTGATCTTGGCGATCTGGCCGAGGTATTCCTCGGGGCCGAAGGCAAAACCGTCGGTCGAGGGGAAGAAACTGGTGGCCTCGGCGAAGTTGTCCTGCCAGCGGTCGATGTGCTGGTCGAAGGCAACCTTATTGCCCTCGATCTGCTCGGCGAAGAGCGAGTGCATGACGATGGCGGAGGCACCGGCGTCTTCGAGGCGCTTGATGTTGTCGATGTTGTCGACGAGCGGAGAGGCACCTGGCATGAGCGGGCCTTTGAGTTTTAGGCCTAGGTAGTTGGTCGTGAGATTCATAAAAGAAACGGAGATGCGATTTGGAAAGGGTGTCAAAAAAAGGAGTGCGCTTTTTGGGGCGCACTCCTTTGAGATGAGTTTAGGCCGAGGGCTTGGCTGGCGGCGTCTCCTTGGCGGGAGCGGCTGGTGAGGCCGACGCTGGACCAGCGAGGGTCGCGGGCGTCACGGCTTTGGCGCCGGCAGCGGCGAGATGCTGGTAACCGGTGAAGCGTTCTTCGGCGGCGGCCTGGGCACGTTTGCCGAGTGCAGCGGCGTGTTCCGGGTTCATTTTCACCAGCGACTGGAAGCGCATTTCGTTAGCCATGTAGGCGCTGATCGGCTGCTTGGGAGCGGCGGAATCGAGCACGAACGGAGCCTGACCTTTGGCGATACGGGCTGGGTCGTAACGGAACAGCGGCCAGTAGCCGGTATCGACCGCGAGCTTCTGCTGGTCGAGGCCGTTGGCGAGGTTGTAGCCGTGGGCGATACAGTGCGAGTAGGCGATGATGAGCGACACGCCGGGGTGCTTCTCAGCTTCGACGAAGGCCTGGATGGTCTGGCTGTCCTTGGCGCCGAAGGCGACTTTGGCGACGTAAACGTTGCCGTAGCTCGCGGCGATCATGCCGAGATCCTTCTTGTTGGTTTCCTTACCGCCGGCCGCGAATTTCGCTATCGCGCCCATAGGCGTCGACTTCGAGCACTGGCCACCGGTGTTGGAGTAAACCTCTGTATCCAAAACGAGGATATTGATCTTGCGACCGCTGGCGAAGACGTGGTCGAGACCGCCGAAGCCGATGTCGTAGGCCCAGCCGTCACCGCCCAGAATCCAGACGGATTTCTTAACGAGGTAATCGGCGAGCGAGAGCAACGATTTCGCCTTTTCGTCGGCGATGCCGGCGAGGAGGGTCTTCAACTGTGCGACTAAACCACGGACAGTGGCGAGGCCGGCGTCGGTCGACTGGTCGGTGGAGCGGATGCTTTCGACGAGAGCGGCTGGGAGCTTGTCGGCGAGTTCGCCGAGGATGCGCCACGACTGGACAGCGAGCTGGTCGACGCCAGCGCGGATGCCGAGGCCGTATTCAGCGTTGTCTTCGAAGAGCGAGTTGGACCAAGCCGGACCTCGACCTTCAGGCGTTGTCGTGTACGGAGTGGTTGGCAAATTACCGCCGTAGATGGAGGAACAGCCGGTGGCGTTGGCCACACGAGGAGGCGATCACCGTAGAGCTGGGTGAGGAGCTTGACGTACGGGGTTTCGCCGCAGCCGGTGCAGGCGCCGGAGTATTCGAAGAGTGGAGCGCGGAACTGCGTGCCTTTGACGGTATCCTGAAGCAGCGCGGCCGGAGCGGGTGGAAGCTTTAGGAAGAACTCGTAGTTAGCGCGTTCGGTGGCACGCAGCGGGGGCTGCGGAGCCATCATGAGGGCCTTGCGCTTGAGGTCGGTCTTGTCCTTCGCAGGGCAAACCTTTTGACAGAGCGTACAGCCAGTGCAGTCCTCGGGCGCGACCTGAATGGTGAAGCTGTGGCCGGGGACGTCTTTGACCTTGAGGTCGGTTTTCTTAAACGTCTCGGGCGCACCTTCGCCAGCGGCGGTCGGGTAGGCGGCGCAACGGATCGCAGCGTGCGGGCAAACGAGCACGCACTTGTTACACTGGATACAGAGCGTCGCGTCCCACACGGGAATTTCGAGCGCGATGTTGCGCTTTTCCCACTGCGTGGTGCTGACCGGGAACGAACCGTTAGGAGCAAAAGCGCTGACGGGTAACCGGTCGCCATCGCCAGCCATCATGACGGCCGTGATGCGCTTGACATAATCTGGCGCGACAGCGGCGACGACGGGTTCGCGGTTTTCCTTGGCCGTGACGGTCGCGGTAATCTTGATCTCGTGCAGCGCGGCGAGGGAGGCATCGACGGCGGCGTGATTCTTGGCGACGACTGCGTCACCTTTTCGGCCGTAGGTTTTCTTGATCGCGTACTTGATGGCTTCGATCGCTTCGTCGCGCGGCAGAACACCGGAGAGGGCGAAGAAACACGTCTGCATGACGGTGTTGATCTGGCCGCCCATGCCGGCAGCGTGGGCCACGGAGTAAGCGTCGATCGCGAAGAGCTTGAGCTTCTTCTCGATGATGCGGGCCTGAACTTCGCGCGGCAGGCGATCCCAGACCTGATCGGCCGGGACGTTGAGATTGATCAACAATGTGGCGCCAACGGCGGCCTGAGCCAGCACCTCAATACGTTCCATGAACGGGAAGTGATGGACGGCGACGAAGCTGGCCTGGTTGATTAGGTATGGCGAGCGGATCGGCTTGGGGCCGAAGCGCAGGTGGGAAACGGTCATCGCGCCGGACTTCTTCGAGTCATACACGAAGTAGCCTTGGGCGTAGAGATCAGTTCCTTCGCCGATAATCTTGATGGAATTCTTGTTCGCTCCGACGGTGCCGTCAGCGCCGAGGCCGAAGAACATCGCGCGACGGGTGTCGGCGGTTTCGATGTCGAAGGTTTCGTCGTAGTTGAGCGAAAGCTTGGTGACGTCGTCGTTGATACCGACGGTGAAACGCTTCTTCGGGCTGGCGGACTTGAGCTCGTCGAAGACGGCTTTGACCATCGCGGGCGTGAACTCTTTCGAGCCGAGGCCGTAGCGTCCACCGATGAGGCGGATTCCGGCGCGGTCGCTCTCGTAGAGGGCGGTGGCGATGTCTTGGAAGAGAGGCTCGGCGAGAGCACCGGGTTCTTTGGTGCGATCGAGGACGGCGATGCTTTTGACCGTCTTAGGAAGAGCGGCGAGCATGGCAACCGGATCGAACGGACGGAGCAGGCGGATGGTGACGACGCCGGTCTTCTCGCCCGTGGCGTTGAGGAACGCGGCGGTTTCGGAGACGGTTTCGGCGCCGCTGCCCATGATGACGATGACGCGCTCGGCGTCGGGAGCACCTTCGTAATCGAAGAGTTTGTACTGGCGACCAGTGCGGGCGGCGAGGTCGTCAAACGCTTCCTGCACAGCAGCGGGAACGGCGTCGTAGAAAGGATTGCAGGCTTCACGCGCCTGGAAGAACACGTCGGGATTCTGCGCGGTGCCGCGAATCGAAGGACGGTCGGGCGTGAGGGCGTTTTCGCGGAAGGCCTTGACGGCATCCATGTCGATCATGGAGCGAACGTCGTCGTCGCTGAGGATCGATATTTTTTGGACCTCGTGGGAGGTTCTGAAACCGTCGAAGTAATGCATGAAGGGCACGCGGCTCTTCAGCGTTACGGAGTGGGAAATGATGGCGAAATCGTGAGCTTCCTGCACCGAGTTGGAGCAGAGCATGGCGACACCGGTCTGGCGGCAGGCCATGACGTCGGAGTGATCGCCGAAGATCGACAGCGCGTGGCTGGCGAGAGCGCGGGCGGTGACGTGTAGCACGAACGGATGCAGCTCGCCGGCGATCTTGTACAAATTCGGGATCATCAGCAGGAGGCCCTGCGATGCGGTGAACGACGCCGAGAGAGCGCCAGCTTGGAGAGCACCGTGGAGGGCACCGGCGGCGCCACCTTCGGATTGCATCTCGATGACTTCAGGGATGTGGCCCCAGAGATTCTTTTTCTTTTTGGCGGACCATTCGTCGACCCACTCGCCCATCGGTGAGGATGGAGTGATGGGGTAAATCGCGAAAAGTTCGCAGACTCGGTAGGCTACGTTGGCTACTGCCTCATTGGCATCGAGGGTAGATTTTTCGGAAGAGAGCGGCTTGATCACAAGGTTAACATAACGCGTACCGTTGGCGTAAGCATCTCGCTCGTTGCCCATCGCTGCGCATATTTTGCCGATGAAAAATTAATCATAGGCATTAGCGAAATGCATGGCACAGGTTATTCGGGTTTGCCCCAGGCGTTTCTCTGCGGTGATCAGTTAACCTGATTTCTGCGACAGGAGCGCAAAAACAACTATTCCCCTGGTTTTTCTGCAAGTGCTTGATTAGGAGTGGTCGATTATCCCAAAAGGCGTATGGCCCCGCCCCTTCCTTCCCGAAACTACATAGCAGCGGTAAACAGCGTCCATGTTTTTTAAGGGGGATTTTTCTACAAGGGACAGGTCAAAAACAATTAGACGTAAGATATGTTGTCTGATTGAATTCCTACCATGCGTTTAGCTCGGATCAAAATTCACCCTGAAATAGGTGAAGCCGTTTACCACTGTATGACCCGCGTGGTGAATGGCGAACGCGTGATCGACGACGTGGCCAAGGAGGTCCTGCGCAAGCAGCTCTGGACCGTGGCCGACTTCTGCGGCGTACAGATCCTGACCCACGCGATCATGAGCAACCACTTCCACGTCCTGCTCAAAGTCCCGGTTAAGACTGCGCCGCCCGACGCCGAACTCCTTCGCCGCTACCAACTGCTCCACCCAAAACCCACCAAGTACCAGACCGAGCGCCTCGACGTCATCAAAGCCCAGCTCGCAACCGGCGGCCCCGAAGCTGAAATCTGGCGCGCCCGTCAACTCGCTCTCATGGGCGACGTCTCCGCCTTCATGAAACTGGTGAAACAGCGCTTCGCCACCTGGTTCAATAAATCCCACCACCGCTACGGCGCTCTCTTCGCCGAACGCTTCAAATCCGTCCTGATCGAACCACAAACCAGAGCCATCCAAACCATCGCGCTCTACATCGACCTCAACTGCGTCCGCGCCGGTCTCGTGCAAGACCCCAAAGACTACCGCTTCTGCGGCTACGGCGAAGCCGTCTCAGGCAACAAAACCGCCCGCGCCGGCCTCTGCGCGATCCACGGTCCTAGTACCACCTGGGCCGAAGCCCATGCCGCCCACCGCGAAGCCCTCTTTGGCACTGGCACGACAACTAAACAACACGCCCAAGCCATCGCCCCCGCCGCCTTCGAGAAAGTCCTAAAACAAAAAGGCCGTCTCCCGCTCGCCACCGTCCTGCGCTGCCGGGTGCGCTACTTTACCGATGGTGCCGTGTTGGGCTCGCAAGCTTTCGTCGAGACGCACCTCGCCGCGTATCGTGAACGGCACGGCGCTCGCGAGCGTACCGCCGCGCGGCCTCTCGCCCCCATCACCGACTGGGGTGGCCTTACCGCCCTTCGCGGACTCAGGAAAAACGCTTTCGGATAAATGGTGGGCCCACTGGGATTCGAACCCAGAACCAAAGGATTATGCTTACCACTTCGGCTTTCGCCGCCGGATGTAATCCGTGCGTGGTCTGGACCATGCCTTCATCATGCCGTTGCCGGTTTAGATGGGTGATTATGGCCTCTACACCTTCATGTATCCGAATGTCGGGTACACGCTTGGCTCGGCGTTGGGTCACCCTTGCGGGTAGGCCGTTCACCGAATTTACACCTGACTACTGGCACGTTTCCACGCCAGCGACCCAAACTGAGTCCTCTGCTCTAACCGTTGAGCTATAGGCCCACAAAAAATCCAAAGAACTTCTGCATCGTGAAGGGCGGAATGCGCCACCTCAACAGCAATTCCCAGAAATTATGCGGACAGTAAAAGCTGCTTACCCATCTCTTCGTAACCGAGCCCAGTGTGTACTTTGCCTAGGCATCCGCTGGCTCGCTGGCACCGCAATTTTCCAGGTCGGGAAAATAAGTTCGAGGCAGGCTTGCGATTTTTAGCGAGACCTCGGCCACGCAGGAATCGCTATTCTAGACTAGCCAGCCGAAGGGCAGCGCTCTATCTGTTCGCGTCTTTCTGTGGCAAAAACATCTCCAGTTGCAAGGGCCAGCTCTGAGGCAAACTTCTTTCGGAACATCTTACCCGGGTTGCTGATCTTGTGCGCGACGGTTGTCGCTTACTTGCCATCGCTTTCGGGTGAATTTATCTGGAACGACAGTGACTACGTGACTGCGCCGGCCTTGCGCTCGCTTGACGGCTTGGCACGCATCTGGACAGAGCCTGGAGCGGTTGAGCAATACTACCCGCTTCTGCATAGTGCTTTTTGGTTACAGCACCAGGTTTGGGGGAACCATCCGTTCGGCTACCATGTGGTCACCCTGTTGTTGCACGCTGGCTCCGCGCTGCTGTTTGGGCTGGTCCTGCGCCGATTGCTCGAGAGAAAGGTGGAACCTCCGACTACATCCAAAAAATCCGCTTCCGGGCAGGCACTTGTCAGCCCGGAGGTGCGTTCATATGCTGGAGCAGGATGGCTGGCCGCGCTGCTCTTCGCGCTGCATCCAGTACATGTCGAGTCTGTGGCCTGGATCACAGAGCAAAAAAACACTCTTTCTCTGGTCTTCTACCTCTCGGCGGCGCTGGTTTATCTGCGGTTCGATGAGACGAGGAGACCTCGGACCTATTTCACGGCGCTGGCGCTGTTCGTGGCTTCGATGGGGTGCAAGACCAGCACGGTGACGTTGCCGGCGGCCTTGTTGGTGATGTTCTGGTGGAAACGTGGGCGACTCGACTGGCGGCACGACGTTCGGCCTCTTTTACCCTGGCTTGTCCTCGGGGTGAGCGCCGGGCTGTTCAGTAGCTGGGTCGAGCAGACTTACCTCGGTGCGAAGGGCGAGACTTTTGACCTGCCATTGCTGGGGCGTGTGCTTGTCGCTGGCCGGGCGATCTGGTTCTACATTGGCAAACTGATTTGGCCGTTCGGCCTCAACTTCGTTTACCCGCGTTGGGCGGTGGACCCTGCGGTCTGGTGGCAATGGCTTTTCCCGCTCGGTGTGCTCGTGTTAGGTGTTGCGCTGTGGGCTCTGCGACGGCGCACCCGCGGTCCATTGGCTGC
>JADKHC010000030.1 GCA_016721945.1 Verrucomicrobiota bacterium | reverse complement strand
CGCCCAAAACATTTTCTGGCTTCGCGCCAAATCGCTTCTTCGCTACGCTCCGCGCGCTCGATCAAGGCCAGTGGACGCTGATCCACGCCGAACGAGCCCCCGGATCCAACGCCCTCGCCCTCGCGATCAACGACCGCCTAACGAGAGCGGCCGCGAAACGGTAAGCCTGGCCACACCACACGCCCTAAGTTCGCAGCCAGCCTCGGTTAGCGCCGTTATATTAAAACTATAGCCGATAACAATCGTGGGATTGCTTGTAGGGGCGCAGACTTGCTGCGCCCTTTTCGTAAGCCGCGTACCTGGGCGCAACAAGTTTGTGCCCCTACACACAACCGGTTCGTTCCAGTTTTCCTGAGTTCCATATTCAATATCATCTGCAGCTTTAAAACGGCTACAGTTCTACTGAAACTGCCCTAGCGCCGTTTAAACCACCAAACGACCGCAACCAAGCCAGCCACAACAAACAGGATTGTTTTCCCTTGAGGCTTTTTGGCCCCAGATTCTGCCCCCAGCAGACCGATCATGGTTTCCACCTCCGCCTGCGGTTTATTTAAGGCGGCAAAAACATCGACCTGGGATTCGCCTTGGCCATCCGCTCGCATCGAAATCAAGGTCGGGTAACCCGTGATTTCGTAACGCTGAGCAAGCTGCAAATTCTTGCTATTCATCGGAAGCTGTTCCCGGGGAAAATCGAGTTTTACCAATACAAAATTCTTTTGCGCAGCCTGAAGAAATTGCGGCGAACGCCCAATCACTTGCTCAAAACGGATGCATGCCGGACACCACGTGCTGCCCGTGAATAACACCAACATTTTCCGCTTGGAGGCACTGGCTTGTATTTTCGCTTTTTCGAAATCGGTAAGCCAACCTGACTGAAGCGGCTGCGATGGAGAAACTGTCCTTTCTGCAACCTTCGGTGACCCCGCCTTAGCCGAAAAATCGCAGCTGAGCACCTTGCCGTTTTGCAGGACCACCTTGCCGGAATCATAGGTCGCGATTTCGCGATCACCAACCGTCATCGAGCTCAACGGATCGCCATAACGTACAACCAATTCATCGCGCGACATCCCGACCTCCGGATCAGCGCGGAGGCCATTTACCACGCAGGTGAACAACAGTACCAACACACAGCAATATCTCCAATATCGAACCATGCGCCAAGCACACTGAGCGCGCGGTTGATAATCAAGCACGAACACCAACAACGCAGCGCGCGGCGGCCAAGCGGTAAGGCGGACTATCCTTAGCCGTAACGATGCAGCTGAAACAATAATCTCCTGCGAGGAGCGATGCAGAGGGTGGAGCCCGATGTCCCCATCGGGCTTGATCGAAGCCGCTCCCAAACCAGCCCGTTAGGGACAACGGGCTCCACCCTCAACTGCATCGTTGCGGCTTAGCCCGCTGCGTTCGAACCAATCGCAGCAATAAACGTCGCCCCGTGGCGAACTATTTCGGCGCGTTAAGCCGTTTCGACGGGCTCAAGGTCCCGAGCAAGCCGAGGGAGATAACGCGCCCTATCCTCTGAATTTCGGTCGCTCACTTAACCTTCGCCAGCTCAGCTAACAGGCGTTCATTTTGCGACGACGTGCCGACGGTGATGCGGAGCCATTCAGGCATGCCGTAAGCACGCATCGGACGTACGATGATACCTCTTTTCTGTAGTTCGGCAAAGATGCGGCCGCCGTCGCCCACTTTCACGAGGATGAAATTCGCCACGCTGGGCACCCATTCCAGCCCGAGCTTCGTGAAGCCCGCTTCGAGTTGCTTTAGCCCGGCACGGTTGTCCTGCGCGCACTTTGCCGCGAACGCTTCGTCGTCGAGCGCGGCGATGGCCGCAGCCTGGCCGATGGCGTTGACGTTGAAGGGCTGGCGCACGCGATTGAGCAGCCCGGCCATCTCGGCGCTGCAGTAGCCGTAGCCAACGCGAAGCGCGGCGAGTCCGTAGATTTTCGAAAACGTCCGCAGGCAGATCACGTGGCGGCCTTCCTTGATCAGCGGGCGCAGATCGGGCGGGTTGTCCAAGAATTCTGAATACGCTTCGTCGTAAACGAAGACCACGTGCTCGGGTAGGCTGCGCACAAAGGCAAAAATCTCTTCCTGCGTGTTGGCCGTGCCGGTCGGGTTGTTCGGGCTCGGCAGGAAAACCATCTTCGTGCGCGGCGTGACCGCTTCGAGCAGCAGGCCGAGATCGTGGCGGTGTTTTACCAGCGGGACCTCCACCGGAGTCGCACCGAAGAGCAGCGTGACCAGTTTATAGACAATGAAGGACGGGTTACCCATAACGACTTCGTCGCCCAGCCCGAGAAACACGTGGCCAACCAATTCGAGCAGCTCGTTGGAGCCGTTGCCTACGACAACTTGTTCGGGTGGCAGAGCGAGGTGCTTCGCGAGTTTCTGCCGGAGCACGACGCAGCCGCCGTCGGGATAAAGTTCAGCCTGAGTCAGAGCCTTGCGAGCGGCCTCGACCGCACGCGGCGACGGCCCGAAGGGGTTCTCGTTCGAAGCGAGTTTAATGATGGTCGCCGGATCGAGTCCGAGTTCCCGCGCGACATCTTCGATAGGTTTACCCGGTTCGTAGACCGGTTGTGAAAGTACGGCGCCTTTGGACAAAGACAGAACGTTCATGGAGTCATCCAAACGGAACCGGCCAACAGGCGGAAGCCTTTATTGCAGTTTCCGTGCGGTACAGTTGCGCGGAATTTTCCGGGGCTTTTCGCCACAGAGGGCACAGAGCGCTGACACAGAGTTCACAGAGAAAACCAACTAAAAACGGTGCTTCGGGCGAATCACGTCGCCCACTTTATGGCCTCCTGCCGACTCTGTGTCTGGGCTCTGTGCTCTCTGTGACCCATGCCTTGTTGGGTTTTGCCAAATTATCGCCGACTCGGCACGTGTACGACTTGCATGCCAGCGGCGAGCGCGGCGCGAATCCCCGGCTCAGCATCCTCGAATACGAGGCAGCGCTCGGGCGGCACGCCCATTTTCTTCGCGGCGAGCAGGAACATGTCCGGCGCTGGTTTGCCACGGCCCGGAGGCACATCATTGGGCGTAATAATCACTTTGAAAAATCCTCGCAGCCCCGCCGCATCGAGCGCGGGCAATGCCACTTCCGGTGTGCCGCCAGTCGCGATCGCACATGGATGCGTGGGAGCCATACGCTCCAGAAACTCGACAACGGGAGCGATTGGTTCGGCTTTATGCACGAGCTGTAGATAAAGCATTTCCTTGTTATGCATCACCGCGTCAGGATCGACGGTGAGTCCGTAATGTTTACCAATGAGTTCGGCCACGCGAAGCGTCGGTACGCCGCCCAGCGAATAGAAAAGGTCTTCGCTCAGTTTTTCCTTCAATCCCACGGCATGCATCGCCTCGTCCCACGCGAGATAGTGCAAAGGCATGGTGTCCACCAATGTGCCATCGAGGTCGAAGATGTAACCGGCGAAATCGCCCTGAGGAATATCGAGCTGCATAAAACGTCGACTTCACCAGTCCTCGTCCGACCTGGCAATCCTTAGCCGTTTTAGCTGCGGCAACTGTTGGAGAAAAAATTTGTAACGCCAAAAGCCGAATCGGTGTTATCATAGGCATAACTCCCATGAGAATCATCGGACTGTTTTTTCTTTGGTGCCTGGTGCTGGCCGTTTGCTGGCCGCTGGCTCTGCTGGCGTTGTTTCTTGCGCCGCTCGTATGGTTGATCGCCCTGCCGTTCCGTCTGCTCGGAGTCTGCGTGGAGGCATCGTTTGCGCTGATTAAAGCCCTGCTCTGCCTGCCCGCACGCCTGCTCGGCGGACGTCACGCTGCCTAACCAGTCCGTCTCCTCCTGCACCGCAGTTACCTCGTTCTGCACGCGACGGGCAAACCGTGCCCTGCCCTCGGCTTCTTCTTCAAAGTAAGCGTCTCCTGCAAAAAATTCGTCGCCTGAAGCCGTCCCACTTCCGGGAAATCCGCGTCCCAAATTCACCGCAATTCACGGCACAGCCCAAGAGTGTGTATATTTTAAAGCATTCAATTTTAACTGCTTAAGAAAGCCGTGAACGCATGGCACGGCCCTTGCAAAGTCACTCGCAACATGGATATTTCCCGCCCCGATCTTTTGCAGAAAAAGCGCCGCAAACGCCTCATCTACGCCGTGATTAGCGGCGCCACTTTACTGGTCACGACCATCGTGATCGCCCGGCTCAAACCCGCCGCGCCTTCGGTCGATAAAAATCTCGTGTGGATCGACACCGTTAAGCGGGGTTCGATGGTTCGGCAAGTGCGCGGCATCGGCACTCTGGTGCCTGAGGAAATTCGTTGGATCGCCGCACGCACCCAGGGCCGCGTCGACCGCATCATCCTCCGCCCCGGTGCCGCAGTCACCCCTGACAGCGTCATCCTCGTGCTCGCCAATCCCACGGTGCAACAGGCTGCACTCGACGCCGAGTCCGAGCTCCGGTCCGCCGAGGCCGAATTCATCACCTTCAAAGTCCAGCTCGAACGCGGCGTGCTCGACGCCGAGTCCGGCCTCGCCACCGCCAAGTCCGCCTTCGAAACCAATCGCCTGCAAGCCGAGGTCAACGAAGACCTTTTCAAGGACGGCCTCGTATCCGCACTTGAACTACGCCGTTCCAAGGTCGCCGCCGAAGACGCGACCTCGCGCTACGAGATCGAAAAGAAACGCTACGCCTTCACCCAGGATTCGCTCGCCCCCCAACTCGCGGTGAAACAGGCCGCTGTCGATCGCGCCAGCGCCCAAGCCAAACTCCGCCGCGACGATGCCGACGCGCTCAACGTCCGCGCCAGCATGAACGGCGTGCTCCAGGAACTTCCCGTCGAAGTCGGCGCGCAAGTCCAACCCGGCGCCAACGTCGCCCGCGTCGTTGATCCCACCCGCCTCAAAGCCGAGGTCCGCATCGCCGAAACTCAGGCGCGTGACATCCAGATCGAACAACCAGCCACTATCGACACACGAAACGGCGTCATCGCGGGCCGCGTCGCCCGCATCGATCCTTCCGTGCAAAACGGCACTGTCACCGTCGACATACGCCTGGAGGGCGAGCTGCCGAAGGGCGCCCGCCCAGCGCTCTCGGTTGACGGCACGATCGAACTCGAGCGCCTCGAAAACATCATTTACGTCGGGCGTCCCGCCTCGGGGCAGGAGCGCAGCAGCGTCAAACTTTTCAAGCTCTCCGACGACGTGTACGCCCAGCGCATTTCCGTCCAACTCGGTCGCAGTTCCGTGAATACCATCGAGATCATCGGCGGCCTTCAGCCCGGCGATCGCGTCATCCTCTCCGACATGTCCCAATGGGATTCCGCCGAACGGATCAAGCTAAACTAATCTCAACCGCCAATCTTTAAACTAAACCGCCACCATGTCCCAAAATAACAAACTCCCGCTCATCCAACTCAACGCAGTGACCAAGGTCTTCCTCGCCGACGAGGTCGAGACTCACGCCTTGTCGGGCATTCACCTCGAAATCAAAAAGGGCGAATACCTCTCGATCGCCGGCCCATCCGGCTGCGGCAAATCCACCCTCCTTTCCATCCTCGGCCTGCTCGACACGCCCAGCGACGGCACCTACCTCCTCAACAGCCAGCCCGTGCAGAGCCTCACGCTCGCCGACCGCGCCCGCATCCGCAACCGCGAGATCGGTTTCATTTTCCAATCTTTCAACCTTATCGGAGATCTCAATGTTTTCGAAAACGTCGAGCTCCCGCTGAGCTACCGCGGCATGGCTCCGGCCGAACGCAAACAACGCGTTCTCGGCGCCCTGGAAAAAGTCGGCATGAGCCATCGCGCAAAACATCTGCCCTCACAGCTCTCCGGCGGTCAACAGCAACGCGTCGCCGTCGCCCGCGCTCTCGCCGGCGATCCTGCAGTGCTCCTCGCCGACGAACCCACCGGCAATCTCGATTCCAAAAACGGCGAAGCCGTCATGGACCTGCTCTCCGCGCTCCACCGCGAAGGAGCCACCATCGTCATGGTTACGCACGACAACCGTTTCGCGAGCCGCGCCGATCGCACCGTGCATCTTTTCGACGGACGCATCGTGCAGGATCAAGCCGAAGCTTCGCTCACCGAAACCAAAGCCTAAACCATTCACTAAATCTAACGGCATCTATCCTCATGCGCCTTCCTGCTTCCAGCCGACTGCTTCGCCTCAGCCTCTGCCTCGGTCTTTTTCCGGTGTTGCCCGTATTCTCGCACGCCGAGACGGTTGCTGCGCCAGCCATCAAGAAGAAGCTCGGTTTGGAGGAAGCCATACGCCTCGCGCTCGAAAAAAGCTTCATCATCAAAGTCAGTGCGTTCGAGCCAGCGATTGCACGGGCCGGTCTCACCGAGGCTTGGGGGCGTTACGATCCGAGAATAACCGGCTCCTATCAGGAAACGCGCGACGAAGAGCCAAAACTCACCGATCCATTCACCGGCCTGCGGCCCTCCGCCGCCTTCACCAAAACCAACGACGCCAGCCTCGGCCTTGAGGGGCAGCTCCCGCTCGGCACGAACTACTATTTTGGTGCCTCAACCACAAACTACCGCGGTACCTTCAACAACCACGCCGACACCTACACCACGTTTGCCGGTGTCACGGTGACTCAGCCTCTCCTGCGCGACTTCGGGCTAAACCCCGGGCTCTATCAAATCCGTATCGCCAGAACCAATCTCGCGATCTCCGAGTGGGATTACCGCCAGACCGTAACCAATCTCATTACCCAAGTTATTTACGCTTACAGCGACTTGCACCTCGCCCAGGCCTATTTGAGCAGCACACGCCGCTCGCGCGACATGGCCGTGCAGCTGTACAACGAAAATGAAGGCCGTCGCAAACGCGGTGCCATGTCAGAGTACGACGTCCTCTCGGCCCGTGCCCGTGTGGCCAACCGCGAAGACTACGTGCTCAAGGCCGAACTCGGTGTGCGGGTCGCCGAAAATGCGCTCAAACAACTCATCACCGACGAGCGCAACGCAGAGTTTTTCGTCTGGCATCTCGCCATCGAAGTGCTGCCACCAGCTACCAGCGACGCCATCGATGCGGCCGCGGGGTTCCGCTCCGCTCTCACCCAGCGCCCCGACTACCGCCGCGCCTGCCTCAACGTCGAAAAAAGCGGCCTCGACCGCCGCTACCAACGCAACCAACTCCTCCCGCGCGTCGATCTCAACGGCAGCTACGGTTACAATGGCATCGGCTCCGATTTCGCCAATAGCCGAACCGACACCCGCTCCCAAAACTTCGTCTCCAGTTCTGCCGGTGTTTCCGTAAACGTGCCGATTGCCTCCGCCACCGAACGCGGCCGTGCCCGCGCCGCCAAGCTCCGTTTGCGCCAGGCTGAAACGAATCTACAACGCCTCGAACAAGACATTCTCGTCGACGTGAACAACGCCGCTCAGCAGGTCGAATCCACACGCCAACGAGTCGCCACCACCAAAATCGCCCGTGAGCTCAACGAAGAGATGCTGGAATCTGAGTTGAAACGCCTGCGCGCCGGCACGGGTTCCACCTTCAGTGTCCTCTACCAGCAGGAGGAACTCTCCGGTGCCGAAATCGCCGCCGCCCAGGCCATGGCCGATCACAGCAAAGCCATCGCCGAATACGACCGCCAGATTGGCCACACGCTCGACACGCACCACATCGCCCTGCGCGCGGACTAAGTGATAAGGGATAAGTTTTAAGGGATAAGTAACAATCCATTCACCAAGCCTAAAATGCCGCCTATCGCCTATCACCCATAGCCTACCCCTTCCCTTAAACCTTACCACTTCACCATGATCACCCGGATTCGCTACGCCTTTCGCACGCTCGCCAAATCGCCTGGCTTCACCGCAACCGCCATCGCGACGCTGGCCCTATGTATTGGTGCCAATCTCGCCATCTTCGCCGTAGTGGACGTCATCCTCGTGCGCTCGCTGCCGTTCCCCGAGCCTGCTCGCCTCGTCACGGTTTTTAACGGCTATCCAACTGGCGGTGTCGATCGCGCAGCAGCGTCTATTCCTAACTATTTCGATCGGCGCAACGCCATCAAGGCATTTGCCTCGGTCTCAATTTATCAAGATAGCAGCATCATCGTCGGTGGCACTGGCGCACCCAATCGCGTGCCGATGGCAAAGGTCTCACCGGAGTTCTTCCAGACACTCGCTGTGCCGCTCACGATGGGGCAAACTTTCACCGATGATCAACTGACGTACCAGACCGACCAGGTCGCGGTGATCACCGACGGTTTCTGGCGCAGTCATTTTGGCGCCGATCCTCACGTGCTCGGTCGCACTTTTTTGAATGACGGACTCTCCATCACCGTCGTCGGAGTGTTGCCGCAAGGTTTTCGCTTCTTGTCGAGCCACGCCCAATTTTACCGGCCCGTCTCGCACGCGCCGGAGGATCGTCTGCCCAATGCCCGGCACAACAACAGCTGGACCATGATCGCCCGCCTTGCTCCAGGCGCGACGCTGTCTGAGGCCCAATCGCAGATCGACGCCTTCAATGTTCAGCAGGTCAACGATGATCCCCTCGTCCAGATCATCAAAGGCGCCGGCTACCATACCCTCGTCAAGTCGCTGCACGAAGACCATGTGAGGGAAGTCAGGCCGACGCTGGTCATCCTGCAATGCGGCGCTCTTTTCCTTCTGCTCATCGGTTCGGTTAACCTCGCCAATCTTCTGCTGATCCGCGCCAGCGGTCGCACCAAGGAACTTGCCGTGCGGCAGGCACTCGGAGCCGGACGATGGCACATCGCCGCCGAAGTCATCGTTGAAACCACGCTGCTCTCGCTCGCTGGCGGACTCCTCGGGCTCCTGCTGGGTTCGTTTGGCATCCAGCTGCTCGGCTCGCTCGGAATCGAGCAGTTGCCGCTGGGCGCATCGATCACGCTTGATTCCCGCGTCGCGGCCTTCTCGCTAGCGGCGACTATCTTCGTCGGCCTTGCGCTCGCCGCACCGATCATCTGGTTCAACCTAAACGCAAAACTCGCGACCAGCCTGCAAACCGAATCGCGCGGCGGCACCGCAAGCCGCGCGGCGCAACGCCTGCGCCACGGTTTTATCGTCGCCCAGGTCGCACTCGCGTTCGTGCTCCTTTCGGGAGCCGGTCTGCTCGGCCTCAGCTTGAGGCATGTGCTGGCCACGCCCACCGGATTCAACACCGAACACATCCTCACAGGCCAGATTTCTCTTCCCTGGAAAAACTACAAAGACGCCGTTTCCCGTCAGGCCTTTACGGCCCGGTTGCTGCCAGCAATCCGCGCGCTGCCTGGTGTCAGCGATGTCGCCATTACCGACGGGCTGCCCTTCACCGGCAGCACCGTTGATAGCGGGCTGACCATCGAAGGGTACACGCCACAGTCCGGAAAATCCGTCCGCGCTCACTACAACTCCCGCGCCTCCAGTGACTATTGGTCACTCATGAACATTCCGCTCTTGCGGGGACGTTTGCTTGAAGAGGCGGATAACGAACCAACGGCAGCACGCGTTTGCGTGATCGATCAGGCTCTCGCCGACTACTACTGGCCCGGAACCGATCCGCTCGGCCATCGTCTTGCTCAAGACGTTACAGTCAATGAAAGCAACGCGGTCACCGTCGTCGGCGTTGTCGCCAGCGTGAAGCAAAAAGAGCTGGCCGAAGTCGCCGGACACGGTGCGGCCTACTTTCCTGCGACTGGCTCGATGTACTTCTCCCTGCTCGTGCGCACCTCGCTGCCGCCCGCGGCGATGGCGACGATGCTTAAAAAAGCAGTTCTGCAGCTCGACCCGGAACTTCCGATCGATGACTTAAAGCCGATGCAGGCGCGCATCGACGAAAGCCTCGTCGCCCGACGTTCGCCCGCGATCCTGGCGATCATCTTCGCTGTCGTCGCATTGCTGCTCGCGGCCATCGGGACCTACGGTGTGCTCGCCTACGCCGTGAGCCAACGCCAGCGCGAGATCGGAGTGCGCATGGCGCTCGGCGCATTGCCACAGCAAGTTCTCGCACAGTTTCTTACCCTCGGTGCAAAACTACTCGCCATCGGCATTGCGCTCGGCGTCCTCGGCGCCTGGGCCACAGGTCGCGCCATGCAAAGCGTACTCTTTGGTGTCGGCACTCTGCACCTCGGCATACTTGCCGCCACCGCAGGTATCATGCTCTGCGTCGTGTTTTTCGCGATGCTTCTCCCCGCGCTCCGCGCCGCCCGCATCAACCCACTCGATGCCCTCCGGGCAGAATAACTATTCCCAATATTTCCGAGTGAATGCAGTTCCCGATCCACAGCAGACCCAAACAGCCAAACCCATTTAGCCCCATGCTCTCACTCAAACACATCAACCGCATCTTCCCGCTAAAAGGCGGGCCGTTCTACGCCCTCCGCGACATCAATCTCGAAATTATCGAGGGCGAATTCGTTTCCATCATGGGTCCGTCGGGCTCGGGCAAATCCACCTTACTGCACATCCTCGGCCTGCACGACCCCAACTGGGAAGGCGAATACCATTTCCGTGACACCGCAGTCCACTCGCTCAACCGCGCTCAACGCGCCGCACTGCAAAAACAAAACATCGGTTTCGTTTTTCAACAGTACCATCTGCTCGATGAGCTGACTGTTTACGAAAACCTGGAGATACCGCTTTCCTACCGAAACTATTCCAAGAAGGAATGTGAAAGTATCGTCTGCGAAACGCTCGACCGTTTTAACATCGTCGGGAAAAAGGATCTTTTCCCAAACCAACTATCAGGCGGACAACAGCAGCTCGTGGGCGTGGCCCGCGCACTCGTAGCCAAGCCTTCACTCATCCTCGCCGATGAGCCCACCGGCAATCTCCACTCCGATCAAGGCCGCGAAATCATGGCCTTGTTCAAAAAACTAAATCAGGAGCAGGGCATCACCATCGTTCAAGTCACGCACTCAGCCGAGAACGCTGCTTTCGGCTCACGCATCGTCCGTCTCGCTGACGGTCTGCTTCAGACCGCTTAAATTTATACCGCGATTCCTATGAAAACTCTATTCGCCCTATTACTCCTGTCTGCCTGCGCTGCCTCCGCCGCAACCGAAGAAAAAGCTAACAAGACATTCGCCGCAACGTCTGGCGGCAACCTCGTGGTTGAGGTTGGTTTTGGCTTGATCGAAGTAGTCGCCACCCCTGACCGCACCGATGTGAGCGTAGATGCCTGGCGTAAAATCACTCGCTGGAACAGCACCGACGAAGAAAACTATCTGAAGGAAAATCCGATCGAATTCGTTCAGGACGGTAACACCGTGATCGTTCGCGCCCCCAAGCGTATGACGTGGTCCTGGTTCGGCAGCTGGCGCAATAGGAACGAGGCGAATTATATCATACACGTTCCTGGTAATTTTAACGTTACACTAAAAACCTCCGGCGGTTCGATTACGATTAGCGCTGTCTCTGGTTCGGTTAAAGCCAACACAAGCGGCGGTTCCTTGCGCTTCGTCAACATTCACGGATCGGTCGACGGACACACCTCAGGTGGCAACGTTAAAGCTGCCGATTGTGAAGGCGAAATTCGCATCGGAACGAGCGGTGGCAGCATCGAAGTCGCTGAAGGAAGTGGTACGCTCAGCGGGAACACTTCTGGTGGCAGCATCACCGTCAAGTCATTCAAGGGCTCCGTCTCGATCGACACGAGTGGCGGCGGAATAACCGTCGAAAACATCCAAGGTAAAATCAATGGCCACACCTCGGGCGGCTCGATCCACGCGATCCTTCTCGCGCCGATTCCGGGCGACGTTGACCTCTCGACCTCCGGGGGCGGCATCACCGCTACGGTGGCTCCGGACGCTGCGTTTAACCTCGACGCCGCGACGTCCGGTGGCGGGGTTGACTGCGATCTGCCACTCACTGTTCAGGGCAAGATCCAGCGCAGCCGAGTCACGGGCACCGTCAACGCCGGCGGCCCCAGTGTGCGCCTTCATACTAGCGGCGGCAGTATCCGCATCCGAAAATACTAAGCATCCTCCAAGACTAATCGTCCGAAACTCGGCCATGTACGCCGCTCCACTTTTCGCGATTTTTCATCCCGACGCCTTTCCGGGTGCCGCGATCGTGGCCCTCACACTCACCGCCGCTATCATCATTCCCGCAGGTTTCTTGTTCGGTCTCCTACGGGAAAAGATGGCGGCGAAAATTCCTGCAAAACAACGCTAGACTACCATGATCGCCGATCTCCGTTACGCCTTTCGATCACTCCTCAAATCGCCCGGCTTCACCTTGGTCGCATTGCTGACACTCGGGCTGGGCATCGGCGTGAATACCTCGATGTACACGCTTGTCGATGTGCTCTTGTTCCGCAGCGCACCGTTCCCTGAGCCTGACCGTCTTCTCGTCGTCCAAAGTAGAACGCCACAAGGCCAGGAGGACCGTTTTTCCCTGGCCGAGATCGGGGAGATGCGCGCACAGACGTCCACATCCGCAGGTGGACGGACAGACGGTGTTCAAACCCAGGCGTTCGAATCCCTCACCGCTTTTGCCATGTGGGACAACGCCCTAGCTGAGCCAGGACAGCCTGCCGAGCGCCTGTTTTCACTCGATGCCTCAGCGGACTTCTTCAAAACCTTTCGTGTTCAGCCCATGCTGGGCCGCTCGTTCACCGCGGACGAGCAGGTGCCGGGCCGCAACCAAGTCGCCCTCCTAAGCCATGCTTTATGGCAGAGCCGCTTCGGCGGCGATCCTTCCATCATCGGACGAACCCTCCGTCTCAATTCCGAACAGGTCACGGTGATTGGCGTAATGCCGGCCTCGTTCACCTATCCATTGTTCTTTGGCAAGGTCGACCTCTTGCGGCCGGTAACCGTGCCCCGCGACATCACAGAGAACCGCAACACCCATTTTTTTCAAGCGGTCGGACGCCTCAATCCTGGCGTCAACCCATCGCAAGCCACGGCACAACTCATACCGGTGCTCTCCCAATGGTGCCGCGACTACCCCCAGAACAACGCGGGGCGCGGCATATACCTACAACCAATGCACAAGGCCACCATGGCCCGCACCGACCAGTTTATGGTATGGCTGTTGTTCGGCATCGGCGGAGTCATCCTGCTGATCGCCTGTTTCAACATCGCCAACCTCCAGCTGTCTCGCGCTGCCTCAACCACCCGCGACCTCGCGATCCGCTCTGCATTGGGCGCATCCCGCGCCAGCCTAGTTGTACAGCAGCTCACCGAATCCATCGTCCTTGCGCTGGGCGGCGGGGTGCTCGGAGTCATGGTCGCTACATGGGCAAATGCCCTGATCGGCAGGGCAGTGTCCATCGGTGAGGCGGGCAGCGCCGGAAGCCTGGAACTGCCGATGAACGGCCCGGTTCTCGTGGCAGCATTTTTGATTTCCCTGCTCAGCGGCCTCCTCTTTGGCCTCGTACCCGCCTGGCTTGCATCGCGTAGCAACGTTGCTTCAGCGCTCAAGCAACAGTCCCGCGGCTCCTCTTCAGGACGTTCCACCCACCTTTTCCGCCACAGTCTGATTGTGGTGCAAGTCGCGCTTGCCCTCGCGGCACTGGCCACTGCCGGCGTGATGATACGCGGGCTCGGTGCGTTGCTGCAGAAGGAAAAAGGCTGGGACACAAGCCACGTGCTTGCGGCCAGCATCCATCTGCCGGAACAGACCACCCTCTACAACTCCGGGGACAAACGCCGCCTTGCGATCGAAAAACTTTCCCGCCGGCTGGCGCAGATTCCGAATGCCGAACATACCGGCATCTGTACGGACGTACCATTTTTCGAGTACTCAACAATGTCGCCTGTGGAGGTGCAGGGGCAGACTTCCGACGAACCAGCAAAACAACCCATCGCTGGATACACGATGGTCGCGTCGGAATACTTCGCCACCTTGGGCATAACTTTGCTCGAAGGCCGCTTGTTTCCACCAGAGCTGAAGGCGGATGCGCCCCCCTTGGTCGTCATCAACGAGACGATGGCGCGGCATTTCTGGCCGGGTGAAAGCGCCGTCGGCAAACGCATTGGAGACCGCCAAGGCGACACCGTCGTCTGGCGCCAGGTGATCGGCGTCGTGCGGGACATTCAGTTCGCGATGAGCATCACCAACCCCGACACCCTGTTCCAAGTTTACAAACCCATGGTGAACGAGCCTTGGGGGTACATGTTCCTCCTCGTTCGCGGAGCAACACCTGCCGCTTTTAAAAAAGACGTGCTGCGCGCGGTCGCCGACATCGATCCCGACGTCGCCGTGCAGGAGGTCTTCACGATCCCGGAGTCAACCGACCGCTACATGCACAACATCGTGGTCATTAATAATACGCTGGGCGGGTTTGCACTACTGGGCCTTTTCCTGGCTTCGCTCGGCCTCTACGGCGTGATCTCCAATCTCGTCGCGCAACGCACGGGCGAGTTCGGCATCCGTCTCGCCCTAGGGGCCAAGCCGTGCGATGTGATCGGGCTCGTGCTGGGCACCGGCGTGCGTCTCACCCTCATCGGTCTGGTCATCGGCAGCGTGCTCGCCTACGCGCTCAACCGGACGTTGCAGGCGTTCATGCCGCGCATGGCCGGCTCAGATCCGGTCACGATCGCATTAGTGGCAATGCTCCTGTTCGGCATCGCCCTGCTCGCCTGCTGGCTGCCCGCACGCCGCGCCACGAAAATCGACCCCATCATAGCGCTCCGCGCCGACTAGTTAACAAGTGATAAGGTTTAAGGGATAAGTTTTAAGCTAAAATAACCGATTCCTACCGCCATTTTCACAACTCCACAGCTCCTCCTTATCACTTACCCCTTAAACCTTACCACGCCCCTTTCCCATGATAGCCGATCTCCGTTACGCCTTTCGTTCACTCCTCAAATCGCCCGGTTTCACCTTGGTCGCATTGCTGACACTCGGGCTGGGTATCGGTGTGAACACTTCGATGTACACGCTTGTCGATGTGCTGTTGTTCCGCAGCGCACCGTTCCCTGATTCCGAACGAATGCTCTTGCTCCAAGGCAAGACCGCGCAAGGCCAGAACGACGGTTACTCGCTCCGCGAATTCGAAGAAATGCGCGCCCAAGTCTCGAAATCCGCATCAAGCGACGCCAACAGCACCCAGGGACGGGCATTCGCATCGTTCACCGCTTTTTCCTTTTGGAACAACGCACTGGCCGAACCAGGTCAACCGGCAGAACGCCTGACCGCTGTCGATGCCACTGCTGATTTTTTCACCACGTTCCGCGTGCAGCCAATGCTCGGTCGCGCGTTCACGGCCGAAGAACAAACACCCGGCCGCACCCAAGTCGCCATCTTGAGTTACGCTCTTTGGCAGTCCCGTTTTGGCGGCGATCCCGCCATCATCGGCCGCTCGATCCGCCTCAACGCCGAACAGGTCACCGTGATCGGCGTGATGCCCGCTTCGTTCACCTACCCGCTATTCTTCGGCAAGGTCGATCTATGGCGCCCGATCACTATTCCACGTCACATTGTCGACGATCACAATAACCACTTCTTTGGCATAATCGGGCGGCTTGATCAAAACGTCAGCTCTGCGCAGGCCACCGCACAGTTGAAGCCGATACTTTCACGTTGGGCTCAGGAAAACCCGCAGTACAACAGCGGCCGTACCTTAACTGTGATAAGACTGCATGAAGCCGTCATGGATAGTACGGGAAAATTCATGACGTGGCTGCTGTTTGGGGTAGGCCTCGTTGTCTTGCTGATCGCCTGCTTCAACATCGCCAATCTGCAACTGGCCCGCGCCGCCGCAAAAACACGCGACCTCGCGATCCGCTCCTCGTTGGGCGCCACCCGATCCAGCCTGATCATCCATCAACTCACCGAAGCCATGGTGCTCTCGCTGGGTGGTGGCATCTTGGGCGTGGTTATAGCTGCGTGGACAAACACGTTGATCGGCCGTGCCGTCACCATCGGCGGCACGGGTAGTTTGGAGTTGCCGATGAACGGCCCCATTCTCCTCGTAACATTTGTTGCTTCCATGCTCAGCGGCCTTCTTTTCGGCCTGGTTCCTGCCTGGATCGCCTCGCATGGCGACCTGGTTTCCTCCTTAAAACAACAATCTCGCGGAACAACCTCCGGCCGGGGAACACACCGATTCCGCCACAGCCTGATTGTCGCCCAGGTCGCACTGGCCCTGGCCTTGCTCGCCACTGCCGGCGTGATGACCCGCGGCTTCAGCGCACTTCTGCGAAACGAAAAAGGCTGGGACACAAACCAGGTGCTTGCGGCAAATATTCATCTGCCGGAACAATCCACCTACGATACGGATGTGAAACGACGCGTTGCCATCGAAAAACTCACACGGCGTCTAGCACAGATTCCCAATACCGAACATACCGCCATCTGCACTACCGCTCCGCTCTTCGACTATTCTCGAACGCACCCGATCGAGGTGCAGGGCATAACCTCCGACGACCCCGCAAAACAACCCATCGCTGGATACACGATGGTGACCTCCGAGTATTTTGCGACGATGGGAATCCCATTGCGTGAAGGCCGAACCTTCCCGCAAGAACTAAAGCACGATAGTCCTCCGGTCGTGATCATCAACGAGACGATGGCCCGCCATTTCTGGCCGAACGAAAGCGCCGTCGGCAAACGCTTCGCCGATCGCCAGGGCACTTCAACAGTCTGGCGGGAAGTGATCGGCGTCGTCGGCGATATCCAGTTTGCCGTGCGCCTCAACAATCCCTCGACGATGTTCCAAGTCTACAAGCCCATGATCAACGAACCCTGGGGTTACATGTTTCTCATGGTTCGCGGTAAATCACCGGGGTCTTTCAAAAACGAGGTAAGGCGCGCCGTCGCCGATATCGATCCGGATGTCGCCGTACAGGACATGTACACGATTCCCGAGGCAGCCACCCGCTTTGGTAACAACATCATGGTTGTCAATAATACAATTGGCGGTTTCTCCCTGCTCGGCTTACTGCTCGCGGCCATCGGTCTCTATGGTGTCATCTCCAACCTCGTTGCTCAACGAACCGGCGAATTTGGGATCCGTCTCGCGCTGGGTGCCAAACCACGCGACGTCCTCAAACTCGTACTCAACACAGGCATGCGCCTCACCCTCATCGGCCTCGTACTCGGCTGCGCTCTCGCCTATGCCCTCAACTGGGCATTGCAGTTCTATATGCCGCGTATGGCCGGCTGGGACCCGGCGACAATTACTTGGGTCGCTTTCACTTTGTTCGGCATCTCTTTGTTCGCCTGCTGGTGGCCCGCACGCCGCGCCACGAAAATCGATCCCATCATAGCGCTACGCGCCGATTAGTTAACAAGTGATAAGGGGTAAGGGATAAGTTTTAAGGCATACAAAACGATCCACTAACCAAGCCATAATCTCCTCCTATCGCTTATCCCTTACGACGTCCACAGCCCCTCTCATGCTCTCCGATCTCCGCTACTCCAGCCGCCAGCTCGCAAAAAACTCCGGCTTCACTGCGGTCGTAGTTTTGTCGCTAGCCCTTGGTATTGGGGCCAACACCACTGTCCTTTGCTGGCTGCAAAACCTCGTATTACGCCCGCTCCCAGGCGTGAGCCGTCAGGAGGAAATCGTCGTCGTCCTCTCGAATCAGGGCGGAGGCAACGTATCCGTCCTCGACTTACAGGACGTCGCCGCGTTGCCCGACTTGTTTGCAGGCGCTGCGGCTTCACAAACATCTTCAGCCGCGCTCACCGTCGATCAGTCCCTCACATGGATCGACGGCCAGGTAGTAAGTGCCAATTTCTTCAACCTGCTCGGCGTAAGTCCAATTCTCGGCCGTACATTTCTGCCCGACGAGGATCAGAAACCGGGCGGCAATCCCGTGCTCGTCATCAGCGAACGCCTCTGGCGGGGACAATTCAAAGCCGAACCAAGCATTATCGGCCGCGTCGTCGATCTGAACCGCCAAAGCTTTACCATTATCGGCGTGGTGCCCGAGGAGTTCCACGGGACAATGACACCTTCCGACTTCGACTTCTGGGCACCGCTCTCGATGGGTTACGAAGTGCGCCGTCAGGCGCTTTCTACAACCAATCGGCAGGTGCGTGGCTGGCATAATTTCGCACGGCTCCGCCCTGGCGTGAGCGTCGCCAACACGCAGGCTGCCGTCGCAGCGCTTGATCGGAATCTCGCCGCCACCTATCCAAATACCAATCGCGACATCCATCACCGCGTACTGCCCTATTCGCAATGCCCTTGGGGCTCGCAAGCCCTGATGGGCCCGGTTCTTCGTCTGCTGCTCGTCGTAAGCCTCGGCGTGCTGCTGATCGTCGCCGCCAACGTCGCAAATCTGCTGCTCGCACGGGCAACGGGCCGGCGCAAGGAAATCGCCATCCGGCTGGCCGCCGGAGCGAGCCGCTGGCGTCTGGTTCGTCAACTGATGACCGAGAGTTTATTATTGGCGGTGCTTGGTGGAGCCCTCGGAACGCTTCTCGCCAGTTGGGCTATCAATTGCATCCCCTACTTCCTGCCCAAGCTGCCGGCCGGCGTTTCGGTCACGTTCTCACTGGATGCTCCGACGCTGGGGTTGACTCTACTGCTCACGCTTGCCACCGGCCTCGTGTTCGGTCTGCTTCCGGCCTGGCAAACGACACGCGTAGACCTCAACGAGACACTAAAGCAAAACGGTCGCTCCGCCGCGGGCGCGTCTCACCACAGGATGCGCAACGGCCTGGTGATCGCCGAAGTCGCCCTCGCGCTGGTGCTGCTCATTTGCGCCGGCCTTTGCCTCAAAGGGCTGAAGCATGCACAACTAGTCGACACCGGCATCGATCCAAGCCGCGTGCTTATCGGTCGGTTGCAGATCGGTATGAATGGATACACGCGAGAAACGGGAAAGCTCTTCTACCACGACCTGCAACAGCGACTCGCCGCACTGCCCGGCGTTGAAGAGGCCGCCCTCGCCAGTTGGTTTCCTCTCGGACTTTCCGGCTGCAAAGGCTGGAACGCCTACGTCGAAGGTTACGAGCGTCCGCCGAACGAAGATCTGACCTACGAGTACGCCATCGTCTCGCCACGCTACTTTGCGACGCTGGCTGTCCCGCTGATTGCGGGGCGCGATTTCACCGACGCCGACGACTCAAGCGCACCCACGGTTGCGATCGTCAACGAGGCGTTCGCGCAACGTTTCTGGCCCGGCCAGGACCCGCTCGGCCGCCGCTTTCGCACTGGCAGCACCTGGCGCACCATCGTCGGCGTAACCAAAACCGGCAAATATAACCAATTGAACGAGCCTGCGCGGTGTTTTTTCTATCTGCCCTACTTACAGGGCGTGCCCGATCTGGATCTCAATATTTGCCTCCGTACCTCCGGTGACCCGGCCGCGTTTGCCAATACGCTCACCCACGCCGTGCATGAAATCGATCCAGGCGTGAGCCTGCTGCGCGTTATACCGATGAGCGAAACGATCCTGGCTTCGTTCACCCAGCGCATGGCCGCGAGCCTGCTCATGCTGCTCGGATGCGTCGCTTTGATTCTCGCCGCGATGGGCGTCTATGCGGTGATGGCCTATGCCGTCAGTCAACGTACGCAGGAATTCGGTGTGCGCATGGCCCTCGGTGCTCAGCCCGGCGCGGTCCTGCGGCAGGTCGTCGGTCAAGGTCTGGTGCTCGCAGCCATTGGTACCGGAGCTGGCCTGCTTCTCGCGTTCAGCGTCACCCGCCTGCTCGCCGGTTTCCTTTACGGTGTGAGCCCATTCGATCCGGCAATCTTCCTTGGCGTTCCCTCGCTGCTCATTGCCGTCGGTGCGCTCGCTTGCTGGTTACCCGCCCGCCGCGCCACCCGGGTAAATCCCATCGAGGCCCTGCGGACCGAATAAGTGATAAGGGGTAAGTTTTAAGGTGTAAGCAAAACCAATACCAAGGCCGCAACCTCTTCCTACCGCCTACAACTTATCCCTTATCGCTTATCCCCTATCACTTCTAAATCTCATGCTCTCCGACCTCCGCTACGCGTTCCGCTCGCTCGCCAAATCGCCCGGATTCACCGCTGTGGCCGTGCTCACGCTCGCACTCGGCATCGGTGCTAACACCGCCATCTTCAGCGTTGTTCAGGCGCTTTTGCTCTCGCCCCTGCCTTATCCAGAATCCGAACGCATCGTCCAAGTATGGCACTCACCCACTCCTGGCGCGCGGGGCAACGCCGACGGCGGCACTTTCCTCGATTGGAAGCAGTACGCCTCTTCATTCGAATCTTTTGCCGCGCACCATCCGACCACTCTAAATCTCTCCGGTGTGGCCGAGCCTGCCCAAGTTTCTGGCTATGCTGTCACGGTCGACTACCTGCGTGTCTTCCGCATCTCGCCTGCGATGGGCCGGACGTTCACCGCCGATGAAGATTCAGCCGGTGGGGACAACTTCGTCGCAATAGTAACCCACGAAATGTGGCGCCAGCGCCTCGGCAGCGATCCAGCCAGCGTAGGCAAAACCATACGCCTCGACGGCCGTGGCTACACCGTTGTCGGCGTGCTCGCGCCCAACGCTCTAAACACACCCAACGTCGAATTCCTTATTCCCGCCGCCCTCGGTGCAGCCGAGTGGAAACAGCAGCGCAACTACAACTACGTTTGCCAGGCCTTCGGCCGACTCAAGCCAGGCGCAACCATCGCGCAGGCCCAATCGGAACTGGCGGCGGGCGCCGCTGCACTGCAATCGCTCTATCCGCCCAACAAAGCCGGTTGGACCGTAACTGTTGAATCCCTCCAAAACTCCATCACCAGCACTTCGCGCCCGTATATCCTCATGCTCATGGTGACAGTTGGACTCGTGCTCCTCATCGCCTGCGCCAACGTCGCCAACCTCCTGCTCGCCCGCGCCGCCACCCGCCAGAGCGAAATCGCCATCCGCGTTGCCCTCGGTGCCAGTACCGTTCGCATAATCCGCCTCCTACTCGTCGAGAGTGTGGCGCTCGCCTTGTTCGGCGGGATCGCCGGTCTCTTCGTTGCCTCGTTCGGTATCGGCCCGTTGATTACATTCGCCACCGCTGGCATCGCTCCAGGCCCGCCTCTCCCGATCAGCCTCAACGCAACTGTACTCGTTTTCACCCTATCCGTTGCGCTCGCCACCGGTATTCTCTTTGGACTGGTTCCTGCTCTGCGCGTCGCCCGACCGGACCTAACTCGCGACCTCAAAGAATGCTCGCGCGGCGCAGCTGGCGGTTCACGCCAACGACTCCAACGCATCTTCGTCGTCGCAGAGACGGCCCTCACCGTCGTCCTGCTCTTCACGGCGGGCCTACTCCTGCGCAGTTTCATGATCACCATGAGCGCCGACCCAGGCATGCAACGTGACAACATCATCCTCTTCGATCTCAACCAAACCAGTGCATCCGCCCCAACACCCGCTCATCGTGTCCGTTTTGTGGAGTCCATTTTGCGCGAGATCTCTGCCCGCCCGGGCATTGCTTCCGCCGGCATGATTTCAAGCGCGCCCTTCAATAACCAACGTTTCTACGGCGACACCATCCGCCGCTCTGAAAACCCCGATCCGCGCACCGACATCCGGACCGGTTTCGACGGCGTCGCTGGCGCGCTTTTTCAGTCCCTTGGCTCACCGCTCATGCGTGGTCGTTTCCTCGCCGAAGCCGACAGCGTCGACGACGCATCCAAAGTTCTCCTCATCAACCAAGCACTCGCCCGCCAGCTCTTCGCCGACAAAGATCCACTGGGCCGTCATGTTCATTTCAAAAATGCCGATTGGGAAATAGTCGGCATTGTCGGCAACATGCGTAGCATCCAACTCGACGCGCCGCCGCCGCCGATGGTGTACCTACCCGTGATCCATTTCCCATGGACAATTTCCATTGCGGTCCGCACCCAAGGCTCGCCGCTCGCCGCAGTGGATGCCATCCGCCGCGCTGTCCAGTCCGTCGATCCTGACCAACCAATCGCCAACCTCCGCACTATGGAGCAAGCGATCGACAATTCCTTCACGCTTCAGCTGCGCCGAACCATGCTCATCCTCATCGGCGCGTTCGCTGGCATCGCGCTCGTGCTTGCCTGCGTCGGTCTCTACGGCGTGATGGCCTACTCCGTCACCCAACGTACCCGCGAAATCGGCGTGCGCATCGCCCTCGGCGCAGACTCCGCCACGGTACTCCTGCACGTCGTGCGCGGCGGTATTCTACTCGTCCTCATCGGAATTCTTTTCGGCGCACTCGGCAGCGTCGGTGCAAGTTTCGGCGTAGCCAGTCTGCTCTACGGCATGGGCTTCACGGACAGCGGTATTATTTTCGCCCTCGTCGCCGGAGCACTACTTACCGTTGCCGCGCTTGCCTGCTGGCTGCCCGCTCGCCACGCCACCCGTATCAACCCCATCGAAGCGCTGCGTGCCGACTGATTTTTTGCGGCCGCGCACACAGTTCCCAACACGCTATAGCAGTGAGAGCGATTTCAGAAATACTGTAGCCGCTCGATGACGGGAATCGATGTAGCTAGCCTCGCTGAGGCCGGTGTTCCAGAATTCCGGCTCCAAAAGCCTTATCGATTACCTCTTAAAACTTATACCAACAGCCCGGAGCTTCTGCACTTTGAACAGAAGATAACAAAGGGAACGAAGGCCTGCAGGTACTTCCTTAATCTCTTCGTTACCTTCGTTTTCTTCTGTAAAATTCTGTGGAATTCAAACCACCCGCATTATCAATTTAAGTATAATAGCTTCGGGCGTTTGGTATTAATCCTGACCTGCCTTCTTACTCGCCAGGCTCTCTGCAATCACGTCGAGAATTTCATCCCGCCCACTCTTCGTCTTGGCCGAGCAAGTGATGAAGCCCGGCAACTCCGGCCACCAGCCGTCGAGGCTTTTCATAAACGCCGCGACATTCTTCTCCACAGAAGTCGACGACAACTTGTCTGCCTTCGTAAAAACCAGCACGAACGGCGAGCCTACCGTCCCTACCCAGCGTAGAAAATCCAGGTCGATTGGCTGTGGCGGCAGGTTCGAGTCGATCAAAATAAACGTGCAACGCAGGTTCTCCCGCTTCTCGATGTAATCCGCGACCGCTTCGTTGAAATCCGCCCGCTTCTCACGAGTCGCCTTCGCGAAGCCGTAACCCGGCAGATCCACCAGGCACCACTTTTCGTTCACGATAAAATAATTGAGCAGCTTGGTCTTGCCCGGCGTACCCGAAACCATCGCCAGATCCCGACGCTCGACCAGCATGTTGATGAGCGACGATTTGCCGACATTCGAGCGGCCGATGAACGCAAACTCCGGCCGGTTCCAGTTGGGACAGGATTTTAGATCCGTAGCGCTCCGGTCGAATTCAGCCGATTTGATTTTCATGCGTCTGTGCTGAGTGACACCAAAGCGCTCCCAGCGCAAGGCATCGCGCACCCCGACTCACTCCGACTCTTTCTCGTTATCTTTATTCTTTCTCAACCTCCCCATCTTCACGCCGTATCCGCCTCCGATCTCAGCGCCCTCCGCGAACTCTGCGGCTCAAGTCTTGTTTCGAAATTGAAATCCCCCACCCGACCTGTTGATCTCCGCCCTACAACTCTTCAACCCCACGCGGTAGCCCTTGAAACGAACCTCCAGAATAATCCAATGCCCTCCAACGATTCAGGCCTCGGCCCGATCAGCTTCTCCATCGATTTCGTCGACACGGTTGATACGCTGGACCCGCAAGCACCGTTGACCGGTCTGGAGCTCAACACCGAGGTCAATATCACGGTCAACTGGAACCTCGGCCGCACCGCGTTGGAAGCCGACGACGTGTCCTTCGAGCCCGTCCTCTGGCTCAAATGTGGTGCCGGACCTCACGACGTTTTTGCCGATCAACTCGGCCTTCCTAACCGCAAGAAAGTCGGCACGATTGAGTGGAGCCTGGTCGGCAAGGTAGAAAAATGGGTCCAAAAAGACGGCACCCGCTTTCGCCAGGTTGTCACTGTCAACCCCACCCTGATGCTGACGCGGAGAACCGTTAATTCTTCCACGCCAATGATCGAAATCCGCCAGACCAAGCCGACTCCCTGCTACGGTGCCTGGCAACCTCTTCCCGCCAATCTGGCCGGAGCCTGAACGATTCGGTTGGTGGCCACAGATGCACGCCGATGAACACAGATTTGGAATTGAAAACCAAATCTCGCGCAGTGCGTTAAATATACTTCCGTCGAATCGGTTTTCATCAGGGTTCATCTGTGGCTCCATTGCATGAGTAACTGCTGCCTTCCGGATGCCCATACCGGGCCCCCGGCGGCGGGGGACCCCGGTTTTGGGGCCCCCCCGGGGGGGCCCCGGGGCCAAAGGCCCCCGGAAACCCCCCCCCCCCCCCCCCCCCCCCGGCCCCCCGGGGGGCCCCCGCCCCGGGGCCCGGGGGCCGGGGGGCCCCCGGCGCGGGGGAACCCCCCCCCCCCCGGCGGGGCGCCCCCCCCCCCGGGGGCCCCCCCGGCGGCGGCGGGCGGCGCCCGGCGGGTAAACCCACCACCATGGGTCCGCAGATTACGCAGAGGAACACAGATTTTATGACCAATCAGCGGAGCCACGCAGGTGCCAAAGCCACAGAAAACCATTTCACGTTCTCGCCCTTCTGTACGTCCGAGATGCTCCGCATCCGGAAATCTGTGACAATGAGTATTCAATCTGCGGATAAACCTTCCTGCACGACAGAGTGTCGCCCCTCTCTGGGAATCTTCATTAGCGACAATTAGCGCATATTGGCGGTTATACCAACGGCACCTATTTTTGGTCCGCAGATTACGCAGAGGAACACAGATTTTATGGCCAATCAGCGGAGCCACGTAGGTGCCAAAGCCACAGAAAACCCATCTCACGCCCTCGCCCTCCTGTACTTCCGAGATGCTCCGTATCCGGAAATCTGTGACAATGAGTATTCAATCTGCGGATAAACCTTCCTACATGACAGAGTGCCGCCCCTCTCTGGGAATCTTCATTAGCGACAATGAGCGCATATTAGCGGTTATAAATAGTTTTAGATGATCCCGCTAACGCCCCTGAAACAATCCGATTGGGAACCACAGTAGATTACTCAGCAAAAACAAAACCCGCAGAGATCTGCGGGTTTTGTTTTTCAGTTCAGAAACCGAACCAATCTCTTAAGCCTTACGGAGCCGAGGCGGTGATCGCAGCGGGCTTGAGCGCGAGGACAAGCAACTGGCCCTGCCGGGCGTAGTCGATCGCTTCAGCGAGGATGCGCGCGGCTTCCTGAGGTGCATGGAAGCCCATGGAGTTCTCCGCAGAAACAAAGTCGAGCCGCCACTGAGCCTTGCGCTGCATATCACGTGCAGGTTTGAGTTCGGCGTCGGTCGCACCGCGCTTCATCGCTTCGGCAATCGCACCGATCAGGCTGACGACGGCTTCTTCGCCTCGGTCAAGCAGCGCCTTGTTGCGGTCTTGAATACTAACCACGCGGGCAAGGATTTCCGTTTCAGGAATGCGGTGGCAGGTCTGACAGGCCTGGGCAACGTTGAGCAGCGGACTGCGTACATGATGGCTGCTCACTTTGATTGCCCCTTCGCGTTGGTACGGCATGTGGCAGTCGGCACAGGCGACACCACTGCGGGCGTGGATGCCCTGGCTCCACATTTCGAATTCGGGATGTTGGGCCTTGAGCACGTCGGCGCCGGATTCCTTGTGCTTCCAATCTTTGTGGCCGACCTGATCGTAGTAGCTTTCGATTTGTTCGACCTTGAGTCCGTTCTGCCACGGATAGGTCACGAGCTTACCTTCGCCTTTGAAATAATACTCAACGTGACACTGCGCACAGACGAGCGAACGCATTTCCTGGCGCGTGGCGTCGGTGTTGGGGTTGTACTCGCCCTTGTGACCGTCTTTGCGCCAGCGCTCGATACTGGGCAGGTGCGGCGTGGGCTGATCGGATTTTGCGAGAGCGCGAATCCCGGTAAGGAAAGCGGGGCGGTTGACGCGGAGATTCATCGACTCGGCCTCATGGCAATCGACACACGAGACGGGGTGTTCGACGAGCTTGGTCGCTTCAGAGTAAGGCATTTTGCAAACGACTTCGAAGCCTTTCTGGATCTGCGCTTCCCAGTTTTCCTTGCCAGCAGGAGCGCCCGCCTTGAGGCCTTGATCAATGTAGGCGTTGAGCATGGACGCATGACACTGGAGACACGCACCGGGTTGTTTGAATTTCGGGTTCGTGACGCGTTCGGTTTCACGCTGGTCGGTGAGCATATAGGCGTGCCCACGTTCCTCGCGGTAGTCGGTGCCGAAAGCGTAGCCTGCAAAAATCCTCTTCCACACCGGATCGTCGTCGAGGTGCTGGAAGGCCTCGCTGCCGCCGTGCTTCGTGCGCTCCACGTCGACCGTGCGCTTGTAAGAATCATACTGGCGCGGGTAGTTTTTGCCCCAAACAGCTGGATCGGCTGTCTGATCGTTCACCTCGACCACACGGAAAACGTGGTCTTTGGCCTCAGCTTTCCGAGTCTTGATGTTCTGAAACAAGAGCATGAGGGCAATCGTCGCGCAGCCAGCGAGCGCGATGACGAGGATGTAGATCCAGAGGGCGAGGCCGCGTTGGCTGGAGAAGCACTTGGTTTTCATGAGGGGAAAAAACGAACGAGTTTATGTATTTATAAAATGGTGACGCGCGCAGCTCAGTGGATCGGGCCATGACCGACATCGCGGTGACAGTGAACGCAATCGAGCATCTTCTTCGGATCGCCCGCATGGGTATTGATCCCATCGACGATCTGCACATGACAGCTCACGCAGTTATTCTGAAGCACGGTGGCGTTGCGGGGCTTGATCATGATCGGCTCGTGAAAATCCTGGAGCGTAAAACCTTTTGAGTGGTTATAGCCGTTTTCCGCCTTCGTCAGGTATTTGCCGATCAGGTCATGCGGTGTGTGACAGTCGTTGCAGGTGGCGACGGCGTGGTGAGGCGATTTCTGCCAGCCATCATACTGCTCGCGCATGATGTGGCAGTTGACGCAGGCCTTCGGGTCGTTGGAGAGATACGAAAAACCCTGTCCGTAATAAAAAGTATAACCACCGACACCGGCAAAGAGCCCAAGCGTGGACGCCAGGATCAAGCCCAGAATAATGCGTGTTTTGGTGACGGAGGTTGGCACAGGAACGGGAGTAATCAGGCTGCCCGCGGGGCGTTGGGGTACAACGCACAGATCGTCCGGAGTTTGATCTGCGTCAAGTTTTCCAGGGAATAAGGCTCGAAATCCACGCCCGCTCGACATTTCCAGAAAGCAGGCTCCATTGCGCCATGCCCGCCGCCACTGTCTGGTCTGCCTGGAAAAAACTTCCGCTCGCACTCCCGCCCGACGTACTCGCCGAGACACTCGACGGCGGCCAAAGCTTTCGTTGGATAAAAAATACCGATGGCGCATGGATCGGCATATGGGGCGACTGCGTGGCTCGCCTCTCGCAGACAGACCGTGGCATGCTGCGCTGGAGCGCACCCATCGAGATTACCGCGCGCGTCGAACGCGGGTTGAAAAGTTATCTCAGCCTGGAATCCGACCACGCCGCCCAAATCGAAACGCTCCCCTGGCGCAGCGACGCCCATCTGGCGACATGCCTTAAAACCTTTCCCGGCCTGCGCATCCTACGCCAACCCTTCGGCGAAACGCTGCTGGGCTTCATGTGCAGCGCGACGAAGCAGATTGTGCAGATCAAACAAATGGTGGCCCTGCTCGCCGAGCGTCACGGCGAAGAACTCGTGCCGGGATTCCGCCAGCTGCCGACGTGGGCAAAACTCGCGAGTGTATCCGACGCAACCCTACGCGAATGCAAACTCGGTTTTCGCGCCCGTCACATCAGCGAAACAGCGCGCTACCTCGCCGCAAACCCCGGCTGGCTTGAGAAAACCGAAGCCATTCCCTACGCAGTGGCCAAAGAACGCCTCTGCACTTTGCCCGGCGTGGGCGAAAAAGTTGCCGATTGCGTGCTACTCTTCGGCGCAGGCCGGATGGAAGCCTTTCCCGTCGACGTGTGGATTTTGAAAGTCATGGCCCGCCGCTACGGCCTCGCCGACTGGAAACCCGCGCAAGTAGCACACTTTGGCCGCACCCATTTCGGCCCACTCGCCGGGCTCGCCCAACAATACCTCTTCGCCTACGAACGCCGCGCCGCCAAACCGTTTGTCATTTAATAGATGACAAGTTGAACGGCCAATCTACCGAGGAGTTTGTCATCTATTAAATGACAAACGGCTTGAAGAAAGAGCCGGGAAAGGAACTGAAAAACTGCAGGCGCAGGTAAACTCCTGCGCCTTGCTCGCAACGCACTCAGTGCGGCTTCTGAATCAGCTCGATCTCGTAGCCCTCGGGCGCGTCGATGAAGGCGAGGATGGCGCCGCTGTCGGTCTTCGTCGGACCATCGCTTAGCTTGAAACCCTTTTTCTCAATCTCCGCCGTGTAAGCCGCGAGATCCGCGACCTCGAACGCGAGGTGCATGAGGTCAGGCTGCACCGCCACCGACGGGCTGTTGGGCAGCCAGCAAATTTCGATTTCCTCTTCGCTGTTGGGTGTAGCAAGAAACACAATCTGAGCGCCGCGCGGCGAAACACTGCGGCGGACAACGGTGAGACCCAGCGCATCCTGGTAAAACTTAATGGTACGCTCGATATCGTTAACGCGCATGCGCGTGTGAAGGAGTTTCTTAACCATGAGGATTATCCTTTTAGGAGTTGGTGCCCGGGACAGGACTCGAACCTGCACACCTTACGGCAAAGGCTTCTAAGACCTTCGTGTCTGCCATTCCACCACCCGGGCGCGGGAGTGAATCGTCAGCTTGCGACGGAGAATGCGTCTCAGGCAAGCGGAGAAAAACAATCCACGTTTTTAGGGCGCTTCGCCCAGCCGGTCGCCCATACGCGCAAACGTCTCAACGCATTCGCGGCTTCGGGCCACCAAGTCGTCATCGAAGCGGATGCGACCTGCTTGGAAAATCGTGATGGTGCAGGAGCCGCCGAACTTAAACAGGCCCTTTTCCTCGCCTTTCGGCACGGGGCGGCCGGATAGAAAGGTGTGTACGATGGTGCCGACATTGGTCGCGCCAACCTCGAAACAAGCGACAGAACCAAATACCGGCGACTCCAACTCGGTCAGCTTTCGTTTATTGCGGACGAGATAGTTAATGTTGCGACGCAGCGCGATCGGACTGACGGAATAGAGCGCGCCCTTGATCAGACGAGGTTCGCCAGGAACGCCCGCACAGGGAAAATGGAAGCGATGATAATCCACCGGACACAGCCGGGAGATCGCCATCGCGCCACCCGCGTATTTCCGGGTGAGCACTTGTTGGTCCGGCGAGAGACCGTCTTCGCCGAACAACTCGGCAAGGGTAAACTTCGCGCCCTTCACATAAAAACCTTCCGCCAGATCGACGTTGGGGAAAACCAGATGGCGTCCGTCCGCCGGAAAAATCGCCACGCGCTCACCGTCGGCGATAGGCCGCGCAGTTTTTTTCAACGCTCGCGAAAAGAACTCGTTAAAGGTTCGGTAGTCGAAAACTTTCTTGGCGAACTCATCGACGCTGAGGTTATATTTAACGATGAAGGGCAGGATCTTGAACGCGCTATATTTCCAGCCCATCCGCCAGCCGAAATACATCGAGAGCACCGCACGTTTAGCGAATGCCCATACCATGAAGCGGCCCACCGGATTTTCGTATGCCAGGCGCAACCACCGCTCACCATAGATGGCCTCGGTCTCGATCGACTTGGTATAACGATTATAGAACTGGATGGGCGCGGCAGGCATGAGAACGCACAAGTTCGCGCAAATCCGCTGCGGGGCAACGCAGAAACTTTCGAATCCCACACTGAGAGCGTTCACAACTTGCGCCTCAAGCCATCGGCGCTAGCTTGAATCCTTATGGAAAATTTCACCTACCACAACCCGACTCGCATTCACTTCGGCCGAGGCCAAATCGCCGCCATCGACAACGAACTGCCTGCTAATGCGCGCATTCTGCTGCTCGCCGGCGGCGGAAGCATCAAAGCAAACGGCGTCTACGATCAGGTTAAAAAAGCTCTCGGCGCACGCACCGTTTTCGAGTTCTTCGGCGTCGAAGCGAACCCCGACTACGATACCCTGATGAAAGCCGTGGCGCTCAGCCGCAAAGAAAAGATCGACTGGATTTTGGCGGTTGGCGGCGGTTCGGTACTCGATGGCGCCAAGTTTGTCGCCGCTGCCGTACCATTTGTCGGCGAGCCCTGGGACATTCTCGCGAAAAACGCACCGGTTACCACGATGCTTCCGCTCGGCACCGTGCTCACGCTGCCCGCGACCGGCTCCGAATCCAACAGCGCCGCCGTCATCAGCCGCCGCGCCATTCAGGAAAAGCTGGCGTTCCTTTCGCCGCTCAGTTTCCCACGCTTCTCCATCCTCGATCCGGAGACGACTTTCTCGCTTTCGCCACGCCAGGTGGCCAACGGTGCTGGCGACGCGTTTTGCCACGTGCTGGAGCAATACCTCACCTACCCCGTCAACGCCGAGATCCAGGACCGATTCGCCGAATCCATTCTCAAAATCCTCATCGACATCGGACCGAAAACACTCGCCAAGCCCAAAGACTACGACCTGCGCGCCAACCTCGTCTGGGCCGCGACCTGGGCGCTCAACACCGCCATCGGCCAAGGCGTGCCGCAAGACTGGGCCACGCACATGATCGGCCACGAAATCACCGCGCTCTACGGCATCGACCACGCGCGCACGCTCGCGATCGTGTTGCCCAATCTCATGAACGTGCAACGCGCCACTAAACGCGAAAAACTCCTCCAATACGCCGAGCGCGTTTGGGATATCCGCGACGGTAGCGAGGACGCACGCATCGATACCGCCATTGAAAAAACACGCGGCTTCTACGAATCGCTCGGCATCAAAACGCGCTTCTCGGAATACCCAGAGGTCAAGTCCGGCACAGCCGCCCAAGTCGCCCAACGCCTCGCTTCACGCGGTGCTGACAAACTCGGCGAACGCGGCGACCTTACGCCCACCAAAGTCGAAAAAATCCTGAACCTCGCGGCGTAAACATTGATTCCAGTTTTCCCTAACCAACGGCACCACTAACGTGGTGCCGTTGGTTTTCGCTCCAGGTCCAATACCCCGGAGCAGCGGCTTGGTTGGAGGCGCGGTGCCCTCACCGCGCATGGCCGACGAGGGCGTCGGCCTCCATCGGAGGCGTGAATCGCGGCGTAAAACCGCTCCTACAATTTCTGAAGATCCCCAGACCAGCTCCGGGGATCTTTCACTTTCTCACTTCATCACCAACTCATCGTCTTTCACCAAAAACTTCACGGTGCTGCCCTCGGCGACGTCACCGGCCACCAGAGCGCGAGCAAGTTTCGTCTCGATCTGACGCTGGAGAAAACGCTTCAGCGGACGCGCGCCAAACACCGGATCGTAGCCTTTTTCGGCAGCCCATTCTTTTGCTTTCGTGTCGAGTGTCACGATCACGCGACGGTCAGCCAAGCGCTTGTTCAGATCGGCCAGAAGCAAGTCCACGATTTGAGTGATTTCTTCGAGCGTGAGCGGCTTGAAGAGAATTGTCTCATCGATGCGGTTAAGGAACTCCGGACGAAAAGTACGGCGCAACTCGGCCATGACACTCTCGCGCACACTTTCCGGGATCGTATCTCCCGTCACGCCTTCGAGCAGGAAGCGCGAACCGAGATTCGATGTCATGATGATGATCGTGTTTTTGAAATCGACCGTGCGACCTTGGGCATCGGTGATGCGTCCATCGTCGAGCACCTGTAAGAGAACATTGAATACGTCGGGATGCGCTTTCTCGATTTCGTCGAAAAGCAAAACCGCGTAAGGTTTGCGCCGCACCGCTTCGGTGAGCTGGCCGCCTTCGTCGTAACCGACATAGCCCGGAGGCGCGCCGATCAAGCGCGCGACGCTGTGCTTCTCCATGTACTCCGACATGTCGATGCGAACCATCGCACCTTCGCTGTCGAAAAGCGTTTCGGCGAGCGTCTTCGCTAGTTCGGTTTTGCCAACTCCCGTCGGACCGAGAAAAAGGAAACTACCGACTGGGCGACGTGGATCTTTGATACCGGCGCGCGCGCGCAGGATCGCGTCGCTCACGAGTTGCACGGCTTCGTCCTGCCCGATCACACGATCATGCAGCACATCGCCAAGTCGCAGAAGTTTTTCCTTTTCGCTTTCAATCAGCCGCGTGACCGGCACGCCCGACCACTTGGCCACGACCTCGGCAATTTCCTCGGCGGAAACTTCCTCTTTAAAAAGTTCGGTTTTCGTCTCGGTGTTTTCGAGTTTCTTTAGCTCCGCTTCCAACTGCGGGATTTTACCGTGGCGCAACTCGGCGAGTTTGCTGAGGTCGTAGGCGCGCTCGGCTTTTTCCATTTCGAAACGCGTGACCTCAAGTTCCTCGCGCACCTTGCGCACGCGACCGACTGCGGCTTTTTCTTTTTCCCACTTCGCTTTTAACGCAACGGCTTGACCACGCGTATCCGTTAGTTCGCTACGCAGCGTAGCCAACCGGCGTTTCGAAGCCTCGTCTTTTTCGAGTTTCAACGCGGCTTCCTCGATTTCGAGCTGGAGCACGCGGCGCTGCAACGCGTCGAGTTCCTGCGGCGAAGAGTCCATTTCGGTACGGATCATCGCGCAAGCTTCGTCCATGAGATCGATCGCTTTGTCGGGCAGGAAACGATCAGAGATGTAACGATTCGAAAGTGTGACGGCACTCACCAGCGCGTTGTCCTGAATGCGGACGCCGTGGTGCAGTTCGAAACGCTCTTTCAGCCCGCGCAAAATCGAAAGCGCGTCCTCGACGCTCGGCGGCTCAACCAAAACCGGTTGAAATCGCCTTTCGAGTGCGGCGTCTTTCTCGATGTTTTTGCGATATTCGTCGAGCGTGGTCGCGCCGATACAGTGTAGTTCGCCACGCGCAAGCATAGGCTTGAGCATATTGCCCGCATCCATCGCGCCCTCGGCTTTGCCCACGCCAACGATAGTGTGCAGTTCGTCAATGAAGAGCAAAATACGACCGTCGCTGTCTTTGATTTCCTTGAGCACGGCTTTCAAACGCTCCTCGAATTCGCCGCGGAATTTCGCACCAGCAAGCAGTGAACCCATATCGAGCGCGAAGATGGTTTTATCTTTCAGCCCCTCGGGCACGTCGCCGCGCAGAATGCGTTGCGCGAGCCCTTCGACGATGGCGGTTTTGCCAACGCCAGGTTCGCCGATGAGCACCGGGTTGTTTTTAGTTTTGCGGGAAAGAATGCGGATCGTGCGACGAATCTCGTCATCGCGGCCGATGACCGGGTCCATCTTGCCCTTTCGCGCGAGCGCGACGAGGTCGATGCCGTATTTCTCGAGTGCTTGATAAGTCGCCTCGGGATTGTCGGTGGTGACTCGTTGGCTACCGCGCATCTCGCGCAGGACTTTCAGCACTTTGGCGCGATCAAGCCCGAAGCTTTTGAAAATCTTCGCGAGCGCATCCGGCTTGGCGACTTCGATCAAGCCGAGGAAAAGGTGCTCAACGCTGACGAACTCGTCTTTGAGTTTCGCCGCTTCGGCTTCAGCCCGCGTGAGCACTTCGTTGACGGCCTGCGTGACGTAGATTTTGGATACATCAACACTGCCGGAAACGCGTGGGAGCCGTTCGAGTTCGCGGTCGATGGAAAGCTGGAGCGCGCTCGTGGTCAGGCCGAGTTTTTCGACCAGCGCCGAAACAAGGCCGTTTTCCTGCGTGAGCAAAGCGTGGAGCAGATGCCAGGTTTCCACCTCGTTATGCTGGCGGCGACGTGCTTCATCTTGCGCATCGGTGATCGCCTGGCGGGACATGACAGTGAGTTTTTGCGGATCCATGATGCCAGACTACATGCAATCGCCATTCCATGCGAATTTGTCTACCGTTCGCTCTAAGCGGGAGAACACTGACGAGACACGATGAGACAGAGCGTCAGTCCTTGAGACGCGACCGCGCCAAAGCGTCACGCCAAGAGCCGAACCAATTGCTGACTAGACGTTTTGCCTATGGACATTGCGCGCCCCAGGCTTGTGCGGATCACGATTTCAGACTCGGTCTAGGCACTGCCGTACAGACCGAAGTAATATCGCGGGCTCAAAAGGCTTGGCGAGATAGACGGGCCCATCGTCGTCAAGGACGCCTTGTTGACTCAGTTCAAGGCTGTAGCCGCTCATGACGATCACCCTGAGCGCGGGGTCATCTTTGCGCAGGCGTTTCACCAAATCCAGCCCGGTCAGGCCCTCCGGCATGATCATATCCGTGAGCAGAAGATCAACTTTTTGCTGTCGGGCAGACCAGATCTTGAGTGCCTGCTCTCCATTATCGGCTGTAATCACTTTATAACCGGCGTGGCTGAGTACGGCGAGAGCGGCGATGCGCACACTCTCATCATCCTCAACGAGAAAAATGGTCTCATGCCCACCGGCTGCCTGTTGAAAATCTGGTGAGCGTGACCCGGGTTCGGGCGTGGAGGAGGAGGCAGGCAGATGGATACGGAAGGCGGTTCCCTGGCCAAGGGCGCTCTCAACCTCGATCCACCCCTCATGACGTTTGACGATACCGTAAACAGTCGCCAGACCTAAACCAGTGCCTTTGCCCTGGGCCTTGGTGGTGAAAAATGGTTCGAATATGTGCTGCTGCGTAGCCTGATCCATGCCGGAGCCGGTATCCGCGATGATAAGGCGGACGAAGCGTCCAGCGCGCGCTTCCGGGTGGCTGCTAGCGACGGGGGCCGCAAGATCGGCGATTTCGGTGGTAATCGTGATGCGTCCGCCCGCTTGCATAGCGTCGCGGGCATTGACGACGAGGTTCATGACGACCTGCTCGATCATACCACCATCGGCAAAAATCCAGGTCGCCTTGGGGTTTCCCTTGAATTCCACACTGATGTTTTCGCCGATCAGCCGCCGGAGCATTTTGAGATGGTTACCGAGCAGGGAATCCAGATCGAGGAGTTGCTTTTGCATCACTTCACGACGACCGAAGAGCAGCAACTGTCGGGTGAGATTGGCGGCACGGTCCACAAATGCATGCTGTTCGTCGAGCGAAGCGCGTAACTCGGCAGAAATCCCGGGCACATCGCGCATCAAGCCGACGTTCATGATCATCGCAGCGAGAATATTATTAAAATCGTGCGCCACTCCCCCGGCGAGCTGGCCAACAGCCTCCATCTTCTGGGCCTGGATGAGCTGCCCCTGGAGTCTTTCACGTTCGTCTTCCGCCTGCTTGCGCCGGGTAATGTCGCTGGCCACACCGAGGAAACCAACGGGATTCCCATGAGCGTCATGCATGGCCGTGATAACAAGGTATACATGGAGCTCCTTGCCGTCCTTGCGGACGTAAGTCCATTCCCGGGCGTCAGGGGTGCCTTCACGAGCAGGGGCGACAAAGGCATCAAATCCGGCGATCGGGCGGCCCAGCTGGAGCGTGAGAGCCGCAGCGCGGACCTCCATCTCGGTTGATTTGTGCCATAGGAGTGGTGTGGTATGGTTGACGATCTCGGTGCTTGTGTAGCCAAGCAGGCGTTCCGCGCCGGTGTTGAAGACACTGACCACGCCCTTCGTATCGCAGGCAATAATGGCGACTTCGGTGGTGGCGGCGAAGACATCGCGAATCAGTGCATTGGCCTGCCGGAGGTCGGTATCGCGCTGGCCGATTACCTCAAGCATGCGGTTAAAGGCAGTCGCGAGCAGGCCCAGTTCGTCCAGCCGGCCGAGTTTGGCTCTGGCGGTATAGTCGTTATACTCCGTGACATGGGTGGTCGTAGCGAGGAGCGTGGAAAGCGGCTGGAGAAAACTCGTCCGAACGCCGCGGATAAGGACGATGCCGACGATGACAAGGGCGAACAGGACTGCTCCGGCCATGATGGCGTACTGCGGCAGGCGGGCGTGCAGCGGGGGCAATATTTTTAAAAGATAGATATGGCCGACGGTGGTTTCGCCACGTTTCACCGGCTGCCAGAGCGCGAGTTCATGCGCGGTGAAACGGTGCCCAGCGGGCTCCAAGGCCAAAGGAATAGCGACGGCCGCTTTCTTCCGATTAAAAGAGGCGAAAAGCGCTCCCTGGCTGTCGTAAAGCGCGGCAATGGCCACGCCGGGCTGCGTCTCCTCGGCGTAGGTTTTGAGGTAGGCCCCGGCATTGTCGGCGCCACCGAAATCAAGTGTCGCAGGCAAGACCTCGAGGAGGAGGCGTGAGGTGTTCTTGAGGCGGTCGAGCTCGCGGGGGCGAAACGTGGTGGACTCATAGATGGCAACCGCGATGGCGACGCTGAAGACCGCTAGTCCGCTGGTGAGCAGGATGAGGCGGAAGAGGCGTTTCCGCACCGACTGCCTGGAATCGAAACCTGGCGCGCTCAAGGTTGCGCCTCCGGTTTATTGTGGACCGTCTTGGCATAGCGAAGCATGTCCGAACTGATCTTGAGCCCGGCGCGCTCCATCGCTGGTCGACTGACTTCGAAACGGATCTTTTTTCCTTCAGTGACGAACCGGATGACAGCACCATATTCGATGGCTCGGTCGGTTTCACCCACCGTAAGGATGGGGTTGGCACGCAAAGCCTGAAGCCAGTTTTCCTCAGCACGGCTGTCCGCTTTGCTGATATAAATCGCATGGCACCGGGTCGCCCCCTCGGGCGTTGTAACCAAGCGGACCTCAATGGGGCGAGGGCCGGCAATAGCACGCGCTTCCTGCTCGAAGTCCGCGATCGACGAACTCGGGCCGATTATTCCGATGACAAAGGGCGCGGTCGCCGATTCAAAGGCGGCTGCGGGCCACGTGGTGTATTGAGTAAATTTGACGACAAAGGCGGCTTTTACCCGGGACTCCTGCGCGATGGCGGGTTGAGCTGAGGCTTGAGGCGTGGTCTGGAGCACAGCCAAGGAGGGCTCTCCGCGAGCCAGGAGTGCGAACGTACCAACGGTCACAACAAAGAAAGGACCACGTCCGCAACTAAGTAGATGCTTCAGTAGCTCCATAGCAGTCCGAGCAGAATTCTACGCGGCCGGCTCTTCTCACGAACGGCTTGGCGGTTGTAAATAGTTTCTGACGCGGATTGCATCGCTTAAAACCGATTCGTGAGTTCCACCTGGACACCGCGTTCCAATTCATAGCGCGGCTCGCTGGTTTGGGGACCCATTTCATTATGACTGGAGTCCAGGAGGTTTTGGCCGGTAACAACAAGTTCGACTCCGGGCCTGACCTCCCAGGCCACGCGCACATCCGCTTCGAAATACGCAGGGACCTTGTACGCCGGGACGGTGCCGATCCAGCGCAGGTTGAGGTCGAACTTTATCCGGCGAGGCAGATCGATACTGGTGCGCAGTCCACCCTGATGTCGGGGCGCGCTGCCAGTGAGCGAATCCAGCTCCCGGGGACCGGGCTGATCGAGCCAGGCGTCCACCTTCAGGTAGCTGTAGAAGGGAGAAAAGCGGAGGCTCGCCGTCGGCTGCCACACCAACGCCAGCTCCCCTCCGTAACTGCGGGCATTAGCCATGTTCATCAAAGTCACCGGAGTGACGAGATGGATCGGGGCGGGCGAGGTCTCCACGAAGGTGCCGGCAGCGTCGGGAATACCGAGAATGAAATCCTCATACTCGTTGTAGAAAACAGACAGATCGGCGAAGAACTGCGGTTGGGGCTGGATGCGCCAGCCTGCCTCCCAGGCGATCAAGTTTACGCTCTCGATCTCCGGGCTGCCGAGGGCACGCACCACCAGAGGCAGCGGCCGGCCGGGGCCGGGCGCGACATATTGATAGTTGAAGTCGGCGCCGTCATCGGTGCGGTTGGGTGTGCGCACGGCACGACCAACGCTGGCCCAAAATGTCTGGCGGGGGCTCGGCGTCCACAGGAGTCGTGCGCTAGGCTGGTACTCGAAACCGGTAAAACTGTTGTGTTCAAGTTTCACCCCCAGCGTGCCGCGGAGCCGGTCGGGGATGAGGGTAATTTCGTCCTGCACAAAACCATTAAAAAGGCGGAAACTATAGTCGGTCGGCCGGTAGCCCCCGGAAGGTCCGTCCACCGTGTGATCGGCGCTCAAGCGGTAGCCGACACCGCAGGTCACGGCGTGGTGTTCACCGGCGTGCCAGTTTTCCTGCAGGTCCAGGACAAAAGTGTCGCGGGTTTCCTGGACGCTGATCGAATCCCGATAAGTATGATCCCAGAAGGTTTGTAGCGTGAGTGTCGAGTCGGCGGAAAACTCCCGCGTCCAACGGCCGAGCAGGTTGAAGCCGTTGACCTCGATTGATCGGTCGGTTTCGACCGTGCCTGAGGTCGTCGCCAAGGAGGAATACCTCTCTCGTTCGCCCTGGTAAACATCGCCTTGCAGCGTGAAGCGGTTAGCACCGGCGCCTGGTTCGGTATCGAGCCGGAAGCCGCCTTGCGTGGTGCGCAGTCCATCGATCGCTTCTGTGCCGTCGGCCAGAAGGCTGTCGTCAACGCGGTCGTAGCTGGCGTAAACGCGCATCCAGGTCCGGTCGTTAAAGGCCACGCCTTGACGCACGCCGACGTGAACAAGTTTCTCCGTGCCGACACTGCCGTAGAGAAGTGAACCTTGGGTGTCGCGGGCGGATTTGGTGAGAATATTGATCACGCCATTGACGGCATTGGCGCCCCAGAGTGCTCCGCCGGGACCGCGCACGATCTCGATACGATCGAGGACCTCCAGCATCGGGTTGACGACGTCCCAGTAAACGCCGGCCAGCAGCGGCGTGTAAACAGTGCGGCCATCGACCATCACGAGAAGTTTATTGGAAAAACGGCCGTTGAAGCCACGGGCGCTAATGGCCCACTCGGCGGCATTGATCTGAGCGACGTCGAGCCCCGGCGCCCAGCGCAACGACTCTGCCACGGACGTAGCGCCCGAGCGAATAACATCCTCGCCGGTGAGCACCGACACGGCCGCCGGAGTACTCGCGAGTTTTTCGAGATGCTTCGAAGCCGTCACGACCTGAATCTGCGACAACTCCTCAAAGGAAAGGCTGGATAGTGCAGCCGACTCAGCAGGCGCCGCCGATACATTTATGCCCAAAAAAAGCGCAGCAATTAGGCACGCACCGCGCCACTGTCCGCCAAACCACAAGCGCGCTGGGGTCGGTTTCATGAAATCAAGAGAAGTCAGCCTAAAAAGGGGGTAATCTGTTTTTCCTGAAAGGGCTCTGCGAGTGAGGACAGAAGCACATCCAGCCGACGGCTTCAATCCACGATTACCTAAGCACCGAACCTAAAAACACCGCTACTGACAACAACGACCAAGATGGTGGACGCTACAGGACTCGAACCTGTGACCCCGTGCGTGTGAAGCACGTGCTCTAACCAACTGAGCTAAGCGTCCAACGAGGAGGGCAAAACGTGGCGGGCCGTCGCGCGCAAATCAACTCTGTTTTACGGAAGCCACGCGTCACTCCGAATAAAGTCCCACCCATTCCCGCGCTGGGTCACTTCTTCACCCGCACCGCCCGCCGCCGCGCAGGATAGAGCGTGCGGCAGATTTCGCAGATCGTGCCGTCGCAACCGCGCGCCGTACAATGTTCACGGCCGTAGAAAATGATGCGCAGGTGCAATTTATTCCAACGCTCCGGCGCGAAGAGCTTCTTCAAATCCCGCTCAGTCTGCTCGACGCTGCGCCCATCGCTCAAACCCCAGCGCGCCGCCAGCCGATGGATGTGCGTGTCCACCGGAAAAGCCGGCACGCCAAACGCCTGCGACATCACCACCGACGCCGTCTTGTGGCCCACGCCCGGCAACTCCTCCAGCTCGGCAAACGTGCGCGGGACTTCGCCACCGTGGATTTCCACGATGAGTTGGGAGAGCCGCGAAATCGCCTTGGCCTTCATCGGCGCAAGTCCACACGGGCGCACAATTGCGTTAATCTTTTCAACCGGCACCCGCGCCATGGCTTCAGGCCGGTCGGCAAGTGCGAAAAGCGCAGGCGTGACTTCGTTGACGCGCTTGTCCGTACATTGCGCCGAGAGCACGACCGCCACGAGCAGCGTGTATGCATCGCGATGCAACAGCGGAATCGGCGTCTCTGGATAAAGCTCCTCCAACCTCCGATCCACGAAGGCGGCGCGGGCAGCTTTATTGACGCTCGGCATGGGCGCGAACGAATGCACCTGTTTGCTAAACGCAACGTCCTTTTCGATTCCGCGAATTTCCCTTTGCTTCCGAAATAGCGCTTTCTAGCGTGCGCAGATGTCATCGTCGTCTTCCGCGAATGCCAGCCCCGTAAAGTCATCCGCTCCCGCCGCCATTTCCGGCCGCGATCTACTCGCTCCGATCGATACATTCGCTCGACGCCACAACAGCCCGGACGCCGCCGAAACCGCCGCGATGCTCGCGACTCTCGGCTACGAATCGCTCGACGCACTCGTCGAGGCCGCCGTCCCGCCGCAGATCCGCCTGCCCCAGCCGCTCAACCTGCCCACCCCGCTCAGCGAAAGTGCCGCGCTTGCCGAACTACGCACCATCGCCAGCCAAAACCAGATTTTCCGCAGCTTCATCGGCCAGGGCTACTACGGCACGCACACTCCCGGCGTCATCCAGCGCAACATTCTCGAAAACCCCAGCTGGTACACCGCCTACACGCCCTACCAGGCCGAGATTTCGCAGGGCCGCCTCGAAGCGTTGCTCAATTTCCAAACGCTCATCACCGACCTGACCGCGCTCGACATCGCCAACGCCTCGCTGCTCGACGAAGCCACCGCCGCCGCCGAGGCGATGGGTCTTTGTTACCGCATGGTCGCCGATCCCGCGCGCAATAAATTCTTCGTCTCCAGCCTCTGCCACCCGCAAACGATCGATGTCGTGCGTACGCGCGCGAAACCGCTCGGCCTTGTGGTCGTCGTGGGCGACCACCGCACGTTCAGCGCCGACGCCACCACCTGCGGCGTGCTCGTGCAATACCCCGACACCCTCGGTAGCATCCACGACTACACCTCGTTTTTCGAAAACGTTCACGCCGTCGGCGCACTCTGCGTCGTCGCCGCCGACCTGCTCGCGCTCACCTTGCTACGCGCGCCCGGCGAGTTCGGTGCCGATGTCGCGATTGGTTCAGCCCAACGGTTCGGCGTTCCCATGGGTTTCGGCGGACCACACGCCGGCTACATGGCCACCAAAGACGGTCACAAGCGCCAAATGCCCGGCCGCCTCGTTGGCATGTCAAAGGATGCCCAAGGCGATCCCGCGCTCCGCCTCGCCCTCGGCACCCGCGAGCAACACATCCGCCGCGACAAAGCCACGTCCAACATCTGCACCGCACAGGTTCTCCTTTCCGTCATGGCGTCGATGTACGCCGTTTATCACGGCCCCGACGGTCTGCGCCGTATCGCACAACGCACGCGCGCCCTCACCGCACTCCTCCAGACTTCCGCCCGTGCTGCCGGCCTAACCACCAACGCCGAGCCCGTTTTCGATACACTCGCCATCTCCAATCTCAATGCGGACAAAGTCCACGCCGCCGCCGCTGCAAAAAAGATCAACCTGCGCGCAATCGACGCACGCACCATCGGTATTTCACTCGACGAAACCACCACCGAGTCCGACCTGCAAAACCTCGCCGCTATTCTCGGCTTTGAGATCTCAAATCCAGAATCAAAAATCGAAAATCAAAAAATCGAACTCAGCCGCACCTCCGCCTTCCTCACGCACCCGATTTTCAACGCCCATCACACCGAGCACGAGATGCTGCGCTACATCAAGCGCCTCGAAGCTCGCGACCTCTCGCTCTGCCACTCGATGATTTCGCTCGGCTCGTGTACGATGAAGCTCAACGCCACGAGCGAGATGTTTCCCATCACCTGGGCCGAGTTCGGCCAGTTGCATCCCTTCGCACCCGCCGAACAAACCGGCGGATACAAAAAGCTTTTCTCAGACCTCGAAACCTGGCTCGCCGAAATCACGGGCTTTGCCGCTGTTTCGCTTCAGCCCAACGCTGGTTCCAACGGCGAATACGCCGGCATGCTCGCCATTCGCAACTGGCACGAGTCGCGCGGCGAAGGCCACCGCAACATTTGCCTCATTCCGACCAGCGCGCACGGCACGAATCCCGCCACCGCCGCCATGGCAGGCCTCGCCGTCGTTCCTGTTGCCTGCGACACGCAGGGCAACATCGACCTCGCCGATCTCCGCGCGAAGGCCGACCACCACGCAAATAACCTCGCCGCGCTCATGGTCACCTACCCATCGACGCATGGCGTATTCGAGGCCTCGATACGTGACATCTGCGCGATTATTCACGAACGCGGCGGCCAGCTCTACATGGACGGCGCAAACATGAACGCCCAGGTCGGCCTGACTTCACCCGGCTTCATTGGTGCTGACGTTTGCCATCTCAATCTCCACAAAACCTTCTGCATTCCGCACGGTGGTGGCGGCCCAGGCGTCGGACCGATCGGCGTCGCTAAGCACCTCGTGCCCTTCCTGCCCGGTCATGTGGCCTTCGGCCAGGCAAACGGCGATAGGCTAGAGGTAAAAGGTTCCGACCCCCTCGCCTTTCGCCCTTCGGCCTTCGCCCCATGCCGCGCCGTCAGCGCGGCACCGTACGGCTCCGCCAGCGTTCTCCCGATTTCGTGGATGTACATCCGCATGATGGGCGCCGCCGGTCTCACCGACGCGACAAAGATCGCCATCCTCAACGCTAACTACGTCGCCCGCCGCCTCGAAGCGAACTATCCGGTACTCTACAAAGGCGCCAGCGGACTCGTCGCCCACGAATGCATTATCGACTGCCGTGGCTTCAAGAAACACGGCATCGAAGTCGAGGACATCGCCAAGCGCCTGCAAGACTATAACTACCACGCACCAACAATGAGCTGGCCCGTCGCCGGCACGCTCATGATCGAACCCACCGAAAGCGAAGCCAAGGTCGAACTCGACCGTTTCTGCGACACGCTCATCGCCATCGCTGGCGAGATCCAAGCCGTTGCCACCGGTGAAGCGGATAAAACCAACAACGTTCTGAAAAATTCGCCGCACACGTCAAAAGTCGTCTGCGCCGACAAGTGGGAACGCCCCTACTCGCGCGAACTCGCCGCGTTCCCGACGAAGTTTGTGCGCGAGCACAAGTTCTGGCCCGCCGTCGGTCGCGTCGACAATGTCTACGGCGATCGCAATCTCGTCTGCTCCTGCGTCGGAATGGAAGCCTACGCCGAACAGTAGAGTTAGTTTTGATGTAGGCGGGGTGCCCTCACCCCGCAAATACACATCGCGGGGTGAGGGCACCCCGCCTACAATAAATCGTAAGGTTTATTGGCTCCGCATCGTCAGCCGCTTCAGCAACGCGTAGAGCATTTCCAGTCGCGGCACGGCGGCTCCGGCTTTTTTAGCGCGGCGCAATGGTTCGCCCCAGATCGATTCCACTTCGACTTCGCGACCGTCGAGGTAATCGATTAAGCTCGAAGGCCGGTACGGCCCCATCGGGCGCGTGCTCGAAATTTGTTTTTCGATAAAGGCAGGTGGTATGACGTAGCCGAACTTCGCCGCTGCTTCGATGACCTCGGCCATGAGCGCGCGCACTTGGTTTTCCAATTCTGGACTCGCGAGAATTTTATCGGTCGTGATGCCTCCAGCCGCAATCGCGAGACCGTTAAATGGTACATTCCAAACGAGCTTTTTCCAGCGCAACTCGGCGAGGTTGTCGCTCGCCGAACACTTCACTCCTGCGCGCTCAAACAACGCCACGACCGCGCGCAGCCGTTCACTGATCGGTCGGCCAAATTCACCGAATGCCACCGCGCCTGGTTCGATACAGAGGATTTCGCCAGGGGCCGTGCGGTTGACACAGATAAAGCAAAGGCCGCCCAGCACGCGCTCAGCGCCAAAAAGTTCAGCCAGTTGTTCGTCGCTGCCGAGTCCGTTCTGCAACGTCAGCAACAGCGTACCCTCTTTGAGCAGCGGTCGTATCAGCTTATCAAATACGCCGTTGGCCGTGGTTTTGAGCGCAATAATCACGAGATCGCACGGGCCGATTTCCTCCGGTGTGCCGTAAACCTGCGGCGCTGCCACCACGATTTCGCTTTGGGGCAACTGCACGCGCATACGTCCGCTGGAGCGCACAGCATCGAGATCACTGCGCAGGAGAAAGCGCACGTCCGCCCCCGTATTTGCCAGTCGACAGCCGTAGTAGGAGCCGATCGCGCCAGATCCCACGATTGCGATTTTTGGGTTAACTGAATTCATTGGTTTTCGGAGAAGGAATTCGGGAAATAAGGCAAAAAGAGCCTGATATTCACAGGCCTAAGTCACCGTCCTGTCACAGGGCAAAAAATGCTGATTCCTGGCAATAGTACGCGTGATACTTAGCCGCAACTGGTTACATCATTCAGGCATGAATCGTGTTCATTTCTCCAAAGACTTAAGCGAAAGAAGCTCACCACTTATTCACCGCCTCAGTGAATTATCTAATCGCGGGCGTTTTGCAGACACGGGAATCGCGGGCCACGCGAAGTTTTTTCGGGTAATCCACGATGGCGTGCAGGCCACGGCTTTCCTTGCGCTGCAAAGCACAGGTCACGACTAGCTCCGCGATTTCGATCAAGTTGCGCAACTCCAGCAGGCGCGGATCGACGGAGAAATTCCAGTAATAGTCGTGAATTTCTTTTGCGAGATTCGCGATCCGCGTGTGCGCACGTTCGAGACGTTTGGTCGTGCGCATGATGCTCACGTAATCCCACATCGTGCGACGAAGTTCGTCCCAGTTGTGCGCGACCACCACCCGTTCGTCCACATCGCCGCCGCCGAGATCATCCCAATGAGGTATCTTAATCTCGGATACCGATTTCCCGGTTTTAATAAACTTCCCCACGGACGCAGCGCCACGGTGGGCCATCACCACGGCCTCGAGCAGCGAGTTGCTGGCAAGGCGGTTCGCCCCGTGCAATCCGGTGCAGGCAACTTCGCCGCAGGCATAAAGCCCGGCGAGTTTTGTCTCTGCCGAAAGGTTTGTAGCGACGCCGCCGCAGGTGTAATGCGCGGCGGGCACGACCGGAATCATGTCCTTGGCGATGTTGATACCGAGCTTGCGGCAGGTCTGGTAAATCTGAGGAAAACGCTCCTTGAGAAACGCTTCGTTACGATGCGTGATGTCGAGCCACACATGCGGCGCACCGGATTTTTTCATCTCGGTATCGATCGCGCGGGCCACGATGTCGCGCGGGGCGAGATCGGCCAGCTCGTGATAGCCGCGCATGAAGGCTTCGCCAGCAGCGTTGCGAAGAATCGCGCCTTCACCGCGCACCGCTTCGCTGATCAGAAAACGTTCACCGGTGAGCGAGTAGAGGGCAGTCGGATGAAACTGGATAAACTCCATGTTTCGGATTTCGACGCCCGCGCGGTAGGCCATCGCGATACCATCGCCCGTCGCGATGTCCGGATTGGTTGTGTAAAGGTAAACCTGGCCAGCACCGCCCGTGGACAACATCACGACTGGCGCATGAAACGTCACCACGCGGCTGTCGCGCACATCGAGCGCATAGAGGCCGACGACGCGGTTGCTCGCACTCGGTGTTTTTCGCGCCGCCAGCTTGTCGGCCGTGATTACATCGATCGCGAAAAAATGTTCGAATAGTGCGATACGCGGCTCTTGCGACACCGCGTGCAGCAAAGCCTCTTCGATCGCTTTGCCGGTCATGTCCTTGACGTGCAAGATGCGCCGCTTGCTGTGGCCGCCTTCACGACCCAGATCATAGGCACCAGAGTCGGTGCGAGAAAATTTCAGGCCGATACTGACTAGTTCCTTAACGCAAGCCGGGCCGTCGCGCACAATCTCAAGCACAACTTTTTCGTTACACAAACCATCGCCGGCCGTCAGCGTATCGCTCACGTGCGAGGCAAAGTCGTCGGTTTTCGAAGTGACGACCGCGATTCCTCCTTGCGCATAGTTCGTGTTGGATTCTGCGCGGGTTTTTTTGGTCAGGATCGCGACAGTGTGGCCTTGCTGAGCGACTTTGAGCGCAAAGCTAAGACCGGCAATGCCGCTGCCGATGACGAGGACGTCGAAGGTTCGGGTCATGAAAGGTTTTTATTTCGAAATCGCCGAAACGAGGTAGGGGCAATTCTCCGCATTGCCCGGCGGTTGCGGAGCAACCACCCTACCCCATAATCAAAGCAAAACGTTATCGATCAAACGCACTTCGTCCACCCACGCCGCGATCGCGAGGAGCGACTGGCCGGGCACGACTTCGCGCATCGCTTCCATCGTAGTACGATCCACGACTGAAATGTAGATGATGCGAACTCGGCGCTTCTCTCCGAGAATGTGGGTGGCTTCAGCGATCAGGCGATCGGAGCGGAGCTCGCCCTTTTCGACCATGCCCTTGGCGTAGCGAAGAGCCTCACTGATCGCGAGGGACTCTAGGCGTTGGTTATTACTGAGGTAGCGATTGCGCGAACTCAACGCGAGTCCCTCGGTCTCGCGCAGGGTGGGCGCGGTCACGATATCAACCGTGAACTGGAGGTCTTGCACCATTTTACGGATGACGGCGACCTGCTGCGCGTCCTTCTGGCCAAAGACGGCGAGGTCGGGGCGAACGATGTTGAACAAGATCGCGACCACGGTGGTGACGCCGCGAAAATGGGTGGGCCTCGAAACGCCTTCGAGTGGCTTGCCGACAAATTCTTCGGTGACGAAAGTCGAGTAGCCCTTCGGATAAATTTCTTCGACGGTCGGCGCGAAAACGATGTCTGCACCGGCTTCTTCGCAGCGCTTAAGGTCGGCTTCGAGGTCGCGCGGATATTTTGAAAAATCCTCGCTCGGCCCGAACTGCGTTGGGTTCACGAAGATCGACACCACGACGGTATCGGCCTGCTCCGCCGCCTGCCGGATGAGGCTGAGGTGGCCTTCGTGTAGCGCGCCCATCGTGGGCACGAGTCCGATAATCTGGTCTTTAGAGCGCAACTCTTCTGCGAGAGTTCGCATTTCGGTAACCGAGGTAACTTTTTGCATGAGCGTAACAGTTGCGCGTGAAAAACAAGCCGGAGTGGGAAGCTAAAAGGCACACCCTGAGCTTGAACTAATGCGAGTGGACGGACTTATTCAAGTTTTTCGCCCACTCCCGCCATGATTCGTATCAACGAAAACTACACCAAGCTCAAAGCCTCGTACCTGTTCTCCGACATCGCCAAGCGGGTCACAGCCTACACGCAGGCCAATCCGCAGAAGGCCATCATCCGCTTGGGCATTGGCGACGTGACCGAACCGTTGCCCCCCGTCTGCATCGAGGCGCTGCACGCCGGTACCAATGAAATGAGCCAGCGCGCCACCTTCAAAGGCTACGGCCCGGAGCAAGGCTATGCATTTCTACGCGAGGCGATTGCGCAAAACGACTACGCCGCGCGCGGTGCCAAGATCGACGCCGACGAAATCTTTGTCAGCGACGGCTCGAAGTGCGATTGCGGCAACATTCAGGAAATCTTTTCGACCGACGCCCGCCTCGCGATTCCCGATCCCGTGTATCCGGTTTATGTCGACACCAACGTCATGGCGGGCCGCACCGGTGCCAATATTAATGGCCGCTATGAAGGCATCACATATTTGGACAGCACAGCAACCAACGGCTACGTGCCAGCCATCCCCGGCGTCGCCACTGACCTGATTTATCTCTGCTTCCCCAACAACCCAACTGGCGCCGTCGCCACCAAAGCTCAGCTCGCCGCCTGGGTTGATTACGCGAAGAAGAACAAGGCCGTCATCCTCTTCGACAGCGCCTACGAAGCCTACATCCGCGATCCGCAGATTCCGCACAGCATCTACGAAATCGAAGGTGCGCGCGACGTCGCGATCGAGTTCCGCAGCTTCTCGAAGACCGCGGGTTTCACCGGCACGCGTTGTGCCTATACCGTGGTTCCGAAAACACTCGTCGCTTACGATGCCGCAGGCAACGCCCAGCCGCTTCACGCACTCTGGAACCGTCGTCACACCACCAAATTTAACGGC
>JADKHC010000029.1 GCA_016721945.1 Verrucomicrobiota bacterium | reverse complement strand
ACAAAGACAGGCATGATAGGAGGGCGTAAATTGGGGTTCTCATGATTCTAGCGTTTTCGGTTTTTGCGGATTTGCTCGGTTCTGTAGCGGGCAAGCGCGGCCATCGAGAGGGCGATCAGAAACCAGTCGCCAGGGGCACCGCCGCCACCGCCGCCGGAGCCTGGCGAGGGGGCACCCGAACTGGAAGAACTGCTGGAGGACGAACTGCTGGAGCTCGATGAACTTGAGCTGGAGGATGAACTAGAGCTGCTCGACGAGCTGGAGCCGGTGTATTCGTCGGCACCGAGGTCGAAGGATGCGCCGGTCGGGCGCGGGTCGCCGTCGATATCGGCAGTGAGGTCGGAGATGGCGGTGCCGGCGTTGACGACTCCGGCGATGGCACTCTTTAAGTGCAGGTCGCAGGCGGATGGATCGACGAACCAAGCAGCAGAGGCATTAGTGGTGTTGGTTGCGAAGCTGGTGCTGGCAGAGGCGGGAATGGCTTTGGACGCGAGGTTGTTGCGGACGAAAGCGCCGGTGGTTGTCGAATTGCACTCGATGGCGTTGGCGTAGGGGCCAGCCAGATACAGTGTGTTGTTGTCCACTTGGGAACCAGCGGCCGTCTCCAAGCTGATAGCTGGTCCGGGGAAGCTGCCCGAGGTCCGAACATCGGCAATGAAGTTGTTGCGGATTTTTCCGCCGGTGTGGAGCGAGGCCGTGCCGTTGCCCAGCGTGATCGCGCGGTCGCAGTTCAGGAATAGATTGTTGCTGACGATGGTGTCGCGGGCGCCGCCGTAGAAGTGAATGGCGGGTTCAGCTGTGGCGGTCGTGCCTGCGATGGTGTGGAAGGTGTTGGCGGTAATCGTCCAGTTGGCGCAGTCTTGCGCATAGATTGCGGCGGTGGTGGAACCAGAGAAGGCGTTGCTTGTAATGTGGCCAGAGTCAGCGCCGGGCTGGATGGCGATTGCGTGTCTTGTGGCATTGCTAAAGGTTATTCTGGCGATCAAGACTTGATCGGCGGTGACGTTGAGGATCGGGCCGGAGGCCAGGCTGGTTCCGTCGATGGTGGCGGGCGCTCCCGAAGTCGGGCCGCGCAGCGTTAGGTTGTTGGCGGCCAAGTTAGGCAAGCTGGTTGTCAATGCATAGGTGCCGCCTGCCAGGGTGATCGTGGTGGTGGCGGCTGGGTTGGCATTGGCCGTGGTCAATGCGGTGGCAAGTTCGGCGACGGTTGAGACGTTGCTCGACACTGGGCCGCTGGCCTGGGTGGTGACATTGATGGCGGTACATTGGCCGGAGGCGTTGCCCACGGCGTCATAGGCGGAGACGGAATACGCGTAGGCGGTGGAGGCGGTTAGACCGGAGTCGGAGTACGAAACCGCGGTACTGGTGCTGATTTGCACGCCGTTGCGGTATATCCGATAGCCGGATACGCCTGCCGTGGCGGTGCTGGCGACGACGGGGTCGGTCGAGGCGGTCCAGGAAAGTATAACCGCCGTTGGCGAGGTCGCTGCGCCCGTTAGGAGAGTTGGGGTGGTTGGTGCGGTTCGGTCATTGTAAAGGACGGTGGCGACGGCCGTTATCGTCGCTGGGCCAGTCGCGCTCGGCGTCCAGAGATAGCCATAACGAGCAGCGTTGTTGGTACTCGTCCCGATGAGAACACCGTTGGCGTAGTAACTGACAGAAACCACGATGCCGTCATTGATTGAAACAGAGCTGCTTAAGACAACCCCAACACCTTGGGTGGGAGTGGTGGTTAAGGTATCGAGGGTGACGATTGGCGGGATGCTCGCCGCAGTAATCGTGACGTTGACATTCGCTGTGTCCACGCCGCCGCGACCATCGGAAACCTGTGTGAGCAGCGCGTCCGTTCCTGAAAAATTGGCGGCAGGCGTATACGTCACGAGTCCGCTGGTGCTGATCGTGACCGTGCCGTTGCTAGGCGGTGAAATGACCGACCAGCTTAGTGAGTCGCCACTGTCCTGGTCGGTGGCGGTGAGTTTAGTAGTGCCTGAGCTTCTTCCGTTACAGGCGATGGTGGATGGTTTTGTGCTGGTAATTGTTGGTGCGTGATTTCCCGTCGCGAGAGGTGTGCTGAGCTCGAACCAATTCATGCTCCAGCCCCAAGTGTTGAAATCGAATTCAAGGACGCCGGTGCCTGCGGAAAGTGAGCTCGTGGTGATGTCGAGATTGGCGAAGGTATTCCAGTCGGTCGTCTGCGGCATCACGAGGACATTGCTGGCGATTACCTGGCCCTTCCACTTGATCGTGACAGTTGCTGAGGTGTAGCCGGATTTGAGCATGTTGGCATACCGAAGCCGTAGGTTATACACGCCGGTCGTAGGGATGTTGACGGTATACCGCAACCATTCGCCACCGAGAACGCCCCACACAACGGGACCTTCCGGCGACATATTGTTATCGACTTCCTTCGCGGTACCGCCATCGCGGCCAAGCCATTTTCCGGCCTGCCCGTCGGTGTCGTGAAAAGACAGTCCTTCGCCACCTTGGTCGAAGTTTTCGGCTTCGATGCGCAAGCTTCCTCCAGCCGGCACGGCCCACGGCTGGCCATTGTTGCCATAAGTACCGAGGGTGCCGAGTGGTCCGCCCACGGCGAACTGCGCGGTGCCCGAACTGCTGTGGCCTGCACTGTCGAGAGCGGTGGCCTGAACGGTGAGCAGCCCGGACGTGGTTGTTTTATAAGCCACTTCCCAGTCCGCGTTCGTTGTATTGAAAGTGCCATTACCAGCATCAACACCGGCAATGCTGAATGAAACCTGGCTGATGGTTCGGCCTGGCCAAGGTTTGACCACGGCCTTCAATGTCACCGTGGCGCCCACCGTATCGACGCCCACCGGCGTGATTGAAACGACGGGTGCAGGCGCTGCTTGCAGGGCCGCGATGAAGTCTGCCGTCGTGGTGCCGACGGGCGGAATCAGATACACCGGAGTTTGGCCGATGCTGAAATTCCCGCCCGTGCTCGCGATGGCGTTACCAAAAACATCGAGCACCTGGGTGTTCGCAAAACTAGTGGGAAGCGTGATGGCTTGGTCGGGAACAGCTCGATAGATCCAACAAGCTGCAACCGGTTTTCCGTTCTTTTCGTAGACATAGCAAACCGACGCGGGGCTCCACGCGATTTTGCCCTTGGGCGTGGCACCTTCGAGTAACCGGGCGAAGGCGTTGTATGCTACAAATTTTGATGAAGGCAGTCGTCGAGAGGTGAATGAATCGTCGTCGAAATCCGGATTGAGTGTTTTGCGCCAGAGCGCCCCATCATGCACGCTGGTGGACTGGGCCACGCCTTCACCCAGATCGGTCAAAATTCGCGTGGCCACGTGTTGTGGTCGGAGCACGCGTTCCACCCCGGAACCAATTCCATCGGCCAGATAATAGAGCTCCGAATTCCAGATGGGCGTGGCTGGTTTGCTCGTACCGGCGATGGCTTGTTGGATAGTCTTGATCGAGACATCGGCCGGGTAGAAAGAACCCAAGGTCGGATCGGTGTAGGGATGAAACGAAACGACATCCGCCGCATTTAGACCATTGAGCGGCGCGGCAATGCCCGTCTTTATAAACTGGATACCTGAGCTGTTTGGGTTGACGAACTCTCCGTTGGAACAAAATCCAACAACCTTGGCCGTCGGATCCGCTTGGTGGATTACATCGGCCGCTGACTGCAAATACGGAACATATTGACTGGCACCGCCGGGGAGCCAGATGTTCGGCTCGTTAGTGATTTCCCAGTGGGTGATTTTGCCTTTGTAGCGGTTGACAAGGTTGCTGACATACTTGCGCCAGCTCGCGTCGAGCGGTAGAAACAAGCTCTTTCCCAATTTCTTGAAGTACGGTGTGGTATCAAGGACCTGGCTCTCATCGATAATCCACTGTGGCCAGAGCAAAGGATCAGAAGCTGTCGGAGTGGTGGGGATCAGCCAACTCGAACCAACCACGGGCAGGAGGCTTATGCCGTAGTCGTAGAATTTGTTCACCACGTAGTCGGTGTAGAGATAGCTCGGGTTGCCTTTGGTTGGCTCGATGGTTCCCCAGTCAAACGCCGTATCCACATCCCAAGACCGAACGAGCCTGCAACCCATCGCCACATACAATGCCATGAGTTCGTCGGGCGAACCGTTCATGACTCTGACGCTGTCGGTGCCCGCCGGACCGGTCCAGCGCGAGTGTCCAAGGCCTGAATTCACGCCTACGCAAAAGGTCGACGAAAGATCCACGTGTGTTTGGGCTTTCTGATATTTCCCGACAGCGGCGAACCAGGCGGGCAGCGTCGAGGCCACGGCGTTGACTTGCATGACCGGAACCAACGTAAAAGAGCCAAATCGTGTGAGAGCGATAGGCTGCTGCAGCGTTTTGTGTTCACCTGGCTGCAGTGTGACCGGAACAACACCCACGTTGTATGGGGCAATGCCGGCTTCTTCGTTTAGCTGAAGCGTGATATTCCCCTGCACGACGCGGGCAGAGCTGTTGAGCAGATCGATGGAGGCCATCGCTGTGCTGCCGGTGCCTTCATACAAATTTTTATCCGTGGTCACCGCGACTTCGAGCTCGGCCGAGGGTTGGTAAGCCTGAACTGCGCCTTCGTTGATCTGAAAATCGTCGATCCAGAGATCGTTCGCCGGAGCGGTCTCGTCGAAGTTACACTTTATCCACGGCACATTTCCCATCTCGGTGGCTGGCGTGGTGAAGGTAAGGGTGAAGCGCTGCCACGTCATACCGACCTTGAATGGATACCCGTTGTTGTTTCCGCTGAAGGCCCAATCATCCCGGCAAATAATAATCACCACCGGCAGGGCTGCGACGCTGCTCTTCATGCTCAGAGAAATCGTGTACTTGGTCGACGGCTTCAAAACGATGTTGCGGGCAAACAGATTGAATGCCTCGGAATAATGGTTCGGTATTTTCAGCGAGTTAGTGCCCGATACAGATGTGGTCGAGTCGATCACTGGCCCCTCATAAATCATGTTTGGGTTGGCTGAAGGGCGTAGGTATTTGTTGCACTCAAAACCCGAGGTCCCGAGCTCGAAGCTGCCGTTGAAGATAAGATTGTCGGTGGCGAATGATTCGGCACAAAACCCAACGCAGACGGTCAGATAGAGTAAGCGGACGAAAGGGGCGAGCTTCATGAAAAAAGATGGGGCAAGGCTTACGGGAGAAAGCCGGGCAGGACTGTTAATGCCGTTTTTCCAATAGCACAGTCCTGCGACGACCGCCTGCCTTTCGCGCAACTGACAGCAGGCTGATCGCCACAAAGAACACTCCACTGGTTGCGCCACCGCCGCCGGATGAACCAGAGGTGCCTCCCAGGCTGCCGGAAGATGAAGAGGAACTGCTCGAGCTGGATGATGAGCTGGAACTGCTCGACGAAGATGAACTCGAGCTGCTGCTCGACGACGAGCTGGAGGAGGAAGAACTGCTGGAGCTGGTGTTGGGGCGGCGGATCCAGAGTATTCGTCCGCTATCGGCTTTTATCCCTGTCGTGTAGGTTTGGTCGGCGGAATCGTAACCCGACACCCCGTCATCTGTGCCAAGCCCGAGGTAGAAATCGCCATTCACCTCCTCGAAGGAACGGGCAAAGGTACTGAGCCCGGGAACAGTGTAGAGCTGTGTCCAGCCGGTGAGATCGGCGGTGCTTTGCCAGATCGTCACCGTAAAGGTCTCGCTGGTTCCGCTACCAGTCTTGGTGCTGGTGAGTAGATAGGCTACGCTGTCTCGGGCGATGAGGTCCCATGGGCGCTCGCCGCTGGGTGTCGTTCTGATCACATCGATGGCGTTTTTTTCTAAAGACCGCGCGAGAAAAACATCCGTTGTGCCTGTCTGATGATCGCTGCTTTCGTAGCCACCGAGGTAGATTGATGCTGTGCCCATGCTAATGGGGCGGACGATTTTTAGGTACGAGGAGATGGGGTCCGTCACCTGGATGCCCGGCAAGAACTTGTTCCAATCAACCGCAGTAAGATCGCTGCGACGGGAAAATTGTTTGGTGGCCGGGTTGTATTCATCGATAAACAGTAATTCAAAAGTGGCGCCGTAGAGTTTTCCGCCCACGGTTAGCAGCGCCGAGCAGCGAGGGGAAGATCCGGCATTTGACCAGGTTTGGCCTCCATCGGTTGATATGCCATAAGCATAGCCGGTGCAGAATAATTTTCCATCGAAGCCAGCGATGTCGTAGGTGTGTATGCCCCACGAATCGGCTTCGACTGCATTGGTTGATCTAAACTGGCTCCAGCTGGTGTTGGTGGCTGTTCGCTTGTAAACAGTGCGGATAGTCCAATCCAGTTTGGGGTCGTGTCCAGGAATGTAGAGCGCGCCATCGATGACGCGGATGACATCGATCTGTTCCTCCGGAAGAGCTGGGGCGCCGGCTGCGCCTTCGTATTGGAAGCCTGTGCCGCTGGGAATAAACGAGACGATTTTGACGGGTCCGGCATTCGCGTCAGGGCTGCCGTCGTTATCGCTGTTGCCCTGTCCGATGTAGATTCGCCCTTGAAAATAGGTCATGTCCCACGGATTTCGCGCGAAGGGGCCTTTGGCTCCGGCGGAATAGTCGGCGATGCCGAGATCAACCAACGTGGGCGTACCGGGTACCGCGCCGGATAGTGCGGGATTAAACCAACCTAAAACCGGTAAAAAGGAAACCACTATAATGCTGGAAATTTTCATGAAAAGCCGGATGCGGAGCTCCAGCCAAATAGTCAGGTCGTTTTTGTGCGAGGGGATTTGAGTGAGTATCCGTCCTGTCTCCGTGGTTTTACGGCGGATTAACGACGATAGCCGTCAGAGAGTCGTTGCCATCCTGTTAGGTTGGTTTCGCTGCGTCGTCGAACAGGTCATGCTTTGCTGTTGCGCGAGAACGAATCAAATGGCACACCTAAATAGCGTGTTGGCATTTGCAGTGATAATGCTCGTGGTGGATTCGACGTGCTTGGTGCGGTTAAAAACGGGTAGCGAGCAACAGTTTTACGATCTCTGAACGAGGTATCGCCGATGCCGTTTGGAAATGAGGCGAACCAGTCGAGCCGCGACTAAAAATCCATAGAACCAGGAACTTGGCGCGCCGCCGCCGCCACCTGCGGAGGTTGGAGCACCTGAGCTCGATGATGATGAGCTAGAACTGGAGCTAGATGAGGATGACGACGAACTGGACGAGGATGATGAGCTTGAACTGCTCGACGAGGAGGAGGAGCTGGATGATGAAGAGGAACTGGAACTGCTGGAGTTGTTGACGACGAGAGTGGTGACGTTGATGGAGGAACTGTTGGCGCTGGCGTTGCCCGCGGCATCGTAGGCATTGACTGAATACGTGTAGGTCGTTGCCGCCGTCAGGCCGGAATTGGTGTATTGGGTGTTGGCAGTGGTATCGGTTAGCGTGCCGTTGCGGTAAACCCCGTAGCCCGTCACGGCGATGTCATCCGTCGAGGCAGTCCACGCAAGCGTTACGGTTGAGGGAGTCACGAGAGTGGCGTGCAAATTCGTCGGGATGGAGGGGGCCACGTCCACGGGTGTCGCGAGTATGCCTTGGTCGGAACTGTGAAGTGCGCCTGCGGGATTGGTCCATAGCCTAAGTTGGGTAGTGGTCACGGTAAGGCTGTAGGCTGTGTTGGCGTCCAGTCCCACTGCGATGATACGGCTGAAGGGGGCGACGCCGGTGAGATCGGCGGTTACGTCGACATTTCCAGTCGTATGGTGAAATAGGATACAGTTGCGTTTGGCCCCATCCGTGCTTGCGATCACGAGGCCGTCGAAGTCGGTGCTGGGCGAGAGGCGGTTTACTGCGACGGCTTGATCTTGGGGGTGTCCTTCGGTGACGGTGAGGACGTGGAGAAAGGAGTCCTTGATGCGTGTGGCACCTGGCTTGACTTCGATGCGCCACTGGCCCGCTTCGCGTAAGGCATTTGGTTCATCCGGGGTCAGGTTTTCGTTGTAGTTATGTCCCACTCCAGAACCATCGTCATCCACCCAATATTCCTTCCCTGCGCCACCCACTGCGGTGATTATGGCGTCTGCAGGCAGGATGGTTTCTTGGATGAGCCCGCCTTGGCGGTCGGTATTGGTTCCATCGTCTACTGAAAGCGTGGCTTTAGATCCGGAGATGCCGGGCTGGTTTATGGAATGCAGGAGGTAGGTTTTGGCGAATTCCGGCTTGGTGCTAATCACGCGATCATGGACCACAATGGCTGGATGGGTGCCAGCAAACTGTCGCAAAAAGACAATCGTGCGACGAAAAGCGGCGAGCTTGTTTGGATCATAGGCTTTGGTGGCATCGCCCGAGGCGCAGGCGAAATCGGCTTGGTTTTCGAAGGTTTGGATGCCGTCCAGCGCATTGACTCCGCCTGGCTGCATTTGCTCCAGGGTCGGGTAGTTGACTTGTGGTGACACGGCGAAGCGTTGGCCTCCGTCGTTGGAGCGTGCCACGCCCGAACTGATGAATTTCTCTGCTGGGTCGTAGACGAGTACGGTGTTGTGCGCGACACTGCGCACGTAGTAATTATGCCAGTGGGTGGAACCATAACCGCCGAAGATGTTATAGCCGCCGGAATCGATCGCGAGCGGTCCGCGAAAGAAAAGGGTGAAGGCGTTCTGGTCGCGATGATGGTGGTTTACGTTATAGTAGGCTGTGCTCTTGAACTCTAGCAGCGTGTTTTCATCGAGATTCCAATTGTCACGCATTAACACGTAACCTGATGCGCCGAAACTACGCGCTAGGGGTAACGTTTCCGGCGGGGCTGAACTGGCGGTCGGATCGCGATAGAGTATGTCCCAGGAATATTGGTAATAGTAGGCTTTGGTGAGGCGATTATATAGCCAGGTTGTCTGTGGGCTGGCAGCGATGAGAAGGGGCAGGCTGTATTCGAGAGCATTACTGAAGCTCGTTGACCAGACATCGCCCGAATAGGGGAATGTGTCGTAGTAACCTTTGGATGAAGTCGTTTCCTGATTGGCAGAGTTTCGGGTGCCGTAGAGCAGGAGTTGAGCGCGCTCAAGGAGCCAGGGCGCGGTCCACCGCTCCTCGGTCGTTGCGTTATCCCACATCACATAAGGCTCCATGCTGGTGTACCCAAAGCCGTACGCCCAGCCCATGCCGTGGCCGCCGTTTTGCCCCATCCAGGCTTGGGTGGGGTTATAGCCTTCGCGCCAGTTGCGAACCACGCGATCCAGCCAGAAGAAATAAGTATTGCGGGCAGCGAGAGGTTCGGCGTCGATGCCGTGTCGGATGGCGAGCAGCGCGGCTAGGGCTATGATGTTGCCCAAGCGGGAGTGTCCGCCAGAGTAGTCGGGTTCGGAAAAGTATTTCCAGCTGTCGTCGATTTGTTGGAGTAGGGTGAGCGACTCGGTGATGATTCGTTTGCGAAGGGTCTCGGTTATGTCGGCACCGAGCCAGTCATAGATAAGACCGAGAGCGTAAAGTTTGTGGCGGGGGCCGTTGTCGCCCTTGGCTGTGGTGAAGGCTTGATCACACAGGGCGGTGGCAAACGCTTCGGCGCACGAATGGAAAAGTGGAGCGTAGGGATCGTTTAGGTGTTTTGAAATATAGGCTGCACTTCCGAAGTTCATAGCGTCGCTACCATAATTGGTGGTCGTGGCTACGATGTTTTTCATTTCCAGGGCGAGATCGCTGGTAGCCCCCATTCGGCGCGTTCTCACATAGGTCAAAAACTTGGCGACATCGATAGGTTTTGCTTCGACGTTATGCTTGATTTGCGCGTTCCAGAAGAGCCGGGGCTGGGTGGTGACGATCTTAAGCTGGTCGCTGCTCTGCGTGTACGCCGGGGTTAAGGTAACGAGTAGCGGCAGGACGCAAAACAGGAGGATGCGTCGAGCGAAGTGTTTGAGCTGAGCTACTGGGCTTGGTGTAAGAGCGCAAAACATCAGGTTGAGCTAGTATGTATTTATGAAAATAGAACGTTCTTTGATGCGCCCTGGCGGCGTTGATTGTGAGATCGAAAATGGGGTTTCTTGAATCCAAAAAATAAATAACCGCAGTTACTTAGGGCTTTCTGTTAGTTATGTGGCGAGCAAGTGCGGTGATAGATAGGGCAGTCAGGAACCAAGCGCTTGGCGCGCCGCCGCCACCAGAGGCTGGCGAGGAGGCTCCTGAACTGGACGAACTGCTGGAGCTCGATGAAGACGAGGATGAGCTGCTGCTTGAAGAGCTGGATGATGAGGAGCTCGATGAACTTGAGCTGGAGGATGAACTGGAACTGCTCGAGGAGCTGGAGCCGGTGTATTCGTCGGCACCGAGGTCGAAGGATGCGCCGGTCGGGCGCGGGTCGCCGTCGATATCGGCAGTGAGGTCGGAGATGGCGGTGCCGGCGTTGACGACTCCGGCGATGGCACTCTTTAAGTGCAGGTCGCAGGCGGTTGGATCGACGAACCAAGCAGCAGAGGCATTAGTGGCGTTGGTTGCGAAGCTGGTGCTGGCGGAGGCGGGAATGGCCTTGGATGCGAGGTTGTTGCGGACGAAAGCGCCGGTGGTTGTCGAATTGCACTCGATGGCGTTGGCGTAGGGACCAGCCAGATAAAGTGTGTTGTTGTCCACTTGGGAACCAGCGGCTGCCTCCAAGCTGATAGCTGGCCCGGGGAAGCTGCCCGAGGTGCGGATATCGGCGATGAAGTTGTTGCGGATTTTGCCGCCGGTGTGGAGCGAGGCCGTGCCGTTGCCCAGCGTGATCGCGCGGTCGCAGTTTAGGAAAAGATTATTGCTGATGACGGTGTCGCGGGCGCCGCTGTGGAAGTGGACGGCGGGTGCGGCGGTGGCGGTTGCGCCGGCGATTGAGACGAAGGTGTTTCCGGTGATAGTCCAGTTCGCGCATTCCTCGGCCTTGATCGCTGAAGCCGCCGAGGTTGAAAACGAACAATTAGCGATGGTTCCTTGGTCGGCACCAGCCTGAATAGTGATCGCGGGCGAACTGAAGTTGCGCATCGAGACTTCGGATACGCTGACTTGATCTGCCAGAATGTTGAAGATTGGCCCAGAAGAAAGGTTCGACGCATCGAGAATCGCGGGGGCGCTCGGTTTCGCCGGGCCACGCAGCGAAATGCCATTGGCGGCGAGATCCGGCATGCCGCTGGGGAGGGAATATGTGCCCGCGGCGAGCGTGATTGTGGTGGTGGCGGCTGGGTTGGTATTGGCGGCGGCGAGGGCGTTGTACAGTTCGCCGACGGTACTGGCTGTGGCGGATACCGGGCCGCTGGCTTGGGTGGTGACGCTGGCGGCGGTGGAGCGGGCGCTTTCGTTGCCTGCTGCGTCGATCGCGCTCACGGTGTAGGCGTAGGTGGTCGAGGCGGACAGGCCGGTGTCCGAATACGATAATGTTGTTGGGCTGGATGTGCCGATCGCGGTCGCGCTGTTGTCGCGGTATATCCGGTAGCCGGATACGCCAACGTTGTCTGTTGTTGCCGTCCAACTCAGCAGGATCGCGGTGGGCGAAGCGGCGCTGGCAGTGATGTTGGCCGGAGTCGAAGGCCTGGCCGTGTCCGCCGCGGTGACCGCGAGGACTGCGGTGGCGACAGTGCTGGTGAGGCCGGCGTTGTCGGTAGCCGCAGCGGTGATCGTGACGCTGCCGGCCGAGGTCGGCGTCCAGAGCAGGCTGAAGCCTGCGGAGGCGTTGGTGCTGGTGCCGATTAGCACGCCTTTGGCGTAGTAACTGACCGAGACAACCGTGCCGTCCGCGTCTGCGCACGTACTGCTCAGGACAACGGGTACGTTGACCACGGAAAGAGTTGCAGGGGCGACGAGCGCGAGGGTGGGGCGCAGGTTTACGGCGTTTACCTTGACGTTGATCGTCGCGGAATCCGCGCCGCCGCGGCCATCAGACACCTGCACAACGAGGGTGTCGGTGCCGAAGAAATTAGCTCCTGGCGCGTATGTGACGAGGCCGGTTGCGCTCACCGTGGCGGTGCCATTGGTGGGCTTGACGGCGATGCTCCAGGTTAAGTTGTCGGTGGCGTCCTGATCGGTCGCGGCGAGCTGGATCGTCGTCCCGGCATTAGCGTTCGTGGTGAGTGTTGTAGGTATTGTGCTGGTTATGGTTGGCGCGTGATCGCCAGCTGCGAGAGGAGCGCTCAGCTCGAACCAGTTGAGCGTATAGCCCCAGCTGTTGAAGTCGAATTCAAGGGTGCCGGTTCCGGCCGAGAGGGAACTCGTGGTGATGTCCAAATCGGCGAAGGCTTCCCAGCTGGTTGTCTGCGGCATCATCAGGACGTTGCTCGCGACTACCTGGCCTTTCCACTTGATGGTGACGGTGCTGGAGGTGTTGCCGGAGTTGACCATGTTGGCGTAGCGCAGGCGCAGATTGTAGGTGCTGGTGGTTGGGATCGTGACCGTGTAGCGCACCCATTCGCCACCGAGAATATTTGCTACGACGGGTCCTTCCGGCGTCAGCTTGCCATCGACTTCGCGGGTCGTGCCCTCATCGCGGCCGAGCCACGACCCGTTGGTGCCGTCGTTGTCATGGAAGGCAACGCCTTCGCCGCCTTGATCGAAGTTTTCGGCTTCGATGCGGAGGCTGCCGCTGGTGGGAACGGACCAGGGCTGGCCGTTGTTGCCGAAGGTTCCCTGGTTGCCTACGGACAGCTGAGTGGTTGGGCCCACCGAGGTGCGGCCAGCGCTGTCGAGCACCAAGGCCTGCACGGTGAAGGTTCCTGCGATGGTTGTTTTGTAGGGGGTTTCCCAATACCCGGTGGTCGAGTTGTACGTCGCATTAGCGCCGGCGCCCATCGAAAAGGAAACCTCCTTGATGGTTCGACCCGGCCAGGGCGAGGCCTTCGCTCTGAACGTGACAGTTGTCCCGACCGTATCGACACCCGCGGGCGAGATCGAGGTGATCGGCGGTGGCGCACTTTGCATCGCGGCGATGAAGTCCACCGTCGTCGTGCCGGCTGGAGGAAGAATGTACTGTGGAGTTTGGCTAACTGTGATCAGGCCGCCGGCGCTTGGCACCGTGTTGCCGTAGACATCGAGCACGGTGGAGTTGGCGATGGCGGTTGGTAATTGTATCTGAAGGTCGTCGGATGGCCGATAGAGCCAGACGGCGGCCGCCGGGGTGCCGTCGCGGCGTTCGTAAACGTAGCAGATGGCCGATGGGTTCAAAGCGATCTTGCCGCCGGTTGCGGGCTTCGCGCCCTCGAAGAGCCGTGCGAGGGTATTGTAGGCAACGAAGTTGGCCGAGGGCCGCCAGCGCGACAACGCAGTGCCATCGCGGAAGCCGGGGTTCATCGTGCGACGCCAGAGTGTGTCGTCGTGTACGCTGCAAGATTGGGCAACGCCTTCGCCGAGATCGATGAGTACGCGGCTGGCGACATGACGCGGGCGGATAAAGGTCGAGTCACCGCGCGCGCCATCTTCGTTGAGATAATACACTTCTGTGTTCCAGAGCGGCACGCCGGCGCGCTTCTTCACCGTCTCGGCGCGGATCGCAGCGATCGCGGTGTCGGCAGGGTTGAGCGAGCCAAGATGGGCGGCGGCATAGGGATGGAAGGAAACGGCGTCGGCGTGGTTCAGGCCGTCGACGGCGAAACTTTCGCGGAGAAACGGCACGGTTGAGCCTGAGCCCATGTCACCAGTTGGGCAGAAACCGATGATCTTGGCCGAAGGATCGGTGGCGCGAATTTCCTCGGCGGCGGATTTTAGGTATGGCACATAGTTCGTAGCGCCGGTGGACTGGCCGGACTTCACGGGCATCCAGATGTTAGGTTCGTTCATCACTTCCCAGTGGGTGACTTTGCCTTTGTAGCGGGCAACCATGCGACGAATGTGGGTGCGCCAGATGCTGTCGGGGGGCAGGAAGGCCTGCTTTCCTTCGGCAGTGAACCAGGCTCCGGCAGAAATTTTGGTGCTCAGGTCGAGCAACCATTTTGGCCAGGTCGGGTCAGTTCCGGAGAGAACGGTGAGCCACGAACCACCGAGTACCGGTAATGGCGAGATGCCGTGTGCGTACAGGCGGTCGATCGTCAGGTCGCTGTACGTATCGTCGTACTGTCCCTGGGTGGTTGGTTCGTTGGTTTGCCAGTTGAGTGGAAAACCTGCGTCCCAGAGTCGCATCATTCGTCCGCCCATTTTGGTGTAGAGATCGAGAAAGTGGTCGGCTGAGCCGTCGCGGGCCAGAATCGTGCCGCGTGGGCCATAGGAATCGGTTAGGCCATTGTTGCTGCTGATGCAGAACGTGGTGGTGGGATCAATGTGTGCTGTTTGTGCGACGTATTTACCCACGGCCGAGTACCAGGCTGGCAGCGCGTCGACGGTGGCGTTGAAGGCCGCCACGGGTGTGAGGGTGAAACAGCCATAACGATCGAGCGGCATGGTGTGGGTGATCTGGCGCCGCTCGCCGGGCGAGAGAGTCAAATCGTACGTGCCGACATCGCGTGGATCGGCACCGTCCTCCTCGGTCAGCCGCAACGTCACGCGTCCGCTCACGCTGCGAGTTGTGGTGTTGCGCGCTATGAGGTTTACCGTGATTGCGGTGTCGCCCGCCTCGTAGAGATCCTGCGTGGGCGTGGCGGCGATTTCGACCTCGGCCGATGGCGCGAAGGAGGTCGATGTTCCCTCGATCAACTGGAGATCGTCTAGCCAGAGCGTGTTGGCTGGACCTGCGGATTGGTTATTTGCCAGATTGGTCCGAATCCAGATCGCCTTCGGCGTAACCTCGGCGTTGGACGGCGCGCCCTCCACTTTGAGCGGTCCCGTTGTGAAAGAGTAGGTGTAGCGCGTCCAGGTTTTGTTGACGGTGAACGTTTGCCCATGGGCTGGTTCCCAATCGTTGGCTACGATGAGTGGTGAAACCGCGAGCGCATCGACGTCGCTTTTCATGCTGATGGAAAAAGTGTAGGACGTGCTGGGCTTCAGTATTACACCGCGCGCGTAGACTTCCATAAACTCGGCGAAACGGTTGGGTATGCGGAGCGATTGGCTACCTGTGACCTTCGTTGTCGTGTCGATCTCGGCACCCTCGAAGATGAGCGTGGGATTGGTGTCGGGCCGCAGGCATTTGTTCACCTCGAAGCCGGCCTGGCCGAGCTCGAAGCTGCCATTAAAAATCAGATTAGCGGCACCGAGTAGTTCGGAGGAGAGGCAGGAAATGTAAGCTAAAAATGTGACGGCGAAAAGGCGGAGGAGTTGCATGGAGTTTAGGCTGGAATGTCGATGCCCAGCAAATGGATAGGGGAATTACGAGCGAGGCCGTTTTGACTGGTGCAAGCGAGGTTTTCCCTGGGGACGATTGGGCTGCGGTGCGTTTTTACGGTGGATTAACGGTGGGGTGCTAGAGCAGTTTCAGTAACCCCGTAGCCGTTATAATACCATTTCTCACTCAAACCCATCAAAATACCCAAAGGTAGGGACGACCCGCCGGGTCGTCCGTAAGCGTCGCTCACCTATCGTACACATCCAACCGGACGGCCAAGGCTGGCCGTCCCTACCCTCCAAACGCCAGCCGTTATTATACGTTTGAATGCAACTTGGTATAAGCCGTATTCATCCTAAAAACAGCAGTTGTTTAACCGCTAATTATCGCTAATCGCCGCTAATTTCGGAAGTTAGCCACCGGTATACGCAGCAAAGGAGTTCACCTACCAGGTGAAAGGATGTTTTTATCGATGTCTCTGATTTAGCGCCAATTAGCGAAAATTAGCGGTTTCAACTGCGTAATTAAGGTTCATGCAGTTGAAGCATAACCTCCAGTGTGCAGAGGGTTGCGCCCGTTGTCCTCGCCATCGGGCTGGATCGGAATTGCACTAAAACCATCCCGTTGGGACAACGGACTCCACCTCCAGCTGCATCGTTACGGCTGTGTGCGGCGGTGAGGGTGGCTTTTGATCAAGAGGCCCATCAACCATGCGCCTGCCAGGTTCACAAAAAACCAAGCGCTTGGTGCGCCGCCACCGCCACTTGATGGAGCTTGGGCTCCCGAGCTGGAGCTGGATGAAGAGGACGAACTCGAGCTGCTAGAGGAGGAGCTGGAACTCGATCCGCTCGAAGAGGAAGAACTGCTGCTGGAGGAGGAGCTAGACGAACCACCCGGCAGAGTCATGACGTTGATGGCAGTGCAGCGGGCGGAAGTGTTGCCGGCGGCGTCGTAGGCGGAAACTGAATACGCGTAGGCTGTGGATGCTGTGAGGCCGGTGTCGGAATATTGGGTGTTGGCGGTGGTTCCTTTCAGCGTGCCATCGCGGTAGACACCGTAGCCGGTGACTCCGACGGCGTCGATCGAGGCGGTCCAAGTGAGGTTGATCGCGGTGACGGAGGTGGCTGTGCCTGTGAGATTGGTCGGCACCGTGGGTGCGGTGGTGTCGGCTGTGGTGGCGCCAGCGTAGTCCCGGCCGTAGATGCCGTAGTAGGAGCTTGTTGGTGCTAGAGCGTAGTTCGAGTCGAGTCCGGGGTTGGCGAGGAGACTATTGAGGTCGTAACCGTGGGCCTGCCAACTGCTCCAGGTGGTGCCGGGTATTCCCCAGGAGTAGCCCGCGATCGCACTGGAGGTGGTCCAGATCAGGTTCCCATCGATTTGCACCTTAGGGGCGCTGGTCTGGAACCAATTCGGGTATTCGTAGTGGTAGGCTCCACCGGCGTCTTCGACCCGCATCGGATCGATGGAGTAGGGGATGTTCGCGCCGACGGAGATGATGTTGGCGTAGATATTGAAATTCGTGCTCCGGGGTTCGTTCAAAACCCAGGAAAGACCAATGCCGCCGAGTAGTGTATTGTGATGAATGAAGACATCTTTTAAATACCCCGGTTGGCCGCCGAGTTGGATGCCGCAGTTGTAGATCAGGTTGTGGTCGATCTCGATGGAGCCTTGGCTGTACTGGTTATAGAGGCCGATGCCGATCGCGCAGTCGTGAATGACGTTGTTGCGAAAGGTATTCCGGTAGCCGTCGTCCTTGTCGCTGACGCCGCGACCGTCGATGTCATAGACGAGGTTGTCCTCGTAGAGCAGATCCTGCACGTTGTAGAGAGTCGTACTCGCGCCGTGGTTGTTCGGGTTCTCCAGATCAAAGAAGACGTTGTCCTGCATCACCATGTTTTTATATTCAATCTGGCCTTCGATGGGTTTTTGACTGCCATCCCAGAAGAAGATGAAGGCGGGATTTTCCCAGTCGTTGGAGTAGGCGTTGTGCATCGTGTTTTTACGCCAGATCACGTTTTGAAGGAGGCCTGCGTCGCAGCTGAAGAGCCAGCGGTGATTGTTGGCGTCGAAGGTGAAGCCTTGGAAGATCAGTTTGTCGCCGCCATTGATGGAGATGGATGAGTTGCCGGCGCCGTTACCGATGATGGTCGCCGCATCGCCGGGCCACGCGAGGAAGCGACCGCAGGCGCTGGCGTTGATAGTAAATGTCTCCCGGTAGGTGCCGGCTTTGACGTAGATGTAGCGGCTGGTTCCTGCATTGGCGCTCGCATAGGCCAGCGAGGCCCACGGGGTTGCCTCGCTGCCGTTGGCGGTATTGTTGCCGTTGGCGGAGACAAAGCGAAACGCGCTGCGATCGGCATCGACGGTGAAGCTGTGAGTGAGACTCGCGCCGCGGGAGTCGGTGATGGAAATCGACACGGAGTTCGCGGCGGATTCGCTGGAAGGAATCCATTTGATCTCGCCGGTCCTCGGATGGAGGGTCATTCCGGTCGGGCTGTTGAGCAGGGCAAAGGTATAGGGGTACTCTCCGCCTCTGACCGCGAGGCGGTAGTTGTATTCGACGCCGGGATACGCCTTGTCGAGGTTCCAGCTCAGGACTTCGAGCGGCCAGTTAGGCTTGTTGACCGCGAGCGTGGCGATGGGCGCGGCGGCGGCGAAGAGCGTACAGGCAAGCAGCAGATGCCGGAAGAAGCGGAGGCTGAGGGGGTGAGTGGCGGCCATGACGAGGATGGAGGCTGTAGTAATGAGATTGCTGGCGCGGTGAGCCGGGGAATTTTACTTAGCGGTTTTTCCAAGTTCCGTAGCGGGTGCGAGCTAGGCCAGCGGCGAGTAGTGCGGCGAGGAACCAATCGCTAGGGGCACCGCCGCCACCACCACCGGAGCCTGGCGAGGAGGCACCCGAGCTCGAAGAACTGCTACTGGAAGACGAACTGCTCGAAGAGGAGGATGAAGAGCTGCTGGAGGAGGAAGAACTGGAGCTGGATGAGGAGGAACTGGAGCTGGATGAGCTTGAACTGGAGCTGCTCGACGAAGAAGAAGAGCTGGAGGAGGAGCTGCTGCTTGATGACGAACTGCTCGAGGACGATGAGGAGCTGGAGCTGCTGGAGGGCGTCGCAGCGATCTGGCTGGAGTTCGGGCTCTCGCCCAGAGCATTCACGGCGGAGACGACGTAATAGTAGGTGGTGCCGAGGTTCACCGTGCCGTCCGTGTAGTTGATTCCTGGTGACGTGACGGAGCCGAGGGTGGTGTATGGGCCGCCGCTGACGGTGGAGCGTTTGAAATTGTAACTGGTTGCGCCCATGCTGGCGGTCCAGCCGAGGGCGATGTGTGTGCTGTCGGTGGCGATGACGGCGAGCGCTTCGGGTGCATCGCAGGGTGCGCCGACGTTGTCGAACTCGGCCACGCTCGTTAATGAGTTGTTCGGGGCCGCGTTTACCAGTCCGACGTAGATCGTGGCGGGCATGGTGATGGTGGCGGTTACGGAGGTAGTCCAAGTCTGTCCGTCGGCAGAGGAATAGCCGGTAAACGTATTACCGGTACGGACTAGTTTTAGCCAGATGGGCATGGCGGTGAGGCGCACGCCGGTCCATTGGGCTGCGCCACCTGCGGTGGAGCGCCAGAACATCCGGGAGCCGTTGGTGGCGCCGTTGAAGTCGTAGATCTGGCAAACGGTTTTGGCCGAGGGATCGAGGGTTTCGCTCATCATGAGGCCTATCCGGGCGTTGGCCGGTGTGCCGGAGGTGAGTCGGGCGACGATCGTGCCGTCACCCGTCATGGTGCGGTGAGTGAGGTTGAACGAATCGGTGGTGCCGCCGAGGGCGGTGCCGTTGCCGCGGACGGTGTAGACGCCGTCGTCGGAGACGCTGCAGCTGCCGGGCTGGCTGGTGGTGCCGATGTCGGTATTGGTCCAGGGGAATGGTGTGGGTGAGACGGCGACTTCGCTGGAGTTGGCGCTTTCGCCGGTGGAGTTTACGGCGGACACGACGTAGTAATAGATCAGGCCGTCGAGTGCGGTGGTGTCGTCGTAAGTCGTGGTGTAGCTTGTGGCGATCGTGGTGTAGGGGCCGCCGCTCACGGTTGCCCGCTTGATGTTCCAGCGGGTGATTTGCACGCCGTTGTTCCAGTTGAGCGAGGCGGGAGCGTTGAAGGTCGATGCGCGCAGGTTGGTTGGTACGGGTGGGATGGTTGCGGCGATTGCGACAGAGCGCAGGCTGACGAGTTCCTTGGCTGCGATGGGCACGGTGCCGACGCCGTTGGTGAAGGTGACGGTGCCAGAGTCGACGACGTGGCTGTTGGCGCGGCTGCGATGAACGGTGAAGGTCGTGCTCGGGGTGTTGGCCAGTTCCTCGATGGTGACTGTGAGGTTGTAGGATGCGGCGGGCGCGTGGGTCTTGGAGTCGATGGTGGGCAGGCCAGTTGTATTGATGATATTGATACCCCAGGTTCCGTCGGGGTTGTTTGCAGCGGCGGCGTTGATGGTCGGCTGCTGGTTTCCCACGCTGAACATCTGGCCCTCGGTTTCGCTGACGCAGGAGCGGAAAATGCACCCGACGTCGAAGGTTGCGAGGGCCTGCTTGAGGTAATAGTACTTCAGGAGCATGACGATGCTGGAGGTCGCACCATCGTAAATCGACAAAAAGGCGTTGGAGGGAGTGTAAGTGGAAAGATCCTGATGGTAGCCGATGCCGAGGAAGTAGATCCATTGGTTCGCTCCGTGATTCAGTTCGCAGAGGAAGCGGGAAAGGGTTTGTGCGGCACCGTTCTCGTTTTCGGCGCGTTCGCTGCCGTAGTCGGGGCAGGATTCGGTGGTCCACCAAAACTTGCCGTTCTTAGCGAGTTCCATGTTGTTGTTTTGCAGTGCACCGCCGTAGGCGTGCGAGGCGATGGCGTAGAGGCCGTTCCAGGCGGCAGGGTCTTTTGCGAGTTCGAGCGCGTAGGGGTGGGCCGCGGGTGGCGAGGATGATTCAGAGGCGACGATTTTGACCGAGGTGAGTCCGCGCGCGTCGAGGCTGGCTCGTAACTGTTTCACGCATTCGACGAGCGGGCCGTTGAGCCATGAGTTGTCGGGTTCGTTGCAGATGCCAGTCACGTCAATCGTGACGTTGTAGGTGTTCTTTAGTTGTAGAATGATTTCGGCGAGATTTTCGGCATACGCAGAAATGGAAGGCGGTGCGAGATGGCCGGTCGATGTGCCGGTTTCGGGCGCGAGCAACAAGGTGGTGACGCCGCGGCTTTTCATCGTGGAGATGACGCCGCTGGCGATGTAGGTGGTGTTGAACGCAGCGACGCTTTCCGCGACGGTTCGGGTTTCAAGATTGGTGGCCCACAGCCGAAGCACGTTTACCTTGAGGTCGCGGTAAACGAGATCGGCCATCGTATTGCGGGCGGTCAGCGGTATGTTGTTCCATGCTGGATTGGGCGACTGGCTGATGCCGAAGCCATGAAACGAGTGCCGCAGCGGACCGGCTTTGACGGAGAGATTATAGTTAGTCTGGGCGTTGAGAGGGATCGTGGCCAGCGCGCCTGCGAGCGACAATGCCACCAGCGTGAGTCGGTTGAAGAGATTCATATTCGGGATTGTGAATGGATAAGCGTCATGGGGAAGGAGTTGAAGCGGGTAGTGGACGTGCGGGTGTTCTTTAATGGTTATTAACAACTACACGGCGCGACGCGTGGACGTATTTGCCAAGCGGCAATAGCGCGGGGAATAACCGTCGGATCGCAAGTATTGGAGTTGCCGATACTGCTGATTGCTCGCCATCGGGTCGCGGTTTCGCCAAAACGCCGGGCGACTTATGTTCACTCCCGGAATCATTGGAACGCCCAACACCGCCAACGCCACACGCGTGCTTATGCTCGGTTCGGGCGAACTTGGCAAAGAAGTGGTGATCGAGCTGCAGCGACTCGGCTGCGAAGTGATAGCCTGCGATCGTTATCAGGGCGCGCCGGCGATGCAGGTCGCGCATCGTAGCCACGTTTTCCCGATGCTCGATGCGATGGCGTTGCGGCGTGTGATCGCGCTGGAAAAGCCCGACCTGATCGTGCCGGAGATCGAGGCCATCGCGACCGATGTGCTCGTGGAGTTGGAGCAAGCTGGTCAACGCGTGGTGCCGACGGCGCGTGCGGCCAAGCTCACGATGAATCGCGAGGGGATTCGTCGACTCGCGGCGGAGGAACTAAAGCTGCCGACATCGCCTTATCGTTTTGTTGCGACTGAGGACGAGGCGCTGGCAGCTGGTTCGGCACTGGGGTTTCCGTGCGTGCTCAAGCCGCTCATGTCGTCGAGCGGCCATGGTCAGAGCGTGGTTAAAAACGCCGCCGACATGGCGAAAGCGTGGAAGTACGCGCAGGAAGGCGCGCGTGCGGGCGCGGGGCGTTGCATCGTCGAAGGGTTTATCAAATTTGATTACGAAATCACGGTGCTGACGGTTTCGGCGACGAACGGGATTCAATGTTGTCCCGCCGTCGGCCACGTCCAAATCGACGGCGATTACCGCGAGAGCTGGCAGCCGTGTGCGATGTCAGAAAACGCCTGGGCTGAGGCGCAACGCGTCGCGAAAACCGTAGTCGGCGCGCTGGGCGGTTGGGGTATTTTTGGCGTTGAGTGTTTCGTGCGCGGCGAAGAAGTAATCTTCAGCGAGGTAAGCCCGCGGCCGCATGATACGGGACTGGTGACAATCGGGAGCCAGCAGTGGTCGGAGTTTGCGTTGCACGCGCGCGCGATTCTCGGGCTGCCGGTGCCGCCGATCAAGTTGCTGCGACCGGCATTTAGTGTGGCGCTGCTCGGCTACGGCGACGGAGTGCCGACGTTTTCGGGCGTGGAAAAAGCGCTCGCCGTGCCGGAGTCGCATGTGCGGTTGTTCGGCAAACCTGAATGTCGCGCACATCGGCGTTTGGCGGTAGCGGTTGCCTGCGGTGACACGGTCGAAGAGGCCCGCGACCGGGCCCGGGAGTGCGCCATCGCGATTAAGATTACGCTGGAGTGAGCGGGCGGGGCGTTGGCACGAACCGATTTCCCTGTGGCGGGGCGGTTTGCGTTTGCCACGTTGAGCCAGCGCGGCATTTCAAGAGGTCAAAGAAAATATCTCTATGCAATGGTTTTACGCCAGCGATGGACAGCAACGGGGGCCGGTTTCGGACGTGGAGTTCGAGAAGCTGGTTCGTGATGGAATAATCCGCTCCGACACGCTGGTCTGGCGTGCAGGCATGCCGAACTGGGTGCCGCATTGGCAGCTAGGGGATGGTTCGGCTGAAGCGCCACCACCACCCTTGGCATCACCAGGCGAGTCGGCCTCCGGCCCCACGCAGGCGTCGACCGCCGCGCCGATCAATGAGATCATCCAGCCGGTGTCATTTGAGTTTTCTGGGCAGACGGCAGAGTTCTTCAAAATCTGGATCGTCAATATCCTGCTCACAATCGTCACACTCGGCATCTACGCGGCTTGGGCGAAGGTCAGGACGCGTCGCTATATCTACAGCAACACGCAACTGCTCGGGCATGCTTTCGAGTACCTGGCCGATCCGAAGAAAATCCTGATTGGTAACTTGATCGTGGTGGGTGTGTTTTTGCTCTACTCTCTGACCAGCGCGATCTCGCCGAATGTTACACTGGCGGTGATGCCATTGCTGCTGGTTGCCATGCCTTGGTTTATTGTGCGCGCTCTTATTTTTAATGCACGCTACTCGGCCTGGCGTGGCCTGAGGTTTTATTTTCGCGGCACGTATTTGGGAGCGGCGGTAGTTTTTATTTTGTTGCCAATGGCGGCGCCTTTCACGGGCGGCTTGCTTTACCCTTTTGTTGTGAGGCAGCAGAAGGAGTTTCTGATGGTTAATCACTCGTTCGGCAGCACGGAGTTTTTGTTCAACGGCAAGATCGGCGAAGTGTATAAAATCTACGGCGTGGCCCTGCTGCTGTTTCTGCCGGCCGTGATCTTTTATGCCGTCATTTTGGGCATGATGTTATCCGGTATGATCCAGAATAGAGGGCACGGCCCGATAGAGCTCACTACCGGCATGATGGCCCTTGGGGTCCTGGCGCTCGTCGCGTTTCCGCTGGCTTTCGCGGGCACGTTCTATCTGCGCAGCCGCATGTTCAACTTCACTTGGAACAACACCAGGCTCGGGCGAAATCGTTTTGAGGCTTGGATGCGCGCACGCGACCTCATCTGGCTGCAATTCAGCAACTCGTTTATGATCCTCATCACGCTCGGGCTCATGTATCCGTGGGCGGCGATGCGGATGGTTCGGTTTCGTTTGTCGTGCGTGCAATTTGTACCCAACACCAACATGGATACCTTTGTCGCAGGTGCGCAGTCCAACGTCGGCGCGCTTGGCGAATCTGCGGCCGACTTCCTCGATATCGATCTGGGCTTCGGCGTATGACCGAACTGTCCGCGACGTATTTCGACGGGCGCACGTCGCAACCCCACGCCGTCACCCTGCGTTTCACTGAGGATAATCGTCTCTCCGTTGTTGGCGATGGCGTAGGGTTCGAGTATGCGGCGGCGCAAGTCGTGATCGAGCCGCGCGTGGCTAACACCCGGCGTTTTATCCGGCTGCCTGCTGATCAACGCTGCGAGGTGGCCGATAACGACGCGCTCGATGCGATTCTGAAAACCTGGGGGCCGCGCTCGCGTTCCAGCTGGCTGCACCGGCTGGAGACCAGTTGGCGGATGGTTCTGCTGGCGACACTGATCCTTGGCGCGCTGGGCTGGGTGGCGATCCGCTATGGATTGCCGGCGGCGGCCAAACACGTCGCGTTTGCCCTGCCGGAAAAGGTCACGCAACGGCTGGGCAGCGACGCGTTGAGCACGTTGGACAAGGTCACGTTCACGCCGAGCGAGCTTACCTTTGAGCGCCAAAAAAATTTACAGGTGGCGTTTAGTTCGTTCCTGGCGAAAACCGGTGATCCGTACCCGTATAAAATCGTTTTTCGCACCGCGAAGGGTCTCGGCGCAAACGCCTTTGCCCTGCCGTCGGGCGAGATTGTGATCACCGATGAGCTCGTGCAACTGGCCGGCGACGACCGCGAAATCCTGGGCGTCGTCGCGCACGAGTGCGGGCACGTGGTTCACCGGCATGCGTTACGCGCACTCCTGCAGAACTCAGCCGTGGTCGCGGTGTTTTCTTTTATCTCTGGCGACGTTTCGGGCGCGACTGCGCTGGGCGGGGCGTTGCCGACGTTTTTGTTGCAGAATAAGTTTTCCCGCGAGTTCGAGGAGGAAGCCGACGCCGAGGCCGTGCAACGCATGCGACGGGCCGGGCTTGAGCCGAAATATCTAGCCGACATGCTCGAGCGCCTCTCCGCGAAGCACCACGAGCGCAAGAGTAAGGCCTTCGATTACATCAGCACACATCCGCCGACTCCCGAACGCGTCAAGGCGATCAACGGCGGAAGTTGAGCGGGATTTGAGATGCTTTTCGCAGCTCGTAGATTTTTGAAGATTAACCCTAAGAAAACCGTCCGTCGCACGTATAACCCAGCGTAGGTCAACTCAACCAGAGACCCCATGAATCGGGAAAACTCCCATGAACACGCTGAGAATTTTGTGCAGACCGCGGTGGTCGATTATCAATCGCCGCTCACCCGCTACGCCGCGCGCCTCGTCGGCGACCCCGACCGCGCGCGCGACATTGTCCAGGACACCTTTGTCAAACTCATGGCCCAGCCGCCCGACGTGGTGGACGGGCATCTTGCCGAATGGCTTTTCACCGTCTGCCGTCACCGCGCGCTCGACGTACTGCGGAAGGAGGGGCGAATGAAACGCTTTGAAGAAGGCGAAATGGAACGCGTGAGCGCCGAGGCGCCCCGACCCACCCACTCGCTTGAAGCGGAGGAAACGCATGACGCGCTCCTGCGCATGATCGACCGCCTGCCACCGAACCAACAAGAAGTCCTCCGCCTGAAATTCCAGAGCGGATTTAGTTACAAAGAAATCAGCCGCATCACCGCCCACTCGGTAAGTCACGTCGGAGTGCTGATTCACCACGCCGTCACGCGCCTCCGCGCCGAACACGCCGCCCAGCGGACCTGATAACTAGGAGAACGAACCGATGAATATTTCTAAAATCACACCCGACGATCCACGCCTGACCGCCTACGCCCTCGGCGAACTCGAACCCGCCGAACACGCCGCCATCGAAGCCGTGATCAAAGACGATCCTGCCGCGCTGGCCGCCGTCGCGCAAATCCGCGCGCTCAGCGGCGACCTCACCGCCGCGCTGGCGAAGGAGCCGTTGCCCTTCGTACCCGCGCCCGCTCAGAAAACTGAAAAACCGCCCGCCCGCGAAGCCTACGAGCCGCGCAAATTCGCCCGCTTTCCATTCTATCTAGTTGGTGGTTTGGCTGCGGCCTGCTTTGCTGTAATGTCTTTGCAGTTTCAGCGCGAGAGTGGAGATGAAAAAGCGGCATTTCGCGTGGCTGAGTTTCAGCGCAAAAAAGAGGCGATGAGTAAGAGCATGTTTGAAGTGAAGCGAAAAGAGGAAGGAGGCGTACGCGGCCTCTTGGAGGTTTCCCTGGGCGACGAAGAACATGTGGTGGCGATGCCTGCCATGGAGCCACCGGCAATAGCCGATGAAAAAACCGCCGTGCTTGCAGGTGTCGCTGTTGGCGCAAGCAAACCCTTCAACACCGAGGCTTACGCCTATCAGGCCGACAACGCTTATATGGATGTCGCGGGGAATCCGCTTTCGACGTTTTCCATTGATGTCGATTCTGCGGGTTATTCGAACATGCGGCGCTTTATCCAGCAGGGGCAGCGTCCGCCTCGCGATGCCGTGCGTATCGAGGAAATGGTGAATTATTTCCCCTACAACTACACTGCGCCAAAGGACGACAAGCCGTTCGCCGCCTCGATGGAGGTCGCAAGCGCGCCCTGGAATCCGCAGCATCGCCTTGTGCGTATCGGGCTGAAGGGCCGCGAGATTGCCGAGTCGGCGCGTCCGGCTTTGAATCTTGTATTTCTGTTGGATGTTTCGGGTTCGATGAATGAACCGAATAAACTCCCGCTGGTAAAAGAGTCGATGAAGCTGCTCGTCGAGAAATTGAAGCCGACGGATCGCGTGGCCATCGCTGTCTATGCCGGTGCGTCGGGCCTCGCGCTGCCCTCCACGTCCATTGAGAAAAAACAGGAAATCCTCGCCGCGATCGATGCACTCACGCCCGGTGGTTCGACCAATGGCGCGATGGGCATCCAGCTCGCCTACGATATCGCCAAGGCCAACTTCGTCAAAGACGGCGCGAACCGCGTCGTGCTCTGCACCGATGGCGATTTCAATATCGGCGTGACCAATCAGGGCGACCTCACGCGCCTGATCGAAGAGAAGGCCAAGTCCGGAGTTTTCCTTACGGTGCTTGGTTTCGGTATGGGCAACTACAAAGACGACACGCTCGAAAAACTGGCCGACAAGGGCAACGGCAACTACGGCTACGTCGACAACTTTGCTGAGGCAAAGAAGCTCCTTGTTAATCAGCTCAGTGGCACGCTCGTGACGATCGCGAAGGACGTGAAAATCCAGGTCGAGTTCAATCCGGCTCTGGTGAAGTCGTATCGGCTTATTGGTTACGAGAACCGCATGCTGAAGAAGGAAGATTTCAACAACGACAAGATCGACGCCGGTGAAATCGGTGCGGGCCACACGGTGACCGCGCTTTACGAAGTTGTTCCCGTCGGCGTGGATTCGCCATCGGATGTTCCTGCGGTTGATGCGCTCAAGTATCAGTCTGAAAAGAAGGCGAAACTAGCGAAAGTCGATGGTTCGGCTGAAATGCTGACACTTAAAGTGCGCTACAAAGCGCCGGCCTCGGATGTGAGCAGTAAGTTGGAATTCCCGCTCATGGATTCCGGGTCTGCGTTCGCGGCCGCGAGTCAGGATTTCAAGTTTGCCGCCGCAGTGGCCAGCTTCGGCATGATGTTGCGTGAGTCGCCACACAAAGGCGTGACGAGCTTTGACGCAGTGCTCGGCTGGGCCGAGGACGGTTTTGGCAAGGACACCGATGGTTATCGCCGCGAATTCATGGAGCTGGTGAAAAAGACCAAAAGCATCAGCGGCTGAGCGGAGGCCAGATCCGAAAATCCGGGGAGTACACGCGTCTCGCGTGTTGGTTCGGGCGTCTCGCCCGAAACTTCCGAACGCTCTCGGCGGGACGCCGAGAGCAGCACGCGGGACGCGTACGCTCCCCAAGCCGCAACGATCAGAATGGCAGGATTTCTGTGCTGGCAAACATAGTGCTAAAATCAGCACGCCGTTTTTTTCTTGGTCCGAGTTGCGCTACCGTACTGTCTTCGCAACGTAAAACCACTTACTTGATGCAACACTGGCTCGTTAAATCTGAACCCGAGGCTTACGCGTGGGAAACCTTTCTTCGCGAAAAGAAAACCAATTGGACTGGCGTGCGAAATTACGCCGCGCGCAATCACCTGCGGGCGATGCGCAAAGGCGATCAGGTGTTGTTCTACGCGAGTGTCACGACCAAGGCGGTGCTCGGTTTGGCGCAGGTTTCCACGGAGGCATTTCCCGACGCGACGGCCGAGGAGGGCGACTGGTCTGCGGTCGAACTCAAAGCTTTGCGCGGTCTCCCGCGTCCGGTGACACTTGAGCAGATCAAGGCCGAGAAATCCCTGGCCAGCATCATGCTCGTGCGGCAAGGCCGTTTATCCGTGATGCCACTCACGCCGACAGAATTTGAAACAATCCTTAGGCTTGGTTCATAAAGGTAGGGGCAATGCTCCGTCATTGCCCGAGGACAATGCGGAGCATTGTCCCTACCAGCGCTGCCGCGCCAGCGTCTCAATTCAAGACGTAAATGATATCAGGTCGAACATCATCCGCGGGCGGCTTCGTAGAAGGCCTGGATGTTTTCGTTGGTTACGCCGGGAGGCATGCCGCCAGCGCAGGAAAGGAGCAGGCGCGTGCGATCAGGCGTTTCGGCGAGGAGTTTTTGCACGGCAGCACGAACGTCGGCTGGCTTGCCCTGCGCGAGCACGTCACGCGGCGGAATCGTGCCGAGGATCGTGAGGCGGTTTTCGCTGAGGCGGCGCATCTCGGCCAGCGGTGTCTGGACGCCGGGGTTGTAGAGGTTGATGCCGATAGCGGGGTAGTGCTTGATCGACTGAGCGCACGCGGCGTCGTTGTGGAAAAACTTTACTGCCGCATCCGTCGCGTAGAGCTCCTTCATGTACGGGAAGCCGAATTCCAGGAAGTCAGCCTCGCCCATGAAGCCCACGATGTCGTCGAGCATCATCATGCCCTCGATGGTCGGGAACGTTTTCTTTTGCAACGCATGCCATTGCTTCAGGAAATCTGTGATGATGCGGAGCAGTTTGTGCATTTGCTCTGGATCGGTTTTGATCGCGCAGAGAAACTCTGTGGTGCCCATCAGGAAAGTAGCGACGTTGAGCGGTCCGCGCGAAACCGAGAAGCGGATTTCGTGGCCCATGGCTTTGATCTTCGGCTCGGCCCAGCGCAGGCGGTTCAGCATGAACGGCAGCAGGCCGTCGGACTCGACGTTGGGGGTGGTGAGTGTATCGACTTGGGCGACGTCGTTGATGATTTTTTCGGCGTAGGGGAACTCGTTGCGCGGGAACTGGCAGCGCGTGCCGAAGGCGGATGGTTCGGTACACATGCCGAATTCCGACCAGAAGCCGGGGAGAAACCAGATGTCGGGGAACTGCTCGATGGCGCGGCGGTTGGCGTCGAACCAGACGTTGTCGCTGCAAAGATAGTCGGCGATTTGCACGCCGTGCCAGTTGGGTAACCACGGGCAATCGACAATAAAGGCGACGGGCAGCGGTTTAACGGTTTCGCCACGCACGACGGCGAGGAGTTGGCTCCATTGTTGGTTCGTCATAGGGTAAACGGGGGTGAGGAAGCAGGTTAGGCGCGAGGCTTTGGTTGCTGCAACGACAAACAATGGCCTGGCCTATTCGACGAAGCCAACGTCGCGCGTTAAGCCGTGACGTTGCCGTTGAGGGTGGAGCCCGTTGTCCCTAACGGGCTGGTTCGTGAGCGACGCAAATTAAGCCCGATTGGGACATCGGGCTCCACCTTCTGCACACCGCGCCACGCAATAAAAACCTCAGCTGCGGTAGTCGGCGTTTTCGCTGACGTACTCGTGCGTGAGATCGGCGCCGATCACGGTCGCGCTGGCGCTGCCGACTCCGAGGTCGACTTCGATTTCGACGCAACGTTCGTGCGGCGGGAAATCGATCGGCGGCGCAAACACGCCGTCCTTCGGTGGTGCGCTTTCGTAGAGTTCGGCACTCTTTAGATGGGCGACGAGCGCTTTTTCCTTGGTCGGATCGAGTGCGAAGATGCCGTCTTTCACGATCGGAATGCCGCCGAATTTCATCTGCGTGCGGCCGAGCGCGATAGTCGGTTCGTTTGCGCCGACGTACTTACCGACGGCTTGGACGAGACGGCCGACATTGGCATCGTTGCCCGCGACAGCGCATTTGAAGAGCGGGGCGTTGACGATAGTTTTTGCGATGGCTCTGGCGGTTTGTTCGGTTGGCGCGCCGGAGACTTTAACGCGCATCACGTGGCGCACGCCTTCGCCGTTGCGGGCGACATCTTCGGCGAGATCGGCGCAGACGATGTTGAGCGCGGCTTCGAAAGCGGCGAGGTCGGAGCAGGGGACTTTTCCCGAGGAAAGGATGGCGACGGTGTCGGAGGTGCTCGTGTCGCTGTCGATGCTCATGCAGTTGAAGGAGCGGTCTACGGAGCGGGCGAGAATCTTGCGCAGATCGGCGCGCGGCACGGCGAGATCGGTCAAAATGTACACGAGCATGGTCGCCATGTTGGGCTCGATCATGCCGGCGCCCTTGGCAATGCCGACGATGCTGCCGCCAAGCAGATCGGCGCGGCGGATTTTCGGATAGAGGTCGGTGGTGACGATGCCTTCGGCGGCGGGTAGAATCGAACCGGCGGCTAGCGAACTAATCGCTTGCGGCAAGGCTGCGGCAATCGCGTCGGCGGGCAAGCGCCAGCCGATCACGCCGGTGGAGCTGGGCAGGATTTCGCTGGCGTTCAGGCCGAGGGTTTTGGCGGCGGCGGCGCAGAGACGTTCGGAGGTTTCGACGCCACCGGGCGCGCAGACGTTGGAGATTTTATTGTTAACGAGGATCGCGCCGAGTTTCGGTTCTTCGAGGCGTTTGCGACCGACGATCACTGGCGCGCCAGGGAAGGCGTTTTTCGTGAACATCGCGGCAAAGTCCGGCGTGGGCTGATCGAGCACGATGAGCGTGATCGTCATTTTCGCGGGCTTCGGCACTTCGAACGGCGTGAACTCAAAGCGGGCGGTGCCCACGCGGAAACCCGCAGGCAGCGCGGCTTGGCTCGCGAGCCAGGCACGATGTTCGGTGCGGGACGGGAAGGTGTGATTGGTACTTGGCACGACGGAGAACTTGAACCACGCCGCGCGGGAGTGAAGCCGAATTTGTGTGTCAGGAATGTTACTCGCCTGTGTCGGCGAGCGGCACAGCTGCGGAGATTTTTTGTTCTCGGCGAAATTTATTATGGAAATGCGGGGCGCGCGTGCCTAAAGCATTCACCACTTCGGATTTTATGATCGCACACTTTTCTCAATTTCACTTTCTCGCGGCGCTGAGCCGCGCGCTCTGATCGCACGATTTTTTCGATGAGTATTGATATCTCCGAAGTCACCGCAAAAGCAAAGGTCCTCCTCGAGGCTCTTCCCTACATCCAAGATTTCCGTGGCTCCACGTTCGTCGTGAAGTACGGCGGCAGTTTCATGGATGATCCAGATCCGGTCGCACGCACGCGTGTCGCCTACGACATCGCATTTCTCGCGGCAGTCGGCATCAACGTCGTCGTTGTCCACGGCGGTGGCAAAGCGATCACGCGGGCCATGGAGAACTCCGGCCTGAAAGCCAATTTTATCAACGGCATGCGCGTCACCGATGAGGCGACGATGCAGGTCGTGAAAAAAACGTTGAACGAAATCGTCAACAAAGACGTTTGCGATGCGATCGTCACCGCCCAGGGGAGGCCGCGTGGTATCCCGGGCGATGCTGTTCTCACCTGCGAAAAGCTGACGGTTGATGACGACGGCAACACCGTTGATCTCGGCTACGTAGGCGACGTTACCGAAGTCAAAGTGAAGGTCATCAAGAAGGAGATAGCCGATGGTTATATCCCGATTATCTCGCCGGTGGCCGAAGGGCTCGATGGCAAGCCTTACAACGTAAACGCCGATGTCGCCGCTGGTCGTGTCGCTAGCGCGTTGCGTGCGCGGCGGCTCGTGTACATGAGCGACGTCCCCGGCCTGCTCTCTGCACCGCCCGACGTGGACACACTCATCTCGACGCTCAAAGTTAACCAAGTCGATGAACTAAAAAAACGAGGCATCATCGACAAGGGCATGCGCCCGAAAGTCGCGAGCGCCGTTCGCGCTTTGCAGGAAGGCGTGCAGCGCGTCCACTTTATCGACGGACGCCTGCCGCACAGCCTGCTTCTGGAGATTTTCACCGACAAAGGTATCGGTACCGAAATCGTCCAGAACTGAGCCGAGCAAAATCTTTCTCTTTCATCTTTCTCGTTCTCTTTATCCAGCGGCCGAGTTTGAGGCCGGGAGAAAGACGAAAGAATAAAGATAACGAAGAAAGATCAGGAGATTTTTGACCATGAACTCGCCCACCATCCTACGCACCAGCACCGCTGATTTGTATGATGCGCACGTATTGAAAAATTATGCGCGCGCTCCTCTTACGCTTGTGCGCGGACGAGGCACGCTGGTCTGGGACGACCAAGGAAAGCAGTATCTCGATTTCACCTCGGGCATCGCCGTGAGCGCGCTCGGGCATTGCCATCCGCAATGGGTCGCAGCGATCCAACGTCAGGCGGGGGAACTAATCCACGTAAGTAATCTTTTCCGTAATCCCAACCAGGCCGAACTGGCCCGGCGGATCGTCGGCTACGCCGGTCCGGGTCGGGTGTTTTTCTGCAACAGCGGCGCTGAGGCCAACGAGGCGCTGATCAAGCTCGCGCGTCTGCACGGCGTCGCCAAGTCCGGAGGCAAGGACGGCGAGTGCTACAAGATCATATGCGCGAAAAACGCTTTTCACGGCCGCACGTTTGGCGGCATGAGCGCCACGCCGCAGGAAAAAATCCAAAAAGGTTTTCGGCCGATGGTGCCTGGCTTTGCCTTTGGCGAGATCAATAATCTCCAGAGCTTCGCCGAACTCGTCGATGCGCAGACGGCTGCGATCTTCATCGAAACGATCCAGGGCGAAAGCGGCGTCAATCCTTGCACGCCCGAGTTTTTGCGCGGCCTCCGGGAGCTTTGTAACAAGAACAACCTACTGCTCCTAATCGACGAAGTGCAGTGCGGCATCGGCCGGACCGGAAAGTTCTACGCTTATGAACACGCAGGTATCCAACCCGACGCCATCGGCATGGCCAAGGGTTTGGGCGGCGGCTTCCCGATCGGCTCGATGTGGGTGCGCGAAAACGCGGCGGAGCTATTCCATCCCGGTTCGCACGGCACGACGTTTGGCGGCACTCCGCTGGCTTGTGCGGCAGCGCTTGCGGTGCTCGACGTGATCGAGAAAGAACAGCTGCTGGCCAAGGTCTCGGCCAACAGCGTTGTGTGGCATGCGGCGCTCAATCAGCTCGTGAAAGATTTCCCGGCACAACTTCTCGGTGTGCGCGGCCAGGGCTTTCTCGTCGGTGTGCAATTTGCGTCAGACATCGTGCCTTATCAGGCGGCATTGCGCGAAGCCGGGCTGCTCGTGCCGACGGCCGGCGGAAATGTTATCCGCTTGCTTCCTCCTCTCACCGCGACGCCAGAAGAGCTGGCTCAGGCAACTGAGATCTTGCGTAAAACGTTGGCCTCCATGGCTTGACGTAGTTGACGGTTTTTTCTCTGGTCCAAGGTAACGGTCTTGCCTATGACTGACCGTTTCCCATGAAGCACTTCCTCAAAGAAACGGACCTTACGTTGCGCGAAGCAGCGGGAGTGTTCGCGCAGGCCGCGAGCTTCAAGAAGTCCCGTGGCCGGAAAACCGCGCCCGTGCTCAGTCAGCAGACATGGGCGATGATTTTCTCAAAATCGAGCACGCGTACCCGCGTTTCCTTTGAGGTCGGCATTCACGAGCTCGGCGGCAATCCACTCTTTCTCAACAAGAACGACATCCAGCTAGGTCGCGGCGAATCGATCGAAGACACCGCCCGTGTGCTGTCGCGTTACGTGCACGGTTTGGTTGTGCGGACCTTTGACCACAATGATGCGGTCAAGCTTGCGCAGTACTCGTCGGTGCCGGTCATTAACGCGCTGACGGACCTTTTGCATCCGTGCCAGATGTACTCGGATGCTTTCACGCTCGCCGAGCGCTGGGCCGGCCGGAGCAAGAACCTGCTCGGTTCGCTCAAGGGCAAAAAAATCGCTTTCGTCGGTGACACCGCTTGCAACATGGCGAGCTCCTGGGTGCTCGGCGCCAATTACTTCGGCATGAAGATCGCCGTCTCTGGCCCGAAGGGTTTCAGTCCATCGCCGGCGTTCGACGCGTTTCTCGCGAGCGAAGGTTTCGAGAATGGCTACGAGTTCACGACTGATCCTTATGAAGCCGTGCGCGACGCCGATGTCGTTTATACCGACGTCTGGGTTAGCATGGGCAAGGAAGCCGAGTCGGCCAAACGCCTCAAGCTACTCGCGCCGTACGTAGTCGATGCCGAACTGCTCGCTGCCGCCAAGCCCAGTGCCTTTTTCATGCATTGCCTTCCGGCCTACCCGGGCAAGGAAGTCACTCAGGAAGTGCTCGATAGTCCGCAGTCGATCATCTTCGACCAGGCCGAAAACCGCCTGCACATGCAGAAGGCGATCATGGCCTTCCTCGCGAAAGCCGCGAAGTCGAAGCGTTGAGTTTTTGAACCGCGAATGGACGCGAATTAACGCGAATAACCCATGGCCGTGAACGACCTCTTGTTGCGGGATGAGGTGTTCCGCATTGCAGGTGCGGCCATGGAGGTGCTCAACACACTCGGACACGGACTGCACGAGAAGCCCTACGAGAATGCATTGGTTGTAGAGTTTGGTTTGGCGAAAATCCCTATCGAACAGCAGAAGCGCTTTCCTGTACTCTATAAAGGCGTGCAGGTTTCCGAGTACGTTCCTGATCTCATCGTGTTTGGTGCTGTGATCGTGGATGCCAAAGTAATCGACCGAATCACTGACCATGAACGCGGCCAGATGTTAAATTACTTGCGCATTAGCGGACTGAAAGTCGGTCTTCTCGTAAATTTCCAACGTGCAAAGCTTGAGTGGGAGCGCGTAGTCCTGTCCGATCATTCGCGTTAATTCGCGTCCATTCGCGGTTAAAATTAATCCTCATTTATCATTATGAAAATCGTACTCGCTTACTCCGGCGGCCTCGACACGTCCGTCATCGTCAAGTGGCTCAAGGAAACTTACGACGCTGAGATCGTCACTTTTGCGGCTGACGTCGGCCAAGAAGAAGAACTCAAAGGCCTCGACAAAAAGGCCAAGAGCACTGGTGCCTCGAAACACTACACCCTCGACCTCGTCGAGGAATTCGCGCGCGACTTCATTTTCCCGATGATCCGTGCCAACGCGATTTACGAGGGCCAGTATTACCTCGGCACCTCGATCGCGCGCCCGCTCATCGCCAAGGCGCAGGTCGAGATCGCGCACAAAGAAAAAGCTGACACCGTCGCGCACGGCGCCACCGGCAAGGGCAACGACCAGTGCCGTTTCGAGCTCACGTACATGGCGCTAGATCCAAAACTCCAGATCATCGCTCCGTGGAAAATGGAAAACTACCGCGCCGAATTCCCCGGCCGCGCCGAGATGATCGCGTACTGCGCGAAGCACAAAATCCCCGTCGAAGCCTCGCTCAAAAAGCCGTACTCGATGGACCGTAACCTTCTTCACATCTCCTACGAAGCCGGCATCCTCGAAGATCCGTGGTTTGATCCGACGACCAAAGCCAACAAGGGCATGTTCAAACTTTCTGTCTCGCCCGAAGACGCGCCCGACAAGGCCGAGTACGTCGAAATCGATTTTGAAAAAGGCAACGCCGTCGCGATCAACGGCAAGAAGCTCACGCCTGGCGCGCTGCTCAAGGCGCTCAATAAACTTGGCGGTAAGCATGGTATCGGCCGCGTTGATCTTGTTGAAAATCGCTTCGTCGGCATGAAGTCGCGCGGCGTGTACGAGACTCCGGGCGGCACGATCCTCATGCAGGCGCATCGCCAAGTGGAATCACTCACGCTCGACCGCGAAGTGCTCCAGTTGCGCGACGGCCTGATCCCGAAGTACGCCCAACTCGTGTACAACGGTTTCTGGTTCGCGCCCGAGCGCGAAGCGCTCCAAGCGCTCGTCGACGAGAGCCAGCGCTTCGTCACCGGCACCGTTCGCCTCAAGCTCTACAAGGGCAACATCATCACCTGCGGCCGCAAGTCGAAGTACTCGCTGTACGACGACAAGATCGCATCGATGGAAGGCGTGAAGAGCTGGTACAACCAGAGCGACGCCACCGGCTTCATCCGCCTCAACGGCCTGCGCCTCCGCGCCCGCAACCTCTCGCAGGGCGGCCCGAAGCTCTGAGCTATTCCGAGCCGAACCATTAAGTTTCGCTAAAACCCTCAGCCAACCGCTTTATCGTGGTTGGCTTTTTGTGCACTGTCTACATTGACGAACTATATGCTATACTCAGATTTAGCCGGTCGGCTGCGTTGAGGCTTCTTTGGCGCGCGACCTGGCGAACCAAAACCACAGGCGGCAGGCCAGCCAACCCGGTCCGATCACATACAGGAAAGTGCGTAGCAAAAGGAATGTCACGGTGGCAACGATGGGCCAATAGGAATGACTGCCCGGAGCGAGTAGGTGTTCGAGTAGGCGCGCTTTTGCGAGTATGAGCAGAAGCGTACCGTGCAGGATAATCAGCCCGCACGCTTCGAGGAGAATCCGCTTGAGCGAAGGAGGTGTTTTCATGGCTGAACGGGTTGTGCCGTTAGCATGGCCAGCATGATCGCGTTGCCGAGCGGACCGCCGGTTATGAACTGACTGCGTTTGCCGGTTGCAATGGGTGCGCCAGTCAGATGTGCAGTTCGATAGAGTTGAACAAAGAGTGTACGATCGCCGTGGCCTCGTGCGCTCGCGAGGGTGAAGCCTGTTGCGGATGGACTGATGCCGAAGATGACGGGACCAGAGTCGATGTCGCCTCGGCCGCTAACTCCGCGTGGGTATTCGCGCACGAAACCAAAGCCAGCGAGCGAGTTGGCGCATTCGCTTTTCAATGATTTAAGCAGGATCTTTGCAGTCTCTTGATCGCCGAAAGAGAGAAAGTATGCGGAAAGCGAAGTGCCGCTGGCGCGTGGTTCGTCAGAAGCCCTGGCGTGGCGACTATCAATCGCCTGAAAGATCAGACCGCTCTTTTCATCGCGCCATTGCTTTTGAAAACGTTGCAGCATCGGACCGGTGACATCGGCGTGGTTGCCGCCGAAATATTTCTGGTGCATGAGCAGCGAGCCGAGCACGCTGGCGTTGTCGACTGGGTAGGCTTCGCCGGGATAAGTTTGGAGGATTCCGGTGGGTTCCTCGCGCAGTCGGCGGGCGAGGGCGCTGGAAATTTTATCGTTGAGCTCGGCAAAGCGCGATTGAGGGACAACCCGACGATGGAGTGCCAAAACAACATTCGTGTAGCCTAGATAAGCGGCGTGGCCGTTGGGGCCATCCAGCGATGTGAGTGAATCCTCGCCCCAGCTTTTCGCATCAAAAGCCCGCACCTCTTTTGAGAGAAGTTGATCGATCGCCTTCTCGGCGGCTGGCAAAAATTCAGCCCGCATCTCGGGATGTTCCAGGCAAATTTGTAGTAAGCCCAGCGCGGCCATTTGGTAGGTGCCAAACATCCACTCATGCTGAAAGAGCGAGCTGTCGCTGGTGAACTCTTTGGCCGTCACTCCGCGATTAACGGTTTGTGCTACCTCACGTGCGAGCATCGCGACATGCTTCGAGTTACCTGCGAACCATTGCTCTCCGTCGAGGCCGCACCACCAGCGAGGCAGGGTGGAAGTGAAGCCGAAAAAGAGCGCGATAGCGATTAGCCATCGCAGCCAGAAGGACTTGAACGCGCTTGGGGTGAGCACGCCTGTCAGCTTGGTTCTGTCGACTATACACTCAAGCAGAAGATTTCTGTGACTAACACTGTGCGGAGACGAAACTCGTTCGTAAATCGGCGCAGTATGAAAATGCGTCACCACTAAAAAACGCACTCGTGTCCCGAGGCGTCATATTTCAACTTACTCCACCATGTCTTCCGCCAAGCCGTTCCTCCCCGACGATTTTCTCCTCAACACCGAATGGGCGCGCACGCTCTACTTTGAGCACGCGGTGAAGCAGCCGATTTTCGACTACCATTGCCATCTGCCGCCCGACCAGATCGCCAACAATCGCCAGTTCGAAAATCTTTACCAAGTCTGGCTCGCTGGCGATCACTACAAGTGGCGCGCGATGCGTTCGAACGGCGTTCCGGAAGAACTCGTGACCGGCAACCAGACGAGCGATTTCGACAAATTCATGGCGTGGGCCAAGACCGTGCCCTACACGATCCGCAATCCGCTTTACCACTGGTCGCACCTCGAACTGCGTCGCTACTTCGGCATCAACGAAATCATCAACGAAAAGACCGCGCAAAAAATCTGGGACACCGCCAACGAGAAACTGAAAACGCCCGCGCTCACCACGCACGGCATTCTCACAAATTGCCGCGTCAACGTTGTTTGCACGACCGATGATCCCGTCGACGATCTCGCCCACCACATCGCGATCAAGAAGACGAAACTCGAGACCAAGGTTTACCCGACGTTCCGTCCGGACAAGGCGCTCGCCGTCAACAACGCCGCCGGGTTCAACGCTTGGGTTGAACAACTATCCGCCAGGTCTAACATCGAGATCCGCGACCTCGCATCCTTCCTCTCTGCGATTAAAAACCGTCACGACTTTTTCCACTCGCTCGGCGCTCGTGTCTCTGACCACGGCATGGAAAACATTCCTGACACCGACTGCACTGAGGCCGAGGCGAAGGCGATTTTCGCCGCCGTGCGCGCTGGCACCGCTGCCACGCCCGAGCAGACGAATAAGTTTACCTGGTTCATGATGCTCTTCTTCGGGCATCTCGACGCTGATCGCGGCTGGACGAAGCAGCTCCACCTCGGCGCGATTCGCAACAACAACAGCCGTCTGCTCAAACGCGTCGGTGCCGACGTCGGCGTGGATTCGATCGGTGATTTTCCCCAGGCGCGCGGACTCTCGCGCTACTTCGACCGTCTCGACTCCGAAGGCAAGCTGCCTAAAACCATCATCTACAACCTAAATCCGGCCGACAACTACGTCTTCGCGACGATGATTGGCAACGTGCAGGATGGCTCGATGATGCCGGGCAAGATTCAGTTTGGCTCAGGCTGGTGGTTCCTCGATCAGAAGGAAGGCATGGAGTGGCAGATCAACGCGCTCTCGCAACTCGGCCTGCTCAGCCGTTTCATCGGCATGCTGACCGATTCGCGCAGCTTCGTTTCGTATGTGCGCCACGAATACTTCCGTCGCGTGCTTTGCTCGATGATCGGCAAGGAAATCGAAGGCGGCCTCATCCCGGCCGACCGCGAACTCGTTGGCGGCATGATCGAGAACATCTGCTACAAGAACGCCGTGCAGCACTTCGGTCTCGAAGTGGGTAAGCTGTAACTGAACGCGTTTCTTTAAATCTCAACCAAAGCGTCGCAGTCTAAAGGCTGCGGCGCTTTTTATTGGTACAGGATGGGTTAGTGGGGTTTCAGGGGCTTTGTTCGACGTAGACCGCGAGAAATTGCAGCTCAATCGTCATGACTGACGAGCATATCAGTGGTTAAGAAAGCGGCTGGTGGGTCGAAGCAGGTATTAGGATATGCCCAATAATGATTTCCCTCCTTTTCAGGCAATCGCGACGCCGTTGCCTTGCGGTGGGCGTTGGCGCAGACCGGCGCGGGTGGCCTAGCAGGACTTTTTTCGATGAAACAACTCGTTCTCTCCACCAAACTTATTTTGTTGCTAACCCTGCCTTTGCTTGGGGTCGTGTTTTTCGGCTTTCAGGGCGCATTCGAAAAGCATGCGACCGTGCGCAAGTACACCGAACTGCAAACGCGCTCTCTATTGGTTCGGCAGATCGGTGTCACCATCCACGAACTGCAGCGTGAGCGAGGGCGCTCCGCCGTTTTTCTCGGCAGCAAGGGCTTGAAATTTGCCAGTGAGCTCGCTGCGCAACAAAAGAGCTCCGATGGGGAACTGGGCAAACTCCAGAACGTATTGAAGGATTTTCAACCGTCCGATTTTGGCGCGGAGTTTGCGTCTGAATTTACGGAAACAGTTTCCGCCGTTGCTCGTGTGCCTGAAAAACGAACCGCCATCCAAGCACTAAATTTGAGCGCTGCGGAGTCCACGGTGTTTTTTACTCAAACGATTGCCCGCCTGGTCGGGGTGAGTGTGGCCATTGCGCAGCAAGTCGACGACGTTGAGATCGCCACGGGCATGGCGTGTTATGTGAACTACATTCAGGTTAAGGAACAGACTGGTATCGAGCGGGCGACGCTCGCGGGTGTTTTTGCAGCCGATAAGTTCGCAGGCGATTCGTTTAACCGATTCAGCCGTGCGGTGGCAGCGCAGGATACCTATCTCCAGGTTTTCAGCACTCAGGCCACGGCTGCGCAAAAATCATTTCTCGCTGAAGCATCGCGCGACCCGGCTTTCGAGATGGTTGCTCGCTTGCGTCAGACGGCGCTCGACCACGCGGCTACTGGAGGATTTGGAGTTGAGCCTTCGATTTGGTTCGATGCGATTTCTGCCAAGATCGATCGCATGAAGCAGGTTGAAGATCGCCTCGCGCAAGACTACCACGCAGCGGCCGAGCGCATTCAGTCTCAGGCGTGGCGAAGTTTCCTGATCTATTCTGTGCTCACGGTGGTGATTTTACTGATTACGGCTGGTTTCGGTGCGTGGACGATCCGCTCCATCAGCCGTCCGCTTAAGCGTCTCATCGCTCAGCTGACGACGAGTTCCGACGAAACCACCGATGCTGCCGCCCAGGTTGCGAAGGCGAGCCTCACGCTGGCCGACGGAGCCACCGAGCAGGCGGCCTCACTCGAGGAAACCGCTGCGTCGCTGGAAGAAATGGACAGCATGACCAAGCGTAATTCCGAAGGTGCGCAACAGGCCAAACAAGCGGCAGGCCTCGCGCGTTCCGCCGCAGATCAGGGTGCGGAGCGCATGCGCGCGATGCAGACAGCGATGGAGGCCATCACCGCCGCCAGTTCCGAGATCTCGAAAATCCTTGCGACCATCGATGCGATTGCCTTCCAAACCAATCTCCTAGCGCTAAACGCCGCTGTTGAAGCCGCTCGTGCTGGAGAGGCTGGTATGGGGTTCGCGGTAGTCGCTGATGAAGTTCGTGCACTCGCTCAACGTTCTGCCACGGCCGCTCGCGAGACTGCGGCCAAGATCGACGACTCCGTCGCGAAAAGCCGTCAAGGTGTCCAGATCAGCACTGAAGTCAGTCAAAGCTTCGGCGAGATTCAGAAGCACATCCTTCTTCTCGACTCGCTTGTGGCTGAGATCGCGACCGCATCTAGTGAACAGAGCCAAGGGACTGGTGAGATCACGGCTGCGGTCTCCCAGATGGACCAAGTGACCCAGGCCAATGCCAGCCACGCCGAGGAAACCGCCGCAGCCGCTGAGGAACTCACCGGTCAATCCGCCGCGTTGCTCGATGCGGTGAGGGAATTGCGTCGTATGGTCGAAGGCGGCGAACCGGATGAAATCTCGGTTTCTGTCCAGTCTTCGGCCTCCGCCAATTTTTCGACCCAAGCCCGCAAAGGCCGGAGTTAAAGCGTGCAATTTCAAATCGACGCAGTCGGAAAAGGCTGCGGCGCTTTTGTATCAACGGGAAAATAGGTATCTTGGGTTGCTGCGTTAGCCTGTGGTTCGATCACCGAGCAGGCGAGCGGCCAGGAAGAGCAGTGCTTTGATAACACCGATTCGGCTTTTGGCGTTACGGATTTCTTCCAAACGCAACGGTTGTCTGCGGCTGACTTGACGAAAGATTGCTAGGTCGGGCTCGGACTGGTAAAGCCGACGTTTCCGCCCGGCGACTTCATCGGTAAAAAACTGGCGGAGAGGGAGGGATTCGAACCCCCGGTAGGCTTGCGCCTACACGTGCTTTCCAAGCACGCGCATTCGACCACTCTGCCACCTCTCCAAGGTGTTTGACCGGTCTTTGCCAACAAGACCTGTCTAAAGGGCGAAGGGGTCGAAATAAGGCGGTGCCGCGCTGCGGGGTCAACGGAAAATCTCACCGGTATTTTTAAAGAAGTATAATACGATTGGTTTTGAGCGGGATTTCGCGTGTAAAAATCGCCAATCACCAGCTCCCGCGAGAACCTTGCGACCGATGCAAGGACCGGGCCGTTGGGTCGTGCGGGATTTCTATTGTTATCAGTCTGGCCAATCGCCTTTTACTTTTTGCAGAAGATTCTCTGCTTTCGCTCTCGAGCCATAGGTACTGGTTAGCCTGCTACCGGTCGTGAAATTGGTCTAGCTATGAAGAAAACGAGGCGAAAAGCTCCTTGCGCGACCTACCTTGACTGCTACTTTGACCGCTCATCTCGACCAACAACATCCACAGCGTCATGGTTTCTGCTAACACCACCGAGCTCGGCTATAACAGTAAGATCGAAGGCGAAGTCATCGTCTCTCGGGCTGACGCTGTTATCAACTGGATCCGAACCAACTCGGTCTGGCCGATGCCGATGGGCCTCGCGTGCTGCGCGATCGAGCTCATGCAAGTTGGCAATGGCCGCTTCGATATCTCGCGCTTCGGCGCTGAGGTGATGCGTTTTTCCCCGCGTCAGGCCGACTGCATGATCGTCGCCGGCACCGTGACTTACAAAATGGCCGCGCAGGTTCGCCGCATTTATGATCAGATGATGTCGCCCAAATGGGTCATCGCGATGGGCGCGTGCGCCAGCTCCGGCGGTATGTACCGCAGCTACGCGACACTCCAAGGCGTGGACCGCATTATCCCGGTCGACGTCTATATTAGCGGCTGTCCGCCCCGCCCCGAGGCAATCCTCGACGCGTTGATTAAGCTACAGGGCAAAATCAAAACCGAGCGCTCCGCCTCCAACCTTTTCAAACAAGCCTGAGCTCGCGCCGCCACGCTCTCCACGCTTCCGCATCACAAACCACGACATGACTGCTCCCGCCGCAGCCAAGACTGCTCTCAAGGAAAAATTCCCGCAAGTGATCGACCGCCCCAGCGCGGATCACGACGCGGTCAATGTTCCCATGGGCGACGTCGTCGCGGCTCTGAAATATCTGCGCGATGAGCACGCGTTTGATCTGCTCATGGATCTCACTGCGATCGACTGGGCCGAAGGTGCCTCACCGCGTTTCACCGTGGTCTATCATCTTTTCTCGTCGGTGAATCTTGGATACATCCGCGTCGCCACCGACTGCGCGAGCAACGATGAGCCGACCGCTCCGAGCGTCGTCGATCTCTGGCCCGCCGCCAACTGGCACGAGCGCGAATGCTACGATCTGCTCGGCGTGAAGTTCATCGCGCATCCCGATCTCCGCCGCATCCTGATGTGGGATGGTTATCCGTATCATCCGCTGCGCAAAGATTTCCCGCTTGCTGGCATTGAAGTTCCGCTGCCCGATGACGAAATCAGCGCCGCAACAGGTGTTGCCGCCATCGCCGTGCCGATGATGGGCGGACCGTTTGTCGCTTCACCCGGCGAAATGAATCTCACCGAAGCCGAACCACGCGCCAAGGACGAAAGCTGGAGCGACCGTGCCGCACGCCCCGACCAGACCGCCCTCAAGCAACTCAAGAGCTAACGCGACCATGGCCACCGAAATTTCCATTCCCGATAGTGACGCGAAGTATTCTGATGTTGAGGAATACGGCTCCGAAAAAATGGACCTCTCGATGGGGCCATCGCATCCGTCGACCCACGGCGTGCTCCGTCTCCAGCTTCAGATCGACGGTGAAATCGTGACCAAATGCGATCCGGTCGTCGGCTACCTGCACCGTGGCGACGAAAAGATCGCCGAGAACATGACCTATAACCAGTTCGTACCCTACACGGACCGGTTGGACTATCTCGCGCCGCTGGCCAACAACATGGCCTACGCCATCGCGGTCGAAAAACTTGCGAACCTCGAAGTGCCGCCGCGTTGCCAGGCGATCCGCGTGATCACGGCCGAGATGGCGCGCATCTCGTCGCACATGATGGGCCTTGGCGCCTTCGGTCTCGATGTCGGTGCGTGGACCGTCCTCGTGCTTTCGCTCAATCAGCGCGAGTTTCTCTACAAGCTTTTCGAAGAATTGACCGGCGCTCGCTTCACCACGAGTTATACTCGCATCGGTGGCGTGACGCGCGATATTCCTGACGGCTGGTTAGGAAACGTCGAAAAGTTCTGCGATCAATTCGTGCCTGCGCTCGAAGAAATCCTGTCGCTCCTTACGCGGAACAAGATCTTCCACGACCGCACCGTTGGCGTCGGCATTATCTCGAAGGAAGACGCGCTTGCTTACGGACTCACCGGCCCGAATCTCCGCGGCTCCGGCGTGCCGCTCGATCTCCGCAAAGACAAGCCTTACTCCGGCTACGAGCAGTACGAGTTCGATGTCCCCGTCGGCACCAAGGGCGACAGCTACGATCGTTACCTTGTGCGCGGCGAAGAAATGCGCCAGTCCGTCCGCATCATTCGCCAGGTCATCAAGACGATGCCCGCTGGCGATTGGTTCGCCAAAGACGCAGTTAAGATTTTCGCTCCGCGCAAAGAAAAGGTCCTCACCTCGATGGAGGAGTTGATCAACAACTTCATGATCACGACCGAAGGCCCGCAGATGCCGCCCGGCGAAGTTTACTTTGAGGCGGAAAATCCCAAGGGCATTCTCGGCTTCTACGTCGTGAGCAAAGGCGGCGGTGTACCGTGGCGCCTGAAGATCCGTTCGCCCTCGTTCTGCAACCTTTCCATCGTCCCAAAAATTTGCACCGGCATCCTGATTTCCGATGTCGTCGCGATCCTCGGATCGTTCGACTTCGTCATGGGCGAATGCGACCGCTGATCTCTCCTGCTCGATGAATTTCAAACCAGAAACTCTCCAACGTATCGACGAAGCCATTACGCACTATCCGGTCAAACGGAGTGCAGTGCTGCCGTTGCTGCATCTGATTCAGGAGGACGTTGGCTACATTTCCGACGAGTCGATCGAGTGGGTCGCGCAGAAACTCGAACTCCAACCAATCAACGTGTACGAAGTCGTCACGTTTTACCCGATGTTCCGGCGCAAGCCCATCGGCCGTCGCCACGTTAAAGTCTGTCGTACACTCTCCTGCGCGCTCATGGGTGGCTACAAAGTGTGCGACGAATTCAAGAAAGAGTTCGGCGTTGAGCTCAACGAGGTCTCCGCCGACGGCGAAGTCACCATCGAGTTTGTCGAATGCCTCGCCAGCTGCGGCACCGCGCCCGTCGTCATGATTGACGAGGAACTGCACGAGAAAGTCGATACCGCCAAAGCCCGTGAACTCGCCGCCAAAATCAAGTCTGACGCGAAGCTCT
>JADKHC010000028.1 GCA_016721945.1 Verrucomicrobiota bacterium | reverse complement strand
TGGCATCACATTACCATCAATCTCGCCGCTCTCCATCCCACCATTCCACGTTTCTGCCAGTTCCTGCTTTTCAACTACTCTGGTTCAGCCAAACCCCATTTTCGCCTCGCCGATATTAAGTTCGGTTGGAACGACGACACCACGCCGCCCGTCGTCACCCTCGGCACGCCCGTGCTCAATCCCACGTACGACCAGCTCACGATCCCCTTCACCACCAGCGAAGCCACCATCTATCGGATCGAGTATGGAACCGGTAACTACAACCAAACGCTCACCGGTGCCACCGACGAATGGAGCGCCAGCCAATCCGCCACGCTCACCGGACTTACTCGCGGCAGCACCTATCAATTTCGCGTCGTCGCCCTCGATCACCGAACCAGTTCAACTGCCACACCCAATCAAGGCACCGCCACCGGCACCTATGTAATCCCACCGGTACCAACAACCCCGCCCGTAATCAGCGGCCTCACCACCAGCACCGTCACGGGCAACAGCGCGACTTTCACCTGGTCCACCAACCGCCCATGCACCGCCACTATCGCCTACCAAAAAACCGGCGGTGCCACCATGACGCGCACCTTCACCGATCTTGCCGCCACGCGCTCGGCGACGATCGACCTACTCGAACTATCCACCACCTACACAGCCACGATCAGCGCCACAGATGCCTTCAACCTCTCGGCTAGCCAGAGCACCAGCATCACCACCGGCGCCAGCGTGACGCCCAGCGTTACCATCACCACCTCGCCGTCCTCTGCTCACGCCATCTCGCCCTGGATCTACGGCGTGAATTTCTACCAGAAAATGACTGATGCGCCGCGCAACCTCACTTTTGACCGCCACGGCGGCAACCGCTGGACCACGTACAACTGGGAAAACAACGCCTCCAACGCCGGCTCCGACTACGGCCCCTACAGCAGCGACAGCTACCTCAGCTCAAGCACCGTACCCGCCGAAGCGATACGCGAACGAGTCGCCAGCGACCGCGCCGCCGGTCTGGCCAGCCTCATCACCGTCCAACTCCAGGGCTACGTTGCAGCGGACACAAATGGCAACGTTGCCATGACCGACTCGCTCGCGACACGTCGGGCCAACCGTTTCAAACAAATCATTTTCAAAAAAGGCTCCGCCTTCACCGCAACACCGTCCACGACCGACGCCTACGTCTACATGGATGAACTCCTCTCCACCCTGAGGAATAAATTCACAACCGACATCTACGCCGACCCCGTCACCCCGACCTTCGTGAGCCTCGATAACGAACCCGAGCTCTGGCCCGGCACCCACCAAGAGACTCAGGGCACCACCGCGCCCGATGCCACCACTTACAACCTAAACACCATCGCACTCGCCAAGGCACTCAAGGACGTCAACCCCGCCGTAAAACTTTTCGGCCCAGTCAACTACGGCTTCAACGGCATCTACGACTGGCAGAGCGCCGGCGGATTTAGCGATACCTACTGGTTTACCGACAAATACCTCACCGAACTCAAAGCCGCCTCCGTCACCGACGGCCGCCGCCTGCTCGATGTCTACGACATCCACTGGTACTCAGAAGCCAAAGTGCACGGCACCCGCATCGGCAGCCTGCGCGGGACAACCCTTACCGACGAAGAGATCCAAGCCATCGTCCAAAGTCCACGCAGCCTCTGGGATACCTCCTATGCCGAAACATCCTGGATCGCTAATACCCTCGGTGGCCCGATCTACATCCTGAAACGGCTGCAGGACAAGATCGCCGCCATCTGGCCCGGCACCAAGCTCGCCATCACCGAATACGAGAACGGCGGCAACAACCACATCGCCGGTACGCTCTGCCAGGCCGACAACCTTGGCATCTACGGGCAGATGGATCTCTTCGCCGCCAACTTCTGGCCCGAGAGCCCCACCTACGCGTTCACCCTCGCCGCCTTCAAGATGTACCGCGACTACGACGGCGCGCTCGGCACCTTCGGCGACACGTCGATCCCCGCGACCTCCAGCGACACCGCCAAAGTCGCCGCGTATGTCAGCCGCAGCTCAACCAACGCCAATCGCTACGTCATCGTCGCCATCAACCGCTCGTTCGCCACCCAAAACGTCGCCTTCTCCGGCCTCGCCGTTTCCGGCACCGCCAAAGTCTACCGCCTCGAAGGCACCACGACCACGCCCGTCTACGTCGGCACCACGCCCGCCAACCTGGCGAATTGGGCAATCACACTCCCCGCGCTAACTGTCTCCACGATCGAAATCACCACCAGTGGCGACAGCTCCAGTTCGTCGAGCAGTTCGAGTTCCAGCAGCAGTTCCTCATCGAGTAGCTCAAGTTCCTCGTCCAGTTCCAGCAGCTCCTCGTCATCCTCCAGCTCATCCTCATCGAGCAGTTCGAGCTCAGGCGGCACCGTGGTCGCACCAGCGATCATAACGCAACCCGCCGCGACCACCACCCAGGCCGCTGGCACGAGCGTCACCCTCACCGTCACAGCAACCGGTACCAACCTCCAATATCAGTGGCGTCTCGCCGGGCAAAACATCTCCGGCGCCACCTCCGCCAGCTATATCATCACCAGTCTTAGTGCCCAGACCGCCGGAACCTACCGCGTCGTTGTCTCCAACTCCGCCAACTCCGTCACCAGCGACAACGCCGTCGTCCAGCTCTCCGGCAGCTCCAGTTCGTCAAGCTCTTCTTCGAGCTCATCCTCGAGTTCGTCCTCATCGAGCAGCTCCTCGTCGTCCTCTAGCTCCAGCAGTTCGAGCTCTTCGTCGAGCAGCAGTTCCTCCTCGTCCAGTTCCAGCGGTGGCTCAACCTCCGGCGGTAGCAGCGGCGGTGGCGGCGGCGCGCCCGACCTTTGGTTCTTTGCCGCACTCACGGCACTGGCGTGTGGCCGATTGCGGGTTAAATCCTCCCGATAAAACCCTTTGGCGTGGAGAAGCTGGTTCGGTCCTGCCTCTCCGCTTTTTTGTTTTCATATCCGCATCACCTACCCCGTCTCATGAAAATCCGATCCTACCTGACCCTGGTCTGCCTCTTGGTGTTGAGTCTGACCCAAATCGTCCTCGAAGCTGCCACCACCACGTATACAAAACGGGCGTATTTGCCCAATGTCGACGGCGGGCCGCGCGGTGTTTGGTACAACGCCGAAAACGCCGTGGTGCGGGACATTGTCGGTGGCGACTTGATCGGATTCTTCCCGGGAAACACCAAGCTCATGGCCGCAGTCTCAAAAGATCTCGGGGAAACGTGGTCCTTGATCAGTCCCAGCCCGTCATTCTTCATCTATAACACCGGCTCGATCTGCCAAAGTGCCGACGGCAAGATCCATATTCTTTACAAGGCCGACGGCTCAGCTGGCACCGCTTACAAACGCTTAACTCTGGTTCGGGACATCGCTGGTCATATCACTAACTTCACCTCAGATCTAAATGCCGGAGATTTGATGTTGCCCGATGTGAACGGCAACATGGACGTACGCACTGGCATCGTCGCTGGCACTGACCAAGCTGGAAATCCACGCCTATTCTGGGTGATGTATGAAGATCCAGGCACCAGCCTTCATGGAAGGATTATCGCTGGCATGAGCTCGGTCGCTGCCGGTTACGCCCCGACAGCAAGCAACCAATGGGTTTCGCTTACAAATACGAGCGGGGTCACAACGCTTAAACAATGGACTGAAACTTACGCCTCTTCCCACGAAAACGGCGTTCATATGGCTCAACACCCGATCTCGAAAGACCTCTGGTTCGAGTGGGGACCGCTGAACACATGCGACAGCTCCACGAGCAACCTTCTTCCGGTACAGCGCCTGCAGGCCGTGCCCAATGCGTCCTCTTCGTGGTCCATGGGCACCGCGACTACCGTCGAAACTTTTTCTACCGCCAATAATTACGAGTGCCTCATCGGCAGCGTTGTAACGACGCCCAACTACGTCTGGTTCCAGCGCTGCAACGGCAATACCGGCATCGTTATCGACAAAGTCGATAAAGACGGAACCGTCACCGCAAACGCCCTCCCGAGTCCTTGGGGCGGTGCAGGCAGCGCGGCGGACTTTGGCTTCAGCGTCAACGCGGCTGAGACCGAGGCCTGGATTGGCGGTTGGGTTCCGTACGATTCAGTGATCGAGCCTAGCAAATTTTTCGCCTTGCACTGGGATGGCTCGCAATGGACCCGTTACAACGACTTGGACCTTAGCGATTGTTGGGGAGTTGGCCAATCAGTCGGCTGGGACAATGGGCTCGTTTTCATCGCACCTAAGCCGGATAGTTCATATCTACCCTCCCTTGCCGCGATCCGTACTACGGCATCCTCCAGCAGCAGTTCATCTTCGTCGTCTTCAAGCTCCAGCTCTTCGTCTTCCTCAAGCAGCTCGTCTAGCTCATCGAGCAGTAGCAGCAGCTCCTCCAGTTCCTCCTCGAGCTCGTCATCATCCAGTTCCTCTAGCAGCAGCTCCAGTTCGTCGAGCAGTTCGTCCTCCTCATCGAGCTCGGGCGCAACCGCGACCACGCGTTATCCGGGCAGCGGAACGCAATCGCCCATTACCACTAACGTGGCCAACCGCCTCAAAACGGTATTTCAGGCCGGTGCGCAGGCAGGCCTCAAAGCCAATGTATTTTTCAAGGCCGGAGATTCCATCACGGCCGGCTCCGCCTTCATGGAGCAGTTCAAGTATCCGGCCTACGTCGCAGGGACAACCAAAGACTGGGACTTCGCCTATAACCTAGGGACCTACACTAACCTGCAGGGCGCCCGGGACTATTTCATGACTGGCGTCATCGGAGCCAACAACCCCTACGACCGCGTGAGCTCCGCAGCTAAGGTCGGTGAAGCCACGGAATGGGCCCTTGCAGGCGCGCCCTCTCCGCTGGAAGCAGAAATTTCCACCACTGCCGGCGCGTTCGGCGTCGTGATGTTTGGCACCAACGACATTGGAGCTCCTCAAACCGACTCCTACGTCTACCGCTGGGTCGCGAAAAACTTGATCACAGTCGTCGACCGCTGCCTGACCGCAAAGGCGATCCCGCTGCTCACCGCTCCGCCACCCAAAACCAGCGACTCCACCCAACTCCCGCGCTCGACCATGCTGAGCCGCTTGGTGCGCGCTATCGCCCAAGGGCGCCAGGTGCCATTCATCGATTTCTACCGGGCCTGTTTGCCCCTCCCGAGTTACGGCCTGGGCGGCGACGGTGTCCACCCCACGGCAATGGACTATGACCGAGCCTGTTTCCTCACGACCGATGGCCTGCAATACGGCTACAATCTTCGCAACCTCGTAACATTGCAGTCCATGGACCGGATGTACCGCCTGCTTGTCTTAAACGAGGCCGCCCCTGATGCCGAACCATCAGCTATCGTTGGCGCAGGCACCACCGCCAACCCCTACGTTGTCGACTCGGTGGACTTCGTCGACTTCAGGGCCCCCCAAAGTTCTACCGAGGCTCGCTACAGCCTGACGACCTCCGCTTCGGGTCCGGTAAAAATCGTCGTGGTCGGTGCCGAGGGTTCGGACTACGGAGTGCAAATTTTAAGCGGCAGCACCGTCGTGAGCACCTCGACCGAGGGCACTCTTAGCCAAACCCTCGCTTCCGGTACCTACGGTATCCGTGTCTATACGACCACAGGCGCCGCGCTGGAATACGCTTTGGCTATCTTGCAGGAGGCCGCCGTACCTTCAGCACCCACGATCTCGTCCTTCACCGCCGTACCAGCCACCATCACCAACGGCGGCAGCACAACACTCAACTGGGATGTCATCGGCGCGACCAGCCTGAGCCTCAATCAAAGCATCGGTGCCGTCACCGGAACTAGCCGCTCCGTCAGCCCAACCACAACGACGACCTACACATTGACGGCCACCAACACCACCGGCTCTGCCACCGCGAACGCCACGGTCACCGTCAACTCCGCCACCGTCGCCACGCCAACCTTCAATCCCGTCGCCGGCACCTACTCCAGCGCACAGTCGGTAGTAATTAGTTCGGTTACCACCGGTGCCACCATTCGCTACACGACCAACGGCATCGCACCCACTTCGACTACGGGCACGGTCTATGCCACGGCCATACCCGTCAGCGCCACGACCACACTCAAAGCGCTCGCCTATAAAACCGGCCTGACCGACAGCGCCGTCGCCACGGCCACCTACACGATCACCACCTCCAGTTCATCTTCGAGCAGCTCTTCTTCGAGTTCATCGTCATCCTCCAGCGGCGCGTCGAGCAGCAGCAGTAGTAGTAGCTCATCCTCTTCTAGCTCTAGTTCATCCTCTTCTTCATCGAGCTCCGGAGCCACCGGGCCACAGACCCGCAACGTCGGTACTGCGGCCGAACTCTCCGCCGCGATCACCTTCGCCAATGCCAACCCAGCCGCCACCACCACGATCAATCTGGCCGCCGGCAGCTACACCCTCACCACGGCATTGCCCAGCCTCACCGCCAACCAATTGAAGCTGCAAGGCCCTACCCCCGGCGCCACCGCCATCGTCGATGCAAACAGCCTCGCCTCAGTCCCGATCTTCACCATCACAGCCGACCAAGTTACCATCGCTAACCTCGCCCTTCGCAACGCCCGTAATGGTGCGATCATCATCCAACCCGGCGCCGACAGCGGCCGCATCGAAGCCTGCTCTTTCTCCAACCCCATCGCACCACTGCCCGCTCTCTCCGCGATCGATGCACAGGGCTGCACAAGCTGGACCGTGACCGGCAACACCTTCAGCAGCATCGCCAGCACGTCCACCACGGCCGAACCCGCGATCCACTTCTACGGCGGCGCCAGCAGTACCACCGTCACCAACAACCTTATTCTAAACTGCGATAGCGGCATCGTCTTTGGCGATGGCACTGGTTCGGCTCACACCGGCGGCTTTATCCGCAATAACTTCATCGCCGACACCCGTACGACGGGTTTTGCCGCCGCCGGCATCTCGCTCGAACCCGGTGCCTCGGCTCAGGTTGACAACAACACCGTGTATTCGAACGGCACCTACGCCAACGCGATCGAATACCGCTACGCCACCACCACCGGAGCCCTGATCCGCAATAATCTCACGAACAAAGCCATCGCCGCCCGTGACAGCGCCACGGCCTCGCTCGCGACCAATTATACCTCGGCGCAGTCCTCTTGGTTTGTGGCGCCCGCCTCCTGCGATCTCCACCTCACCAGTTCGTTGGCCAATGTCGTCAACGTCGGCACCGCCATCACTGGTTTCACCACCGACATCGACGGCGATCCTCGTCCGACTGGCTCGGCTTATGACATCGGTGCCGATGAATACACCGGCACCGGCTCGTCTTCTTCCAGCAGTTCGTCTTCCAGCTCATCGTCGAGTTCTTCATCAAGTAGCTCCAGTTCGTCTTCCTCCTCAAGCTCCAGCAGCTCGAGCTCGTCGAGTAGCAGTTCATCTTCGTCCTCCAGCTCCGGCGGCGGCTCAACCTCTGGCGGCAGCAGCGGCGGCGGTGGTGCCCCTAGCGATTGGCTCCTTATCGCACTCGCCCTGGCCAGCGCAGCCCACCGATTCAGCCGATCGCAAAAACGATAACAGTACCGCAAAGTTTTCTCACGCCCGGATGCCGCCAACGCCGCCTCCGGGCTTTTTTGTGGAGCCAACCTCCGCCCTGCGGTTCTCCACTACCCCGCCCGGGCTTTTGCACTTCGACCGGGATTGGTTTTGCGCCGAACTGCACTTCTGCTTTGCCTGCTGAGCGCAGACCATGCTAAGTTGTTGACTCAAAATTATTTAACTTGTTTACTTACAATCAGTTACAGTTCGATGTGATCATTTGCGGTGCTGGCCATGCCGGTTGCGAAGCTGCGCTTGCAGCCGCCCGCATGGGCGCCACTACCCTACTCCTGACCGGCAATCTCGATACCGTCGCCCAGATGAGTTGCAACCCGGCCATCGGCGGCCAGGCCAAAGGCCAGATCGTACGCGAGGTCGATGCGCTCGGCGGTGAAATGGGAATCAACACCGACGTCACCGGCATCCAGTTTCGCTTGCTCAACGAATCGAAAGGCCCCGCCGTCCAATCCCCTCGCGCCCAGTGTGACAAGAAGGCCTACCAATTTCGCATGAAGCACACGCTGGAGCTTCAGCCCAATCTCCAGCTCTTCCAAGCCACCGTGACCAGTCTCGTCTATGAGGCAGGCAAAGTCATCGGCGTACGCACCAATCTCGATGTCGAGTTCCGCGGGGCCACGGTCGTCGTCACCACCGGCACTTTCCTGCGTGGCCTCATGCACATCGGCCAGAACAAGAATGAAGGCGGCCGACTCGGTGATTTCAGCGCCAAAACCCTCTCCGCCAGCTTCCTTGAGGCCGGAATCGAGCTTCAACGCCTCAAAACCGGCACTCCAGCGCGCTTGCTGGGCCGCAGTCTGGACTTTTCGAAGATGGAGGGGCAAAAAGGCGACCCATCCCCCACTCTGTTCGCGTTCCACGACACCCGCGACCCGCAAGACATGTTCCACGTGGAACAAACCGGCGAAAAACGCCTCGGCTGGTTGCCCGGCACCGACCAGGCCTCGTGCTGGATGACTTACACCACGCCCGAAACCGCCCAGATCGTTCGCGCCAACTTGCATAAATCCGCCATGTATTCCGGCGAGATCAAAGGTGTCGGCCCGCGCTATTGCCCGAGTATCGAGGATAAGTTTGTCCGTTTTGCCGATAAACCGCGCCATTTGCTTTTCTTGGAACCCGAAGGCCGCTCGACCAACGAATACTACGTCAACGGCCTGTCGACCTCGCTACCATTCGAAGTTCAGCTCGACATGGTTCACAGCATTCCCGGGCTTGAAAAAGCTGTGCTGCTCAGACCGGCTTACGCCGTCGAATACGACTTCGCGCCGCCAACCCAGCTTTTCCCGTCGCTCGAATCGCGCAAGGTCGAGAATCTATTCTTTGCCGGCCAGATCAATGGAACGTCCGGCTATGAAGAAGCCGCAGCTCAAGGCTTGGTCGCTGGCGTGAACGCCGTCTGCAAAGTCCGCAGCCAGTCGCCATTAGTGATCGGCCGCCATGAGGCCTATATTGGTGTCATGATCGATGATCTGGTCACCAAAGGTACCAACGAGCCGTATCGCATGTTCACCAGCAGGGCAGAGCACCGACTGCTATTTAACCACGCCAGCGCCGAGCTTCGATTGCTAGCGCACATTCAAGAGCATCAACTCGTCACGCCAAGCCGTCTGAACCGGATCATCGAAAAGAAGAGTCGGGTGGGAGAGTGGTGCGCAAAACTTGAAAGCCTCCGCCTAAGCGGAGGGCAGGGGACGCTCGCTGACGGCATGCGTCGCGCCGCGACGGGCAATAGTGCCGCGCCCACGCTGCCGGACGAATTCCAGGCCCTGCCCCCTGAAGTCCGCGCGGAAGTTTCTTATCGGGTGAACTATCAAGGCTACCTCGCACGCGAGCAGCGCCAGGTCGATAAGCTCAGCGAAATCGAAAAGATCAAAATCCCCAAGGACTTTGATTTCCTCGCATTGCGCGGTTTGCGCAAAGAAAGCGCCCTCAAACTCAACGAATTCCGTCCTTACACGCTCGGTCAGGCCAGCCGCATAAGTGGAGTTAACCCAGCTGATATCAACGTCTTAATGATTAAGATCGCCACAGGCAAAACACCGGAATCCAGCCCGGACGGCACCGCCTAAGCGCAGTCTTCTTGCTCCCGGTACTGCCTCCACCAAGCCACAAAAAACCGTCTTGTAACATTTGTGAAACGGTGAGGTAAAATCACTCGGCAAACGGAAGATGCCCGGTAAGCTAGCCCCACGTCATGGACACTAAAGCTAAACGCATACTCGTGGTCGACGACGAGGTCGATGTAACTGAACTCGTTGCCTACCAGCTGCGTGCAAAGGGATACCAGGTCGAGACACTCAATGATCCGAACGGCAGCATCGGTGTGGCGCGCACATTTTTGCCCGATCTCGTCATTCTCGATGTGATGATGCCCGACCTAAATGGCATGCAGATCTGCCGGATGCTTCGCGCTGATCCCAAGTTAAAAAAGGTCCCAGTTATTTTTCTCACCGCCAAAGCCGAAGAGTCCGATCGTATCCAAGGACTGGAGACAGGGGCCGATGACTATGTGTGTAAGCCTTTTAGCACCAAGGAATTAGTGTTGCGCGTGCAACCATTCTACGGCGCTTGGCCGAGGCTACGCCAGCAGAACCCAAGATGCTGCAAGTCGGCCTGATCTCACTCGATGTCGACCGCCATGCCGCCACCGTCGGTGGTCAGCCAGTCGATCTGACGGCGACAGAATTTAAACTTTTACGCCTGCTGATCGAGCGCCGCGGTCGCGTCCAAACGCGCGAGCACTTGTTGATCAATGTCTGGAACTACGAGACCGAGATCGAGACGCGCACCGTGGATACTCATGTCCGCCGCCTGCGCGAAAAACTTGGCGGCGAGGCCGACTGGATTGAAACGATTCGCGGGGTGGGGTACCGGATCGCCGAGCGTAAAGTCAGCGCATGTGTATCCTGATTTCGATTACGCTGGGCATAACCCTGCTGTTCACTCTCAGCGCACTCTGGCGGCAACACCAAGCCATCCGTCGGCTCCACAACGCGTTACTGCGAAAACAGCCCCTGTTGCGCGAAGACGGGACATCCGCAGACACCAGCAGCTGGGACCATCTCTGCCACGCCACGAATGAGTTGATCGAAGAGGTCAACCGCCTGCAGCTCCTGCGTTCCGGCCAGCTCACCCAACTCGAAGCCACGCTGGGCAGTTTGCAGGAAGCCGTCCTGATCGTGGACTCAACGAATCGCATCCTGTTGGCCAACAGTGCGTTAAACGGTATATTCCCACGCGCAACCAACATCTTGGGCCAACGCCTTGAGCTCATTCTGCAAAGCGCCTCCTTTCTCCAATACGTGGAAAGCGTGCGCAAAAACGAGGCTCCGGCCCAGTTCGAAGTCGAGTTCGCCGAGGGCAGTCGCTCCATCTGGACCGAGGTGACGGGCACAACCATCCCGTCGCTCAATGCCGAAAAAGACACTTGGGCGCTCTTCGTTCTGCACGACATCACCAAGCAGAAAAAACTCGAAGCCGTGCGGAAAGACTTTGTTGCCAACGTCTCCCACGAGCTCCGCACGCCGCTCAGCGTCATCAAAGGCTATATCGAGACTCTCGTGGACGGTCATCTAGACATGCCGCTCGCCGACCGCGAGCGCTTCATGAAGACCATCCAGCGCCACACCGAACGCCTCAATTCGCTCCTCGAAGATTTGCTCGTGCTGTCGCGCCTCGAATCGATCAATCCCGGGCTGCGTCGCGAGTCGACCCACCTCACGCAGTTGCTCAACAGCATCTTGGAAGACTACCGGGTGCGGCCTGATTGCGCCGAACACAAACTCTCCACCTCCATCGATCCCGCGATCGGAGCCGTGCCGATCGATCCGCTTAAAATCACGCAGGTCCTTGAAAACCTGATTGATAACGCGATCAAGTACACGCCAAAAGGTTCTCACATCGACGTCTCAGCCAAGCTGACTGAAACCCAAATCGAGGTCTGCGTGCGCGACAACGGCCCGGGCATCCCGGAAGCCGACCTGCCGCACATCTTCGAGCGTTTCTACCGCGTAGACAAAGGCCGCTCGCGTGAAAAAGGCGGCACCGGCCTCGGACTCAGCATTGTTAAACATATTGTGCATCTCCACGGCGGCCAAGTTCGCGTCGAAAGCAAGCTAGGGCAGGGGACAGCGTTCTATTTTTCTCTACCGCTGCGCGCCAACGACACAGTTCGCGCAAAATAAACGCACGCTTGCACCGAGCGCCGCGCCCGTGCTTAACCGGCCACGTGGACAATCCAGCCCGCACCGCCGAATTCATCATCCACCGCGACGCCCGCCGCGCCACCCTCCAGCAACACCTGGCGGAACTGCTCGCTGCGCACTCGCGCATCACGCTCGAAATCGGCGCCGGGCACGGACATTTCCTGACCGACTACGCCACGGCGCATCGAGAGGAATTCTGCCTCGGCTTCGATCTGCTGCGCGACCGCGTCGAACGCGCCCAACGCAAATGCAACCGCGCCAAGCTCACCAACCTCGTTTTTCTCAAGGCCGAAGCCGCCGAGCTCATCGCCGCACTGCCCGCGCATGTCGTTCTTCAGCGGATATTTGTGCTCTTCCCGGACCCGTGGCCCAAACGCCGCCACCACAAACACCGGCTCATGCAGACCGACTTCTTGCACCCGCTTGCCGCGAAAGCCGCCGCTGGAGCCGAGCTTTGTTTCCGCACCGACGACGCTGCCTATTTCGCCGCCGCCAAAGCCGAGGTCCTCGCTCATCCCGACTGGGAAATCACGCCCACCGCGCCCTGGCCGTTCGAACGCGAGACCGTTTTTCAGAGCCGTGCCCCCGCGTATCAATCGCTTGTGGCATTGCGCAGGACGATTTCTCTAAACTTTGAACAAAACCAGTCGCTAGTAGCAGAAGTGAAGCTAAACCGGATAGTTGGCAAAATTCGCTAATCTTTTCGTTCCTATAAGCACAGATGATTTTCGATGATTGACGGCGTTCCCCGCGTTGCCTACCTCTGAGGTTTTTACGAATCTACCTGCGCTTTTTTAACCCACCCATGCTTCGAGCAAAGAATTTTGCCCTCGCGCTCGTGTCCTTGGCAACTGCATTGCCTGCATTTGCATCCGAAGGAGAAGCCGTTTCCGCCAAAGCCGCCAAGCTAGTCGATCTCGGTGGTGGCTGGGCCATCACGAATAGCATGGTGACCGGTTGGGCCGTTTCTGCGCTCATCATTTCACTGATTCTCATCGCTACGGGCCGCCCGAAAATCCTCCCGTCAAAAGGCCAGGCCGTCGTTGAGTCGCTGATCGAAGGTCTGCGCGGCCTGTTCGAGCCCATCGTCGGCAAGCACGCTTTCCCTGCCGTCTTTCCGCTGCTCGTTACGTTTTTCATTTTTATCCTCATCCAAAACTGGATGGGCCTGTTGCCCGGCGTCGGCACGATCGGTTTCGGCCACGACATCGACGGCAAGTTCCACGTTACGCGGCCGTTCATCCGACCCTTCACTGCGGATTTCAACGGCACGATCGCTCTCGCGCTCATCTCTTTCGGCGCGTGGTTGATCATCATCTTCAAGTACGCCGGCACGAAACTGATCCTCTTCGATCTTTTCGGTAACAAAGCCGACAAAAAAGAAACGCCCCTAGTACTCTACTTTGTACTTTCTGTGGTGTTTCTCTTGGTTGGCTTCATCGAGGTCTTCTCGATCTGCATCCGTCCGTTCACACTTTCTGTGCGTCTCTTCGGCAACGTCTTCGGCGGCGAAAACCTACTGCACGGCACGAGCTTCTTCTTTGTTTTCTATTTCATGGAGCTGCTGGTCGGCCTGATTCAAGCCACCGTCTTCACGCTACTCAGCTCTGTTTATATCGGCCTGATCTGTAACCACGGCGACGATCACGAACACGTTGACGAAGCTAACCACGCCGAAGCCCATCACTAAAACCTTTCCCGTTGGGAGCGTGCCAACGAGCGCGCACGACGGCAACTGCAACCTCCAAACATATACAAAAACATGATCCTCGCTGAAATCACTGGCAATCTAGCTAGCGCATTCGGTCTCCTCGGCGCCGCCATCGGCGTCGGACTTATCGGCACCAAAGCCGCCGAAGCCGTCGGTCGTAATCCCGGCGCTTCTGGCAAAATCCTCGTTCAAGCCATCATCGGTATGGCGCTCGCCGAAGGTCTCGGCGTTCTCGCGCTATTCCTCGCCAAGTAATCCCTCTCTGCGGTTGCGCTGGCGACTCACTCTCCAGCGCAACCTCTCCTTTTACCGCTCCTGCCATGTTGACCTCACTTTTCCTCGCCACTGTCGAAGCTCATGCTGCCGTCGCAGGCGCGTCTGAACCGGGTCTCGTTGAAAAATTCGGCCTCGACTGGCACTACATCCTTTTTCAAGGCATCAGCTTCCTGATCCTTTTTGCCGTATTGTACAAGTTCGGCATCAAGCCGACCATCGCCGCGATGGAAGAGCGCCAGAACAAGATCGAATCCGGCCTCAAGTACGCCAACGACATGAAGGCCCAGCTCGCCACCTCACAGCAAGAGACGGCCACCCTCATCAAAAACGCCCAGCTCGAAGCCAACAAGATCATCGAAGAGTCCCGCAAGACCGCGAAGGACTTCGCCGACAAGATCCAAAAAGAAGCTTCCGAGCGCGCCAACGATCAGTTCGCCAAGGCCCAGCAGGCCATCGAGCTTGAGCAAAAGAAAATGCTCGCCGACGCCCGCACCGAAATCGCCCGCCTCGTCGTCGCCACGACCGAACGCGTCCTCGCGAAGAAACTCACCGAGACCGATCGCGCCAGTTACAACGAAACCGCCGCCAAAGAGCTGACCAACGTCTGATCGCTTCCATTTTTCCATGGCCGCCAACAAAAAAGCCCAACAACTCGCCCGCCAGCTCTTCAAGCTGAGCCTCGTCGACGGCCGCGTCTCGGCCGAACGCGTAACGGGCGTTCTGGGTTACATTGAGAAACTCCGGCCCGCGCATCCGCTTACTGTTCTCAAGGCCTACCATCGCTTCGTCGCGACCGAGCTGGCCAAGAGCCAAGCCGTCGTCGAGCACGCCGGTGCTGTATCCGATTCTGTCCTACAAACCATTGCCGCGTCCATGACCAAGAAGTACGGCCGCGCCATCACCGCCAGCACCCGCGCTAATCCTAAGCTTCTCGCCGGTCTGCGCGTGCGCGTCGGCGACGATGTTTACGAATCCTCTGTCTCCGGACAACTCGGCGCCCTCGCCGCATCCGTCTAATTTCAAAAACCTGATCCCAAGAACTCTTCCCGCCGCATGAGCACCGTCATCGAACAAATCGAACAACAGATCGCAAAACTGCAGAACAAAGCGGTTAAGAAAAACACCGGCACCATCCGCACCGTCGCCGACGGCGTGGCCAAACTCGATGGCCTGTCCGAAGCCATGTACAACGAGATGATTCAGTTCCCCGGTGGCGCCATGGGCATCGCGCTCAATCTCGAAGAAGACGAAGTCGGCTGCATTCTTCTCGGCGACGTTTCCAAGCTCAAAGAAGGCGACGAAGTCCACACCACTGGTCGTCTGCTTTCTGTTCCCGTCGGCAAAGCGCTCCTCGGCCGCGCAGTCGATGCCCTCGGCAATCCTGTCGACGGCAAAGGCCCGATCGCCTCAACCGAGTTTTATCCTGTCGAACGCATCGCGCCCGGCATCATCGCCCGCAAATCCGTTTCCCAACCACTCTTTACCGGCATCATGGCCATCGATTCCATGATTCCGATCGGCCGCGGCCAGCGCGAGCTGATCATCGGCGACCGCGGCACCGGCAAGACGACCATCACGATTGATACAATTATCAATCAGGCGAAGATCAACAAAGTCGGCCTCGCCAGTGGCGATCCGAAGTTCCGCCCGGTTTACTCCATCTACGTCGCTGTCGGCCAGAAACAGTCCAACATCGTTCGCACCATCACTTCCCTCGAAGAAGCTGGCGCTCTCGAATACACGGTCGTCGTCGCCGCCGCCGCTGCCGACAATCCCGCTAACCAATACATTGCTCCATTCTCCGGCGCCGCCATCGGCGAATGGTTCATGGAAAACGGCATGGATGCGCTCATCGTTTATGACGATCTCTCCAAACACGCCGTCGCCTACCGCCAGATTTCGCTGATCTTGAAACGCCCCTCCGGCCGCGAAGCTTATCCGGGCGACGTTTTCTATCTGCATAGCCGTTTGCTCGAACGCTCAGCCCGCCTCGACGGCAAAGGCTCGCTCACCGCGCTGCCAATCATCGAAACCCAAGCTGGCGACGTCTCGGCCTACATTCCGACCAACGTCATCTCGATCACCGACGGCCAGATCTTCCTCGAAACCGATCTCTTTAACCAAGGCATACGCCCCGCCGTGTCGGTCGGTCTTTCCGTGTCGCGTGTAGGCTCTTCCGCGCAGATCAAAGCCACCAAACAAGTCGGCGGCAAACTCAAGGGCGAGCTCGCCCAGTTCCGCGAACTTGCCGCTTTCGCCCAGTTCGGTTCCGACCTCGACGCCAAGACCAAAGCTCAGCTTGACCGCGGTTCCCGCATCGTCGAACTCTTCAAGCAGCCCGCTTACAACCCGCTTCCGATCGAGCAACAGGTCGTCACCCTTTGGGCGATGCAGAAAGGTTATTACGAAGGGCTCGACCTCAAGAAAGTCACCGCTGCCGCCGTGAGTCTGCGTAGTTTCTTTGCCACGCGCAAAGATCCGCTCCTCGCAAAAATCCGCACCAAAGCCGCACTCGACGCCGAAATCGAAACCGAACTCAAAACCGCCGTCGACGAATGGAAAAGCACCTTCGCTAGCTAAACTTCCGCGTCTCTGCTCCTCCGCGTTTCCGCGATAAATCTCCTTCCTAACCGTGGCATCAACCCGCGATATCCGCCGCCGAATTAAATCGGTCAAAAACACCCGCCAGATCACCAAGGCGATGGAGCTGGTGGCTGCGTCGAAGATGAAGAAGGCGCAGCAGCTGGCCCTCGCGGGTCAGCCGTACGCGCAACTCATGGCTTCGATGCTAGCCTCGCTCGCACCACGCGTTGACGAGTCGATGCATCCGTTCCTCGTGAAGCGGGAGATCAAAACCCGCGGTATCCTACTTATCACTACGGACAAGGGTTTGTGCGGACCGCTCAACGCCAATCTTTTCAAGCTCGTTGTCGACATCCAGACACCTGCAAAATTCGTCGTCGCCGGACGCAAGGGCACGCAATTCCTCGTCCGCACAAAACGCGACCTGCTCGCCGATTTTCCAATCCAAGACCGCGCATCGTTCGCCGAAGTGCGCGCCGCCGTAGAGTTCATGATAAAACAATATCTCGAAGGCGTGATCGACACGATCGAGGTGATTTATCCGCACTTTAAAAACACGCTCGTTCAAGAACCCACGGTTTGTCCTGTCCTCCCACTCGAAAGTGTGGCCGCCTCCCTTGCCACTCTGCACAGGCATTCTAGCGCAGTGGAAAAAGCCGATACCCGCGAGATGCTCTTCGAACCCAGCGCGAAAACAGTCCTCGATGCCCTGCTTCCTTTCTACGTCAACCATTACGTTTACGAACTAGTTCTTAGCGCCAAAGCCTCCGAACAGAGCGCCCGCATGGTCGCGATGAAGACCGCCAAAGACAACGCCACCAAGCTCCTTGGCGACCTTACTCTCGAATACAACAAAGCTCGTCAGGCCGGCATCACTGCGGAAATCCTCGAGATTGCCGCCGCCCAGTTCGCCGCCGTTTAACTACAGCCCTAACCACTTTCTATTCCCAGTCAGCCTTCCTTTCCTAACATGAGCAACACCGGCAAAATCGTCCAAGTTATCGGCCCCGTGGTCGACGTGCAGTTCGCCGAGAACACCATCCCGCCCATCTACCAGGCGCTCACCATTGAGTTCACCGTCTCGGGGAAAAAAGAAGTGCTCACGCTCGAAGTCGAGCAGCACCTCGGCGGTGGCGTCGCCCGCACGATCGCCATGTCTTCCTCTGAAGGTCTCGTGCGCGGTATGGAAGTCGTGGATACGGGTGCACCGATCTCGGTCCCCGTCGGCAACGGCGTGCTCGGTCGCATCTTCGATGTCACCGGCAACCCAGTGGACGGCAAAGGCCCGGTCATTTTCGACAAGAAATACCCGATTCATCGTCCCGCGCCCGCACTCGTCGATCAGGACACCAAAGCGCAGATCCTCGAAACCGGCATCAAGGTCATCGACTTGATTTGCCCGTTCATCAAAGGCGGCAAAGCCGGTGCATTCGGTGGTGCTGGCGTCGGCAAGACCGTCGTCATTCTCGAACTCATCAACAACATCGCCAAAGCTCACGGCGGTTTCTCGGTATTCGCTGGTGTCGGTGAACGTTCCCGTGAGGGCAACGATCTCTACCACGAAATGTCCGAAGCGGGCGTTATCGACCAAAAAGATCTCAGTAAGTCGAAAGTCGCGCTGGTCTACGGCCAGATGAACGAACCCCCGGGCGCTCGTATGCGTGTCGCGCTCTCGGCTCTCGCGATGACGGAATATTTCCGCGACGAGAAAAACCAGGACGTGCTGCTCTTCATCGACAACATTTTCCGTTTCTCACAAGCCGGTTCCGAAGTATCCGCTTTGTTGGGACGCTCGCCGTCCGCCGTCGGTTATCAGCCAACCTTGTCGAACGAAATGGGCCTTCTCCAAGAGCGCATCACCTCGACGAAGAAAGGTTCGATCACTTCCGTGCAGGCCGTGTACGTGCCCGCCGACGATCTCACCGACCCGGCTCCTGCAAACACCTTTGCGCACTTGGATTCGACCATCGTGCTCGAGCGTTCCATCGCCGAACTCGGAATTTATCCGGCCGTCGATCCGCTCGCCTCGGTTTCCAAAGCACTCGAACCAGCCATCGTCGGCGAAGAGCATTACCTCGTTGCCCGCGAAGTGCAGCGCGTGCTCCAACGCTACAAGGATCTCCAGGATATCATCGCGATTCTCGGCCTCGACGAACTATCTCCTGAGGACAAACTCACCGTTTATCGCGCGCGCAAACTCCAGCGTTTCCTTTCGCAACCGTTCGCGGTCGCTGAAGTGTTCACCGGCACGCCTGGCAAATACGTTCCGGTCAAAGACACTGTTCGCGGTTTCAAGATGATCCTCGATGGCGAACTCGACAACGTACCCGAGGGCGATTTCTACATGAAGGGTGGCATCGACGAAGTGATCGGCTCTTCAGCCAAAAAGTAATCCATCACCATGGCGCTCACGCTCGAAATCGTCACCCCCGAAGCCCGTGTCTACTCCGACACGGTAGAAACCGTCGTCATTCCGACGGTCGAGGGTGAGATCGGCATTCTGCCCGGCCACATTCCGCTGCTCACGCAAGTTGAAGCAGGGGAGTTGCGCGTTTTAAAAAACGGGAAGACCGAGCTTCTCGCTGTCGGCAACGGTTTCGCCGAGATCGATGGCGACAAAGTTTCTATCCTGGCCGAGAGCGCCATCACCGAAGAGAAGATCGACGTTGATGCTGCTGAAAAAGCCATGCAGCGCGCACAGGATGCGCTTCGCGGAAGAGAAACGCTCGACGCTTCTGAAATCGAACGCTTCGAAGGCATCCTTCGCTCAGCAATTGTCCAGATCGGTATCAAGCGCCGCAGAATCTGAGAAAGCCCTGCTTCAATTCGAATTGAAAAGCGCGGACCTAAACGGCCGCGCTTTTTTATCGAAGCAACGCGCGCCAGCAGCCGCGCAAATGGAAACGGAGCTTGTCCACTTGGCACCGCATCAAGTCGCGCCATACCGCCCGTCCGTTGAGGACGAGTTGCTCTGACCGGGAGAGTGTCGTGCTGAGAATCATGGTTGCTTAGTAATATATCGGATCACCGGCCAAAATGTTACGGGGTCTTTTCCGACCGAGGGTAAGACCTAAGAGGAATTGGCTGATGCGAAGTTTTTTCGTTGGGGAAACAGCAAAGTACGCCGCAAATCCATTGCTGGCACTGGGCTAGCTAAGATGTTGGGAACAACGCTGAACGATTCTCCGTAAATAATCCAAATTCCTCCCAACATTTTTGCTTACATAATCTTACACCGGTGACGATATCAGCCTAGACTTTGACATTGAAACCCAATCTCATTTACTTTCCTCTATCCAGCCATGTCCTCGCCTGAAGAAACCAAGCCCACTCCGCTCGTACGCCTGACCGAACTTCCTGTCGGTGCCAGTGGCCGGGTGCAAGAGCTTGAGGGCAAAACGGAGGTCTGCCAACGGCTACGCGAAATGGGTTTCTGCGAATCGGCCGTCGTCGAAAAAGTTTCCGGAGCCCACACCTTGCTTTGCCAGGTTTGCGGTACGCGTATCGCCCTCAGTGATCGCGCAGCGCAGCATATCTTGGTCGAACAAATCCGCCGCAGCGCCTGACCGCGCGGCTTCCTGGTCAGACTTTGTCGATATGAATGCGTTGTCGAAACTCTCGGAGTTGTCTGCCGGTACATCGGCCGTGGTGCGCGAATTTCCCAAGCAAGGTTCGGCCTTTCTCCGCTTGCGCGAAATGGGCTTGATGCCCGGCACCGCGCTCACGCTCATCCGCACCGCTCCGCTCGGCGACCCGATTGAGGTCAAAGTCCGCGGCTACAATCTGACCCTGCGCAAAAGCGAGGCGGAGCAAATCCTCGTAGAAGCTTCTGCCAAAGCATGAGCGCCGACACTCGTTCACCCGCCAGCCCGCGCACTCCGGTTTACGCGTTCGTGGGCAATCCAAATTGCGGCAAGAGCACGCTCTTTAACGCTCTGACAGGACTAAAACAAAAGGTCGGTAACTACCCAGGCGTCACGGTCGAAAAGAAGATCGGCGAAACGTATTCACAACATGGACACCCGATAAAGATCATCGATCTTCCGGGCGCTTATTCGCTCGCCGCGCGTTCGCCGGACGAAGCCGTGTTACGCGACGTGTTACTCGGTCGTCGCGCCGATACTCCGCAGCCCGACCGCATCGTGTGCATTCTCGACGCGTCGAATCTTGAGCGTAACCTTTATCTCGTTCACCAGATCCTCGATCTCGGTCGGCCTGTCATTCTTGCGCTCAACATGATGGATCTCGCGGCCAAGTCTGGTCTCGAAATCCGCGTGGCCCGGCTCGAAAAGGAACTCGGTATTCCCATCATCCCGTGCGAGGCCGCCAACGGCAAAGGCATCGTCGAGCTGCGGCTCGCGATGAGCCGGAGCGATCTCCCCCTCGCGAAACACGCGTGGGAAATCCCCGCGCCCATCGCGCCCGCCGTTTCCGAACTAGCCGCCAGTCTCCAAGAAAACGACGGCAAGGCCCCGTTCAGCGCACGTGCCGAGGCATTGCTGCTGTTGACGGATCAGGATACCGTGCGCGTCACAGGCTCGAAACCACTGCATCCACGCACGAGCGCGATTTTCCACAACTGGCAGAAACGTTGGGCAGGCGAGGGGACCGACTGGGCGGGCTCACTCGTGAGCAGCCGCTACGACGCGATCACCGAGCTCTGTAGTCGCATCGTGGTACGCAAAGCCAACGTTGGGCCGAGCGTAAGCGACCGTATTGACCAAGTGGTGACACATCCAGTCTGGGGCTGGACCAGTCTCGCGGGCATCATGGCTTTGCTTTTCCTGTCGATTTTCACCCTGGCAGAGCTTCCGATGAATTTCATCGACGGTCGTATGGCCGCGCTGGCCGACTGGGTGAAGAGCGTCATGCAAGCGGGCGATTTCCGCGACCTCATCACCGACAGCGCAATCGCTGGCGTGGGCGGTGTGTTGGTATTTCTCCCACAGATTTTGATTTTGTTCTTCTTCATGGGCCTGCTCGAAAGCACCGGCTACATGGCGCGCGCGGCGTTCATTATGGACCGTATGATGAGCCGCGTGGGGCTCAATGGTCGCAGCTTCATCCCGTTGCTCAGTTCTTACGCTTGTGCGATCCCGGGCATCATGGCGACCCGAACCATCGAAGACCAGAAAGACCGGCTCACCACGATTCTGGTCGCACCGCTCATGAGTTGTTCGGCGCGGCTGCCGGTTTATCTTTTGATGATGGCTGCACTGGTGCCGGGCGAACGTGTGCCATTGCTAACCAAGGTCAGCATCATGCTGCTCATGTACTCGCTTGGTACGCTGGGCGCGTTTGGCTTCGCGTGGCTGTTCAAGCGCACGCTGCTCAAAGGCGAACCGCCGCTCATGATCATGGAGCTGCCGCCTTATCGGTTGCCGCGCGTGCGCGACATCGCCTTCCACATGATCGAGCGGGCGTGGATGTTTTTGAAGAACGCCGGCACGGTCATCCTGGCTCTTTCTATCGTGCTATGGTTTCTCGCGGCGTATCCAAAAGCTCATGACGGTGCTACCACGACACAGCAGCTGGAGCAAAGTTTCGCCGGCAAGGCAGGTCACACGCTGGAGCCCGTGATCAAGCCTCTCGGCTTCGACTGGCAGATCGGCATCGGTCTCATCAGCTCACTCGCAGCCCGCGAAGTTTTCGTCAGCACGATGGGCATTGTTTTTAACGCCGAAGGCAGCGACGAGAATACTGCACCGCTACGCGAGTCGATGTTGAAAGCGAAGTGGCCTGACGGGCGCCCGCTATTCACGCCGCTCGTTTGCCTGACGCTAATGATCTTCTATGTTTTCGCCATGCAGTGCATGAGCACTCTCGTGGTCGTAAAGCGCGAAACGAATTCGTGGCGCTGGCCGCTGTTTCAAATCGCCTACATGACTGGAACGGCGTGGGTGGTGTGTTTCATCGTCTATCAAACCGGGCATGCGCTCGGCTTCTGACGAATCAGTCATGATCGACAACTGGCAAACTCCCGTCGCAATCATCGTCGTGCTCCTCGCGCTGACGGCGCTGGTTTGCGGCGCGATTTTGAAACGCAAAAAGCCCGGCTGCGGCGGAGGCTGCTGTCCGCCAAACCGTTTCAAAACCGGGTTGAAAGACAAGCCAGCAGATTCGTTGAGCTTGCTGTAAAGCCGTCGTAGCGGGTTGATACTGATATAAGGAACTCTGGAACTGGATAACCGGTTGGGGAGGCGCAATGGCGCCAGCAGGTGCGAAAGGGCGGGTGCGCCCTCACGACAACCAGGGCATCCACAGTCACATCTAACTGCCGGTGGCATCGAACATAGCCGGGGTGCGGGTTATCCTTAGCCCAGGCCGGTGAAGGGAGCAAGGCTGAAGCGGCGGAGCGCCCTACCTTTCGATCTTCGAGCGTCCTCTTTTCTGTAACTCCTCGTCAGCTCAGCGGCTGGACGCCGAGGGAGCCTTCGAGTTTTTCGCGGTACGCTGGCGATTCCACGGTTTGCAATACGGCGCGGGCATGGGCTAGGCGACTGGTTAGATCCAGACGCGCCACGGTGTCGGCATAGCTCGGGCGGTCGAGGTAAGCTTCGAGGTACGAGATGTGGCGTTTCCAAAGGTTCGTCTCGATCTTCTGCTTCGCATCAAGACGTTCCTTGTACCAGGTGCTGACAAGCATGCTTTCGCGACTGAAGAGAGCACGGATTTCTGGCGAGCTGAGGTCTTTGCCTTCGAACTGGCCGTACGCCATGATGTGCAGCAGTGCCTTGAGCGGCGGGCAGGCGAGGGCGACGCCTCCATCTGCAAAATAACTTTCCGCTACGCGACGATGCGTGGTGCAGATGTTATCCATGCCGTCGACGAACACATCCATGCCCTGAAGCTCGGGCTTGAGCATTTCGTCGGTGAAGACGACGTGGGGATGATTGAAGACGCGGCCGAAGTAGACGCGCACAAAACGCGTGGTGATGCGATAGCCGAGGCGGCTCGCGAGCACAGGTTTGCCGTCGTAGGTGAAGTCCGCGCATTTTTCGAGACAGCCATCGGCAATCAGCGAGCGGGCATCGCGTTCACCCGGAGTCATGCGTGAAAACACCTCGGGCACGAGCAGGCTGACGTCGTGATCGACGCGAACTTTCGGGCCTACATAACCAGCCGCTGAGAGGAAAACATCGTGACCGGTGAGAATGAGCGAAATCAACGCAGCGTTGAGATCGATGACTGGAGCCAACGCGTTGAACGGGCCTTTCGTCAGCGCGCCTTCGGAGCCGGCGCCGGTGGTCGAGGGCGATTTTCCGGTCATGCTGCTGATAAACTCCATGAACGCCTCAGGCAGTTCGAGAAAATGCAGCGGATTGAAAACCGCGAGCGAGCGGATGCCTTTTTCCGGCGGGTTGTTACGACGGCCGGGCACTACGATACTGACAGGCGAGTGCACAGGCTCCTCCGGATTGATGCATCGGTGCAGGCGCGCTGAGATCTCGGCGAGGTAGGTGCCCTTGGCGTCGGTAAGATCGGGGCGGATTTGGAGATAGCGAGGGTTTTTGGTTGGTTTGCCATCGACGATGCGTGGATGAGCCGATGAAACGAAGTACTTCGGTAATGCACCGGTGGCGGCCGCAGCTTTGATCAGCTGTTGCATCGGCGCGGTGTAGGCGTTGAAGCCGATCGCCTCCTCGATGATCTCGCGGGCGTTGTCTCTATTGAGTGGTTCGTAATTGGAGAGAAAAGTGCCAGGCGTAGCGATGTCGGCCTCGGCTTGGTGATCGTAGCCGCGGTGGATGGCGTCGTCGGGGCGCTGGAAGAGCCGGGCTTCGCAGTTTTGCACGAACTTGAGCGAAGGTCCGACCGTGGGCAGCGGGATGCTGGGGCGCGAGGCGACGTTTTGCGTGGGCGCTACGACGGAGGCGGTGATGTCGTCTTCCATCTGCACTTTAGCCGCGGGATGGAAATCGGCACGCAGGCCGAAGACGCGCCAGGAGCCGTCTTCCTCGAAACCGACGCGCAGATAGTTCGTCACGAGTTTGCGGCCGTTGAGTTTCAGCTCGTTGCCGAGTCGGCCGTTGATCGTGTCGACCGAGAAATGGATCAGCCAGGCGTCGCCCCACTCGGCCAGGTAGTAGCGTTTGAGAACGAAAATCAGTTCCTTGATGTACTGCGGAATCGCGCGGAGCCAGGAGTTGTACTCTTCGCTGTACTCGCGGCGCGAGGGCGTGAGGAGTTTGATCACGCTGCCGAGCGAGCGTTCGGCACTGAGGATCGGGCGCTTGTCCTTGCCGTTGCGCGAAGGTTCGCGAAAGCGGTTGGAAGTGTCTCGGTTCAGGATGGCGTGGACCTGGTCAAAATCGCGATCGAAGTCAGAGATGAAAACGTGGCCGGGGAAAATCGCATAGGCGATGGCTTTGGAGATTTCCGATTTGCCGCCACCGGAAACGGTGCAGGGCTTGTGGCAGAGCGTGCCCTCGGGCACAGTCCCAACCAACCGCCAGCGACCACGTTCGCCGTTGATCTGCTCCATATGTACTCGGTAACCGCTGGGGCGCACATAGGTTTTGTCGGCGAGGAGTTTAATGGTTTGTAGCTTTCCGTTAGTTCCCGGCCAGGTGATCGTCTGTTTGCGCAGATCGAAATGCGTGTCTTCACGGACGTAGATAACGTCAGGATGTTTGCGATCGATCGCGTAACCTTCGGGCATCACCTGCATGCGATCACCGAGGCGGGCCGCAGCTTCGTTGAAGGAAAATTCGCGGGTGGTCGGATACTTGAGGAACGCTTCGCCGAGGTCGTAGCTCGGGTAAACCAGCGCGCCGCCAGCGTGTTCTTCCTCGGCGAGGCCGAAGAGATTGGCGGAATAACTGATCTGCGTCTTAACCTCTTTCTTGCAGTAACCGAAATAGTTGTCGGCGATGATCGTCACCATCACGCCGCGGGCGTCGCGAGCGGTGATTTTGAAAGCCGAACCATTGTTGTAGAGTTCTTTCTCGTCCTTCCAGCACATGCCGTCGCGGCGTTGGCGCGGAGTCGCGAGATCCCAGTGCGGCAGGCCGACGAGGTGTTTCGGTACGGTGGTGAGATGCGGCGCGAGGATGACGCAGCCGGTGTGGCCGGTCCAGTGATCGACATCGAGGCCGGCGTCGTTTTCCGGCAGATACGGATCGCCAGCATTGCCAAAGATCGACTCGACGAAATCGAGATTGCTCACGAGCGAACCCGGCGCGAGGAAACGGATTTCCATGCGTTTCTCCTCGATGAATCCAGGCACCTCGGGGCACACGAGCGGGCGCAGGAGCAGCGAGACAAAACACTCGGCCTGTTCCGCGCGTCCCGTTGTGAACGGTAGGCGCAACAACTCACGCGGTGGGCGCAACGCGAGGTCGAGCAGCTTGGCGTAGGCGTTTTTCGGAACGGAAAGCTTGTCGTCGGGCACGGGCAGACCGCCCTCAGCGATATGGAAAACGCCCTGCGTAGTGCGCCGGTCGTTGGCGGGATTATGCAACACGCCCTGCCGCACGCGGTAACTTTTGAGCAATGGCGAGTTGAATTCATCGCCTTCGGCTGGCAGCGAAAGCGTGCGGGCGAGGCCAGCTTCATCGAGGATAAACGTACGGGCCGGCAGACGCGGCGACGGGCCGATGTCGGCCAGATAAGTTTCGAGCCACCCTTGGATGCGCTGGTCGGCCGGACTGAGCGGATCGATCAGCTGGCGCGTCGTCTCACGATAACGGGAAAAAATGGGCGCGGTCAGTGAAGTCCAGGCGGCACCTTCGGCGTCGGATACCGTCGGGCAGCCAAGCAGCGCGAGGCGCAGGTTGATCGCGTGGCGAAGTTTCTCAGCGGTCTGTTCAGCAATTGGCAAGGACATGGTGGCGTAAGCGAGGAAGACGTTGAATAAGGAAAGGCCGGAGACTGAGGCCGACAATTTATCCACGACAGAGGGTCGGTGGGCAATGCAAGGATTCGAAAAATCCCGATCTGACAGCAGCCCCAGCTTTTCCAAAAGTCGGACCAGAGCAGGAGCAATGCCCGTCCAGGTCGCCGCGTGGAAACAAGAGGCCTTTTTTCCACCACGCAGGCACTTGAGAACGAGACCGATCGCTCTTCGCTATGCACATCGATGATTGAAAATATCACTTTGTTCCCCTTTGACCAGTACTGGTGGTTTTACGGCGTCTTCACGCTGTTCGTGGTGAGCATGCTCGCGCTCGATCTCGGTGTTTTTCACCGGAAGGCGCACGATGTGAGTTTTCGCGAGGCGGCGACGTGGTCAGTGGTCTGGGTGGTGCTGGCGATGTTGTTTTGCGTGGGGCTCTATTATTATAGTGCGTGGGCGTTTGCGCGCGACCCGCGGTTGATGGCGATTGCAGGTTTCGATGCCGTGGCCGCAGCGCGACAGGTGGGTCTGGAGTTTCTGACCGGCTATCTGGTCGAAGAAACGCTCTCGGTGGACAACATTTTCATTTTCGCCGTCGTGTTTAACTATTTCGCGATCCCGGCAAAGTATCAGCACCGCGTGCTGTTTTTCGGGATCTTGGGCGCGATCGTGTTTCGTGTGATCTTCATCGCACTCGGCGCCGTGCTGATGCAGTTCCACTGGGTAATCTGGGTCTTCGGCGGATTTCTCGTGGTGACGGGTTTGAAGCTGCTCTTCGCTCCGGAAAAGCCGATCGAACCGGAGAAAAACTTCATGATCCGGCTGCTTCGCCGCTTCCTGCCGGTCACGCCAGAGCTCGATGGGCAGAAATTTTTCCTGCGGAAAAACGGCGTGCTTCACGCCACGCCACTCCTGGTGTGTTTGGTGCTGCTGGAGATGACGGACATCATTTTCGCGATCGACTCGGTGCCGGCGATTTTCGCGATCACCAAGGAGCCGCTGATCGTGTTCACGTCTAACATCTTCGCAATCCTTGGGTTGCGCGCAATGTTCTTCCTGCTCGCCGGAGTTATGCACAAGTTCCATCTCTTGAAATACGGGCTGGGCATCGTGCTGATTTTCGTCGGCCTAAAAATGGCGTGGCTCAACGAAGCCTTCGGCGGGAAATTCCCGATCAACTGGTCGCTCGGGATCATCGGCAGCGTGCTCGCGCTGTCCGTGGCAGCGTCGCTCATCTGGCCCGCGCGATCACCCGCTCACGAAGTAAAATAATGGCGCACCGCTTCCATGAGTTTCTGCGCCGCTTCGCCGAGTAGGAGAAAATACGCCACGCCCGCCGCGAACATGATGTGACCCGCCAGGACAAACAATCCATCGCGCTCCAGCAATCCACCCGCAATCAATAGAATGGCCCAAGCGGGAAACATATTCGTGAACGGGATCGGAATGGGTAGCAGCAATGCGAGCGCAGAAAGCAAAATCACCAGCGTATGCAGCCGCTGAAGCACGACGCTGTCAGTCACAGGAAGCAGGCGAGGGCGGAGCAGTTTTTCGAAAATTCCCACCATGCGACGGGTGAATGAAACCAGTTTGCCGAAAAATCCGACCGGCAACTCCGTGCGAAGCAGCTTCTGGGGCAGCCAGGGTTTCTGCCCCAACGTGAGTCGCAACGCGATCAGGGCGATGACAAAACCAAACGGCGTAGACAACCCGGGCAGCGGGATCGGCGTGCAAAACGGCAACGCCAGCAACATCAGCAGCAGGATGTAAGCGCGGCCATGCAACAAAACGATGAGCTCCTGCAAACTTACAGCGCGCTCGGCAAACATCGTCTCCAGCCGAGCCAGCTCCTCGGAGAGTCTACGCGGCGGCAAGGCAGGATTTTCCTCAGAGTCAGGTGCCGCGTCGGTTGCCATAGAGTTCAATATGTAGGCGGGGAGCGTAGCGATAGCCACGAGCTTTGCAAAGTTCGCTCAGCCAGCCCGATCGCGTACGCAGCGTCTCAAGCGACGTGCCCTCCGGCATGAGCAAAACTTTGGCCCTTGGCACCGGTTCGCCAAGTTCGCAGAGCATGCTTTCGATCTCGTCTACGTCCGTCTCAGTCGCGACGACGAACTTCAACTGATACGGGTACTGCGTGAGCCACGCACGTACCACCTCCGGCTGCCAGCGCAGCTTTTCGTGACGTTCACGCCACAAGACCGGCAAGCGCTCGTCGGGAGCGGAATTGGCGAGCTTCGGACTGAGCGAAGCGAGGTCGCAGGGAATGCCCTCGGGCGCAATCGTCGCGGCCGTCTCGATCGTGATGTGGTAACCGAGCTGTTTGATCTCTGTCGCCAGTTCACGGATACCGCTCGCAATCATCGGTTCGCCACCAGTCAGGACAACGTGACGAGCCGGAAAGGTCGAAACCTGGGCAATGATTTGGTCGATGGAAAGTGTTTCCCCCTCGGGATTCCACGAAGCGAACGGCGTATCGCACCAGTTGCAACGGAGGTTGCAGCCCGAAAGCCGCACGAAAACCGAGGGCACGCCGATCAGCTCGCCTTCGCCTTGCAGAGAATAAAATATTTCGGAGACGAGCATCAGAGGTACGTTCCAAGAAGGTGAAAATGGTCTGTCATTCTGAACGAAGTGAAGAATCCAGTTAGATGCCGCCGCATGTATCGATGTAGCTTAACTGGATTCTTCGCTATGCTCAGAATGACAAAGGGAATTTCGACAATCATGGCGTTAACCTTGTGTCGGCTTCGAGGGCAGGGGAGCGTGCGAAGCGTATTCCGTAGGATCGGTCACACCGGCTTCGATAAAAGCCTCGCGTCGTTCCACGCAGGTGCCGCACGTGCCGCAATGAATCGCCCCGCCTTTATAACACGACCAGGTGCGCGCGTAATCCACGCCGAGACGCACGCCCTCGGCTGCGATCTGGCCTTTGTTCATCGCAATAAACGGCCGCAAGAGCTTGATGCCTTCGTAGGTGCCGAGCCGCATCGCGTCGCCCATCGCCTGCATGAATTCCTCGCGGCAATCCGGATAGATCGCGTGGTCACCGCCATGCGCGGCGATGACGAGTCCTTCGGCGCCGACACTCTCGGCAAAACCAGTTGCCACCGACAGCATGATCGCATTGCGAAAAGGCACCACCGTTTGCTTCATGTTCGCGGCTTCGTAGTGGCCGTCGGGGATTTTTCCACCCGATGCCAGCAGATCGGACGCGAAGAGCCGGTTCATGAAATCCAGCACAACGACTTCGTGCCGCACGCCCAGTTTGGCCGCGTGTTCCGCCGCGAAAGGCAGCTCTCTTGGGTTGTGTTTCGAACCGTAGTCGAAACTCAACGACGCGACCACGTCATGTTCGCGACGCGCCCGATAAAAGGCCGTCACCGAATCCATGCCACCGGAGCAGAGCACTACAACTTTCATTGTCATTGGGCAGAAAAGCACAACAATCGCAGAAAACAAAGCTTCTCTCCGCCGGCCGTCCCCGCCGGCTTTTTCCTTTTTCGCCAGCACGGCTGAGTTCATGATCATTTTTCACGATCCCCAATGCGCCGACTACGGTTCCTCGACCCGACCGGACCGTCCAGAACAGCCAGCGCGTGTATCCACCACCGTAGCACGCCTGCGTGCCGCGCATCTCGATTGGCAATGGCGCTTGCCACCGCTCGCTGACGAAGCGGTTTTGCGCCTGGTGCATTCGCCGCAACATCTCGAGCGCCTGCAATTCGCGCACGATTTCGACGAGGACACGCCGTATTTTGAAGGCATTTATCAACATGCCCGCCGCTCCGTCGGCGCCGCGATCGCCGCGATGGAAGCGACGCTCGACGAAAAACAAAAAACTTTCGCCCTGATGCGCCCACCCGGTCATCACGCACTGCCTTCGCAGGCCATGGGTTTTTGTTACCTCAACCAAGTCGCCATCACCGCGTTTGTCGCCCGGCAACGTGGCATCGGCCGGATCGCCGTGTGGGATTTCGATGCGCATCACGGCAACGGCACCGAAGACATCCTGCACGACCGCGAGGATTATCTTTTTGTTTCGATCCACCAGGATCCTGCCTATCCGCACACCGGCAAAATGTCCTCGGGCAACTGCCGCAACTACTGCATCACACCCCACGCGCCGCGCGAGGAACACATGGCTGCACTCCGCCGCTCCTGGAACGAGCTGCTCGCCTTCAAACCCGAACTCATCCTCGTTTCCGCCGGTTTCGACGCCTACGTGAACGACCCGATCACCGAAATGTCGCTCGAAGTCGCCGACTTTGCCGAACTCGGCCGCTGGCTCGCCGCCACATCGATACCCACGGTTTCCGTCCTCGAAGGCGGTTATAGCGCCGATCTGCCAGAACTCATCGATTCGTTTTTGACCGCTTGGGCGTTGTAGTGCTTTGCTGGACGAACCCGTGAACGCCACGCCCGTCTACCAACTCGTCGAAACCTCCGCGCAACTCGCACCGCTGCTCGCAGCGCTCGATCGGTCCGAGGAGGCGTCGGTCGATACCGAAGCCGATAATCTCTATCACTACCGCACGCGCGTTTGCCTGCTCCAGTTTCTCGTCGCTGGTGAGATTTACCTCGTCGACGTGCTCGCTCCCGGGCTCGACCTCGAACCTCTCTGGGAACGTCTCGCCAAAAAACACCTGTTGATGCACGGCAGCGATTTTGACCTGCGCCTGCTGCACGACCTGCGCGGTTTTAGAGCTAAGAGCATGTTCGACACCATGCTCGCGGCCCAGTTGCTCAACCGCCAGCGCGTCGGGCTCGCCGCTCTGCTCGAAGAACACTTTGGCGTCACGCTCGATAAGGGTTCGCAAACTGCGAACTGGTCGAAGCGCCCGTTCACGAAAAAGCTCCTCGATTACGCCGCACTCGACGTTTTCCACCTCCCGAAGTTGCGCGACATCCTCACGCACGAACTCGCGAAACTCGATCGCCTCGAATGGCTCGACCAGCAGTGCCAGCGCCAGATCGACAACGCCGCCGCAGGTTTTCCCGGCAACGACGAAAACGCCTGGCGCATCGGCCGCTCCGAGCGTCTGCACTCCCACGGACTCGCCGTGCTCCACGCCATCTGGCACTGGCGCGAAGAATGGGCGCGCAAACTCGACGTCCCGCCCTTCAAAGTTACCGGTAACGACTTGTTAATGAAAATCGCCGAAGCCGCCGACCACGGCAGCACCGGGCAGGCGATCATGGAAACCACCAACCTCGGTCGCCGCCACGAACGCCTCGCGTCCAGTCTCGCCGCCGCCCTCGAAGCCGGTTTCGCCCGCGACCCACACACACTCCCGCGCCGTCGAGGCCGCAACCCCGACCTCCAGCCGCTCTCCGCCAGCGAACTCGCACTGCAAGACCGCCTCAAAGCCGACCGCGACCGCGTAGCCGCGCACATCCAACTCGATCCAACGCTTATCGCTAATCGCGCCCAACTCGCCCTGATCGCCCGCGCACCCGGCAAACTCGACGAGTTCCTCCTGCCCTGGCAGGCCGATCTCCTCCGCCACGAACCCTCGCTCAACCCCAGCGCCAGCCCTGAAGTTCCGCCGGCTTGAAAAGCCTTTGAAGTTCTATCCGCCCATGGAAGCGATCAACCTGCAGGTGGAGCCCGATGTCCTCATCGGGCTTGATCGAGATCGCACCCGAACCAGCCCGTTAGGGACAACGGGCTCCACCTTTAGCCACACATCTCTGGCCTAAAGCATGTCCGACTCCGCCAACATCGCGCAACATCTGCCCTTGATGGCGGCGCGTCAGCCGAACCACCCCGCGCTAAAAATCCCGCGCGGCCGCACCGGCCATGGCGACATCGATTACCTCACCCTCTCGTTTGCCGAACTCGACACCGAAGTCGAAGCCTGGGCCGCGCATCTACGTTCACGTGGCGTGGTGCCCGGTGACAGAACCTTGGTGATGGTTCGGCAAGGTCTGCCGCTGATCGCCGCCGCCTTCGCGCTCTTCAAAATCGGCGCCGTTCCCATCGTGATCGACCCCGGCATGGGCCTGAAAAGTTTTCTCGCCTGTGTCGTCCGCTCGCAGCCGCGCGTGCTGCTCGGCATCCCCTTCGCCCAGCTCATCAGCCGCGTCGCACGCCCCTCTTTTCGCAGCGTCAAGATCCGCGTGAGCGCGAGCAGCAATCCGCTCGCACGGATTGAGTGTAGGCGGGGTGCCCTCACCCCGCAGTCTTCGCCCGTTACACGCACCGCCACCGATCTCGCCGCCATCCTCTTCACCTCCGGCTCCACCGGCGCGCCCAAAGGTGTTTGCTACGAACACGGCATGTTCGCCGCGCAAGTTCGCCTGATCCGCGAAATCTACGCTATCGAACCAGGCGAAATCGACCTGCCGATGTTGCCGGTCTTTGCGCTTTTCAATCCCGCGCTCGGCATGACCACCGTCGTGCCTGAGATCGATCCAAGCAAACCCGCCAAAGTTGACCCGGCAAAAATCGTCCAAGCCATCCAGCAGGAACAAGTGACCAACTCCTTTGGTTCGCCGACGCTCTGGGGAAAAATCGCCGATCATTGTCTCGCGAAAGCCATAACGCTCCCCAGCATGCGCCGCGTGCTCTGCGCCGGTGCACCCGTACCTGCCACACTCTGGGAAAAATCCCGCCGCTTCCTGCCCAACGGCAAACTCCACAGCCCCTACGGCGCGACCGAAGCCCTGCCGATCAGCACTGTCTCAGCCGACGAAATCTTGGCCAATTTCGGGAAATCCAGTGCTGAAGTTTGTCATCTATTAAATGACAAACTCCGTTTTTTCGGAGGAGAATGTGTTAGCAACGTTTGTCATTTAATAGATGACAAACGATCGGCCGGTCAGCTGGGGTTGGGCGCGTGCGTGGGAAAACCGGTCCGCGGAATCGATATCAAAATCATCGCCATCGATGACGAACCAATCGCCACGTTAGCCGAAGCACGCGAACTTCCCTCGGGCGAAATTGGCGAGATCATCGTGCATGGGCCGGTGGTCACAAAATCCTACGATGCACTCGGCGCCGCTACTGCGGCGTCAAAGATCCAAGGACCAAGTATCAAGAGCCAAGAAAACACCACGGTCCTGCTTGGCACTTGCCACTTGCCACTTGATCCTTCCGGCACGCTTTGCGCGCCGGTCTGGCACCGCATGGGCGATTGCGGCTATCTCGCTGCCGATGGACGACTCTGGTTTAGCGGCCGCAAAGCCGAACGAGTCGTAACCCCCAACAGCGTGCTCTACACCGAACCTTGCGAACAAGTCTTTCGTTCGCTGCCAGGCGTGGCGCGTTGTGCCTTGATCGGCCTGGGGACGCGTGGCGCTCAGGTGCCCGCTCTCGTTGTTCAACCTGCCGAAAATCTCGCCGACGACGACGCGCAAGCACTCGCCGCCGCCCTGCGGGAACGCGCAAAGCTGCATCCGAACACACAGGACATCACTCGTTTCTATTTTCACCCGAGCTTCCCAGTGGACGTGCGGCACAACGCAAAAATCCACCGTCTCACGCTCGCCAAGTGGGCAATCACTGCCAAAGCTCACGTCCTTCCATGAGCGATGTATTGGTTACTGGCGGCACAGGGTTTCTGGGACGACGTCTCGTCGAGCGGTTGCTCGCAAAAGGTCGGTCCGTCGTCGTGCTCGCGCGCCATCCCGACGCAGAGCTTGAACAACGCGACGTGCGCTTCGTCACCGCTTCGCTCGATGACACTACTGCTGTTGCAGACGCCTGCGCCGGTATAGAAACCGTTTTCCACGTCGCGGCGAAAGTCGGCGTGTGGGGCCGCTACGAAGATTTTTACCGAACCAATGTATTAGGTACACGCGCATTGCTCGAAGGCTGTCGCCTGCACGGCGTGAGAAATTTCATTCACACCAGTACGCCCAGCGTGGTCTACAACGGCTCTGACCTTGCCGACGCGGACGAGTCGCTCCCGCTCACGACCCGCTGCCCGAGCCCATATCCGTTAACCAAGGCGATCGCCGAGCGCGAGGTCCTCGCTGCCAACTCAGAGGCACTGCGCACCGTCGCACTTCGCCCGCATTTGATCTGGGGCGTGGGCGATCCTCATCTCGTGCCACGCATTCTCGAACGAGCTCGTGCGGGCAAACTCCGCATCGTCGGCAAAGGGAAAAATCGCGTCGACATGGTCCATGTTGAAAACGTCGTCGATGCCCAGCTGCTCGCCGAAATCGCCCTCGACGCCTCTGCGGCCGGTCGCGCATATTTCATCACCAACGACGAGCCTGTCCTGCTCTGGCATTGGATAAACCAATTGCTATCTGCATTAGGCGAACCATTGATCAAAAAAAATATACCGCTTCACACCGCCGCCGCCATTGGCGCGATCTGCGAAGGACTCTGGCGCGTGCTGCCGCTGCGTGGCGAACCGCCCATGACGCGTTTCGTCGCCGCTGAATTGGCAAAAGACCATTGGTTCGATCTTTCTGCCGCCAAACGCGAACTTGGTTACAGTCCGCGTGTCAGCATGGCCGAAGGCACCATGGCTTTGATCGCTCATCTGAAAAAACAATCCGGCCTTACGCCCGCAAACGGCTCAGCCAAACCTTTTCCTCTCACCAACCAAACTGCATGAAATATCCTAGCTTACCGCTAAAAATCACCGCTCTGGCGGTGTTGACCGCCTCCGCACTCTTTGCCGCCGACGCCAACCCGTCTCAAGCGGTGAAACGCGAACTCGATACCAATGGTCTCTTCCTAAACTACATGGACTTCGAAGGCGGCTGGAAAAAGGTCGCCCAAGACGTGCAGCTCGCGCTCAAAGACACCCCGATGGGAGGCAAGGATATCGTCGCTCTTGCCGAAGCCTCAGGACTGTCCCAGATCCGCGCTCTCGGCATGAGTTCCACGTCATTGAAAGGTGGATACGACAACCGGATCTTCCTTTACACGCCCGGCGGCCGCAAAGGTTTGTTTGCTGTCTTCCCCGGCGAACCGGCTCCCTTCGACGGCGCGCGTTACGCATCGGCCGATGCTGATTTCTTTCTTGAGATGCGGCTAGATGCTCCCGCCGTAATCAATGCGATCACCGAAATCACAACCAGCATAACCGGCAACAAAGAGGCGGCAACAATGGCGCTAGACCTCTTGCGCAAAGATCCGAATGGCATCGGCTCATTGCTGGATTTCAGCGGACGGTTAGTGATCACCGCCCGGCTGCACTCGAAAGAGGAAATGGAAAAAGTTAAAGCTGAGCTAAGCTCCAAGCCGCCCGTCGATATCTTCGCCCGAGCCGAAAAAGGCGGCGTAGCCTTGGCGAATGTTTTGGCCAAAGTAAGTGCATGGACGCGCGAGGAAAGTGGTAAACGTGTCATTTTCACGACAAACGAAGATAACTCCGATGCCGTGATCATCATCGAAGGCGAAACCATCACAGCGGGTTTGCCCCGGGCGTTCGTGGAGGAATGTCTCACTCGCAAAACCGGTCTCGCCCAAAATCCCACCTTCAAACAAGCTCTCGCCGAAACCGCTCAAAAGGGACAAGCTGCGATCTACATAACACCTCATGCCCTCACCGAACTGCGCGGGTTAGTGAGTAGCAGTAGCAGTCTGTTAACCGGCATGCGTATGGCGGGTTTGGGCCGAGCACGCCAACGGAGCCAGTTCGCGAACCAGTTACTCAATGCGATGCCACTGCCAACCCAGCCCGAGATCAGCGTACTGGTGGCGCGTCCTGACGGTCTGCTCATCCGTGCACGCTCCGTTCAATCGCTCAAAGCCTCGCTGCCAGCCTTTTCACTGCTCACGCCAGATTTGCTGGGTCAGATTATACGCGTAGGTGCGATCGCTTACGCCGAAGTCGGTGCCGAAGAACGTGCGGCCGAAGCCATTCACAAAAAAATCTCCCCCGATCTCGATCAAGTGCGCACCGTGGCAGGAAAATATTTCGCTGCTCATCCCGATGAGGCTGCCGTCAACCTCTCCACCCTGCGCGAGACCATGCCTGAGGAAAAACTGCCCGCTTTGGACGACGTGGAGGGCGAAATCGACTTCTCGCGCCAGACGGATCTGATCATCTTCGATTTAAAAGGCGGCCGTAGCATCAGGCACGTTTTCAAACTCGCACCTGAGCAACGCAAAACCATCGAAGCCACCCTAAAGCAAATCGCCGAAGCATCGGTCGAATACATGCTCGCCGGGAATTCCTACGTTTCGATCAGTTCGCTCGTCGAATATGGTTACATGCCAAAGCCCGAGACGCTCGTCGGCGAAGACTACGATCAGGTCACGCTCGACCTAAATACGCCCACTCTCACGGTGAGAACGCCCGGCGAGCAGGAGGTGTCCTACACCCGCGACCCGAACATCGTCATGCAAGCGCGCCGTCGTCAGGCCGAACGCCAGATCGCGATCGAACAAAACCTGGCCAAGATCGACGCCGTCGCCCAAGAGTTCCTCCAAGTTAACCCCGACGAATCGTCCGTCAGCTACGAACAACTCGCGCAGAAAGAACTCCTCACCGACATTAAGTCCGTGGCTGGCGAGGATTACGCTCAGGAACTATCCAGTATCTCCAAAAATCAGGAGAAACTTTCAATCTCCACCAAACGCATCGGCACCGTAACCTGGGTGCGCCCAGTGGACGAAGCCACCCAGACCGATCTCACAAAGCGTCTCTCTGAGATCGAACGTAAAGCCGCCCAGTACTTCGCCAAAAACCCCAAAGCCGAAGTGGTGATCTCAGGCGAACTCCTTCCAGCACCAGTGGTAAAAGCTTCGAAGCCGACCGAAGCTGAAACCCTGGAAATGGCTGAGGAAATCGAGAAAAAGCTCCCGGATCTGACAACTCTCGTGATTCGCCGCGGCTACAAGAGCCTCAAGGTCACGCTCGAAAACGGCCAAGAGATCGAAGTCCCGCGCAGCAAAGCCAAGTAATTCGCAACCACTTCTTATACCAAGTCGCATTCAAACGCATAATAACTTGCCTTCGAGCGATTGAAGCCGGAGGCTTTTTTGTGCCCCAAAAGCCATTTCCCGAGGGACGGTCGGCAAAGTTGCTCGAGGCGCGGACCATGGCCCAACGCAACGGTTTAATGCGAGCATTGGTGCGTCCCCGCGCGCATCGCGCGTAATCCTCATTTTTGCGTGAAGGCTTGGTTTGTGACCGGCGAGGTCGCGCCCACCACAGGTTCAGGCTCTCGCCGGCCCGCGCGCGACAGGGGTGGCAAGCGCGTACGATGTTGGGCTCTGGTCCTCAACGGTCTTCGTTTCGCCAAAGGTTGGAAGATCTGCCCCGGCCCAGTCATCCCAAAAAGATCCGGCTCCAGGCGTTAAAAAAGTTCGCCCGACGCGAGGAGCCGTGTATGTTTGGACGAAGGCCGTTTTGGCCGGATCAGCGTGTGCGTGCCGCCCACGACTCAGGCCAAGGTCGCCCGGCAGCGTGAATCACTTTGCCTTTGCCGCCCCAACCGCATCATGAACTTTACGCTATCACAAGTGCAACACCGCCTGATGTCGCCACTGCGCGGCCCACGCCTGAGGACCGAATCGGCCCCCCTGCCCTGTTCCAATGCAATCCTCGAGCTTCTGGGACGAACTGCGGAAAAAGGTTCGCCTGTTTCGGCCCTCTCACCTTCCTTGGATTATTGATGGTTATTATTTTGAATGCAACTTGGTACCAAGGCGGCCCCCCGGGCGCGGGAAGAACGCCCTTCAAAGAGGGTATGACGGCCCGCGTTGAGCGAATCGGCCTGACCTGCCATAGGGAATGCGGACCTGAGCGTCGCTTTCCTTCAGCCAAAAATCGCTCAATCCGTATTGTTCGCTGCCCATCACGATGGCGAGCGGACCGCGCAGATCGGTATCCGTGTAGAGCGCGGTCGCCGACGGCGTTGTCGCCACGGCGCGGATACGCTGCTCGCGCAGCCAGGCACGCACCGGTTCGCTGCCCTCGATCACCACAGGCACGGAAAAGAGCACGCCGGTTGAGGAGCGGACCACGTTGGGATTAAAAATATCCGTAACGGGATCGCAGACGATCACGGCATCCACGCCCGCAGCATCAGCGCTGCGTAGGATTGTACCAAGATTGCCGGGCTTCTCGATCGCCTCGACCACGAGGAGAAACGGCTGCGGTTTGAGCGTCAGCTCGGCCAGCGAGCGTTTCCACTGCGGTGCGACGGCGAGCAGGCCATCGGGGCGCTCGCGATAGGCGACTTTGGCAAACGCGTCTTTGGAAAGTTCGAATAGCTGTGCGCCAGCGGCCTCGGCTTGTGCGATGAGCGCGGGTTCATTTTCGCCGAGATACCAGTCAGGGGAATAATAGATTTCGGTGAGAGAGATTTGTTTCTCCAACGCGCGTCGGATCTGGCGGTAACCCTCGACAAGAAAAACGCCGGCTTCGTCACGCGGGCGGCGGTCGCGCAGCTTTACGAGCTGTTTTACCCGGGGATTTTGGAGGCTGGTGATCTTTTCGACAGGCACGGCAGGATTATTGAACGACGGCAGCGCGAAGGGCACGGAGAATTTATTCTTTTGATTGGAGCGCCGCTCTGTGTCCTCTGTGTAGCTGTGGCCAAAAAGAAGAAATTTAACGACCTGCCGTTCGCCTATCACTCGGAAATCGAGCTGGAAATCGTCACGCTGACCAATCTCGGCGTGGGGCTGGGTCGTGTACCGTTGCCGAACGAGCCGGAATCGCGCTGGGTCGTCATGGTACCCTTCACGCTGCCTGGCGAACGCGTAAAGGCGCGCGTGTTTCGCAATCACAAGAACTTTTCCGAAGCCGATCTCGTCGAAGTCCTGACCGCTTCTCCCGACCGTGTGGCGCCACTCTGTCCGCTCTTTGGCCGTTGCGGCGGATGCCAGTACCAGAATTTTTCCTATAACCAACAGCTCACCTGGAAACGCCGTCAGGTGGAAGAACTCTTGCAACACATGGCGGGCGTGGAATTCCCCGTGGCACCAACCATCGGTTCGCCCCAACAATACGGCTATCGCTCGAAAATCACGCCGCATTTCAATCCACCGCGCGAACCACGCTTCGACGAAGCACCTCGTCCAGCGAACGAACCATTAAACCTGCCTATCGGTTTTCTGCGCCAAGGCACGCGCTTCGATCTGCTCGACGTTCCGAAATGTCCGATCGCAACCGCACCCATCAACGAGCGACTGACCGGCCTTCGCGCCGAGATTCTGGCGAAGGCCACAGCGGGCGACTACAAACGCGGCGCCACGGTGTTGTTGCGTGATGCTGGCGGTGTAGTGACAACCAACTACGACGAGGTCATCACCGAAGATGTGGCGGGGCTGAAACTGCATTTTCTCGCCCGCGATTTTTTTCAAAACAATCCATTTATTCTACCGGTTTTTACCGGTTATGTGCGTGAACAAGCGGCGGCTTCAGGTGCGCGTTTCCTCGTGGATGCGTACTGCGGCAGCGGTTTGTTTGCGCTGTCGGCAGCGAAGTCGTTCGAGCGCGTGGCTGGCATCGAAATCAGCGAATCTTCAGTGGTGTTTGCCCGGCAAAACGCCACCGCCAACGCCATTGCAAACGCTACGTTTCAAGCGGGCGACGCTTCGGCAATTTTCGCCGGGCTTACGTTTCCTGCGGCCGACACCGTCGTGGTGATCGATCCGCCGCGCAAGGGCTGCGACGAATCATTCTTGCAGCAGCTGTTCGCCTTCGGTCCGCGCGGCGTAGTTTACGTGAGTTGCGATCCGGCGACACAGATGCGCGATTTGAAATTGTTTACGACCGCTGGTTATGAACTTACCGCCGTGCAGCCGTTCGATCTTTTCCCGCAGACGCGTCACTTGGAATGCGTGACGACGTTGCGGAAGAAAGTGTGAACGAAAATGCGGGGTGAGGGCACCCCGCCTACATTCAAACAAAGTGAACCGCCTTACTCGTAGCGTGCGCTCCGGCCGAAGTAGTTGAGGAGCCAGATCTCTTTCCACACACGGTAACGGCCTTCGTAGGTCATCTTGCCGTAATCTTCGCGATCTTGATGCGGGGTTAGAAAACCGAGTTCGGTGTTCACCTGCTCAAGCTCGACTTGCTGGCTGTTGAGGTCGTTGAGCGGATCCGTATTCCACTCGAGCGCCATCGCATTAGCCCGAACCAGTCGCTTGCGGTGAAGAGCCAACAGACTGGGTAACGTACGGCTCCAAGGATTACGTGAAACCAGCCAGTTCTCCGGATAAAATCCTCCGAAGGGTAGATAGAGATTGTCGGTGACGTAGCGATAGCCACTGGTTGTTTGCGTGGCCAGGCTGTAGCAGACGGAGATCGCGCCGTTGGGCTGGGGGATGAAAGTGATTTGAAGACGGATCTGCGAGGCCTGGTCCTGATAAATCGACACCCGGAGATAAACTCCCGGAGCCACTTCCGCGCGCAAGGCCTGGACGTGTTTGAAAGACTGGGCGCGCAGCCAATCGCGAATTTTTAGGAAGCGCGGGTTGGTCGGCCATTCTTCGCCCGAGCTGTTCATCGTGAAACGGGGAAACAGCGGCAGCGGGCTCACGCTGAGTGCGTGGATGGCGAGCCAGTTGTAGAGTGTCTCGCCGAGAAACCAGAGGAGGAAAAAACCCGCCGCCAACACCCAGTAGGGACGGTCCAACCAGCCGGAATCGACAGTGATTTTCGCCGCGCCCATTGCAAAGATCAGCCAGCGTAGCCACCGGTTTATGATCGCAAGTACGGGCGAGGCATAACGCTGGTTGAGCTGAAACAATGTCAGCGAGAGAACCATGCCGAGAAACAAATAGTACGTAGGATCCATCGACAGAATGAGGCTGGAGAGTCGGGTGACCCCGCAGCCTGCTTGATTGACGAAACGGAAATAAACGCTGGCCGATGCTTAGCTCAAGCGCACGGGCATGATAACGCAGATAAAGCTTTCCAGCGTTTTGAAAACACCAGGGCTTACCTCGTCCTTCACTTCGAAAAAGACTTCGTCTTTGGCGAGCGCGCGAAGCGGGTCCATGATGAATTGCGGATTAAAGGCGACTTGAAGTTCAGGACCGCTGTAGGCGATGGCCATGGATTCATGGGCGTCACCAAAGTCGGGGCTTTGTGCGGTGATCTCGAGCAGGTTACTGCTGAGTTTCACTTTCACGGAGTTGGATTTTTCGCTGCACACCAACGCGGCGCGATGCACGCACTGGAGGAAAAGTTCGCGCTCCAACTTGATGCGCTGGTGCGTTTCTTTGGGAATAACCTGGTTATAATTCGGGTAATTGCCTTCTACAACCTTGGAGTAGAGGTAGATACTATCGACCAAACCGCTGCTGTCTTTGTCGGTATTGATTTGGAAGGCAGCGCGGCGTTCGCTGAACGAGATCTTAACTTTTTCGCCCTTGTCGAGCATGCGCACGAGTTCGGCCACGGTTTTCGCTGGGAGAATAATGCTACCTGCACTCGTTGCGGGAACTTCGATTTCCTTGTTGGTGAGTGCGAGACGACGGCCGTCAGTGGCTACAAGCGTCAGCTTGCCCTCTTTAAAGCTAAAGTAGACGCCGTTGAGGATGTAGCGCGTCTCATCGGTCGATTGCGCGTAGGACACACTCTTGAGCATCGAGGTGAGCTCGGCCTGTTCGAGGTTGAACGACTTTTCTTCGGCGAACTCGGGCAGCGGAGGAAATTCTTCTTTGCCGATGCCCATGATGCGGAAGTTCGATCCGCCAGAAGCGATCTTGACCTGATGATTGGGCGAGGCGTCGAGCGAGACGTCGACGTTGGGCAGATCGCGTACGATGGAGGCGAGACGCTTAACCGGGAGCGTGACCGCGCCGCTTTCTTTGACGTCAGCTTTGATTTTGCAGCGGATGCCGAGGTCGAGATTCGTCGTGGTGAGCAGAATGAAATCTTTATCGGCTTCGATCAGGACATTGCTCAAAATCGGCATGGTGGCTTTTGAGCCAACAACGTTGAGGACTTGGGCGAGTCCGTTGCTGAAATGATCGCGATTGATTTTAAATTTCATGGATGGCTGGGGGAACGCGCGTGATGCTTAGTTAACAAAGTCTAAATAGAACCTAATTCAATAATGAATGTTATCAGTATTCATATAGGCTGCGAAAAACTACGATAACTGGCCGGTTCTACTCTGAAAGTGGGGCGAAAAAAGCTGTGAGTAAATCTAAGTCGTGAGACCAATAACCATGGGGTTATGCGCAAGGGTGGAGTTGTTGGTTGTTTACTGGTGAGTTGCTCACACGAAATCAGGTGACGGGAAAAGGCGGGGTGGTTTTCTGGATTTTCTTGCGGCGAAGATGGCGAATCAGTCCGAAGAAAATGTAACCGAGACAAAGCGTGAGCATGCCGTATTCTTTGAAGAATATCACCGCAGCTGCGATGGCGACGTAGAGTACGAGCGTGGTGAGGCGCGTCTTGGTGCGCAGATCGATCTGCTTGCCGCTGGGATAAAGCACGGTGCTGACCATCATCAGTGCGATCAACAACAACAGCGGCGGAAGTGCGAGTGCCCAGCGTTGGAGGGACTTGTCGTGCTCGGCCAGATTCAAAATAAAAAGGACAAGCGCGCCCACAGTGCCTGCTGCTGCTGGCACTGGCAGACCAACAAAATCTTTGCTGCTGGGTTTGTCGTGGTTGCTGTGACGATGGAGCAGCGGGTGCGTGATGACGTTAAAACGTGCGAGGCGCACACCGGCGCAGAGCAAATAAATAAACCCAAGAAATCCACCAGCACCGATGAAGTTCGGGTTACCTTCCGCGGGTGCGAGGATCAAAAAATAAACCATCAACGCCGGCGCGAGACCGAAGGAAACGATGTCGGCCAACGAATCGAATTCCGCGCCAAAGAGCGATTCGCGTCCGCCCATGCGCGCCAAACGGCCGTCAAGTGCGTCGCAAGCCATCGCGCCAAAAATATACCAGACCGCTTCTTTATAGAGGATAATGGCTTCGTGCGGCAATGTACTGGTGTCGACCAGAGCACCGCGCCGGATGAATGCGGCTTCGATGCACTTCAAACAGGCGAAGAAACCGCAGAACAAATTTCCTGCCGTCATCAAGTTCGGCAGAAAATAAATCCGACTAGCGTTAGCGACCGTGTAAGGATCTCCGCGCTCGAAATCCTTCCGTGGAGCGTTGTCGTGAGCCATGGTGGCGCCTACTTTGTCAGGGTTTCGAGGTATTTCCAAAACTTGGAGTGTTGCTCGACGAGCTGCTCCTCAGAAACGGGCAGTTTGTTGCGCAACAGAAAATCCTCCAACGAATTTTTGTGGAGAATGTAGAGCGTGTGCAGTGTCTCGCCGTTCACATCGAAATAAAAACGAAAATCTCCGGCGCGCAGTCGGTACAGCGGGTGACCGGCACGGTTGAAACGGCCGAGCGGTTCGCGCGGGTTTGCGAGATCAGCGGGTTTAAGGCTGCTGATGGGCTCAACGGCTTCCAGTTGGGCCAGCTTGTCGAGCTTGTTGAGCTCGCGCATGCTTTGTTCAGAAAAGGTGACTTGATACATGACCGGGTCGACGGGTTTTGACCACGTCGCCACCATGGAAAACCAGTTGAAGGACGACACGCGACGTTTTTCGGCGTAAAAAAAGCCGACGCCTTTCAGCGTCGGCTGGAAAATCAAACGAGATTACAAAACTTAGCGCCGGTGCCAAGGACGGTGGTGATGAAACCGCTCTTCATCTTCGTCGACGCCACCGACGGCTGCCTGCATCGCGAGGAAGAAGACATCGGTGTTATCCAGCACACCTTTGAACAAGCTCGCGCCGCGTCCGCTCGCGGTGAGCGGGATATCGGAGCCGGTGTGAACGGCTGACGATCCGGGCACTTGACCGGTGACGAGGAAGTTGCCCTCAGCATCGCGGTTCTTCGGGCCATTCGGGTATGTATTGAGCGGAGCAATACCGTTGAAAGGCTGCTGACTGTCGCGCAGCGGACGAGGATTCGTCAGCCAGTCTTCGTAGCGATCGGCGTTGCCGGCGTAACCGATAAGCATCTTGTAATCGATGTCCGTGGCTGCGGGATAACCGTCGGTTGCGAGGGTGTAGACCGGAAAATTCGCGGCTTCGTAAACGCCAACAACTTGGTCGCGTAGACGGCTGATTCCGGTTGTGGCGTCGGGATTCGTGGCGCGGGCGAGCAGGTTGGCGTTGGTCACGGTGGAGGAGCCGATGATGTTGACGCCGGCGCATTCGTGGTCGGCGGTGACGATGACGAGCGTGTCAGGATTTTTTTGCGCAAACTGTTTTGCGATGCCGATCGCTTTGTCGAATTCGATGGTTTCGAGCAGCCAGCGGTCGGAATCCATGTTGTGGGCCTGTTTGTCGATAGAAGCCGCTTCGACCATCAGCACGAAACCGCGTGGATTTTTCGAGAGAACGTTGAGCGCCGCCGAAGTCATTTCTTCAAGGAGTGGCTGATCCGGGAAACCGTAATCGGCGACGACTGATTGAGTCGAACCGGCCGGAATCACGCCGCGGCGGCCGTCGAGTTTGTCCTTGGCGACGTTCATGTTTGAGAGGGCGAAAAGACCGAGGAGCTTGGTCGTGCTGGATGAAACGGTGCCGAGTGCGGCGCGATCGGGCACATAGGTGAAACCAGCGGTTTGGAAATCGCCGATCAGATTACGCGCCGGATCGCTCGCACCGGTGGCGACGCCCCAGGCGCTGGCGAGTTCGGTGGGGAGGATTGAGTCATTCGCTGCACTGCGCGCGCTGCCAGGCGTGCTGTTCGGGAGAAACCATTTGCGGCCACCGCCGAGAAGTACGCGAAGATTAGAACTGGCGACATGTTCGTCAAAGTAACCGTCGCAGATGCCCGTGCCGGCACCGCGGTCCTGAGTATGTGCGCCGAAGGCGGCGGGCGTGGCGTCAAAAACATCGGCCGTGGTGACGATGCCGAGCCATTTCCCCTGTGTGCGGGCAAGGTATTCGCCAATTAGCTCAACGCGGGGATTATCAAATTTGTCCGTCGTGTCGTCGGGGAAAACACCTTCCTGATTGTTGTTGGCTTTGTTGCCGCCGGAGTAGCAAAAAGCGCCGGGAGCTGAATCGGTGATGATCGAGTTCAGCGAGGCCGTTTTCACGAAGGCCGTCGCATCCATGTCATCCATTTCGAGTGGATCGAGCGTTTTGCCCTGAAAGACACCTTTGTACATGACACGGGCGGCGGAGCGGTGCGCGATGCCCATGCCGTCGCCGATCATGACGATGATGTTTTTCGCACGGCGGCCGTTGCGCTCGATCTCGGCGATTTCAAATTCGCCTTTGGCGCTGACGGTCTGGCCGTCGCTTTGGGTAGCTTTGATGGTTATGGTATGCACGCCAGGCCGTTGCTGGCTGTAAGCGCGAAGCGTGGGAGCTACGGTGTTGGCGGGAAGACCGGCGGAGTTACACGCGGTCAGCGTGATGGAGCCAGCGACTTTTTTGCCATCGATTAGGAAAGTTGCGCCAGTGATCGTCTGGCCACTATCGGGTCGGATCGTGGCCTGGAGATCGAAGCGTTGTCCGGGCAGAAATCGCGCGATGTAGGGCGCGCCGGCTTCACCGGTGGAGAACATCAAACTGGGCGGTGTGAGGCGGGAAACTGTGGGTGCGGCCAAGGCGGTCGCAGCGGAGGCGGCGACGAGGGCGGAACCCACGAGGAGGTTGGTCAGGCGTGTTTTCATGTGGAGGGGAAATTAGTTCGTTGATGTGGCGGTTTTTACTGGTTCGTAAACTTCGGTGACAATTTCGGGATCGAGTAACAGACGAACATGGGAAATGCGTCCGTCGGTCTCCTGGCGGGGCCCGATTTCCAGGCGGCCGGTGAGCAGGAGCGGACCGGGCGTGAACGGCACGGCGAGATCGGAATATTTTGGAACCTGGATGAAGAGCGTCGCTGGCGGCAGGTCGTCGCACAGGCCGTATTCGCCCTCGTGGGTGGCAAAGGAATAAGCCGCTACCATTGCAACACCGGGAGAAGGGCGCGTTTGCCGAACCATGAAACCGAGAATACGCACGCGCTGGCCGTCGAGGCGCTTGATCGTGTCGGTGTAGGTCAAGCCACGCGGGCCGACTGGGCTGACAAAAAAATCGGAGAATTTCAGCTCAGCGATATCGTTAATAGCGTCCGGCAGTTGTTGCACCGAGTTGAGCTCGCCTCTGAGGGCGTCGGCGTTCCAGCCCAGGCTCTTGGCGTTGGTTTCGGTTGCGAAGAATGCGACGCTGGTTAAAAAACCAACGCAGGCGAAGGCGCAAAGGGAGTTTAGGTTGTTCATCGAATTTTGGGCTCAGCGCGAGGCAGGCGCGGCGTTGTCGAGGTGGAAGAACTCGACCAAGGTTCCACCCATCACCACGGGAGAAACCCGGAGCGTGCCCTGAAGGGCGACGGGAGTATCCATGGTCACGGGCAGGCCAGGAGCGGGAGTTTTGATCACAAGATATTCGTTGGCTGCCGGAGTCTGGCCGTAGCAACAGCTCATTTGGTTGCGCATAAGCAACAGTTCGCGCGCGCGGCCCTTTTCCATAACCAGTGGCAACATATAACCGGTGACCAAGACCGGTTTTCCGATGGCGGTGCGGATACTATCTGTCAGCGGGCTCACGTTTTTTTCAGGATCCTGAAAAACCACACCGGTGATCGGGCACGCCACGAGTTGGCCAAAAGTTAGGACGGTCGGCTTTTCCTGCGATGCCCGGACGGTGGACGCGCCACCGGCGAAAGACAGGATCGCGAGCGTGGCAAACAGCCGTGCCATTTTTCCGTGCGACGCGCGGGTCTTGAGTAGCAGAGCGACTCTTGTCGCAGGGTTTGGCAACATGCCGCTGTTTTAGCTGCTGTGTGTTACAACCGTGCGTTGGCTGCGTGACGTTTTGGTAAACGAAAAGGCAGACGCAAATCAGCGTCGAAAAAACGACCGAAGTTCTTCAGAGCTGTTGCGTGCCGCCAAAATGTTCATGGCATTGCTTCACCGCTTAACGTAGCCAATGTCAGTAACCCATCCGCAACCCCATCTTGTTTAGTTCAACTCTACGTTTCGTCTGCGTCCTGCTTGCCTGCCTATTTAGCGTGGCGGGCACGAGCACTGTGGTTTGTGCCTCTGCGGTGGACGAAAATACGTCCAAGCCTGCGTCCATCGAGATCGACATCCCGATCCAAGCTCAGGCGTATGGCAGTGCGTTTTTCGAAGAGACGGCGCGGCTGTTTGAAAAACTCCGGCCCGACGTGCGTGTTAATTTAACTGGTAACGCTCGCGTACACGAAAAAATGCGCATCCGCGTCATGGCCGGCGATCTGCCGGATGCGAGCGATGCGGATTTGCTCTACGACAAGTTGATCGCCTCAGACCAGGTGGTCGACCTCGCGCCCTATCTCGACGGGCCGGATTGGGAAGGCACGGGTCGTTGGCGCGATCGTTTTCTACCCGGCGTCTTGAACCGCTGGAGTCGTGACGGCCACGTCTACAGCGTGCCCTTTGCTCACGCGGTCTGGGCGATTTTCTATAACAAAGAAATGTTCGCCCAGCATGGCTGGGAAGCGCCGCAGACATGGGACGAATTCTTCAAGCTCTGCGAAAAAATCCGCGCCCAAGGCATCGCGCCGATGACATTGCCCGGCGTTTATATGCGCTACGGCGATTCGTTTTTGCGGGCGGCCTACTACAACCTCGTCGGTCCTGAAGGTTACCGGGCCTACAACGAACTCGCGCCGGGCACCCGCAGCGATCCACGCTTCATTCGCGCCGCCGAGGTGCAACAGCGTGCAGCGGTGAACTTCATGGTGAAAGGCTGGGAAGGCATGACGCACACCGCCGCCGAGCAGGCCTTCCTCGATGGAAAATCTGCCATGACAGTCGCCGGCTCTTGGTTAGGCAGCGAGGTTCGCGGTAAAATTCCTCCCGGTTTCTCGATTGGCGCGATGAACTTCCCCGTGTTTCCCGACGGTATCACCCATCCGGATACGCTACAGGCACAGAGCAGCTACTATTTCGTTTTCAAAAAAACCGACCCGGCGCGCGAACAAGCCACGGTGGATTTCTTTCGTTTCCTAACCTCGCGGGAACGCGCACGAGCCTTTGCCCGTTCGCAGGACGCCACGGCTGCGCTCAACGAAACTCGAATCACGGATTTCTCCGACGCGATGCGCGATGTCGCCGCCTTGATTGCCAAATCTCCCGGTTCGTTCGATGGCGGCCGACCGGTTTCCTCGGCCTTTCTCGCCCTGATGGAGCAGTCGATGAACGACCTGCGTCAGCAGCTTATGACCGGGCGCATCACGCCGCAGGAATATGGCGAGCGACTCGAAGCAGCAGCCCAGTCGCAACACATCCGCGAACTCAATCCCACGAGTGTAAGGGTAAAACATCGCTGGAAATCGGTGCTACTACTCCTTGTCCTGTCGCTGTCGATTGGTTGGTTGGGCTGGGAGGCCGCAAAACGCAGCCGGGCCCGCCGTCGCGAGGGTGGAGTGGCGTTCCGGGCCGAAGGGCATCTGGGTAGGCTGCATCTACCGATGGCGAGTGGTTTTGTCGGACCGGCGCTGGTCTTGTTTGGCCTGCTTGTGATCCTGCCAGGCGTGCAGGCATTCCTGTGGGCTTTCACGCGCTGGGATGGTGTCGGTGGGACGCGCACCGCGGTCGGCCTGTTCAACTTCAAATGGTTGCTGCTGGAGAGCGACACCTTCTGGTACGCGCTGAAAAACAACCTCTACATCATGGTGGTGCCGACGCTCGTGGTGGTGCCGCTTTCGCTGTTGCTGGCGACGCTCATTCATCGCGGGGTTTTTGGCGCGAATTTTTTCCGAGCCGTTTTCCTGTTTCCCAATCTGCTCGGCGGCATTGCGGCGACGCTTCTTTGGATGAACGCCTATGATCCGCACGGAGGCTTGGTCAATGCTTCGCTGGTCAAAATCGGTGCCTGGTTGCATAACGATTGGTTGAGCTCGTTTGCCGCTTACCCCTGGTTGTCGCAGGACAATCTCTACCGTGCCTTGATTCCAATCTACATCTGGATGGCGTGTGGCTTTAACCTCGTGCTCTACCTCGCGGCCATGCAGGGCATCGACCCCGAGCTGTACGAGGCGGCCGAAATCGACGGGGCTCCGGCGTGGCGTCAGTTTATCACCATCACGCTGCCGCTCATCTGGGATGTGCTTGCGATCTCAGCGGTGTTTATCGTCGTGGCCGGACTGAACACGTTTGAAATGATCTGGCTGCTGACTTCGCAGGACCCGATCAGCCAGTCGCACGTACTCAGTACGCTCATGGTGGCGACCATGTTCAAGGAATTCGAAGTCGGCCGCGCTACAGCGGTTGCGGTGATCATGTTTGTGTTGGTGCTGATTGGTTCGGCGGTCGTCCTGCGCGTGATGCGCCAGCGCGACGTCGTCCGCGACTAACCCATTTACCGCCAGCAGTTATTGGCGGTACCCAACAGTTATGTCATCTATTAAATGACAAGTGGATGCATCGAGTCTTCCGACAAATACCCTCGTAAAAAGTGGTTCTGGAAGACGTTTGTCATTTAATAGATGACAAACGCATCTGCGATAGTGGCCCAGGCAAACGGGTGCCTAGCGTTGATTGTGAGGGGCCTTCCGGCTTGAAGTAACACGGTTTGCTTGCGGCCAGCACGGGGACTCGTTCAACTGCCTTCCGTCGCATGCCCTCGAACAAATCCCAGGCCTCCACTCCTGCACTGCCGGCGAATGCCCGGCCTGACTTCATTCCGTCGGCGATCACCGGCTGGGTCGGTGTCTTCGGTTTCGTCCTCGGCGTGATTTGGCTTAACCGGTATGGCCTGGTTATAAATCAACTCAACAACGCGGATCCGAGCCTCGGACTGCATGAGTTGAGCCGTTACTGGGAAGGCTTGATTTTGTTGGGCTTCACCGCGGTGCCGATGATCGTGTGCGACGCGCTTTTGTTGTGGCCAAAAGCCAACGAAGGACCGATCGACGGCATCACGAAGCAGCATAACTATTCGCTAGGACGAACTTTGACCAAGCTGCTCGGCCTCGGCGTGACGATCCTGTTGTTGGCGCTGCTTTACTGGGTGTTTCCCGAGTACAATCAGAGCCTCGCCTCGGACGGCGGTTTCTATGGCAACTTTTTTTCGCTCTGTCGCTTGGCTGGCCCGTGGGTGTTGGGCGTATGCGCGGTTTATTTCTTTTTTGTCGATGCGCGTTTGAACGACCCGCATGATGGCTACTGGAATTTTGGGCGTGTGGTGTTGTTCGACTATAAGAACGTCAACTGGCCCAAGGTTAACAACCATCTGCGCACGTGGGCGGTGAAGGGCTTTTTCATGCCGCTCATGTTCACATATTTGTGTTCCAACCTGCCTGGCTTGCACTGGCGGCCAGAACACGGGGAGGCGTTCCAGCAGTTTTGGAATAACAGTGGGGTGGCCGCTGCGAACGGGTTTCTCGCGCTGCATCATTATTTGCACAATTTTCTCTTCAGCATCGACCTCGCCTTTGTCGCCTGTGGCTACGTGCTCACGTTGCGGTGGATTCAGTCGCATGTGCGCTCGGCTGAACCGACGGCTCTGGGCTGGACGGCGGCGCTGATCTGCTACCAGCCCTTCTGGACACCCGTGGGAAATTTGTACCTAGGCTATTGGTCGGACGGTAACTGGGAATCGAAATTAATGAACTACAGCCTGCCGCTTTTCTATGCGTGTGGCTTCGGGATTTTGATTTTTGAGGCGATATTTGTCTGGGCAACGATTTCGTTCGGCCTGCGTTTTTCCAATCTCACGCACCGCGGCATCGTGACGCAGGGGCCGTATTATTTCACGCGGCACCCAGCTTATATCACCAAAATTTGCGCATTTTTCCTGATCGCGTTGCCGTGGGTGGATGGGCGTGGCACTGTGTTGTTCCATATCGGCGGCCAGGCGATCACAACGCATGGCGTGCGAAATCTGTTCATGCTCGCGGGCTTGGCGTTCGTGTACTGGGTGCGTGCGAAAACCGAGGAGCGAAACCTGTCCAGCATCGATCCAGCTTACTCGATGTATAGCGAAAATATCCGCTCACGCCACCGCCGTTGGCTGCGGTTTGGCAGAAAATAAGCGCTCTCTGCGCGTGCCCGTTTTAGGCGGACCGGTTGTTAGATTTCGACTGGTTCGGCATGGCGTGGGCAAAACTTGAAGGCATGAAGCCGTGTGCCTCAAGGGTCTTGCGTGAGACTGTGGAGCCGACGGGATGGCGGCCTACCGGTATGAGCAGGTTATAGAGCTCGATCGGTGGCAGATGTTTGAAGCCTGGCTGGAGGCCAAGGTATATGGCTGGAGCGTTCATCGTTCGGTGGCTGGAAAAGGTTTGAGATACGACGCGACGCAAGTTTTGGGCGCGTTCAGCAGGCACACCGACTGGGTGCGCCTTACTAGGTTTAGTAGACAAGGATTGGTTATTGATCTCTGGCCATCCGCCATGGGAGAGCCGAGGCAGTCAGTCGCTTGTGGGTGCGGTCACTTTGAGTACAGAAACGATTCGCGAGGCACGGGCTGGTCGCGAATGTGACGGGGTAGATTTGGGATTTCCGTCGTGCTGTAGGCATGGGTGAGAAAATATGAACAGAGCATGTCTATGCAGGGAGCGTGCCGGAAAAAGATAGGTGAATAAATGTGAGCCTATAGATCTTATGGTCAGTGGTTTAAAGCGGATGTTTTGGATCTCATTAGATTAACTCAGGGTTGCGCCCGACGCGGCTGGTGCCTTGTGTGACGCGGTGCGAAACCAGCGCTTCTCACTTTCCCACGGCATGATCTTTTTCGTGCTGGCAGGCTATTTCCTCTGGGTCGTTTATCCGATGCTGTGGGTCGCGTATTCGTCGCTCAAACCGGACGACGCGATTTTCCGCAACGCCTTTGCGCTGCCTTCGATGGATGCGTTGCAGTGGAAAAACTACCAGCAAGCGTGGCGCGAAGCGCACTTTGGCGAATATTTTCTCAACAGCGTTCTCGTGACGAGTGTATCGGTGGCGTCGATACTGGCGCTCGGCTCGACGACGGCGTATGCGTTGAGCCGGTTTTATCATCCACTGGGCAACGTCCTTTACGGGCTCTTTCTCGCGGGCCTGATGATACCGGTGCAGCTGAGCATCGTGCCGCTGTTTTTCGAACTGCGCAGCATCGGGCTGCTCAACTCGAAGCTTGGCCTTATCCTTGTGTACACTGCCAACGGTCTGCCGTTTGCGATTTTCATTCTCGCAGGATTTTTCCGCGCATTGCCGCGTTCGCTTTATGAGGCGGCGGTGGTGGATGGTTGCAGCGAGACCTCGGCTTTTTGGCGTGTGATGTTGCCGTTGGCGCGACCGGGCTTGATCACGGTGGCAATTTTCCAGTTCATCGGCATTTGGAAGGAATATTTTTTCGCGTTTATGTTCACTTCGGGTGCGCGCGAAGAGAGCGTCCGCACGCTGCCGCTTGGGCTGGGCAACCTCTCGGTCGCGGCGCAATATCACACCGATTACGGCATGCTTTTTGCCGGTATCGTGATGGTTACGCTCCCGATTCTGATCGTGTACCTGCTCCTGCAAAAACACCTGGTAAAAGGCATCACAGACGGTGCGCTCAAGGGCTAAACGGGCACAACGCTTGTTTACATCGGAGCGATTCTCAGGGATGAACAGAGACGCTCTCGGGGAAACGAACATTCCGAAGGCGAGTCAATCCAACGAAAAAGGAAACCCACCATGGGCGATAAATCACCGAAATCCACACAGAAAAAGGCCTCGCAAAAACAGTCGAAGAACGACGACGTGAGCAAGAAGAAGCAGCAGTTGATCACCTCGCAGCAAGCGACGAAAGCCAAGGCCGCCGCGAACAAGAAAAAGTGAACCGGCCGCAGAGCGAACGCTGCCTCGCGCAGTGTTTCCCTCGATCAAGTTCCGCCAGACGTTCAGCGTCTTGGCGGTTTTTTTGTGAGTTTTTCTGGGGCAGGGCGGCTTGCTAAGCCGCCGTGCCGGAATTGGGTCGCTCCGGCGCATTAAGGATAATGCGCCCTACCTTCTGTCTAGTGGTTATTCGCCTGCCCAGTGAATCGTGAAAGGCTTTTCGATCGCGGGATGCAGACTCTGGCCGACCGGGCAGGTCTCGCCGGTGCGTTCGAGCAGACCCACCAACGCGGCGGGCATCGAACTTTTTGCTATCGGTAACCAGATTTCTACGGGCAACTTTACGATGCGCCGGGGTGCGTCGGTCGACATTATTTTGGTCACCTCGAAGCGTGCGCCACGCAGTTCGTGGCCGTGTTTGCGCGCGACGATGGCCATCGTGGTCAGAATGCAGGTGGCGAGTGAGGTGGCTGCAAGATCCGTGGGCGAATACGCTTCGCCGCGTCCTTGGTTGTCTTTGGGCGCATCGGTTACGAGCGTGTTGGAAGAGGGCTCGTGGACCGAGAAGCAGTGCAGGTCGCCTTGATATTCGCCGGTGATTTTAACCATGAGATTTCGATGCCGCAGGTGGCACGAGCAACAAGACATGTCCCGAACGCTGTTTCAAGCAGCGGGTTTTTAGCGCTGATCGAGAGGTTGCAAATTGAAACCGCCGCCTGGCGGTGAACGCGCATGGGCGGCGGGGTTGGCCAGACGCGTAGGTTCACGCTGGTTGGAATTGTGGTTGGCCGACCTGAAGTGTCGGCGCCGTTAACGACTGCGGACAACGGTGAGAAGTTCCATCAACTAGCCGAAGCTATCTGGCTCGTTGTTGCAGGCGCGGGTTGGGCTGAGGTGACGGTGGTCGAGCGATTAGCCGGATCAAAAATCGCGAGCAGAGCACCGACGAAAACGGTGGCGAGCACCAAACGGAAGTAGAGCGAATCATTCATGGCGGATACGTTATATATCCATCCAGACGCAGTAACTCGCGGCGGCGTTTCGTTTTTTGCTAAAACAAAAACGGGAAAATTTTCGTTACGCCTGTAACCAAATGGTCGTTGGCGGTGTCGCGCGCGGATGCCACTTAGCCGTAACGATGCAGTTGAGGGTGGAGCCCGTTGTCCCAACGGGCTGGTTTGAGAGCGACTTCGATCAAGCCCGATGAGGACATCGGGCTCCACCGTTTACACACCGCTCCACGCTGGAGAACATGCTTCAGCTACATCTTTACGTCTAAGCTTCGTTAGCCAGCGATAGCTTCCTGAACGAGGGCGGCGAGGTCGGCAGGCAGCGCAATCGTGAGGGCGAGCTCGTGAGCGCGTGGGCTCATTTTGCGCCAGGTCTTGCGAATGATGTCGATGTACTTTTCCCGGGTGTATTCGGGGTGCAGTGTCGCGAAGCCGGGGATTTCTGTATCCAGAAATACGAGACAGGCGGCGTCTTCGAGGGCTTGCGTACCGGGATTGGTTTTCAAGCCGGTCTTGGAGACCCACGTGGCAACTTCATCGGCTTCGTCGATGGGCACACCGGCTTGCAAGAGCAGTTCGCGGGCGCGATCAGCCTGTTTTTTGTAGAGCGATTTGCGCCACGCGTGGTAACCGGGTTTATCCAGGGGAAAACTGGCGCGTGGCACGGTCCAGCGTTCAAGATGCTGGCAGCGGGCGGCGAGGCGTAGCACAGGTGCGCCCTCGGGGGCGACTTGCGCGACCCAGCGTTCCATGTTGTCGGCGTAGACTAGTTCGGCTGCGCGGCCGTCGGCGGTGCGCTTCGGGTCTGCGCCATGGGCGGTGTCGATCAACTCGCGGGCTTTCTGATAACAATCCATGCCCTAACCCCTACACGAGGGAGGTTGGCGTGGAAAGCACACCCGTGTTTTTTTCTGCGTGTCGGTCGTAGAGTTCGCGCAGGGCCTCGCGGATGTTTCCGCGGTGGCGACGGTGCAGCGTGGCAGCTTCGGCGTGCGGCAGGTCCTCGCCGAGCGACCGAACCAGTGTGCGTAAAAGCATGGGCGTGGTCGAGCAGCGGTGCAGCATGGGAAGCCGCCCGACGCGATGCGTGGTCACGATGACAAGGCCGGCGTGGCGTGTATGCCAGCGGAACCAGAACCATTTGAGCCACGACAATTGTTCGGCGCCGTCGAGTAATAACGCGTCGTTATGATCGAGCTTGGCGAAAAAGGTCTTGTCAAAAGCGTGCGGTAGAATTGGTGATTCTGCGCTTAAGCGGATCAGCGTGATGCGTCGGCCGGGGTGGCTGAGGCGAACCTTGAAATCTTCGAGCAAGGTGGTTTTGCCAGAACCTTTTGGTCCCACCAAAGCGCCGCGCCCGCAGTGGTAGCTCAGTTTCTCTTGCAGGCGTGACCATTCGCGTTCGCTGAGGCGGTAGCGCTCGCGCAGCACGCGGTCAGTGGAAAAGGGGTTGTCGCGGGCGAGGATCATGGCGACAGAGAAAAGCCGCTCGCCTCAGTTGATAGACTGAGCGGACGACTTAGGCAAATGAGCGCCGAATGACTGGAATTCACAGGCTGGTGAGGAAGTTGGGGGACTGGAGAACACTAGACCGGCTTTGCGGCCAGTGGTTCACCGCCCCAGCAAAATTTCCGTCCCAGTCGGGCTAAGCGTGAACTCACAACGGGTGGAACGCGTGCCGGGCTCGGCCACGAGTTCGACCGCCCAGAGGAGAGAAATCAGTTTTCCCGAAAACGAATACGGTGCGGCGGGCAGGGCGAAACGCACCTTGCTCTCGCCGGCTGCGGCGGAGGAGGCGATTTTCTCGGTCGCAAGGACTTCGACATCTTCCGTGCCCTTGCCGCGCGTGTACCAGAAAAGTCGTATCTCGAGGGAATCGGGTTTGGCGGGCAGGGCCCAGAGCACGGAGAGCTCCAGTGTCTCACCGGGCGCGAAAACCTTGCGATCATTGTCGATGAAAAGTCCGAGTTCGTCGTTGCTCATTTGGCGAGAGGCTTGGGGGCAATTCCGTAGGGATACTCGTCTTTGATGTCGGGCCAGCGCGGGATCTCGCCGTGCAACATGAGGGCCCAGACGATCTTATTGTTTGCCGATTTGAACGAATGCATGGCATCGGGCGGGATCTGGAGCTTGGCCGAACCACTATGCATCGCTATGGGATCAACGGTATCGAGTAATGGGATACGCGCGAACACTTCCTTGTCCGTAACATTATCGGTTCCCCGCCGGTACGTGGCCTCCTCGCGGCCTTCGAGCGAGATTTGCAGGCGCTGGAGTCGATCGATGCGGCCTTCGATTGCCCAAGAGAGCTCGATCGTGTCGCCGGGCCGCGCGATGGTGCGGCTTACCGTGAGGCGAGGGCGCGGATTGAAGAGCGCCATGGCCTGGTAGAACACGCCGCCGATCAGACCCAGACCGACTGCGATGAAAGGCAGAAGAAACAGCCCCATGAACAGTCCCATACCGCTCCAACTCACATTAAACAGAAAGACAGAAACGATGCCGTTCCAAAACACTGCGGCGAAAGCGAGGCCGAACAGTTTCACCTTGGGCGAGGCGCTGGGCTGGAGCGTGCCTGGGCCTGCGGTATCGGTGTTGGTGAACGTTGGATCCGCACCACCGCTTCGCACGCTCGTGTTGAAGGCATGTTTTGGTGGCAGGTGCGGGTTGGTTTTTCCTTTGATTGCGTGAAGCACGCCAAAAAATCCCACCACGGCAAAAATCAACGGAATAAACCCGAACCAAAGCATAGTGGTAAAACCGCGCTCCAGCACGGCTTCGGTCGGGTCGGCGGGATTGACGAAGCAGGAGGCGTGACCGCCCGCCGGAAAACGACGCACGGCTTTGGCCTTGCCATCATAGCCACTAGAAGAGCCGGTAAAGAAATGGTAGCGGTTGGCCGTGTAGGTACGATTCTGATACGTGTAACGATAGACGACATCGACACTGTAGGTGCTGCCGTCGTCGCTCGAATGCGTTTTCACCCGGCTTGACAGAATTTCGCAGGATACCGTTGGCCAGTTCCGGGCTGCGACGATCTTTATCACCGGGCGAACGAAGAAACCATAACCCACACCAACACCGACAAGCAAAAAGATGCTGAAGAAGATTCCCATCGCGAGGCGGCTGGTACCAGTCGCTGGCGGGCGGTTAGAGATGGGTTGTTGGGGTGCGTTATTCTCGGGGTTGCTTTTTTTCCCTCGCCAAAACCAGAGGGCCCAGATTCCGCCGCCGCCTATTACCACGAAGATGAGCGGGAATAACACGAGCAGTGCCTGAAGCGGACTTTTACGCGCCAAGACCGATTCGGAATGGTTTTGGGGGTTAAACCAACAAGGCACTTGCACGCCGGGCTGGAAGCGCTCGACGAGTTGGTAAGCGTCGCGGGTCTCGTGGGCGAGGGCGTCACGGGCATACTGCTGCGCTTCAAATTGCGAGCCGCCCGCGATGTAAGTGTAGCGTACGTGGAGCGTTGGGTCGGACTCGTCGTCTTTAGGAGGTGTAATTTCCGAGGCGAGGATCGTGGCCTGGGTTTGGTTCCATCCGAAGGTTGCGAGGTTTTTCACTGTATGCTTCACGACCATAACCTCAAAAAAGAGGCCCATCGTGAGGAAGACGCTGAAAAACAGGGTGCCGATAACCTTGCCGCCGCTACCAAGAGTTTTTGCGCTGGAGTGAACGCTGATGGCCATGCTGCGATTCAGGCTAAAAACCAGCCGCGTTGCCACGACAAAAACCAATCGATCTGTTACAAATCGGTTATGAAGCAGGGAAGGGTTAAGAATTCTGCCGCAGGGCTTAGCCGTAACGATGCAGTTGAGGGTGAAGCCCGTTGTCTCTAACGGGCTGGTTTGGGAGCGGCTTCGATCAAGCCCGATGAGGACATCAGGCTCCACCCTCTGCACAGCGCTCCTCGCTGGAGATTATGTTTCAACTGCATCGTTACGGCCAAGAGCAGCGTCGATTGAGATTTAGCGATTGAGGGTAGGGCGAGCCGTCCCGGTGAGCCGCGGCCCTTCGACTGGCTCAGGGCCTTGAGCTTGTCGAAACGGATCGGCAGGGACGCCTTGCCCTACCCCCAGTAGAGTTTGAAGGACGGGTCAAAGAGAACGAGTGCGTTTCAACGGCTAGGGCTAGAAGGCACGTTTGCGTGTGGCTTGCCTCTGGCGTGGAAACTGGCGAAGTTTTCTACCGCGAACTTCAAACTGTGAACGATGAACTTCCCTTAAACTGTCTGGCTTGCGGCGTGTGTTGTCACTCGCAGCTTGAGACGTTTGTGCGTGTGAGTGGGGACGATTGGGAACGGTTCGGTGACGAGGCTGAGCGGGTGGCGCATTTCGTCGGGCATCGGGCTTATTTGAAGATGCAGAATGGACATTGCGCGGCGCTGGAACTGCAGAAAGACGACGAGGGGCGGTGCGGGTATTTCTGTACGATCTATGATCGGCGTCCGCAAATCTGCCGCGATCTGGATCGTGGTTCACCTGAGTGCGAGGGTGAACGGGCGCTCAAAGGCGGGCGGGTCGTGCCATCGGAATAAAATGGGGAAATCAGGAAGGAGGTCTTTATAGAGCGCGTAGCTGTTTTGTTTGAGCCCACCCCGATTTTGTGGACCCAGAGGGCGGAAGCGCGATACTGCGTTTGTTTCTATTCGGCTGGGAATTTTGAGCGTTCGAGGCCGAACCAGTTGCCAAGGAGTTTTCGCTGGGCGGGAGTCAGGCGGGCGTCGGGGTGGGTGAGTTTATAGGACGAGATCGGCATGGCGCCCTCGGTGACTTCTTCGGCGCATTCCTTGAGTTTGTGGGCGGCGCGCTTGGGCGTTAGCAGGCCGAACGTGGAGAAGTTGAGGTGTTCCTTGCCTTCTTTGACGTGGCTGGCGAGCAACCAGCCGATGGGCTGGATCTCAGCGTACCAAGGGTATCGCGTCGTGTTCGAGTGGCAGTCGTAGCAGGCGGTTTGGAGGAGACGACTGACTTCGGGGTCTGGTGCGGTGCTGACGATCAGGTCGGCGGGACCGGCGGAGGCACCGAGGTTTTTCGGCTGGCGTATCAATTGAATAGCGACAATAAACACCAGTGCCCCTAGCAGTAGTTTCTTCCACATGCAGTGTGAAGCTCACCATTTTTTTGTGATACGCAATACCGGGATTTTAAGCGGGCTTCAGCGCTGGACCGCGATGTTGAGGCGGGTCTGGATCTGGGGCATGCTGTCCGTGGCAGGGCCTCTATTTACGCTAGCTCAAGAGCGGGATATGAGCCTGCCGATAACAATTGGTTCCCAGGAAATGTTTCATCCCTATTCGTTTCAGGATGAGAACAAGGTGTTGAGGGGTTTTGCCATCGATCTGGTCAATGCGGTGGCTCGGGAGATGCGATTCAAAGTTGAGTGGCAGGCGATGCCTGGCCCCGAGTTGGGTGAGTCGTTGTTGTCGGGTCGGGTGGATGCGATTCCGTTTTGGGGCGAGACGCCGGCGCGGCGGGCACAGGTGGATTTTTCGGTGCCAATCCTGCGTTTCGAAACGGTGGTGGTGGTGCGCATCGACGAAAAAAATATCCGCAGCGCCAACGATCTGAAGGGTCGACGGGTGGGAGTTGGCCAGAAAGGGACGGTGGGTGAGCTTTATGTGATGGAGCGGCAGCCGGAGGCGTTGAGGTTGTACGCGCCAACTACCGAGCAACAGGTGCGCTTGCTGGCAGCGGGCGACTGCGATGCGGTGGTGATGTCACGGTTGACGGCGGTGACAGTGATCGACCGTTTCGGTCTGAAGAACTTAAAGATCCTTGAAGGCGTGCCCGGTTATGATGTGCGGTACTGCCTGTCGGTGCGGAAGGGCGACGCGTTATTACTGGCGCGTTTCAACGAGGGCTTGGCGGTCCTTCATCGCAAGGGCGAATTCGACGATATCTATCAGAAATGGTTCGGTCATTATGTGGACGAGAAACTCACACCGTTGCAGATCGTGAGTTATGCGGCGGCGGCTCTCGCTTTGATCGCGGCGGGTGCCTTGTGGGGATTTTTGCGGCAACGCACGCTTTCACAGCGGATCGCCGGGCAGGCCTCGGAGTTGGCCGAGCAACGGTCGCTTCTCGCGGCTCTCTACGACAAACACCCGCTGGCAACCGTGGTGCTCGATATTCCCGAACAAGGCACGGCCACTCTCGTCTCGCTTAACCAGGAAGCGTCGTTGCTTTTTGCGCTCGAAAAAAACGCCTCGGCCGGGCACTTGCTGGACGAACTTAACTTCACCAAGGAAATGCGCGGCTATCTCGACGAGGCGATCACGCGTCATCGGGGAAATAGCCAACCGTCGCGCTGGGAGACGCGGTTATCCGTGTCGCAACGGGTACTAGAAGTCGCGACGATGCCGCTGGGAACAGCCAAGGGCGCGAATCGTTTGTGCGTGTTATCGGCCGATATCACCAAGCGGCGTTTGATGGATCAGGAGATCGCGAAATCGCGAAGGTTGCGCGCGCTCGGCGAGCTGGTCGGAGGTATCGCCCATGAATTCAACAACCTGCTCACACCGATCATGGCCACGGCCAGCTTGCTGCGCTCGGCCAAGCCGCCTGTCGTTGTTACGCCTGCCGAACTAAACATTATCGACCAATCTGCCCAACGCGCGGCCGATCTGACGAAGCGCTTGCTGGCCTTTGGTCGCAAGACAGATGATCCTGCTCGCACGGTGCGCCTCACCGAAGCGGTGGCCAACTGCGAGGCTTTGCTCAAGACGATGATAGATCGTCGCATCGAGTGGATCAACGACCTGCCTGCCGATCTGCCTGCAGTCGCGTTTAACCCGACTGATTTTAACCAGATCGTGTTCAACCTCGTGTTGAACGCTCGCGATGCCCTGTTGGAAAAACTTGGAAATCACTCCGATCCGAGCTGGCGGCCCCAGTTGCGGGTCAGCGTCGCCGAGCTGCCCCCTGGGGCCCGCCCGCCCCGCGTTGGAGTGAGCCGCGATGGGCTTACCGGCTGGCAGCGTTTTACGGTGGAGGATAACGGCGCGGGCATACCGCACGAGATCGTGGACCGGATATTCGAACCATTCTTTACCACCAAAGAAGTTGGTAAGGGAACCGGACTGGGTCTCTCCACGGTCTGGCATCAGGTTAATGATGCTGGCGGCGAGATCGTGGTGGATTCCAAACCCGATGAGGGCACGGCCTTCCATGTCTACCTGCCGCGTCGCGAAACCCATCCGCCCCTGCCGAGGATCGAAGAGCGGATCCAGACCGTGGCACCGATCGCTGTAACCGGTTGTCGGATACTGATCGTGGAAGATGAAATGCTCATCTCCAGCTCCGCGTCGCGGATACTCCAGCGTCAGGGCTATATCGTCGCGCAGTGTGGCGACGGCGAGGACGCCTGGAAGGAGTTGTCGGCCGGTGGCCCTGGCTATGATCTGCTGTTGATCGACTTGAGCATGCCTCGCATGAGCGGCGTCGATCTGGTCAGAAAAGTGCGCACTCTGCCGGGTACGGTCTGTATCGTGGTGATGAGTGGACGGGTGTCAGACGAAGATTTGCTGGCCCTGAAAGACCTGAAAGTTAACCGCATTCTGCCCAAGCCGTTTACCACCGAGCAGCTGAAAACCGTGGTCGGCGAAGTCCTCGCGAGCCGCCGAGCTTGAGTGCCGATTTCGGACTCGGATGACCGATAACGGCTCGAATTGACCGCAGGCTGCGAAAGACTCGTCTTCACGCTGGCTAACGACAGAGTTGTAATGCTCTTCCCCGTGTCCGCTTCCCAAAAAAACGAATTCAAATACTATCTGTTTTCTCAGCTCGTGGGCTGGGGATTATTTCTGATCCTGCGTCTCATCGTGATGGCGATCTATTGTGCGAAGCGGCCTGCGATCGATATGACGGCGGCTCTCTCATTGGAAGCCTTTGACCATCTCGCCCAGGCGTTCTCCTCGCATTTGATTTGGAAATGGATGCACTGGCGCGGCCTATTCGATCGCGGGTGGAAAAGTCTATTTCTCCAAGGTTACTTGGCGGCGCTGTTTATGGGCCTTGTGGTGGCGCTAATCGTTTGGTTTCCCTGCCGTGAGATTTTTGCGGAAGACTTCGAGCGCATTGGAGTAGGGGCTATGGTTGGGTTCATGATCATGCAGAATGCCCTTGTGACTATCCTGTGGTTTTCGGGGCTGCTCGCGATCTACTATTTCCAGCGGGCTCGAAACCTCGAAGTCTTGCAGGTCGAGACAACTGCGGCCGCACGCGAAGCGCAGCTCCATGCGCTTAAAGGGCAGATCAACCCGCATTTTCTCTTCAACAGTTTCAACTCGCTGCGCGCGCTCATCGACGAAAACCCGGGACGTGCCCGCGATGCCGTCACGCAACTCGCGGTGATCATGCGCTACTCGCTCACGAGTGCTGAACGCAAACTCGTGCCGCTCTCCGAGGAGCTGCGCGTGGTCGGACTTTATCTGGAACTGGAAAAACTCCGGCTCGGCGACCGGCTGACCGTCACGACCAAGGTCGATGCAGGTCTCGAGGCCGTGCAGATCCCGCCGTTGTTGCTGCAAGGACTGGTGGAAAACGCCGTTAAGTTCGGCCCGGCTGCGCGCAAGCAGGGCGGCGAAATCGTCTACTCGGCTCACTTGCATGACGGCCATCTACGGCTCCGCGTGACGAATCCCGGACGCCTTGGCACCGCTTCGGAATCGACTGGCACAGGCCTGAAAAACCTCCGCGACCGGCTGAACCTGCTCTTTGGCGATGCGGCTTGGTTCGTAATCGGCGATGAAGATGCTGACCGCGTGGTGGCCGAAGTGAATTTGCCGGTATCGCCTGTTTCCCGTCACTAAATCCAACATGAAAGCACTGATCATTGATGATGAGCCGCTGGCCCGGTCGGAACTCCGCCGCCTGCTGAAGCGTCACCCGGAGGTCGAGATTGCTGGCGAGGCCGCCAATGCCGACGAGGCTCGCAAAGCGATTCGAGAGCTCAAGCCCGCACTCCTATTTCTCGATGTGCAGATGCCGGAAGAAAACGGCTTTGAGTTACTCGCGACGCTTGGGCCAGGTGTGCCTGCGGTGATTTTTACCACGGCGTACGACGAACATGCACTGCGGGCTTTTGAGTTTGGTGCGCTGGACTATCTGATGAAGCCCATCGAGTCCGAGCGGCTGGCCGAAGCGCTGGAACGAGCCGAAAAATCCCTCGCCGGGCAACCAGCGGTTACAGAAGAGAGCGTGCCGGAAAGCGAAGCCGAACCACTCGATACTCCGCTGACGGCTGGCGAAAAAGTTTTCGTGCGCGATGGCGATCGCTGCTGGTTCGTCCCGGTGGAGTCGATTCGCGGCATTGAAGCCGACGGCAACCATGCACGTTTGTGGCTGGACGGCTCGGAACCCTTTGTCCACCGCACGCTGGCTCAGCTCGAACAACGTCTGCCTTCGGAAATTTTCTTCCGCGCCAGCCGTTCGCAAATCGTGAATCTGCGCTGCGTCGAATCAGTTGAGCCGTGGTTCAGCGGTTCACTGCGCGCGAAGCTGAAAGGCGGAAAGATCGTCGAACTTTCCCGCCGCCAGTCACGGCTGTTTCGCCAGCGCCTGGGCTTGTAAATGCGGCGGTCGGTGATGGTCGGTATCGCAGAAAATTTTCTGCGGACTTAATAACCCCGATCCATTTCGTGTCGGTCGACAGCACCAGGATATAGAATGAGCGGTGCAACGTCATCTAAGCCGGAACGATTCAGTTGGGAGCCACAGATGACCACAGATTGAGGCAGAAACAACGTCAGGGTTTTGGCGATCTGATCACTCACTGTCTGGATAAACAGGAAACTTCTCGCACGGCGTTAAAACAATCCTCCGGGGCATCTGTGTTTATCAGTGTGCATCGGTGGCTACATTACATGGATACCGCTAAGCCGGAACGATGCAGTTGGAGAATAATCTCCAGCGAGGAGCGATGCGCAGAAGGTGGAGCCCGATGTCCCCATCGGGCTTGATCGTAGCCGCTCCCAAACCAGCCCGTTAGAGACAACAGGCTCCACCTTCAACTGCATGGATACGTCTTAGCGTAGTTCCAGTAAAACCGTAGCCGAATTACCGAAAATTAATCTGGCTGAAATTGTCTTTGGTTAGGGCGCGACCGCTGGGCGCGCCCTACCTCGAACGGCTGCAGTTTAGCTGAAACCGCCTAGAAATACGTCGAAGATGAATGCTACGGTGTCAGCCGAACCATTGATCATACCCCAACACAAACAGCGGCAGCTTTTCGAAAGCTGCTCGGAGGTTTTCTGTGGTAACCCGCGTCAGGTGGTTAGGCAGCGGTCTCGGTCTGCTTGGAAAAGTCGACCACGTCTGTCTCATCATTCGACTGTGAGATCCGCTGAGAGACTTCTTCGGAGTTATTGGAAACTTCGGTGATGGTGTTGCTGATCTCGGTCGTAGCCTGAACCTGTTCCCTGATGGAAATGGCGATACTCGACGTCGTGTCATGGACGCCTTCGATGGTCGTCCTGATCTTGGCGATCAGTTCGGTCACTTGTGCCATGGTTGCCTGCATATGTTTCATCTCAGCGCTGATCTCGTCAGTCGCTTTGTGCGTTTCTGTTGCCAGTGATTTCACCTCGGAGGCGACGACGGCAAAGCCCTTGCCTTGTTCGCCGGCGTGAGCGGCCTCGATCGATGCATTGAGCGCGAGAAGATTGGTCTGCATGGCGACATTGTTGATCACCTCGACTACGCGATCGATCTTGCTGACCGCGGTCGTGAGCTCCTGCAACGTGTCGGTGATCTCGGTCATGCCGGCGACGGCGTTGCGTGCGGTGTTCGCGGCATCGCTGGTCTGGCCGGAGATCTCGGTCGTGGTCGCACTGAGTTCTTCGCACGCGGCGGCGACGCGACAGACGCTCTGCGCATTCTCGGCGGCTTGGGCGCGGACAAAGACAATGTTATCGTTGTGCTCCTTCATCTTCAGTCCGGCGGTATTAATGACGACTGCGCTTTGCTGATAGGCGCCCTTGAGCCCACGCAGCAAAATCGGACGGTGGAAACGATCACGGCTGCAATTTTCCATCGCAGCGGCTGCTTCACGCACGAACGAGTCGGACATGTCGAAAGCTTGGTTGATAGCCTGGCACATCTTGCCGAAATTCGTGCGGGTGCCCATGCCGGTGATCCGGGCCTCCAGATCTCCCTCAGCGACGCGGCGACAAATCGCCGTGACTTCGGCGGTGCGGCTGCGAAGGCGTGGCCGCAGGGTCCGCCAGAGTTGTCGCCAAAAAATGGATACCTTGGAGGTCCGACCAGACGTTTGATATTTGACGCTCATGTTGTGCTGGCCTCAAGCCGGGTGTGACGGGAAAGCCCGAAGACAAATTTTGAGTAATCGGTTTGGTGGCTCGCGAGCATCTCCAGCAGCAGCGCGTGACCGGCCTCGGCGGCTTCGCGGTTTTTGGAGTGTTTCTTTTCTTCCGCGAGCAGGCTGGTGTAGATTTCCTTCACGCTCTTCAGCGCATCCGGGTAGGGAACACGGCGGTTCGAATGGTAGCCGATTTGCCGGCGTTGCAGATCGTAGCTCGGCGTGACGTGGGCGAAAACCCAGTAGCCGGTTCCATCTTTCGAGCGGTTAAGGACGTAGGCAAAAATCTCTTGTCCGCGTTGGATCGTTTCCCACAAAAGTTTGAAAACACAACGCGGCATATCGGGATGCCGGATGATATTATGCGGTGCGCCCAGCAACTGACGCTCGGAGAAACCCGAGACGCGAATGAACACGTCGTTCACATAAGTGATGATACCGTTCAGGTCGGTCTTGCTGACGATGATCTCATTTTCGGCAAAGGATTTCTCCCGGCCGGAGAAGGCGGATGTCGAGTTTTGCACAGGGTTATTTGTAGGAAAGGGTTTCCCCTAGTATCGGCGCAAAATCCCTCACGATTAACGCAATATGCGCACTAAAGAACGCCGTGCCTGCGCCCCCCCGGGGATGTTGCCCAAGGCCGAAGCTGGGACGGAAAGACCTGGCCGAGAAACGGTTCCCCCCCCCCCCCCCCCCCCCCCCCCCCCCCCCCCCCCCCCGAAAACGAATTGGAAACTCACTTTAACCCAAACACTTACAAAAAGTGTCACGTATTACGTGACGCATTCTGTAAGTTGCTAAAAACCAGGCGCCCCTACTTTGGCGAGACGACGCGTACAGCTGCGGCGCGGTTTCATATATCTTTGCGGCGACCTCACCTTGAACTCGGATGCGTCCTCAACCGGAAGCCGCATCACGGGACGTCGGTCAGGGTGCTGCTGACAGTTGACGAAACGGAGGTTTCGATCTCAGTCGAAAATCGCAGCTGTTTTACCATTTGCGATAAAGCCATACCGTATTTTGCCGGCAGAAAATAGTTCGGATGAACCTGCGATTATGCGCAGCACACGCATGCGGTAGAGTCTGGCGGCGACAAAGTGGCGTCGTTGTGTGGTGAAAGGCCGGCTTTAAGTGAGCCAGCTGTTGTGGCGTGCGGTTGGCCACGGGGCTGACCGTCGTGGCGTCCCAGAGCGTCCCAATTTCCACGTCGTTTTCGATGCCTTGTAGCAGTTGCGATGGGCGACCCGCGTCGTCGACGAGTTCGTATAGTCGGGCCTGCCTCGTGAAACTGGCAGTGGCATACTCGACAATCGCGCAACTCCTCACGCTCTGGGTGTGTCCTGCGAGCACGAAGCTGCGGCCGATTTCGAGTTTGTTTGCGGGAGGTTTGCGCACGGAAAAACTCCCCTCGCGTGAGCAGGAGTAAGGAGCACAGCGTGTGAATTGGAAAACTAGAAACAGGGCGAGTACCGCAAAACCGACAATTTTTCCGAAAGGAATAGATTGGCTGCCGTAGTCTGCGCTTGTGCTGGCTAAGGGTGTTATTTTATAGCTGGCTGGTAGTTCGGCACCGAAGGCTTTTCGCACGATGTCCCGCGTGAGATCTTGCCCCACGTAGTGCTCAACCGCACCATTGGCCCAACTAACCACGAGAGTGGCATTGCCGACGGTGGCATTGAAATACTGCGAATAATCGTCGCGCTCGACGCCTTCCGGCGCTTCGCCTTCAATTGCGCGCACCGTGGATTTTCCGAGCAGATCCACCCGTGCCTTTGAAGGCATCCACGCCGACGGAGTCACCGACGTTGACGCGCGAAAGGTCTGCGATCGAAAAGGGCGACTGCGGCTCGAAGTATTGGAAGAGTTTCCAGGTCGGTCCACGTTCCGTTTCCTCGAAAACCAACGTCGCTTCCTCACCGCCGTTGGTTTTCAGGAAAAATTCCTGCCAATAGTAACGTTCGCCGTCGACGTCTGTGCTGAGCACGACGCGTCCGCAGATTCGGTATGTGCGATCGAATAACTGACCGCTCATGCCAATACGCAAGGCCGTGGGATTGTGCGTGCTCATCCGGGTTGGAAGAAATGCGGGACAAAGCGGCTAAGGTTTCCCGTGATCAAGCTGGTGTCTTCGCGAATGCCGAGCCCAGCAGCTTCGTGATCCACAATCCAGGTGCCGAATATGGGATGATGCCCTTCAAAAGGGGAATTGGTGCGCGCTGTTGAAAACGTAACCTTCGGCGCCGTAGTCACCTCGCTCGCAAGCACAGTGTGTCCGCCGGAAAAATAGAAACATTGCTGCCTTCGCGGCCGAGGAGCGGCTTGCGCAACGTAGTCACCGCTAGTGCATCTTCGCGCTCCGTAGGCTGGCAGCAGGTTCGGGTGATCCGGATAAAGTTCCCAGAGGACGGGAAAGATCCCCTTGTTGCTCAAGCATTTTCCACGCGGGTTCGAGAAAGGTCGTGGGTGCCGTTTCCAAATGTTGCGAATAATCCTCGGCCCACATCCATTCCCAGGGATAGAGTTTAAAACAGTTGTCGATGACGGAAAGTTCGTTGTCGACGAAGCGTTTGGCTTTGGCATCCCAACCAATGTCTTCCACCGCTAGCCATTTGGTGCTCAATCCGGCCTGTTCGCAAGTGTCCCGCAAGTAAGTCACCGTCATACCGTCCTCGTCGTGATCGCGCACGCTGACGAAGTGCACCAGGCCGCCGCCGCGTCTTTTCCAGGCTTCGATCAGCCGCTCATGGATGCTATTGAACTGATCGGC
>JADKHC010000027.1 GCA_016721945.1 Verrucomicrobiota bacterium | reverse complement strand
CTGTTCATGGCAAAATTTCGGACTTCGCGAAGTTCGTCGCGGAGGAACTGAACGCATCTGCGACGTTGAAACAGGCACGCCGTTCAACAAAGCGCTAAAAGCTCTAGCGCTGATCGTTCGCAGCCTGCTTTGCCAAATGAGGCAACCAGACGTCAGGTGCGCGCATGGCGGATACGACGTGCCCCGTCAAGAGTTGCCGCAACTCAGTCGGGCCAAATCGACAAATGGTCCGGTGTTCCTTCTCCACCAAAGTACAATTCCAGTCCTTGGCGATCCGCAGCACTCCGGCGATCAAGGCATCATTTAGTTTCCTGAAATCAAACAGGTAAAACTACCCGGTCCCCCTGAAAATGGGGAAGTTGGCATCGCTAGATGTCCGGGAGCGTAGAAAGAAAAAGCCCGCTCGTGAGAGCGGGCTCAGAACTCACAGTGTTAAATTGCGATTGCCGTGCTCAAGGGCAGATGACGCCAGCCTTGGAAGACGAAGAATAGCCCCATCGCGATTAGCAACACACTGGAAACGTAAGGTGCCTTCCGGGCGAAATTCGCTGAAGCCTTTGAATCGCGGAAGCGTGTTGCACGCTCAAGCAGCGATGACCCCGCTCGTGACCATCGTGAGCGCGAGTCCGAAACTGAAGCAAAGCACCAGCGTGAAACCCAGCACCAATTTTTTCAGTTGCAGACAGACGAGGAGCACGGTCAGCGCCGCCGGGCAGGGCATAAGCCCGCCTGTGAGACCGAAAAACACGATTTGGGGCGTGCTAACAGTTCGGTTGGAAAAGCGCCGGGCGATGTCACCTGCGTGAGCCCGTTCATGCGCGTCCTGATAATCGCCGTCGGACACATCTACTGGACCGTGATGATGATGGTCGGCTTCGCTGAATTTGAAATCAAAGGTGTGTGCGTGGTTACCATGGGCGATCTTTAGCGTGGCGTCGAATTCGTGCGGCTCGTTGGCAATTCGGTCGTTGCTTCCAGATAACCGTCGCCGTCGGCGAACGAGAATGATTGGCGAGCGCTGTCCGGGCGCACCGTTTCCACTGTGAGTTTGTTATCCACGGAATCGCTTTCGACTGGCGGGCGTTGTCGTAGTAAAAGAGGCGGAAGCGGGGTGGTACGTACGTCTCGAATACGGTGACCTCAATCAAGCCGGGGCCGACGTCGATGAGTTTACCACCCTGCGGTCCTTCTGCGGCGTGGTCGTGGGCGGCTGCGGCCCGTTGCTCGCACTTCGTCCGCCAGAACATCCAGACGGCCATGCCGACAATCAGGACACCCGACACCAGTTGAAAATAGGGCTCAGTGGTCTCAGCATTCCATTTTTCGCCATAGCGCAACGCAACTGCTGCGAGTGCCCAAATGACCAGCGAGTGGGAAAACGCGGCTGATACACCGAGGAGAACCGCTTGCACGATTGTCCCTCGGATCGCGATAATGAATGCGGCCATCATCGTCTTCGAATGGCCGGGTTCCATCCCATGCAAAGCACCCAACACGATGGCGGAGGGAATGAAAAGCCAGGCATGAGCTGCGCCTTGATTAACGAGTTCGTTGAAAGAGGTCATTGCATGCACCATGCCCCCATACCTTATTGACAATACTGGAGGTGGCGTAAGTGATCTCCCTGTTCCCCGCCCTTCATGGCTAAATCTCACACTCCCCACGTCCACACTCATCCTGAGGATGAAACCGCAGCATTGCGTCTGCGGATGCGAAAAATTGTCGGCCAACTCCAAGGTGTGGAGCGAATGCTCGAAGCCGACCGGGACTGCGCGGAAGTCCTGACTCAAATCATATCGGCCCGGCGGGGGCTGAAATCGCTGTCGGAAAAACTCATCCAGTCACACTTGCACCACTGCATTGATGAAGCCGCCACCAAGCTGAGTGAAGGCTAAACAACCTCCGCGATATACTGGTAGTTTTGGAACGCTACGTGGAATAGCTCTTCGTCGGATTTACCAAAGCGCCACATTTCGGAATCGAAAAAAGCCCGCTCGTAAGAGCGGGCTCAAAACCTCTGGGAGCTAGGCTCAACCAAAAGTTTTATTGGCGGGAGGGACCTCTTTGAAGGCAACTCATGCGGACGTTTGCAAGATCACAAACGAGACTAAGGAAGAAGGGGGCGGCGAATCTGCCGCCCCTTTGTCTCTACTTAGTTGTTGGCGAACTCGCTCGCGAGCGTCCAGAGCGACTTATTAATTCGCTGGCCCTCATTCAACCCCGACACCGGGCGCGTGCGGTTGCGCCGCACACCCATCCCTGCCGTGTAGCCCATGTAGCGGTCACCGCCTCGAATCAGGTGCTCCTGCACCACGTTGAAGGTGGTCCAGAGGTCCGTGGCGGCATCGCCGTAGCGCACCGGCGTCAGCAGCTTTTCAGGGCTGAGAAGCTTCATGACCGGCTGATCGGCATCCCAACGAAGGCCCGCCGCGCGCCGGGCGAACTCCACCCGGGTGGCCTGCGGGAGCTGCACACCCTGCCATTTGGCCACCGCTTCCAAGGCGCGAGGTGTGTTCTCGGCCACGGATTGTGCCGCCTTCGCGAACGCATCAGCGGAAACGTCAACGTGCCGGATGGACACATGCGCAAAATCGGCATCCGCCACGGTCAGACCGTTGCGGCAAACCAACCGATAAAGGCCCGCGTCGATCCGGTAGGCCCGGCTCCCGTCATGGGCGTTCTGCAGAATCATTTCCGCGCGTGCGGCCCCGACCTGAAACGCACCTGCCTCCAAATCGACCCGGCGCGCAAACCGAATCTCGTGCATCTGGAAACCGATGCGGTCCTCCAACCGTACGCGTTGCTCGGAAGCTTTGACGGGCTCCCATCCCTCGGCCCCGAGCAGGGCAACGACCTGCGCGGTGGAAACAAACGTGTAGCGGGACGAAACCCCGGGCCGGGCGTGCTCGGCAAAGATCGAGGGAGCGCAGCGGCGGAGATCATCGGACGAAAGCGCCTTGAAGACGCGAGCGGGAGCAACGGGAACGGATTCAATCGAGTTCATAACTTTCCTTGTTCTGAAGCGCCCCAACGAGGGCGCATAGTGGCGGGCCGCGCCACGCGGACCCCAACCCGAGCCGAACCGTTAAATCGGCCGCCCCGGAGGGATGCCGACGATCAGCACCGTCGCGCAAGGTGGAGCGCAGCGAAGCGAGCAATACCTTGAGGCGCGGACGGGCGAAGGCGCTCGCGCCGCCGACCGCCAGCCGGCGCAGGTGCTAAAATCAGGCAGCCCACAGGGTGTGGGCTTTGCTGGAAGACGGATGCGCGAGCGGTGCAACGAGAGCGAGCACCGGCAGCCCAGCGGCGTCTGAGCGCAACGCGTGTGAGGGCCCCCTCTCACCCTCTCGAGCGGGCGGGCTGGCGCGCAGGTGCGGGAGCGGAGTGCAGGCGACAGGCCGTGAGTGGAGGAAGGAGTCGGCGCAGGTGGGAGCGCGGCAAGGCCGCCGGTGTCGCGACCGGAGAGCCTGCGACCGGGAGCGATCCTGGCGAATGGTCGTGCTCGGACGACGAATCGCCAGAGGCGGCCGTGAGCGCGGAGCCAAGCCGTCTCCGACCGCAGCGAACGGCCGGAGCCGGAATCGGAGCGGAAGCGCCGGAGTGGTGAACTTGCCCGCTCGCGCTGGCAACCACCGGCGTTAGCCGGCGTCGGGGCGTTGCGGGGTGTCCCCGCTAGAATGGGGAGGGCGAGAGATAGGCTCACAGGCGGGGAAAGTCCTTTCCCCCTGAGCGAAACAGAATGTTCCTTCATCCAATTTCCCATCAACATCGCCTTCAAACTCCAGTCAGGAAATTGACAAATGACATAAGCATAACTCTTGTGGTGAGGTGTCGTTATTCCGTCGCATATTTGCTTTCCTGCTGTTGGCCGTCTGGCTGACATCGACTCAGCATTGCGGCTTGGAGGCGGCTGGATTTTGGGACATGCAAAGCGAAGGCACGGTCTCGCCTGTTTGCAGTTCAGCAAACCAGCAATCGTCTCACGATGATTGTGAAGCTCTTGAACGCGGTCCGCTCGCCACGGCGAACACGTCGGTCAAAGTGCCCGCGCCAATCATGCAGGTATGTACCCTTCTGCTCTCTGTAGAATTGGTCGCACCTGTGGTGCTCACGGAGCCGTCAGTCGCGTTCGCGGATGGAATGGAACGGACCTTGGGATGGGTGCTCACGTGGCATTTTGAGCGCCGGTCTGCACCATCACCGCGCGCTCCTTCATTGTTTTTGGCCTGAGCAGTCCCTGCGCGGACTGACTGGCCGTTTCTGACTCTGCGCCAACGCGATGTGCGTTGTGCGTTTCCGGGCCTTTCTGCGGCCCTGTTTTTCCACCCTCCGCATTTTTTATTTTCCAATGAAGTCTCTTCCTTTCGCTCTACGTTTCTGCCCGCTTGCCGGGTTCCTTCTCTTCGCCCTCACCGGGCGTGCCCAATCCGTTCCGGAGTCATCCACTCCGGTTTCCGTTCAAACCATCGTCGGCGAAATCATCGCCAAAAATCCCGAACTCGCGTTCTATGAAGCTGAGATTGACGCTGCTAAAGCTGGCCGCAAAGCCGCTGGCACGCGCGACAATCCTGAACTGTCGCTCGCTCTTGGCCGCAAGCGCGTGACCGATGCTGGTGGCACGCTCGCCGGCGAAGGCACCGCCTGGTCGGTCTCCGTCTCGCAAACTTTTGAATGGCCTGGCCGTCTTTCGCTGCGGAAGGCCATCGCCAACCAAGACATCGCACTCGCCGAACTCGGCCTCGCACAGTTCAAGGCTGCGCTCGCCAACCGTGCCCGCACGCTCGCCTTTGGGTTGCACGCCGCACACGAGCGCGCCGAGGCTGCTGCCGAGGTTGCCATGCGGTACCAGGCCTTGCGGTGAACGTTTCTCGCTCGCGATCCGGGTGGCATCACACCGCTGCTCGAAACCCGCGTGATCGAAGCGCAGGAACTGACGCTTCAGCATCGTTCGACCGAAGCAAAACTCGCCGTCCAGGCTGCCTCGTCGAACTCAACCAGTTGCGCGGTCTGCCCGTTGATAAACCTCTCGATATCGCCAACGCGAAACTGGGCTTCGGCGCGCCACCTGAGCTTGACGCAATCTTGGCCGCCGCCCGCGAAAACAACTTCGCATTTCGTGCCGCCAAAATCGAACTCGAACAGCAGGGACTCGTCGTGTCGCTCGCGCGCAACGAGCGTCGCCCCGGATTTACGGTCAGCCCGTATTTTGCCCAGGAAAAGGCAGGAGATAGAGAGCGCACCTATGGCGTTGGCCTCCGTGCCGCTGCCGTTCGGCCGGCGCGCAGGTGCCAACGTGGCCTTGGCCGAAGCGCGTCGCCGTCAGGCAGAGACAGCCGTCCTCGTCGCGCAGCGCAACATGGAGCGGGAAGTCATCACGGTCGCGTATCGCTTCGCCGCGAAGCTCGCCGAAACTGCGAAGTGGTCGCCCGATTCCGCGAAGAAATTCCGGGACGCCGCCGAACTAGCAGACAGGCACTATCGTCTCGGAGCGGTGCCGATTTCAACCTACGTTGAACTGCAAAACTCCTACCTCGAGGCGATCGACGCACTCTATGAAACGCAGCAGGAAGCTCTCGAAGCCGGCAGTTCGCTCCAGCTTCTGACCGGGCTCGATTTCAACGCCGTGGAGACCAAACCATGAGCCGGCCCCCATTCGTTTCTCTTGTGCTGCCATTTGCAGTGCTCCTTGTTTTGAGTGGTTGCGGAAAGCCGAAAGCCACCGATGGACACGACGACCATGACGAAGGTGAGCATGCGCGAGAAGAGGGCATCGTTCCTGCGAGATTCAAGGAAGGCCAAGGCCTTCAACTCGCCGCTGAACCCTCATCAGCACTCGGACTGAAAACCGCCGAGGTCGAAGAGCGTTCCGTCACGCATACCTACGAGGTGACTGTATCCGTATTCGACGCCGGTCCGCCTGCGCGCGCGAGTTCGCTCGTGCCGGTCGAAATCGCCGACGATCTGGAAAAACATCCTCCGACAGAAGCAAAACTGCTCTCGGTTCGTCGCGACCTTTCAGCGGCGCTCGCCCAAGTCGAGATCGTGCTTGCACTGCCCGACGCGCCCGCGGTGGGTTCGACAGTCAGCCTGACTTTGCGTGGACCGGCCCGCCTGGGTGCCGCCGTGCCGCGCGCCTCGCTGCTGCGGACCGCAACGGGAGCGTTTGTCTATGTTGTCAACGGCGTACTTGCTTCGCACCGCGGTCAAACCCGGGGCGAACGACGGTGAATACATTGAAATTCTCGACGGACTCTACGCGGGCGACGTGATCGCCACCGCAGCCGTCGAACAACTCTGGCTGACCGAACTCCGTCTTACCAAAGGCGGCGGACATAGCCACTAATCCATCCTTTTGATTCCAACATGATCGACAAAATTTTAGAATTTGCCCTACGCCAGCGCGTTTTCGTGCTGCTGGGCTCGCTCGCGCTGTTTGGCGCGGGTATCTGGGCCGCTTTGCGCCTGCCCATCGACGCAACACCCGACATCACCAATGTTCAGGTCCAGGTGAACACCGAGGTCAAGGGCCTCGCGCCCGAGGAGATCGAGAAACTCGTCACCTTTCCCATCGAAATGGAAATGAGCGGTATTCCCGGCATGACCGAACTGCGCTCCCTCTCCAAAACCGGTCTTTCACAAGTCACTCTGGTTTTTGGTGAGGACGCCGATATCTTCCGCGCGCGTCAGCTCGTGAGCGAGCGTCTGCTGAACGCCGCCGAGGAACTACCGTCCGGCCTTACGCCCAAACTCGCGCCGATCACCACGGGTTTGAGTGACATCTTTTACTATGTCGTGGACTACGCGCCCGACGCGAAGGACAAACCCGCCACGCGCGCCGAGCAGCTCATGGAATTGAAGCTGATCCACGACTTCGTGGTCAAACCGTCGCTGCGCACTGTTCCCGGAATTGCCGAGGTGAATGCCTCGGGTGGATACGAGAAACAGATCGTGGTGCAGGCGCGCCCCGACGCGCTTCTCGCGACCGGTGTCACCTTCAAAGACCTGACCGATATCATTGAAGAAAATGTCGAGAACGCGGGAGGTGGTTCGGTGCAAATTGGCGGCGAACAAATCGCCATCCGTGCCGACAGTCGCGTACAGTCGTCTGATGAAATCGGAAGTCTGCCCATCAAGTTTCGCGGAGCTGGCTCGAAGCCGTTGCTTGTGCGCGACGTGGCGGATGTCGGTATCGGCAGCAGTCTGCGCACGGGTTCTGCAACCCACAACGGCAAGGAAGCCGTGCTGGGCGCGGCGCTCATGCTTGCGGGCGAAAACTCCCGTATCATCGCGCACCGTGTCGCTGCCAAGCTGGAGGAAATCAAACCCAAGCTCCCGTCCGGCGTCACGATCACGACGGTGTATGACCGAACCGATCTCGTGGACCGCACCATCGCCACCGTGGAGAAGAATCTCTTCGAAGGAGCGATCTTTGTCGTAGTGGTCCTGCTCGGCCTGCTTGGCAACTGGCGCGCTGCGCTCATCGTCTCGCTCGCGATCCCTCTTTCGTTTCTTTTCGCTATTACCGGTATGGTGAAGTTCGGTGTATCGGGCAATCTCATGAGCCTGGGCGCGGTGGACTTCGGATTGATCATCGACGGAGCGGTCGTGATGGTCGAAAACATCGTGCGACGTCTCGGCATGCGGCAACACGAGTTGCATCGCACGCTTACGCTCGAAGAGCGGCTGCACGCCGTGCTCGCTGCCGCAAAGGAAGTCGGCCGGCCGATGTTTTTCGGCGTATTTATCATCACCGTCGTCTACATTCCGATCCTCTCCCTCACGGGAATCGAGGGAAAGATGTTCAAGCCGATGGCGCTGACGGTCATCTATGCGCTCGTCGGTGCGCTCATCCTCTCGCTCACGCTCATGCCGGTGCTCTGTTCGTATTTCCTGCGTGGAAAGATTTCGGAGGAGGACAACTTTATCATTCGATCCGCAAAGTCGATTTACCGTCCGACTCTGAATGTGGCGCTTCGCCTGCGTTGGTTCTTTGTCGGTGGTGCGGTGGCTCTCTTCGCGCTCGCGGTCTTTGTTTTTGGCCGGCTTGGCGCGGAGTTTGTACCGCAGCTCGACGAAGGTTCGTTCGCGACCTTCATGATTCGAACCAACAGTATTGGCCTGGACGCCTCACTTGAACTGCAGGAGCGGGGCGAAAAGCTTTTGCGCGAAAAATTCCCCGGGGTGACGCACACCTTCTCGCGCATCGGCACGGCGGAAGTCGCAACCGACCCGATGGGGGTCAACGTTGCGAGGCGCGTGAGATCCTTGAAAAAGTGCCCGGCGCGGCCGATGTCGAGTTCGACGCCCTCGGCAAGGCACCGATGCTCGAAATCAAACTCAAGCGCGATGCCATGACGCGTTATAACGTGCATGCCAGTGAAGTGAACGACACGGTCGCCACCGCACTCGCGGGTAAGGAGACTGGCGTCATCGTAGATGGCAACCGTCGCTATCCCATCGTCGTCCGCCTGCCGGAGAAGCTCCGCGTCGCGCTTGATGAACTTAAACACCTCCCGCTGCGTTCGTCCCATGAAGAGGGCGTGATCACGCTTGGCCAGGTCGCCGACTTTGTTGTCACGGAAAAGGTAAACACCATCTCCCGCGAGTTCGGCCAGCGTCGCGCCGCCATCATGGTCAACCTGCGTGGTCGTGACGTGGAGAGCTACGTGCTCGAAGCCAAGGCCAAGGTGGATGCGGCGATCAAATTGCCCCCCGGCTACTCCATTGAATTCGGAGGACAATTCAAAAATCTTCAGGAAGCGCGCGCGCGCCTCGCCGTCATCGTGCCAGTGGCTTTGGCCGTGATTTTTCTACTGATCTTCATGGCGTTTGGCAGCCTTCGGCAGGCGTTGCTGGTGTATTCAGGAATCCCGCTTGCGGTGACCGGCGGCGTCTTCGCGCTCTGGGTGCGCGATCTGCCGTTCTCCATATCGGCCGGCATCGGGTTCATCGCGCTCAGCGGTGTGGCCGTGCTCAATGGCATGATGCTCGTGAGCTACTTCAACCAGCTCCGCGAGCAAGGACGCAGCGTGCGCGACGCGACCATCGAAGGCTCGCTCACGCGGCTGCGGCCCGTGCTCATGACCGCGCTCGTAGCGTCGCTCGGCTTCCTGCCGATGGCACTCGCGAACGGAGCCGGGGCCGAAGTCCAGCGTCCCCTCGCGACCGTTGTCATCGGCGGCATCATCAGCGCGACGTTTCTCACGCTCGTGTTGTTGCCGGCGCTCTACGACCGCTTCGAACGTGATCCTGAGCCTGCGAAGTCCGCTTCACCCACACCCGCTAAATAAAAATTCACCCATCATCCCACCCCTCAAAACAACTATGAAAACAAAACACACACTCAGTATTATCGCCGCGCTCGTTCTCTCGGCCAGCGCGCTCTTTGCCAAACCAATCGCTGGCCCCAAGGGTGGCCGCATTCTCACTGCGACCGCACCGCACGCGGAGTTCTTCGTCGATGCCAGTCGCAACGTTGTGATCAGCTTCTACGACGCCGATCTGAAGCCGGTCTCGCCAACCGATCAGGTGGCTATCGTCACCGCCGAGGCTCCATCCGGTAAAGCAAAACTCGAATTCGCCATCAAGGACGGTGCTCTCGTCTCCGTCGCCCCGCTCCCCGCAGGCGACGGCTACCGTGTGGTCGTCCAGTTGAAGGCCAACGCGACCGCCAAGCCGACGAACTACCGTGTGGAATACCACGCCGAGGTTTGCGGTGAATGCAAGCGGGCCGAATACGCCTGCACCTGCACCGAGGCTGGCGGCGATCACAGCGGTCACGGGCACTGATCTCAACACCTCTGCGCTAGCGGACGGTAGACTCTAAGAAAGCTCTCCAAATGAAAACACTGCTTCACTGGTTCATATTCGTGTTGCTGGCTGCCAATTTGGCGTGGGCCTTGGAGCCGGGAACAGCGCTCAAGTTACCGGAGTCTGGCTGCAACCTTGCCCGTACAGGTGGCGGTTGGATCAATGTCGAGGCGACTGAAAATCGGCTCGTCGTAAAATTCTTCGACTCGGAGAAAAAAACCATGCCGCCCGATGTCGTGCGTGCAACCGCCCGCGTCGTTTATCCGGCGCGTAAGGATCGGCGTGTCGTCCTCAATCCGGATGGCGATACGCTGGTATCGCCACCTTCCATCCTGCCTCCGCTTGTCTTTCGGATTCACCTGTCGCTCTTTGCCACAGACGGAGCTGAAGCCGAGAGCTTTGTGGTCCAATACCCGGGTGGCAGTGCGATCAACACAAACCAACAGGTACCCGCCGAACTCGAAACCAACTGATCCCAGATTCCCATGAAAAAGCACCATCTGCTCCTGTGTCTCATCGTAGCGGGTCTGACTGGTTGCACGACGATCCAACCGCCACCGGCCAGAGTCTCCGCCGTCACCGTTGCCAAAGCCCCCGGCCAAGACGTGCACATACTTGATGCCTACATCTCAGAAACAGACGGTCATTTGGCTGTTTGTGGCAGGGCGAAGCAGGCGTTTAAGTGGACGCGGATTGTTCCAACTCATGTCGATGTCCAGTTCCTGGATGCCAACGGACAACAACTCGCACTGAAGAACGTTCCGATCCAGCTAAACAAAGGTTCGCGTCACTCATATCCTTACCCTGCGTCCTTTCAAATCCCCTCGGAATCTTGGCCACAAGCGACAGTTCGCATCTTGGTCAGCGCGCATGAGGGAGCAACGCATCAACCCTAACCATTATGAATGACCACGAACACGAGGGAGAATCCGCTCACTGCGGTTGCGATCACGATCATGAAAACCCGTGGCCCACGCGCAGCCTCGCGGTCGCCGCCGTGTTCAATGTCGCAACGCTCGTCGCGCAATGGGGGCATCTGGGGCCGGCCATTCTCCCCAGAACGCTTGCCATGTTCGCCGTTGTGCTTGGCGGCTGGTTCCTTTTACCGAGCGCCTGGCAGGCTGTCCGGCAACTACGGCCCAACATCAATCTGCTGATGGTGGTTGCCGTCCTCGGTGCGGCCTTCATCGGCGAATGGGCCGAGGCCGCCACCGTTGTCGTGCTATTCGGCGTTGCCGAATGGCTCGAAGGCTGGGCGGACCGTCGCGCCCGCCGTGCCGTTGGCGCTTTGCTCGAACTCGCCCCCGAAACCGCACTGGTTAAAACCGACAATGGCACCGTTGAAAAACCGGTGGCTGAAGTCGCTGTTGATGCCGTTGTGCTCGTGAAAAACGGCGAACGCATCCCGCTCGATGGCGTGGTTGCGATTGGCAATTCCGCCGTGAACCAAGCGCCGATCACCGGCGAGTCCGTGCCCGTGGACAAGAAACCCGGTGATTCGGTCTTCGCCGGTTCGATTAACGGCGAGGGGTCACTCGAAGTCCGCGTCACGAAGGCGGCCGGTGACACCACGCTCGCGCGCATCATCCGCCTCGTCGAGGACGCACAGGAGCAGAAAGCGCCAACCCAGCGGTTCGTCGATGTATTCGCAAAATATTACACGCCATCCGTCTCGCTCCTGGCTTTGCTAGTTTTTCTTGTGCCGCCGCTCTTGTTCGGTGGCGAATGGAACATCTGGCTCTATCGCGCCTGCGTGTTGCTCATCATTGCGTGCCCGTGCGCGCTCGTGATTTCCACGCCGGTCAGTGTCGTCGCCGGACTCACCGCCCTCGCACGGCGTGGCGTGCTCGTGAAAGGCGGCGCGCATTTGGAAACCATCGGCAAGCTCCGCGCGCTGGCACTCGACAAGACCGGCACACTCACCGAAGGGAAGCCGCGCGTGCTCGGTATCGAGCGAGTAACCGCGAGCGAAGAGGAGACGTTGCAGGTCGCGGCGGCAATCGACGAACACTCCTCGCATCCGCTCGCGCAAGCCATCGTCACGCAAGCGCGCGAACAGAAAATCGCGTTCAATGCCGCGCAGGATTTTCAGACCAAACCCGGACGCGGGGCCGAAGCGTCGGTCAACGGCAAGGCCGTCTTCATCGGCAATCATCGTTTCGCACACGAACTTGGCGTGTGTTCGCCGGAGTTGGAGCAACGTCTGTCCGCCATCGAAGAACGCGGTCAGACCGCGATTGTCGTCGGTGAAAAACCAAACAACGGCGCGACCGGACGCGTGCTCGGCCTGATTGCAGTCGGTGACGCAGTGCGTGGCAACGCCCGCGCTGCGGTGGCTGCGCTCCACGCGGTCGGGGTTAAGCAAATCATCATGCTCAGTGGCGACAACCAGCGTACGGCCGATGCGATCGCCCGCGAAGTCGGGATCGATAACGCGCGTGGAGATCTGCTGCCCGAAGACAAAGTGACCGCCGTGCGCGAACTGCGCACGCAATACGCCTTCGTCGGCATGGTCGGCGATGGCGTGAACGATGCACCTGCGATGGCGATTGCCACGGTTGGCATCGCGATGGGCGCGGCGGGTACGGATGCCGCGATTGAAACCGCTGACATCGCCCTCATGCAGGACGATCTCGGCATGATCGCCGAAGCGGTGCAGGTGGGGCGACGCACCCTCGGTATCATCCGCTTCAATATCGCGTTCGCGCTCACACTGAAGGCGGTGTTCCTTGTTCTCGCCCTGTTCGGAATCACGAGCCTCTGGCTCGCCATCATGGCGGACACCGGTGCCACGCTGCTTGTAGTGGCGAATTCACTACGCCTGTTACGGACGGCCAAGTCTGCGCGCCACTGAGTTTCCGGGACCCGGCCATGTCGAAGCGCAAAGAAAAGCAGGCCTCAAAACCTGCCGAAAGCATGGGCTCGATGTGGATGGTCGTGGGTCTATTTACGGGTTGGCTGGTTGGCGCAGTAAGCGAGGTTATTTGCGGCGTTTCCATGATTCGGATGATCGCGGGAGGAGTCGTCGGTCTAGCGCTGGGCGCGCTGGTGGACTTCATTATTGACCGCCGTCGGAAGCGTGAGGCGGCCGTCAAAGGCATGCACAAACATCGAGAGAAAACGACCTGACGAGTGCATTGCCTTTCGGGACGGCTTCGACGCTGTCCGTGCCAAACTAAAAACAGTTTGTGAAGATTCTAGCGGTTTACTTTAGCGCTTTTCGCTGGGTGTTCTGCTGAACGGGTGCTCAATGGATAAATATAGGAAAACCCCGTAGTCGTCGGCCGCGCTGCTCAGACCGATCGGTGCTGCAAGGCCTGCGACAATTTGGAGATTTCGTGGCAGATTGAAAGCGTGGCGCACCCCTGGAGAAATCACTGTTACGGGGGGCCGCGTAACTCGGCCTGAAGGGGAGCGTTCTTCGTTCCAGTTGGCCACGCATTCCAGCATAAAATGTGTCGTGGGCGATGCTGCAAAAATTACGCTCACACCTGCACTATAGTGCTGGAGGTCGGTTTTGTCGGCGGCTTTGCTTTGCGGGAGGTAAGTAGTGCCGATGTTGGTATGAACAAACCAGTGGTCACCGACCGTGGTGCTGAAGGGAAGATTAATTTGGGCACCTACGGTGTCGTCGCCGAAGCCGCGATCAGAATTACCAGTAGGCAATACAGCGCTCAATCTTGGAGCAAAAGCAGTCAGGCTGTCTTCGTTAAAGTATGCTTGGTAGCGATAGTTGATCAGTATGTCGCCAAATCCACTTTGGGTTTCGCCAGTAGAACGCCGCGAGGAATAGGGAATCGTGTAGCTGAGCTGATGTGTCTGGTTTGGGGCAGGCCATTCTTGAGTGAACGAGAAATTCCAAGCCGAATCACCCGAGGATCGGTTTTTGGAATATTGTGCCGTTGAAATATGCTGAACCACGCCTGTTTCTTGGTTATACGCTTCTTCCACGAGGAAAGAGTTGTCCATGATACCCTCGACCGGACGCGGCGTTGCTCCCATGCACATGGCGACAGGCCAAGCTATAACACAAAAAATGAGGGAATGGATTTTGAGTTTCATGGTATGTACCCACAACTCTGTTAATGCAGATTGAGTAGGCAAGTCGCTGTGAAGAACCCTGTTTGGCCAGGGGTGCAGATAGGAGAAACAATAACGGATGTAAATCGGCCGCTCAGGAGCGGATGCCGCGATCAGCATCATCCCGCAACGCGTATTGCAGGCGACCGATGTAGGTATTGACGGGCTTTGCGCACTGCGGGCACCCTGCTCTTCCAACATTACATGAGAAGGCATCATAATGGCCACTGACTGGCTCAAGAAACTACGGACGGAAAATTTCCCTAGTCAAGCGGCACTCGCCCTTGCGGCAGGAATCAAACCGGCCCGCTACTCACGTATCGAAAAAGGCTATTGCGACATGCGCGAAGAGGAAATCGAGGGTCTCGCGAAAGCGCTGAAATTGACGCTCGATGAAGTTCGTAGTGGCCAACCAGGCGTAGCGAAGCCAAAGGCCGCGAAAGCAAAATCGCCGAACGGTATGAGCGCGGCACGAGTTGCTGAGGAACCGCCGCCAAAACCGTCGACCGTACCTCTGCCAAGCTCACCGATCCAAACAATACCGCTAGCGACGACAAAACCTGGCGACAATTTGGACGATCCGAAAAACTTTTCACTGATGCCTCCAACGGAGTTGTTATCACACCGCGATCCCAACGATGCCGAAGTGCGTGCACAGTTGCAGAAGGCGGCAATCTTTGCCGAGAAAGTGCTTCACACCTCAAAAGTGCGGCCAGCCGTTTGGGTAGCCTGGCGTGATTTCGGCCGCGACGCACAAAAGCTTCTGCGCGGACCGACTCCGACCGCCGCTCACCACGATTGCACGGAAACAAGAATGTTTTTGGGCATTTTGTAGATATAGCCAGAGAGTGGTTGCCTGCGGCTACGAGTGCTGCACTCAACGAAAAGGCGCTCGCGGCAAAAACAAATCATCCCGAGATGGGTTTCATGAAGCATTTCAAACGGATCGCCGAGATTGAACTCCCCCGCGCAGAATTCGACCGGATTGATCGCGAAGCCTCACGGCGTGATGGTTCTGGTGTTTAGTTCGTTCCCGATTACGGCGCGAACACCCTGCACCTCGGCGCCGTGCAGCGGCATATCAAGCGCCTCTTGGAAAACCCAAAGTGAAACGTTTCCTCCAGCAACGCTATGCTGAGCTGCTGGAGGAATTTCAGGAACTGGCGGTGCTGGAAACGTTGTGAGGCGGATAAATGAGTGCACAGCGAGAACCACAAAGCGCTTGTCCTATTTAAGATACGTGAAAACTAAGAAAAAAGGTTGAGATTCGGATACGATGACCGATCTTAATCCTGATACTAATTCAAACCTAGCAGGAACTCCTGCACCTTATGGAGCAGTGAATCTAAACCCGCGCACTTCGCGGGGTTTCCTTTTAGTGAAACGGAGGTCCAAGTAATGAAGTGCCGTGTGCCCTTAATGCACGGCGTAGCCACTAGCCATCGGGCTCGAAAGGCGGTGGCCAAGGCCAAGCCGTGTTCTGTATAAACCAGCGAAATGAAATAAAGTAGATCGTTGCCCGTAGTGACGAAGATTCGGTTTCGTTTTCCAGTTGCAGCTGGGCCGTATTCGCGGGGCTGCATGGAGTGGCGGTTCACATACACTTTGGTCTTGGGCACTTTCATTTCGAGCACAGGGCGAATCCACGGTGCTCGACGCATGCGTTCCTGGCATAACCTGCCGGTCTTGCGATGAGCGTAGCCTGACCATCCCTCCGTTTCACCGAAGATCTTTCGAAAGCCCCCGTCGGAATTTGGAATAATTAGGCCACGGCGTTCCAGCCATGCGCAGACCGGTGTTTCTGGCGGCTTGGGTACGAGATCCTCAAAATAGATCCGGCGGGCTTCTATTTCAAGTTGGGCCAATGACCAGTCGCCAGGTAGAAGCAGAGACTTGAGATCGATGGCAGCACTCACGACCAGATTTTGAAAATGTTAAACCGGCCGCGTGACGGCTGATCGCCACCGGACAGATTCTGGCGACCGAAAGCGGATGCGACGCTCTTGCAAAAGGCGACCTTGGATTCGCTGCCCGATAGGCCGTTTTGCTCATAGCCAACTGCGCCAATCAGCAAATCGGCGATTTGGCAGAAAAGGTTTTCCTTGGAATCGACGCAGTCGAGGGAATTGACCCATGCCCGACCTAAGCATTCTTTTTCCAGAACATCTCGTAATCGTCGCGGGCCGGAAAGCAGGCTTTCGGGCTTGAAGTCGAGTGAGATAAAGTAGGTGTTACCGTTCCCCATCCACTGTTTCAGGCAGTGCCAGTAGAAGACCCAGAAACCGAGCTGACGGTCGCTCTGGAAATATTTGTCGGTATTGACACGTGATTTGTCGACAACGATGCAGCGGAAATGGATGTCTGACTGCGCGGCGACGAAACTTACGATTTCCGAATAGGCCGGCAAACAGCGGCGGCTTAATTTTCCCCATTTTAATTCACCGGTGATTTTGTGGCGTTCTTGGATCTCACGCAGGCCGGTCAGAAAGTCTTGTCTCTTACCCCGAGGAAGCCAGAGACCGCCGATCACCATGTACTTTTGGTCACTCTGTCCCTCGTGTCGGCTCTCATCGCAATAGATGCTAACCTCTGCGTTCCTAAACGGGCCGTAAGAACCAAGGGGTGCTTGTGGTGCATTCATGGTTTAGGTAAATTTCGGGGTGCCATTCGAACTTGGGTAAATTTGAACGTCGACCTGATTTCCACAAAACCCTGCAAAGGTTAAACGGCCGTGGTGCATAAGTTAAGTAGTTCTGTTAGGTAGTTCGTTGCACCCTTTTCCATGAAGAGTACGTGGCGGTCTTCAAGATCGGCTTGGGTGACTTTGCCGCCGAGATTGAGGATGTCAGTGAAAGGCGTGCCGGAGAGAATGAATGCGTTGAGGGTGAGGTTTGGATCTTTAAGCTGTTTCTCCACGTCTTTGATTTCGCGGTAGAGACGGAGTTTCGGGTGGTCGATGTCCACGTTGCGAATGCCCTTGGGATCGACGAAGCTTAGCCACTGCTTGCCTGTGACGTCGTCCACCAGCCAGAGCAAGAAGTCAGGGTAGAAATTGCCCGCCGTGGCGAAGCCGATGCCCTTGTCTTTGGTTGCGGCGTTGCGGAGGAGATAGAGGCTGCGACCACCGATGACTTTCTTCCCGGCCTCGGAGCGGTAAAAGGCCTCCAGGTCGCGCACGAAGCAGACCTCGCTATCGCCGTCGAAGGCGAGTGGGCGCATCTTGAACGGCAGTGCGTCGGTAGCCGCCAGATGGAACAACGGATAGTAAAGGTGCCGGTCAAAACAGATGGCGACCATTTGATTGGCGTTCCACTCGCCGGCCTCACCAATGTTTCCGGCGGCGACGATCTTTTGCAGAATCTCCAGTCGTTGCAGGTAGGTGTTGCCGTCGTCGGTGTCCTCGATCTCGAAGTGATAGAGCTTGAGCATCGAACCGTTGTCAGCCGAAAGCGGGATGACTTCGTAGAATTGGCCTTCGTAGGCGTTTTTCAGAGCCTGATAAAACCGCTCGGTGAAATCGGTGAGTAGTTGGATGAGGATGTCCTCCTGACGCCGGACGTCGTCCAGCCGTTGAATGACCAGTTCGGAGGCTGGGACAAAGAGCGTATACCAGCTCGCATCGCCAAGGCAGAACGCCTTCAGCCGCTCGCGGTCCACCCGCAGGTTGCTCCAACTGCTCAGGAGCTTGAACTCCTGCACGGCCACGAAAATGCGATCCCAGTCGAAGAAACGCATGGCTTCAGTCGAGAGCTTGCCGGTTTGTCGGTCGTCCTTCGGCTTCGGTGCGCTGCGGCTTTCGCCGCTGCTGAGGGCTTGGATGCGCGGATAAAGATCCACGACGACGTGCGGCGGCTTGATCTTGGACCGCTTCGTCTCGGGGTCGATGAACGCAGCCGGGATTTCATAGAGGTCGGGGAAGTAGGTGCGCTTGAAACCAAGCTTCTGGTTATCCTTGTAACCGTCCTTGAGTCGTAGGGTCTTTAGGGACTTGGCCGGTAGGTTGGCACGCGTGGGGAAATCCAGTTCAATGATCTCGTCGGTCGGTGTGATGCCTTCCTCGCGGAGGTAGTCCTTGAACTTCGCCATGTAGTCGGCGCGCACGCCGAATATATTGAGCGTTTCGAGCTTATCGAGGTGCAACCCTCTGGGCAGTTCGGCCTTGGGGGTGCGCTTGAGCGAGAAGCCCCGGCCCTTGAGGCGCACGCCTCGACCGAAGAGCTGGATGATTTGCGAACCCTCGCCCGTGCCCATGTTGAGGAGGCCCATGGTGGAAACACGCCAGCTGCTCCAGCCCTCGGTAAATTTGCGCGACCCGATCAGGACGTTGAGCCGGCTGTCTTTGGCGTTGATGGTGTCGAAGAGTGCGCCGCCGAATGCATCCTCTTCCAAGTCGAACGCATCGTCCCGATTTTCTTCAGCGAGGGTGAAGAAACCGGAGTCGTCGCCGATGTTGATTAGGCCGAAGGGAGCACCATCGCCGACGCGTAGGGCCAACTCACCCTTGCTGTTCTTCACATTGACGAGCTTGAGACGTTGCGGGCCGTTGACGTTGAACAGGCGCAACAGGATGTCGGCGAAGATCGCCTCGGCGCTCTCACCCATGAGAGGCAGGAAGCGCTTTTCAAAAATGTTTCGCTTGGTTCGTTCATCTACGATCTGGGAACGATCGGCAATAAGGTCAGTTATCCACGTGAGGGTTCGGTCGCTGTGGTTGAGGAAATCGGCGAGGAAGCGGACGACGGTGAGAATATCGGAGTCATCGTCGCTGACTTTGTTGCCGACGAAAACCCAGAGCGGTTTTTCGATGTTGAAGTCGGTTAGCGCAGCACGCTGCGTTTCCCATAAGCGCATCTGCTGATAAAAACTGAGCAGGCACGCGGTGAAATAGAGAGCGAGACGCTCGGCGTTATCATCCTCGGGAAGGTTGAGGATGAGAAATTCCTTACCATATCCATCCCCATAGAAAAATTTGTAGGAGTAATCGAAGGCCGTGCATTTGGCGTAGATCTCGCGCATGGCCATAGCGCGTGCTCGTTCCCGGTCGTCGTTAGTTAGGGTAAGTTGGGCGCGCTGCTCAGGCGTTAGTTTCTTGAGGCTGGCCGTGCCGAACAACGTCTTGGCCTTATTCTTGATTAACTCTTCTTCCTGGCTGAGGCGACGGTATGGCCCTTGCCAACCGCCTGACCGAAGGTTGCGGAATATTCGAAAGCGAAGCCGTGGCTGATAATGGCATTGCGTCGACGCATCCACGCGTCGGCATTTTTGCCGGTGCCGCGATGACCTTCGTCGACCAGCACGAGGTTGTCGCCTTCGAAGGCTTCGACTGCGACGGTCTTGTCGCCCATCTCGTCGGCGAGTTTGTTGATGTCGATGATCTCGATGGTGCCCTTGAGGGCGCGGGCTTTGTCTTTCTCGAAGTAACCGACAAAGTTAAAGCCGGAGAGCTGGGCTTCCTCTAAATGCTGTCTGGACAAACCCTCGTTGGGCGTGAGGAGGATGATCTTATCGGGCAAGACGCCTGCCTTGCCGGCCTGATAGTGATGCAGGTATTGGAGGATGTTGACGTGTAACAGGAGCGTCTTCCCGCTGCCGGTCGCATTCCAGAATGCGAGACGGTTGAGATCGTCGGCTGTGAAGGGTTGGAACCGCACCTCGGTCTGGTCTTCATGAAAGACATCGAGAGCAGCGTTGAGACCATCGAGGAGTTGCTGGCGGCGGCTGAAATACCAATCGAGGTAGATCTCGGTGAAGAGGAGCGAGAGGTATTGAAAATATTTGAGCTGGAGGATGTGGCCTTCGCGCTTGTTACGCGCCGCCGTGATGGTTTGCCAGTGGCGGACGATTGACAGGTCGTAGCGGCGCAGCTCGGACTCGGAGATGCGATCGATATTAAAGAGGTTGCCGGTGAGCTGGTGGAAAAACAGTGTCTGCCCGTCCTCGTGCAGGCCTTCCCAGCGGTCCTCGCCAAGGCGTTCCTTGAGTTTTTGCAGGCCGTCGCCATTGAAAAATCCCAACAACCAGCGGTTCAGCACCAAGTCTTGGTGAAAACTGCGAGGGCGAGTGCTCGCCCGACCGGAACGGGCGGCAGATTTGGCGGAGGCGCGGGCCATGGTGGTTACACTTCCTCCCCGGCGAACATGCGGGTAATGAACTCGGGCTCGATCTGGCGGAGGGTGAGCTGGCGGGTGACGCCGCCCTCGGCCTCGGTAGCTTGGGCGATGGTGGGAATGTTGTGGTCGCCGTTGATATAGACGACGTCGTGTTCGTTATCGTTGGGGGTAATTTTGTACTTACTAAATAGTTCGGCGGTGCCGTCGTAGTCGAGTTTATCGCAATCGCGCCAGACGATCAGGCAGCTCTGGCCGTTGGGCAGTTTGCCGCTCACGACGAGATAACCGAGGTCGAACTTGGCGTCGACATGGGCGACGCGGAGACCAAGCAGGTAGTTGAAGGTTTCGACAAGATCGATGGCCTTGGTCTGGCAGGCCCCGGCGGAATCGGTGGCGATGCGAAGTTTATAATCGAAGGGCTTCTTGAAATCCTCGACCGAGAGCAGGGAGGCCTGACTCTCGACGTTGAGCATGTAGTGAAGAAGGTAATCCTCCTGCCCGGCCGGATCGAAAAGATCGACGAGGCCGTTTTGACGACGCAGCGCGAGGTTGTTCAGCGTGTCCTCGTAGGATTCGAGGCGGAGGTACTTGAAGCAGTGGGAAAGTCCGGTGTCCACAGATGATGGTTTACCATCCTGCCAAACAGGCGCGTAGGTGATCTTGATCAGCCGGGGAACCAGAACCCCATTAAAATGACTGCCTGTTTCTACCAATATAAATTTCGCTGCCGTGTTTTTCTCGCGATTATACTTAATTACAGACTCCCCTGAAGTTCCTGAGCCTGCAAAGAAATCACAAAATAATCCGTTTCTAAGTGCCGACTGGTCGCAGAAACGCTGTATTAGTGTTGTTGGCTTTGGTCCACCAAATGTTCGAGAGCGACCGAATAGGTTAGTAAGTTCCTTTTCACCATCTGTGTAGTCATTCACCACGGACTTCGCCACGTTGGTTTCAACCTCGTGGAGGACACTCTTTCTTTGGGGGATTTTGTTTTCATCCTCACCCCACGCGATTCGATTGTCGCGAGCGAGCATCAAAGCAGGACTTTTGTTTACCAAGAGGTAAAAATGGCCATCTCCATCCGGTTTTAGGAGCTGGGCATGGCTTTCCTGTAATAGGATGGATTGGTTTATAAAACCGATAAGCGGGGTCGTTCGCATCACGGAACTCGGGTTTCTGAGAATCTTCCTTCACTTGCGGTAAAGATGTATCAACCTCACGCCAGACCCAAATTTTTGCCTTCTTTTTCTTCGCTTCCTCTTCAGATATAAACTTTCCGTAGGGATCTCGATATTCGGCGCGATTGTAATTATAGATACCCCGCCATTCATCAGGCTCGTCCGACTCAACCTGCGTCTTGTGCTCCTTGTATAAACTACGTAGCGCCTCTTCTATTTCCGAAATCGGAGGATGCGTATCATTTAGTCTTGTGACGAGTTCTATGATCTCAAGGTAACCGGGCTTGGACTCACGAAACATAGCTAGATCAGCCTTTGCAGCTTTTATGTCTTTAGCATAAACAGGCACGTATTCATGATTCGTTGAATAGGTTGGTGATTGATTCTTGTTAGTATTTTTTGCCCAAATCAGTTCTTCCACACGACTTTCTCGGCCAAAAACGGCGTCGAGCGCACGCTCAAGGCTATTGCGCTCGATTTCATCAATGCTGGCGAAGATCACCCCCTTCTTCTCTAAGAAGGGCGAAAAAACGCGGAGGCGATCTCCAATCATCGCCAGCCAGGATGCATGCTGGTATCGATCTTTATACGCGAAACTGTCGTCGCCGGTATTATACGGCGGATCGATATACGTACATTTAACCTCCCCGCGATACCGCTCCTGAAGCAGTCGAAGGGCCTGAAAGTTTTCCGAATGGACGAGCAGGCCGTCGCACTGAGCATCGAGGTCGTGGAGTTGGGCGAGCAGGCGGTATTTGAACTCGGTCGAGAACCACTGAGTATCGACCATGAGGAAGGGATTGGCGCGCAGGCGCTCGGCGACGGTGTCGCCCCGACCAAGTAAAGTCTCGATCACAGGTTCGCAGGCGGAGTTTTTTACCAGTCCAAGGTCGATCCACGCGGTGATCTGCTTCGTACTGGCCGCGATTTGCTGCACCAGCCAATCGCGTTCCGCCACCACGCGGCGCTTTTCTTCGGGGTCCGACACGTCGTCACCGATTTTTAATATGCGATCAAGGGTGACGCAGTAATGGGCCTCCACCACGAATTTTTTCTTTAACCAGAGTTTCTTCTGGAAGTCTTCGAGCTGGGCGAGGAAGGCGACGAGGTCGAGGGCGATGGCGCGCAGGCACTGGATGAGGCGCAGGCTTTTCTCGATGTCGGCAAAGGCCTGGGCGTTTTGCACGTCGTCGAGGTGCATAACCTCGTTCTTGATATAAAAATCCAGCTCGCGGCGAAGGAAGACGCCGAGGTCTTTGTGGATAAAATAGTCGGCCTTGTTTTTCTCGGTATAGTCGCCGAGGTGTTTGTCGAGCAGGGTGCGCTGCGGGTTTTTCTCGGTGGGCATCCGGCGAGCGAGGTCGAGCCAACGGGCTTTTACGGCGGCATCGGCGAAGACAGCGTCGCGGGCGCGGGTGTTGAGTACATCCTGAGTGTCTCCCTTTTTTGGAAGAGGCACGTATTCGAACCAGAGCACGAGTTCGGTCGTGGGCTTGGCGTCGCTACCGGCCGGAGTCGGCACGGTGACCTCGACGATGGGCGTTTGCTCCTCCTGAATCTCCTCACCGTCGTCGCCAGTGCGGGTGACGGTGCGCGGGGTGATCAGTCGGAAGCGGCGTTCAAGGTCTGTATCCTTGCGGTCGTCCTTGGCGGTGTCGGCGGCGGCCAGGCGGAAATGAACGCGGCGGCCGTCGTCGAGGGAGAAAGTGTAGTTGGAAAAGTTCTCTCCGCTCTTGGTGTAGTATTGGTCCTTGTTGGCCCAGTGGAGGACGACTTCCTCGCCGGAGTAAGGGATGGCGTAGGTATCGCCCTTGTAACGGCGCTGACTGATGAAGTCGCCCCGGTCGTAATAGCGGGAGAAGAAAGTGAGAAGGTGGCTGAAAACGGCGTCGCGGTGTTCAGAGGCACCTCCGGACAGAGCGGCGCAGCGGGCGCGGAGATCTTTACCTTTGGGTAACGTTGCAGGATCGGCGCCGAGGTCACGGGCCTGTTGTTCAGCGGCGGCGAGATCGCGCTGGAGATCGGCGAGACCGGCCTGCTGGCCGGTGGCAAGGGAGGCATCGACCTTGGCCCGGAGCTTATTTTGCAAGTAATCACCGATCTCGGCAGCACGGGCGTTGATGATGCGGTAGATGCCGAAATCGAGGTCAGGCTGGTCGATCTGGAAGACCTCGCGGAGCTTGGCGACGAGCTTCTGGAAAGCGGGAGTGGCAGGCGGGGTGGTAGGAGCTTCGGCCATGATTGAAGTAGAATTAGCGATGAGCGGATTCGCGACGAGAAAAGTGTGAGTTAAGCGAGAGAAGTCAGCCAGAGGCATCTTCAGCAGACGGAGCTTGGCCGGCCCGATCCTGATGCATCTCCGCCCAATGCTCCTTTGACGTGAGGAAGTAGTGGTAGGGAGAATGGAGGTTGTTGATGAAGCGGGAGAATGCGCCGCCCAAGAGGATATCCGCGCCGGGCAATTCAGGGTGTTTGATTTTTAGAGCTCGGCCCCCAAACCGAGGCGGTCCCATCCCAAAAGAGGCGGCCTTCTCCGCCTCGGCGCCAGTGGCCAATTCGGGGATGAGTCCGGCCCGCTCGATAGCGAACATCATGGCGGGCAGATCCAGAACACAATAAATGCTCAATTCATCGCGGACGATGGCATCAATGGCTTCCTTTGATACACCCCAACTAAATAGAGGCGAAGCCGGGACGCACATCAGGTGACTGTGGATTAGATTGGTTATTCTAAACGCTTCGCCTCCCTCGATACCCATGTCTTGGATTTTCTTATAGAAGCTCTTTAATCCCCCTTCCGACTTGGTGGCTGTTTCAGCGAACCCATATGCAGCCGCACGTCGGGCTCGCCTTATGCGGTCTCTCAAATCTCCGCCGGACGCCATGCCGATGTGCAGGCAATAATTTACGGTGATGGATGAGACGCCAGATTCTAAAGCAACTCTCGCGGCTTCATCGAATTGTTTGTAGTAATGAACCTCGTTGATTATTTGATGGTTCATTCGGATAGGCTGGTTGGATTTGATATCCGTGCCCTCGTCGTCTCGCAGCACTTTCGCGGTCTGGCTGAAGCGGATGCGTTGTTTTTGCATGCGCTGGGCCTGCTTCCGATGTTCGGGGGCGATCTCCGCGTCGACTTTGATTTGATCCAACGCCTCAGGGGTGGCGGCGTATTTCTCCAGATGCTTTGCGACAATTGCATTCACCCTGCCTTCTTTCAGTTCGATAAACGAAAGGCCATGGCCGCCATCGCGCCGGTTGATCCGGACGACGTCGCAAATATGAACGAACGTGGATAGATCGGCCAACGCGGCAAAGGTCAGGCGATCCTCCGCGTTAAGCCGCTTTACTTCTACCATAGCCCTGTCGATAACACCGAAATCGAGATTGGGCGGAGCATCGTGAAGACTGATGCGGCGGGTGACATACGTTTGCGCCCGCAACATCATGAAAATAATCCCGTCGATTACTTTTCTTAGCAGAAGTTCACGACGTCTCCGCTCGTAACCAGAGAGCGACAAGTCGGCGGCATTTGCCTTTAGCATTTCAAGGACAGAGTTCTGCGCTTTCTCAAATCCGCGGTGACAGGCAGCGGTAAACTTCCTTAAATGGGTGATGTCAGTGAAAGGGTTTTTCACATCGCTGCGCAGCGGAACTGACGTCTCGCCGTAGTGGAAGGCGGCCCGCAGCACGCGATCGAACTGAGTGTAGAAATCTTCCATTAACCTGCCTCTTGGTTAGGACTGTGGACGATAACGTTCCAACCGAGGGCACGAAGCGCCTTGTTGGTGCGATCATTACGTGGAGGGTAGATGTCCGGGAGTGCGCAGCCGATCAGTTCACCCAGAGAGCTGATTTTTAAGCCAGGAATATGATAAGGTGCTTCCAGGCAGTCGAAAAGTCGTTCGGGAACTTGGTCAAGGTCACCGTCGAAGAAGAGATATTGGAGGAGCCGAGGCGGATTCCAACCGTAGCCGTTGGTGCGGTGGTAAAGGTCTTCGCAGAAAACGTCGCACTTGGCGTCCGTGGTGGTGGTGGGCTGGTCATCGTCGTCGAGGTAATCTTCGCGCCGCTGGTGTTTGGCGTGGTTATTGATAGAGTGGACGCAGCGAGTGACGCGGACGAAGTCTTTGGAGGACATGATGGCCAGCCGCTCGGGAGTGAGCAGTTCGCGATGAATCGGAGCCCATTGCTCGAAGACCATGGACTCTGAGCTGGGGGCGTGGGGAGTGGCGCGCCACCAAGCTATCGCGGTGGCAAGGGCGACCTCGGGGTTGGATCGGTTGCGCTCGTGAAATTCTTCGACCGGGTAGTTACGGTTTTGACGGACCTTTTCGTAATAGTACGCGTGGAGAAACTGATCGGTGTGCAGGCCGGGCGAGACGTCGCGTGGTGCCCAATCGGGAAGTCCGGCAGTATTGAGGCGGTCGCCGACGATTTTGAGATAACCTAGGGTGGTGTCCCACTCTTCAAGAAACTTCGTTTTGCGCTGGTCGCGGGCGGATATGCCAGTTTGCACGGAGGCGAGGCCTTCTTGAGGAAACTGGGCGCCAGAAGAGGATTCCTTGAAGCGCTTCTTCATGCGCTGGCGGATCGCCTCCATTTCATTTTCATCTTGAAGCAGGGCGTTGGCATCCTTGATGAGTTGCTCAGTGATGGGCTTGGACTGGGCGTTCACGTCGGCGAAGAAGTCGATAAGGGGCTGACGGAGTCCGGCCTCGTCGAGATCGGCCTCCAGCAAAAGGGTGCCAGCCTCGCAGTTGGAGAACCACGCAGCCTCAGAGAGGTTGGCGGAGCCGACGTAGACGCCGTAGCCGTGCCACCAAAAAATCTTGGGGTGGTAGAAAGAGCCGAGCAGCCGCCACGTGAAGTTGCCGTTGGCGCGCTGTTGTTTGAAGGCCCATTCCAAAACGGGAACAGTGGTGGCCAAAGAATGATCATGGCGCGACCAGACCTCGCAACGGATTTTCTCGCGGGTGCAATCGACGAGGATGGGGTGATCGGTGCGAGATGCGTAAGCTGCGGCGACTTGGACATGCTTGGTGACCTGCATGGCGCTCGTGTGTGCGGCAAGGAGGCGGCTCCGAAGGCGACCTTTTTCCAGGCGGGAGCTGAAGATGAATTCCATAAGTTAAGCGATCATATCACCGACCAACGCAGAATGAAGAGGGGGGCGGAGGAGGTTTTTTGCGCGAGCCGTTTTTCGAGGTCGCCGATCATACGGTCGCGGCGGCCGTAGATCTCGTCCTCGACGTCGAATATCTGCTGGCGCTGGCGGCGTTTCTTTTCTCCGATCGGCGATCTTTGCTGAATCGTGTTGGGCCTCTGTGGTGGTTGCGGTGCGAGCTTGGCGGGTGAGTGTTTTGATTTGTTCTTTGGTATCCGACAGGGACCGCTCGGCCCCGGCCAGGGCGTCGTCGGCCCATTTTTCGAGTTTATCGCGTTCTTCGCGAAAGAAGACGTTATTTCGCTCAAGTGAGCTGCTGAGGGTTGCCTCGGCGTGCCGACGCGCCTCCTTGGTGAGACGATCCGCCACCGGCGGCGGAAGCTCCACGGGCACGGGGACGGTGTCGTGGGGAAGATCACAGTGGAAGAATTTTTCGAGCGTCTCTTGGTCGAGTGAGGCACCCGCATCATCGAATCCACTGAATAACAAGTGCTCCTCGGTACCGAGGGATTCAATGGCGAGTTTTTGCAGGATGAGCCAACCGGACTTTCCTCGAAGCGCCTCGATGGCGGCAAGGCGCGCGCCGTAGCGAGAGAGGTCAAAGGAGACAGATGCGGGCGCCGGTTGAAGGCGCTTGCCTTCGGAGAGGACCCAATCGCCGAGCGGATGGGTGAGACGGTAGATAAAGTCGGGCGGAATGGACGGTGTGGCGTCGGGCCGATCACGATTGGGTTTGGCGACGAGGTGATAGGGGCCGGGTTGCAGGCCGGGAAATGGGGCCTGATTGAGTCGGAAGGTGTGGGCGGTGTCGTCAAACGCCGCACGGTCACTTAGTAGGTGGCGGGTAGTTCGCCAAAAGGCGCGTGACACGCGATCGAGGCGCTCCTCGGCAGCGGTGAGAGAATCGCGCAGGCGAAGGGCGACATCCTCATCGAAGTGCTCAAGCACGTCTTTGCGAGTTGAGGCCATGCGGGACTGGATGGATGCATCCATCTCCTCGCGCAGGCGTTTGAATGCGGTGTCGATCTCGGCGGGCGTACGACAATCTTGATAGATGCGAAGGACACGCTTTTCGAAATCGATGCCAGATTCGATGCTGCCAAGAACCTCGTCAGATGCACCAAAGACACCTCGGAAGAGTTGGAATTTCTCGGTGAGAAGTTCGAGGACGCGCTGATCGGCGGCGTTGGCTTGGTTGAGGAAATTGATAACAACGACGTCATGGGTTTGGCCGTAGCGGTGACAGCGACCGATGCGCTGCTCAATACGCTGGGGATTCCACGGCAAGTCGTAGTTGATGACGAGTGAGCAGAAATGAAGATGGAGACCCGCGGCGGCGCTTTCGGTGGCGAGGAGAATATCGGCGTCATCGCGGAAGTGTTCGAGGATGGCTTGGCGGCGATCTGCAACGCGAGAGCCGGAAAGGCGGCCGAGGGGGCGGTTTACCTCCTCCCAACGAGCGTAAATGGCCGATTCGGCGGGGCCGCCAAGGGAACCGTTGAAGAGTACGACCTTGCCGAGGTAGCCAGTGGCTTCAAGGAAGCGCTTGAGGTATTCCTGTGTGCGGCGGGATTCGGTGAAGATGACTGCCTTGCGGCGTGCGCCGGATGACGCGAGTTGCTCGAAGCCGAGACGGAGTGCAGTGACAAGGGATTTTGTTTTCTCGTCGATTTGAATCGAACGCGACCAGCTGATGAGCAGATCAATCTCGGCGATTTCTCGGTCGAGACGCTCTTTGTCGATAACCGGCGGTTTGCTTGTGGCGGTGGTGATCGGAGTCACAGCACCGGGTGCCGGCGCGGCCGATGCCGGAATCGGAGGGACCGCCGCAATTGCGGATTCTGTTTCGGCGGTGGCCGAAAGCTCGGCAAGTTCGTCGCCATCAGCGGCGAGTTTTTCGTCGGCAACCAACTCCTCTGCTTCCTCAAGGTAATCGTCGGATAAATCGTCCTCTGCGACGAGTTGCTCGGCAAGATCGGTGGGAGCATCGAGGCCGGCACGTAGATCGATTAGGCGCTGGCGAATGGTTTCGAGCGTGCCAGCGACGGCGAAGCTTGAAGAAGCAAGGAGTTTACGAATGACCAGCGTAGTTAATTCGCGCTGGCGTTGTGGAAGTGCGTAGGAGTCGGCGCGCTGTAGGAAGGTCGAAACTGCCTCGTAGAGCTTCTGTTCGTTTTCAGCGGGTTGGAACGGGACGGTGAGTGGTTTGCGCTCGGTGTAGCGGATGTATTCGAGCACGGAGCTGCGCAGCGTTCGTTTGGTCCACGAACGAAGTCTTGAGCGCAACTCAGCCACATCCGATTCCTTGCTCGCATAACTCGACCGGAATGCAGCGAGATCACCGAACAAGGCGTCATCGATAAGTTTCGTCAAGCCGAAGAGCTCCAGCAGGGAGTTCTGTAAGGAGTCGCTGACAGAAGATTTTGCGGACGCCGCCGAGGGAACGGAGAATAGACTGCCCTAGCCGATTCTTGGTACGATAGCATCCACGCAGCTTGTGAGCCTCGTCGATCACTGCGACATCCCATGGGATTGCGCGAAGCTGGTCCTCTAGTTTCCGCGCATATTGATAGGAGATGATTATCACCGCCTCGCGTGATAAGGGCTCAGGATTGCCGGCGCGCTGCTCTAGGTTGTGTGAACGCGCATCCAAGATGAATGACGGCAGATTGAATTTTTCCCTAAGCTCCAGGCTCCACTGTTTTCGTAATGAGGCGGGACAAACAATGAGAAGCTTCCTTCGCTTTTCCGCCCAAAGCTGACCAAGAATCAGACAGGCCTCAATGGTTTTGCCCAAGCCGACTTCGTCAGCAAGGAGCACACCTTTAACAGTCGGCGACCGGAAGAAAAACAATGCAGCCTCGACTTGGTGCGGATTGAGATCGACAGCAGCATCGAGCAACGAAGCGCTGATCCGATCTATGCCTTGGGCAGCATGGCGGGTGAGTTCATGTGCGAAGTAGCAGGCGTGGTGGTCAGAAATCACGACGCGAAATGACAGTGGATTGGCCTTCCATTGTAAAACCTGAATGCAATGAAACTTAGGGTATTTTCTGAAAACTTAATCTGTCAGCTTCAGAGTTTCTGTTGAGCAGTTTAACCGAACCGAACAGAGGTCGAAGAAATACTCCAGGCTCCTCACTCGTTCATACGCTGGCCGCGCTGTTGCTGTTCGGTCATCCGATTCGAAACAGCCTGGTGGGCGGCGGTGCGTTCTTGGGCTTGTTTGATGAGTGCTCCGCAGCCCCCGTCGGCTGCTTTGTCATCGCCTGGAGCCGCGAATGCCTTCCCCTCGTGCGGATGTGGTCGGCTGGCCCCATTTCTTTTACGCGGAGTTTTTCGGTGATGACCCTGAGCGCGTCACTTTCCTGCCTGAGTGCGAGTAATGTCTGCACTGTTATTTCGGAACTGTCGTTCGGATTCATCGATTCAGGTTCGGGTCTTGATGGGTTTAGGAGGGGCGAAGGTTAACTTTTTTGAAGCCGTTTGTGCAATGGCGTACGACGGCGGTATGGTCGGGCAGGTTTCGAAACTCGTGCGGCTTGATCAGAAATTCCTCCACCCGCTGATAGCTGTGGGCGGTATGATCCTGATGGACCGTGCGCGTTGAACGTTCGATCCAGTGCCTGCCGAGCGCATTCGCGCAACGAAGCGCGTCGAGTTCGGACGCGGCGCGGTACATGAAGAGGTTCTTCAGATTGAGCGCGAGAACTTCGGCTTGTTCCTTCGTCTGTGGTGGAATTAACGATTCAAACGCCTGCGCGGACACAATCAGCATCAGCATGCAGTCGCGCAAACGGTCGATGACATTGAAATCGCTCGTGCCGTCGTGGCTGGCGGTGATGGCGTTTTGAAATTCATCGCCGACGAAAATGAGCTGGTTGAGTGCGTATTTCTGATACGGCGGGAGCGCGTAGCGGCGGAGGGCGTGACGGTAGAGCAGCAATTTTGCGACAGTGAAGACATACTGGCGCTCGGTCGTATAGTCCTGGGGAACGTCGATGCAGAAGATTTTTCCTTTGTCCACGTCGGCCATGGTGCAGGTGTCTGGTTCGTTAGAGCTGAAAATTTCGGCGATCTCGGGGATGCCGAGGTATTCGAGATAGTTCTGCGAAGTGCCGATTTCACCGGCCCGCTGTTCCTTCGCCTCGTGCTTGAGATAGGTTTGATCAAATGTCTCCGCCAGACGGATACGGCGTTCGGTTGGGTCAAGCTCCGTCAGTTTCTCCAGCGCGGCCTTTAATTCCTTTTCAGAAGTGAGGAGATTGTAGGCGTTGGTGGCGGTGACCGGGCGACCGATGTCGGCTAAAAGTTCGAACGCACGCCCGATGTGGGCCGCGCCCTTCATTTTGAAAAAGCTCTTTTCGTCCTTCGGATTCAGGGCGGCGGCGGTGTCCACGAGGATGCGCGCGCGAGTGGTGAACGGCAGGCGGGCGTCGCCGGTGACGTTGAGCCGGTGCAGTGACTTGCCGGTTTCGCCGACCAGGCGCGGGCGAAGGCGGATGATGTCGGCGGTGCGGCCGTATTTTTTGGCCAGCCATTCGAGGTAAAACCACTCGTCGCCCTTGTTCGCCATGACGACTCCGCCCAACGTCGGATTGCGGCGGATGAGCGCGGCGAGCAGGCCGTTCATGCCGGAGGTTTTGCCGGAACCGGTGTCGCCGGAGAAAAAGAAATGTCGGTTGGCTTTGTCGCGCGTCCATCGGAAACCGGCAAATGTGAGGACGATTTGCCACCGATCCGCGACGATCATGCCGGCTGGGTCACGTACCCACCGGCGATGGTCGGCGTAGTAGAAGAGAAGCGCGGCGAGCGGCCGCAGACCGCCCCCTCAAAAGTCCCATGGGGATGGCAGCCGCCACGCGCCGAAAACACCGGCAGCGGAGATGATCAGCGCGAACGGCAGCGCGAGCGGCGCGCGCAGACCGGGTTCGTTATGGCGGAGATTCCGTTGGATCAACCAACCCGCAATCCCCAGAAAACAGCCGGCAATACGAACGCGGCGACCGTGATGGCATGCGGATTTTGCAGCCATTGGCGGATTAAAACTTCAGGTGCCGGGAGTCGTTTCATGCGTTTCGATGCGGTCAATGAACACCCGGCAGGGTCAGACCGCCAGAATGCCCGCCTACCGAAAAAACGGTAGATGAGGCGGACCTGGTGCACGGCGGTTTTTGGCCTGGCCCGGAACCTCGCGAACTCGGGAGGGTATTGCGTCTGTTCAGAAAAAGCACCGGGGACTTACGCGTACCCCCCCGGCTGATCAAGCCAAGGACTTCCGAAAACGCAGCAAAACCGCGGACAACTACACCTATTACGGTAGGCCACCTACACCGAACACGGGAGGTGCAGGTCGTTGAGGGTGGCGATGAGTTCGACCGTGATGGTCAGCATGATCACGGTCGGAATCATTCGCAACGGAGCCAACTACCTTTCGCATCACCTGCGAAAGAACGACTATTGGGCTGAAGCTGAAAAAGCTGTCGTTGGCGAATGGATCGGCGAAGGTGCGAAGGCGCTCGGTTTGTCGGGCGAAGTCACTGACGAACCATTCGAGCACTTGCGGCAAATCGGCATCCGGGTTCGGGCGAATTTTTAACCTCGCCTGGACCAGCCAAACGGAAGGTGGCGTTTTTCGATGTGCAGTTGTCCGCGCCGAAGGACGTGAGTGTGCTGGCGATGGTGGGCGGCGATGAGCGGGTTCGCGAGGCGTTCGTGGATTCGGTGAAAGCCGCGCTCGCGGAAATGGAACGTTTTCCGCCGTGCGCGAACGGCGTGGCGAAGCAAAAATGACTGAGGCGTATCGTTTGACGCGAAACTTTGCCGGAGGGTTGTTCATCCATGACGCCAGCCGCGATCTCGATCCGCAGTTGCATGCCCATGCGGTGCTCGCGAACGTGACGTGGGATTCCGAACGCTCGGCATGGTTCGCGTTGCAACCGGCGGAAATGCTCCGCGCATCGCCGTATTTGCGGCAGGTGCTTTATCGCGAATTGGCGGGCCGGTTACGGTCGCTCGGTTACGAGCCGTATGATATGAACTCGAAAGGGTTTTCCGTCCGGGGCGTCGAGCATCTGCGCGAGCGATTCTCGAAACGCACAAACCACGTGCAGAAACTCGCGGCGGAATTCGCGGCGGAGAAAGGCCGCAAGGCCACGAAGCGCGAAATCGAAATCCTCGTCCGCGAATCGCGTGAAGACAAATTGACGGAGGTCGGCACGGCGGAGGTTCGCGCCAGGCAACGCGCGGAGCTGAACCAAAGCGAAACGCTAAAATTGGACGGTCTCGTTCACGCGGCGCGGGCGCAGCTTCCGCGCGAGCAATGGTCGCACGGCCAAGCGCAAAAGGTTTTGGAGGCGGCGCTGCGGCACGTGTATGAGCGAAGCAGCGTCGTGCGTGAAGGTGCTGTACTTGGAGCCGCGCTGGAATTGCATCCTGATTTTTATCGCTGGCGCGAACTGCGCGAGGCGTTGGAAAGCCATCCCGACGCGATTCGCAAGGAAGGCGAGATGACGCTTCGCATGATTCGCCGCGAAGAAACCGCCACTGTGCAACGCGTCATCACGGGCCGAAACCAACGCTTTGTCCTCGGCGATGCCGCGCATCTTCCGGCATCGCTCACGCCGGGCCAACACAACGCGGCGCGGGAAATCCTGGGCAGCCGTGATTTCATGAGCGTCCTGATCGGCGACGCCGGCACGGGCAAGACGACCGTGTTGACGGCCATCGAACGCGCGCACCTTGCGGCAGGAGGTCAACGCTTCGTTCCGCTCGCGCCAACAACGCGGGCACGCGACGCAATGATCGAAAGCGGTTTCGCCGGAGCGGACACGGTGCAGCGTTTTCTTGTGAGCGAAGCGATGCAGACGGAGGCAACAGGGCGCGTCGTGCTCGTCGATGAGGCGGGCCTGTTGTCCACGCAGCAACTCGACCAGCTCACGAAAATCGCGCAGGCGATCCGTGCCCGTGTGCTCCTGGTTGGCGACACGAAACAGCATTACAGCGTCGAGCGTGGCGACGCGCTCCGCAACGTGATCGATCACTCGGGAACGCCGGTCGTGCGTCTCGCCGAGGTGCTGCGCCAACGCAACGAAGCCGACCGGCGATTCAGTCGCCTACTCGCTTCCGGCGATGTTGCCGAGGCTTTCGCGTTCGCTGACCGGCGCGGGCTCATCCGCGAATCGGAAAACGACGACGCGCTCTTTGCCCGCGTCGCAGAGCACTACGTCGGCAATCGCCAGAAGGGTGTCGAGACCTTGGTCGTGATTCCGTTTTGGGATGAGATCGACCGCTTCAACGAGCATGTCCGGCCGGCGCTCCGCCAAGCCGGTCTCCTCGGCGCGAGCGAAGTCACGCGTGAAGCCGTGAAGCCGCTGACGTGGACGGCGGAGCAGAAGATTCATTGGGATCAATATAAAGTCGGTGACCGGCTGCTCTTCGCGCGCGACACGAGGTTTTTCAAACGGGGTGGCGCCGCTGAAGTCATCGCGATCATGCCAGACGGCGTCAGGGTGCGCGGGCCAAAAGGGCGTGAAGCGAAAATCACGCGCAAGCAACGCGCCTCCTTTGACGTGGGCCGCGTGCAAACGCTCCCCGTTGCCGCTGGCGACCGGTTGCTTATACGCGGACGCCATGACGATGCGGGTTTTGCGAACGGCGATTTCAAGGAGGTGGCGAGTGTCGATCCCGCTGCGAACAAGATTGTTTTCACCGATGGGCGCGAGCTGCCTCCGGACTTCTCGGCATGGACCTACGGTCACGCGCTCACGTCCTACCGCTCGCAAGGAAGCACGTCGGAGGAGTCGCTGCTCGTGCTCGGCGAAGTCGCGACGCGTGCGTTGGCGCGGCGGCAATTCTACGTCGGTAACACGCGCTTCCGTGGAGCGCACGCGATCTACGTTTCTCAGAAAGACGAAATCTTACGCCGCCTCGCGCAGCCCGACGATGGCCGCGAACTCGCGACGGAGTTCATGGAACGGAATCGAATTACCGAAAACGAAAAACTCGTGCCGCGTCCGGTGCGCAGGCTGCGGTCGCACTTGCGAACCGCCTGGCTCGCGGTCGCCGAAAAATTACGCCGCGGTGAAACCCACGGTGAACGCCAACGCCTATGACACCTACGACAATCCTCCGAAAACCGAAATTGCATTTCGACACGGCCGCGAGCCCGAGCCACGTCACCTTTGACGACGGCAAGGAACTCCGGCGCAATATTCCCTGGATGGATTACGTCGAGGCGCGTTGGGCCTACGGCGAGCCGGATGTTCTCAAAATCGAAATAGGCGAATGGCTCGTGGTGTTGCGCGGGCACAACCTCGCGCCGCTCTTCCTCGCGATTGAGGATCACACGCTGCTACGCGTACGTGCGCAGCCGGACTTGACTCAGGAACGCGACCGCGAACACGACACGTTTGTTTCGGAGGTGATTTTCACCAAACCACCCGCCGGAGGCATCGATGGAAAACGTCGCGGACAGATCGAATTGGACCTTGGTAAATGATCGGCAAGTCAGCCAGGCGGGGGATTTTCATAATATAGTGCACCGGTTTCGGTTCCAATGGTTGACCTACCCAAATTTCGGTAGGGCCGTTCCGTTGTCATGTTAATCACCATTGCGGAAAAGATAAACAACGCGGTTTTTGTCACGGCGGTACGTGGCAGATCAACCGTCCGGGTTTCGGCCCCCACAAGTGCCGGTACAACTAACGGAGATGACGATGACGATCTTGATAACGGTGATTCCTTACGTGGTGTTGGCAATCGGTGCGGCGATGATGACGAAGGCGCTGCATCTGTATTCTGAAAACCGGCGGCAATCGACAAACAACACCTGGCGCAAGCAGTCCGTATTGCTGCTGTGTGCTTTGGCGCTTCCGTCCCTCGCGCATGCGCAAGCGGTGGATTTGCGCACGGCCACCGAATCGGGCAACGCGATCATCATGTATCTGAGCGGCACGTTTGCGGCCGTCGGCATCGTGGCGGCGGGCGTCGCCATGATGATGGGCCGTCAGTCCATCGCGAAGTGGGCTTTTGCCGGTGCGATGGTGAGTGGTCTCGCCTTCGCCATCGTCCGTACAATGTGGAGCAACATGGGACTCGAAGCGGCAGGCGTCAGTTCGTTCGCCCAATAAGCGAGACCCCACTCGGTTCGATGCACGGCACACCTCAACGAGCACGACGCCAATCAGGGCGCGCAGTCGTCCGGCGAATTTCTCGGCATGACCGGGAACTCTGGCTGGTATCTGCTCGGGTCTGGCGGCGCGACGATCATGATGGTTATCCTCCTGTGGGGAGTCCTGGGCGTGTCGCTGCTGTTGTGCCTGTTCATCGGACTGATTCTGTGTCTTGGCTCTGTCGCCTATGTCTTCACGCTGAAGAACAACAAACCGGAGCACTACGATACGGACTTCTTTGAGTCTGCGCTCGTCGAGGCCGGTGTAATGCAATTCAGTTTCGGCCCGCGTGGCCGGCGTCTGGCGAACCCCTTCGCCGCTGCCGATGCCGGCGCTGACCCGCGCAGATGGCGCGAACGAAATCTGGCGCGCGTCGCAGGCCCGCAGGTCGGGATCGCGCAACGCGTCCGGCAGGCGGAGCCGATGGTCCGTCGAGGATGACGAACGGCAAAATCAGCTCGCGCGAAAACGGAAGCCGTGGTGACGCGCGGCGACTACGACCGGTTGCAGGAACAACTCACGACCACGGAGGAAATGCTGGAAGACGCGCTGGCGGAGCGCGGGAGGACTGACCATGCGTGTCGAACCACCAGACGGATATTTTGGCGAAGACATGATTGTTTTCGAAGGCCTGCATCGCGGTGGCTTCGTCTCGCGCGGTTTTGAAATCACCGCGCCGGATTTGGAGCAGGCCGATCCGGTGCATCACAACGCACTCGAATCCGACTTGGTCGCGTTGCTGTCGGTACTGAAGCCGGACTGGCGGATGCAAATCCAGTGGACGAACGATTCTGATTTCCGGAAGCCGCTGCACCGTTATCGGGAGGACACGGTTCGGTATTCGACCAACGAATGGAGCACACGCCAGCGCAACGAACGCTTCGTGCGCTACTCGCGGTTGGTCGATGACGGCGCGCTGCGACGCGAGCGGCTGCGTCTGTATTTCACAATGCCAATCGACGCCGACGCCGTTGGGCAGAAGGCCGGCCGCCTGACGAAGAGGCGTTGCTCGGTGCCTACGGGGAGCAGTTCAAACAGACCGGGCAGTTCCTCCAGGCGCTCTTCGGCGGGAGTGGCGGTCAGGTGCGGCCGATGACGGATGCCGATCATTTCCTCCATTACCTGGAATTCATGAATCCATCGCTGCCGGAACAGAGGGTCACCGATCCGTTGGAGTTTTTCGATCCCGAGAAATCGATTCAGGAAAACTGCTGGCTCGGCGAGGCCGTCCGCTGGAAAAGCCCGATGCCGGGTTCTACCTCGATGGTTATTACCATGGAATGCTTGCCCTAAAGGCGCTGCCGAAACGCACGCGCCCGAGCATCGCGTATATTTTGACGAAGCTCGGATTCCGCGAATACGCGATCACGGTCAACGTTGAGGCCGTGGATGTGGACGAACTAATCGAGAAGGAGCAAAAGGAGCTGAATCGTGTTGAGGGCGACTACGAGAGCCTGAAGAAAGTGAAGCTCCTAGCGGCCATGCGCACGAAGGCGGCGAAGATCGCGCGTTACTCGAACGGTGAAAGCTCACCCTACCGTATCCAATATGTGATACGTGCTTGGGATCGGAGCCGAGAGGATTTGCGCGCGAAGCTCACCGCGCTGAAAGCCGCGGTCGGCAGCATGGAACGCGCGCAGGCCTACGAGCCCGCGCTCGAACCCTCGGCACGGAATTTCTTCTACTGCACCTGGCCGGGTTGGTCGTTCAGTCGCTACAACGCGCTCTGGCACGACTACGACGATGCCCTCGTTGCGAACATCCTACCGTTTTCGTCGACGCCGGTCGGGCATCTGGAAAGCGCGGAGTTCATCTACGAAGGTCCGAACGGCAATCTTGTCGGTGGCCGTACGTTCGTCGGCGAAGGCAACAGTCAGACGCCGCAAAATGCGGTCGTCATTGGCACGACCGGTTCCGGCAAGAGCGTCAACGTGATCGATATCCTGACGCAGACCGAACCGTTCTACGCCTACACAATGATCGTGGAGGAAGGTGAGTCCTACACGACCTACGCCAAGACGGTCGATCCGGCGACGGAGCCGATCATCGTCCAGGCGAACGGCAAGCTGACCATGAACTACCTGGACACGCGCGGCCTGCCGCTGTCCGGGCTGCACCTGAGCGCGGCGTCGGCGCTGCCGATGCTCATGGTCGGGCAATCGAAAGATGAGGACCGCAACAAACTGCGGCAGGCGCTGCTCTCGAACGCGATTGGTCGGCTCTACGAGGATTTCTCGCGTTGGTATTTGAACAAACACTCGGACGAACGCAGCGCACTCGCACGTCGTGCGTTCGCGCTCGATGCGTATCGGCGCGAGCGAATGGGGCCGCAGGCGACGGAACTTGACGCGTTCCTCGAATTCTCGGAATTCGAGCAAACGCATACGGATGAGGCGGCGGCGCTTCATCGCCCGCGCGGACGAAGGCGAGGTCATCCGGTTCGCCAAGGAGAGCGCCGGTGCGCAGCAAGTGCGCGATCTGATCTTCTCGCGTTTCACGTCAGCGGAGCAACCGCAGCACGGGCATTTGCAGGAATTGCTTTCGGCGGAGGCGTCCGGCCCACACGCGGAAGAAATGCGTTACCTCGCCACGCTCCTGGAGCCGTGGTCAACGGGCGGCAGCTACGGCGAACTTTTTGATGGTGTCTCCAACGTGAACCTCACCGGCAAGATCGCGCATTTCGAGTTGGGCTACATCCCGGAATCGGCGGAGGAGCTGAAAGCGGCGGCGGCCTTCCTGATCGCGAACTATACCCGGTCGCACATGATGCGGCTGCCGCGTGCGCTGCGGAAACGAAACATTTTCGAGGAGGTCGCACGCTTCTCGCTCGTGCCGTCCGGCAAGAAGGTGCTGCGCGAGTCCTACCAGCAGCTTCGCAAATACAATGTCTGGAACGTCGCGACCGTTCAGAATTACGAGCAGTTCAAGGCGTCGGACATTCGTGGCGCGGTGCTCGGCAATAGTCGGATGCTTTTCCTCATGCGCCAGAGTGATCGCTCGGACATCGAGGATCTCAGTCGGGATTTCCCGATCCCGGATGCGGCGAAGGATGCCGTCATGAGTCACCCCGAACCGGAGAAGCTGGTCGGGAAGAAGTATTCTCAGTTCACCTATTACCACACGGACGAACGCCGTCCGCTCATCGTGACGATGCGCAACGTCGCCTCGCGCGAAATGCTCTACTGCGCGTCGAGCTCGGGCGCGCACTTCGATCAACGCCAGAAGGCGCTGCGAGGTCATTCCAACATCGTGGAGGCCATTATAGCTAACGCCTAAAACCATGAAAACGAACCAAGAGATCCAAACCGAGGCCCGGCAATTGATGGCGCTCGGTAGCCAGTTTCAGAACGAGCAACGTATTGCCAATGCAAGCGCGCTTGCCGTCGCTCCGCCACGCGTGCTCGCGAGTCTCCCGTTGAATCAGGCAATGCCGACGCGTGAGCGGCACGTTGAAGCGGCGTTTGTCGGTGGTGCGCTGGTGTTTCGACTCATGGAGCGGGAGACGGATGTTCCGGGAGCGGACGGTATCCAGCGTGAGGCCGAAGGCACGCTGCTCGCGTCCAGTCCGTCGGCCTACGACGTATTGAGCACCGGGTACGAGCTGGCGGAGGAGGAACGCCTTGCCGCTGCGCTCGAACGCTACGCAGAGCGGAGCGAAGACTGCGACGATCCCGCCGATGGCGAAACGGTCGTCGAGGTGGAGAAGATTTTGGAAACGAATCTTCTTCCTCACGCGGACAGGTTGCGCACGAAGGCGGAGGTCGTGGAATTTCTCGAAGGCCGCCTTGAGCCGAGCGTGCTAATCGCCCGGAACATCGAACGCCAGGGCGCACGCGAGGGTTACTGCGAATACCTGGTGGAACGGCGCGAACTCAAACTAACGATTGGCGAACCATAACTATAATCAAGGAACAACATGCTTCGACTTTTCAATTCACTAAGCTTCTTCCAGCCGTATCGCTTCGGTCTGTTGCCGTTGGCGCTGGCGATAGTCCTCACGTCGGGTTGCGCGACGGCGGGTGCGGACTCTGCCGGAAAAACGCGCGACTTTACCACCACGACGGCAACTACCGCCGCGGGGGCTTACATCGGAACGAACAATAGTAACAATAAGGCTAAGGGAGCCGCCATCGGTGCGGCGGCAGGTTTCGTCACCGGTGAGGCTATCAATTACTTCAACAACAAGGCGCAACGCGAGGCGTTCGTTGCCGGATACGAGAAGGGCCAGTCGAACGCGGTGAAACAGCAATACTGGATCGCACGGGACAATCAGCGCCCGCGTACCGACGACGGCTACGAGGAATCCTACTACGAAATCACTGTGCCACAAACCGACCGTGAAGGCGTGCGGCACGAAACAACAAAACGCGTCATCCGTGTGGTGATGCCCAAGGAGGAAACGGGATCATGAAAAAACTAATCGCTATAATTATTCTCGCCGCTGCCGGTGCTATTCCTGCCTCTGCGCAATGGGCGGTGTTCGATGTGCCAAACCTCATGCAGAGTGTTTTGAACTACGCGGCGATGGCCGAGCAGATCGCGAAGCAGGCGACTCAGATCAAGAACCAGATTGATCAGATCCGCCAGTTTGAAACCCAGCTCAATCGCATGGGTGACATGAAAAACTTTCGCAATCTGGTCGGATTTTCCGAATTTCGCGCCGATCTGAATCTGCCAACACAGATCAGAACTTGGGCAGACGGGCTCAGCCGTGTTGACGGTAGTGGGTTGTTCGGTGATTCGCGTGGCGGCGTATTCAAACCGGTCAACGCACAGTTCACGGACTTTGACGGCAGGCAGATCGATCGCGATCCGCAGATTTTCAAAGAGTCGCACGACATGGCTGTCACCGTGGATGAATTCAAAGCGGTGCAGAGTGACGTTTACTCCCGGCGTGAGAATTTGAAGCGTGCCATCGCCACCACTAGCGAAGCGATGCAGGCCGCAACAACGGAGGCGGAACAACAGAAACTTCAGGCCGTGCTCAATGCGCAGTATGGTCAGCTTTCCGCCGTCGATGCCGAGGTCGCGCTCAGCGCTGCCGAGGTGCAGGTGAAGGCGGCGGAGGCGACCGCGATGAAAAACGCGCAGACAGAGGCTGATGCCGAGGCCCGTCGTCGCCTTTCGCAACAGGAGGTGAAGAAAATCTCCACGACCTTCACCCCGACTTACGAATGCATGCTTCAATATGTTACAGAACGGCGACTTTCCGAGTGAGCGGAAACTTTTCTCGGATCATTAGGTCAATTACCGCCGCATGAAAACAAGACTACTGGCTGGTGGGTTGTTTGTCCTCGTTCTTATGTCTGCCTGCACCGATCGGGAGGCCGAGGCGCGTAGGGCGAAAGAAGGAAGCGAGGCCAAGGCGCGAGCCGAGGCCGCCTGCAAGAAATGGACGCCCTGCCCAAGGCATTTCAGACGCCGGATTACTTCAAGAAAAACAAGCCTGATAAGAAACCTGTTGCGTCAGCCGAACCAATTAAAAGCAGTAATCAAACATCGCCGTGATCGCCGCACCCGTTGCCACCATCCTTCCTTCGACCTACTTCGATGGCTTGTCCACGTTGTGGGGTGGATGCGCCTATGTCGCGAGCGCGATTGTGGCGGCGGGCTTGGTGTTTCAGACCGTGCGCAGTCGTCCCGATGCGGGCACGTTCATCTGGCTGTTAACAAAGGTCCTCTTCATCGGCCTGAGCACGGTCTTTTTGCGTGAGTGGCTGATGCGTTTGAACGACATCGTGATCGCCTTTGGAAATATGATGGGGATCGATCCGAGAATGGTAGACAATCGATTCATCGATTTTATCGCAGGTAAATCGGCGAGCGATCCGAACTCCAGCGTCTGGGACATTATCTGGGGTACTAAGTCCATCGGCACGGCGATTTCCTATGCGTTCCTTGTGGCTATTCGGCTGGTTGTCGTGGGGCATTCAATACGTCGTGAAATTGATCGGTGGTGTTTTACTGACGGCAGGATGGTCGATCAGCCCGATCTTTCTCGCGTTCTTTATGCTCCGTCCGATGGCGGCGGTTGGGCAAAAATTTCTCCTCGGGCTGATCGCCTTGGTCTGCTGGCCGTTCGGGTGGGTGATGGCGGCGGTTGTCACCAACGCAATGCTGGATGCTGCGGCGACCGCCAATCTCGTTCCGGTCATCGTGGCCGGAGCGCCCTTGGCCGCTCCGGCACTGACCGTCCTCCTCGTCGGATCATGGATGATGATTAGCTCGTGCCTTGCTCCATGGATCACGACGAAGGTCCTTTTGATGGGGATGAATCCTGCGACGGCTTTCGGGCAGGGCGTCGGTGGGGTGATGCAGTCTGCGTTCTCGGCGGTGTGGGTGCGGCGGTCGCGGCCGCGACAGGGGAGCCGGTGCGCTGCGGCGTGATTGCGGCGGCAGCGGCGGAGCAATGGCGTCAGGCGGCGAATCGGCCGCGCGCGGTGGCAGGTCCGCCCGAACGACTGGAACTGCGATTGGCGGATTGTCGGGTTTTTACGCGGGGCGTTCGTGCGGAGGAACACTGGGCAGCCGAGGAAGCGCAGGCCATCTCCAGCGCGCCACTGCTTCTGAGGCAATGGCCTCTGAAGTTCTTTCTCATGCCCGTAAGAAACGGCGAAGCCGAAGCGGCTTCGATCAGCAGCCGCATGAAGACGATCCAAACCGAGCCGCACTCGACATTTAACTCCCATGTTCACCTACAACAGACGACACGCGGCCCGAAGGAATCTGCCCGCGCGTTGAAACGCTTGGCAGCCGCGGAAGAGACCATTGCGCGCAACATCGGCGAGCTTTTGCGCGATGACGATGACGAAGCTGAAACACCGCCACCACTTCCGAAACAAGGCGTCACACCGCCGAAAAAACAACCTCGCAAGAAATAACCCACATGGTCGCCAACACCGAAACCACCGCTCCGGTAGCGCCCCGTGCGATGCCTAGATATGGGAGATCGAAGCCGTCGCTTCTTGCGATCTTTGAACGTCAGCGGCGTCAGTCGCTGATCTGGTTTGTGATCGCGGTCGCTGCATGGCTGTGGGCGGCGTGGGATCGTCAGCAGCTCGTCGCGAAGCTCATGCACAAACGCGAGGTCGTGTTGATCGATAGTCTCGGCACGTACTACGTGTCGCCGGTCGTGGACATTCAGCAGGCGAAGGACCTGCATGCGATGCAGACGAAGCTCGCGTGCAAGGCGCTCTTCGAACGCAACCCTGCCGGCTTGGACAATCCCGAACTATTCAAACAGCTCTTTTTGCGCGACGCGGCACAGATTGCTCAGGGCGCACTCAATAAAACGAAGGCAGAATTCGAGGCGAAATCGCTGCACCAAAAAGTTGAAGTCGGCCCGCCGGAGATTCTGAGCACGCGCGACAACGCGTTCTACACGTCGGCCGATATTCAATTGATCCGCGTCGGTGCATATCAAGGCGCACCGATCACGGAAGTTCTCCGCTACCGCGTGAAATTCAGATTTCTGGTCAACCCCGACCTGACCCGCAATGGACGCTTCCCGACCGCAGTCGCGGCGTTCCAAGTCGAACCAATCAAAACATGAAATCATATGTGGAAATTCGCCGGACTCTTTTTCGCCACCGCGGTTGCGCTGGTGGCCCAGCCAATTCGCGACCTCTCGCTCGATCCGACGCGGGCGGTTGATCTGCCGATTTCCCGGGAAATCACCACGGTGATGTTTCCCGGTGCAATTACAGCGGTGGCGGGAGCGGACATGCTGATTGATGGGGGTAAGGGGGCTGTGGAGATTGAGGAAGGGACGCCGGTTCGGTTTCACGTCACGCATGCACCTGGCTCGAACTTCATTCTCATTCGCAGCCTGCAACCCGAAACGGTCGGACGATTGACCGCGATCTATGATGGTTCGGCTTACGTGCTTCAACTGCACGCTGTGGCGGCGACTCGGTCGCGAGTGTGATTTTCAACCGCGCCAAGCGCAGAACGCCGTGCGCGTGGATGCGCCGCCGGAGCCGGTGAAGTTCACCCCGCGCATTGGTCTGAGCCTGCTCGACCGTGCGCGGGCGTATCCGGTTTTGGTGAAGTCGCTGCCGAAAGCCGTCGAAGGCGTGACGCTCCGTGCCCAGAATCGAAAGGTCGAATTGCCCAATCTCGAAATCACCGTGCAAGAAGTCTATCGGTTTTCGAAGGAAGACGCGGTGGTCTTTCTGTTGCGGCTTAAAAACACGACGAACACCACTTTGGATCTAGTTCCAAGTTCGTTCGCGGCGCGGGTCGCGCAGGAAAGGTTTGAGCAATCGATTGCTAACGGCCCGCGTACACTCGCTCCGGGGGGAAGCGCAGATGCCGAGTTTGCCATCGTCGGTCTGCCCGACGGCACGCGCAACGATCTGAGCGCCGACAACGCGTTCACGATTCTCATCAACAATGCCCGTCGCGAAACAAAGGTCGCGGGTGCGGAATCGTCAACGGAGGCCGGCCGCCCATGAACCCGCGCAACCTCGGTAATTTCTTCAAGAGTAAGTTCGGCTTGTTCATCGTGTTCGTTGTCGTGCTCTTCTCCGGGCTTTTGATGTACGGGAAACATCAGGCGAGCGAACGCGAAGCCGGAGAAGCTCGCTGCGCACAGCGCGAAGAAGGTCGAACTCGGTCAGGTGAAGGTGCCGCTCAACCAAGGCTTGGAAAGCGGGGTGCCGCAGCAGGTGCATGCCCCGCTGACCACGCGCAGGAAAAGGAAACCGGGCGGGGGCATTGTGCCGTTTCGTCCGGCCGCGCCCGCGCCTGGCGCCCGGCAGCCAGCAACAACAGCTAATGCGAAAGCGAGGCCGCGCCGAAAGCGGAGCCAAAGCCGCGCAAGGTTCATTATGCTTCGCTGCTCGCGAGCTATGACGCGCCCTCGGCGCGGAACGAGCGAGCCGAGCCGCCCGCGCCTGAGCGATTCATCCCGTTCGGCACGCTCTTGAAGTGCAAACTCGTGAACACGATCGACAGCGCGAATCTCGAAACACCGGTCATCGCGGTGCTGCTCGAAGACGTTTGGCAGAACGGCAAGAAGGTCATTCCGGCCAACACGCTCGTGCATGGCACGGCGCGCAAAGGCAGGATGCGCGACCGCGTGACTGCATCCGGCACCTGGCGTTTCGTCTGGCAGGATGGCCGCGAGCTGGTGTTCAACGGCGTGGCGTTGGATCGCGAATACGAACACGACATTGACGGCTACGGAATCACCGATGGGTCCGGCGGCATCAAAGGCCGTCTGATGGCGACGGACGATTTGCAGGAACTCAAGATGCTCGCCTCCGCCGCGCTGAGCGGCTTTGCGCGCGGGACGCAGGACCGCCAGCAAACCGCGTTGGGCACCACGATCACGGGCTCGGTTTCGAACGGTGTGCGCGAGGGTGTTGGCGATGTGTTTGATCTCTACGCTAAGCGCACCCTGAAGGACATCGAAGAGAATGGCTACTTCGTCCGCGTCGCGGCCGGAAAGGAATTTTATGTCTACGTGCTTGAATCGGTCGATCCGCAGAAGGCCAGCCTCGCTGGCGTGAAATCTCGGATGACTGCCGCCGCGCCTGAATCGGATGCGGTGCAACCTCAACTGCCTAACCAACCGAAAGAATAAACATGCGCTCGTTCTCAATACTGCTTCTTGTTTCGCTTCTGGCCGGATGCACGACGCAAACTGTGGTCGTCAAAAGAGAGCCGCCCTTGCATCCGTTGATGGCGGCAGCACCGGCAAAGTTCGCGGAGACTCGTTACGATGTGCGCAGTTATCGCGATGCTGCGAATCCGTCGCTGCGCCACGAAGCGCACGTCATCTATCGGCGAACC
>JADKHC010000026.1 GCA_016721945.1 Verrucomicrobiota bacterium | reverse complement strand
CTTCAACGCTTCCTGGAATATTCGGTACAGCGCCAGTTCCGTGTCGGCCAGTAAACGCACCGACGAATCCACGCTGTAGAGTTTGACGGCTATACCCGTGCGCGCCGCAAACTCTTTGGCGGTATCTCGTAGTATGGCAACTAAACCAAGCAAATCCAATACACTGGGTCGCAACTCACGGGAGATGCGCTCCACTTCCTCCGTCGTGTGGCTGAGCATTTCGCGAAGATCGATTGCCAGGCTCTTTGCTGAACCTTCATTCGCGTTCAGACTGTCCGCGAGCACCTGGCTGCGAAAAACGACTGCGCAAAGTAATTGGGTAATATTATCGTGCAATTCAAGAGCCACGCGGCTGCGCTCAGCCTCCTGCACTTGGATCACGCGATGGGTTAAGGCCCGAAGCTTCTCTTCGGTTCGCCGGGCCTCCGTCATGTCAGACACCACCATGCCGATGGTCACGCGACCAGAACTGTCCTTCGCCATTTCGCGAACAGAGATTTGCACCGGCAGGACCGTGCCATCGCTGGCATGGAGAGACACCTGCATTTTACCACCGGTGTTTGCGGCCTTTTTCATGAGCGGACGGAGCGCGGCCCGATCCGCCGTGGAAAGAAACGGCGAAAAGACGAACCTATTACTTGCTCCAATTGGCAATTGACCATGCGCGCGAAACATTGGTTTGCGTAAAGGATGGTCTTGTCTGCGGTCAACGTCAGCGCGCCTTCGTTCATGGATTCAATGAGGACGCGGTACGCATGCTCCGCGCCCTCCAACGTGAACAGCTGAAGGCCCTTTTTTTTCGTCACCACCACCACATCTACTTCTCCATCGCGGATGGCGCGGATCGTTTCTTCCGCTTCGGCCAGGCGCGCGCGGAGATTGGCGACTTCGTCGGCGCCGGCTGCTGAACGTGACGGAGTTCGTATGCCGAACTATTTTCACAGAATCAATCGACCTTTCTCACCCAGGTCTAAAAGGCTGAACAGGTCAGTAATGTTCGCCAGATTGCCGATGAAACGGCGTACCGGCAGCGGCAATTGAATGATGAGCGTCGGGGTCACCACGATCTGATGCTCGCGCGCCAGACCGGGCTGCTGATAGATGTCGATCACGTCCAGCTTTACGCGGCCTTTCAAAATCGTTTCGCACAATCCACGAACGCGCAGAACCGCATCGATGCGAGGCGGACCGTCGCCCCGGCAACAAACAGCCGTAAAACGTATTTATCCGACTCCCGGTCGCCCTGGGCTTCGCTTTGACCCGCTTTGCACGAACGACCTTTTTCTTAATTTTTGCTTTCACTGCGCCCTCACATTGAGGAGCGCAGATCCAGGCCCACGAGCACGCGTTCGGTATCAGAGAGATTGCCAATCACCGTGCGCATGGGGCTCGGTAGCTTGCGCACCACGGTGGGCACGGCCAAGATTTGGTCGCCCTTGGCGAGTTGTGGTTGTTTCAACAAATCGATCACCGTGATCCGATAACGTCCTTTCAGATGGGTTTCGCAAATCGTCTTGAGGTTCGCGAACGCCATGAGCGACTTCGTCGTCTGATCGGTGACGTAGAGGCGGAGCTGCCAGAGCTTCGCGTGGACGCTGCTTACGCGCAGCTGCTTTTTCGTTTAACGGGTTTGCTTTTCGTTTTCATTAGGTATTCCTTACTGGTTTTGGTTTGGTCTGCGTTCGAGCCGCGACCTTGATATCCGCCTGACGCAGGAGGCCGGAGGCAGCCCGCTCTGTGCCCAGCACAAACGTGCGTTTACCGACTTGTTCGGCAATACGCCGCAATTCCAAGGCTTCGCTCTCATAATCGGCTCGCAGATCGCCGATCTGTCGTTCGAGCGCCCCGCGCTTGCGCTCGACTTCGCGCTGGAGTTGCGCGGCTTCCTGCTGGCTGGCCAACACCGCAGCTTTTTCGAGGGAATACTGCGCCGCCCGAGCCGAACCAGTCAAAACGCCACTAGCGCCGATGTAGGCATCCACCACATCGATGCCCCGATCCGAAATCAGGAACTCGCGGATCTGGTTAGAGTGCGCCATGCCGCGCGCCTTGAGCACGTAGAGCACGCGATTGCGTTCCCCATTGCCCTCATAGTCCTGCAACAACACCCACGCGTCCATGAGCGAGGACATGGCGGTTTCACTTTGCTGGAGCGCGTGTCCACCCTGCGTCAGACTGGTGAAGAGCGAGGTTATCTGGCCAGCCTTCAGGAAATCAATCAGGCGAGTCACCATCCCCTTGCCTTCGGAATCGGTGCCAGAGTTCATCAAACTGGTAATGGGATCGATGACGACGACGTGGGGTTTGTAACTGGCGATCTCCTTGAACATCGTCGCCAGGTGCATCTCCAGGCCGTACAGCGAGGGCCGCGCCGAGTGGAACCTCAGCAGGCCGCGTTTGACCAGCGGCTCCAGGCGCAACCCGATGGAATGCATGTTGCGGATGATCTGGTCGGGCGACTCCTCGAAGGAGAAAAAGAGCACCCGCTCCCCGCGCCGGCACGCGGCCTGGGCAAAGTTTGAGGCGATGATCGTTTTGCCGGTGCCCGGTGTACCGGTAAGCAAAATGCTGCTACCCCGGAAAAAGCCCTTGCCGCCCAGCATCGCGTCGAGTCGAGGAATACCGGTAGCAATGCGTTCGGCTGAAACCTTGTGGTTGAGCGATAGCGACGTGACCGGCAAAACGCTGATGCCCTCCGCGCCGATGAGAAAAGGAAACTCATTGGTGCCGTGCAACGCGCCACGGTATTTCACCACACGCAGATGCCGCGTGGCGATCTGGTCGTTGACCCGGTGATCGAGCACGATGACGCAGTCGGAAACATATTCCTCGAGCCCGTTGCGGGTGAGCGATTCGCGCCCGCGCTCAGCGGTGATGACGGCGGTCACGCCCTTCAGTTTGAGCCAGGTGAAAAGTCGGCGCAACTCGCTGCGCAGAATGGCTTCGTTGGGCAAACTGGCGAAGAGCACCTCCATCGTGTCGAGCACGACGCGCTTGGCTCCGACCGAATCGATCGCGTGACCGAGGCGGACGAACAGCCCTTCCAGATCATACTCGCCGCTTTCATGAACCTCGCTGCGCTCGATGTGAACGTAGTCGATCACGATCTTCTTTCGCCGAACCAAGCCATCCAAGTCAAAACCCAGCGACGCAACATTAGCCTTCAACTCTTTTTCCGTTTCCTCAAAAGCCATTAACACGCCCGGTTCATCGAATTGGACCGCGCCACGCACGAGAAATTCCGCCGCCAACAAGGTCTTACCACAACCGGCTCCACCACAAACCAACGTAGGCCGTCCGCGGGGCAACCCGCCTCCGGTGATTTCATCGAGACCTTGAATGCCGGTGGGACATTTCGGCAAACGAGTCGCCGGGGAGCTGGATTTGGCGCCTTTGGTTTTCATTTGAAAGTATCTTTTCATACGACCCCAATCGTATGGGGTGTTCACCTACCGACCACGCGCTTGAATGCGCCTAGGCACAGGCCCATGGCGGCCACCGCATAGAACCGCCTTCGTGCATGATTCGACAGCCGGGCTTGGACGTAGCCATATAGGGCGGAGTTACCTGACTTCGGGGAGTCGGATCTCACCTGAATGGCCCAGAACGCCGAAGCCGTAGAGGAGCCATATAACCACAGCAACCACCACAACGATATTGAGGATCTGTTTGATCGATGCGGCCATCGGGATGTAGGTGTTGATGAGCCAGAGCAGCACGCCAACGACGATTAAAGTTAGTACGACAGAGACAAGAGGCATAGGAATCCTTGGTTGATTTGTGAGGACCTATAGTACTCCGGATATAAAAGAATCCGTATGGGGTCTAACCCGACAAAAGCTGCAAGCCCACCTGTCCTACGGCTTAGGCATACACAGCGGATCAAGCGCGCGATCCAGCATGGCAACACCTAACAACTCCCTTCCTGTACCACCTCCCGCAAAGTCCGTCCGGTGGCAAAAGCTTCTTTCGCCACCACGGCTGCCTGATCGTATCCGATATATGGATTACTGCCCAGCCAGCAGGCTGGCGCGGTTGGCGATCACCTCGTTGATGTTCGTATTCGTCGAGGTTCCGGATCCTGTCTGGAAAACATCGACGGGGAAATATTCGCGCAGCCCACCATCGATGATCTCCTGCGCAACCTGCTGGATCACCTGGCTTTTACTTGAGTCGATAAGTTCTTGTTCGGCATTGGCGACTGCGCAGGCGTATTTCACGACACCAAGTCCACGGATAAACGCATCAGGCATCGCATGCCCGCTGATCGAAAGTTCAGCACGGCCCGTTGCGTAGAAGCGCCATAAAGCGAGTCAGCCGGAACCGCCATTTCCCCCATTGAATCATGTTCGGTTCTCATCGGGCTGTATGGTTGCTTAACGTTGAGAGGCAATTGCCTCAGCCCGTAATTTTCTGCGCGATAAACTATAATTCGCTTAAGCCCCCCTGAAGCACCAGTTCCTCGCTACTAGGCTCTGCGTGTGCGCGGTCAGATAAGACGTTGCGCACATTTCCCAGAAGCTCAGCAAACGAAAAAGGTTTTCCCATGGCCATACCGGGACGGAGTAGTTCGGCAAGATCCGTTTCTTCATACGGAATACTCCCTGACATCAGGATAACGGGTAAATCAAGCGATGAGGCCCTAACGCGCCGAAGCAGATCCACCCCTGTGAGCCGTGGCATATCGTGATCGGTGATCATCAAATCAAACTGGTCAGCACACAACGCGTCCCAAGCCATCTCACCGTCCTGCGCAACCGAAACACGAAATCCAGCATGCTTCAAAATCGCCACGACGACATCACGGATACTCTCCACGTCATCAACGACGAGGATGTTCATCGAGCCCGTTGGTGTCTTTTTATGGCTAATGGCTGTGGATATAATTGCTCCAGATACGGCACTGAATCCAGAAAACGAATACGGGTTACAGGTCTTCATAGCGCACGCGCCTTTGCCAAAAGGCTGATGAGCTCGTTGTTATTTTCGGACCAGATGATTTCATCCGATGCCTCGACGAAATCCGAAGCATGGGCCCAGCCGATGTCGGAGATTCCGGCGCTTGAGCGTGGTGCTGGCTCAAGGATGGTGCGTGTTATGATCGGCGAATTGTTCATTGCGCGATTGTACGCCTAGTTTTTGGAAATAATTATGGGGTCTTAGCCCACCCAGAGTTGAAGCGCCGCAACTGGTTGCACCTATTCTAATATGACGAACGCCGCCTCTTGCCTGATTTACCCCTTACATCATGCCCCCCTAGGAAACCGGAATAACCTCTTTGGCATTGAAGGTTCGGAGCAAAATCGCTGCCCCCGAAACCCACCCCTGACTGGATTTTATCTTTTGTGACATGGCACGAACACGCTTTCGGTACTGAGAATCCGACAAGATTTTCGATGCGTTTCGTATAATCCCCCGAGTCGATTCACGGGCCAGCACCCCTTGAAGCCCAAGACCATGATATACAACACGCGCTGCGTTTCCAGCTTGGTCAAACTCACTTGCCCCAGGATAAACAAGCATGGGGACGCCCGAGAGGATACACTCGGTAATCGAGTTCATACCTCCATGGGTTATCATCAAGTCGGCATATTTCAGCACCTGCAGTTGCGGCACCACTTTGAACACCGCGATGCTTTCACTTGAGCCACCATACTGCGAAAAGGCAGATTCGTTGCCAACGGCAAGAATCAGGTTCCAATGCATTTTTTCCGCAGCTTCCAGTACTCGCTGCAAAAACTTCGTCACTCCTTTATACCGCCAACTTGCGGTTCCCAAACTGCAATATACAAGCGGTGTTCCACTGAGCTCGCGGGCCGCGATCATCTGCTCAAAACGATCCTTAAAATGTTGATCGCAAGAGGACTCAACTCGGTCTATATAAACCGATGGTCCGATGTAAATTTGATTTCTCGAAAGACTGCTTGGAAAGTCAAATGCTTGCGGAGACGTAATAAATTCCGGGACATCTTTTAAGGCCATGTTGGAATAGCGATCAGCACCAACTGCAGAGGGATCAATCCCTGCATTACGTGCAAGCCGTCGCGCCGTTTTTTCGGCAGGAGGCTGCTGCTCCCCAACGGCATTAAGGATAAATCGCTTGAGAAAATAGCGATGCCAAAGGAGTGCACATATCCATTGGCTTATCCGACTTTGCGTCGGGACGTAGGTTGAATCTAGAGGAGGGCAACCCGGTCGACGATCAAGATTTACGACACACTGGATTATACCAAAAGGAATGCCAGTTTTGTGGAGTGCCAACGAAAATTGAGCATAAGGATTATCGACAATAATAATATCTGGTTTTGTCGCCCGGAGCAGTATATTAAACGAAGCGCCACGGGCAAATTGCATTCGATTACTTTCGGGTTTTGGTCTTATGCGATTTTTCACTGTCTGCGCGAGGTGCATCCAGAAACCCGCCTTGGAATTATCCATCACGTGCTCGAACATCGGATACACATCCACCGCTTGCACGAAGTAGGCATACCCTTGTGCTTCGACATGATTCCGAAGTTGCTCGACCCCTGCATATACAACCTCGTGCCCAAGTTCGCATAGGGAACGTGCGAGGGGGAATGTCGGGTTCAAGTGGCTTTTTTGAGGATAAACCTTAAATAGTATCTTCATATTAACATGCAAAACGCGGTCCCCTTTTATGATAACCCAAAGAATCTAAGGAGAATTTGAACTCTAGTGCGTGGCGGGGTGTTGTTGATCTGAAGTGATGGATGGCAAATCGGTTTTGAGCTCCTCGCGATTTTCAAGCAGCTCACTATACACTTCTAGGTAACCGTGGGTCGTTTTCTCTGGCGTATAGAGTCGCGCGCGTTGGCGGGCAGCAGCGGCATAGTGTTCGCGCCGTGATGGATCAGCGATGAGGCTTTGTAGCGCAGCTGCGAGGGCGGTTTGATCGTTGGGCGGCACGTAGAGGGCTGCGTCGCTCCAGATTTCTCGGAGGCTTGGAATATCGCCTAGCACGAGCGCACAGCCAGCCTGCGCTGCTTCCAGAGGAGCAAGGCCAAAAGGTTCGTACCGGGCAGGCAGGGCAAAGATCGAAGCACGGCGGCAGAGGTCGATCACAGCGTCGGGCGATTGGAAGCCGAGAAACTCCACATTGGGCCAGTGAGCCACGATACCATCAGGGGCGCGGGCGTCGCCCACGAGTTTCACTGGCCAGGTTAGGTGCGCCGCTGCAGCAGCAAGGACGGCGGCGTTTTTAGCTTCGTCCCACAGGCGGCATATAGTGATGATCCATGGTTCGCGAGTAAGGTCGGGGCCCTGCGGCACATGTCGACTATTGCTGATCACGCAGGGACGGGGCAGAGCGCCGTAGTCGCGTTCCAGCTGGAAGAGCATCCAGCCAGTGGGCGCAACAACTGCATCGGCGGCCTGCACACCTAGTTTGGCGCGTCGGCGATACGTGTTCCAACGCATGGGCGCTTCGCCGCCTTTCACAGCGCGACACCAAGACAGCACGCAGAGATGGCCAACGACCAGCACAGGAGCTTTCCACAGCAAGGCTCCATGGACATAAGCGTTGAGGTGGATGAGGTCGGGCTGAAATTTGGCTTCCAGTTCGAGCAGCCATTGACCGGCTTGGTCGACATCAGCCCATGCATTGTCCATCCATTCGAGCGCGTAGGAACTCTCCTGAATGGTAAGCGTGGGGATGCCTCGTACTTGTTCCCACTGGGCTGGGAGCAGCGGGCGGCCCATGGTGGCAAGAATTACCTCAATCCCGTGGTCTTGAAGGCCGCGACACAGTTCGATGGCATAGGTCCAAACCCCACCAATAGTATCGGTGGTCATGAGTATCCGGTGAGGTACGAGGGAAGGCATGGTCGAAGGCTGCGAGGGCTTGCTTAGGCTCGCCCAGAGGCAACATGGAAGGGCAATGGGGCTACTACAAAAAGCGTGCGCTTTATGAGCTGATTCTTTGGATCACAAACAATTGGCTGCTTCACTTACTTGGCCGTGGGCTCGTACTTGATTTTCCGGCTGGATACGCTCCCTAGGGCAAGTTCGTCCTTGTACAGTTTTCTTGCGAATCGCTTCTATGGTGGCAACGACGCGGGCCAGAAGACTTTGGTCGGCCAGCAAAACCGAATGGTGAAACACGATGCCCTGCTCGTAGGCACGGTCGCACCCCGGAAGACAAAGCGAGGATGAATCGATGATTTGCAAATAACCTCCTGGTAAAGCGTGGCGGGCGGGATGATGGGCGTAGAGTGGATTGCGGTGCAGGGGCTTGTAGGGCGCATGCACAAGGCACTCCGTCATGTCCAAAGCAGCTTGAAGACCAGCGATAACCTCGGCTGCAGTTGAGCCAAAAACCTGAGGGTCGATCCGAATCACGTAGCCATAATATGTCTGGCGAGTAACCTCAGGTCGACGCCGCATGATGAGGACGCCAGGCATCTCAATCAATTGTTCGTCGAGCCAACGTGCAGCGGCTTCGCGCTGGCGGTTTTGTGCATCGAGACGATCCAATTGGTCGACGAGCAGGCCGGCCTGGATCTCAGACAGGCAACGATTCGTACCAAAGCGTTTTTCCCCTTCGACCAATTGCATCGCGCCAACCGGCGTGGTGCGCCAGTCGAGGCGACGCCGGGCGTTCCATGCGGAGTTCTCGATCCGTTTGGCATAGGTGGGATGGTTAGTGATAGCCGCTCCACCCTCGCCGCACGTCAACACTTTGCCTTGTTGGAATGAAAAGGCGCCGATGTCGCCCAGCGTCCCCGCTTTGCGGCCACGCCACTCCGAACCGTGGCTATGCGCAGCATCCTCCAAAACAGCAATACGATGACTCGAGGCCAGCGCCAGAATCTGATCCATGTCAGCCATGCAGCCATAGAGATGAATGGGAATGATGGCCTTTGTGCGCGGTGTGATAGCGGCCGCCACTTTCACTGGATCAAGGCAAAAGGTGTCCGCTTCGACGTCGACGATCACCGGAACGGCATTGACCGACAAAACAGCGATGGCAGGAGCCACCCAGGTAAACCCTGGGACGATCACTTCATCACCAAAGCCGACATCCAAAGCTTCCAAACCGGCTATCAGGGCAGAGGTGCCGTGGTCGAGCGTCACGCAGTGCGCCACGTTATTGTAGGCGGCGTACCGACGTGCAAACGTCTCTTCGCAACTTTCACGTCCGAGGTGGTGCCCTGAGATGGCCCATCGCCCGCTGGTTAATACGTCCTGAACTGCGCGGATCGTCGTGTGGTCAACCACCGGCCATTGCGGCCAGTGGATCTTGGAGGAAGGGGAGGCAATCATTGGGCAAGGGAAATGGTTTCGGGTTCAACAGCTAGTTGGCTACGGATAGCGGCTTCGACCCATTCGGTATCGACCATGGTCACGACATGTTCGTCTTCGCGATGGATCTGCCCGAGGCCGTCGAGCAGAACCATGGGGATACGGCCTGGTTCTTGTCGGCGATAGCCCCGCTTGTTGTCTTTGCGAATGCGCAGTATGACCTCGTCCAAAAAACCAGGGTCAGGCACAATGGAAATGCCGATTAGTTGGAGCAATTCATGATGGAGATCGACCTCTTCGTCGGAAAGGAGTCGTGCGCGCCTTGCCACCGCAGCGGCGCAGAGCATGCCGAACGCAATGCACTCGCCGTGAAGGTAGCGCCCGCCCGCAGCCAGTTCGAGCGCGTGACCGACGGTATGCCCATATTCGAGGACTAGGCCGGCCTGCTTTTCGTATGGATCGTTGAGCATGACCGACATCTTGGCATCGATGCAGAAATCAATGAGCTCATGGAGGTGCGCCGCGGTGTAGCGGTTCTGTGGATGCAAAATGCGCCGAAAATGCGGAATGCGCTCCGGTGCGATGGCGAGCAGGTTCTTAACCAGTTCACACATCCCTGCGCGTATGTGCCGTGGCGCGAGGGCGGTGAGAAACGAAAGCTCCACCCAGACCAAGGTGGGCGTGTAGTAGAAACCAGCGAGGTTCTTTCCGCTGCTCAAATTGACCGCCTGTTTCAATGAAAGCACCGAATCGGAGGCGGCCATGAAAGTAGTCGGCACTTGGATAAACGTAAGTCCGCGAAAGAGCAGTCCGGCCACCATCCCGGCAATATTGCCAGCCAGGCCGCCGCCGAGTGCCACGATGGCTGTGCGACGGTCGGCACCAGCTGCGATGGCGCGCTCGGCCAGATCGTTAACGGTGATGAGCGATTTGTGACGTTCTCCGTCGGGGAAGCGCAACACATCCGTTGGGCCAACCCCCGAGAGAGCGGCGTGAACCGGCTGGAGCACTTCTGTCGGCACACCTTGATCGGTGATGATGATAAAACGATCACAAGCCCGCACTGCGGCGTGTCGCGCAAACTCGACTAGGCTGTGATGCCCGCACACGAATTCGTAATGATGCGGACCGAGTTGAATGGTTCTAGTTTTCATAGTTGCTCTCAGCTTGGTAAGGACACGACAGGGTAAGAGAATGAATTGCCGACGAGACTGGCACTCAGCGCCGCGTGCTCCCACGTAATCAACTCCTCATAGGAAGCGACCAGACGGTCGTACTCCGCTGAGCTTCGCCGGCCCATGGTCATCGCCACCGAGTGAGCAAAAGTATTCCAGCGATTCCCCAGTTCTTCGAGGTCACGGCCGGGTTCCCAACCGATCTCGCGCAGGTGGTCAACGAATTGAGTCCGCCCCTTTATGATAACCATCAGAAAACCCATGACCCGATAAATATCGTCGAACAAACCAGGCGGCTCATCAGGTGTGAGGAAGCGTTCGCGTAGTGTATTCAGGGCACGGAGCCCGTGCGCCTGATTCTCAACAAAGGGATAGTTGTCAATGGCCTCGCGGGTAGCCGTCTGCACATCGAATTGCGCTAGAGCTTCGCGAGTCCGCTCCGCATCCTTGATTGCGATCTGCATGAACGGCGTGAACCGGCCCTCATGGCGGTAGTTGAACGGCGTATCGATCATCGACTGGATACGCGCCCGAGAAGCTTCGTAGTAACTGCCGTGATACATATCGAACATCCGATAGGAGCCGTCCGGCAGCCGTTTCACGACGAGCTGGAAATTCCAGCAATCGTTGTCGAACCGGGTGGGATCGAGCACCGAGTAGCGGAGGTTGATGGACAGCGGCAGCACCCCTTGGGTCGCTAGGTGGTCGTCGAGATAATCCAGTGCTGCCTGCAGCGTGCCAACGCCCCGGAAATCGAACTCGGCACCAATGCGGTTCAGAAAGCGCTGCGCAACCAACTCCGGATGCTCCGCTGTCATGCGCCCGTCGAAATCGTATAAGGCAAAAAAACTCGGCCCGATAGTGATCATGGCGAACGGGAGGCGACAGCCCACTACTTGTGTCAGGTAATTGTGAATACTGGCGTAGACGCAATTGTAGGCCGATCGCAGAGGTGGAGTGGCAGAAACAGCACTCATGGTGAACATTCTCCCAGGGACCGAAAAACCCCCTCCTCGAGCTCAATCAATTGCCGGTAGACGTCTTCGAGCCGATCGAATTCACCAAGATCCCGGCGCATCAAAATCACCCCCAGCAAGGCACGCACCTGGCTCCAACGCTCCACCAAGGTCGCCGTAAACTCTGGCGGTGCCAAGCCGCGAACTACGAGGGCGTCGATCAAGGCCTCTCGGCTTTTCTGAATAATCAGGTGGTAGTTCATCACTCGATACATCACCTCGGCGCTGGGGCGCTCGGTGGCATAACGTCTCAGATGGCGGACGCTCTGCACCGCATGATCCAGATTATGCTTCAACGGGTAGTCGCGAAGAGCCGCTTGGACCTGTGCATTGGTTTCGCCCGCTTCGGCAAGTTTTGCAGCCGTCCCCTCCAAGTCATCAACCTCGATGACCATGAACGGGGTGAACTGCCCGGATATGCGCCGATTAAATCCCGTATCGATGGCAAGCCGCATCCGATCTTCAGTGTACACAAAGAACTTGTCCTCAAATTGGTCATACATCCTGAAACCGCCGTCCACTAGAGGCTCGACCATGAGTTGGAGATGCCAGAAGTCGTTGTCGAAGGTGAGTGGTTCAAGAACGTCGTAGCGCAAATTGACCGCCACGGATAGCACACGGCGGCGAGCCAAGTGATCGCGGGCGAATGCCAAGGCCGACTCCACATTGCCCACATCTGGAAACGTCATGCGCAAGCCCGTACCTCGCATAAACGAACGCACCATTTCCTCGGGCAAAAATGGACATAGAAGACCGTCAAATTGCCACAGTTGGAGCAGTGATTTAGTTATATACAACGACTCGATGCGCAGACTGAGCCGGTGATCCTGCACCAGATGATTATACATCGCCGCAAATACACAATTGTAGGCACTACGCAACGGAGTAGAACCGGTCGAGAACTGGGAAGGGCGGGGAGCGTCGAGCGTGTTCATTTAGGTTGGCGAAAAATCAACATTTCATCGGCGCGAGCCACCAACTTGCCATCGACTGTGGCGACACCCTTACCGGTGAGAAACGGGCCTCGTTCCGATATGATCTCAAATGACAAGTCCAGACGATCACCTGGCTTGACGGAGGCTTTGAATTGCAAGTCCTTGACCGAAACCAGCAACCCCCCTCCAAACGAAGTCGAAACAGCGAACGCGCCCATCTGCGCCATGGCTTCGGCAATCAGGAGACCAGGCATGATCGGATCATTGGGAAAGTGTCCCGAAAAGAACCATTCGTTATGGCTCACGTTCTTATAACCGCGTGCAAATTTGCCTGGTTCACTCTCGGTGACACGGTCGACAAAAAGGAAAGGGAACCGGTGCGGAAGTGTGGCGGTAATGTCACTCATGAGACGAAAGAAGGGCTGGACTGACGCAGACACTGTTCAAGGCTGGCGATTTCTTCGCGGAAATAGTCCACACTGGGCGGGCCGAAATGCTCCAGTGTCGCGGCCCCGGTGTAACCAGCGACGTGCAGCCAGGCAACGAGCGCCGCTATATTGACCACGCCATTACAAAGTGGCGTAAGGTCATCATAACAGCCCGTGGGGTGATAGACGTTAGTGAACGCAAATTGCCCTGTCCTTCGTGATGCATTCTTCAGATGGACGTGCTTGACGTGTGGATACCATGAACTCAGGCAGGCCAAAGGATCGGTGCCAAATTCCCAGACATGAAAGGCATCGAAATTGAGCCCAACCTGGCTCCAATTCCTGTCACGTACAGCACTGATAAAACGAACCACTCCTTCCACACAATCCAGCAGGGTTCCAGGGTGCGTCTCAAAGGCCAGCTCGACGCCCGCTTGTGCAGCCAGGCTGTTCGCATAATCGATCCGGTCGAACCAACGTTGCCAGTCCACCTCCTTAGCATCGGCCGAAGAAAGGGCTCCACTGAAAAGCCGCAGTACGCGCGCGCCGACACACTGACAATCGGTCAGCTTGCGTTTCAAATCCTTCGCCCACGACAGATTCCCTGCAGAAAAATCGGTCAGGTTCTGATAACCACTGAAAACAGTGACTGGGATTCCATGCTCGTTGTGGATTCCGGCAAGAACCGAACTCGGATTGCGCCGAAAGTGTGGCTCCCACAGCTCGATGGCGCCAAAACCACTTTGACGCGCCAGCTCCAGCACCTCGGGAAACCCATGCAGATGGTAGCGATAGGAAACGGTTGTGAGAGCCCAAATCATGGTTTTGCCTCCTGTATTAAACACGCCGATACAAAAGCATGTATGGCACGAATGGAACTGAAGTGACTGAGATCGACTTCGCGATAGTCGATGGCGATGTCATAGCGTTCTTCCAGCCGGGTGATCAGCCAGATGAGCGACATGGAATCCAAATCCAACGGAGTATCCGGCGCACACTCGGGCTCGATGTTGGCGAACATATTTTCGCTCAGCACAAGATCGCGAATTTCATCAAGCGTCATCATGCGGTAGCCTCCGATAATTCTGCGGCCAACAATTGCGATTTGAGCGTCTTGCCGGCCGCTGAGGTAGGAATGGCCTCAATCGCCGTGTATTTACGCGGCAGTTTGTGGGCAGCCAGGCGATCACCGAGCCAACAATGGAGAGCGCGTTCATCGCGGGCATCCCCGCGCCAGACAACGAAAGCTTCCAACGCCACACCGAGCACCGGATGCTCACGGGCGACTAGGCAACAATCGGATACGGCCGGATGCAGGCGGAGCGTGGATTCGATTTCAGGCAACTCCACCTTCAACCCACCGACACTCACCTGGTCATTGGTTCGGCCGACGACGAATAATCCTTCTGCAACATCACAGCGCACCGTGTCCTGGGTGTACAGCCAGCCACCTTTCCCGTCGGCGTCCGGCCTCCAATTTTCCTGAGGCAAAGCGTATGGAGAATACGGCAGCCACACGGCAAGCTGGCCGTCGGCACCAATTTGCCAGCGGTGGTGTTGCGCCACCGGACCAACGGATTCGGGCGGATACGCCGCTCGGAAATCGGTGGCGATGTAGCCCACCTCACTCATGCCATATTGCTGCCCGAGGCGCAGTTTCAACCGATTCCTGTATTCTCCGACCAAGACAGGATCTAGGCGCCCGCCTGAAGATAGCAATGAAAGTGTATTTGGAATTTCACTACGCCGCCGAGCAAGTTCGCCAGCGAGCAACCTGAAGTGAAATGGCACGCCGAAAACATGGGTAATTTTCTCAACGATCAGAGTATTCACGATCTCGCGCGCGGAAAGCGTAGTCGGGAAAACGACAGTGCCTCCGGCCAAAAGCGTTTGAACCGTCGCGCAAAGCAGGCCGAACGAATGGCTCACCGGTACAAGGCAAAGGGATCGGCTCGATGTGTTGGCGCCGGCCGGTTCACGCGCATAAGCGTCCCTCTCCGTGCGCAGAGAGTCGTAAGTACGCAGGATCAGTTTCGGTGCAGCCGTCGAGCCTGAACTAAACTGGGCCAATGCAGGTCTACAGCCGGCTTCGTCGTTAAAACTGTTAGCAGTCAACCGTCGCGGAATAGTGGATACGTCCGGGGTAAATGCAGAGAGACCAGGTCCTGCGCCGGATGCTTCGACAATCGCAGTCGGGGCAAAAGCATTTTGTCGCAAATCCAGCTCGGGGCCGGTGAGACGGCGGTCCGCAATGCAAATTGTGCAATGCAACGACCAACCAGCCAGTACCCATTCTACGAGTGAAAATGAATCCGGCATGGATAGCAGAAGTCTTTGGCCAGCTAGTTTTGCAGCGGATAACGCATCAATCTTTTCGTTAACCCGCTGGCGAAGTTCGCCGTAGCTACGTCGTGCTGTGCCACAGACAAGTGCCGGGGTTTCAGCTCTGCCAAGGTGGAGCCGGTGAAACGGGTCATCCCCGGTCAGCCATGAGATACCCCAAGCCAGTGGTTGTGGTGAGCAGCTCTGACGAGGATCAGATGAAGTGAGGCCGGATAAAAGTCCGTCCCAAGTGATCGGCGACCTGGAGATGGAGTCTTGGCACTTGCGCTCCACCACGACAGCCAAAGCGCCACCACGAAAATCGGTTGGTGCAGGGTCCAGTCCCGGCCAGTGCTGATGCACCCAGAGTCGAGCACGCAGCGAGGGAACGTCACAAAAAACCAAGAGCACCGCATCAGCATCGCCCTCTTCGATCCAATCTGCCGCCTGCTGCAGGGCGAGTTCGGCGCCGTTCTTACTCGAACCGATGCACGACATCGGGCCGTGAATGGTCAGTTCGCGTGCGATGACACCAATGACTGAATTCGGAACCGATTGCGGAAATAGAATCGGGCTGAGCTTCTTGCCGTCATTGAGATCTTTCCAACTTACCTCCTGTGTGACCGCGTCAACGAAAAGACTGGAGAGCAAAATGCCCTTGCGTTCAGCAGGCAGGCGGGCGAACCCGCGCTGGGCCGCAACCTGAAGCGCGCTGTGATAAATCAGTGGATTGAAATCCGAACGAACAAAGCCGCGAACAGGCGGCAGCGGGTCGCCGACCTTCAGATAGACCGTGCCACCGATCACACAGGATTCGGCCAAACGAGCCGCCAGGGTTGTATGCTCAGTATTCATGCGATAAACGGCGAAAAACCAGAGAACAGTTGTTACCGCCAAAAGCGGCGGAGTTGGAAACGACCGTGCGCAACTTGGAAGGCCGCATCCCGTCGGTGACATAGTCGAGATCGAGCTCCTCGTCCCGCTCCACAAAGTTGGCGGTCGGCGGAATCGTCTGCGTGCGCAGGGCAAGCAGACAGATCACGGCTTCGACAGCGCCCGTCGCTTCGAGCATATGCCCGGTGGTGGACTTGGTGGAGCTGACAGGAATGGAGGGCGCCCGGTCACCAAGCACCTGCTTAAGCGCCTTGGTTTCACTCTTGTCGTTAAGTGGTGTGCCCGTGCCATGGGCATTGATGTAGTCGATTTCGTCAATTTGGCAGTTGGCTTTGCGTAGCGCCATGCGCATGGCACGTGCTAAACCATCGCCAGAGGGATCAGGTTGAGAGACATGGAATCCATCGGAGCTAATCCCCCACCCTAACATTTCCGCCAACGGGCGAGCTCCACGCGCGAGCGCGGCCTCTCGCTCTTCAAGCACCAGAATCGCCGCGCCGTCGCCGATGAGCAGACCCGTACGCCCCTTGGAAAAGGGACGCACGATGTCGGTCGTCATGGCGCGGCTTGAGTCGAAATTGTGAAACACGAGCGGATGCAATACATTGAGCCCGCCAACAAAGGCGCATGGGGCACGGCCGTGACGAACCTGGTCGTAGCCCCAACCAATGGCATTGGTGGAAGCCACACAGGCATTGGTAAAAGCCAAGCGCGGCCCCTCGCTACGGAGTTGCATGGCCAGTGCATCAGCGTGCGTAAAAGGCGCGCAATCATCGATTGTTATAGCCTCGCCTCCAGTTGGGTTAGGGAAAACGCTCCTAGTAGCACGAAAATCAGGTTGTTCCTCACGAAATTGGGAGAAGAATTCCTGTAAGATCGCCCCATCGCCCAGGTTTCCAACTGCGATAGCAGCCTGACTTAGCAACCGATGGTCACGGTTTAAATCCAGACCGGCTTCCGCCAGGGCATCATCGGTGCAGCGTCGCAAGAAAGCCCGGTAGGAACGCTCGCCTCCTTGCATCTCGCCGCCCCGCTTGGCAAAGCTCGCCGCAGTGTCAAAACTGGCGATGGCGCGAAAGCCATGACGGCCAGCAAAGACATTGTCCAAAATCGGAGCTGCACCGAACCCAAAGGTCGTGGCGACACCGAAACCAGTGATTACGACGCGATGCGGCATAGATCAGGCGGCGACGAAATAGGCGTGCAACTCGGCAATGGTCATCTTGGCGATCTTCGGAATGTCCGCATCGGCGACCTTGCGTTTGTAACGTTCTTCCAATGCAAGGATCAGTTCGTAGGTGGAAATCGAGTCGAGCCCAAAGGCCTGCTCGATAGACGCCCCTGCCGGGACGTCGCCAGCAATCTCAATATTCATTTTTTCCCGACAGGTGGTTGTGATAAACGCAGACAAGTCGTCGATGGGTTGGGCTATAGCGGATATGTTCATAGGTTTTTGTGGTGATGGAGCGGTTGAGAAAGGAACAAGTTATCCAGTAATCAGTGCGTGGATTGCAGCTCGACGGAATCGGCTGCGGCGTGAATTGGTGGCGAAACGTACCCGAGGCGGACAGGATCCAAGCGTTTGCTACCCATGGCCCAGGTACAAATGACGATCAAAAGTGAAAGGCCGGACGACCATAGAAAGACATAGCCGACCGAGGCAGATAGAGCCGTCGTGAAATCACCGAGTGCGGCCGCAGAAAGTGCGGCGCGAAGTTCAGGCTGAAAAACCGCATGAAAGTCGTGAAGATACCGCCAAATATTGTCACCGCCCGCCGCGACGTGATGACGTAGGTGCGCGATTTGGGCCAGACCCAGCAAAGCCACACCGAGCCCGGAGCCCAACGTCCGGAAAAACATCACTAGCGAATTACCTGAAGCTCGCGCGTGGAGAGGCGTATGCTGCAATGTTACAAGAAACAAAACTGGAAAACTTAATCCCACGCCGATCCCAGCTGCGATAAGGGCAAATTGGATAGCCGTCGTTCCCGAGGTCGGTGAAATCATGGCGAGCACGATTTGGCTGGGGAGCAAAAAAGCGCAGGATATAAGCAGATTACCGCGAAAGGAGAACTTTTCGACTAAACGCCCACCAATGGCCGAACCAGCGGCCACACTGATCATCATCGGAGCAAGCAGACGCCCGGCGACCTCTGGAGATGCAGCCTGAACACCCTGGACAAATAATGGCACAAACACGATAGGAGCCATCATGACCGCTCCAAAAAGAAAGTTGCAGACTTGCGCAGCGCTGAACGACCAATCTCGAAAGTAACCCAGGTCAACAAGAGGATCCGTTGCGCGCCCTTCGGTGCGAAGGAAAAATGCCATGCAAACGACAAAGACAATACCACTGGCAGTGGCACCAAGATGAGCGAGTCCATAACTAACCGCGATCTCCACACAAAGAAGTAGGGAGACGACCGACCCAACCAACCAGACCATACCCCATATATCGAACGGAAGATCATGGCGATGCTGCGGAGTCTCCACGCCTGGCGGCAAAACGCGAAGATGCCACGGAACCTCATGAAAGGTGAGTGAAAGGACGACCATGGAGACTACCCCAAAAGGCAGGTTCACAAAAAACACGCTGTGCCACCCCCAGTGTACCGTCAGGAACGCGCCTAGAAGCGGCCCCACCATAGCAGCCAGAGCGAAGACGCCACTCAGCAAGCCTTGGAGAAAGTGCTGCCTCTGCGGAGGAAACATCTCAAAAATAAGGGTGAAGGCCGTGGGGGTAAGTGCACCGCCACCAATGCCCTGCAAGAAACGGCAGGCAATAAGCGCCTCCATCGAAGAAGCCATGCCACACAAAGCCGAACCAATCAGGAAAATTGCCACCCCGACAAGAAACAATCGCTTACGGCCAAAACGATCCGCCAACTTGCCGGCGATCAACATGGTTGAAAGCTCGGCAATCATGTATGCTGAAAAGACCCATGTAGCTAGATCTAGCCGACCGAGTTGCCCGATCATAGAAGGCAAAGCAGTTACAACCACCGTTTGGTCGAGTGCAGCCAAAATGAGTCCAATTAGAACCGATGCCACCGCTCCACCAGATACTGAGCGCGTATTGGCGAAGGGCGTCGGGGACTTTTCGGCAGCTGTGTTCATATAATGAAATGTTTTAGATATAACGATCTAGATTTCGCGAAGGGCCAATGCCACTGGCAGTCGTGCAGCGCGGATAGCCGGGAAGAGTCCTCCCAAAACACCAATCACCGCAGCCCAAAGGATAGCATCAAAAAGCAGATGGGGAGAAACCCGAAAAGAAAAGGCCACTTGGCTAAAGGTCTGCCAATTTATTGTTGTGGCAGTGAAACCATTGAAGACGTAATAAGCTCCGGCTGCACCAAACATGCCGCCGATTAATGCGAGCACAAGCGATTCGAAGAGGATGGAAAATATAATCGCGAAAGGGCCAAAGCCAATCGCCCGCAAGGTGGCAATTTCACGGACTCGCGCCGATACCGCACCGTACATAGTATTCAATGCTCCAAAGAGCGCTCCCAGCGCCATAAGAAAAGCAATCAACATTCCGATACCTTGTATAAAAGTAGTGATCCCGGTTGATTGTTCGGCATAATAGTCACTTTGCCTCACGACTTTTAGGTTCAACCGCGGATCGGATGTTAGCGCGTCCTTAAACGTTTGAAATTTGTCGGGCGAACTCAGTTTCACACATACGGACTGGAAAATATCACCGCGGTGATATGCTGGCTGTAGCACAGCCGCATCCGTCCAAATCTCCGATTCAGCAACGCCACCCCCTGCTGAAAATATTCCAACCACAGTCCACACATTCGCTCCAAGCTTAATAGTATGGCCAATGTCGAGACCGGCGAATTCGCGTGCCGCGCCCACTCCTACTATAATCTCATTGCGTCCCAACTCAAATTTCCGACCCCGCAACAACTGGAATTTATCATGCAATGTATACGCAGCAGAGCCGACTCCCCGCATTGATACATTTGCATCTGTTCCGGTTGACCGCTTTGGAAGATTGACGATTACAAATAGTTCCGGTGATGACAACGGACCGCTGTTATCTCGTGCAACTCCTGGGGCATCTCCAATGATACGGGTCTCCTCTCTTCCAACACCACTGGACATTTCGCTATCAGCTCCATTGCGCAAGACTAACGCTACATCAGCCGATCCAGTCGACTTCATCGCATGACGAAATCCTTCAGCAATTGAAAGCACGCCCACCAGCACTGCCACGACTCCAGCAATGCCCACAGAAGCAGAAATAGCCGATCCGCGACGCTCCTTCAGAGAACTCAAATTCACCAAAGTGATCGAGGCCACCTGTGAAAACCAATTAGAGATTGAAATCATAACGCTGTCTTAATGAAAAATTAAGTGCGCAGGATTGACTAGGTCTGGCGGCGTAACGCCGTCGAGGTATGCAATTTCATCGCTTGGAGGGCGGGAAACACTCCGGCAACCAAACCCAACACAAAAGCCAACCCTACGCCTATCACCAAATCACGGAGTGGCACAAAGAAAACCGGAAACATGCCGGGCGCCAGGCTACCTCGAGAGGTGATTAACCAAGCAAAACCAAGACCGGTCAATCCTCCTAAAACCGATATCAGTGTGGACTCGGCCAGGACCACGACGAACACAAGCTCATTGGTGAAACCCATCGCCTTCAGCACTCCTAACTCCTCGGTTCGCTCACGAACTGCCTGCGCCATGGTGTTGCCCGCAACCAATATGATGGTAAAGAAAACTGGGCTGAGGATAGCGATCATCATCGCACCAATATCACCCACCTGTTGCGCGAACCCCTGTGCAAATACACCTTCGGGCTCGGCTTTTGTCTCGCACGCTGAATTGGCAAACTCGGCATCGATCTCCTTTGCAATCTTACCCGCATGTGACGCGCTCTTAACTTTCACGGTATACCAGCCAATTTGCCCCTTAGCGTAGGCACGCCCTTCATCGAAATAATCATACCTGAAATAGAACCCCGACGTATCAGTGTCTTTCTTCGCGCCATCGTAGATTCCAACAATATTAAACTCCCACGCATTACTGCCATTTTCACGCTGCCAAATCGAAGACTTCAGTGTCACGCGATCGCCAACTCTCCATCCAAAACGATTGGCAGTGGTTCGGCCAACAACCGCACCCGTGCGATCCGCCTGCCAATCCTTTTGGGCTACCTTAGCCAACACAATATCTGGAAACATCGCCAAATACTCTTCCGGTACCACTGGCATCGACATGACGGTGTTTTTGGGGTCTTGATAAAAGCCTCCAAACCATGATTGATGAACAGCCGCAACCACACCTTGTATGCGCTCAATGTGTTCTTTGTAGGCAGCAGGAAGCATTTGAGTAATGGATACACTGTGTCGAACTACCAAGCGGTCGGCCCCGTCCGTTCTAACCCCGGCGGTCAACGATTGACGAATTGCCCCCAAGAATCCGTAGAGCAGAAATGCGATCAATATTGATAGAACAGTCAAAGTGGTCCGCAGCTTTTTGCGAACGAGATTCCGCCAGACAAGATAGATGAACTTCATTCTGGTCTCTCCGAGAAAAGCTGCCCTTTGTTGAGATGAACCGTGCGCGTTGCCCGCGCCGAAGCATGCGGGTCATGGGTCACCATTATTATAGTCTTACCCTGCTCACGATTGAGCGCCTGTAACAGGGCAAGAATTTCGTCGCCCGACTTACGATCTAAATCTCCAGTCGGTTCGTCGCATAGCAAAATAGTTGGATCGGTCACGATGGCGCGAGCGATACCTACACGTTGTTGCTCGCCGCCCGAAAGTTGATTCGGGAAATGTCGCATGCGATGGGAAAGACCCACTACACGCAAAGCCGTCTCGACATGTCTTAGCCTTTCTTTTTTTGATAGATGCGTCAGCAGCAGCGGTAACTCGACGTTCCTCTCGGCTGTAAGCACAGGGAGTAAATTATAGAATTGAAATACCAGACCAATATGCCGCGCCCTCCATCTCGCCAGATTTCGCTCGGACATTGTGTCCACTCGGTCCTCTCCGATTTCAACGGTTCCCCGTGAAGCTCGATCCAATCCACCAATAAGATTAAGCAGCGTGGACTTTCCAGACCCGGACGGCCCCATCAAAGCCAGGAATTCAGCCTGCGGCACTTCGAGATTGAGACCTGTCAGTACCTGAATCTCTTCGCCCCCGCGGCGAAACACTTTGTCCACGTCTTTCACCCGAACGATAATATCATTATTCGCGCGCATATTCATTTTTCGATTACACGGACGCCCTCATTCAAAGTCTCGTGGCCATCCACCACTACATTCTCGCCCTCCGCCAAACCACTGCCTACCTCCACATCATCCCCCCGGGTTTCCACCACGGCAATGGCCCTTCGCTCGACTCGCCCAAGATTCACAACCCACACCGCAGCTCGTCCGTCCAGATATTTTAAAGCAGATTTGGGGATGATCAGCTTTCGCGTCGCAGCGAGCTGCTTGTTATCTGCACTTTGAAAAGCCACTTTTATACTCATTTCGGGCAAAATCCGTGAATCAATGGCCTCGAATCCGACTCGAACTTTTACCGTGGCTTTTTGCCGATCTGCCGACGGAATGATCGCAATCACTTTAGATGGGATGTGCCAATCTTGATACGAGTCCAAGGTGGATACGACAGGCTGACCAGGCACCACGCGATTAATGTAACTTTCATTAACATCCACCTCCACTTCGAGTGATGCCATATCCACTATTGTACAGATTCCAGTACGAGTATAACTACCCCCGGCCGACATAGGAGAGATCATCTCCCCCGGCTGAGCATTTTTGGAAGTCACTACTCCGGCAAAAGGCGCACGAATAACAAGATCATCAAGCTGCTGTTTATACACAGCAAGGTTGCACTCAGCCACCACTACTTCGGCGCGCTGACGCCCGAGTCGGGCTTCTAGCGTAGCAACATCAGACCGGGCAACTTCGAGTTCCGCATCGGTACTGATTTGTTTTTCGGAAAGCTGCATCACCCGACGCAACGTACGCTTCGACTGCTCGAGGATCGCAGCAGTCTCGCCCAACCCATTGCGGGCCGACTCCAATTGCGCCGCTGCAAGATCCAGGGTTGTTTGAATATTGACCGGATCGAGTCTCGCAAGAACCTGCCCCTCTTTTACATGCATACCCTCGTCAATCAGCACTTCCAGCACTCGTCCGGTTTCTTTTGAAGAAACTGTCGCCGCTCTGCGAGCAACTACATAACCGGAAGCGTTGAGCAACGTCGCCGAACCACTCAAACCACCAAGCTGAGCAGAGGCGGTTCTAACGACAATCGTTGATCGCCAACCCGGCCACCAAATCGCAATAACTATTAAGCATACAACAAGCACAATACCGACAACCAAGCCGCCCCTCCTGGGCTTTGGCGCCACCGTTGGTCTGTGGATTTTAAGATCATTCAATACATCCCCATCAACGGTTTTATTGCCGATTGATTGCGTACTTACTGAAGTCCTGATATTTTGATCTGTCACCATTTGAAAATTCGCCATCCATAAATGAGGATGGATTTCTGAAAAGTACCTTCAAAGTCGAGGGACTGGGCAGTAATACATGCTCTGCAACTATGTTTGCATAAATACAAACTGCTATATGTTTTCTGTTTTAAACCGATAAGTTATTAGGTTGAGGTAATGCCCTTAAGCAGAGCATTCGAATCCAGCCAGCCAGCCTTCAATATTTATATTTATTGAAAGCAGCTAACAGTGGTCATATTATTATATGTTCCGTGGCCGAGTTCTTTGAAACTCTGTCGGTAGAGCACAATATAATTGTAGTATACACTGAAAAAAACAGCTGGCTTTAGCATGCGCCCGGCTAGTCATCTCGTTGCGGGTTGAACCTACTAAACAAGTCAAAGGTCTAACATCGACGAAACGCTTCTACTCAGAGGTTCGGCAGAAGACCAAATCCAATGCGGCACAAATGGATTCATGCGGCAGTAGTGTTGACGCTCCCGATGCCAGCCTTTTCAGCGGACGAACAGGCAAAGCCAGTCGTGTTCGAGGTTACATTTTTGCGCGGTCAAAGCTACGTGTCCTTGATGACCGACCTGATCGGTCGCCGTGTGCTGGAAGTGGTCGCCGGCCGCGACACCGCCAAACCCGCATCACCAACGCCCTCACCGAGGGATTCAACTCCAAGATCCAAGCGATCAAAGCCAACGCCTGTGGCCTCCGCCGCTTCGAAAACTACCGCACCAGAATCCTCTTCTTCTGCGGCAAACTCAACCTCGCCCCCAGTCTCACTTCAGCTCCTACCCATAGCAAAACGTGAAGTCTCCTTTTTTGCTTGGTCCGGCCGAATAGCATATCCTGCTTGGCTGGTTGCCGAACTTCAACCAAACGTATGAATAGTAATAGTTTATCGTAAACTCAGTCGATGATTTATCTTTCGCAAGGAATTAAAAACTCCTCGGACGAACTAAAGGACCGGGAAGGCCGGCGTGCCAGATGCGCGGGAGCTGCTTCACGGTTGAAAACCCGTTTAAAAAGAGAAGCTGATCTGTTCCGATAACGCTTTTCGATTCTTGTGGCGCTTATCTTCGGTCATACCTCGCAATCAGCGATGAACGCGAATTCTAACTTGGTGACGTTCAAGAGTCGTAAGGTGTAGGCAAAAAGCCGCTGTTTGCTTGCGCGCGAGATAACGGGAAACAACCCAATGCACTTATTGTAATGTGCTAATAATGAAGTACTCGCAAATGGTGGACCCTACTGGACTCGAACCAGTGACCTCTTCCATGTCAAGGAAACGCTCTAACCAACTGAGCTAAGGGTCCAAAATTGAGAGTCGTGGAGTAAGCACGAGGCCGGCACTGTTGCGCAAGAAAAAATCACGCTTCTTTTTTTGATAAAATTTCAGCCCCCGCCATGAGATCTTCTGCGATCTGCGCCTGCAACTGCTCAACGTTTTCGAACTTTTTCTCCGGCCGTAAAAAGCCCAGCCACTCGACCTTAATCGCATCCCCGTTTCCGAACGGACAATCACCAAGCAAATGCACTTCCAAACGCGGCCGAGTGCTCTGCTCCACCGTCGGCCGCAGGCCGTAATTCGCCACCGCGTCATGCAGGTGTTTCGATTTCGGGCCGCTGACACGTACGGCATAAACGCCGAAACGCGGCCGCAACTCCGGCTCCCAGGCCAAGTTCAATGTTGGAAAACCGAGCTTCCGACCGAGACTTTTACCAGCCTCGACTGAGCCTTCGGCAAAATAAGTGTAACCCAAAAGCGTGTTCGCCTTCGCGATCTCTCCGGCTTCGAGATAAGCGCGGATACGCGTGCTGCTAATCGGTTCGCCGTTTTCATTCACCCGCGCCGAACTCATAACCACGAGCCCGTGTTTGCGCGCCTCGGCCAGCAATAGGTTTATGTCGCCGCGTCTGCCTTGGCCAAAGCGCCAGTTTTCACCAACATAGACCGTGTGTAGCTTCGGGAGAAACTTCTGCAAGTGGGGCAAAAATAGTTCCGCCTCGATCGACGCGATTTCCCTGGTGAACGGCTGCACGATCACAGCGTCAACTCCCGCCGCCGACAACAGGCGCACCTTGGTTTCCGTATCGATGATCAGCTTTGTGGCGTTCTCCGGGCGAAAAAGCGCGCTCGGATGCGGCCAAAAAGTCAGGACTGCCGCAATACCGCCGTCGCGCCGCGCGGATTGCACGGCCATGTCGATAACCGCGCGATGACCGAGGTGTACGCCATCGAACATACCAATCGCCAGATGCAAAGGCCGGGGCGGAAATGCCGCCGTTTCCAAGCCATCAAATCTCTGACCGTCACCGTTCACAGCGCAAAACTGGGCACCGCCTCGTACATCGGGATTAGCCGTTTTTCAATTTCCGGCAGCGTCAACGCCTGGATCTGGTCGAGGGTTAGGCATTGCGCGACGACAAATTTCCCCGTTGCGGTTCGGCGCAGAGCCGTGAGATGACCACCACAACCAAGCTTGGCACCCAAATCATGCGCGATCGTGCGCACATAAGTGCCCTTGCTGCAGCGCAGCACGAAGTCGATCTCGGGCGAAGCAAAGCGCGTGATCTCAAAACTGGAAACGCGGACAAAACGTGGCTCGCGCTCAATCTCTTCACCTTTGCGCGCCAACTTGTAGAGCGGCACGCCATCGATCTTGATCGCGGAAAACATCGGTGGCGTCTGGTATTGGTCGCCGACAAAACTCTGCGCCATCGTGCGCACTTCGGCTTCAGTCAGCGGCGGTACGGGCCGTGTTTCGAGCACTTCACCTTCGGCATCCTGCGTGTTGGTCACCGCGCCGAGCTTGATCGTGCCGGAGTATTCTTTGTCGAGACTCATCAGGTACTGCGAGGCGCGCGTGGCTTTACCCACGAGCACAACCAGCACACCCGTCGCCATCGGATCGAGTGTACCCGCGTGGCCAATACGCTTCATCTTTAATTTGCCACGCAGACGGGCGATCACGTCATGCGACGTGTGATCGGTCGGCTTGTCTACGAGCAATACACCGTCGAGTTCTTTATAGGGAACGAGCATCAGTCTGTTGGTTCGGTAACTCGGGCCAGCTGCGCTTCAAGCGCGGCTAGCAAGCGTGGACGAAATTCAGCTAGCGTCGTGGATTTGATGTTCAATCCTGCGGCACAGGCATGTCCGCCACCGCCAAACTGAGCCGCCAGCTGATCGACGCGAAACGCAGGATTTTTGCTGCGCAGACTGGACTTGATCACATTGGCGCGCACTTCGATGAGTACGCCAATATCGACGCCATCGATCGCACGTGCGTAATCGACCAAGCCTTCAGTGTCCTCGGGCGAAGTACCTGTCTCGTCAAAAATCCCATCAGGTAGAATTCCGATGCAAACACGGCCGCCACACTCCATTTTAAAGGAGGAAAGAAAACGCTGCACGAGTTGAAGTTTGCCTGCAGATTCACGCTCGTAGATTTCACCACCGGCATCGGCCGGGTTGGCTCCGAGCGCAACCAACTCAGCCGCGAGCATAAAGGTTCGGCGGGTGGTTGAGTTGAAGCGAAATTGCCCCGTGTCAGTCATGATACCGACAAACAACGCCTGGGCCGTAGCTGCATCGATCGGATATTTGTTGTCGAGAAAAACGGCGGCGAGAATTTCGCAGGTCGCCGCAGCACCAACATCAATGAAATTATGATCCGCGTACCGCGAATTCGAGATATGATGGTCGATGTTTGCGACGGGATTTGGGAAACGAGCCCGGACCTTCTCCCCTGCCCGATCTTGATCGGCGCAATCCGAATAGATCACGGCGTACTCTCCAGCCTCAACATCATCAGGCCGGGTGAAAGCGAGATCTCTGACCAAAAATTGCAGACGTCGCGGAACCGGATCTGGATTCACGCAAATCACATCGTAACCCAGCGCGCGTAATACACGGGTCAGTGCGCTCTGCGATCCGATGCAGTCACCATCCGGCCGTGCATGGCCAACGATCGCGAGCTTCTTGCCAGTTAACGCAAGCAGCAGTTTCGCAAATTGCGAAGAGAGCTCTGGGGAAAATTTCTCCATGATCAACTCGGCTCCTCTTTGGCTTTCTCTTCCGGCTTTTCCAGTTCGGCTACACCGATCTCATCGAGCACCTGAAGAATACGATTCCCGCGGCCGGTCGACGTGTCGATCGCGACGGTGAAGCGAGGCATGTATTTAAGCACAATTCGCTCGCCCAGCTCCATGCGCAGGTCGTGCAGGTGATTTTTAAACCAGCGAAGCCTTTCCTTAACCACTTCGTCTGTACCAATAATCGAGATAAACAAGCGGGCGTCGCGCAGATCGGGCGCAACGCGTACTTCGGTGATGGTCAGCGCAACCGTTTCAGCCTGATAACGACGATGGAGGATGTCGCTCAGTTCGCGCTGAATCAGCTCGTTGACGCGGACGGTACGGTTAGACACGGGAAGAGTTGGTAATTGGAGATTAGCTATCTCTTATTGCTTACCGGCTTTGGTTAGCGATTTCGCAATGAGTAAGTGGCAAATAACCAATAACAAATAAGCAATTATCAGAGCGAAGCCCGGACTTTCTGAACTTCGAAACACTCGATGGTATCACCGACCTGGTAGCCGTTGAAATCATCAAGTTTGATACCGCATTCCAATCCCGCGCGAACTTCGTTGGAGTCGTCCTTGAAACGCTTGAGTGTCGCAACTTTGCCTTCGTAGAGGACTTCCTTGCCGCGACGGACGCGAGCGGAAGCATTGCGGGTGACTTTGCCTTCGGTGACGAGACAGCCAGCGACAAAACCTTTCGCCAGCGGGAAAGTTGCGCGAACTTCAGCGCCGCCGAGCTTGACCTCCTTAAGGTCGGGATCGAGCAGGTCAGCCAGCATCTCGCGGACTTTGTCACCGAGTTCGTAGATGATCCCAAAGGTGGCGATCTGTACGTTGTGGTGCTTGGCGAGCGGCGTTACGCCAGTCTCCAGCTTCGTATTGAAACCGATGACAACCGAACCAGCCGCACCCGCCATGAGAACGTCGTTCTTCGTGATGAGTCCGACGTCGGTGGAAACGACCTCCAGTGAAACCTTGTTGCTCTTGATGCCTTCGAGCACGCTGCGTACGGCTTCGGCTGAGCCAAAAACATCGGTCTTGATAATGACCTTGAGGATCTTCTGCTGCGTGGCGGCGATATTCGCAAAAAGACTTTCGACGGAAATTTCCTTGGGCACAGCGGCGGTCGTGGTGGCTTCCTTGCGCAGGCGCTGCTCTTCCTGTTCAGCGAGTTTTTCTGCATCACGGGTGTTTTTGACTGCCGTGAAAACAGCGCCGCTATCAGGCGTGCCGGACCAACCAATAACGCGAACCGGGGTGGCCGGTGGCGCTTCTTTAATATTGGCACCTTTGTCGTCGAACATGGCGCGTACTTTACACCAGTTCGCACCACAGATGAGTGCATCGCCAATCTTGAGCGTACCACGCTGTACGATGACCGTGGAAAGCGGGCCGCGACCGACTTCGATCTGCGACTCGATGATGATACCGCTTGGTTCTGCCTTCGGGTTAGCCTTCAGCTCCATCACGTCGGCCTGCAGAAGAATCATTTCGAGCAGTTCGGGAATGCCAGTGCCTTTGACGGCGGAAACCGGCACAACAATCGTCTCACCACCCCAGTCTTCGGGAGCAATGTTGCGCTGCTGCATCTGTGCTTTGACTTGGTCGAGATTGGCGCCTTTGACGTCCATCTTGTTGACGGCAACGATGAGCGAGACCTTGGCGTTCTGAATGTGCTTCAGCGCCTCGTCGGTCTGCGGCATGAAACCGTCATCGGCAGCGACAACCAGAATGGCGATGTCGGTGACACCTGCACCGCGGGCACGCATCTTATTGAACGCCGCATGGCCAGGCGTATCCAAAAAGGTGATCTTACGGTCGTTGGCTTCGACTTGGTAGGCACCGATGTGCTGCGTGATGCCGCCAGCTTCACCGGCTGCGACATTAGCTTTGCGGATTGCGTCGAGCAGCGAAGTTTTACCGTGATCGACGTGGCCCAAAATACAAACGACAGGAGGACGCGGAGCGAGGTTCTTGGCCTCGTCTTCCTCGGGCTTCTTCTTCTCTTTTTCTTTGTCCTTATCTTTCGCGGCCTGTTGCGCTGCAGCGTCACCACGATGCTTGATCTCAAGCATGAAGCCGTGCTTCTCGCCGATCTTCACCGCCACCGACTCCTCGATGTTTTGATTCATCGAAGCAAAAATACCCATCTCCATCATTTCAGAGATAAGCTTGAACGGCTTCAATCCGAGTGCGGTCGCGAAGTCGCGCACCACGATCGGTGGCTTCAAGTGGATGACCTTGATGTCTCCCTCAATTGTGACGATCGGCGACGATGTCTGTGAGGAAGAGGGCATCGCAGGTACGGCTCCAGGGGCCGAAACGTGAGTGGGCGCAGCAGGAACCGGGCGCGGGGGCGCGGGCGGCGGCGACATAGGACTTCTGGCTGGCGGCGGCGCAACGGGAGCAGGCGCAGAAACGACGGGCTTAGGCTGCGATTGCTGTATTGGCAGAGTGGGTACAGGCCGCGGCGCAAAAGCAGTGGGAAGCGGTGGCGGCGCAGAACGCACAACCGGCATTTGCGGCGGCAATGGTGCAGGACGGCTGACGATTGACGGCGCGGGAGCGACTCGAGACGCGGGCGGTGGCGTAACCATCCGTTGTGCCTGAGCGGCGGCAGCTGCGGCCTTGGCCGCTTGAGCCAACTCTTCTTTTTCGCGAGCGATGTCTTGCACGCTTCGAACCATAGCACCCGCTGGTAACTTGGTCGTGAAAGTGGGCATCGAGTCCGTGGGCGCGGCGGGCTTTGTGGGCTCGGGCGCAGTCGGCGTCACAGCCTCAGCGGCAGGCTCAGCAGCGACAGCTGTCCCCTGAACGGCGAACTCCTGCGTAATCGCTTCTGCCGAGATATTGTCGATCGTGCTGGAGACGCTCTTCACGTCGAATTTGCGCTCCTTGAGCAGGGCCAACAACTGCTTGTTGTCCATGCCGATCTTCTTGGCGAGTTCGTGTATGCGGATGCTCATTCAGTCTTGCGAGGTTGGCTCAGGTGCTCAGTGCTGTAGTTAATTATTTGACGGCCTTCGCCATGATCTTCTGCGCTTCTTCTTCGGAGAAACCCGCATCGGTCAGATCGGAGGCTTCAACGGTCTCGAGCACAGAAAGTGAATTCATACCGATGGCGACAAGTCGCTCAACCACGGTGCGATCCACCTCAAGCGCTTTGACCAAAGAAAGAATCGCGGCTTCGCGCGGATCGCTGGAGACGGCTTTGTACTCTTCGATGTCGAGGCGCCACCCGATCAAACGCGAGGTGAGACGGGCATTCTGGCCCTTGCGACCAATCGCGATTGCGAGATTTTCGGTGTCAACTTTTAGGAGTATGCGATGGTTCTTTTCGTCGAGAAGGATCTCGCGCGGCACAGCCGGCTTGAGGGCTTCGATGACCATCTGCTTGGGATCGGCAAAGTAATTGATGATGTCGATCTTCTCGCCATTGAGTTCGCGAACGATCGTTTTGACACGGGCACCACGTGCACCGACGCATGCGCCAACCGGATCGACTTTGGGATCAGAGGTCGAAACTGCGATTTTGGTGCGGTAACCTGGTTCGCGGGCAAAAGCTTCGATTTTGACGGTGCCGTCGGATATCTCGGCAACTTCAACCTCGAACAAGCGGCGGACAAATTTCGGACTGCCACGGCTGAGGATAAGCTCTGGTCCACGTGGGGTGGACTCGATCGACATGAGCAAACAGCGGATGCGGTCGCCGGCTTGGTATTCCTCGCCCGGGACCTGTTCTTTGCCGGTAAGGACTGCTTCGGCTTTGCCTAGGTCGATAAAGATGTCGTTGCGCTCTTTGCGACGAACCGTGCCGGTCACGATGTTGCCGACCATGTCCTTGAAGTCGTCGTATATGCGGTCCTTCTCGAACTGGCGGAGCCGTTGCATGACGGCCTGACGCGCGGTCTGGGCGGCGATGCGGCCGAGCGTGGCGGGATCGAGCTCTTTCTCGATGATTTCACCCAATTGCACGCCGACTTTTAGCGGCTGAGCTTTCTCGATATGAATCTCGGTTCTCGGATTGCTGACGGAGTCCACCACCTTGAGCAACGACCACGCCTTGAGCTGGCCGTTTTTCGGGTTGATCTCGATCTTGAGTTCCTGGCCGGAGTTCACGCCTTTCAGGGCGGCGGTCTTAATGGCATTTACGATCGCGGCGATCATATCGGCGCGGCCGATGCCCTTCTCCTTCTCCATGTACTCGAGGACGGATAGAATTTCGCTGCTCATAGACTTGTGTAAATGTGGAAAAAAAAAGCGGGCCAGAGGCCCACTTTTGGAAAGTGAACGTTAATTGAGTTTGTTAAAATAGCTTTTGGCTGGAAGCGTTGTCAAGCCCCGCCCCCTCGCCTGTTGGATGGCTGACCAGTAGCCGCTCATCTGCAACAAGCAGCCAGCCGATCAGTCCTTGCACAATACCATGACTCAATGGCCGGGTTCGTCGGTCGACCACGCCCAATTCTCGCAACATTTGGCCGAATCGAGCTGGGACATCGCCCACCGGCCAGACGTGCCAGAGTCCGACCAACCCACCCGCATCGCCCTTCTGCGCAGCAAGCAAGGGCAAGAGACCATCGCACACCAGCGTGTTAAAACGAGTGCCGCCAATCTCCTCGCCAAAAATCTCGCCAGCCAATCGACGCGCCAAAGCGCTCACGCCAGTTCGGCGTCTGACCGCAGCGATCCGCACCGCCTCCGCCAATGTCACCACAGGTAATTCAGCGGCCAATGCCAGCCATCGCTGCGGCCAGTCCGGCCGGACAGCCACACAGCGTGCGTATTGACGCAGCCGTGCCCGGGGATGATTCAGTGGCCGAACCCCTTGCTTGCTCCAAAGAAGCGCAAAGCGCTCGTAAATTTCATCCGCGAACGATTCGCCACCGCCAATCCAATCCGCAAGCGGCACAGCACCTGCCACCGCCAACATGGGCGCGCGATTAAACCGGTATCCCAGCACCTCTAACGCGGTATGATGACACGCCTCGGCCCAGCCAAGTCGCTCGATGCGCAACTTCGCATTCCGTACTTTCTGCTGCCAACGAAGCTCGGCCTGGCGCAAAAGCTCAGCTTCCAGTTTCTCCATTGGCAGCGCCACGAGTTCGCGCCGAGCCTGCGCCAAGGGATGATCGGCCAGCCGTTCCACGGCTTCGTCCGCAGCATACTCCTCCAAATCATGATTCAAGAGCGGCAGCAGCACGAGCAGCGGGATTTCAGTTCCCTCGACGCCCTGCGTGACGCGGTCTTCGGTCGGGAAAAGGACCACGTGCAAAAGAACCCGAGCATAGGCCGGATCTGTAGCGTGCCGATGCGCCGCCCAATCTGCCGCGCGAAGATGAATCTCAACATCACCGATCATCTCAACACCGCCAATTGTCAGCCGCGCGTCCTTGAAGTCCGGGCCACCCAGCAGATTCCATCGCCCGGGATGCCGCACGATAATCGCCCGGCCATCTGTGGTCCGCGCCCGCCTGAGATCGAAATCTCCGCGCAACCAGATCTGTTGCAGTAGTTTTTCTGGAAACGAAAAAGGCCCATAGAGCCCCTGAATCTCCGCCACCGCCGCCTGCCCCTCCTCGCATTTTTGTATCATAATTATGGTTCGTTTTTCGGTTTTCTCCACGTGCGCTCATTGTCGCGCTTCAACCCGGCGACTCTGGATTGCTGACGCAGTTCTGCGCGCTGCACCCAGGCGGCGAGCTCTTCCGCCGAAATTCCGCTCGCGCCGGTTGCCTCGATCGTCTGCCGTTCGGCGCGATCATTTGTGGCCACGCAATAATTAGCTGGTTCAGCCGCTTGGCCAACCAGTTGCTCGATGACATCGTCGGCCGTGGTACCTACGGGAGTGTAGATGTGGGCAAAAGTTTTTTGTGTGCCCGGATATTCCACGGTTATTTCCTCTCCGCGACCATCGAACACGAGTGTGAGCCGCACCTGCTCTTCGTCATGAATCACACTCACCATTTGCGAGAGTTTTGCCCGCGCCACATCGCGATCGCTTTTAAGGAGAACACGCAACGTCGTCCACGCATGGAGGATGTTGGAGCCATCGATGAGGAGGTGTTTTTCGTAGCCCACCGTGTCGAGATTGGTCAGGCGGCCAAGACAGCGCAACGCCTTTAGCGGCATAAACCACGACGAGGAAAACCGTAGTTGCGCCTTGTTCTTCTTACAAAGCGCGCCATGGTATTTGCAGTTGAACCGACACGCGGGTCGCTGAATTTCAACAAGACAAACTCTGCAAACGCACTGAGCCATGTTCCGAATCGTCATCATTGAAGATCAAGTAATGTTCCGGTCGGCACTGACTGTTATGCTGGAATCGAAACTGAAAGCATCGGTGATTGGCGCATATGGTTCGGGTTGTGCCTTTCTCGACGCCCACACCACGCTGGAAAAAATCGAACTCATCTTGCTGGACATTCAGCTGCCCGGCGAAGACGGAATCACTCTTTGCGGACGCCTCTCAATCCTGTTACCCGAAACCAAAGTGATCCTGCTCTCCTCGGTAAAAGAGGATTATCTTCTGCACAAAGCGCTGCAATCCGGTGCCGATGGCTACGTGCATAAAGACGACTCGATGGAAGCACTGATCGGCGCGATCGAAACCGTGATGCAGGGTGGCTGTTATTTCGGCTACACCGTGCAACAGCTGCGCCGACAAATGGGCCACAACCCGGAAAATTTCTCGAAAATCCTAACCGACAAAGAGCAGGAAGTTCTCGAACTTCTCGGCCAGGGATTAAGCAACGAAGAAGCCGCACCCATGCTCGCTCTCAGTCCGGAGACGGTGCAAACCCATCGCCGCAATATTATGCGGAAACTCGGCTTGCACAGCGCGCTCCAGTTGCAGTCCTACGCGCTGAAGCGCGGTTTCACGTCTGTCTCCGAGCTTCGTTAATCCGCTGGCGGCGCTTAAGCGCGGCTCGCAACGACTTTGCCACGTTGTCGATTTCCTCGCGGCAAACGGTGCGCACTTTCTCGATCTCGCTTTCCAAGCCTCCGTCGCGCAGACGGCTTTCCAGCAAGCGCAACTGGTCGCTCGCGACATCCGCCTCAACCAAGAGCATCGCACTAATAAGTTTGTGCGCAGCGTTAGCCGCTGGCGTACACTCGCGATCTTCGAGCATGCGGTCGATTAACGCCCATTCGCTCTGAATTTTTCGGGTGAAATCTGGAAGAATAATTTCAAGCGGACCGAGTTTACCCAGTTGATCGACCGAGATCAAAGTACCGATGTCGGACTGATCAGAAATAATACGAGTGCTACCGCGACGGCCATCGGCCCAATTTTTCAGCGCAGCTTCGAGTTTCTCCACCGTGATGGGCTTGCTGATGAAACCAGCCATGCCGGCTCGAAGGCATTCTTCCTCCTTTTCTTTGGTTGAGTAAGCGGTCACGGCAAACACTGGCGGTTTGGGCTCCTCGCTGACAGCGAGTATCTCTTTCGTCAGCGTACCGCCATCGGTGTCCGGCAGCATCAAATCGGCGAGCACTAGGTCATAACCATTCTGTTGCGCCAATTGCAGGGCGGTCTTGCCGTCGCAGGCCCAATCCACGCGATAGCCCAGTTTCTGCAAAATATTGCCGAGCACGAGCCGGTTGTAATCCTCGTCCTCGATCGCGAGCGCCCGGGCGTGGAGATGTCCCGGCCCGTTTGTTTCCGCAGTGGGTTTGCTCCGACTATGGGCCAGTTCGAAAGGCACGGTAATCTGAAACGCAGTAAGGCCGCCGGAGCTCGAGACGCTGACACTGCCACCCATGGCTTCGGCGAATTTTTTGCAGATCGACAATCCCAACCCACTGCCGCCGATACGGCCACGCTTTGCATACTCACCACGCGTGAAGCTCTCAAACAAGGTCGCGATTTCGTTCGGCGGAATATCAGGGCCAGCGTTTTTCACCGACACGGTGACACGGCAACGCTGCGGCCCATCACTCAACACATAAACATCAACCGTGGCCGAGGGCGGCACGCCATACTTCAACGCGTTGGCGAAGTAGTTGGTAAGAATCTGCATGAACTTACCCTGGTCACCGGTCACTGAAGGACGCGGGCCGGCCCAGGAAGTGAGTTCCAGCCGGTCTCCGGTTAGGTCGACCGCCGAAATGGTCGCGTTGATGCATTCCGAAAGATCGAAGGTGTCGGGATGTAGCGTGATCGTGCCAGCTTCGATTTTCGAGAAGTCTAGCACGTCATCGACCGTGGTGCGCAACTGCTCCGCACAGCGATGGAGCGTGGTTAGGTAATATTTTTCCCGCGAGCCCAGCTTGGCCTCCTGAAGAATTTTCACGATGCCGATCACGCCATTCATGGGATTGCGGATCTCGTGACTCATCGCGGCGAGAAATTCGGATTTGGCGGCGTTGGCTTTGGCCAGCTCCTGCGTGCGCTCGACGATTTTTAGTTCTAGCTCACGGTTCCGTGCGCTGATTTGCCGTGTACGCAGTTTAACCGCGCCATAGAAAAACAAACTGCCCGCCAGAGCGAAAAGCGAAATGCCTGCATAGGAAAGATACCACGGCAGCAGACGTGTGACGCGGAAGGCTGTCACCGGTCCCGACTCACCGAGATGATTTACTCTAACCTGCAGGGTGTAGTGGCCGGTGGGAAGATTGCGACGAGAGATGACTTCGCCGTATTTATGTTGAGTCCATTCGTCTTCCAGAGGCAGCAGACGCGATTCATACTGCGGCGGCTCACGCAAACCCCAGACGCGCGTCTTTAGCTTTATCGACACTTCTTGCTCGTCATTGGTCAGCTGGAGTGACCGCGCATTACTCGGCAGCGTACGCTGAGTTTTGTTGCTGTTGCTACGCAGCACGATCTCAGAACCGTCGGGCAGCGAGAAGTCGGGGCCTTCCAGTTTGCTGGTATTGATCTGAAGCACGCCAGATTCTCCGCCGATCCAGAGATCGCTACCGGAACGATAAATAGTACTGGGATTCTTGATACGACGGAAGCTAGGGATGTTCTTGCGCTGCCAACTGAGTGCATGGCCGTCATTGGCCAACGTACCAATACGCCAAGCATCATCAGCCCGACCAATAATCCAAGCCGCACCATCCACGTTTTCGGTACCAAATGATCCAGCCACCGTTTCGGTACCGATGATTTTATCCCCATTGATCTTAGTAAACCCGGTCCCGTCATACAAAATGATCGGTGCACCTTGATGCAGAGTCAGGCGTGATCGTTTTTTACCTGAAATCTGTATAATACCTTTTTGCAGTTCGGAATCCAACATCATCACATTTCCGGCCAACGTGCTCACCCAAAGTCTGCCAGCTTTATCCTGAAGGTAGTAGTTCATCCCCTCAGGGATCTCCATCATGGTTTTCTGTCCTGTCGCCGCATCTATCCGCAGGAGGCCCTTGTTTCCGTCAGCCGAAATAGCCGAACCATACAATACCTTTTCGGCAGTTGCTCCGCCAATAATTGATCTTACACTTTGTCCATCTGCCATACTCCAATCGCGAAAGGCGGATGTGTTCGCTTTAGCCTGAAAGATCTTTCCAGCAGCAGCAGCGTAAACTTCGTCGCCCAGACGGACCCAGAGTGCTTTCGGCAACAAAGGCAGTTCTTCTCTTTTCTCTGGCGTATAACGGAATGAGCCCTGGCTATGGCTAACAAAAAGTTCGTTGCCGTCGCCAAAAATCGCCCAAACCAACGTACCTAATGGGAACCAAAACGCATCATCAACGGTGTGGATAAAACTCACCCCTTCGTCTGATGCGATCCAGACGCCTCCGGCCCGACTTACACAGATTGAGTTGCATGAATCCGAGATCAAACCGTGTGATTTATTGATCCGTTGTAATCCACCGCCTGGGTTAATGACGAAAACACCACCACTACCTGTGGTAACGTAAACATCATCACCCACACAGGCACTCCCGGTCTGTCTGGATGCACGTAACATCCCGTTGTCTGTATAGAACCTGTGCTCTATTCCAGTAGTTTTATCCTTTCTACTCAGATCTAAGCCGGTGCCAAAAATCAACGCCTCGCTGCTCTGGCCGATGAGTGATTGGTAATGTCCGGCTGCATTATAAAAGGATCGATCAAGCTCAAGTGTAGCATTGCGGAGCGCCCAGGTTTTAACGCCTCCAGATACTGTCTGGTTTATATATACCGTCCCTTCATACAAAAACCCCTTCAACTTGGGTTCGCTCTGCAATTCCCATATTTTAGCAGAACCATTAACAAGCGGTAATTGAACCACTTTTCGCTCAGTCAGAAAAATCATGTTCTCGCCAACATGAAAAACACGGGAGACGGTCCCGAAATAACTATCGCCCAGCCGTGCGGTAACACTGGTGTAGATAAATTCGCCCTCATTATTTTTTTCGAAGTAACCGACCTCATTGACACCGCCAATCCAGATACGACTACCCTCCAGGCAAAGGCTCAGAATTTCCGGGGTGTTTTCAACTTTGGCCTGCGACCAGACCACTCCGTCAAAAATCAAGAGTCGATCTGCTCCCGCATACAAAATGCCTTCAGGCGTCTCGACGATGCATTTTACTTTCGCCGTCGTACCGATTTCCTCCGCCGTATAGTTGCGGATCAAGGGCTGAGTTTCCGCCAATGGCACATCCGCTGACCTCAGAACGGGGGCATTAAATACGGTAACAAGCAGTATAAGCCGTAAAAAAAGGCGCAAAAAGCGTTGAGCGATACCCTTTTGAGGGTACTTGGCGGTGCCTTGGGTCGAGTATATGGTCTGCTCGGGAGAGAGAAGAAAAAAGGATAGACATGCGTCGTTATGAAAAACCTAGCTCGCTTATTACTCGCTCTCTTCGCAACCCAGCTGCTTGTCGCCGGGTTTGCTCGCGCTTCGATTACCTCCAACTCCAACATTTCTCAGAATCCGGTTTGTGCAATGCCCGATGATGAAAAAGGCCCCGGAGAAGATTTCTGATTTCCTTTCGATTCTGCTCATTGAATCACGCCCTCTCATGTTAAATCTCGCGGCGCTCAAATACCGCCGCGCGCTCGCCGAATCGGGCGGGCCTATCGCGCGGATCGTCTCCACGCCGGTTTCGATCTTTGGCCGTAATATTTATCAAGCCGAAGCTTTTCTGACACCGGTTCTGTCCTCACGCAAGCCCGAGTTCGGAAATGCGGCCGAGCCCGACGGCACCGGCTCAGACGAATCTCCGCAAATCGCCCGTCACATGGCAGTGTCGGAAGCCATCGAACGTTGGGCCTTTCACTCCGAGTACACCGGGCCCGAATGCAAGCCGCTACGGTTTCGATGGCGACTGTTCTGCCAACGGCATGGCGGCCTTCCCCGGTTTCTTCAAAGCGCAGGCCCGTACTCGCGCCCACCTCGAAGCCTTGGAACTACTCGCACTCGTCGCGTGGTGGAACGGTCATATCGACGCCTCGCCTGCGCCCTCCACTCTTTCTGGAATCGAGGCCCTGCGGCTTCATCATCCAGCCAATTTCGGAGAAGTGGTGATCGTTTACCGCAAATCGAAATCCGGCCACGTGAGCTACGGTTACGCGGCAGGCAACACCATCGCCGGTGCGACCACGCGTGCCGTGGTCGAACTCGCGCGCAACGAATTCTTCGTCACCGCGCATAAAATCTGCGGCCGTCACCACCCCCTCAGCAATTACCTCGAACGCCGCTGTCTGCATTTCGCGAGTCCTGAAGGCCATCAAGAATTTCTCGCACGCATCGAATCCGGCCCCGACAAAGAAGCGCCTGCATGGGATCCGCATTATGACGGCGAAATCTCCGGCCCCTGGTCGCGCTATGCCACGGTTTGGCGGACAGCCTTGCGGATGCCTACGCAGGACTTCCTCGATCCCCGCGTGAATTTTTTCTACTGGTGACTGGTTCGGCGCGTCCGTAACCGTATTTCCAATACGCACAGCGGAAACAGTACAGTTGAAGCAAGCTCTCCATCATGAAGCAGCGTGCTGAAGGTGGAGCCCGATGTCCCCATCCGGCTTGACCGAACCCGAACCAGCCCGTTAGGGACAACGGACTCCACCGCCACCGCATCGCTACGGTTTAAGGTGCTGTACCCCAGTGCCGGGTGAAGGGATAATAAACGAAGAGCGGACGACCGATCACATCTTTGCGCGGGACCAAGCCCCAATACCGGCCATCGGCGCTGTTGGATGAATTGTCGCCTAAAGCAAGGAAACCATCCGCAGTCACATCGACTTCGCTGCCTGAACTAAGCGAACCCAGGTTGCGGTAACCGCGATATTTATCCTCTCTCGCATTGTTTTTTCGGAAACCTTCGGAGCCGGTTATTGGCTGGCCGTTGCGGTAGAGAACCGGGTCGCGGATCTCGATTTTATCGCCGGGAACACCAACCAAACGTTTGATATAATATTGGTCTTGTCCAATCCCGGGAATATTTCCGGTGCGAAAGACAAATCCATCGCCGACCGTTGGTGGGACGAAATGGTAACTCATCCGATCCACGAATAACTGATCGCCCGTCATGATGTCGAACGCCAGCAAGGGCTTCCCACGGATCGCATTCCTTTCGAGTACAACCCAGCGAAAGTGTCGGTAGTCTGTGCTATTTGATCTTCGGGCTAGATCGTCCAACTGATCGGCGGTGTAACCAAAGGTCTCACGAAACGCCCAGTCGAAATCAAAATCCTCGGGGACTTGAAAACGCACGACCTCGTCGCCCACCTGAAACTCGTACTCACGAACGTTTGTAGGAACGACGCCCCATTTTCTTCCGGGCTTTTTTTCGAAAAAGATCCTGCCACCGGAATTTGGATATATGGGCACTGAAATTTTTCCGTCTGCGGGAGCGATGACCTCATGATACGAAGCGCCAAACGCCGCAAAACGAACCAACTTCTTGAGCGCGCCAGGGATCTCCGCTGGATCATTATACACATGCGGCGTCATACCGTTGTAGCTTGGCCACATTGAATTCGTCGGGATCTTGAACGGCTGGACGAAATAGGTCCGCACTCCGAGCACCACGATGGCCGCAACAAGGAAAAACTCCACGTACTCCTGAACCGTCGACTTGGGGTAAATCTTCCCACCTGTCCGGCGCATCGTACCTTCGAGATCCTCGATGCCGAGCTTCAGTTTTCCGGCATCGGCCCGTTCGCGCATAAGTGCGCGGAGCCCTTCACGCTTCTGCAGGAGGTCGCCAAGATCTTTTGACGACAACTGATCGCGGCGGAAATGGTGCACCTTGTCCGCAAGTTCGAGCCAGTTTTGGGCATTAGCCCGCATCTTTCCCTCGACCAAAAAAAACGACTGCACCCAGTCGAGTAATCCGCGCGATATCGTGCTGAAGATGGATTTACTGGCCACGGGATTTTGTGGGTAAGGATTAGTCGTTTCTCAAGACCTTGATGAAGGCATCGGGCGGAATCGAAACCTTTCCGATCAGCTTCATCTTCTTCTTACCTTCCTTCTGCTTGTCGAGGAGTTTACGCTTACGGGAAATGTCACCGCCGTAGCATTTTGCGGTCACGTCTTTGCGCATTTCGCGAACATTGTCGCGAGCGATAACCTTGCCGCCAATCGCAGCCTGGATCGCAACTTTGAACATTTGCGGAGGAATAATCTTGGCCAGACGTTCGCAGAGATCGCGGCCACGGCCATCGGCTTTTTCGCGATGAACGATGCAGGCAAAGGCATCGACCGGGTCGCCGTTGATCAGGATATCCATCTTCACGAGGTCGGAAACGCGGTATTCGCCCAACTCGTAATCCATCGAACCATAACCATGTGTTATGCTCTTAAGACGATCATTGAAATCGACCAGGATTTCATTGAGCGGAAGCTGGCAGCGCAACATCACGCGATTCATATCGAGCGTATCGGTGTGATCGCACACGCCACGTTTCTCCATGATCAGGGAGAGAATATCGCCCATGGAATCGTTGGGTAAAATGATCGAGGCGTTGATCGTCGGCTCACGAATTTCGGTGATCGTGCCTGGATCTGGCATATTGACCGGATTGTCGACTTCCAGTAGTTCGCCACCTTGCTTTAGAATGTGATAAATGACGCTCGGGTACGTGGAAATAATCTCGACGTCGTGCTCGCGGCGGATGCGCTCCTGGATGATTTCCATGTGCAACAGGCCGAGGAAACCGCAGCGGAAACCAAAGCCCAGAGCCAAGGAACTTTCCGAGGAATAAACGAAGGCGGCATCGTTGAGTTGCAGGCGGCCAAGACCGGCCTTGAGCTTCTCGTAGTCGTCGCTTTCCAGCGGATAAAGTCCGCAAAACACCATCGGGTGAACTTCTTTATAGCCGGGCAACATCTCGGTCGCGGGGCGGGCGGAAATCGTGATGGTATCGCCCGTTTTTACCTCGGACGGTGTCTTGATGGTCGAAACGATATAACCAACATCGCCGGCTTCGAGGATGCCGCATTTTTCCATCTTCGGCGTGAACACGCCGACTTCCTTCACTTCGGCGCGTTGGCCGGTGCTCATCAGCATCATCATCTCGTTGGCCTTGATCGAGCCGGAGAAAACGCGGACGTAAGCGATGCAGCCACGATACGCGTCGTAGAGCGAATCAAAGACGAGAATGCGTGCCTGCGGATAATCGCGCCAGCGCGGCGACGGAATGCGCGCGACGACGGCTTCAAGTATATCCACAATTCCAATACCGGATTTGCCACTGGCGAGAATCGCTTCCTCGCCCGGAATGGTCAGAATATCCTCCAGCTGACGGATGCAGAGTTCCAGGTTGGCGCTGGGCAGGTCGATCTTGTTGATGACCGGAATGACTTTTAATTTTTGGCCGAAGGCGAGATGCGCGTTGGCCACGGTTTGCGCTTCAACACCCTGAGCTGCGTCGATCAGGAGCAACACGCCTTCACAGGCAGCGAGACTGCGCGAAACTTCGTAGGAGAAGTCCACGTGGCCCGGCGTGTCCATGAGGTTGAGCTTGTAGTCGCGCCCGTCTTTGGCGCGATAGGTCATCGTGACCGGATGCGATTTGATCGTGATGCCGCGCTCTTTCTCGAGATCCATCGAGTCGAGATGCTGTTCGGTGAGTACACGTTTCGAAATCGTGTTGGTGTACTCGAGCAGCCGGTCGGAAAGCGTCGTCTTTCCGTGATCGACGTGGGCAATGATACAAAAATTTCTGGTCAGGAGTTCTTCCATACAAGGTCTGCCCCGGCTTTCGCCAAGGCAGTTTCAACGATTCAAAAGGATCAACGTGCGGTATTACGAGCCGCGTATCAAGCGGTGATATCCGCAAATTCAGCCATGCTCTTAACCGGCCAGTCTTTGTTGGTGCGTCGAGCGAGGCCGGCGAGCACGCCGCCCATGCCGAGTTCGAGGAACTCCGTCGCGCCCGCGGCAGCAGCGCTGCGCATGCAATCTTCCCAGAGCACGGAAGACACAACTTGTTTCACCAGAGCGGCGCGGATGTCATCCGGCGACGAAACGGCCTGCCCTGTCGTGTTCGTGAACACGGTAAATTTCGGCGCGGCAAATGGCACGGTTTCCAGGAACTTCGCGAAGGCGTCGCGAGCCGGGACCATCAGGCGGCTGTGATAAGCGCCAGCGACGTTGAGCAACATGGCTTTCTTGATTCCACGGGCTTTTGCGGCTTCGACCGCAGCGACGATTTTCGTTTTTTCGCCGGAGATGATGATCTGGCCGGGCGCATTGAAATTCGCAGCTTCGACGTCGAACTCCTGACAAAGCGCGGCAACAGTACTGCGCTCTTCGCCGACGA
>JADKHC010000025.1 GCA_016721945.1 Verrucomicrobiota bacterium | reverse complement strand
CCACCGCTAATGAGCAGCTGACGAAACCATTTGGAAGAACCAATCAGGCGAGCCGTTTTCTGGAGATGCTTGCGCTCTCGTTAGCCCCCGCACCCGCAGCAACCAATCAAGTTGACCAGCTGCTGAAAACCGAGCCTGGTTATGTTCCTGCGCTAATGGCCGCAGGTGCGCTGAGCGAACAGCGAGGCGATTCCTCGGCAGCCCGGATCGCTTACGAAAAAGCACTCGCGCGCTTCCCCGATTTTTTCCCAGCCAAAGTTCGCATCGCCATCCTCGGTGCGGCCCAACCTGCATTTGACCGAAAGGCCTTCGATTTAGCCCAACAAGCTCGTACTGCTTTGCCAAACGATCCCGAGCTGGCCAAGGCGCTCGGAATCCTAGTCTATCGCAACGGTGGGGAAACAAACCGCTCTGTGAGCCTCCTAAAACAGAGTGCAATTGCTCGGCCCAACGATGCCGAACTGTTGTACTATTTAGGCATGGCCCAGCTTCAATCCAAAGATCAAACCGGCGGACGCCAGTCACTGCAAAAATCCCTCGAAGCCGGTTTGCGCCCTGACTTGGCAGCCGAGGCACGCAAAGCTCTCGCTGGCTCAAAATAGCCGGTAATCGCAGGTTCGGTTATTTTTCTCCGGTTATTACATAATACCAACAGCCCCAAACTATCAGACTTTGAACAGAAGATAACAAAGAGAACGAAGGCCTCCTGGTACTTCCTAGATCTCTTCGTTACCTTCGTTTTCTTCTGTAAAATTCCTAAAATTCAGACCAGCCAAGATCAACTTTAGTATAAATGCATAGGGTCATTGGTATAACATTACCCGATAACAAAATCGTGGGAAAGGTTCTGCTTTGAGCCCTGGCTGACGCGGCCATAAAAAAGCGCCCGGAATATTCCGGGCGCCGTACTGAAAATCGACTCAGGCGAATTTACTTCGCGCTCGAGAACTTGCGGCGGAAGCCAGCAATACCGACCAAGGCCAAACCCAAGAGAGCGACGGTTAGTCCCTGCTCAGGTACGTTATGGTAATAGAGCTGATCCTGAGCTTTGCCGCCACCTTTGACATTGGTTAGGTTGAGCGCCTGCACACCGTAGGAGCCGTTGCTATCTGCGTTCCAGTTGGCGACATTGCTTTTAACCCAATTCGAAAGGGAATTGCTGGACTTGATCTCGCCTTCGAGATTCCAAATCGCGTTCTGCAAATAGCCGTAGCCATGGCTGGAAGTATTATATGCAAAACCAGCGACACCGGCTAGGTTGCCCTGTGCAAACAGCGAGTAAAGGTAAGCCGTGCCATTCGAAATACCGTCGTAATTCTTGGCGGTCTGACCGCTCACGCCGCCATTCACCGAACCATTGTTGAGTACGTAGTTTAACGTACTGCCGGAGGTGAAGTATTCGTTGTACTCAATACAGAAGGTCAAAAAGCTGTTGGTACCAATCTTTGCTGCGCCACTATAGTCAGCATTGCTGATCGGGCCATCGATTACTTTGGCCACATATGCGCCACCGATACCGACCGAATAGCTGTGATTTTGCGAGAGCGTCAGTTTGTCAGCCTTAGCGCTGCTGACCAAACCCGCGAGGGCCACAACAAGTACGAGTGATTTGAGGGAGTATTTCATAACAGTGAAGTTGGATTTCTATTCGTTTGAACTCCTTTGTTTAGCGTTGCTCATGCCAACACGATTTTCACCGTAACCCTTCGTCCGTAAACTACTGTTATTATGCTGTTAACAGAATTTATAAAATACAACAACCTGCATTTGAAAACTGCATGGCCTGTAAGCAATACCGACAGCCCAAACACTTACTTGCAGTAGTCTTGCATGAAGCACCTCGGTATTTGCTTGGTATTAAGCGGCATAACAAAGCTCCACCTATTGCAACTAAAGTGTAAGTATCCCTGTCACGTTTCCACCGGTTTTAGGCTACCCATGCGATGTTACCCAGTTTGGTCAAAAATCGCTTTCTCCGACATATATGTTTACTGAAAAACTGGGAAATCCGGACCAAGACTGCGCCTTTGGTGCTACATATAGAATGCTACGAATCAGCCACAACCACCTCAAACCCTGCAAGCAACGCATGTTTTTTTGGGCATAAGTCGCCGACCATACTTTAGCTCATCGGATTTGCGGAGTTAGTCCTGCGACGCTAAGATGCGTTTACCTCTGCAAAACGACTGGATTTGAAGTAATTTTCTCCGCACGCAACGCAACTATTTAGGCAGATAAAACCTTGCCCCTTTTGACTGCGGTTCAACGGCCGCCCAAAACTCGTGCTTGAAATTCTCCGCTCGGCACCCTAACCGCTCGCCTTCACATGAAGTCTCTTGTCATCGCTGAGAAACCATCCGTGGCGGCCGATCTCGCCCGAGCTCTCGGCAAAATCCCCAAGGCCGGCGATCATTTTGAAAACGACGAGTTCGTCATCTCGTCAGCAGTCGGCCACGTCGTGGAACTCCTCATGCCCGAGGATATCGACAAGAAAAAATACGGCTTCTGGCGCCTTGAGACACTCCCGATCATCCCGGAGAAATTCGAGCTCAAGCCCATCGAGTCATCGAAAGACCGCTTTGCCGCACTGAAGAAACTCCTCGCCCGCAAAGACATTGACCAAGTCATCAACGCTTGTGACGCCGGACGCGAGGGCGAGCTCATCTTCGCCTATCTCTATCAGCTCACCAAATCGAAGCTCCCGGTCAAACGCGCCTGGATGCAGACGATGACCACCGGTGGTATTCAAGAAGCATTCAAAAAGCTGCGCGACGGCGCGCAACTCGCCGGCTTGGCTGACGCCGCCCGTTGCCGTAGCGAAAGCGACTGGCTCATCGGCATCAACGGCACTCGCGCGATCACCAAACGCATGTTCGGTTCCCGCGCCGGCAACGTCGCCTCGGTCGGCCGCGTGCAAACCCCCACCCTCGCCATCGTCTTCGCCCGCGAACTCGAGATCCGCAATTTCAAGTCGCGCCCCTACTGGCGCGTCACCGCCAACTTCGAAGTCGCCAACGGTCGCTACGAAGGCACTTACCAGCGCGCCAACTTCAAGAAGATCGAAAACGACGACCAGGATCGCATCGACCGCATCTGGGAAAAATCGCTCGCCGAAGCCGTGGTCGCCGCCTGTCAGGGACAACCCAACGCCGTTGTCACCGAGGAGAAAAAATCCACCACGCAGGCCTCGCCGCGCCTCTACGACCTAACCACTCTCCAGCGGGAAGCCAACAATCGCTTCGGCCTGCCCGCCCGCCGCACGCTCCAGATTGCCCAGGCGTTGTACGAGCGGCACAAGATGATTACCTACCCGCGTACCGATTCGCGCGCGCTGCCGGAGGATTACGTACCTACCGTCAAGCAGACCATGGCGCAGCTCCAAGGCGACCTCGGCGAACACGCTCAAAAGGCTCTGGCGGAAGGTTGGGTACGCCCCAATAAACGCATTTTCAACAACGCCCAGATCTCCGACCACTTTGCCATCATCCCGACCGGCTCCGAGCACAAGAACCTCGACGAGATGGAAGCCAAAGTTTTCGACATGATCGCGCGCCGCTTCGTCGCCGCGTTCTACCCGGCGGCTGAATTCGACGTCACCACGCGTATCAGCACCGTCGCTACGATCCACCAGTTCAAAACCGAGGGCAAAGTCCTCACCTCCGCTGGTTGGCTCGCGGTTTACGGCAAAAGCGTCGCCGCCGCCCAGGAAACGGGCGCGCCCATGCCGACCGAAGGCACCGACAACACTAAAGTTCTCCCCGCGCTCAGCAGCTCCGACGGACAACCCGCGAAAGCGAAAACCATCTCCGCCGAACTCCACAGCGAAACCACCAAGCCACCACCGCGCTACACGGAAGCCACCCTGCTCTCCGCGATGGAAGGCGCTGGCAAACTCGTCGACGATGACGAAATGGCCGAGGCAATGAAGGAACGCGGACTCGGCACGCCCGCCACCCGCGCCGACACGATCGACGGCCTGATCAACCAGAAATACATGGAGCGGATGCAGCGCGAACTAGCGCCCACCACCAAAGCCGAGTCGCTCCTCGAATTTCTCACCGCCATCAAAGCCGAGGTTCTCACCAAGCCCGACATGACCGGCGAATGGGAACACAAGCTCCGCCTGATGGAGCACAACAAATACGCCCGTCCGCAGTTCATGAGCGAGATCGTCGAGGTCACCAAGGGCATCGTCGATCGCACCAAGACCTTCGAAGAAGACATGTCGACCGCCCGTGTGACCGACATCGTCTCTCCCACCGACGGCAAGCCGATGCTCGAAACGCTCCGAGCCTATAAATCGCAGGACGGCATCCTCGCGGTCTACAAAGTCATGACCGGCCGCAAGCTCGAAGAAACCGAGATTCGCCAGCTCGTGACCTCCGGCGAAGTTGGACCTTTGGACGGGTTCGTCTCGCCGCGAACCGGCAACCGTTTTCCCGCAAAACTCCGCCTCATCGACGACGCGAAGAACGAGGGCAAGCGCAAGGTTGAGCTCGATTTTGGAAACAAGTTCGACCTTAACGAACTCACTCCATTCTGGACCGATCCGAAGACCGGCGCCGAACTCTGCGAAGCCCCCACCAGCTACGTCCTCCGCGAACGCGAAGGCGATACCTGGAAACAAGCGTTCAGCGTTGGCCGATCCATGTGCCAGAAACAAATCACGCGCGAACACGCCATCCAGTTCATCGAAGCTGGAAAGACCGATCTCATTAAAGGTTTCATCTCGAAAAAAGGACGGCCCTTCGACGCCTTTCTCCTCCGCCAAGGCCCAAAGATCTCCTGGGAGTTTCCGCCCCGCGCGCCGAAAGTCGGCAAGGACGGCAAGGTCAAGGAACGCAAAGCCAAAGCCCCGCTCGACCTCTCGAAAGCAACCAAACTCGGCACCAGCAAAGCCCACGACGCCGATCTTTATGAGACGGAAGATTCCTTCGTCGTTGCCAAACCAAGCGGTGCCGACAACGCCCCGCGTGCTGTTTTCGAGCTCAAGAAACTCCTCTGCCAAAAAGAGCTCCCTGCCGAAGAAATTCGACTCCTCCTCGAAGACGGCAAGACCAACCTGATCGAAGGCTTCGTCTCCAAACGTGGTTCCAACTTCAGCGCCTACCTCACCCTCTCGAAGGACAAGAAGAAAGCCGAGTTCGAGTTTCCACCGCGTTAAGCCAGAGCTTCGTCACTCTTTGATCGCAACTTTTGGCCGGAGCACACGTCTATATGACCTGTGAACTCCCGCCTTAAGTCTGCGCTGCTTGTCCTTTTCGCACTCACCACCGTTGCCACCGGCATTCTTGCCTGGCAACAGTACCGCGCGCTTCACGCGCCGCAGAGCGAGAGTTCCCAGGACGACGACGCGCTTCGCCAGAAGCTCGCCGACGCAGAGCACCGCACACACGCCCTGCAAAACGAACTCGATGCACTCAAGGCCCGCACCTCCTCCGAGGATGTCGCACCTCCAGACGAACCACCACCAACCGCTAACAATAATGAACGCCGCGGCAGGCGTGGTCCCGGTGGCGGCCCGGCTGCGTTCATGGCACTCATGAACGACCCCAAAGTTGTACAACTCATGAACAGCCGGGATAGGCTGATGCTCGACACCCGCTACGCCGCCCTCTTCAAAAGCCTCCTGCAAGGTTCGAACCTCAACCTCCAGCAGATCGATGCCTTTAAGGATCTTCTCGTGGAAAAACAAAACACGACGCGGGACTTCATGATGAGCTCGAGGGCCGAAGGCGTGACCGATCGCAACGAAGTCAACAAACTCATTAACGCCGCCCAAGCCGAACTAGATGCTCAGATCCAAAACACCCTGGGCGCCGCTGGCTTCGCCGAATATCAGCAGTATGAAAATACGCTCCCGCAGCGAAACCTCGTCACTCAGCTCTCCCAGAACCTGAGCTACACCAGCGCTCCTTTAAGCGATGCGCAGAGCCAGCAATTGATCAAAATCTTAAGCGAAAACTCGGGCAGCGCCGACACTCATCAACCTCGTAATCTCGGTGGCTTCGGCGGAGGCCCCGGCGGCATGGGCGCTCCTTTTGGGAGCAGTACGGCGATCTCCGACGCGGCCATCGCCCAAGCCCAGGCCGTCCTCGCGCCCGCCCAGTTACAAGCGCTCACCACCCTCCAGCAGCAGCAAAAAGCCCAGCAGGAAATAATGAATACCATTCATGCTGCACAGCAAAACCCCTCGGCTCCTGCGACTCCAAACACGCCCAAGGTTGCCAAGTAAGGCCCCGCCGCCGCTGCGCAGATTTTGGTAATCACCGACCAAGGCGAAAAAACCTTGTCGCTGCCCGATAACGGTAGCTAACGTACCACGCTCGCAATCACTCAAAACGCTTATGATCGTCACTACCGCGCAACTCTTCAAACACGCCTACGGCAAATACGCCATTGGCGCTTACAACATCAATAACGCCGAGCAGGCCATGGGCCTGTTCCGCGGTGCCATCGATTCGAAGGCACCCTTCATCATCCAAATCTCTAAAGGTGCGCGCAAGTACACCGACAAGAAGATGCTCGAGGCCATCATCCGCGCCGCCGATGGCATTTTCCCAGAGGCAATTTTCGCCGTGCATCTGGACCACGGTGACGAAGAAACCTGCTACGATTGCATCAACTCCGGTTTCTACAGCTCCGTCATGATCGACGCTTCGCACGATCCGTTCGAAAAGAACGTCGAGATAACCAAGCGCGTCGTTGAAGCCGCCCACAAAAAAGGCATCTCCGTTGAAGCCGAACTCGGTATGCTCGGCGGCGTTGAGGAAGACATTAAGGTCGAAGACGGCCACGCCACCCTCACCAACCCAGTCGAAGCTCAGGACTTCATCAAGAAGACCGGCTGTGATTCCCTCGCCTGCGCGATCGGCACCAGCCACGGCGCCTTCAAGTTCAAGGGCAAACAGTCCCTCCATTTCGATGTCCTCAAAGGCATCATGGCCCTCGTCCCTGGCTTCCCGCTCGTCATGCACGGCTCGTCCTCCGTCCCGCAGGATGAAGTCGCCCGCATCAACGCTGCTGGTGGTAAGATCGCCGGCTCCATGGGTGTCGACGTCAACGAATATCTCCCCGCCGCCAAGCTCGGCGTCACCAAGATCAACATCGACACCGACGGCCGCCTCGTCTGGACCCGCGTGCACCGCGAGTTCTTCCGCGACAAGCCGAGTGATTTCGATTTCCGTCCGCCGGGCAAGATCTTCATCGCCGAATACGCGAAGTTCATCGCCAGCCGCAACGTGCTCCTCGGCTCTTCCGGTCAGCTCGACGATCTGCGCGCTTCGCTCAAGAAGTAATTCCTGATCCAAGTCCAAAGCTTTTTCAAAGCGCGGCCCTCACTGGCCGCGCTTTTTTATTTGTCCTTAACAAGCTGGTGCTTGCGATTGTTTCGGTTTACCCACTCACTTCAACTTGCACTCAGGAGTTCCAGTTATGAAAATAAATCACCCTTTGATTTTCCGAATCAGTTGCTTCGCCCTCGCCCTTTTTTCGGTCAGCCTAACGACCACGCTTCGCGCGGACGATGCCCCTGCGAAAATTGCCGCCGGAACCCAGCTTGCCAGCCTCAAGGTCGGCCCAACAGTTTATACCAACGTACTGATTCGCTCGGTCACCGCTCGCAGCGCAATGGTTACCTACGACGGCGGCATGAAGTCCATACTCCTGCGCGATCTCTCTCCTGAATTGCAGCAGCGGTTTGGTTACAACGCTGAGGCTGATCGCGCACAGGAGGCCACTGCAAAAGCCGGCCACGCGGCAGCCGAGAAACAACAACAGGCGCGGCTCGAAACATTGCGTAAGAATCGCGCAGCGGCGTATAGCTCCGTTCAAAGTATCAGTAAGATCGATCAATTGCTTCGCTCCTTCGGCCAGGCTCCGGAAATCGCCGAAGAAGTCGACCTACGGCCTCGCTTTAACGAACTCGGTCTTTGGGTAAAAGATCAAGGTCATCGCCCGAGTTGCTCTGTGTTCGCTATCGTCAGCGCATTGGAGTTTCAAAATGCTGAGACCAACGGAAATACAGAACGGTTTTCTGAAGAATACCTCTACTGGGCTACAAGTAAGTCGCTCAATCGTCAGCCGCCCGATGCCTTGTTTGGAACTGGTGACGGCAGTGAAAACCAATCCGACGTAGGCTTCAGCTTGGTCGAAGTGGCCACTGCCCTGCGCACCTACGGCATTCCCCTGCAGGACAAAGTCCCAAATCTTTATGCAGGAAAGGTCATGGCCAGTCCTCCTACCGAAATTATCGAGGAAGCCCGTATCTCTGGCCGAACCTCGGTACACGCCATCCCTGGTCATAGTGGCGGAACACTAGCCACAAATATTATCCATGCGCTCAATCTGGGAATCCCCGTCCCTGTGGGTATTCGCTGGCCGGATACGAGGGTTTGGCGCATTCAATTTCTTGACAGCCAAAGAGTAGACATGAGGTATAGCCATGCTGTGACAATTGTCGGGTATCGCTGCAAAAGTGGAAAAATCGAAGACACGGTTTTCCTCTTTAAAAACTCTTGGGGCCCGCGCTGGGGCCAAGGTGGCTACGGCACGGCAAGTTTCGGATATCTGTCAAAAAACCTGCACTCTGCGGTGGTGCTCGAAATGCAGCCTAAAAGCAAATAACGAACCAACTCGTAGCCCCAATAACCCGCTCTCAAGGTAGCCAGGGGAATTTGCGCGCCTCAGGTCGGCGCTTTTCGCGTTGGGCGCGGTGAAACTCCTTCGCCTCATCAGTCATGTAATAGAGCATCGTGGCGTTGCCCGCGAGTTCCTGGAGACCGGACTGGCCGTCGACATCGGCGTTGAACGCGCTCTTCAGGCAGCGAATCGCGAGCGGACTGTGTCCGAGAATCTCTCGCGCCCACTTCACACCCTCGGCTTCGAGCTCAGCCACGGGTACGACGGTATTGACCATGCCCATTTCCAGCGCCTGCTGCGCGTTGTATTGGCGGCATAGATACCAGATTTCGCGCGCTTTCTTCTGACCAACGATGCGAGCCAGGTAACTGGATCCAAAGCCGCCGTCGAAGCTGCCCATCTTGGGGCCAACCTGTCCAAAGATGCCATTGTCTGCCGCAATCGTGAGATCACACACAAGGTGCAGCACATGGCCTCCGCCAATCGCGTAACCGGCGACAAGCGCGATCACGACTTTGGGCATCGAGCGGATGAGTTTTTGCACATCGAGAATGTTGAGGCGCGGCACGCCATCGCCGCCGATATAACCAGCGTGGCCACGCACGCTTTGATCACCGCCGGCACAGAAAGCATATTTCCCGTCCGTATGCGGACCGGCACCAGTCAAAAGAACCACGCCGATAGTCGAATCTTCGCGGGCATCGAGTAACGCGGCGTAGAGTTCAAATGCTGTCTCAGGGCGAAACGCGTTACGCTTTTCCGGCCGGTTGATGGTGATCTTCGCGATACCATCGGCCTTGTGATAGAGGATGTCGGTGTAGGAGTTGGCGGCCTTCCAGTTGATGTTCATATCAACAGGTTAAAAGCCTGCGCCCTCATTCGTAAAGCCTGCGCACGAACCTCTTCATTTGCCTCGGTCAAGCCATTTGGTTCATACCGAGAAAACGGCTTGGACTAGACCTTGTTATCCTAAAGGATCAGCGAGTTCATGAGCACCACCAGCCCGATCGGCCTTACCAAGTCAGCCAAGACCGCACTCTGCCTTGGCGCACTTGGGGTAGTGTTTGGCGACATCGGCACGAGCCCGTTGTACACGATGCGCGAATGCATCGCGCGCCTGCCTGATGGAGTTGATCGAGCCGTGGGCGTGCTGGGTATCTTGTCGCTGATTTTCTGGACGCTCTTCCTCGTCGTGAGCGTAAAGTATCTTTTCTTTGTCACAAAAGCGGACAACCGCGGCGAAGGAGGGATTTTCGCGCTGCTCGCCCTCAGTCACGCAGGCCGCGATACCCAGCCTAAACGCAGGCTCGGGGTTTTCATCATAGTCATTCTAGGTGGCGCAGCCCTGCTCTACGGCGATGGCATCATCACGCCTGCGATCTCCGTACTCAGCGCAGCAGAGGGGTTCAAAGCCATCGCGCCGAATATGGAGTCGTGGATGATCGTCACGATCGCGTGCGTAATTCTGGCGGCATTGTTTTATTTTCAACACAAGGGCAGCAAAAACATCGGCGGTGTCTTCGGCCCAGTTATGATTGCATGGTTTGCCATCATCGGCCTGCTCGGGCTCTGGCATATCGTCGGAAACCCGGGCGTCCTCAAGGCCCTGAATCCGTGGTATGGATACAATCTTCTCTTCCACATGCCCGTCCAGATCGGCGCTCTGCTTGGTTCGGTCGTGCTGGCCATCACTGGAGCCGAGGCGCTCTACGCCGACATGGGGCATTTTGGGCGCAAATACATCGCAGCGGCCTGGTACTTTGTCGCTTTCCCCGGACTGCTCTTCTGCTATTTCGGCCAAGGTGCCTTTGTGCTGGCGAATCCCGACTTTCGCGAGAATCCATTTTTCGCCCTCGCACCTGCGGGTATCGGTCAAGCCGTACTGATCGCACTCTCCATCGCCGCAACCATCATCGCTAGCCAAGCACTCATCACGGGCACGTACTCGCTTACGCGACAGGCCATGCAGCTCGGCTATTTCCCCCGGCTCAAAGTTTCCTACACCAACGCCGCGCATTCCGGTCAAATCTACGTCCCTCTCGTCAACGCCCTGCTCGCCATCGGTGCAATCGCCACCGTGCTCGGCTTTGGCTCCAGCGAACGCCTCGCAGCCGCCTATGGCATCGCCGTAACTGGCACCATGGCCGTGACGACCATCGCCTTCTTTGTCGTCGTCTATAAACGTTGGCGGTGGTCGCTCTGGAAAGCGCTCCCGCTCTGCGGTGTTTTTCTCGCCATCGATCTGGTTTTCTTCGGCGCCAATATCCATAAAATTAGAGACGGTGGATGGTTCCCCCTCGCCATCGGTGCCCTCATCCTGGCCATCATGCACACATGGAAGACCGGGAAAAACGAGATCGTTGCCCGCGTTTATGGCAATGAAGTCACCGAAGACGAACTTGTCGCCATCGTCAAGAGCCCTCGCGTGGCTCGTGTTGCCGGCAGCGCTGTCTTCATGGCCGGCAATCCACGCGGCACTCCCCTCGCACTTCTCCATCACCTCAAAGCCAACAAGAGCCTGCAACAAACCGTTGTTCTCCTCAGCATAATCACCGAGGAAGTGCCCTCCATCGCCAACGAAGACCGCCTCTCGCTCAAATTTATCGGCGAAGGTGTCTGGCGCGGAGTCGGCCGCTACGGATACATGGAGTCTCCAGACGGTGCCGCCCTCATGGAAATGATCGTGGACCGAGGCGCCGCCCTCAAACCGCGTGAGACAACTTATTATTTCAATCGCGAGATGGTTATCTCCGGCGGCGAAGCCCGCATGTGGGAATGGGAAAAAGCACTTTACTCCTTCCTCAGTCGCAATGCCCGCCCGGCCAAGGATTACTACAAAATACCGCCGACCCAGATCATCGAGCTCGGCTTGCCGATCCAGCTCTAACCGCCAAGAGCCTGCGCGCACCGATGAATAACTTCAACCTGCGCCCGCTGATCATCGCCGACTACGACGCCGTGTATGCGCTGTGGCAGCAAACCGAAGGCATGGGCCTGAACGACTCCGACACCCGCGAGGCCATCGCCGCTTTTCTCGAACGCAATCCCGGCCTGAGCGCTGTCGCCTGCGATACCAACAACCAGATCGTAGGCGCGATTCTCTGCGGACATGACGGTCGGCGCGGCTACCTGCATCACCTCGCCGTGGCCCGAACCCACCGCAAACAAGGCATTGGCCGCACACTGGTGGATAGCTGCCTCGAAAAGCTCGCTGCGCTGAAAATCAAGAAATGCAATCTGTTCCTTTTCGCCAACAATACTGAAGGCCGAACCTTCTGGTTGCACCAAGACTGGAGCGCACGCGAGGACATCGTTCTCGTGCAGAAAGAACTGAAACCAGACAAGAGCGCGCCCTGCGGCTGCAGTTGCTAGAAAACGCTCAGGCTTTTTTCGCGTTGCGACGCAAAGCCTGGCGAAGTGCGCCCAAGATAAACAGCGCAGCCAGATAACCAACGCCCGGGGCACCGCCACCACCACCACCGCTGCTACTGGCACCGCTGCTACTGGAGGAGGATGAGCTGTTGTCGGGACCGGGAGCTGTACCTAAAGTCACGCTAAAGGATGAACTGACTACGTAATCACCTGCGGCCGTTTCGATCACAACCGAGTACGTGCCAGCATTGGCTGTCTGCATCGAGGCGATGTCATATTTCGCCGAAGTGGTGCGAGCGATATCGAAATTATTCAAACGCCATTGATACGAAACTCCGGAGAAGCCTGTATGCACCGCAGTCAAAGCAAACGTGGAACCTGGCGCAACCGCAGCGCCTGGACCAGTAATTGAAGCAGCGCGTGCAGAGGGAGTGGCAGAAGAGGCACCTGCAGTGTTGCCCGCGAATTGAGTGCTGTAAATCGCCACATCTTCCGCCGGAAGCAGCTCGTAAGAATACGAGGGCGTCAGAACCGCGTCTGTGTACTCGGTGATTTTGGGCGAAAACAAGTTCAGGCTGCTATAAATGCGACCGACAGACTTTGTCGTATCCACATTCTGCTTACTCAGCGGATCGTTAATCTGCTCAAATACGTTATGCTCGACCAGGAACTGTGAGTTATCACTGGCTTTGGCTGCTGAGGTATTTCCTGTCGCTTTGAAGTAGTTGTTGTAAAGATGAACATAGCCGTAAGTGCCCAGTGGCATATTCGTACCGCAACCATCCGCCCACCAATTATGATGCAAGGTGACGCGCAAGGGCTTGGTCTCAACACTCGGAAGGCCAATCCTCATCGTGGACCGCGAACCGGTGTAGGCAGAGGAGTAGTAGAATTCGGACCAGGATACGGTCACACCGTCAGAGCCGTTGCTGATCTCAATCAAATCGCCGTTGCAGTCGAAAAGAGTACAATGCGTGATAAATACGTTCGAGGCATTTCGCACGACGATACCCGTACCGCCTGTGGTGCCCGGATTGGTTATGGTGAGACCACGGATGATCACGTTACTGACGCCACCGCTACTAAGATCGAGAGAACCCATGATGGTCGGCAACGTCACCTTACCAGTAGAATCAACGAGAACCTGCCCCTGAATGGTTTTGTTGGATTTCACCATGATCGGACCACTCAAGCTGATGGTGCCGGATACATTGATGACGCAGGCTGTGGGCGACTCAGCGTTAAGCTTTAATTCTGCGGCTGTCGAAACTGGTACGGTCGGCCCCGTGGCACCTCCCGTAGTAGTTGCGGCCGCACTGTCTGGCCTGAAAGCCGAGGTGTCTTGCGCCACCGACAAGGCAACGGAATTGCTGGTCGTCGAACCGTTCGCATTGGACACGACCACCGAGTAGTTACCCGCATGAGTCGTCAAGGCCATGGGGATGGTGTAGGTGGCAGAAGTCGCTCCGGATATATTACTGCCATTCTTCGCCCACTGATAGCTCAACGTACCCGCTCCAGCCGCCTCGACCTTGAGAAAAACTGTATCGCCAATCGACACCGACTGCGGGCTGGGTTGCGTCGTAATCGTCGGTGCTGCGGTCGCGGAAACAACGGTGAGAACTGTCGTACTCGATGTCGTGGGGGCTGAGGCGACCGAATTCACGGTATTAATCACGATGACGTTGTAATTACCTGCGTCAGCAGCCGCGGCACTTGCGATTTTGTAAGTGCTGCTCGTCGCACCGGAAATATTGGTGCCGTTTTTTGTCCATTGGTAGCTCAGCGCACCCGAACCAGTCGCCACCACCTTAAGCTCAACCGATTGACCTGCGATAACATTCGTTTTTGCAGCCAATTGAGTGGTGATCGTTGGCGGCGGCGGCGCCACCTTCAGAACTGCAGCATCCGAGTCCGTGTAATTTATGGAGTTCGTTACCCTGGCCTTGTAACTCGCCGAATCCGCAGCGGTCGCCGAATCAATCGTAAAGGAGGCTTCGGTGGCCTTAGGAATAACTACCCCATCCTTATACCATTGGTAGGTGAACGGCTGGGTTCCATCCGCAGAAACCGAAATAGAAACGCGCTGCCCGGGATTCACGGTTCTCGAATCTGCAGCCGATGCGGAATTACCCAGAAGCAAAATGGCAATGGCCGATAGGGTAACGAGCAATCGTGCGGTAATATTCTTCATCAGCAAAAAAGTTTCAGAGGAGTGGAGAGACAGGAATTCCTTGAAGATAAATCGGGCTCCAGCTCGTGGACTCCGGTACCAAGCATCTGGTTTCGGTATGCCAAAATTGGGCGCTTAACTTCTCTTGTAGAATATGTACTCCGATAAAAAATTCCTGGTTGTCCGAACTGGGCATGACTTTGCTTGGACATTTTCTACGATAAACCGTCAAAAAGAAATTTTGGTTAACCGTATGCATCCTGCTTTTGAATAGCTGCAATAACGCCATAACTAACAAGTTCGACAAGCACACATTGGCTCCACTGAAAGGTTTCGTGATTCTCTTACAATAGGATTTTCGCCCTAGTTTTACCTCTACGAAGACGCAGCGGCAGATCCGAGTACTTCTTGTCACCATTTCGTTACACGTTGCGCGCCCGATAACCATAACTAGTTGCAATAACTACAATCCCTGTAAATAAATCGCGAAAGTAAGTACGCTCTATTAAAAAGTTGTGGTTGATTTCCCAGAGCTACGCAGGCCTCCCCGAAGCGGGTACAAAAAGATTGTGCAGAGTTTGCCCAACGACCCACGCTTCGGGTTCGAGTTCCCTAAAGGCTGGATTTTTCTGCGCACACCTTCTCTCGCTCAACGCATGAAAATATTTCGTCGTAGTGAAAGCCGCCTCGCAGATGTCTGATCTTAACTCGATCCCTCACGTAAAACCGCAGAATGGGCAAAGCCCATGTTCGGCACAAATGCGCAAAAATGCGAAACGGGGACATCGCCCCGCCTCGACTGGAATGGTGCTCAGGAAGGGACTCGAACCCTTACGCCTTACGGCACACGCCCCTCAAACGTGTGTGTCTACCAATTCCACCACCTGAGCGTACCAGTCGGAGGAAGGCGGACTAAGAGACATCGTTCGCAGGTTGTAAAGCCCGGAAATTACGAAATTGAAAAGTAATTTTAAACACTCCCAGTCTCCTCTTTCGTGACCGCAAGTTCACCACGGAATTCGCTCGGATTTCGGCCAAAGACATTCGTGGGATGACGTTACTTCGTGAATGGCGGAGATTTTCTTTGTTCAGGCAATTTTCGGGGTACAGCTTAAACTTCGTTTATTTTCTGAACGACGTAAGGACTCCAATAACCAACATCGACGTTTGAAGCGCCTAAGCCGTATCCATGTATAAAGGGTGGAGCCCGTTGTCCCCCATCCTAAACCGCATTGAGAAACAACAACGGTATTCACAATCCCAGCACCCCTAGCGGTTCGCGCAGCCCTGCGTTCCAGGCTTTTCAAACCTTCGGATTCGCTTAAACTAACCGGCGATGGCTCACCGCATGCTCACGACCAATGAACTCGCCGACTACATGCACGTCAGTGCAAGTGACGTGGAGCGCCTGCTGCGCGATAGCGATATTCCCAAGGAAGAACGCGGCGGCCGCCTCGTTTTCCGCCGCAGCGAAATCGATGCCTGGGCATCGCAACGCATCCTCGGCATGCCCGACCGCCGTCTCGACGCCTACCACGAGAAATCCATGCGCGGCACGCAGAACATTTTCGACCACGCCGCCATCCTACCCGAACTTATCCGCAGCACCTACATTAACCTGGATCTCACCTCCAAAACCCGGTCCTCCGCCATCCGCGACATGGTCGCCCTCGCGGAAAGCACCGGTAACGTCTTCGATTCCCGCGAACTGCTCACGACTATCGAAGCCCGCGAAACGCTCTGCTCCACCGCCCTCCCCGGCGGCCTCGCTCTGCTCCACGCGCGCAACTACGACGCCTACCGCTTCGAACGCTCGTTTATCGTGCTAGGCCGAACCATTCAAACCGTACCATTCGGCGCACCTGACGGCGGCCCAACGCGCCTGTTCTTCCTGATCTGCTGCCAAGACGACCGCATCCACCTGCACACCCTCGCGCGCCTCTGCCTGATCGCGATGAAGACCGACATCCTCAGCCAGCTTTACGAAGTCCCCGACGCCAACGCCGCCTACAACGCACTCCTCGCCGCCGAACAAGCAGTCCTTCCCGAGAAAAAAGCGGCCGACGCCTAAGCCGTAATCCGTGGTTAAAAGTCGGTTCGTCTTCCACCCCTCCGCCATTACCGCTGTTTCCTCCTGTAGAAGGGATCGGACGTTTTTTGAACAGAAGAGAACAGCGGTAGCGGAGCCCGGAGTCAGTGCTCAGCAGCATGATTTCTGCGTTTCCATTGCATGAGTATGGCGAGCACAGGCTCCTCATTTGTAGCGGCATATTGGTTTGCCAACTATGCCCTGAGGCGTACATTTAAGCTCTCCGATGAACTCGAGGCTTCAATCGTGCAGTTCGACTATTGGCGCAGGGAAAGAGAGTTTTCCCGTCCCGCCCGGCCGTAGCACCGGAGCTGCACTCGATACCGAAGTCACCACCGTCAGCAAGAGCGCCATCATCGACGGCCTGCTCGAAGCGGTGCAGGGCCTCATGGCGGTGCTCAACGAAAACCGCCAGCTGCTCGCGATCAACGACAGCATGCTGCAAACCTTGGGCGCCTCCAGCCTGAAAACAGTTTTAGGCCTACGGCTTGGTGAGGTTGTTCATTGCATCCACGCACTATGCGCACCGGGTGGTTGCGGCACTTCGGAGTTTTGCCCCACCTGCGGCGCCGCGATCGCACAGGTCCTCGCCCTGTCCGGAACCTGTCCGGCCGAACAGCTCTGCGCCATCGAGATTGCCGGCGACGAGGACCACAACAATCTGTTTTTCCGCGTGCGGGCCTCGCCGCTCAAGATCGGTGAGCACCGTTACATCCTCCTTTTCCTGCAAGACGTGAGTCTCGAACAACGCGCGGCGATGCTGGAGCAGACCTTTCTCCACGATCTCAGAAATACCGCGATGGGCCTCTCCGTTGGGAGTGAATTGCTGGCCGATAGCATAACCGGTGAAAACAGCCAGATCGCGCGCGACATCCTGCTCTTGTCCGACCGGCTCACGCGCGAAATCGAACTGCAACGCTGCCTCGCCCACTCCACCGTCAACACGTTCAAGAGCCGACTAAAACCGCTCTCTGTCGACAAACTCTTCGATGAGTTGGAGCGCTCGATCCGGCATCATCCCGCTCAAGCCGACCGAGTCGTGGAGTTCGCACCGCCGCAGCCCGATCACATTCTCAGCTCCGACCTGACGATCCTGCATCGCATCCTTTACAACATGGTCATCAATGCGCTCGAGGCCAGCGCGCCCGGCGGCGTGGTGAAAATCACCGCACAACGCAACGAAACGCATGAAACCTTTTCGATCTGGAATGCTGGCTTCATTCCACCCGAAATTGCCCGGCGTATTTTCCAAAGAAACTTCAGCACCAAGGGCACGCTCGGCCACGGCCTCGGCACGTATGCGATTAAACTCTTCGGGGAAAAACTCCTCGGCGGCCACGTCGGCTTCACCACGTCAACCGAAGACGGCACCTGCTTTAAACTGGATCTCCCGGTTTAATAGGGATGCATTGCTCAGCGTTTCGCTGAGGCGGTTAAAGTTAATTCATGGCCGTTATCAGGCTGGGGTAATTTTGAATATGGAACTCAGGAAAACTGGAACGAACCGGTTGTGTGTAGGGGCGCAATCTTGTTGCGCCCAAGTACAAGGTTTACGGAAAGGGCGCAGCAAGTCTGCGCCCCTACACAGCCAACCCCAAGATACTTTTCAGCAGTAGTTATAGTTCAGACGCACCCCTGAACTGGATCTGAGAAATAGAATACCCGCGCAAGGGTGCTGAGGCGCAAAACCAGGAGAGTCTCTGTCTGGTGGTTTTGGCTCAATTCTCCTCTGCTAGCCGACGCTCTCCGTATCGTATTCCGAAAGAGGAACTCACTGCCTTTTCGTCTTCTTTGCGCCTTCGCGCCTTTGCGTGAAACAATATCTTAAAAGCGGCTATCCTATTTACTTTAACTTCGCCCGGGCGATTTCTTCGGCGCGACGGTATTGCGCGCGAAGGGCGTCGCCGAGATCACGCGAGAGCCGCAGCTCTTCGGTTTTATCCTTGGAATTGAGCGCCTGCCGCACCCGGCCTAAAGCCGCCGCGCGATCAACCAGCGACAAATCCTGCAACACCGCCAGCGCTTCGGTCGGCATCCCGGCCGCGATAATCGCCCGCCATGCACGGGTCAGTTCTTCATGTGTATCCAAAGCGATCACACGTATAATGAAACTCATCTCGCGGAATAATCCCGCCGTCCACTCCGGTCGGTAGATCAACTGATCAGCCGTGTCATACGGATTGACCTCGGGGTCGCTGCGCAAGGCCTTGAAGTCGGTTTGTTGATAAAAATCGCGGCGCACGGGCAGTCGTCGCAGTGCAAAATGTTTCGGTCCATCCGGTGTGCCCGGCCGGTAATTCCAGATTTTCTGCCCGTCCATCGAAAGCACGTAATCCATGAAGGCAATGGCCGTGGCCCGATTCTTTGCGCCGCGAAAAAGTGCGATCGGATCGACCGAATTCACCGTACCTCCCAACGGCGCGATAAAGCCCAACCTGTTTCTATCGGCTCGTCGGCTGATCGCCTCCATTTGTTGCCGACCGTAAAAATCGATACAGATGCCTGCCGCGGAATTTCCCTGCGCGACATCGATCGGCGGCTTTTGGGATGTGTCCGTGAAATAGCGGGAGTTGGCCCCGATCAACTGCAGGAGCTGCAGGCCTGCAATCCATCCTTCGCGCACGGCCTGAGCTTCGATTTGCGCCGCGTCTCCTGCTGGATTCACCGCACGCAAACTCAACAGACGATTCTGCATCTGCTGTTGAATAATATTCTCGAAGGCCTTGCCGATGGAACTGCTTTTGGTTGGGTCAGCTAGTGCGATTTCTCCCACCAGTTGCGGATTCGTGAGGTCCTCCCAGCGTCGCAACTCTCCGGATACACCAAGCCGCTTCAGCGAATCGAGATTATACACGATGCCATAGTTGCTCAGCACCGCGCCGACCCACAAGCCACGCAGGTCCCAGTACCGCTCGCCGGAGAATTGCTGCGGGATCGCATCGTCACCGAACCAGTCTGGATGACGCCCGATGATCCCACTGTCCACCAAACGCCCGGCTTGCGCCTGCTTAACAAAATCCGGTGTGCCGCCGCCGAAAAACAGATCGAGCCCACAGCCCACATCCGATCTCAGAAACGCCTGCCGCGCTTCCTTCACTTCGATGGAGGCATTGTTCGGCAAAGAGTGGTTTTTGTAGCCGGCTTGAATCTCCGCGCTCCACAATCGCGCGAGCGTGCGGGTCCAGTATAGCCTGAAGGCGGCGTCAAATTCGCCGTCGAGAAAACGAGTGATCTCGCTAGTCCCACCGATCACGCGCCAGTCCACATTCACAAGTTTGCCGGTTTTCGCTTTGTACCAATCACGGAAACCGCGGCCAAATTCGTGGCGCAAGGCTTCGTTGTGCGGCGTGATGATGACCAGCGTTTCGTCAGCTTGCTCAAGCTTGGCCTGCTTCGGCCGCAAAATGAACGGCATCGCCACCGTTCCCACCAGAGCGAATATAATGAGCAGGCGCTTAAACATGGTAAATGGTTCGGCTCAGGACGGGCTGCCCGGACTACAAACGTGCTGGTGGAGCCCGATGTCTCCATTGGACTGATTTGTGCGTAAATCGCAAAAGCCCGATGGGGACATCAGGCTCCACCTTGCTACAGTTTGTTTCGACTGAGTCATCAGCTTATTCGGCAGGCGTGCGTCAATTCACCAGTACAACGACGTCATCGGTCTCGACCATCGCGTAAAGCTCCATGCCCGCCGACGTGCCGAGATAGCGTGGATTCAGCTCGTAGATTTTCAGCGACGAGTTGTCTGCGCTGGCCACAAAATCGTATTGCGCCACTTCGCCCAGATAGACGGCTTCGCCAATCCGGCCTGCGATGGAATTTTGTCCACCCGTTTGTCGGCCAAGTTTCCAACATTCCGGACGGATCGAAAGTGTAACCACAGAGCCAATCGCGGGACGCGCCGCCGGATCGCCCAGCAGCCCGCTGAAACGGCCGATCGGCGTCTCCACCGTCGCGCGCTCGCCTTCAAGACCGAGCAACGTGCCATTGATGAAATCGGTTTCGCCGATAAAGTTGGCCACAGTCTTATGGGTCGGCCGACGATAGACTTCGCGCGGCGAGCCGACTTGCAGAATTTTCCCGCCTTCGAGGATCGCCATGCGGTCGGAAATCGACAGCGCCTCCTTCTGGTCATGCGTCACGTAAACGGTTGTGAGATTGAACTCCTTGCACACGCGGCGGATCTCCGCGCGCATCTCCAACCGCAGCTTCGCATCGAGATTGGAAAGCGGCTCATCGAGCAGGAGACAGCGCGGACGGATCACCAACGCACGGGCCAGCGCCACGCGTTGCTGTTGTCCACCTGACAACTGGTTCGGCTTGCGCTCGGCGTACTCTTCCATGCGCACGGAGGCGAGCGCTTCGGCCACGCGAACTTTGATCTCGGCGCGCGGCACTTTGCGCTCTTCCAGGCCAAACGCGACGTTCTCGGCCACGCTCATATGTGGCCAGAGTGCGTAGCTTTGAAACATCATGCCGGTGTTCCGCTTGTGCGGAGCCAGGCGGGTGACATCGTCATCGCCGAAGAAAATTTTCCCTTCTTCGGGAATGTAGAAGCCCGCGATGCTGCGCAGTAAAGTCGTCTTGCCGCAACCGCTCGGCCCGAGCAGGAAAAACAATTCCCCTTGCTCGATCGTGAGATCGAGTTTTTGCAGGGCGACCGTGGTGCCGAATTTTTTGGTAAGCTGTTCTATCCGGATCGAAATCATCGTGAGGCCGGGGACCTTCGCGAAGAAACGTTCGCCAGGGCATTCAAGTCAAAGGAATAAACCCGCGTCCCGAGCACAGAAGCTGTTGCCATGCGCCCCTCACTCACCTAACGCCTACATGATGTCCACCGCGAAGCCCGCCTATGCCCAAACCGACGACCTGGAGGCCATCCTCGTCTCTGAAGCTGCCATCAAACGCCGCCTGAAGAAACTCGGAGCCGACATCACCGCTGCCTACGGCAAGGAAGAGATCACTGTCATCGCCATCATCAATGGCGCCATCCTCTTTAGCGCCGACCTGTTGCGCCAGATTCCCAACCCAATTCGCCTCGATTGCATCCGCATTTCGAGTTACCGCAACCAGACCCGGTCACACGGCAAACCGCAACTCCTGCATAGCCTCACGCTCGACATCGCCAACCGTCACGTGCTGCTGATTGACGATATACTCGACACCGGCAAAACCCTTTCCGTCGTCGTCAACCTGATCAAAAAGCAAAATCCCGCCAGCGTACGCACCTGCGTCCTGCTCGATAAAAAAGGTCGGCGCGAAGTCGAGTTCGAGGCCGATTTCGTGGGCTTCCAAATCCCTGATCGCTTCGTCGTCGGCTACGGTCTGGATTTCGCCGAACGCTACCGCAACCTTCCCTGCGTCGGCATCCTAAAGCCCCACCTGCAGAATCCGCCGGAGTGGGCGTGAGGATTTGTGAATGTGGAACTCAGGAACACTGGAACGAACCGGTTGTATTTAAGGCCGCAGCCTCAAGGTTTTATCGGCTATAGTTTCTATTTACCTGCTCTAGGCCGCTCTGAAGGTAGGGCGCGTTGTCCCTAACGCGCCGGTGCGACGTCGCCAACAAACGACGCGCATAAGCCGTAACCAATCAGTTGGGAGCCACAGATAAACACCGATGAGCACAGATTAGGGCAGAAACAACGTCGGGGTTTTGGCATCTGATCGCCCACTGTCTGGTTAAACAGGAAACTTCTCGCACGGCGTTAAAACAATCCTCCGGGGAATCTGTGTTTATCAGTATGCATCAGTGGCTCCATTGCATGGATACGAATAAGTTCACGCATCAAACCCGGCGGCTTAAGGACCATCCGCCCTACCCGCCGAATCTCGATCAGGCCCTCACTTTATCTTCGCGGCCTCGGCTTCGAGTTGGGTCACGAGTTCGTCGAGCTGGTCGATCACGGCTTGGATCGTTTCTCGTTTGCTCAGATCGACACCGGCTTTCCTGAGCTGCTCCATCGGGTGGTCATTGCCGCCGCTGCGAAGCAGCGTGAGATAACGATCGGTCGCGGCTTTGCGTGACGCCGCGTCACCCGTGGTCATTGCCTTGACCAGCTGGGCTGAGGAAGCGAAGCAGGTCGCGTATTGATAAACATAATACGGCGATTGGAAGAAGTGCGGGATACGCGACCAGGTGATCTTGTACAGGTCGTCGACCGTGACGGCGTCGCCGTAGTAATCGCGTAGGAGCTTCAGGTAGATTTCATTGAGCACGTCGGCCGTGATCGACTGGCCTTGCTCGACGAGTTTGTGCGCCTGCAATTCGAAATCGGCAAAGAGTACCTGCGTGTAATAGGTACTGAGGATGGCATCGACGGCGTTTTGCAGGAGGATAAAGCGCTCCTTCGGGTCGGTCGTGCGCTCCAGCAGTTTGTTGAGGAGAAAGCGTTCGTTTGTGGTTGAGGCGACTTCAGCCACGAAGATCGTGTACTCGGCCGTGGCAAAGGGCTGCGTCTCGAACGAGAGCACAGTGTGCATCGCGTGACCGCCTTCGTGGGCGAGGGTGAATACATCGTCGAGCGTGTCGGTGTAGTTGAGTAGTAAATACGGGCCCACGCCGTAAACGCCGTCGCAGTAGGCACCGCTGCGCTTGCCTTCGTTTTCATAGACATCGACCCGGCCGCCAGAGACAAAGCGGCGATATTTTTCCGCGTAATCGGCACCGAGCGGGGCAACCGATTCCAGCACGAGTTTCAGGCCCTCTTCATAGGGCATTTTCATGTCGACCTGGAAGATCGGCGCGAAGTTGTCGTAGATGTGGTAGGTTTCGAGTTTAAGGAGTTTCTTGCGCAACTTCACGTAGCGCTGGAGCGGTGCGGTGCCTGCCCGGGTGGTAGCAACAAGTGTCTCAACGACGGACACGGGGATATTATTATCCTCCAATGCGGACTCCAGCGTGCTGGCGTAGTTGCGAGCCTGAGTAGTGTACCAGTCGCGAAGCAACACGCCATTATAGATCGAGGCGTAAGTGTTGATGGTCGCAGCGTAGGTTTGGTAGTAGGCTTCCCACGCCTTGGTGCGGTCGGCCTGGAGTGGTTCGGTGTTTAGGATCTGTTGATAGGTTCCGGGCGTGAGCGTCATCTCGCGACCATCGGTCAGCTTGATCTTGGGGAACTTGATGTCGCTCGTGCTGAGTTCGCTGAAGGTCGCAGCCGGCACCTGAGAAAGCTGGGCGGAAAGCGAGAGCAGGCGTTCGCCTTTTTCATCGAGGACGTGCTTCGCCTGACGGTAGATTTCCGTGATCGGAAAACGGTACGGCGCGAGCGCTGGCGTCGCAGCGAGCCACTTTTCGACTGTAGCCTGCGGAATCGTGAGCAACTCGGGCGTGAACCACGCCGTGGCGGTGCCGAAGCGGGCGAAGACGCCCTGCACGCGCTGGAGTCGGGCGCCCATGGTGTTGTCGCGGGTATCGGTGTCGCGCTGAAGCGAGGTGTAACAATAAACCCGATACTGAAGCTGGCCGATTTCGTCGCTCAGCTTGTAGGCGTGAAGCAGAGCCTCGGGGCCTTTGGCGAGCGTGCCCTTGAGCGCGGCATAGGCATCCATCTTGACCTGCATCTGCTTGAGGCCGTCCTCCCAAGCCTCCCAGTTGGCAAAAATCGGCGTGTAATCCCATTTGTACTCAGCGGGGATCTCAGCGCGTTTCTGGGTTTCGGGACGGGCCAGCACGACGGCTGCCGTGGCGAGGGAAAGGGCGATGCAGAGGGAGTTTTTCATGCGGGCAGTAATGAAATTATTTGGCCAACACAGCGGGATTACCCGCCATGCCTATATCGAATAGACGGTGCGAGATTCTCGAACCAAGGCAACGACACGAGCAATTTTGTTTTGTGCAATCGCAAGCTCTCGGTCGATGTTCGTGGGATGATTCGAGCGCTCGTTTTTGATTTCGACGGCCTGATCCTCGACACCGAAACGCCTATCATTGAGGCGTGGGCGCAGATGCACATGAACGCCGGCCTGCCCTGCCAGCCTCAGGAAGCGCTCGATCTGATCGGCGAGGTCGATCACGAGTTCGATTTATGGAAAGCCTTTGGCGCGAATGCAGATCGTGATGCCCTGACCCAAGAACATCGGCGGATCAAACGAGCCCTCACGGAAAAACAACCCGTACTCCCAGGCGTGCGCGAGCGAATCGAAGAGGCGCGTCGACTCGGCCTGAAACTCGCCATAGCATCCAACTCTCCCCACATTTGGATCGAACGCCACCTGCCTCGCCTTGGCCTAATGGAGTACTTTCCTACAATCCGCTGTCGCGACGATGTCACTCGCGGCAAACCCGAACCCGACGTTTACCATGCCGTGATCGCAGCACTGGGCATCAACAGCGCGGAAGCCATCGCCTTCGAAGACTCGAAGGCTGGCACGGTCGCCGCGAAACGTGCCGGCCTGCGTTGCATCGCCGTGCCGAACTATTGCACACGCCACCATGATTTTTCGCATGCCGATCTGCGCCTGACCTCGCTGGCAGAGATCGAACTGAAAAATCTGGTCGCCCGCTGGGCCGATTGAGCCCATCTTCGGATCGCTCCGCCCCAACCGACGATCAGGTTCACCCCGCCATGCCTACCCCTCCCCGCTTCAACACCCTCGGAGTCGGAGTCCATGCCGTAGACCTCCCGGTCGCGAGCGAGTTGGTGATCGAGGCCGCACGCACTCGATCTTCGAACTACGTCTGTTTTTGCGACGTCAACAGCGTATCCTGCGCCCAACGCGACCCGAACCATCTCGCCATCCTAAATCGATCGTTTCTCACCACGCCCGATGGCATGCCGCTGGTTTGGCTCGGTCGCTGGGCAGGCCACAAAACCACCGGTCGCGTCTATGGCCCCGAGCTCATGCTGGAAGTTTGCCGCGCCTCCGTCCGCACCGAACTCACTCACTTCTTTTATGGTGGCGGCCCAGGCACCGCAGATGCACTGGCCACGAACCTGCGGGCACGTTTCCCCGGGATAAAAATCGCGGGCACGCATTGTCCGCCCTTTCGCCCGCCCACCGAGAGCGAAATGTGTGAATTGGAAAAACGAATACACGAGCTGCGCCCCAACTTCTTTTGGGTCGGCCTCAGCACGCCCAAGCAAGAAGCATTCATGGCAGCCTACGCACAACGACTCGGCGTGCCCGTGATGCTCGGCGTCGGCGCCGCGTTCGATTTCATTTCCGGTCGCGTCCCGCAAGCCCCGCGCTGGATTCAGCGTAGCGGTTTTGAGTGGTTCTGGCGGCTCTGCGCCGAACCCCGGCGGCTCGCCCCTCGTTATTTCAAAAACAACCCCCTCTTCGTCCTGCGCATCCTAGCCCAGCTCTTGCGCCTCCGAAAATATCCATCGGATTTTTCGTGAGAAAGATTTCGAGTAATAAAACACCACGCCCCGCGTTTTCTCTATAGATGCCCGGCAAAACAAACATCATCAGAATTGTGGTTAGCGCACTGTCGCTTGCTTTCGGAGCGTCATGCTTCGGTGCTGATTTGCCGAAGTTTCCGAGCATGACCGAGGCGCTCAACACGCGGTGGAATGAGCGGGTTCTGAGCAGCATAAAAACAGTCGAACAGGAGTTCGCTCCGCGCATACCGGCTCCGCCATTGAAATTGCGATATCGACCGCCATTCTCCTGTGCCTGCGGAGGATGGAGGCTTTCGATCCGCCCTTTACCCAAATTCCTGAGACTTGAACCAAGAATAGATATCGCCACGGCTTTCACAGAATGCACTTCTCTCAAGATCCTCGTTTTGGAAACAGCTGCCCGAGTACCAGCCAAATGGGCAGGTATATTGATGGACGATATTTTAGATGATTACCTGATCATCAATAAAACAGAAACGTCGGAAGGATATGCCTCGCGCATTATATATCGCCTCTTGGTCGATGCACTCGAATTAGATGAATATGCTATGCACGAGATTGAGGAGCATACATCAGCCGCTGAAGAAGTGAAATCCTACAAGACTTACAACAAGTTCACCCCAGCACTCATCATAGAATTCAAAGGCCCAAAATGGTTAAGGATCGAAGTCGACAAAGAGCACCTCTTGGCAATCCTTCAAAATGAGACAGAATGGGGCGGTTACACGATCGACAACGTAAGCGCGGAATTGCTGGTGAAATATGCCAAAAGCATCTGTGAGCTGGAGAAACCGGCGCTGGTTCTAGCCGAAGAGTCCCCTTAAAACTAACCGGCGCTTTAGGGATAAAGCGCCCTACCTCGATCTCAAGATGGCACGCCTGCCTACTTCCGCACACCGGACGGGTTGGGATCTTTTTTCGGTGGGCTGACCGAGAGGTATACGTCGGGGCGGTTGTTGCGCACGGTGATGAATTTCGCGTAGAGCGGAAAGTGTTTTGAAAAACCGGAACCAGCCATACCGCTAAATGACCAGCCGATGGGTTCGCCGTTTTCGTTCGCGTTGAGCCCCGGGAACTCACCGACGCCAAACGAGCCATCAACATATTGCACGCCGCGAAAATCGTAGAGCCCGCGCGAGACGAGCATCTGGATGAAAGTGCTCCAGACTCCGTGATAGATCTCGCTGCCGCGCTGCGACGAGGGCAGCTCGTACCAGAGATTATAGAGATCGGCGTTGGCACGCAGCGCACGTTTGTCGCCTTGCGAGCCGAGCACCTGGGTCAGCGCAGTTTTTTCAAAATGAAAGCGCGGCCCCTGATTGTAGAAACAATTGAAATCGCCAGCGAGAATCAGATCGGCGTTGGGATTGACGCTGAAAATCTCAGTCATGCGATCGCGCAAGACTTTCGCCGCCTCCACGCGTGCGTCTTCGGCCGAGGCTCCCATCGCATCCCCTTTCCAGTGGTTGTTGAAAATATACAGCGGGTAACCGCCGACCTCGAGTTGCACCTCAAGCAGCGCGGGCATTTCGGGGACGATATAACTGCGCACCGCACCAATCGGGAAACGGGAGAAAACAATATTAAGATGTGCGATCTGGCGACGCTCCTTGGTCTGCACGGCGTCGTCTGCCGCAGCCACACGATAACCACGCAGGCCCCGGTCATAAAACGTTTTTAGCAACAGCCCTTCGACCGGAATACGAGCGACGTCGCGGTCGTAATAATGACCGATCATTTGCTCGATCGTCACGTCCTCGTAGTGCGCGAGCATGCCGACGTGATCGAAGAGATATTGATCCTGGAGAAAATCGCGTTCGACCTCCTGAAATAGAATAACGTCCGGCCCCTTGCCCTCATCGAACTGGGCGACGACACGCGCGATGTTGTTCATCTTGGTCAACAGATGCGCGCGGGAATATCGCTTCGCACCGTAATCGGCGGAAAGCGTCTTGCCGTCGGCCGCGGTGAGATTTTCGACGTTGTAGACGAGTACCGTAAACGATACCGCCCGCGCCGTAACGGCGAGGATAAGCATCAGGCAAAACGTAACAAGAAGTCGCATCGGCGAAGTTTCGGCGGTTTCCTTTCACATCGGCATGATACCGGTGAAAGTGAAACACCAAGCTAGAGTGGATGACTCGCGATTGACCAGCTGATCCGCTCCCGCGAAGCTGAAATCTTCGTGAAAAAAGTCTCAACGCCGATCTTGACCGTCTCCGACCTGTGTGTGGTGCGTGGTTCGACCACGATCCTGTGCGATCTTGCGTGGGAGGTTCGGCGCGGACAGCACTGGGTTATCCTCGGCCCCAACGGCAGTGGTAAAACCTCCCTATTGCGGGTGTTGACTGGTTATTTGTCGCTGACATCCGGCTCCGTAGCGGTGCTGGGACGCATCTACGGACGTTCCGACTGGCGCGAACTCCGCAAACGCATCGGCATCGTCTCCTCGGCTCTCCAGCTGTCGATCCCGCCAGCCGAGCAAGCCATCGAAACGGTGATCAGCGGGAAATTTGCCCAACTGGACCTCTGGGCCAAGATCACGCGCCCCGACGAAGCCGAGGCCACGCGGCTGCTGCGGTTGGTGGGATTGGCCAAACTCGCCCGGCGCGAATGGATCTACCTCTCCCAAGGCGAACGTCAGCGCGTGCTCATCGCCCGTGCGCTCATGGCGCGGCCGGAGCTGTTGATCCTTGACGAACCCTGCGCCGGCCTCGACCCGGTGGCGCGCGAGCACTTTCTCGGCTTCATGGAACGCTTGGGCAAAAAACGCCACGGCCCGTCCCTCGTGCTGGTCACCCATCACGTCGAAGAGATCACGCCAGCGTTCAGTCACGTGCTCATGCTGCGCGCAGGGCGGTCGGTGGTCACCGGGCCCGTATCCGCCACGCTCAACCGCCACAATCTCGGTCGAACTTTCGGCACTGCTGTAAGTTTGCAACGGCGCGGCGACAGGTTTTTCCTCTCGCTCACCCGCGCTCAATCGCGCTCCCGCAATCTGTGAATTTTATCGTCCAGTCCATCGACGCCACCGGGCTCGCCAACCCGTTCACGTTTATTCTGATTTTTCTCGGAGCATCGATGCTCATGATCTGGCGGCTAAACTCCGTGCTCGATCATGGGCTGGAAGGCACTGCGTTGGGGACTTTGGTGATGCCGTATTGTTCGGGTTTGGGCAATTTGATCTTCGTTTATATCCTGCTCAACGGCCAGGGCGAAGCCCGCGAGATCATGACCAACTGCCTGGTCAACAACACCACGAACCTCACACTCATCCTCGCGATTCCCGCGCTGATCTGGGGCTTAAACATGGCCCCCGCCGTCGCAGGCGCCGAGGGCAAAGCCAGCAAACCCAAACGCTCGAAGAAAAATCCCAAGGGCGAAAAAGTCGAAACCGAGCAACGCCTGAGCCGCCTTTCGCTACTGCTGACGTTGGCCGCTGTCGCATTTTTCACGGGTGCCGTCTGGGCGCTCGGCCAGGATGGCTACATCGATTTCAACGACGGCCTCGTACTCGTGGGCCTGTTTCTTTTCTGGCAATGTTTTCAGGTGTTCGACGTGCTCAAACACAACGTCCGCCAGCGCCGCTCCTTCTCGCTTCTGTTCTACGCCGATCTCGCGATACTGTTCGTCGGTGCCGCGCTGCTTTACGTGAGTCTCGACTGGTTGGTGCTTTGGCTCACCACCCAAAAAACCGGCTTCCTCAGCGCGCAAAATCTCGGCTGGCTGAGCGGTTGGTTGATGGTTCTGCCCAACGCAATTCTCGCGATTTACTATTCCATACGGGGCCGGGCAGATATCGTTTACACTTCTCAAATCGGCGACGGCCATATCTGCATTCCACTTTGCATCGGGCTGTTCGCGTTGTATCAGCCGATCCCGCTGCCGACCTTCTTTCAAACCAGCATCACGATCCTCCTCGGCGCGACAGTGCTGCACGTTCTCGCTGTCCTAATTCTGGGTCGCCTCCCGCGCTGGGCTGGCTGGCTCCTGCTTGTAGCTTATGCGTGGTTCGTCTACACCGGCCTGGCCAGATAGTATCTTTCGTCTTTCTCTTTATTCCTTATCATTCTCTTCGCGCGACCGGAGAGGAGAAAGATAAAGAGAAAGAATAACGAAGCAGGCTCCTACTGAAGCGGATCGAAACGAAATTTATCCGTGAGACTGACGAAGGGTTTTTGCGCCTCACGCCAACGTGGATCCTGCCGGAGCGCCGCCATTGTGCCGAAGGTATTATTGCAAAGCAGGTAGAATGTTTCGCCCAGCCGCACGCAGGCATCGAAACGCGAACCAGCCGCCTGATCCACAAATTCGAAATCCCCCACGCCGTAGTGCTTGCCCTGCATCTCGGCAAACAGCGGGGCCGAGTCGCGATGAAGCTGTTTCGTAAACGTATCGGCGCGCTGGCCGTGATAGGTCAGGACGTCGGCCTTGCCTTGCGAGAAGTTGACCACGACCCATTCGTCGAAAACGGGTTTGAGATAGAGCGCGTCCATGCGCTCGCGGCAGGCTTGGATGTGTTTTGTAGCGGCTTCGATATTCATGCGATGCTGGGTCGGCGCATTCCCATGCAAACAGCGCACACACGCCAGATTTTAATGGTGAACGAACTGCGAAAATGCGCTGGCTGCAACCGCTCGCGCAAGGTCGTCGGGCCCGTGAGGTCGCAAGCCACACACCAAGCGCTCAGCTGGAAAAACCGCCGGCGAGGTACTGACGCAGGTGCTGCAACTCGTTGCGATGCGTCTCGACCAGCCAGCGTGTCGCGTCGCCGATCGAAATCAGCCCGACGATTTGGTCGCCGTCTTCCTCGATGACGGGAATCTGGCGGCAGCGTTTTTCGGTAAACAGATTCATCACCTCT
>JADKHC010000024.1 GCA_016721945.1 Verrucomicrobiota bacterium | reverse complement strand
GATACCAAGAACGAGTTCGAGAAATGGAACGCCTACAATATCGACATCAGCCAGACTGCATTCGATGATCGCCTTGCTGTAAATCTGATCTACGACCGCCAACAGTACAAGCGTGGTGGTGAGGCCCTCATTCCGAATCCCACCATCAGCATTGATGTCCTGAAGAACTTCCAGGATCTCAAGGCCAATCCCAACTTCAGCCGACCCTTCGTCACAGCTGGTCCAGGTAGGGGCAACTCCACCGAGACTGACCGCAAGTATATCCGCGGTTCGCTCTTCGGCGAACTCCGTTCTGCAGACTTCTTCGATAAGGACAGCCTTTTGGTAAAAATCCTCGGCAAGCACCGCTTCAATGGTGTTTACAGCAAGGAAGATTATACGGTTGAAACTCGGGCTTGGGACATGTATGGCCACACTCAGGCTTGGGATGCCTATTGGCTGCGCACAGATGGCTCCGTGGCTGGCGGTCGCGCTCCTGCCGCTGTCATTTACCTCGGTCAGGCTCTAGGCGGTTACGATTCGGCGCACAACGCCGAACTCTCGGGGATCACCGTCCCGGTCACCTACCAGAGCGGTGGTCTTTATTACTTCGATGCGACTTGGAGGCCAACCAGCAGTACTGTCGGCTTTAGCGACCCATGGGTTGCACTCGGCTCAGTGCCGTCCGCCTTGGCTCCGATGTTCACGACCACCACTTCTGGCCTACCTAATGGCCAGACAGCTCTCCTGCAGAACTCGAATCCGGCCAACTATGTCGGCTGGGGCACGAACTACGCTATGTCGGTAAACCGCTACGATAATGGGGCAAATCCAAGTCTCCTCACCGGCGCGGCACGGACTTACCGTATCACAAAGTCCTACGCTGGTTCTTGGCAGGGCTATCTTTGGAACGAATCAATCATCCCCACGGCTGGTTGGCGCTACGATGAGGTCAAAAGCAAGGGTGTCGTTGCTCTTCCGCAGAATAATTTGCGGGGAACTATGAACTTGGGCCACGACACGGTGAACCCACTCAACCCGACCCAGAAAGTTTATGGTTATGACTTCGCCTCTGACTACACTTCATACGGAAACAAGAGTGGTTCCATCTACAAGGATCACTCGACCTCTGGCGGCGTGGTTGTTCACTTGAACAAAATCTTGGGCAAGCACGACTTCCTGCCGATCAATGTCAGTCTCTCGTATAACAAATCGAGCAACTTCCAAGTTACCGACACGCGTCGCAATATCTACGGTGCCATAATCGGCAACCCGACTGGCAGTACCAAGGATTATGGTCTCACGCTCTCCACCAAGGATAACAAGTATTCCTTCCGCGCGATTAAATACGAGACAGCGCTGTTCAACGCAGATTCCAATCTCGACGCTTCTGGCCTTACACAGGCCATCAAGCTTGGTTTGAATTGGCGCAATGTCATCCTCTACCAGATCAGCAGTGGTTATGCTATGAACTTTGCAGGGATTAACCACAATCGTAATGAATGGAAACCTGTCTATGTAGATTCTACCGGCCGTGGCGTGAGGCCCTCTACTTGGACTCCTGTCGACCCGACTTGGCACCTCCAGACTCAAGCCGAAAGCGATACGATGCGCGATAACACGATCCGCGCATGGAACGATGTCCAGAAATGGCTCGAAAGTCGCGGTTACTTTGCAGCTTGGAACTACACTCCGGCGACCAGTTCTGTTCTGACTGATCGCACGACCTACCTAGCAAATCCAACGGCCTACACACCAGATTCGGCTACCGTGTACAACTACACTGCGAATACCCCTGCTCTTCAGGGCTTCAAGGTGACCGCTGATACGCAGTCGGAAGGTTATGAATTCGAGCTTGTAGCCAATCCGCTGCCAAACTGGCGCGTTGCTTTCAACGCCTCCAAAACTACGGCGATCCGTAATAATGTTGGTGGTCCAGAGATTGTTGAACTCGTCAGTTACATGACGAATGCAATGGCTGGTGCTGCCGGCGATCTACGTATGTACAATGCGTCCTTTGACGATCCAACCAACGTTATTTGGAATAACGGCAATTGGACAGGCTTCCGTGGCCAGTATATGCTGATGAAACTCCAGGAAGGTGCTGCTGCTTCCGAACTGCGTAAATGGCGTTACAACGTCGTTTCCAACTACTCGTTCACTAAGGGCTTCCTGAAGGGCGTGGGCGTTGGTGCAAGCTATCGCTGGCAGGACAAGGTCATCATCGGTTACCCGGTGGTTGCCGTATCCGAGCGCGACTTCAGCTACGACCTCGCGAGTCCTTACTACGGCCGTGCCGAAGATGCTCTCGATCTCTGGCTGAGCTATGAGCGCAAACTCACGAGCAAGCTTGGCTGGAAGATCCAGTTGAACGTTCGCAATGTGCTGCAGAATAACGGTGTGATTCCGATTTCTGTCCAGCCTGATGGCCAGACATGGGCTGCGGTTCGCACCAAGCCTGTTCAGGAATGGTTCGTGACCAATACGCTTACGTTCTAATTTAGTAGTACTCGGTTTGTGGTTTAACGAAAGGCGTGGGCTCTCTGCCCACGCCTTTTTTTGTAGCTTGATCTTTGTATAATTTGGCGGGGTTTCTCCTGCGGTGGTGTTTCATAATCGAAGCATCCAGCGTAGCATAGGAAGCCCTCTCGCTCGCGCCTTTATACCAATGCCCCTATGCTTTTATACTGAAGTTGATCGTGGCCGGTCTGAATTTTCGGAATTTTACAGAAGAAAACGAAGGCAACGTGAAGAGATCTAGGAAGAACCTGCAGTCCTTCGTTCTCTTTGTTATCTTCTGTTCAAAGTCTGAAAGTTTCGGGCTGTTGGTATTAGGAGTGAGCAGCGTCTTGTTTTTGTTATGAAGTCCTCTCGTATTCTAACCCTTCTCATGCTTACGGCCGCCACTGCGCTAGGTGCGGCTGAATTGCCGTACTTGCGAAAACAGGGGACGGCCGCCCAGCTGATCGTAGATGGCCAGCCGTTACTCATGCGCGGAGGCGAACTGAGTAATTCCCACGGCGAACCGGACTTTCTTCGCGAGTCCTGGCCGAAGCTGAAGGCGCTCAATTTAAATACCATCGTGGCACCCGTTTATTGGGATGTGATCGAGCCGACGGAAGGGAAGTTCGATTTTGCCTCTGTCGACGGGTTAATCGCAGACGCTCGGACCAGCGAAATGCGTCTCGTGTTGCTGTGGTTTGGTTCGTGGAAGAACAGCATGTCGTGTTATACGCCCGCGTGGGTGAAGACGGATACGGACCGCTTTCCGCGTGCACGCACTTCAGGCGGACAGTCTTTGGAAATCTTAACACCATTTGCCACCGCTAATCGTGACACTGATGCGAGGGCGTTCGCGACTTTGATGCGCCATTTGCGCGAGACCGATGGCACGCAACACACCGTTGTGCTTGTTCAGGTTGAGAATGAGATCGGCATGATTCCCGAAGCGCGTGATCGCCATCCAGCGGCTGACGCCGCATTTGCCGCCCCGGTGCCGACTGAGTTGATTAACTATCTCACGAAGCATCGTGAATCCCTCGCGCCTGAACTGCGCGAACGTTGGGTGGGTCGTGGTGCTCGCACCAGTGGTTCGTGGAACGAGGTGTTCGGCGAAAGTCCGGCCACCAACGAGCTTTTTATGGCATGGGCATTTGGCCGCTATGTCGAAGTGGTCGCTGCCGCTGGCCGCAAGGAATACGCGCTGCCTCTCTATGTGAACGCCGCGTTGATCCGGCCAGGTTACCAACCCGGTCAATATCCGAGCGCGGGCCCGCTGCCGCACTTGATCGATGTGTGGCGCGCGGCGGCGCCGACACTGGATTTTATAAGCCCCGATATTTATTTCCCGAATTTCACTGAGTGGGCTGATCGCTATGTGCGCAGCGGTAATCCACTTTTTGTGCCGGAAGCTTTGCGCAGTCCGGAAGCTGCGGTGAACAACCTCTACGTCTTCGGCGCGTGTAACGGCATGGGCTTCTCTCCGTTTGGCATCGAGTCGATCAGCCAATCTGCGGCCAGCTATCTCACGGCCAGCAACGATCTCATTCGCCAACTCACACCGCTCATCGCGGCGCATCAGGGCAAAGGCACGATGACCTCGCTGCTTCCGCCTGCCGCCGAGCAACGCAAGGCGCACGATGTGGTCTTGGGCGGTGTGACGTTGAGCGCCACCTACGAGCGGCTCGAAGCGCCTGGACTTGCTGATGGCGTGATCAATGAGGCCGGCGACCGTTCGGCGAATCGCACGGTGTTGCCCGCTGGTGCGATCGTCATCCAACTCGGAACGGATGAATTTCTGATCGGCGGTATTGGCGTTACCATTACATTTTCTGCGCTGACTCCCGGCGATCCGTTGATCGGCATCCTTAGTTGTGCTGAAGGCCGTTACGAAGCTGGCGTGTGGAAACACCTCCGCTGGCTCAACGGTGACCAAACGCATCAAGGCCGTCACGTTCGCCTTGAGCCAGGGCGCTTCTCATTGCAGCGCGTGAAACTTTACCGATACCAATAAGTTCGCCCCCTATGAATGTACGCATGTTCACCATTGCTTTGCTTGGAGCTTTATCGATGACCTTCGCCCACGGCGCGCCCGAGGCAGCCAAACGCGTGGCACTCGTGTTTGACGACGGCCCGCGTCCCGCCGATGCAGAGCCGTTGCTGACGTTACTGGCCCGGGAAAAGGTGACCGTTACTTTCTCGTTGGTTGGTCTTCGCGTGGCCGAGAGTCCTGCTACAGCCAAGGCCATCTTTGTGGCTGGTCATGAAATCGCTAACCACTCGCAGACCCACGCACATCCACGCGATTTGGACGACCAAGCGCTGCAATCTGAAGTGGCTAATGCCCAGCAGAAAATCGCTGCCACCGTCGGCGCTGCGCCGAAGTGGTATTGGCCGCCGTTTCTTGAGGTTGATGCGCGCGTCCGTTCGACAGTCGCCCGCGCCAGCTTGAAAATTTACGAACCAAAACTACTGATCGTATCCAAGGATTACGATCTATCCGTGAACGCCGATGCCATTTTCCGCAACGCGACCACGGGCGTCCAGGATGGTGCGGTGATCCTGTTTCACGAATGGAGTAAAGAAACTCTGGCTCAGTTACCGGCTATTCTGGCGGAACTCCGTCGGCAGAACTGCACGTTTCACACCTTCAGCGAACTGGATGCCGCGTTGCATCCGCAGACTCCCAGCCTCGGGGAGAGCAGGTCGATGTAGATTGGTTTAGGTTCCAGAATCCCGTCTTTTGAAAGTAATAATAGTAAGCTTATTTTAATATGAAAACCCCGATACGTGCATTGATCATTGGAAGCTTCGTGCAATTGCTGGGTGTCTCTGCGTTCGCAGGCATCACCGTGCAGCAAAACCTCGGCGCTGGTGCTACCAGCTGGCCTGCCCCAAACCCACTCGTCAGCACCACGGATGCGCCCGCCACGCAGGCCACCGTGGCCGAAGGTTTCGCGAGCGCCACGAGCTACGGCCAGACCTTCACCGTTCCGGCAGGCAGTAACTACACGCTACAAACAATCTACCTCTATGCGGGTGGAGGCGACGGTACGAGCGGCTCGGCCCCAGTCACGGTTAGCCTGTTCGATCTCGGTGCGGTCAATGCACCGAACCCGAGCCCCTACTCAGCGAATGCTAATCTTCTGGGCGGCGGCAACGGCGTCTCCATCACCTACACGAACCAGACCGCTGGCCTGCTGCGCCTCGACTTCACGGGCGATGACCAGGTCACGCTCGGCGCTGGTCACATGTATGCCTTTGAGCTTTCCGGAACGAGCGGCACGAACCCGATGCAGTGGCATAGAACCGGAGCCGATACCTATGCCGGCGGTGCCGCCTACCGCGGTCGCAGCTGGATCAACGGTATGAACAGCCGTGAGTTTTCCCTCGCGGTCTACGGTGTGGTTACAACGAACCTGACGGCACCGACAATCTGCACCGTAGACGCCGCTTCAGTTAAGCAGCAGATCGATGGCTTTGGTGCTGGTGTGGCGTTCCTGTATAATGAAGGCCAATACGGCCTTTCGCCTCAGGATCCGCTCCCGGAGACGCAGATGGACCAGCTTTTCGGGACATCGGGCACGCAGTTTGGCCTTACTTTGCTCCGTATGCGCATCGCGCCGGACGGCAACCACGCCAACAACGTGACCGACGGCCTGCGGGCCAAGGCACGCGGTGTGAAAATCCTCGCCACGCCCTGGACACCGCCAGCGAGCATGAAGGACAACGGCTCCCTAATTCACGGTTCGCTCCTGCCCGAGAAGTACGGCGAATACGTCACCTACCTGAACGACTACCTCAGCCACATGGCGACTAATGGTGTATCGATCGACGTCATTTCAATTCAGAATGAACCTGATTGGGATGCCAGCTACGAAGGATGCCTTTGGACGGGGGAACAATTCCGCACGTTCTGCCGCGACTTTGCCGGATTGATCACCGCTCCGGTTATGATGCCCGAGTCACTTAAGTTCGATCAGGCAGTTTCCAATCCCACGCTTAACGATACTGCTGCCAGAGCCAACGTCGATTACATCGGCGGCCATCTCTATGGCGTCTCGCAGATCACGGACTATGCGCAGGCTCGCACTCTAGATATCCCCATGTGGATGACGGAGTTTCTGAAAAACGATCAGGTCATAACCAACGCAGATGGCGAAGCCATAATGGACAATGGCCAGCTCACGCGGTTGAGCGAAAGTCAGATCATCCCGGGTGCAGTCAACACGGCGCGCCAGATCATCGATTGCCTCACGGTGGGCTACATGAGCGGATACATCTGGTGGAAATGTATTGGCGATGCCAATGGGTTATTAAACAACGACGGCACTCCGCAACGCCGTGGTTACGTGATGGCTCAGTTCAGCCGCTTCGCTCGTCCCGGCGATCATCGCGTTGACGTGCCAACCAACACCAGCCCGATGGGTATCACTGCGTTTAAGGATTTGTCGAGTGATCGCTTCGCGATTGTGGCGGCAAATAACACAACCATCCCGGTGAACCAAACCTTCAACGTCCAAGGGATCACACTCTCATCGGTGACGCCGTATGTCACGTCCGCTACGCAATCATTGGAAGCGCAGGCGCCGGTTGCTGTCGCGGGCAACGCCTTCACCTACGCGGTACCGGCGAATTCGGTCGTCACGTTTTCGAGCGTTGCGATTTCGACTAGCAGCAGCAGTTCGAGTTCCTCCAGTAGTTCTTCGTCATCGTCGAGCAGCTCGTCGTCCTCTTCATCCAGTAGCTCATCGTCGAGCAGTTCCTCCTCGTCCTCTTCGAGTAGCAGCAGTTCAAGCTCCTCGTCATCCAGCAGCAGCGGCTCGTCGACGCCTCCTTCAAGCGGCGGTGGCGGCGGTGCCAACGAACCCTGGCTTGCCGGGCTGATGGGCGTGTTATATTTTGCCCACAAAATGCAGCAGCGCGTAAAGCACCGCTGAAAGTTACGCGCACGTTTCCGATATATAAGTTCCCTATGAAAATTCCCACGACTGTCTTCAACAGGTTTATTATGCGCAGCGCTACATTGCTGGCGTTTTGGTTGTGCGGTCTTTCATTGCACGCGGCATTGGGCGATGCGCCGTTTGTCGTTTTCTCGCCGGAAAGCGGTGCCTTCGCACTCGTTGAAAACAAGACGGCCGCCCCGCTTTTCGTCGATGACGCCGATTGGCCGGGTGTGCGTCGTGCAGTTGGGGACCTGCAGGCCGATTTCGAGCGCGTGAGCGGTATGAAGCCGGTGCTTGCGGGCAAAATCGCGGCTCCACAAAAAACAGCGGTCATCATCGGCACACTCGGACGCAGCGCGCTGATTGACGAACTAGTCAGGACCGGCAAAATCGATACCACCGCCATCGTGGGGCGTTGGGAAGCGTTTCTCATCCAGGTCGTAGACAATCCGCGGCCTGGCCTCGATCGCGCGCTCGTGATCGCGGGCAGCGACAAGCGCGGCACGATCTACGGTATTTACGAACTATCCGCGCAGATCGGCGTGTCGCCTTGGTATTGGTGGGCGGACGTCCCGACGGTCCGGCACGAAGCCATTTTCACCAAAGCTGTTCGGCTTGTTGAAACCGGTCCGGCAGTGAAGTACCGCGGCATTTTCCTCAACGACGAGGCTCCGGCCCTCACCGGTTGGGCCAACGAAAAATTTGGTGGTCTGAACAGCGCGTTCTACGCGAAAGTTTTCGAGCTCATCCTGCGTCTGCGGGGCAACTATCTTTGGCCTGCGATGTGGAACAACGCCTTCAACGAGGATGATCCCGCCAACCCGCGCTTGGCCGATGAGTATGGCATCGTGATGGGCACATCGCACCACGAGCCGATGATCCGTTCGCAGCAGGAATGGAAACGCAACGGTACCGGCGAATGGAACTTCAATACCAACCCCGAAGGGCTAAAAAAATTCTGGACCGATGGAATCCGCCGCAATAGCAATTTTGAGAGCCTGGTGACGATGGGCATGCGTGGCGACGGCGACGAACCGATGAGCGAGGAGTCCAACGTGGCCCTGCTTCAGCGCATCGTCTCCGACCAGCGCGAAATTCTTGCCCGCGAAACGGGCCGTCCGGTCGAAGCCATCCCGCAACTCTGGGCGCTCTACAAGGAAGTGCAGGAATACTACGAGCGTGGCATGCGTGTGCCCGATGACATCACGCTTCTCTGGTGCGACGATAACTGGGGCAACATCCGCCGCCTGCCCACGGACGCCGAGCGCAAACGTCCCGGCGGTGCGGGCGTGTATTACCATTTTGACTACGTTGGCGGCCCGCGTTCCTACCGCTGGCTGAATACCAACCCACTCCCCAAGGTTTGGGAGCAGATGCATCTCGCCTGGCAGTACGGCGCTGATCGCATCTGGATCGTCAATGTTGGCGACCTGAAGCCGATGGAGGTGCCGATCGAGTTTTTCCTCACGTATGGCTGGGCGCCACAACGCTGGCCGCAAGAGCGCGTCGGCGAATTTTTACAGCTGTGGGCGGCCCGTGAGTTCGGCCCGGCCCAGGCTGGCGAGATTGCCGAACTTGTTGCTACCTATACGAAATTCAATGGCTCGCGCAAACCTGAGCTCCTTGCGCCGGACACATTCAGTCTGGTCAATTACGGCGAGGCAGAGCGGGTCGTGGCGAGTTGGCACGATTTGATAGTTCGGGCAGAACGCGTCAACGCCGCCTTGCCGAACCAAGCGCGAGATGCCTTTTTCCAGCTGGTCCTTTGGCCGATCAAAGCTTCGGCCACGGTTGCCGAGATGCACGTCGCCGCCGGGCGCAACCGCCTTTACGCGTTGCAAAGCCGTGCATCGACCAACACCTGGGGCGAGCGGACGCGCGCCTTGTTCCATGCCGATGCGGCGTTGACGTCGGCGTACAACGACACCCTGGCCGGTGGCAAGTGGAAGCATTTTGCCGACCAAACCCATATCGGCTATACCAACTGGGCGCAGCCTGACCGCAACGCGATGCCTGCAATCACGGAATTGCAGCTCCCCGTCGCGGCCGAGATGGCCGTTGCCGTCGAGGGACGCGCGACCTCCTGGCCGTCGAGCGACTGGCCGCCCCGGCCACTGGTGCTGCCACCGCTTTCGCCGTTTGGAGTGCAGAGCAGGTGGATTGAGGTTTTCAACCGCGGGCTCACGGCCTTCGAATTTACTGCCTCTGCCGATGTTCCGTGGCTGCGCGTGACGCCGTCCTCCGGCCGCGTGAACGAGGAAACACGGCTGATGGTTAGCGTAGACTGGTCTGTGGTTCCCGCTGGTCAGTCGAGTGGCACAATCAATATCACGCGTTCCGGACAGAGCGTTTCGGTTCAGGTGCCTATCGACCGCCGTATCTCATCCTCTACGTCGTTGCGCGGATTCGTCGAGTCCGATGGCGTGATCGCGATTGAAGCAGAACACTTCCATCGCACCGTGAGCGCTCCGGGACTGGAGTGGAAGACGCTCGCTGGGCTGGGACGGACGCTGAGTGGCGTGACCGTTTTCCCCGTTACCGCGACCAGTCAGACGTTGGGTGCTGACAGTCTGCGGCTCGAATACGACGTGGTTCTAGCATCGAGTGGTGAGGTTAAAGTCGAAGCAGTGCTTTCTCCCACGCTGCCATTTCAACCTGGCCGAGGATTGCGCTTTGCAGTGTCGTTTGATGACGCGGCACCTCAAGTTGTTGAAATTCGCGGTGACGGAGGCGAGGGCCGCCTTGACTGGGAGCGCATGGTTAGCGAAGGGGTGCGCAAAGTGATCACGAAGCACCGCGTGGACGCACCCGGCGCGCACGTATTTAAGTTTTGGATGATCGACCCCGGTGTGATCTTGCAACGGCTCGTGGTCGATTGCGGTGGGCTGCGCCCGAGTTACTTTGGTCCACCGGAAAGCGCCCGCGTCGGGCATTGAGCGATCGCGATAGGTTAGCGTGCGTGCGATACATTCTTCGCCATGGATGAATTAAGGTATATCGCGACTATCTGTGACTCCACGAAAAAGGGGCGCGGTTTTGCCGCGCCCCTTCAACACAAACACCAGCCACAGCTCAGCTTGTTAGAAGCTGATACCGTAAGATAAGCTATATAATGCGTACGTCGGTACCTTGTACGGCTCTGTCGAGAGAGCCGTGGCGCTCGAAGCGTCTTGCCAGCCGAAGTAATCGGCAGCCTTGGTCAAGTTCTTCACATTGAATTGGATGTTGTGATTAACCCCATAGGCCTTGAATCCGTAACCAACGAATGCTTCTAGGTAGAAGACCTTCGGGTAATAACGGCAGACCGTCTCGCCGTTGACGGTTTGATAATCAGCCACCGATTTGCCGGTGTACTGATAACCCGTTCCGATATAGAGACCTTTCACCGAACCTTCGTCGAAAGTATATTTGACGAGGCCGGCCACCTGATCCTTCACATGCCCGCCGTTGGTCTGGCCCATCGTGGCGCCCTTTGTCGATTCTTCGGTGTTATGGGCATAGCTAACGACAAGCTGGAGGGTCTTTAGCGGCTGAAACACGAGGTCGGCTTCGAAGCCCTTCGACTCCAATTCCGCTGGCACGAGGTCACCCAAAGCTCCCGTTTTACCATCGGCCGTGGTGATCTCGTCGCGGTTATGAGACCATCCCTTCTGATCGATAGTATACCATTCGTTACTGTATTGTACAGCATCGTTGGCTCTATATTGATCCCAGTCTAGCTTGTTTCTGTTGTCCGCGTGAGAGTCACGCACACCGCCACCCGTCTTCTTGATCTTATAATAACTTAGGGTTCCGGAGATCTTGCCATTTAACAGCTCGACCTTGACGCCCACTTCATTGCTCTTTCCGACTTCGGAGGGCATTTGTTTCCAGAAATCATTTTTGTCGGTTGTTGGGAAGAGGGATGTCGAGTGTACGTAGAATAAGGACACTTCCTTTGTAATATCGAACATTACTCCGACCATCGGAGAGTTCTTCGATATATCTACCTTATTGGAATAGTCCACGGTGGTGTCCACATCATCCCAGATCAGGTTTGTGATTTGGGTGTGATTGATGGCGAGATTTACCTTCAGGCGATTGTCGATCGCAGCCATCTGCCAAGTGCCAAAATAGTAACTGTTTTGGTTGTGCTCACGATTGCCTCCCGGGACGACGAGATAATAATCGTTTGGGGCTCCGGGGGATGCAGTGCTTATACCTGAACGGAGCGGGAGCTCCCAATACTTGTAGTCCACGGCATCCCTCGTGTGGTATTTGTGCGAAGTAAACCGTTCATCCCAATGTGCCCAGCCAGCGGTGAATGTGTTATTGATCGGACCTGTTTGGAGTTTATACACACCGGTGATGCCTTGGGCGTGGTCGTCATCCTTCCAATCGCGGTAGTGATAGACCTTACGAATGACCTGATCCCCGGCAGTGTTCACGATCCAGCCAGACTGTATATACCGGCCGCCGACATCCCAACCAGAGCCGTTTTGGCTGTTACCGTTATCATCCCAACCATAACCAGCAACGTTCAAGCGGCTGTTGTTCTGGAAATAGGCGGTGAAATGTAGGTTTTCCCCAACCGCCTGGTTAAAGGTCAACTTGTACATGTTTGTACCCGTTGATACGACGTTGGTGGTATCAGCCCAGTTCCATGTCCAAGGAATCTCCGGATGGACGACCTGAAGGGGTTTCTGGGCGCCGATGCCGACAACGCTGGCTCCATAGGTGGCGGCGTTGGTTGGAGTCAACGAGTAGTAACCGAGGTCGTTGGGCTTTTGTACCCAACCGTTCGATACAAGTAGTTGTATTTCCGTCCCCTCGAGCGGCTGAAGCGTGCAGTTAATTTGATTGAACCTCGTTTTTCCCTTGGAGTGCTCGCGCGCGTCCTGGGTTAACGCGCCTGCGCCGTTATAGCGGATGGCGCCTTTTATATTAGTCGTTCCGATTTTACCCCGGTAGTTCAAGTCAGCCGTTGCACGCTGGCCACCTTGGTCGTTCGCAGTGACACGCAGCTCGGCGAAGTTCTTGGTCATGTCGGCTGTCTTCGTGATGGTGTTTACGACGCCGCCTGCGTACGACAATCCGTACAACGCAGCAGCGGGTCCTTTCACCACTTCGACCCGTGCGATACCCTGGGAGTCGACCGTATCGTATTCACGAACGCCATCGCGCAAGCCCCAGTTTTGAATGAATCCGCGGAAAAGGAATGAATTATATCCTGTCGATATATCGCGGTTGGTATCGGAGGCGCCACCGTTGACTAATGCGGCGTTGTACCGCGAAAGTTGGGTCTGGTCAGCGGTAAGGAGATCGTTCTGCAGATCTTTTGTGAAGACCTGAATATTCAGTGCGATGTCCTTAATGGGCGTGTTTGAACGCGTACCGCCGATGGAGTTTGATGCCTTGTAGCCGACGTCTTTCTCTGTGGTCACCGCGAAGGGCGACAGTTCAATGACGGTGTCATCCGCCGGTTTCGATTCCGGAGCGGTCTGGGCTGAGAGCCCCGCCGCGAGTACAGAACACAGAAGAAGTGCGGACTTCTTTCCGTGTCTGGTCTTTAGGGTGTGGTTTTTATGCATACAGTTCTAACGTTTTGTCGTTACTTTCTGTTCAGCTCCGCCGGTTGCGCCGACGAAAAGGGGTAATAGCTTCAGCCTGGGAGCTGAAGGTTCGGTATAGATTTAAAGTTCCTCTTCGAAAGGACGCATGCACATCGCCCGTGCGGGCAAAGTCCCTACGAAAACGCCAAGATTAACTCCTTAATAGAATACTAAAGAAAGGGGGTAAGTTAGCCTGATCTCACCATCGGCGAGTCCGCTTGTTTTTCGCAAGCTGAGGTTTACAGGACAGTCATGTAAACCGCCATCCCGAGAAGCCCAATGCTGAACCAGCAAATATAGCTAAGGCCATTTCTCACACCAACACACCAAAAGTAGGCGCATACGGCCTTGCTCGAACCTTAATCTTTTTTGGCGTCGATATTGGTTCTGGCTCACGGTTCGAGACGGGCATGTACGCCTACGACTGCACCGGTGAAGTGCATGCCGTCGCCAGCTGCCTTGGTCGTGATGGCGGTGAGGTCGACGTTGGCGATCAACGTCTGCCATTTTCCTTCATGGGGCTTGAAACTGAATTCGCCAGCGAGCTCGTTACCACGCAGACGAAGTTCGAGTCCCTTTACTCCAGGAACCGTGGTCTGCGCGACGATCTCGGCAGACGAACCATTGAAGCGCTCTAAGAAAATGGTCAGCCCATCGTCGGCGTGCTTCACGCCCAAGTAGTAGTGGTGTTCTTCGCTTTGAAAGGCGACGAGTCCCGCAGAAGCACCGTTGGTTGGAGGAACGCTGAGTGCAGTTGTGGTCTCAAACTTTGCGTGTTGAAGGCGACGACCGAAAAACGAGGGATTGCCCGTGCCGGAGAGCGTATCTGCTCGTGGTGTCAGGCTGAGAGAGCCTTTGGGTTTGGTTAGGCTCCACCACATTTCGTGCGGCGTGCGCGCCATCAACCACAGTGGTCCGGGGTGATCGGCGCCGGAATCGAAGTCATCGCGCCAGGTAAAATTGCCGGTGGTCGGCACGGGGGCCCGGCTTGCGGCGGCGACTTTTGGTGCTGGTAATGTGATCGGTACGCGTTCGCCTTTGGGCAAAATTAGCGGCCAGCCGTCATTGGTCCATTTCATCGGCAACAGGAAGGTTTCGCGTCCCGTCATCTGGTGTCCCTGGGCAAATGGGCGACAGGCGAGGAACACCGCCCACCAGTTGCCATCGGGTCCTTCGATGAGGTTAGCGTGTCCGGTGGCGGTGACGGCTCCGGGGGCGTTGCCATCGAGGTCGCGTTGCGTGAGAATGGGATTGTTTTCCCAAGGCACAAATGGCCCGGTCGGCGATTTGCTACGCAAGATGACTTGTGAATGGTTCGTGCTCGTGCCGCCTTCGGCGCAGCACAGGTAGTACCAGCCGTTGCGCTTGAAAAGGTGCGGCCCCTCGATCCATATGGGCTTTTGGCTGAGATCGACGCCGCCATTGACGATGATCGAGCGCGGGCCGACGAGTTTCAGCGTGGCGAGATCAAACTCCTGAATCCAGATCGCGCGGTGACCTTCGTAGAGCGGTTTGTCATCGGGCGGGTTGCCATTGTTGACCATCCAGGCTCGTCCGTCGTTATCGAAAAACAGCGCTGGGTCGAAGCCTTCAAAACCGAACCATTCGGGATCCGACCACGGTCCTGCGGGATTGGTTGCGGTGACGAGGAAGTTGCCGCAACCGTCGACCAGCGTGCAGACAACATAAAAAATGCCGTCATGGTACTTGATCGTGGGCGCGAAGAGGCCGCGCGTGATGCGGTGACCGTCGAGACTCAACTGCGTCGGCCGGTCGATGATATTGCCAAGCTGCGTCCAGTTCACCAAATCACGGCTGTGAAAAATCGGGATGCCGGGAAAATATGCGAACGTGGACGTGACTAGATAGAAGTCGTCGCCCACGCGGCAGATCGCCGGGTCGGGATAGAAGCCGGTGAGTATCGGGTTGCGGAAATTTCCGGTAGGCAATGGCGCGGATAAACTATCGTCTCGTCCGGTGTACTCGAACCAGTCGAAATGCACAGCAGTGGAAGAGGCGGCGGCGTTAAGCATTGGTGATGGGGACGAAAAGAGCTGCGGAAGGAGGTGATTCCTATCAGAGAGCGTGGACGGAAACACGCCATGATAGGGTCACCAATTATCGGTCCGGAATGGTTCGGCTGGCAGGCCTGCGCCGTTGAAGAGTGTGGCGAGCGGGTTGGCCTGCCAGGCGTAGCGGACAGCGACGGGGTTAGGCACTTGGGGCGAGGAGACGACGATTGTTTTGCCCTCGAGGCGGGCATCGGCCCAGCGCCAGACTTTATCGGCACCGGCGACCGCGAACTCGCCGAGTTTTTCACCCTTTACGACGAGCCCGCCATCAGTGTTTGAAAAATGGATACGCAACGCGCCGGGTAATGGTTCCAGTTTCGCAAAGGTCGGGCCGGCACAGACGACCGCTTTGCCGTAGGTGTTCTTTAGCGCGAGCAGTGCCAGGCGTTCTCCGACGGGAATTTTTTCCGTCGGGTGGATGTCGGCGGCGTCGCCGGTGTCGACGGTGATGGCGAGGCCGGAGTTCGCCACGCTGCGCGCGGTGAGCGCCTGCGCTTCGCGAATCTGGGTCCAGCCATCGCCGGTTGACGCTGGTTCGGCTTGGCGGGGGGTGAAGGCGGGCAGGCTGACGATGTAGAATGGGAAATCGCCTTGGGCGAAGAGCGCGCGCCAGTCGGCGATCATCGCCGGAAGCAGGGTTTGATATTGTAGCGGTTTTAATTGGTTTGCTTCGCCTTGGTACCAGAGCGCGCCGGTGAGCGCGAGCGGGGCCACGGGACGAATCATGCCCTGGAACAAGACAATCGGCATCGTCGGATAATTCTCGTAACCGAGTGGCAGCGGGTGTGGGGCGCGGGCATCGACACTGACAGTGCCCTTCCAGCTGCCTTCGAGCGCGACAGGGGAACCATCGCCAAGCACTATTTTCAGGTCAGCGGGTGTGTTGGTAAAGCCGCCGTCGGGTTTGGTTTTTAGGACGCGGATCGTGAGCTGGTTTTTGCCGGGGCGGAGCACATCGGCGCCAATCGGGTAGGCGCGGGGGTTTTCGACCCATGCGCTCGCGCCGATCCAGTGGCCGTTGATGAAAACGGTGTCCATGCGCTCGACCACGCCGAGGAGAATCTTGGCGACACCGGCGGGAAGTGGATCGGGCAAAACGATCTCGCGGCGGAACCAGCAGACTGCGACAGTCTCGGGTACACCGAGGTCGGCAAAGCCGCTTTTAAGCGAGGTGTTTTTCCACTTGGAGTCGTCGAATTTTTCGTTGCCCCAACTTTCCGACTGGCCGCGGTCATACTCGTCGTACCAGTGGCTGACGTAGTTGCCGTACTCTTCGCCGCCGCGTGCTTTTAGGCGTTCGATTTCGATCAGTGCAGGTTGAAACTCGGGCATCTTGCGCAGCGTGTCGGGGTTCATCCACGCTTCTGCGGGGGTGCCGCCGACGGCGTCTTGAATCAGTCCAATGGGTATGCCTGTCTCGGCGTTAACTTTGCGGCCAAAATAGTAGGCGACGGCGGAAAATCCACCGCCGTTGGTGAAGCTCTCGGGCACACACAATTGCCACTTTCCCTGCGGCACTTTGGCGGCACCATACGCGGTTTTTGAGGCTACGCGGAAAAGACGAATGCCGGGATGGTTGGCCTTCTGTGCTTCTGCTGCGCCGTCGCGTGCGCGGGCGAGGCCGAACTCCATGTTTGACTGGCCGCCGCACAACCAGACGTCACCGACAAGAATATCGCCGAACTCAACATGCTGCGGGCCGTCGATTTTCAGAACGTAAGGGCCGCCGACGGGCGGCGGGGTGAACTCGGCTTCCCAGCGGCCGTCAGCGGCGGCGACTGCTTTTGCTTTTTGACCGGCGATCTCCACGCGCACCTCGGTGCCGGGCTTCGTCCATCCCCAGACGCGATTCGGTTTGCCGCGTTGGAGCACCATATGTTCTCCGAACATCGGGCTGACGAAGGGCAGCGTCGCCACATCGGCGGCGAACAAGCTAACGCTGAAGAAGAATGCGAGGAGCGTGGTGAGGAGGAGGCGTTTCATGGAAGTTAATTCAGTTTGTGCGTGGAACCGTTCTATTTTTCTCCAGGGTTTCCGGGATAATAGCGCAGGCGGAAGTCACGGTAGTATTCGAGTGGTTGATACGCTGGTTCGACGCCAGCGGGTAGTGGGCGTTTCGAAAATGTCTGGAAATAAAGCAGGCAGCCATCGCGCCAGAAACAGGCGTCGCTCTCCTGGCGTTTTAGGAGTGCGGCGACGTGCGTGAGACGTTCGTTATCGATATGGCCAGCGAGCGCGTTCCAGCTTTTTTGCCACGCACGCACCTCGTCGACGCCAGCTTGATAGTGCAGTGCGATCTCGTCCCAGAGCGGACGGCCGGAAGCGAGCGGGCGATCCCACGGCACATGGTGGAACCAGAGCAGATATTTTTCGGGGCAGAGTTTCGGGTCGCCGAAGATTTTGGCTACTTCGGGATGGTATTGACTGATGGCATTTGAGCCAGTGGCGGTTCGATCGAAGCCAAGGCCGTTTGCATCGGCGCGGTGATAGTAGACGGAAGTCCAGTCGGCGCGGCCGGCTTCGGCTACCCACGGGCCCGGCCCGTAATGGTGGCCTTCAGCCATGATGTGGTGCAGGCCGAGTGGCATGGAGTAGTTCACGACCGTCTCGCGTGAGGCGAGCAACATCTCGGTGATCGGATGGATGACGGCGGTCTCATTCGAGAACGTCATGCGGGTCCACTCTTCGGCGATGGCGGCGGAGGTGAGCGAGTGATCCCAAGCGAGGCGGCCGAAGGCGAACCAATTGGCTGCGGCAAGCGGGTGGCCGGTCCAGTTGCGATCTGTGCCGGTGTTGGCCACGCCAGCGATGGCGGAGTCGCTGTGGCGATCCACGCTGCCGTCGATCACGTGGGCGACGGTCGATCCGGCACCGGCGCAGAAGGTGTCGGCGTCGAGAGTCTCTTTCCACATTGGAGCGAGGAACGCGAGTTGCGTCGAGCCGCCGAGATATTCCTGGGCGATCTGCAACTCTGGAGCGAGCGGAGTGCGTGGCATCGCGCCGAAGAGCGGGTGAAATGGCTCGCGCGGCATGAAGTCGATCGCGCCGTTTTTCACCTGCACAAATACGTTTGCACGGAACTTGCCGTCGAGTGGCCCGAACTCGGTCACCGCTTGCTTCGCGCGGTCGTCAGGAGCTTCGTGGCTGTAAACGAACGCGCGCCAGATCACCACGCCGCCGTGGGGCGCGAGGGCGTCGGCGAGCGTGTTCGCGCCGTCAGCGTGCGTGCGGCCATAGTCTTGCGGACCGGGCTGGCCTTCGGAGTTGGCTTTCACGAGGAAGCCGCCGAAGTCGGGCACGTAGCGGTAGATCTCGGCGGTCTTGGTTTTCCACCACGCTTGCACGGCGGGATCGAGTGGGTCGGCGGTGGGGAGCCCGCCGATCTCCTTCGGCGAACTGAAACGCGCGGTCAGATAAACGCGGACACCGTAAGGGCGGAAAACATTTGCGAGGGCAGCGACTTTTTCTAGGTACGGCGTGGTTAGGACCGTGGCGTTGGCGTTGACGTTGGTGAGGACGGTACCATTGAGACCGATCGAGGCGCAGGCGCGGGCGTAGTCGGTGTAGCGCGGGTCGATCACCTCGGGCAAGGTAAACCAGTTCCACAACGAAAAGCCGGCGGCACCGCGTTCGACGAAACGGTTTAGGTTGTCCCAATGGTTAAGGAGACGGCGCTTGATGCGCGGTGCGTCGCTTAGGTGATCGAGCTGTGCGACCGGACGGGCGGTTTGAATCTGGCGGAGTAACGCAAACGCGCCGTAGAGCACGCCGATGTCGCGGTTGGCTGTGATGACTACTTGAGAGGGTTTTCCTCGTTCCAGTCGGAGTGCGTAGGCGTCGTCGCCGCCGGGCAAAGTTGGGGCGGTCGATTTGGTTAAGTCGACGGCGATTTCGCGGCCGAGCAATCCGCGCAGGCCGGCGACGAGTTCGGTCCGGGCGGCGGTGGTTGTTGGCGATTCGGTGCCGTTTGCGGTGGCGAGTACGACCCGGTTTATGGCTTGCGAATAGGCGGTGCGCAGTGGTTCGTCGGCGACGAGCTCGTAGCGTAGCCAGAGGCGGTAGCCGTCCTCGGCGCGGGCGTGGGAGGCGATGGCGATAAAGAGGAGCGGTAGGCAGCGGAGCAGGGCGGGGAACTTCATCGCGGAATAGGCTTGGAAATTACGGAGTGCGCGGGGCGTGAATGTTGTAACGGCCGCTGGTTTGCAGCAATGCCAGAAAATAGAGCAGACCGTCGTAATAACGCTCCTGGCCAGAGGGAATGGGCATGTCCCAGAGACGTTGCACGAAGAGCTTGGCCTCGGGTGTATCAGCCGCGAGGGCGCCGACGGCGGCCATGGCGAAGAGGCCGGGCGAGAAATCCTTGGTGAGCGGTTTGCCGTCGAGGGTGAAGTTGTTCGGGCAGTTGGGGCCCTGCGCAGCGAGGAAGGCCAGCACGCGGTTGCTCTGTTCGACTTGCCACGGGTCGCGACCGAACCAAGCCCAATCGAGTGCGACATTGCCGATCGTGCGATAGGCGTCGAAGAGGAAGTTTTCGTGGCCGCGGCGAACATGCGGTCGGCCGTCGAATTCGCTGTAGTCGGGCATCAGGCCAGTGACGGGGTGCGCGGTAGCGCGGAAATGTTTACGGCTGATCTGTGCGGCCTCGGCCATAAAAGCGCGGTCGGCGGGGTCCGCGGCCCAGCGGGCCCAGAGTTCGTAGAAGGCTGGGAGGTGATACGATGGATCGGTGAAAGTGTGGCCAGGGTAATGCGGCACGAAGACGATCTGTTTTTCTTTGCGGTCAAACATCGGGGTGACACCGGAGGCGTCGCCGCCCTCGTTATTGTGCAGCATGTGGCGGAGGAGCGTTTGTGCCTCGGCCTCGTAGTTGAAAATCCCCTCGCCGTTTCCCCAGCGGTGCGCGGCGAAGAAGAGTGACATGACGAACCACTCCTCACCGTCAGGCGCCGGACCGGCGGAAATCTGGGTGCCGTCGTAGCGGCAGTGCCAGGCGTAGTAGCCGGCGAACTTGCCTTCGCGTTGGAACATGTAGGTTTTTGTCCACTTCCAGATTTGGTTGAAGACCTCCTGCTGGTTCATCTGCACGGCGAGCATCATGCCGTAGGACATGCCTTCGCTGCGCACGTCTTTGTTGTTGATGTCGGGGACATACATCATGTCTCCCGGGACGCTGTAGAAGAGACGCTGGGTGGTGTCGTCACCGGTGGTGAATTGCTGCCAGACGGCGTCGATTTTGGCGTCGACCTCGGTCTTAGTCTTGCCGAGATGTTCGGCAAAAAGATTACGGTACTGGCCTGACTCGAAGGCAGGTTTGTTTTCGGGGGCGGCGAAAAGGGCTGCGCTCATGGCTAGCCCGCACCCGACGAGGGCGGCTTGGAGTTTTTTCATGGGGCGGAAGGTTAAAGCCGGCGGCAAGGGCTGCCGGTTGCACACGACGGCGCCTACTTGGCGGCGGCTGGCGCGTGGATCTGATAACGGCCGCCTGCTTGAAGCAGTCCGAGATAGTAAAGCAGGCCGTTATAGTAGCGCCACCGACCGGAGGGGATCGGGGCGTCCCAAAGCTTTTGCACAAACGGTTTGGCCAGCTCGGGATCGGCGGCAAGTCCTGCGACGGCTGCCATGGCGAACAAGCCGATGGAGTCGTCGGTCGATATGGGCTTTCCGTCGAGGGTGTAGCGGTCGGCGATGAAACTACCCTGCGAGCTGAGGAAACGGAGGACGCGGTTGCTCTGTTCGCATTGCCACGGATCGGAGGCGAACCAGGCATGATCGAGGGCGACGTGGGCGAGTGTGCGCCAGGCGTCGTAACGGAAATCGCCGCGTTCGCCCGAGACGGGCTTGCCATCGAACTGGGCATACTCGGACATGAGCCCGGTCTTCGGATGTGCGGCGCGATGAAAAAAGGTGCGGCTCTCTTTCGCACAGGCGGCCCAAAAACTCCGGCCCTCCTCGGAGCGATCCCACCGCGCCCAGAGTTCGTAGAAAAATGGCAGATGGTACGAGGGATCTGTGTACCCGTAATCCCTAACGGTCGGCGCGAAAACCACCTGTTTGTGTTCGATATTAAAGATCGGCGTGATTTCACCGCCGCGATTGCCGCGACGCATCCCGTCGAGCAGGGTCTGGGCCTCGACGGCGTAGTCGATGCCGCCTGGTTTCGGTGCCCAGCGGTTGGCGGCGAACAAAAGCGTCATGGCGAACCACTCCTCACCGTCACTCGCGGAGCCCGGGTCAATATGGGTGCCGTCGAACCGGCACTGCCAGGCAAAATAACCGCGGCGCGGGCCGTCGGCGTGGTGCATGTAAGTCTTGGCCCATTTCCAGAGGCGGTCGAACTCGGCGCGCTTATCGAGCTGCACCGCGATCATCATACCGTAGGACATGCCTTCGCTGCGCACGTCTTGGTTGCCGATGTCGGCGATATAGGCCATGTCACCAGCGACTGGATACATCAGGCGCTGGCTGGATTCGTCTCCGTAAAAGAACTGCTGCCAGGCTGCGTCGATCTTTGCCTGCACCTCGGCGTCGGACTTGCCTAGAAGTTCGACGAAGAGGTTACGGTGCTGGCCTGTGACAAAAGCTCCTCCGGCCGAAGCCGGGGTCGCAGCCGCCAAACCGGCGACTGCGGTGAGGGATACGAGCAGCAGGAGGAGACGACGCAATAGCATGAAGAACAGAGTAACGGGTTAGGCGGCTGCGGTTGCCTTTTGGCGGCGTTCGTTGAGTTCTGCCGACACCTGCAGTGTAAGTTTCTTGTTCAACTTGCACAGCGAGATCGCGATTGCGCCACCGAGGAAGAGAAGACCCACGCCAACACTGCTGGACATGTGGTAACCGACAATGGCATTGGCCGTCTTCGGTGCCGTAGTGTCGTAGCCCCAGAAGCCGGTCATAGCCCAGAGGTAGACAGCCGAGCCGAGGGCCAGGCCGGACTTGAGCGCGAAGCCGATCGTGGCAAAAACCATGCCGGTGAAGCGGTGTCCGGTCTGCCATTCCGAGTAGTCAGCAGCGTCAGCGTACATCGACCAGGCCACCGAGATCGTCGGAGCATAGGCGATGGAACCAAACACTGCGAGTAGGGCCATCGCGGTCGTGTTGGTCGGGCTGACCCAGTAGTACGCGAAGGCGTTGAGAGCGGCTAGGAAGAAGCCGCAGAGGATGACTGTCTTCTTGCCGAAACGCCGGGCGAAGCTCGCGGACAGAATGATGAAGACGATCGTCGTGGCTGTGCCGAGCATGTTGATGATGCTGTTGAAAACGTCGGCCACGTTGGTCGGCAGAATGTCGCGGGTGCCGTGAGCGATGTAGCCGATCCAATCAAGCGCTGCTGCGAGCGGGCCGGCGGGAGTGGCGAGATCCGGCGTGGTGAGTCCGAGCTTCGTGAGGAAGTCGAACATCGCAGGCTTGTCGGCATAATGCTGGTAGAAAGCGAAATGAGCGCCACCGCGGTAGGTGAGCATTGCAAAGTTGAAAACGGTATAACCAACCAATGCGTACCAAGGTCCGTTTTTGATCAGATTGAGGAAATCCTGTTTCGGCGTGCTCTTCGTTTCGTTGACGGGCTTGATGCGCTCTTTGGTGGTGAAGAAAGTCACCATGAAGAGGACAAAACAGCAGGCGGCCCACAGAGTCATTGTCATCTGCCAGCCGAACTGACGGTCGTGGCCATGAGCGAATTTTGCGACCAACGGCAAGGTGCAGCCACCGACGATAAATTGCGCAATGTTGACGGCGACGAAGCGGTAGGAGTTGAGCTTGTTGCGCTCGTTGAGATCCGACGTCATGACGGCGCTCAATGCCGAGTACGGCATGTTGTTCATCGAGTAGAGCGTCATCAGAATCGTGTTCGTGATGCCAGCGTAGGCGATCATCATACCCATGCTCAGGCCTTTCGGCGTGGTGTAGGCGAGGATCATCACGATCACCCACGGAACCGAGGTCCAGAGAACCCAGGGGCGGAATTTGCCCCAACGGGTGTTGGTGCGGTCGGCGAGCACGCCCATGATCGGATCAAAGAACGCATCCCAGAGGCGCGGCCAGAGAAGAATGGCTGCGGCGGCGCTCGACGAAAGACCGAAGACGTCGGTATAAAAATTCGTCTGGAAAAGAACCATCGTCATGAAGACGAAGTTGGCGGCGGCATCGCCACCGCTATAGCCGATCTTTTCGAGAACGGAGAGTTTTTGAGTGGATTCGCTCATTGGGATAGGGAGGTGATTCAGACGGTATGAATTCGACCGGTACTGCAATCCCGGATTGGGCTGCGACCGGAGCAAATGACAGGCGTGAGGTTGGTGATGCTGCTGGGGAGCCCCGAGTGGGGCGCTCACTAAGAACGTAAGCAATCCAATACGAACTGCTGCACGCGCAACGGGCAAAAAGCCCCGTGGTCTAACATTAGACTAACTAACAATAGACTTGAGCGGGCTTCGTGTCTGCGCCGCAATGCCGCCATGAACGAACGTCGCGTTACCCTTGCCGATGTTGCTGCGAAAGCCGGTGTCCATGTCACCACGGTTTCGCTGGCCATTCGCAATCATCCGCGGCTTCCGGAGAAGACCCGCCTGCGTATTCAGAAGTTGGCGACGGAGATGGGTTATGCCCCGGACCCGTTTCTGCGGGCGCTGGTTTCCTATCGCGTTCGGAACACGCCCCGGCGCAACCCGCCGACGATCGCCTATGTGTCGAACTGGGCCACGCGTTGGGGATGGAAAAAGGTTACGGCGCACCCGCAGTTTTTTGCCGGTGCCCAGGCGGCCGCGAAGGACATGGGCTTTAATCTGGAGCATTTCTGGATGCGTGAGCCCGGCCTGACTCAAGGCCGACTCAGCCACATCCTGTATTCCCGTGGAATCAAGGGTGTTATCATCGCCTCGCACGGCCGCGAGATGGGCGATGCGTTGCAATTTGACTGGGCGAATTTCAGCGCGGTGAAGATCGACTATTTCCCGCATCAACCAGCGCTCCATAACGTCACCAACAACCAGTTGGATATTGCGCGGCTCGCTATTCAAAAGGTGATGGCGGCTGGTTATAAGCGGATTGGTTTTGTCATGCATCGCGGTTGGGATCACGCGGTCGATCACCTGTGGACTGCGGGCTGCCTTTGCGAGCAGCAGATGCTTCCGGCTGGCGAGCGCATTCCTGCGTATCTCTTCCCGACCTCGCAACCGGTGGATCACTGGCTGAACGAAGGCAAGCCGGAGACGGAGCCTGAAAGCGGGGCTTTCGCGAAGTGGCTGGAGAAATACAAACCCGAGGTGATTGTGAGCAAAGCGTCGTTTGTCCTGCCCGTTTTCAAAAAGCTCGGGCTGCGTGTCCCGAAGGACATCGCCTTCGTTGATCTATTTCTGGAGGATTTTAAGGGAGAAACTGCGGGCGTGCGGCAAAACCATGAGACCGTCGGGGCGCTTGCGGTGGAGATTCTGGCGGGGCAGCTCCAGTATAACAAATTTGGCATCCCCAAAATCCCGACGACCACCTACGTTGAGGGCACGTGGTTTGACGGAGCATCTTGCCCGCCGCGCTAAGCCGCAGCGAGGCAGTTGACGGTGGAGCCTGTTGTCCCAACGGGCTGGTTGGAGAGCAGTTTCGATCAAGCCCGATGGGACAGCGGGCTGCACCGTCTTAACACTGCTCTGCGCTGCACGTGCTTTTAACTGTATCGCTCCGGCTGATACCAACAGCCCGAAGCCATCAGACCTTGAACAGAAGATAACAAAGGCCTGCTGGTTCTTCCTAGATCTCTTCGTTGCCTTCGTTTTCTTCTGTAAAATTCCGGAAAGTCAGACCAGCCACGATCAACTTCAGTATAAAAGAATAGGGGCATCGGTATAACGAAACAGTTTAGGAAACACCGACAGGCCATTGTTCTCGTTGTTGTCTTCTGAGTAAAAATGGAGATGATTTAGGCGCTTGGTAAAAGGGCGTTAGGTGATGGGAAAATGCTTGGATCGTATGCCAGGAAGAAAACACGGAGAAATTGCATTTTCGAAATAACGACAGGTGTCCGGAAATCGTATTGACAGTTTTCATTCAAAAACTATCTGATGCCTCTGTTACATTCCACGCCCCCTAGCTTCAGTTATCACCCTGGTTCAGAACGACCGCATCCCTATTTTGTAACATATTGATGTGATGACTTATGCATTGACTGACCGCTCCAAACCCCTGTCACCCGATTGATATGAACTACACCGAAATTCAAACCGTGGACGGCCGCAGCCCGTCCAGAATCCGCCGTCTGGCTGGATTTCTGATAGCCGTTATGAGTTTTGCTGCACTGGCTGCAACAGCCTCAGCGCAAAACGCCACTATTACCGGCCACGTGCTCAACAGTAGCACAGGCGAATTTCTGAAGTATGCCCAAATTCAAGTCGTGGGGACCGACCGAGTCGCGTTTTCCGAAGAAGGCGGTCAATTCAAGCTGACCAATGTTCCCGCAGGCCAGGCCAAACTAATTACTACCTACACTGGTCTCGATCCGCTTGAGATCGTAGTTACTGTGCCCGCTGAAGGTTCGGTAACACAGGAAATCGTGCTAACCAGCGCTGAGTACGGTGAAACCGTTAAACTAGGCGTCTTCAGAGTGGCGAGTGCCCGTGAAGGTAACGCCAAGGCCATCGTCGAACAGCGTATTGCGCTCAACCTCAAGACGGTGATCGCGGCGGACGCTTTTGGCGATGTGGCGGAAGGCAACGTCGGCGAGTTTCTTAAGCTTCTGCCCGGTGTGAGCGTTGACTATGTTGACAACGACGTGCGCTCAACACGTATCCGCGGTCTCCCGCCGAAGTATGTCACCACCACTCTGGATGGTCTTCCTATTTCCAACTCCGGGTCAAATAACCTAAGCGCGACAGGTCAGGGTCGCTACACCGAACTCGAGCAGCTTTCCATGGCGGCTTTGGATGTGGTCGAAACGACGAAAACCCCGACGTCTGATTTGGTGAGTTCGAATCTGGCGGGTAACGTCAACGCGATCAGCAAGAGCGCATTCAACCAAAAAGGCCGCTCAATTAAGTATTCAGGCAACGTTAATTTTAACCAGTGGTTTGCCTCTTTCGAAAAATCCAAAGGCTGGGATAACCAATCGCACAACAAGGCGTTGCCCGGTGGTAAGATTGAGTGGATTGATACTTTCTTAAACGGCAGGCTTGGCACGGTCGTTTCCGTTGCTCATTCAGGCGCGTTTGCTGACCAACGTGTCGTGATTGGTACTTATGTGTGGGACAGAAACGCCACCAATAACAGTGCGGAGCTTCCACTGTTGAATAACTGGAATTTCCAAGACGGCTTAAAGCCCACTTGGCGTGATTCACTACTCTTCAATGTCGATTTCAAAGCGACGGACGAACTTAAGCTCTCGTTGCGCACCAACTACGGTTATTATCGTTCAGAGTTCTATAACCGTAACTGGCAGGCCGTTGCCAATACTGGGAATATGACGGCCTATGGCACGGATGGAACGCTGACCCCCACCGCTCTCAGCACAGGGCTCATCAACCGGACGGAAACCTCAGGGACTAGTTTGGGGGCCGTATATCTCAGTGGTGCCGGCACCACTTGCCTCTGCGAGGTTTTACAAAATACCGTCAACGTTTTAGGTAGTAATCAACGTAAGAGCGGCGGCACGCTTAACATCAGCCCCGCTGCGAGTTGGAAACGCGATAATATTAAGGCTGATGTTACGACCATGTATTCTATCGGCAAAACGGCCTACACTTCGGGTCAGGATGGCTTCTTCTCTCTCGTTTCTGCATCCATGCCAAACGTCGCCTTCGATTATAACCGTATTAGTGACGATAATGTGCAGATTATACAGCGTAGTCTACCTAGTGGTACAGCCGGAGCTCCTGCTGCTGTCATCGCTGTGATGCCCGCAGTGAGTAATCAGGGCAGTATCTTTGACCTTGGAAATTATAATATAAACGGACTGGCCGAACAAACCACGCGCAACTCCAAAGCCCAAACATGGTCTGGTCGAGGCGATGTGGAAATAGCCTACCCCGAGTGGTCGATTCCCACCACCTTCAAGTTAGGTGGTTCAGGTTCACTTGAGGTTCGTGATGTCCACACCTTGCAGGCAAAATGGACGATGGCTCTCGTGTCGAATTCCGGTTTACCCACGAGTGCGACAGTGATCAACTTGCAGGATTTCCGCGATCCCTACGCAGGTGGTGTCGGTACCGTTACTGACATTAATGGCGTCACTGCGAAAACACCGGGTGCCGATAAATGAGCTTTGTATGAATTGTTCAAATCCTATGGAAACGTCGACCCCATGTCGTTGACGGCCAATGGTCCTTTTAGGGCGCAAGCGGCTGCAAATTTGCGCAACAAGCTACAGAATGATGTAGATATTGAAGAAAGTATTGGCGCGGCCTACGCCATGGCTACGATCAAGCCCGTCAAGGAATTGACTGTTGTGGCGGGACTTCGTTTTGAAAAAACAAAGTCACAGGGCCGGGCGTTCGACGATAAAGGCGTTGATAAAACATTGGCAGCTCTTGGTCTCACCTACACCACGACGGTCGGCACCACCGGGGTTTGTGGGTTTGAAAGCCAAGGTAAATGCCGACAATAGCGGCCGACTTGAATATATATATTACCGCTATGGCAGCAGCGTTACCCGTGAGAAAACATATAACAACGTACTGCCGAACCTCCAAGCTCGGTATGACATAACCAAAAACCTTGTTGTGCGTGGTGCTTATTACGCGTCGATTCTTCGCCCTGACTACCAGAACGTAATTGGCGGTATCAATGCCACCGACAACGGCGATGGAAATACCTATAGTTTTGCGGTAAATAATACGAAGTTGAAGCCGGAGACGGCGAATAATTTCGATGCTTCGATCGAATACTATTTCGAACCCGTGGGCCTGCTTTCTGCCTCAGTCTTCTATAAAGACATTAAGAATATTCAGGTGAATCTGCCGAAAACGGTTCTTTCTTCCGCACCGCAGGATGTTCAGGAGCAAATAGCATCTGCTGGATATAGCGCGGCTGATTTGGCTAATCCTTTGAATACGGTTTCAAGCACGGTCAACGGCCCCAAGACATCCATGTGGGGTTTCGAGTTGGCTTATAGCTAGGAGCTCTCGTTCCTCCCGGGTGCGTTGAAAGGCTTGGGTGTCACGGCGAACTTCAGCCATTATTCGCCGAAGGAAGAACGGTTGTGGGCACTCGTACCCAACGCTGGTGATGGTATGGCGCTCGACCAAGGCAACCTGATCCTCCGCTATAAATACGGTAAATTTAAGGCCCAGATCGCTGCGACTTGGACAGCGAAAAGGATTCAAGGTGGCGCACTCACTGGCCTTACTCTCGGTACGGATGGCTCGTTCACGCCGGTCACAACTGCCAACAATACCAACACCACAGCATATCAGTCGGCTCGTTGGGTGATCAGCCCTAGTGCAGAATACGAACTCAGTCGCTATGCGATCATGTTTGTCAGTGTGAACAATGTCTTCAACTCAGCGAAGTTTAATTACCAGGAGCGCGATGTATTCACGACCCGCAACGGCAACTACGGTGCCAGTATTAACGTGGGTGTGAAGGGTTCGTTCTAAATCGGTAAAGACGTTTCACTTTTATCAATTACAGAGCCAGTCGCTTTCGGGTGGCTGGCTCTTTTGGTTTATAAAATTGGTGCCAGTCCGCTGGTGACGTTATTGATCGGCAGTCATTCTAACCATTCGGGTGATTACGAATATAGGCGGAGATTTTATCGAAGTTCTCTTGAGCCGCACGGTAGCTCGGATCGATTTCAAGTGCGCGTTTTGTTTGGACCAAAGCTTCATCGAGCCGACCTGCGCGGGCATAAAGGACGCCAAGATTGCTGAGTAGCTCTGCTGTGGGAGGTTCCTTTTTTAGCAATGCTTCAAGGTGCGTGATGGCTTCTTCAGTATGGCCCGTTTCCGCGAGGGCATTGGAGAGATTGTATCGGGCTTGGGCTATATTTGAGTCGAGTCGGAGTGCTTCTTTAAGGTGGGCAATCGCTTCGTCTGTGCGCTCAGCTTCAAGCAGGGCGACGCCTAGATTACTATGCGTCCGCGCGGAGTTTGGGTTTAGCCGTAGCGCGTTTTCAAGCCGGTCAATGGCTTCGGATATACGGTTCATTCGGCGCAGCAAAGCTCCATAGTTAGTCAATGTCTCGGCGTCGTCAGGCTTCAAGCGGAGCGCAATTTGAAAATGGACTGCTGCTCTCTCGTTCTGATCGATGCGCGCGAGGGCGTTGGCGAGATTGTACTGCATATCGTGGTTGCCTGGCTCCAATGCGACCGCTTTTTCAAGTTGGGCCACGGCCGCCTCGGGCTGCTTGAGCGAAAGAAGTGCGTTCCCGTAATGAGCCAAAAAGAAGGAGTTGGTTGGTTCGGCTCGAACTGCCTTTTCGAGCAAAGCCAGTCCTTCTTCGATTTTCTTGTTTCCTGCGGCCCCGTACTCGTTCGCGACTGTCGTGGGGGTATGCCTAAACCTAATACCATCGGCAAGATCGTTAATGGCATGGCTGGACTCCGAGGTTTCCGTTTCTTTATATATCAATGCACGTCCCAGATTGCAGTTTGCAAAGGGGTAGTTGGGTACGAATTTAAGGGCCTCGGAAAAGCGGATAATCGCTTCGTCGATCCTGTTTCCGGCCAGGTAATAGCTCCCGAGATTGTTAAGCGCGCGTGCGTTGTCGGGCACCTTTTGCACCGTGTCTTCCCAGATCGAAATGTTACTTCTGTAACTGGCGTTGCGCTGAAAAGTGACAATTCCAAGAACCGCTGCGAGAAGCGCGAGCAGGCTCCAATAATATCTTTTGGATGTTTGATGGATCAATAACACCAGGCCGACGACAAGTGCGGCCAGGGGCACATACATGCGATGGTCAGCGAGTGTCTGTGTTGCGACCGGGATGATGCTGGAGGTAGGCGCAAGAATAAGAAAAAACCACGCACCGAAAAAACCGGCTTTCGGCTTCTTCACTAATAGTATCACCGTTACCGCCAGGAGTGTGGCGACAGTGAGTATGCCTCCAGCCAAGACCAGCGGCCTCATTTCGACAACGGCACCGTAGTCAAAGATGAGGTTCGCTGGGAAAAAGGAATGAGCTAGATAAGTTGTGATGCCCGGACCTTGGGTCAGCAGGTAGTCTAACCAGGAAACGGCACTATATCCCACCGAAGTGCCGCGGCCGCCACTTGATATAACCAGTGCCAGCAGCACGCCCCAGGTTGCCGCGAGTGCAAGGTAGAGTGGACCACGACGTTGCCAGCTTTCTGCAAACGTGCCGCTCACGAATGTGCGATCATATAATAACAGGATCAGCGGCGCTGTCGCCATGACTTCCTTCGCCGCCATGCCGAGCAAGCAGGCGATGATGGTGATGGTGGGCCACAGGCGCGATGGTTTTTCCACAGCACGGATGAAAGCGTACAGCGTGAATAGATAACAGAGCCCGACCAGCGATTCGGCGCGTTGGATAATATACGTTACCGACTCGGTTTGCAGCGGATGCAGTGCCCATAAGGCGGCGGAGAACCAGGCCAGCAAAGTTGCGTGTTTGCCGTAGCGTGCGGCCATCGCGGGCAGCTGAAGCGTTCTCCGTATCACGCCGAATAAGGACAGCGCGGCGGCGAAGTGGATCAGGAGGTTGCCGAGATGATAGCCGAACAAGCCAGTACCACCAAGGCGGTAATTGATAGCCAATGACAGGTTGAGCAACGGGCGCCCGCTGACCGTGATGCCGCTATTGGTTGGGGGAAAAAACGCCGTGGCCAGACTACGGATGGTTTTGTTCTTCTCGATCGAGTCGGCATCATCGAGCAGATACGGTACGGCAAAAGTGTTGTGGTAGGCGGCGAAGAGGCATCCCGCGAGCAGGGCGCCGCCGAGCAGGATGATCCAGCGCCGATTCCAAATGGAGTCCTTTGGACCTGTGTGCTGGCTAGGATCTTGGCTGGTCACGGGCACTGGCATGCAGCGACGTAATCAAGCGTTGAGGCATGAGTCCAGCGGGACAATTTAACAACCTCACGGAGTCGATGGTTGCCGCTCCTGCACAACCCAACTGCGGATCGAAGGTTTAGCCTTCGGCGGCGAAGGAGGCGTTGGCGGGCTCGCGGTAGACGGGGCGCATGCGGCGCGCTCGTACTTGGGCGGCGGAAATTTTATCGAGTTCCACTTGGGTCGCTTCGAGCCGGGCAGAGAGTTGATCGTAGTGGTCCTGACGGTTTTTCAGGAGTATCTGGAGGCGGCTTTGAAGGTCGGCTTCGAGGGTTTGGGCAACGTTGGGTCCGACGAGTAGTTCGGCAATTTTGCGCACAAGGGGCATGGCCCGCTGTTGCACGGTGGTGGATTCAACGTACTGACCTTGATTGAAAAGATGCTCCTCTTCACGGGTGAGGGCTTCGACCGCAGAAAGGAGGCGGCCGATGGTCTGGTGCGGTGTCTCCATGGGAGAGAAAGGGGTCAGGCGACGCCTCGGGCGTGCTGGAGTCGCTCCGTTTCGTGAGCGCAGAGCATTTCGGCCCAGCCGTCGCGGAGCGAGCGGACGAGGGTTTCGACTTCGATTACGGGCTCCACGTCTTTTCTCATGTTGGCCGCGAGGAGTCGTCGAATGTAGTAGTCGTAGAGTCGATCGAGGTTGGCGGAGTGTTCGCCTCCAGCATCGTGGTTGAGGCTGGCGCGAAGTTCCGCGAGGATGTTCTGCGCTTTGATAAGGTTGGTATTGATGATTTCAATACGGCGTGGGCTGTCTTCTGGCGCTTGCAGGGCATCGCGTGCATGACCGAGGAATCGCAGTGCTCCGTCGTAGAGCATGAGGACGAGGTGGCCCGGACTGGCGGTGAGTACCGACTGTGATTGATACGCGCGAGCGTAGCCTTGAGCCATTGTGGGAGGCATGGGTTCGACGGCTTAGGCGTTGCTGGAGGGATCGCGGGAATCGACCATGAGTTTGGCCAGGCCTTCTAGAATCTGGCGCGGGGGATACGAGAGATCGACGGCGAGCGCTTTGCCTCTGGCCACAACTTCGGGGCGAATTTCAGAGGTCTGGGCCAGTGCTTCGCGGAGGCTGCTGGTGTTAGCACTGGAGAGAGAGTCGCCAACGCCGGGCTGAGCCTTGGCTGTGAACGACTTCTGGCCGGATGAGATGGAAATAGAATCTGCCCGATAATAGCCGGATAGATTGGACGTGGATTGTATCATATAAATGTTCAGGGATGAACGGTCAGCCCTAACAGGGAAGCGATACAGGGAACGCCGTTTGTTTTACTATCCTAGTTATCGGCTGGATTCGCGTTGGCTTGAATTAAAAAACGCCCGAATTTTACAAATTCGTTTTTGCCGTGTTTTGTAGTGGGCAAAACGGGCTCTAGCGCGGGGGAAGGGTGACAAAGGTGGCAGCGGCGACGTAACCAGCGAAACGTTGAGGGTTTTGCAAAATGGTGTGGCTGAGGTCGGTGCGTCCTCGGTCGGTGCCGAGGCCTTCGGCATGGTGGCGGGCTGAGTTGGCTACGCGGGGTTCTGCTGCGTTGAAGACGTTGTCTGCGGCCCAGATAATTTCGCCGTCGGAGACGCGTGCGAGTTTGGTGCGCAGGCCGAGTTTGAGGGGCGGATAGGGCGAGTAGGTGGTGACGTCGATGAAGAGAATGGCGTCGGCTCCGTAGGTGTTGTAGATGTTGAGTAGTTTATCGAGGAGTGCGATGGGTAGGCGTTCGACGGAGCTGATCTGGCGCAGGCCCGAAATTGCAGCAAGGGCGTCTCGCGTGAGGGGGACGACTTCGAAGCGTCCGGTGCGGTTGAGTTCGCTTTGGCAGACGGAGTCGAGCGTTAGGAGGGTTTCTTCGGTTAGGGTGGGGCCGCCGGCAACGGGAAGGATTACGATGCGGCGCACTTCCGCTGGCATTTTAGCCAGGGTCTTGACGTTGGCGGGGGTGAAATAGGGCCCGACGATGGCTCCGTCGCGTTTGGGTAAAGGGAGGGAGGCGCAGCCAGCAAGGAGCAGGGCGAACAGGGCGAGTGTGGCAATGCGGGGTGTTGTCATGTGCGGTTCAGGAAAAAGAAATCGCAAGAAAAGGCGTGCTAAAACTCACCGTGATGCGGGCAGGCTGTTTCTATGACGCTTACTGCTGGCGGCTAGTTATTGTTACTGTTGTTTGTGTTGGAGAACGCGTTTTTCAACACATCCATCATGCTTTTGGCGTTGGATTGCGCGATCTGCATGGCCTGGAAACTGATGGTCATCCGCTCTTTCTCGGAATCGAGCTGGCGCTGGATTTGGGCGATTTGTCTGTCTATGCCGACGTTCTGGGAGGTGAGATTATTAACGAGGGCAGTGATAGCCCCGTTGGTACCCGTACCGCTTGAATCAAGTAATGTGGTCAGGTAACCATCCATCTTAGCCGCAAAACCGGTGCTGGTGGTATTAAAAAACGCAGCGACATCAGTCGGATTATTGGCGAGGGCATTATCGAGTTTGGAGCTGTCGCGGATGAGAAGCTGGTTACCGGTACCGGTGAAATCGATGCCCAGATCGGCTAGGCGACTTATGGTGCCGGACAGGCCACTGACGGCGCTAAAGGCTTTTCCGCGCAAGACATGTGCCCAGTTCTCGACTTCGCGAGTGTTGCTGAGAACGGAGGCGTTGACTATACCGTTTTTCACCGAGACGGAGGTTTGGGTGTCGATGAAGCTTTGGACCGAGTTGTATTTCTCGATGAAGGTTTGGATGGCAGACCTCATCGCGGTGGTGTTGCTGGCGATGGTTATGGTTTGGGTGCCGTCAGTCGTGGCTTGGACGGTGAGACCGGTGATGCCAGTCACGGCGCTGCTGAGGGTGTTACTGGTGCTAGAGATAGTTGCGCCCCCGTTGATGGTGAACTGGGCGTTCTTGCCGCGTGTTGTGGTTGCGCCGACGGTGCTCATGCTGATGCCGAGGGAGCCGAGCAGGCCTCCAGCGGTCTCGCTCAGGCCGAACCCCACGTCACCGGTGATTGTGTTTGTGAGGACCATCCGGTCGGAGGCGGTATCGTAGGAGGCGGTGACGCCAGCAGCGGAATTGTTGATCCGCGTAATGACGTCATTGAGGGAATCGGTATTGATATTATAGGCAATGGATACGCCGTTCAGGGCGAAGGTGCCGTTGCCCGAGCCATCCACGGCGGTGATGGTTTGGGAGAGTCGTGCGTTGGCCAGCGTGGCTTTCGTGTTGACGGTGCCGATGGAGTTGCTGCTGGCGATGGTGCCAGTGCCGTTGTTGAAGAGTTGGAGCGCGGAGAGCAGGTTGGAGCTGTCGGTGGCTGAGCCGAGGACGATTTCCGAGGCTGAGTTGAGTGAAACCTTGTCGGTGGCGGAGTCGTAGGTGGCGGTGACTGCGCCGCCTGTGGCAGCGGAAATCTTGGCAAAAACGCTTTGGAGGGAATCGGTCAGCGCGACAGTGACCTGTGCGCCGTTGAGAGTGAAGGTGCCAGCCGTGGCGGCGATAGAGGTAGGGAGGGTCGCCAGGGTAACGCCCGACACATCGTTAGTTGTGCTGATGGCGGCGCCGATATTACTCGCGCCGACGCGTTTGCTGACGGTTGCGAGCTGGGAGATAGCGATTGCGTAGGAGCCTGAGGTGGCACCGCTTGCGGCGGTGAGTGCCCAAGTCGAGCCTGTGACCGAGGAAGTGGCGGTGCGGCCGGTGAACAGGCCGGATGCGTTGAGTGCTTTAGAGGCCGTCTGGAGCTCAGTGAGAGATGTTTTTACGTAATCGAGAGAGGTAACTTTATCGATATTAGTAGCCTGCTCGTTCTGAAGTTTGGTGATAGGCGCACTATCGAGCTCAATAATTCTGTCCACGAAGGACTGCCAGTCGAAGGTGGACCCGGTGAGAGAGGAACCAAGAGAGGAAACATTGATAGCAGTCATGGCGGGAAAGGTATCGAGATAAAACTACACAGGCATTGTGGGAGGTATCGTCACCGGAGGAGAAAACTTGAGCTTTGACAGGGGGAAGGTGACGGTCTCCGGGGCGCACCTTGTGGGTGAACAGGATCGCCGGATTTTCGGCGCGGCGCTTGTAGCTGGACAGGACTGTGAGTTAGCGACGATCACGGCGCGGCGGAAAGCGTCGTTGCGGCGAACTTAAACAGACATTTTCAGAAAAACGTGGACAGAATGTTTTTTTTGCACAGCGCGAAATGTGTATTTATCTCTACAATACAAGTGATTCCGGGTGCATGGGTATTTTTTTTATTTTCGACTAAAGAGTTTACCCTATTGCGCCGTTAAATTGGGCAACTGCGAAGAGTCTCGCAGCCGGAGCGGACCGGATCCACCCTCGGTCACGTCGCCACACGGAAGTGGTAGTTAAATCAAGGAAGATTACCATGTCAGTCGTCATTAATACCAACTATTCGGCCACGGTTGCCGCGAACAACCTGGCGACCTCGAACGACAATCTACAGAAGAGCCTCAACCGGCTTTCTAGTGGTTCGAGAATTGTTTCCCCCGCCGACGATGCCGGTGGCCTTGCTGTCTCGATGAAATTGAGCGCAGCGGCTAGACGGTCTGGCGCGGCCACAGCCAATATCGGCAATGCACTTTCCTACCTGCAAACGCAGGATGGCGTGCTCAAAGTCACGGGCAAGGTGCTCGAGCGTATCAGTGAACTGAAAACGTTGTACAACGATCCGACGAAAAACGCTTCGGATTTGTCGAACTACGATTCGGAGTTCATCTCGCTTAAGGCACAGCTTTCCGCGCTCACGAGTGAGAAATTTAACGGTGTGAGTATCTTTGGAACCACCGACCTCTCGGTGGCTGTGACCGAGGATGGCAGTACCTCTTCTGCTGTGACCATCGCGTTCCGCGATTTGTCGAACACGAGTTCCGGTGTCGGTATTCTCACGGCAACGTCGGTCACCAACCTGGGTGCTGGTTTGGCTTTGAGCTCAATCACGACCGCGATTCAGAATGTGGCTACCTTCCGCGCCATCAACGGCGCTGAGCAGAGCCGCCTGACCTTTGCCGCTGAACTCCTCACTATCAACAAGAGCAATCTGGAGGCCGCTAATAGTCGCATCATTGATGTGGATGTGGCCGCCGAATCAACCCAGTTAGCCAGATGGAACACGCTGGTCCAGGCTGGTACGTCGATGTTGACGCAGGCCAACCAGAGCGCGCAGACCGCGCTGAAGTTGCTCCAGTAAGTTTTTTTAACGCTTCTGCTTTCAACGCTCTCGGGCTCTAGTTCGCCAAGCTGGAGCTCCACGGAGTGAGGGAATCCCCTTAGAAGCAGGGCAAAGATAACCCGGTGTGGTGCATTTCGCCAAAAAATGCGCCGAGTCAGCCGATAGAACCGGTCAGTTCCTTATTACCACTAGCAGCTAGTTAACCCATCGCAGGGTGACAATTTTGGGCCGGCGGCCTTGCGGTCTCGATGAAATTAGGTGCGGCGTCACGCCGCCAAGGCGCAGCGTTGGCCAACATCGGCAACGCCACCTCCTACCTGCAGACGCAGGACGGTGCGCTGAAAGTCGCAGGCAAGGTCCTCGATCGTATCAGCGAATTGAAAACGCTGTACGTCGATCCCACCAAGAACACGTCGGATCAGGCTAACTGCGACTCGGAGTTCCCCAGCTCTACAGGCACAGTTGACTGCTCTGACCTCGGAAAAGTTCAACGGTGTAGCGCTGTTTGGTTCTGCGGGAACTGCAGGCCTCTCGGTGTCGGTCACCGAAGATGGAAGCACGTCCTCTGCGGTCACGCTCAATAACCGTGAACTCTCGAACACCTCCTCGGGTGTCGGTGCGCTCACGGTTGCCGGTTCGACCGCGAACAGCCTTGGCGCAGCTGCCATCACGCTGACCGCGATCACGACAGCGATCCAGAACGTGGCCACCATGCGCGCTAACAACGGTGCAGAGCAGAGCCGACTCGGCTTTGCGTCTGAACTGCTAACGACCAACAAGGCGAACCTCGAAGCAGCTACAAGCCGCATCCTCGATGTGGACGTGGCCTCAGAATCGACGCAGTTGGCACGTTGGAACACCTTGGTCCAGGCTGGCACCTCCATGCTAGTTCAGGCCAATGGTTCGGCTCAGACCGCACTGAAACTGTTGCAGTAAAACGTACCAATAAAAAACGTCTGATAAGGTCTTCCCAAGGCCCCCGCGTGTTCGCGCACGCGGGGGTTAGGAGGGAATCCCCTTAGAAGCAGGGCAAAGATAACCCGGTGTGGTGCATTTCGCCAAAAAATGCGCCGAGTCAGCCGATAGAACCGGTCAGTTCCTTATTACCACTAGCAGCTAGTTAACCCATCGCAGGGTGACAATTTTGGAGCGTTCGCTCCGAACAGCGTGGACCACGCTGAAACTCTGGGCCCGTGGCGACGACGGACGTCGCACTCATCAAGGAAAGATACCATCATGGCAGTTGTAATTAACACAAACTACTCGGCTACGGTTGCGTCAAACAACCTGGCCTCGTCAAACGCAATGCTGCAAAAGAGCCTGAATCGGCTCTCGAGCGGATCGAAGATTGTAAGTCCTGCCGACGACGCCGGCGGCCTTGCGGTCTCGATGAAATTAGGTGCGGCGTCTCGACGCCAGGGCGCAGCTCTGGCCAACATCGGCAACGCCACCTCCTACCTGCAGACGCAGGACGGTGCGCTGAAAGTCGCAGGCAAGGTCCTCGATCGTATCAGCGAATTGAAAACGCTGTACGTCGATCCCACCAAGAACACGTCGGATCAGGCTAACTATGACTCGGAGTTCACAGCTCTACAGGCACAGTTGACTGCTCTGACCTCGGAAAAGTTCAACGGTGTAGCGCTGTTTGGTTCTGCGGGAACTCCAGCCCTCTCGGTGTCGGTCACCGAAGATGGAAGCACCTCCTCTGCCGTCGCGCTCAATAACCGCGAACTCTCGAACACCTCCTCGGGTGTCGGTGCGCTCACGGTTGCCGGTTCGACCGCGAACAGCCTTGGCGCAACTGCCATCACGCTGACCGCGATCACGACTGCGATCCAGAACGTGGCCACCATGCGCGCTAACAACGGTGCAGAGCAGAGCCGCCTCGGCTTCGCGTCTGAACTGCTAACGACCAACAAAGCGAATCTAGAAGCCGCTACCAGCCGCATCCTCGATGTGGACGTGGCCTCCGAATCGACGCAGTTGGCACGTTGGAACACCTTGGTCCAGGCTGGCACCTCCATGCTAGTTCAGGCCAATGGTTCGGCCCAGACCGCACTGAAACTGTTGCAGTAAAACGTACCAATAAAAAACGTCTGATAAGGTCTTCCCAAGGCCCCCGCGTGTTCGCGCACGCGGGGGTTCTGCTTTTCAAGGGTTGCCCCAGCGGCGTTCACGCATGGAATGGCTCCTGCAAAACGCGTCACCGTGCCGCCAAATCCTATTCAACAGGAGAACGCCCTCCGCCTGCTACAGGCCGGAGTTTCATTGCGCGCCCATGGGCGGCAGGAAGCAGCGGCTGCAGAATTTAAGAAAGCGCTCACTCTTGATCCAGGCCTTGCCGAGGCGCACCACCAGCTTGGGAATGCGCTGAAGAGCCTGTATCGATTCGCCGAGGCAGCGGTCAGCTTGCGACATGCTGCAGAACTGAATCCTGAAAATGCTGCGATCTGGCTCAACCTCGGTGCCGCTCTGCTCGAACTTTCGGTTCGCGACGAAGCCATAACCTGCTTCCAACGCGCCATTGCACAGGAGTCTGGTCGACCCGAGGCATACAACATTCTTGGCAGCGCGCTTCTCGATGCGGGCCGCCTCGGGGAGGCAAAAAAACAGTTTCAAGAAGCATTACGCCTGAGGCCGTCGTATCCAGCTTCTCATGACAACCTTGGCCGTGCGTTGCGGGCGCAGGGGCGCGCGGCGGAAGCGCTCGGCGAATTTCGCGCTGCGCTGGCTGCGAAACCGCAACCCAGTACGCACAGCAATCTCGTTTACGCGGTAAATTTTGTAGCCGGACTTTCGCCTGACGAGGTTTTTGCAGAGCATAAAAACTGGGCCGCGATCCATGCCGCTCCGCTGAAGACGGAACAGCGGCCGTTCGAGACAGTTCTCGAACCGGAGCGTCGCCTGCGGATTGGTTATGTATCGCCGGACTTTATCCATCACGCAGTCTCGTACTTTATCGAGCCTGTGCTTGCTGCGCATGACCGCACACGAATTGAAGTGTTTTGTTATTCCAACGCCCTAGTGGCCGATCCCGTGACTGCACGCTTGCGGGCACTCAGCGATCAATGGCGTGACATCGCCCGGTTAAATGACGAACAGGCAGCCGCGCTCATTCGTGAAGACAAAATCGACATCCTGGTTGATCTCGCGGGCCACACCGCGCGCCACCGACTACTCGTTTTTGCCCGCAAGCCCGCGCCCGTGCAGGTGACATGGCTCGGTTATCCGAACACCTCGGGTCTAGATGCGATCGATTATCGCATCACCGATACCGTCAGCGATCCGGTGGGCCAAACGGAGGCTTGGCAGAGCGAGAAACTCGTTCGTCTTCCGGAGACGTTTTCTTGTTACCGACCGTCGGATGATGCGCCTGCTGTGAGCGCGTTACCGGCGTTGGAAAACGGATACATCACGTTCGGCAGCTTCAATCACTTCGCAAAAATCAATCCTGCGGTGTTAGATCTTTGGGCGCGCTTGCTTGTTCGGTTACCTTTGTCCCGCTTGCTATTGAAAGCCCGTAGTCTGGCCGACCCCGAAACGGCCGCGTACACGCGCGAGCGGTTTGCGCGGCACGGCGTGACAGCCGACCGGGTCGCACTGCGCAGTGATGAACTTTCAGTCGCCGCTCAGCTGAGCCTCTATCAGGGTGTGGACATCGCGCTCGATACGTTTCCCTACAACGGCACAACGACGACCTGCGAAGCGCTCTTGATGGGCGTGCCAGTCGTCACGCTCGCGGGCCAGACGCACGTCTCCCGCGTCAGTGCCAGCCTGCTCACGCACCTCGGTCGGCCAGAGTGGGTTTCGCATTCAGAAGATGAATACATCGAAAAATGCGTGGATCTCGCTGCCGATCTGCCGCGACTGGCGGAGACGCGTGTCGCACAGCGTGAACGTTTCCTGCTCAGCCCGCTTTGCGACGCTCGCCGCTTCACCAGAAATTTGGAAGCGGCCTACCGCGAGATGTGGCTACGCTACTGTAGTCGGTGACCGAAAAACCTTAATCCTTTGGGCGTTTATCGTGTGCGGGCAGACGTCGCGATGGCTGCAGCCACAACAGTGCCGACGGTTTCGTGGCGGTTAAAATGGTTGTAGATGCGCCGCCGTTGTTCGTCGGGCAGGGCGAGCGCTTGTTCGCATGCGGCAGTCAGTGCGTCTAGGTCGCCATGTGGGTAACGCAGAATCAGGCCGTCCTGTGCGAGTTGTTCGAGGCGACCGCCGGCCTGAGAATTTTCCGAAACTGGCACCATGCCTAAACAGCCTGACCAAAAAGGCCGGTCGGTGTGGGTTGCGCTCATCGCGGGGGTTGTGAATTTTCGGCCTTCCGGGCATACACTGACTTTGAAACGATTAAGACTGGTTCGGTCGGCGACGTTCACCGAGTGATCGTGGATAGCGACGAAGCAGTCACCGAACCGGTTGCGCAGATAGTCAATCTGACGCTTCCGGTGATCGGTGAGACCGAGCTTGGAACCGAGAAAGAGGATTTTGGACTCGGGTTTTTCGTTAAACGGCGCGGCGAATGGCACGAGGTTGGCCACCCAACTGCGATGGATGCACGTGCATGACGTAGGCAGGGCGGCGCTGCCGTGGTCGTCGAGTGGCGACTCGTCGTGGATGAGTACGCTGAGGTGGGGTGCGAGTTCGCGAAAGCACGGCATGGTCCGGCTTGCTTCGTCGAAAGCGTAATAAAGCACGCGCACACCCTTGCGTGTGAGAAGCGGGAGCAATTTGCCCAAGGCGCCAGCGAGTTTTTGCGGATTCTGGCCATCGAAGATCAACCACCATTCCTCGTTTGGAGGACGTTCCGTTTTTAGCAGATCCAGCATGCTCGAACTGCCCACGACGCGGGCGGGTAGAAACTCGAAATCTGCGTGCGACATTTGCGCAAACGCTCGCGCGTTCTCGCCGTGCCAGTCGCAATCGAGCCGTGCCATGCGAAGGAGGTTTTCGTCCTTGGGATTGGCGACGCGAGCGGTGAGATCGCCCGTTGGCAAGCGCTCGAGAAAAGATTCCACAGACGTCAGCTCCTGTGCCCAGGGGCAGAAGACGAATATCCGTAGAGGCGTCATTCGTTGTGGGTGTGCTGTCGGTGGAGACTAGTTCGTTACAGGGGGGCTTTGGCGGTAAAATCGGCTTCTGCGGCGGAGGCTTGTAGTTCTGCGGCCAGCAATTCGATTTTCTGGACGGCTTGGTCCACGGAAAACAGGGAGGCGCGGGCTTGGCCGTTTTTTTGCAACTTTGCCATGAGGGAACTATCGTCTAGAAGTAATTTCAACCTGGAGGCAAGGGTGGTTGCGTCGCCTGCGGGGAATAATAATCCATCCGTGCCATCGCGGATGATTTCTTTTGCTCCGCCCGTGCCGCTGGAGATGACCACCAGGCCGGCGGCGAGTGCTTCAACTTGGGAGATTCCGAATGGTTCCTGAAAGATGCTCGGGAAAACGAGCACATTGTTGCGAGCGAAGAGCGCGGTCAGCCCTTGCCGGTCGAGAAAACCGGTGAACTGGACTTTGTCCGACATGCCCTCGGTTTGGACGAGGTTGTCCAGCTGGGTCCGGAAGGCAGGGTCGGGCGTGTCGCCAGCGATTTCGGCAGTAAAGTCGACCCCCAGTCGATGCAGCGCAGCCAAGGCGTCTACGAGCGTCTGGATGCCTTTGTAGGGCATCACCAGACTGGCGTAGCAAATCCGCAAACGGGCTCGGTCTGGCAGGAAAAGACGGAAAAAGCGATCGACTCTGCCACCTGGATAAAGTGTCTCGACGCGAGCGGGCTTGTAACCAGCTTTCTGATACACTTCACCGTTCCAGTCGCTGCAAGGAGCGACCCAATAGCGTGGATCAGCGGGCTGTTCCTCTGGCGCATAACCAGGATTGGCATTGGCGAGGGCGTGGAGCACGGGAACGCGCTGGTCGAATGCCGGGCTGAGCACGCTTACGCCGAGGAGATCCAGGTTGCCTACGAGAACGAGGTCGGCCTTTTGCTTGACGATGGCGGCCCTGAGCTTGGTGGCATTATCACGCAGTCGTCGTGCGATTTCGCTTCGGTCGGAGAGCAGCTCTGCGCGACCATCGCGCCAACCACCGGCCAACTGAAGATTGCGTTGGACGTGGCTTTCGAAGGCACTTTCGTCCGCTGTGGGTTTTTTTGCGAGATCTACGGCGTCACTGGTGAGTACTCGTACGGTGTGCCCACGTGCGTGTAAGCCTTGAGCAAATTCCCACATCATACGGCCATAGCCACCCAGTTCCTGAGGCGGAAAGAGGTTCGTCAGGAGCACAATGCGCAAAGTTTTGCTAGGAGCGGAAGGAGTCGCACGGCCGATTGCGTGCAAGTAACCGCCTAGTTCCGGATTATGCCTAATCTCCGAAAAGAGACGTTCTTTCAAAGATTCGATGTCGGTTGTGAGTGGTTCGATTCGAGCTGCTTCTTCGAGAAATGCGTAGGTCGCTGCTGACTGGTCCTGGTCGAGGGAGAGCGCGGCCAGCGCCAGTAGGGCAGGGCGATTATTGCGATCCAGAGCGACCGCCTTTTCAAGGCAATGCAGTTGAAGCTCAGTCTCTCCTATTTGTTCAGCGTGATATGCACAGGAAAGGCATTCCTCGGTGTTGACCGACGAAGCCAAAATGGCGACAAGTTGCTCCTTGGTGGGTGGGGCGGAGGGAGTGGGGCCTGAGTGACTCATGAAAGGAAGGGAGGGTAAGCGTTTAGGCTTTTGCGAAGCACTGTTATATCGAAGCTTGTAGGGTATAGCTTGAGCGCATTCTGCAGGAACGGCCTTCCTGCATCTTCTAATCCGATCAAGAACCACGTACTTCAGTAGATCGTTTGTCAAGCGGCGACTCGCCTACGCAAGTCGCTCTATCACTTAATATTATAATTAAGAGAGTTGCGGGACTGTAGACATGGACAGAAATACCGTATTTGCAGTAGCAGTCGCCGGTAAAAATTGCCGACTGGTGTCAGCTTCAATATAAACAGTTTCGTAACTAGTTGGAGATAATTACTTAAATAATCCTATCTAGGGTGTGGCACCTATCTTGCTAATCTGAAAGCTCGCGACCGTCCGCATACTATAACCTATGAACTGATTTATGGAGTCCGTCCCCGACCTCTTCATTCGTGAGGCGTTTGCCCGCACAGAGAAGCCTCGTCGCGTGTTGGTGTACGCGCCACTAGCGTATTCGACACCGCATTTCGAAACGGATCTAGAGATTGCGCAGCGTCATTTGGAACTGGGCGATCAGGTCGAGCTTGTTCTTTGCGACGCGGAATTGCCCTTTTGCCAACTCAATCCGAATCACGAACTCCAGCGTTGTGTTCAATGCGTCAGTCGCAACTTACAAGGTGCTTCGCAGCTTTCCGCTAAAGTGCCGACATTGGGTTTGCTGACTTCCTTGCAGCCAGAGGATTTGGCGCGTCTTGCTACGATTCCCCGGGAGTTCGCCGACCAGCAAGCGTTGGGTAAATATTTTTTCGATGGGTTCGATGCAGGCATGGCAACGCTTTCGTCGCTCATCGATTTTACCCATACACTACCAGTCGATACGAAGAGGTTCGCCACCATCATTAATCGCGCTCTCTACGCCTCCATAGCATCGTTTCTGGCGTTTAAGCGAATCTTGGCTGCGGTGCACTACGACTGTGTATATATTTACAATGGACGTTGGAGTATGATGCGGTCGGCCGTTCGTGCCTGCGAACAACTCGACGTTCATTATTATACTCATGAGCGTGGTGCGGACTTTCGGAAGTTTGCGGTTTACCGGGATGCTCTCCCGCACGACAAGCTATACATTCGCGAGCAGATTGGTGCGACTTGGGCCAATGCGGTCGGGCATCCGCAGACCCATGCTTTGGCTGAGGCGTTTTTCCGAGAGCAGAGGCAGCGTGTGGAAAAAAATTGGTTTAGCTTCACCAAACTGCAGGAAAGCGGTCGTGTGCCGATGAATTGGGATCGCAGAGCCAGACGCTTGGTGTGTTTCACGTCCTCCGAATTCGAATGCGCTGCCATCAGTGACAATGGCGTCAGAAAAATTTACCCGAACCAAGCAGCAGGAATTAGGCGTATCGCGCGATTGTTGTCCAAACTGACCCCCGATACGCATATTTGGGTGCGTGTTCATCCAAACGATAATAGTCCTGATGCAGTTAAGCGTTGGAAGGAAGCTTCCGCTAATCTGCCCAATGCGACCTTCGTCCTGCCGGATGAAAAAGTGGACTCGTACTCCATGTTGGAAGGTGCGGAGAAAGTTCTAACCTTTGGTTCGACCATCGGGGTCGAGGCCACCTTCTGGGGCAAGCCAACGATTTGTGCCGACTATAGTTTCTACGATGGGATGGACGCCCAATATGAGGTTGCGGATGAAAATGAATTGATGGAGCTGCTTTGCCGAAGCGAATTGCCGCCCAAGCCCGTCGAAAACGCCCTGCGTTATGGCTACTATCTCAATACTTACGGCGGGAAATTCCTGCATTTTTCCACCGACCAGATTTCCGACTACGAATTCAAGAGCCCGTTTCGTGGACTTTGCCTGCGGCCCGACTATGAGGATTTGCGCAAGCGGCTCCTCGAGCTTTTCCAGTCAGGCGGCTTTGAGCGAGCAGCAGGAATTTCACGATTGATTCGGGATTTTAATCCTGGTGACGGCATGGCGCACTCGATCCTCGTACTTAGCCTCGTGCGGCTCAATATGCTTGAGGCGGCAGTGAGTGCGCTCGAAACCGCCGCTGAGAAGCTATCGCCGCCGCAGCTGGAACAGGTGTTGCGCAGCACCGCTTCTGCGCTGCTCGATACGTTGCGACTAGCGAAACAAGTGCCGGTTAGGGGTACGCCATCGCCAAGTCGTCGGGCGGCCGCAGTGCTGCTGCGGGTGCCGACATTTGCTGCTCTCGGCCAGAGCCTCATGGCGATTTCTAACCGGGCTGAAAATGCCTCGCCCTTACCCCAACCCGTTGGTTAAGGGATTTAGGTAAGCGTTTCGATCGCCGCCAAAGCCTCTGACAGAAACTGAAACCGCTTGCCGATCACCTGATAGTGCGGGTCGGTGGGTTCGCAGTCGTCAAAGGTGACGTACGAACGTTCATGCGCCCAGCTATTGAAGCAAAGCCGGACGTGGAGATTGGCAGTTTGTCCGAGTAATTCGGGCAGGCTGGCAAAAAAACGTCGGTAACCGGCCACATGGCGGCTTTCGCAGAGGTAGGCCTTGCGATAGCCCATCGCGACCAAATGCACCAAGGGCTGGTCGCGCAGGTAGTCGAACATCGCGTGGGTGCAACAGGCGGAGTTCATATTGAAAATGTCATCGAGCACAATAATGCCACCACTTGTGATATAGCGCCGGGCCAGCTCGAGATCGGAGTATACTCCATCGTAGCTATGTTCTCCGTCGATATGAGCGAACCGAACCAAAGGTACAGACGGGGAAAGGACTTTCTCGCGCCACTTGTTTACCACCAGCGAGTCGAGGACGTGAAAGATGAGCTGTTCGGGTTTAACCTTCGCGAATGCTTCGATAGTCTGACGGTTCTGGGCTTGGTTTTGAGTGGGATCGATAAGGAACATGCGCTCCTTTTCCTTAAGCTTGGCCGCCAACAACGAGGCGGTTCCTGCTCGAAAGACACCGATCTCCATCATGTCGCCCCCGATGCCGCGCGAGCTTTGCAGTTCCAGCAAACGGATAAAAATATGCATGGTCGGATCGATCAACTCTGTTATAGAGCCGAGCTCCGCTTTATATCTTGTCACAAGTTCGGTCACAGGGTTTTGCGCTGGATTCATGGGAGGCGAGGGTTGTTGTGCTTTAATCCGCTTATGTTGGGCTAGCGAGCGGGTCATCGAAATGCACACCTCTGATGTAGCTACGGCTCTCTAGGGTGTTTCCTTTAGGTCTTTGCGCTCAATCCCGTGGAGGATCGTTTAGGCAGGAGTGGGTGCCTAAGCCGGGAGCGGATCAAGCTGGCGACATTGCATTAAACCTTCGGCCCACTCGTAGCCCACTTCGCGGCCGCGAAGTGCACGACGGGCGAGAAAAGCTTCTACGGAACGGATGTGCGGGTCGGCTTGTACCTCGCGTGTGTACGCTTTATAGGCATGCAACGCTTTCTTCACGTCTTCAGCGGATACCTCGATGTAATTATTCGGGCGAAAGGCTGCGGCTGGGCTGCCCCACTCGGTCGCACTTGCTACTTCAAAACATTGAATCGAGCGGCACTTTTCTCCGGGTTTAGGACGGAAAGCTGTCAGCACGGCCTCCAAAACCAAGCGGTGGTCGACATTCAAGTCTCCCCAGAAATGGGTGTAGACTAGTTCGGGCAGGAATTTTTTCTTAGCATGCTCAATGGTTTGGACGATTTTCAGAAGTGGCACGCTATCGAGCTGGTTGTCTGGAAACTTGCCGAAGCCTGCGATGGAAAAGCCGAGCGTTGCGGCGACTTTCTGCGCGGCTTTCTTCCGGATTTTTGCGGCGGCGGTGTTTCGGCCGCGAGCCCCGACGCCGTCGGTGAAGAACAGGACGGAGACCTGATGGCCTTCACGAACCCAGCGGGCGATGGATGCGCCAATGCCTAGTACTTCGTCGTCGGGATGGGCGGCTGCGATTAGGATATTCATGGGTGGATTAGGCGATCAGGTCCCAGCTTAAGGGTGTGCCGCGGACGATTGGCGCGGTAGCCTTGCGGCCTAGGATGCGGTCCAGATGTTTCGGCGCCAAGCCGTGACTCGGCCGGATGCATCCCACGTTTTTGGCCGAAAAAAATTCACCTAGCTGCATATCCGCGATCACGAAAAGCGAACGGCGAAAAACGCGGCTGGCTTTTTCGTTTTCGAGTACTTGGTAGCTGATCCCGCCTAGTGCTTGTTCGGTGGTTCGCACGGCTTGAACCATCGCGTTAAATTCATGTGGCTCGAGCGAAAAAGCGCTGTCTGGACCGGGCCTTGCGCGGGAGAGAGTGAAGTGTTTTTCGATGATACAGGCACCTATTGCGACGGCGGCTACAGGGATCGCAATGCCAAGTGTGTGATCGGAAAGTCCAGCCGGTACACCGAACGCTTCGGCCAAGTGCGGGATGGTGCGCAGGTTCATATCAGAGGCCGGCGATGGGTAGGCACTTGTGCATTTCAGGAGCGCGAGCTGGGTGCCTCCCGCCTCGCGAAAAGCGCGAACCGCGTCGTCGATCTCGGCAAGGGTGGCCATACCGGTCGACATGATCATCGGCTTGCCGGTGCGCGCGACACGCCTGATGAGAGGGATATCCTACCAACTCAAATGAGGCGATCTTGTGCGCAGGTACATCCATCGACTCCAGAAAGTCGACTGCCGTTGCATCGAAGGGGGTGGAGAAGCAGTCCAGTCCTAGATCGTTGGCGGCCTTTTTGAGTTTGGGCTGCCAGTCCCAAGGAGTGAAGGCCTCACTATACAAGTCGTGGAGATTGCGGCCTTCCCAGATGGTGCCTTTGCCGATCTGAAAAATGGGAGTGCTCTCGTTGAGTGTCATCGTGTCGGGCGTGTAGGTCTGAAGCTTGATCGCGTCGGCACCGCACTTTTTGGCAGCTTTGATGATCTCCAGTGCCTGTGAGAAGTCCTGGTTATGATTGGCCGACATTTCGGCGATGATGTAGGCTGGGTGACCCGGGCCGATTACGTGGCCGGCGATTGTAACATGGGACCTCATTTGGCTTCCTCCTGCTGAGTTTTCTGGATTGGGGTGATCGTCACATCGGCTGCGATGCGTCCGTCACGCAGCGATGCGCGTGAGAACTCGTAATGAAAGCCGTTCAGTTCGATGAAGGCGCGAGGATACCCCTCCGCGTCCAGCATGCGGATGAAGTCGTGCATCGCCTCAACCGACGGAAGCGATGGCACCTCGCTTTCGGCAGGGGTGCGTCGTTTAAAGACAGTTACCGGCCCGCTCTGGGGCGTGGGTTTTGATGAGGTTTGGAGGATCTCTTCGATCATTGCGGCGGAAATGGTATTGGCGCGCATCAGGATCTCTTCAGCGCTACCCTCAAGCGACAATGGGCGTTTGAGGTAAACGGGTCCTGCATCGAGCTCGGCGGTCATGCGCAAGGCTGTCAGCTTAGTTTCGTGATGGCCGCGAACGATGAGATTTTGCAGCGGGCTTCCCCCCCGGCCATAGGGCACGTCCGTCATGTGAAAACAGATACACTCGAAATCTCGCACGATATCGGCGGGCACCTTCCACGACCAGTGGAGGAAAAATACATAATGTGGGGCGTCGGCCAGCAGTCGTGCGTGGGTTAGTTCGTCGCGTTCGCTGATGAAACGCCACCGCCCTGGTTTCGTTCGCAAAACTGTTTGGAATACGTGGCGATTCCAGGGCTTGGAGCCGACAACGAGGTAAGTGGGCTCATTCATGGCGGGACAGGGTGAAGATATTCACGCGGCAGCCGCGCAGTTCGGTCGTTCCTTTGAGGCGGAAGCCGGCGTTTTCGAATGCGGCTTGGGATGGAGAGTTCTCCGTGCGCACGTGGGCTACTGCGGTCGACAACCCAGTTTCTTCGAAAAAGGCGTTCACGCCACGGCAGATGAGGGCAGAGCCAACGCCGCTGCCGCGTAGTGTAGATTCGATGCTCACATCGATCTCAGCGTGCTCGCGATCTGCAAAGTCGAATCGAATCTGGCCGAGGGGAGAGCCTCGCTCATCTTGGGCGAGGTACAGAAGGCTGATCGGATCGTTCAGTTTGTCTTCGAACCACCGGCAGTGGCTTTCCCAAGAGATGTCTTTCGTGCTCAACGCTGAGCGTCTGACCTCCGGATCATTGGCCCAGCGGAAGTAGAGTTCACGATCTTTCGGGGTCGCTTTGCGTAGATTTACGTCTGCAGCGCGCAGGTGCGTGACGACGCGGGCGGCGCCGAGTCCATCCACGAGATCTTGGCCTTTGCGTCGCATGGCGTCTCGTCGCTTCGGATCGCGCAGCAATGATTCCACCCGGGCTGGGAGCGTCGCGATTTCTGAGGGCAGCAAAACTTCGCCCACGCCTTCTGTGCGCATGTATTCGACGACGACACTTTGGTTTGGCGCAACTGGCACGAGAATGGCGGGAAGACCGCAATATGCGAACTCCCATGCTGTGGAGCCCGCAGCGGAGACGGCGAGATCGGCCCAACGCATCAATTCGGGCATGTTCGCGGCGTCGACCACCAGGCGCATGGAATCTGTTTGGGCGGAGACCAGCGCGCGAAGCTCTGTCAGATGCGGGTTGTTGCTTCCGGCTACGACGATGCACTCAAGCATGGGCATGGAAGACAGGGTGCGCAATACGGCGCATGTCTGGTTGGTATGATCTCCTCCTCCGAAGGTGACAAGGACTCGTCGGGCATCTTTCGTAATGGGTCGATCTTTGTCCGCACGGATAAACTCGCGGCGGAGCAGGATGAACTGGCTACCGAGGAGCAGGCGTGTGTGCGTGTCGCGGCTGGCGTAGCGCGTGGGAGGGACGCTGCCATTCTGGTTGAGAACAAGGTCGGCGTGGTAGTGATTCGCGTGCCCGTAGTCGTCGAGCAAGAGCAGCTTCGAACCAGCGTCCTTGATTCTTTTTTGCCACGCTGTGTCAAAACAGTAACCGTCCGCCACGATCCAACGACTGCCGAACCTTTGTGCGAGAGCGAGGGTCGAGTCCGCGTCCGAGAGGGTGCCGCGCGTTGCTGGGATTTTTTCCACTTGCGCGCCTTCCTCCTCCAATCGTCGGATGAGGCCATCGCTCGTTTCCGCTTGCAGCCAAAGGGTGTTCTCCATGCCGATCATTTGACCGAGTGCGAGGCAGCGCATGACGTGTCCCGCCCCGAACTCAGTGGAGGCATCGGCGCGAAAGACAGTTTTCATGCGGGAACGGGTCATGGCGTCGGGTCGCCTTGGCGCTTCTCCAGCAGGAACCAAGTGGTATCGTCTGCGGGGAAACTCTTATCGCGCCGATAACGAAAACCATAGTCAACGAGCTTCAGGTCCGGGAAACGATCAAGCATTTCACCTGCGAAATCGCGTTTGAAGAGCCTGTCCTTGTTACCGCGATAGTCGATAGAAACTGGTGTTGGATTGTAGTACTCACAGATAAAAATGTACCGGCGGGAAACGTCATACAACTTCTGGTATACGTTGGGCAGCGCATCCGGGTTGATGTGGATCAGTACGCCTTTAATTAAGGCAAAATCGACCTGCCCTATCAGCACGGCTGGGTCCACGTCGAGGAGCGAGGCGTTCAGGACGTTGATGGTGGGCATGGTGGCCTTCAGCTCGGCGACGGCACTGGCGTTGATTTCGATCGCATGCTGGGCGCACTCCGGAAACAGCAGCTTCAACGCGCGCAGGTTCATGCCAACGTTGGCGCCAAATTCTACGCAGCTCTTTATCCTGTCGATGCCCGCGAGCGCACGACTGAAAAGGGCAAGGTTGGCGGCTAGGAGCTGTTCGCTCTTATTGCGGGCAATATAATCGTTGCCGAATTGGCCGTGCCAGAAGGCCTCCTGTTCGGTCTTGAAGTTGGGTGTGCTCATGAGATTTATGCGCTCTGGAGATTAAGCGGGGGCAAGGACGGTGCGGGCGATGAGCCGGCGCTAGGATGGTATTCTGGGCGGACGTGAACGCCGTGTGTACGGAGGAAGTGTTTGGCGGCGAGTGGTGTTTGTTCGGTGAAGTGGAAAATGCTGGCAGCTGCGATCGCGGACGCCCCGCTCGTGATCACATCGGCCATATGGGCGTAGTTTCCGGCACCGCCGGAAGCGATCACCGGGATACGCACAGCGGAGGAGACGGCTGCCACGACCTCTAGGTCGTAGCCGCGCATGGTGCCATCGCGCTCGACGGAGGTGAGAAGGATTTCGCCAGCTCCGAGCAATTCGACCTGACGTGCCCAGCTTATTGGATCCCGCCCAGTGGGGCTGCTGCCACTGTGGCTGTAGCATTCGTAGCCTCCGGCGGGTGTGCGCCGCACATCGATGCTGACCACGACGCACTGCGAGCCGAAGCGGTTCGCAGCTTCGTAGATGAGCGATGGATTCGTGTAAGCGGCTGTGTTGATCGTGATCTTGTCCGCGCCGGTATGCAGGAGGCGGGTGATGTGATCCAAGTTTTGGATACCTCCCCCGATGGTGAGGGGAATAAAGCATTCGCACGAGAATTCGGCAATGGATTCGTAGTCGGGCTCGCGCCCTTCCTGCGTCGCGCAGATGTCCACCAGAATCAGTTCATCCACATCGCGCGTGTTGTAGACCTTGATGGCGGGCAACACCGTGCCGACGCGCCGCCAGCTGTCGAAGCCCTCGCCCTTCACCAGGCCGAAGTTCTTCCAAAGAAGTGTTGGAATGATGCGGGTCTTGAGCACGGTCAGAGGGCAAGAAAATTACGGATCAGTTGAAAGCCCTGTTTGGAGCTTTTCTCTGGGTGGAACTGCGTTCCGAAGATGTTTCCCGAGGCGACTACTGCGTTGAATTTGCCGCAGTACTGAGTGGTCGCGAGGACGTCTTTCGGGCGGCTCGCCTCAAAATGGTAGCTGTGCACGAAATAGAAGTCTGTCCCCTCCGGAAGGGTGTGTAGCAGTGGGTGGGGTTGCGCGGCGTTGATCTCGTTCCATCCGACATGCGGAACGCGCTCTCCATTCAGTGGAATAAACCGCTTCACCGTTCCAGGAATGAAGCCGAGTCCCGGCGTGACGGCGACCTCGTGTCCGACTTCGGCGAGTAACTGCATGCCGAGGCAGATGCCGAGCAGCTTGACCTCTGGGTTGCGTAGTACTTCGCGTAACTTTTCCGGCCAGCCGGCCTTGATCAAATTCCTCATGCCGTCGGGAAAGGCTCCGACGCCAGGTAGTACGATGCGCTCTGCGGAGTCGAGGTCGCGGGGGTCCTCGGAAATAGACACGTTGGCACCACATTCCTCGAAGGCACGCCCTACCGAGGCTAGATTCCCCATTCCATAATTGATCACGAGCAAGGTCATGCAAAGGCGGAGCGTCGCGGCGTTCAGGGCGGATTGTCGTAATTAATCTTGGTTAGGTTGCCGCTGCGGTCCTTGACCAAGTTACCCTTGGCATCGCGGACGAAGATTTTTTTATTCGTGAAACGGTCGCAGATTTTAATGAAGTCATCGACGCTTAGGTCGAGCGGCTGGAGGATCTTTTCGAGTGGCTTGCCGAGATATGTCCACGGGAATTTCCCGTCATGGCGGCGAACCATCTCTAGCGCGTCCTGCCGTGTGATACGGTCGCGTCGGGTGTGCATACAGGCCAGATCGGTGCCGCGGCCAAAACCAAACTTAAGGAATTTGAAGTAGTCGTGGATACCGGTCTGGTGGTTGTCCACGTTCTCGTAATTTACTACCGAGCCTTCGATTACGGTTGGGTAGGACTCGAAACCGTTGGCGACGGCGACCAGCGTATTGGCGAGCCCGTCCCAAGGCAGATAATGCCCGAGAAAAAGTCCGGTCACACCGACGCGCTGTAGCTCGTCGTCGGATGGATATTGATACGGAATGAGATCGCGTGGGGTGATGCCCATGAGTCCGATCAGATCGGTCACGCGCAGTCCGAGCATGCCTCCAAATTCCTCGAGCCAGCGTCGGTCGAGGGCGTTTTTTTCTGCGGCGGCGGCGGGGCCTCCATATTCATTCTGTGAATTTTCACCCCAAATTAGGAGTGGCACGCTGTATTGCACAGCCGCCCTGACCGGGATGGTGAAAATGCCCACGTGTTCTGGCCAAGAGATGTCGCCCACTTGCTCGAGGCCAAGGCGATTGAGTTTCCTACGCACGCGGATGTTGGGCGAAAACTCAACGTAATCGACGCCAAGGTTTTTGATGTTTTCTATGTTGCGGCGTCCTATTTCAGAAAGATCACAGGTACTGGCTGTCACGCAAAGGGGGTTCATGCCGAATTGAAGCATTCGGATGACTTGGGTTGTGCTGTCTTTCCCGCCACTTACCGGGACGATACAATCCCAGTTGGAGCCATCACGGGAGCGATAACGAGCAAGGAGTTGTTCTAGCTCTTTTTGGCGTGTGGCCCAATCAACTGATTTCCTGTGTTCGTACGAACGACACGCGTTGCAGACGCCGTGTTCGTCGAGTTTCAGATCTGGCTTGGTGTCAGGCATGACACAGCGAGTGCAGTAGCGCAGCATGGTCAGAGGGGTACTAGGGTTGATTTTGAGGAAAATGGAGTGTGCGAAAAAGGGCTTCAGCATGGTGCCAGTCTTCGAGCGTATCAATGTCTTGGACGCGTGTGCGCGGGAGTAGGACCGCCGAAGTGGCGGACGAGTAAATGCCCGAGGCGTTTTTCCACGCCCCAGCGGTGCCCCAGTAGAATTGTCCTGCGTCGTGAAATGCAGGCGTGAGATCTTGTGAGCGTGTAGTCTCATGCTCCGGATGGAACATGCTGATGCGATTTTTTAATCCTATTTTGAGGGCCCGTTGGATAGGAAATGGAAAAGAGGTGACGCTCATGGCGAAACTCAGTCCGGAGTCGTTCACTAAGCTGGCATGTCCGGCTTGCAGGTCGCAGGAACGAACAAAAGGTGCGGCCGGATAAATACAGCAAGCATGAGTGCAGGCTCCGTAAAGCTGCTCAAGAGATTCAACTGCATGCTTGATGACGGGCAGTGTGGGGGTGAGGTCTCCAGAGAGTTCCGGCGGGCGGAGAAAAGGCACCGTTGCACCCAGCTGAATCGCTACCTGGGCAATTTCCTCGTCGTCAGTCGATACTACCACCTGTGAAAAAAGCCCAGATTCGAGCGCGGCCGCGATGGAGTAAGCCATGATGGGGCGCCCGTAAAAAAGTTTTATGTTTTTGTGTGGGATGCGTTTGCTGCCTCCCCGTGCAGGAATAATCGCGAAGTTCATTGAGCACCTTTGGGTAATTGCCCGGCGAGTTTCTTCACTGCATGGATTACTCGCTGAACATCAGCCTCGGTCATGCTGGGAAACAGCGGCAGGCTGAGCGCACGCGTATAAAATGCTTCGGCGACCGGGCATTTGCCCGCAGCATAGCCGTAGGTTTTGCGATACCACGGCTGGAGATAAACCGGAATATAGAGCACTTGCGAGCCGACGCCTGCTTGACGCAATTGTGTCATGACATCGGTTCGGCTTTTGCCCAGAGCATCAAAATCAATTTGTACCGTATAAAGATGCCAGGAGGTGGTGGAGGCGTCTGCGGGATTTCGAAGGGCGGGAGTTTTCAGCCAGTTCAGTCCAGCAAAGGCTTGATTGTAGGTGGCGACTATCTCGTGTCGGCGGGCGATGAATGATCCGAGCCGTTTGAGTTGAGACAGCCCGAGGGCGCACTGGAGATCGGTGAGGCGATAGTTGTATCCCAACTCCTGCATTTCGTAGAACCATGTCCCTTTTTCCGCAAGCGGAGCGCAGGCCTCGATTGGCGAAAACTGCGACGGATCGCGGACGATGCCGTGCGAACGCAAGATGCGTGCTTGGTCCGCCCATTCGCGATTATCCGTGACCAGCATGCCGCCTTCGCCCGTAGTCATGGTTTTTACCGGGTGGAAGCTGAAGGTGGTGATGTCCGCCCAGGGGTTTCCACCGAGTTTCCAGGTTTTATCTGGTTCGTTGTAAGGGTGAAACGCGCCACCGACTCCGTGGCACGCATCGCCGATGACGATGGCGCCGCGATTGCGCGCAATGCGCGCGATCTCTGGGAGATCACAAGCCTGCCCCGCGTAGTCCACCGCCACTACGGCGCGCGTATTGGCGGCCCAAGATTTCTCAAGCGCCACCGGATCGAGCGTATAAGAAACGGGATTGATATCGGCGAAATCGGGCGTCGCGCCGACATAGGCGGCGGCATTGGCCGAGGCGAGAAAGGTTATGGGCGAGGTGACGACGCGATCGCCTGGGACGATGCCGGCGACTCGCATTGCAAGGTGGAGCGCGGCGGTGGCGCTGTTGACCGCGACTGCGTATTTCGCGCCTACTGTTTCGGCAAAGCGGGATTCAAACGCTTCGATCAATGGACCCTGGGTCAAAAAATCTGAACGCAAGGCGTCAACTACGGCGACGATGTCGTCTTCGCTGATAGATTGGCGACCATAAGGCAGCATGTAGGGGGTGCGAGTCGAAGAGTGGTGCCGCAGGGGAAACTTTTCGTTCGTCGGTTGTTACCGTGAGTGGTTCAGCTCTCGGAATCAACGCTCTGCTTGATGAGCGTGCGCAATTCTTCGACAGTGAGAAATTGTTCGTTCGTGCCGCTGTTGTAGCAGAATCCTTGGGGTACGGGTTTGGCGCCATTAGTCGCGCAATAGCATTCCGCAGTATAGTCTCCGCCCGAGGGAAGAATCGCGTAATATTTTCCAAGATCGACGGTGTGGAAGCTGTCGCTTGAGGTGATCATTTCCTCATGAATCTTTTCTCCGGGCCGAACGCCGACAATCGGCTGCTGGCACTCTGGGCCGATCGCATTGGCGACATCGGTGATGCGATAAGAAGCGATTTTCGGCACAAGGATTTCGCCACCCCAGGCGTTTTCGATACTCCATAGCACCATCTCGACGCCTTCTTGCAGGCTGATGTTAAAACGTGTCATGGCCGGGTCAGTGATGGGAATCACTCCCGATTTTTTCTTTTCGATAAAGAAGGGGATGACTGAACCACGACTGCCCATGACATTGCCGTAGCGGACGACGCTGAAACGGAGGTCGCGTGAACCTTTGATATTGTTGGCTGCAACGAAGAGCTTGTCGGAGCAGAGCTTCGTGGCGCCATAGAGATTGATTGGGGCAGCAGCTTTGTCGGTCGAGAGTGCGACGACCCGCTTCACTGTGCTGTCCAGACAGGCCTCGATGAGGTTTTGCGCACCCAGAATGTTGGTCTTGATACACTCGAATGGATTGTATTCGGCTGCTGGCACTTGCTTGAGGGCGGCGGCATGGACAACGATGTCGATGCCTTCGAGCGCGCGCCGGAGACGTTTTTCGTCACGGATATCACCGATGAAGTATCGAACTGGTGGATACTTGTTGGAGCTGAAAACCTGCGCCATCTCGAACTGTTTCAGCTCGTCGCGGGAGAAGACGACCAAGCGTTTGATATTCGGATAGCGGGATAAGACCGTTTTCACGAAAGCTTTGCCGAAAGAGCCAGTGCCGCCTGTGACGAGGATGCTGGCGTTTTCCAAAAAGATCGGGCGTTGGTTCATGGCGGTAGAGCAGTAGGTTTAGGGGTTCTGGTTGTGCTGCCTGTTCAGGCTTGAACAGGTGTCCTGTAAGCAAATGGGATGCTAGGCCAGAGTGTGGATTTGTAAGATTAACATCATAAGTGTTTTATACTTTATATTTTCTAGGGTGTTTTACCTAGTCCTCCGGGCTGCGGGATTTCACGGATCAACGGGAAGAAAATGCCTAGGTCGGAGGAATCGTAGCCTTTGGCCTCGCGACGCTGTGGCTTGATTCTTAACGGGCTCGCGCTTCCCAGCATCTTTGCAGGGCAGTAGCAAAACGCATTGCTTGTCCCGCATGGTCGAGGAGCGGGCCGCGACGCATGTCATCGCGGAGTGATTGCCGTAGGGAGGCGCGCTTGTCGGTGTCGCTGGCGAGCTTTCTGGCGATGCTCACGTATTCATCTTCTGAATGCGCAATCATTTCCGGGTGCCCGGCGGCGGTCAGCAGGCTGGCGGATACTCTGGCCGCGTGGCGGTCGCCGAGCAGAGTAACTACAGGCACGCCCATCCAGAGCGCTTCGCAGGTGGTGGTGGTGCCGTGGTAGGGAAACGTGTCCAGCGCGACGTCGACGCGGTTGTAGAGCGCGAGATGCGACTGCACATTTGGCGTGCGGCCGAGCAACCTCGATCCGACTGCGGTCTATGCCGAGCGATTTCAAATTTTGCTCCACAATAACGCTCAACGCGGGGTCGTTCAGTGAATGCGCCTTTAGCAACAATCGCGAATCTGGTACAGCCGCGAGGACGCGTTGCCAGAGGGACAGTGTCGCGGACGAGACCTTGGCGAAATTGTTGAAAGAGCCAAACGTGATTAAGTCGGGCGTTGGCATCGCAGGCTCTGGTGCGTTGGCTGGTGGTGCATAGGCCCACGCGCAGGGCGAGAAGCGCACCAGTTTTTCGGTATAGAATTTATCGTCGTCCGGTCCTGGATCTGTGAGTGCGTCGACGAAGCGATAGTGCATCTCGCGTAAACCGGTCGTGTTGGGGTAACCGAGGTAGCTGATCTGCACTGGCGCGACCTGGCGGGCGAGGAGAGGTAGGCGGTTGAAACCCGTGTGCCCGGCGAGGTCGATGAGGATATCGGGGGCGTCGCTGCGGATAGTCTTTTCTACTGCAGCGTTGGTTTGGCCAACGAAATTTCGCCAAAGAGTCGCGTAACTGCGCAGGCGCTCGGACATCGCGTCGACTTGGAAATGATCGTGATAAAGGATGATCTCGAATTGAGTTTGATCAAGATGTCGGAGGAGCGGTTCAATAAAATAGGCAATAGAATGGTTGCGTAAATCCGGAGAGAGAAATGCCACGCGTAAACGTGGGCTGGTATTGGTAATAAATATTTGTTGTGGTGTAGCTTGTGGATTTACAAGACGGCCGAAAGTCAGGTGTTCATCGAAGATCTCCTGACGGTTCTGAGCAGGAAGATAGTTGAGTGTCAGCAGTCGAGCGCTGCGTGCTTCGTGGTGATCGGGTTGGCGGTCCAGCGCCTCGCCGTAGGATGCGATGGCTTCTTGCAAGCGGTAGGTTTGCTGGAGAACTAAGCCGCGCCCGACTTGGGCGTGAGCAAGTTTTGGGTCAATTGTCAGTGCATGGGTAAAGCAGTCGAGTGCTTCAGTGTATTTTCGGTCGAAGGTAAGGGCTAGGCCGAGGTTGCACCACGCGGGTGCGTAGTCCGGTTTCAAGCCCACGGCGCGCCGAAAATAGGGGATTCCGGCTGACAGGCCTTGCGTATCTGCGACGAGGGCGCCGAGTCGATCGAGAGCGTCGTAATAGTCGGGCTTTAATTCCACGGCGCGCTTGTAGGCGACCAGCGCTTCGTCGTTGCGGCTGAGCGCTCGTAGCGTGACAGCGAGATTATTCCAAGCTTCGGGCATTTTGCCGTCTCGTTTAAGCGAGGAACGATATCGTGCTTCGGCTTCGCTGTGGCGATTGAGCGCGGCGAGGGCGAGGCCGAGACGCATCTCGCATAGGGCTGAGCGTGGATCGATTTTGAGCGCGCGGGTGAGCCGGTCAGCGGCGTCGGTGTAGCGGCCTTGTTGATAGGCGAGCACGCCGGAAAGGTGTAACGGATCGAAAAGCTTGGGAGCCGCAGTATGCGCTTGTTTGTACAAAGTCTCTGCTTCGGCAAACCGTCCTGCGTTATGATGGGCAAGCGCATCTTGTAGCAGGCGTTGTAGCTTTGCTGGATTCATGCTCGCGAGTTCGTTTTCCAACACTGGTGCAGGGCTTCGCCAAAACGTGCAGCTTGGCCAACGTGATCGAGCAGGGGACTGCGGCGGAGGTCGTCGCGGAGGGAGAGGCGCAAGGCGGTGCGCTTGGCGGTGTTGTTGGCTAGTTCAGCGGAGATGCGGATGTAGTCATTATCGCTTAGCGCGATCCATTCTGGGTGGCCGATAGCGGTAAGTAGACTGGCACCGACTCGTGCCGCATGACGGTCGCCGAGAAGGGTAACAACGGGCACGCCCATCCAGAGGGCCTCGCAGGTGGTCGTCGTTCCGTTGTAGGGCAGCGGATCAAGTGCGACATCGATGCGTTGGTAAAGCGCGAGGTGTTCGGCGATGGTGGTGGTTGCAGCCAGCAGCTCGATGCGCGAGCGATCCAGGCCGGCGGCGAGCAGCCGAGGAGCAATCATTTCCTCGCAGAGACCGCTGCTTTTCAAAAGGAGGCGTGAGCCAGGCACGGCGTTTAGCACGGCCGCCCAGAGGCGCAGGGTTTGAAAGCTGAGTTTGGAGATGTTGTTAAACGAACCAAATGTTATCGGCTGACCGGCCTGGCCGCCAAGCTGAGCGGGTTCGGGTGCACAGGTTGGCGGTGCGTAACTCCACGCCGTGGGCGCAAAGCGTACGAGGCGTTCGCTGTGGAACGCATCGCTCTCACCTGGTGGATCGGCGATCTCATCGGTGAAACGGTAATCCATCTCGGCCAGACCTGTGGTGCCCGGATAACCGAGGTAGGTGATTTGTAAGGGGGCGAGTCGGTGCGCATAGAGCGGCAGGCGGTTGAAGCCCGTGTGCCCAGCGAGATCGATCAGGATGTCGGGTGCATCTTCACGTATCATAGACTCAACGATATCAGCGGCGAGGCCTATGAAGTTACGCCAGCGGACAGCGAGGGCTCGCAGGCGTGCGCTGGTGTCGTCGGTGCAGAAGTGATCGTGGTAGAGCGTGATCTCGAAACGTTCGCGGTCGAGGTGGTGGAGTAGCGGTTCAAGGAAGTAGGCAACGGAATGGGTGCGTAGGTCGGGAGAAAGAAAGGCGACGGAAATTTTTTTCTTGGACTCGTTTGGCTCGATCGGAGGCCGAGCGAGTTGTGGGCGCAAGGGCTTGGTTTTGGCTGCGGCGGTGCCGAAGATGCGGTGCTCGGCGAAAAGTTTTTCGCGCGAAACCTCTGATGAATAATTCAGAATAAAGAGGCGGTAGCTGCGTGCCTCTAGATCATCGGGAAAGCGGGCTAGTTGGGCGTCGAAGTCAGCCAGAGCTTCGTCGAGACAGTGCATGCTAAAATAAGCCTGTGCTCGGCAAAACCGAGCCTTGGGATGCTGCGGATCGAGCTCGATCGCGCGTGTTTGGTGTGTGATGGCCTCCTGACTGCGGCTGAGTAGCTGTAGGACGGAACCCAGTCCGGACCATGCCTGCGCGTAGACGGGTTTGAGCGCGATGCTTTTGCGATAAGACGTGGCGGCGTCTTCGAGTTTGCCATCGATAGTGAGCAGCGAGCCGAGATGGCCCCAGGCTTCGTAGTTATTCGCATCGAGCTCGACTGAACGCCGCAGATTTTTTATGGCCTCGAGATTGTGGCCGAGCGAACCTTGGGCGAGGCCGAGGCACATATAGGTGGTGGGCGAACGCGGGTTTAGTGCGATGGCACGGGCGAGAAGTTTTTCCGCTTCTGCCGGTTGTGCGAGTTGCAGCGCGGCAGCTCCGCCGAGGTGATGTGCTTCGAAACTACGTGGTGCCAGCTTGCGTAGCTGGGCATAGAGCGCGGCTGCTGCTTGGACTCGACCTGCCTGATGTTGGGCGAGGCCTTGCTGCAAGATCTGTTGAACGCGCGCCGGGTTCATGGCTTTTGTCGGGACCGATACGGATCAATGGCCAAAAGCATTTTGTGTTTCGAACAGCGCATGCGGACTGTCTTGGGCAGAAGGGTCGTTTGCCGTGCGCGAAATATTAGGGCCATATTGCGATGTTTCATTCTTCGACTGTGGCAGCAGAAACTTGAGGGAAACACCTCATAAAGCGATGCGTGCACGTCGTTTGGTATTCACGAACTGTGAATGGTGTCGCCGTAGCTCAGTTCGGCGTAAAACCCCTAAACTTCACCCTGCGCGGGTCGATATTCTTGACGAAGATCCACGCACGCACGCGCTCTGCCGTTTCCGGTGTTCGCGGGTGGGCCGGATCTCTCGCCATGCCGACGACCAGTCCAATATCGAATACTCCCGTGACACCCCGCCGTACTTATACTGACGCAGATATTATCCGGCGGATCGATGCGTGTCCCAAACTGGCTTCGCTCCAAAGTATCAATCGTGCGCTCGCGGGTTTGGTTAATTCGGAATCGAGTTACAATTCGCAAATCGCCGAGATCATCCGTCGCGATCCATCGCTCACGGCGCGCCTGTTGCGCATGGTCAACTCCGTCTATTTCGGTCTCACCGCCAAGGTGAACAATATCGAGGAAGCCGTTTTCTATCTTGGTCTGCGCCAGATTCGTGAGCTCTCCATGGCCACGCCGGTCATCGAGGAAATGGAAAAAATTAACCGCTCGCCACTCCGTCTGCCGTGGAAAGAACTTTGGAAACACTCCATCGGCGCGGCGATCATGACGCGCGAAATTCTCGCCACGACCACGCTGCTGATCGACGACGACACCGACTACATCATCGGCCTGCTGCATAATGTCGGCAAAGTCGTGATGGCCTCCGCGTTTCCCGAAGAATTCGGCAAGATCGTGGACGGCAATTTCAAAAATATCGCCGAAGTTTGCACCCTTGAGCGCGAACTTATCGGCTGGGATCACGCGCGCATCGGCGGCTACTATTTGCAACGACACCAGCTCTCGGCCGAGATCACCGACGCCGTTTATTACCACAACGAACCAGAGACTGCGCCTAACCACTCCTTCTACGCTGCGGCGGTGCAGGTGGCCGACCACCTCGTGCGGTACGCCGGTATTCCGGGCGGTTTCGAAAAAGTAGCGCCCATTGCCGATGACGCCTGGTTGGAGCTGCCCGGCTGGAAAATCCTCTACGGCACCGGCGAGAAAGAAACCCGCCTCGCGCGTGCGGCGCTGTCGAACAGCGTGCAACGCCTGCCCACCGTACTCAGCGGGCTGGTGTGAACAAGCCAACTCAAACCGCTTTCGCACCTGCTGGCGACCTTTTCGGGCCGCTGCGTTAACCCGAACCAAATAAAAGAATTTTATCCATGGCGCCCGCCGTTCAGTTCTCCACCGCTTCAGCGATCGCTTCAACGGTTGCCGAGGAGGCGGTTCTGGTGTTGGACGCCAAGCGACGGATCAAGGAACTCACGCCGCGCGCGGCGGCGTTGCTCGGTCGTCCGTCCGCCGAATTGATCGGGCTCCCGCTGTCTGAACTCGGCGCACTCGATCTCATGGGCCTGTCCGCTCGTGAACAGCCTGTATTTCGCAAATCGCGCCGCCCGCACAGCGTCATCGTGACGTTGCGGCTGATCGACTACGCGATGGGCGAGCATGACGAACTAGTCGCTCCCTGGCAAAACAGTGTCGAGCTCGTCGTTGTGCGTAGTCCCGAGGGCCGTATCCTGGCCGTGAACGAGGCCTTCGCCCGCAAGTTCGGCATCCCGCGTCCGGCCTGGCCGGGTCGCAATCCCTTAACGCTGCTGCACCCGGAAGATGTTAACGACTGGACCGCAGCCACGACCCGCCTGGCGCGCGCGCCCTATCGTGGCTCACACGAGCATCGCTGGCAAACCGCTCAAGGCTGGCGCTGGCTTTCCTGGGAAGAACTGGCGGTGCGCGATCCTGAAGGCAGCATTGTAGCCTATCGAGCGGTTGGGCGAGATGTCACGAAGCGCCGACTCGCCGAAGAACATTATCACAAGCTCGCCAACGCCGTTGACCAGTCGCCGTTCTCCACCGTTGTCACCACGCCCGACGGTCGCGTGCAGTACGTAAACCCGAAATTTACCCAATCGACTGGTTATACCCTGGAGGAAATTTTCGAGAAGGAAATCCCGGTGTTGCGCGAAGGCCATTCCAGCGACGAATCGTTTCGTGAGTTTGAGCAGACGGTCGCCACCGGCAAAAAGTGGAGCGGCGAACTTTGTACCCGCTGTAAGGATGGACGCACTTTGTGGGAGTTCGTGCAGGTTTCGCCGATCCGCAACCATGCCGACGAGATCACGCATCTGCTGAGCATGCGCGAAGACATCACCGAGCGCAAAAAACTGGAGGACCAGCTTCGCCAGGCGCAGAAAATGGAGAGTCTCGGCACTCTGGCTGGTGGCATCGCGCACGATTTCAACAACGTGCTCGCGATCATCAACGGCTTCACCGAGATCGCCCTCAGCCGCGTAGGCGCGGACGAGGCCAATGCCAAACATCTCCGCGAAATCCACAACGCCGCGCAGCGCGCCATCGGCCTTGTGCGCCAGATTCTCACTTTCAGTCGCAAGACCGAGGCCACTTTCAAGGCGGTGCCGCTCAACCAGCACATCAAAGATCTCGGCCGCATGTGCGCAGAAACCTTCCCGCGTACGGTCAGCTTTAATATCGATGTGGATGAATCGCTTCCGCCGATCTGGGCCGACCCGAACCAACTGCAACAGGTTATTATGAATCTGTGCGTGAATGCTCGTGACGCCATGCCGGATGGTGGGCGGATCTCCGTCTCGACCTCGCGGGTCGAAGGTTCCGCGATAACCAAGCTGGGTGCGGAAGCCGGCCGGGCCTACGTTTGTATTAAAGTCGTCGATACAGGCAGCGGCATGCCGCCTCATGTGCGGGCGCGAATCTTCGAACCATTCTTTACCACCAAGCAAAACTCAGGCGGCACCGGCCTCGGTCTGGCTGTGGTGTACGGCATCATCCTAAATCACCGGGGATTTCTCGATGTTGAGAGTGCCGAGGGACAGGGCAGTACTTTTGCGGTTTATCTCCCGCTGGAAACGCCGAAGGGCGCGCTGAGCATCGATCCCGCCGCGATTGCGCCCAGTGAATTCCCTTGTGGCAAGGAGACGATTTTCGTCGTCGAGGACGAATCCAGCCTGCGCGAACTACTGTGTACGATTCTCGAACCACGCGGTTACCGCGTGCTCACCGCCAGCGACGGCGCTCGTGCGGTCGATGTGTTGTTGAGCGAGCCTGGTACGATCGATGTCGTGTTGCTCGATTTGAATCTGCCGCAGCTTAATGGCGTCGATGTGTACAAGACCCTTTGCCGACTACGGCCTGAGGCCAAGGTCATCATCATCAGCGGTAACATAACGCCGGATACACGGCGTGAACTGAACGTCCACGGCAAGCCGGAGTTTTTACCCAAGCCCTACCAGATCGAAGAACTCGGCCGACGCCTGCGCACGGTGCTCAAGCCGTCCAAGGCCGTGAGCGCAGCTTGATGCGGGCTTCGGGTCAGCACACCTCGGGATTTTTTTCCGAGGTAGGGCGGATTATCCTTAATCCGCCGCGTGTGCGTCATAGCGACATTTCTCCGGCGCGTTAGGGATAACGCGCCCTACCTCGAGCTTTTTTGCCAGTGGATTTAACCCGCCTTTCACTGGTGCTCACGATAGTCGGTTTTGCCACCGGCTTTTGGAACGTAGTGATAGGTTCGGAGTTTGAACTGAATATCGATGGCTGGGTTCTTGAGCAGCTGAATCATCTCAGCCCCGGCGAGTAGTACTGGGCCGTAGCCGTGCAGCGCATCGGCGTTGGCGGGGCGGGCGTAGTAGTACGCTGCGTCACTGGCGAAGGTTGTGCCTACACACGTGCCATCGACAGCGCCGTCTTTGGTGATCTTGGTGGTGAGGCCCGTCCAGCCAGCTTGGGCGATGGTGCCGTAGGTGGTGGGGCTGATCCAGCCTTGGTTGATCGCGTGGGCGATGCCGTAGACAAACATGGCCGTGGCGGAAGTTTCCAGATAGGAATCGTTTCGGTCGAGCAACTGATGCCAGAGGCCGGCGCCCGATTGGTACTGGCAAATGCCATTGATCAGCGCGCGGTATTGGGCGAGCACAGGTTCGTAGCCCGGGTGATCCTTGGGCAGCACGTCGAGCAGGTCGGCGATGGCGACGACGGCCCAGCCGTTGGCGCGGGCCCAGTAGAATTGAGGGGCGTCGGGGTTGTTGGCGTTCCAGCCGTGGGTGTAGATGCCGAGTTGTTTATTGAAGAGGCGGCTGGACATCTGGAGGACGTTTTTTACCGCGTCGTCGAACCATTTCTTATCGCCAGTGATGCGGCCCATCTCGGCGAGGGCGGGTACGCTCATGTAAAAGTCATCGGCCCAGAGGGACTGGGCTTGCGGGCGTTGGCGGGCGAGAGTGCCGTCGGCGAGCCGGAATTGACCGCGAGCGATGTAATCGCTCCAGGTGACGATGAGGGGCTGGAGATCGGGGCCGATCTTCGCGACGCGAGCGCGGATGACGGAGGCGAGCATGGCACCGCAGTCGTCGAGGGCGAGGGGTTCGAGAACACCGC
>JADKHC010000023.1 GCA_016721945.1 Verrucomicrobiota bacterium | reverse complement strand
TTTTCTGTTTTCTCTACTCGCCAGTACGGTGCGTTACATCTATAACGTTCGGCAGAAGATGAAAATCACCGGCTCATGTTACGTCACCGGCAGAGGACACGCTCTATTTACGGATGAGCCGTGGTCGATTGCCATTGAGCGTGCTGCGAGCGCGAAGAAGAAAATAAGAGTCGCGGACGAAGAGTTCGACATCGCCGGTTTTGGCTCAGCGCTTGGACCCGATCACGTTCGATATCTTACAGTCATGGTACCGGCGATTACCGAAAAGAAAGTCGAAGAATTCATCCAAAACCGAGAGGCTCAATTCCGATGAAGACAGAGCCGAACCAGGCGCTACAGCACAACGACCCCAGCTGTCACGTGTCGTGCTTGCGCACGCCCCGCGCCAGCCGGGGTCGTGGCTGACCTGGGACGTTCGGCAAAAGACGTTCTGCGATGATGTTTACGATTCCAGAGATAAACAGGCTAGCGACGATAAGGTTTGTTTTGGCGTTGTTGGTTTACCCGCCGCAAGTTGTCTCGACGCTTTTGGTTCGAGTCGGCAGCATCGCCGACATGATCGATTGTGGTTTGCGGAGTCGCACTTTAGTTGCCGCTGATTTCACTCGCGTACTTGCGCCGTTGAGTCGTGTTGCATTATTCCGACTCACACCGCCGAACCAGGCGCTAGTGACAACGCCTAAGCTCGTCACTTTTCTGTTTTTCTCTACTCGCCAGTACGGCGCGTCACACCTATAACGTTCGACCCAGATCGTGAATTCTAAACCACCGAGTATTCCTAAACCCGATAGACTGCGATTCCGTATGCGCGAGTCGGTGGTTTTCCTAAACACTATCGTGAATTTTGGTGATACGGAGCGCAGGCGTGTTGGCGAAGTCGAGACCGATGCTTGGCTTTACGTCGTCGAACCAGGCGCTGGTGACAACGCCTAAGCTCGTCACTTTTCTGTTTTTCTCTCGCCAGTACGGCGCGTCACACCTATAACGTTAGGCAAAATAGTTCTGCGATGTGGTTAACGATTCCGAAGATTTTCGAGTGCGCGATGAGGAAAGAAAGCAATTTATGGTTTTCTAAAGGTTTGACGACCTAAGCGACGGGGCGAAGCCGTCTCACTGTTTTGAAAGGAAAGTCGCAAGCGCTTCGTCTTATCATTCTGGTTTTGAGGATTTACGACCGCCTAACCAGTCGCTACAGCGCAACGCCTATGCTCGTCCGTTTTCTGTTTTCTCAACTCGCCAGTACGGCGTGGCTGACCTATAACGTTCGGCAAAACATGAAACTGCATCTATATTTGGCTTTGGCGTTAATCACGGTGGCCGGTTGCAGCGCAGCTAAGCCGATATACGAAGACTACGATGCCGATATCGCGCCTGGCGGTAACCCTCCTGCTGGCTTTTTTGTGAATCCAAAGTTTCCCGGCGGTGAATCCGTGATGACCGCTGCTCGAAGGGTTTTGCCAGACTGCGGGTACTTGGCCTTATCGAGGTTCAGAATTGGGGCCGATAGCCAGCATGACTTTGTCGTGTTTTTGTAGGTCGCGACATAAAGAATGGTTTCGAAGCAATCTACTATCGCGATTTGGTCTTCGTTAAGAAAAAGAGCGATCGAGATTGGTCGAATGTCGTGTATTTGACTACCAAGATTTGCCGCCGATTGGCGTATTCAACGGACCACTTGAAGTACTCGAGTCAAAGGGGGTGAGGAATTAGGAAATAAACCCACTGAGCCGAACCAGGCGCTACTGCCAACGACCATGTCCGTCACGGATCGTGCATGCGCACGCTCCGCGCCGGACACGGTCGCGGCAGATCTGTAACGTTAGGCAAAGAACAAATGTCCGCTCAAAATCTCACGGCACCCGGTGCTTTTACAGTTTTAGCATGTTTGTTCTTCTTCCTGCCGGCCGTATTCCTGATTTTGCAGCTGAGATTGCCGAAAGAAAAACGACTGTACTGGGGACGAAATCCTCCGGGCCCGGTGTGCTCGCCATTATCACTTATTGCGCTTGCAGCGTGTGCTCTGTTTTGCGGCTCTTGCTTAGTGCTTTCCGATATTGGGTACGCCATTAATGGGCCGGTGTTCCTAGGCATATTCTTCGGCCTTTTCTCGTTAATCATCGGTTTTGGATTTTTAGATCATCGTCATGCAAAAAGAAAAACCGGAGCCTAACCAGGCGCCACTGCCAACGACCATGTCTGTCACGGATTGTGCGGACGCACACTCCGCGCCAGCCACGGTCGCGGCAGAGCTTTGACGTTCGGCAAAACGGAATTATATATTATGACGAAATTCGAATATGCGACGTTTGCCGTCGACGTGACCAAGCTTATGATTAGAGCTAAGCTCGACCACGAGGCGTTCTATAAGAAATTAAACGAGTACGGAGCGGAGGGATGGGAACTAGTGAATGTGTTCAGCTTGAGTCAGGTGGAGGGCGTCACTTACGAGATCACCGCTGTTTTTAAACGCCCGCTAAAATGAAAACCACGGAGCCGAACCAGCCGCTACAGCACAACGTCCCTGCGCGTCACGCCACGTGCGGAGCACGTGTCGCGCCGCTTCGGGCCGTGGCTGACCTGTAACGTTCGGCAGAATAACTCTCATGAAAATATTCCGCATTGTTTTAATGGTATTCCTTGGCCTATTCGCACTGCCAATCGTTTTCCGGTTGGTAATCATTGCCGTCGCATTTGTGCGCGACATGCAGAATGGTGCAAATCACGCGAGTGAGTTACTTGGCGCTTTTGTAGGCACGCTACTCGTTTGTGTTCTTATTGGATGGTTGATCTCGTATTTATTGAAGCTCAATCGGGGCACGGCAACCGCCAGTAAATCGTCGAGTGTAGAGATATGAAAGCGGAGCCGAACCAGATGCTAGAGCGCAATGCCTATGTCCGTCACGATCCGTGCGGGGCACGGTTCGCGCCGGCCATAGTCATGGCTCACCGTTAACGTTCGCCAAAAATTATGCGCACCAAATACTACCTCGGTTGTTATATTGCTGCTATCACGCTGACGGCTTTGTCTGCTTTCGGAGCGGATGCCGCATCATTAGCGGTCAAGAAGGATGGCTCAGTGTATATCGAAGAAAAGAAGGTCAGTTTTGAAGAGCTTACGGCTTTGGCTACGGCTGAAGCTAAAAAAGACAAAGATGTCAGTTTCCGCATCATTGCCGATGGGGGAGTATCAGCGAAGGCGTTAAGCGACGTTATGGACACATGTCGTAAAGCCGGAGTGACGCACTTCACGATCAAAGAGGCGAACCAGGCGCTAGTGCCAACGCCTATGTCCGTCACTTCGCCTGCGGAGCAGGCTCGGGTGCCGGACACAGGCGCGGCACACCTTAGCTCTGAGGTCATCCGTCGATAAAAAAGTGAGATGATTTTCATGCCGCTTTTGTCGAGGGAGTGGGAGGCATGAATTGGAGGAGGGGACTGGCTTTGGTTCTTAATTTTGCGAGGTATTGAGTTTCGTCATACAGGGTATGATCTTTCCAGCAGCGCCAGAGGATGCGGATCCATTTGTAGGCGAGAGCGCGCAGGGTGGCTTGGAAGCCATGACCAGCGGCTTTGCGTTGTTCGAAGTAGGCCCGAGCCCAGGCGGAGTGCTTGATGGTTTCCTTGGCCCACTCGACGAAGGTTTGCCGGGTGTGTTTGTCGCAGCGGAGGCGTCGGTAGACTTTGCGCATCTTGCCGCTTTGGTCGGTGACGGGAGCGACGCCGACGGCGGAGGCAAAGTCTTCGGCGAGCTCGCAGTGATCGGCGTAGCGGGCAAAGGCGACGTAGAGGCGGGGAGCGAAGTTGGGACCTGCGCCGGGCAGAGCCTGGATGAGGGCGGTGTCCTGACAGGTGGCGAAGCGTTCGGCAATGACTTGGTCGTAGCGGAGCAGGCTGGAGTTGAGGGCTTCGAGTTGTTCAACGATGGCGGTGACTTCGAGCAGGTCGGAAAGCGGTTCGTTAGGCGTGAGCGGCACGAGGTTTTGCACCACGCTTTGGCGGGCTTCCCAACGCGCTTCGCTGCGTGAGCCGTGTTGATGGAAAAAGGTTTTGAGGGTGGAGAGCCGGACTTTTTTGAGGGCCTGGGGCGAGGGCCAGCGGCGCAGGAAGGCGAGGTTCATGCTTCGCCAGATGTCTTCGTGCATGAGGGTGAGCGCTTGCGGGTAATAGCGTTTGAGGACGGCTTGGAGGCGGTTGGTCAGGCCGGTGCGGGTGTCGACGAGTTTGCGACGGCCCTGGCAGAGTCGGTCGAGTTGTTCGACTTCCTCGGGCACGGGAGCCCAGGGGGTGAGGGCGTCGCGGTGGTTGAGGATGTAAAGAGCTTGGTGGTAGGCGTCGGATCGGTCGGTGCGGGCATGGGAGACAACCAGCGAGCGGCGGTAGGCCCAGGTGGCCGAGGGATTGAGCGCGTAGATCGCGGCGGGCCCACGGGCAGCGAAGAAGGCCACGAGGTTGGGCGCGGGTTGTTCGAAGGCGACGATGAGGCGGGCATGGGGATGCTCGGCTTGGAGCTTGGTCCACCAGGCGTCGAGGTCTTCGGGTTGAAGGCTGATGACGTATTGGTCAACGGTGGCGGTCTGGACGTGGAACAGGGCAACGGCGGCGGTTTTGTCGGAACGATCGAGCGAGATAATCAGCTCGGAGATTGCGTCAGTCATGGGATTTAGCTTTGGATTTTTAGTAATGGCTTTTGCGAAACAACCACCCGGCGACGGCAATAGGGAGAGTGCTGAGAGGCATCGTTCTCTGAGTAGTCGTTTGTGGTGGCTGCAACCCGGGCCGGCGGAAACTAAGGTGTTAGCGTTCGAAGCGCAGAACGTTGGATTCCTGCCGACCCGGGTCGCAAAGGCTCAGGCACTCTTGGCCAAAAATATGCTCGGGGGAAGAGCGGGGAAAGGGCTGCGCCCTCTCCCCTGCACCCCTCTCCATCTTTTTGATGGTTGTGGTAAAAAGAACTGCATCCCAGGTTTTCAAAACCTGCTGCGCGGATAACCCCTATATTAACGTTCGGCAAAGCAATTTTCCACGTATGCAAATAAAAACTAACAAAATGCGCGCCATTGGTGTGCTAATAATAACTGCTGCAGTCGCGCTTTCAGGCGGCTGTGCTTCAATATTCAACGGAGGCAATCGGAGTATCTCTGTATCTTCCCAACCGGCGGGTGCTAAAGTGTCGGTCACTAAGGTTGGCCTAGAACAAATTATACAGACTGGCACGACACCTTTGACGGTGTCGCTAGATCCGAGACGCGGATACTTCCAAGGGCAGGCATACACTGTGAAATTTGAATTAGATGGATATAAAAATACCGAGATCACGCTTCGTCCCGAGCTCTCAGGCTGGTATTTCGGGAATATTTTGATTGGTGGAGTTATCGGAATGGTAGTGGTCGATCCGCTTACTGGATCGATGTGGAATCTGACTCCCCGACAAAATTGAGCAAACATTGTCCCCCGAGCAGACCGCACTTATTAAAAATAGAAACGGCTTTGTGGTGGTTTTGGTGACCCAATTGTCGGCTGCCGAGCGTGCAAGCATGGTTAAAATTAACTAAGCCGAACCAGGCGCTACTGCCAACGACCATGTCCGTCACGGATCGTGCATGCGCACGCTCCGCGCCGGACACGGTCGCGGCAGATCTGTAACGTTGGGCAAATTACACCACTTGACACGCGTACGGTTTAGCGTACGCTGACTCCCATGACCTCAATTCCTGTGACACAAGCGCGAGCGCAGCTCTACCAACTCGTTGATGACGCGGCGGCTAGTCATGAGCCGGTTCACATCACCGGAAAGCGCAGTAGTGCAGTGCTCGTATCCGAGGACGATTGGCGTAGCATTCAAGAGACGCTCTACCTGCTTTCCATTCCAGGCATGCGTGATTCAATTCGCAAGGGACTTAAGGAACCGCTCAGCAAGTCGGCGAAGATTTTAGCCTGGTGAGCTGGGATCTATTTTTTACGAAGCAGGCGCAGAAAGATGCCAAAAAATTAGCGTCATCGAATTTGCGCGCTCAAGCCGAGCGACTCTTGGAGATTCTGAAAAAGGATCCTTTCACGAATCCACCGCCATTTGAAAAGCTGCTCGGGGATCTAGACGGGGCATATTCTCGACGGATCAATATTCAGCACCGGCTTGTTTATCAGGTGTATAATGAGAAGAAAGCGGTGAAGATTCTTCGGATGTGGACACATTACGAATAGAAACGGAGCCGAACCAGGCGCTACAGCACAACGACCCTGCGCGTCACGCCACGTGCGGAGCACGTGGCGCGCCGCTTCGGGCCGTGGCTGACATGGGACGTTCGGAAAAAGCCCACTTGACCGTCGGCCATAGTAGCACTTAAGTATCACTCATGAGAACCGAGCTAGTCACCACTTTAAAGCGCCGAGCAACAGAGATCATCACTGGTTTACAGAGCGATAGGAGCCCGATCTTGATTACCCAGCACGGCAAACCTGCCGCATATCTTGTCGACGTAGACTCATACGACGAATTGAACCGGCGATTATCAGTTATCGAGGGCATTGCGCTCGGTGAGCAGGCGGTTCGAGATGGGCGCACAGTTAGCCAGACTCAGGCCAAGCGACGCTTTTCGAAATGGCTGAAGTAATTTGGTCCGAACCGGCCTTGGGTCAGCTTGAGGCGATCATTGAGGTCATGGCACTGGATAAGCCGGAGGCAGCAGCTGCAGTTACGAGTCGCGTATTTACTGCCACAGACAATTTGAGTTCGTTTTTAAGGCTCGGTCGTCCTATTCCAGAGTTTCCGCACAAGAATTATCGTCAGGTTTGGATCAAACCGTGTTGGCTCTATTACCGTATCGATGATGAAAGGGTCTATGTCTTGCATGTACGCCGAGCGGAAAAAATGTTTCTTCTCAGCGAACTTTTAGAGGACGATAAATGAAGCCGCCGAACCAGGCGCAACAGCCAGCGTCTATTTCCGTCACGCGAATGGCAGTAATTTATACCAACGTCACTTAAGAATTATACCAACAGCACCAAGCTATCAGACTTTGAACAGAAGATAACAAAGAGAACGAAGGCCTGCTGGTACTTCATGGATCTCTTCGTTACCTTCGTTTTCTTCTGTTCAATTCCAGAATTCAGCCCAGCCAAGATCAACTTTAGTATAAAAGCACAGGGTCATTGGTATAAGACTTTTGCTTTATGATCGAAGGGTCAATGCATTGACCGAGGCGGATGAGAGACCATATGCCCTGCCAAAGTCCAAAACATAGGTGACGTTGGTATTAGTCGTCGGTGGCTGGGCGAGCCGATCTGGTTGGCGGGCTCAGACCTTTCCGCGTCGGGCTTCGAGTTGCTGGCGGATTTCGGCCATCTTCTTTTGCGTGAGCGGGAAACGGATGAGGAACACCAGCGCGACGACGAGGCCGATCACGGGAATTGATGCGAGAAGGATTCGAATCATGAATATGGCGTGGTCGGTTTGGTTTCCGCCGAGACTGGATTTGAAGCCTACAATATCCAGGATTTCTCCGGAGCCCCAATTTCCGAGTGCGACGCCGAGCTTCATTATCCATGAACCGCAGGCGGCAAAAGCGCCTTCGCGGCGGTTGCCAGTTTCCAATTCGTCGGCGTCGATCACGTCGGCGGTCATGGAGCCGTAGAGCATCCAGAAACCGGAGCCGGTGAAGGCCGTCAGGCCGCAGGAGACGACCTGCAACCATTGAATAGAAGGTGTGTAGAGCCACCAGGTGGCGATGAAACCGCCGATGGCGCATACCTGCACCAGGATCATGCTGAGTTTTTTGCCGATTTTTCGGGCGAAGAACGAATAAAAGGGAATGCCAGCGAGGCCCATGACCATGCCGGTCAGGCCCATCCAGAAATTCCATGTGCCGCCTGCGGCGACATCGCCGTGGCAAACATAATAGACGGTGGCGTAGTAGCCGAGTGCGCCGACCATGCTGGTGCCGATGCCATAACCAAGAGCCATGAAAATACTCGTGCGGAAGGGTCGGCAGGCGAGGGTTTGGCCGAGCGTGGCCTTGATAGAGATTTTGCCCTGTTTGCGCTCGACGACGAGTTTGTCGTAGTAGCGTTCGCGGGTGAGCAGGAACACGCCGATACCGGCAAACACCATAATGGCGCCAAGGATCAGTGTGTAGACCTGAGCACCGAGGAGAATGTCAGGCTTGCTGCCCTCTGCACCCTTGGCCCAGCCAAAGAGCGTTTTGACCAGGATGCCGAGTCGCGGCATATCGAGCGTGAAGATGCCTGCGATCAGGTTGCCGAACCAGTTGATTGTTTGACCGGCGAGAGTCCAGATACGCTCGGGGACGTTGGTCCACGTTGCGCCAACCCAAACACCGGCGGTGGTAAAGGCCGCGGCGGCAAACATGGCGACTTCGGGCACCTTCTGCATGGCATTGCGCCAGGCGAAGATCGTGGTGCGCTCGTTGTAGGCCGGGGTGAGTTCATAACCCAGGCTTTGGAACGGCATGTAGAAGCAGCTCATAATCGGTACGAGCAACCCCATGGAGCCAACCATGAACCAGAAGTATTGGATTTCAGACCAATCGTTTTGCACCATGAACATCACCGGCAACATGAGGCCAGCGAGGATGGAGCCGACGAGAATGAACGGGCGACGACGACCGAAGCGGGTGCGGGTGTTGTCTGACCACCAGCCGAACACGGAGTCCCAGACCGCCTCAAACACCAGCTTACAAAGAAGCGCGCGGGCGATCCACGCCGTGGATACGCCGAGGTGGATGTTGAAGACCTGAAACGCCAGTCCAGAATAGAGCCAATGGCCCCACATGTCGTGGACGCTACCGAGGCCGTAACCGAACTTCTGAGAAGTCGGGACACGGTCTTCAATAGGTTTTTTGTCAGCAGGCGCGGCGGAAGTTGAGGGGCTGGACATGGGGAGTTGTCGGGGCTGGAGGCGGGAGCAGGCGTTGGGAAACTAGTTGGGAATTGTCACGGGTGATTTGGATAGGAAGTACCCAAAGGCGTTTTCAATCCGTGTTCATCGGTGTAGACCGTGGTTAAATAGTTGGGTTTAGATTAACCGAGGATCGCGACGATCTTGGAGCCGTCTTTTAGGCGGTCGAGCGGAATGAAGTTTCCTTCGAGGGTTTTTCCGTCGACGGTGAGGGACTTCACGCCTTTGCAGATGTTGGATGGGTTTTTGACTTCGATCTTTAGCGTTTTGTCGCGGAAGACGCGGGTCATTTTAAAACCTGGCCATTGTTTCGGTATGCATGGGTCGATGCGCAGGCCGTCGACTTCCGGGCGGACGCCGAGGATCCATTGCAGCGCGGCGTGGTGGCTCCACGAAGCGGTGCCGGAGAGCCAGGGCACGCGGGATTTGCCGGCGTTGCGATTGCAGGTCGCGTAGGTCGTCTGGCAGTGGACGTAGGGCTCGATCTCACGGATTTCGGCGCGGGTGTTGTACGCGGCGGGCATGAACGCGCGGTAGTATTCGTAGGCTTGGTCACCATTGCCGAGCAGACATTCGGCGATGACGGCCCAGCTTTGTGTGTGGCAGAAGATGCCGGCGTTTTCCTTGATGCCGTGATTATAGATCACGCCGCCCATGACGGTTGGAGGTGTTTCGGTAAACGGTGGCGCGCTGAGCATGACGCCGTAGGGCGTGGCGAGATCGCGCTTAAGCGCGTACATCGAACTGCGGCCTTGCGCGGGTGTGGCGGCGCCGGACATGACGGCGAAGACCTGCGTGTTGATATAGATCTTTCCTTCGGTTTCGGTTTTCGAACCGTAGCGGTGGCCGTCAGGGCCGATGGCCCAGAGGTACCATTCGCCGTCCCACGCGGCTTTCTGGATCGCGGCTTCGAGCTTCGTCAACTCGGTGCGAGCCCAAGCGGCCTCGTCGGGCAGGCTGAGTTTGTCGGCGATCTGCGCGTAGGTGAAAAGACCATACCGGAGCTGGAAGGCGACCATGACGGATTCGCCGTCGTAGCCCATCTTGACGCAATCGTTCCAATCGGCGTGAAGGCCGCAGGGCAGGCCATTGGCGCCGGAACGTTCGAGGTTAAATTCGAGCGCGCGACGTAGGTGTCCGAAGACGGTGGCTTCGCCTTGATCGGCGTAGGGGAGAACTTTTTTGTAGAAATCGAACTCGCCGGTTTCCGCGACGTAGTCGGGGATGGCGTTAAAGAACCATTGGCAATCGTCGGAGCGATACTCTTCGCGCTTCGGCGGCTGCATTTTTCCCGGTGTGTGGTTGAATGGCTGCACGACGGGCATCGCGCCGCCGTTGGCGACCTGGCCGGTCAGCATGAGTTCGAGGCGCTCGCGGATCTGGCCCTTGAGCAGCGGCATGGCGCCGAGGAAATCCTGCACGGTGTCGCGGAAGCCGAGGCCGTCGCGCTCGCCGTTGTAGATCATGGAGGCATGGCGGGACCAGGCGTAGGTGATGAGCGCGTTGTAGCCGCCCCAGACGTTGGCCATCGAGTCGAACTCGGCGTCGGGCGTCTCAACCTTCACGCCGGCGAGCAGGCCGTGCCAGTGGGCTTTGAGCTTAACGAATTCTTCTTCGCAGCGAGCGGGGTTGCCGAACTCGGCGATGGTGGCGTGGCCGTGTGTATCCGGTTGGCCCATACCGAGGAGGACGATGAGCTCGCGGGTTTCGCCGGGGGCGAGTTCGATGTCTGCTTGGAACGTGCCGCAACCGTTTTCGCCCTCAGCGAGAAAGTTGGAGCATTTGCCGTCGGCGACGACTTGTGGATTAGCGTAGGTGTTGTAAACGTTGCCAAAGAAATTTTCGCGAACCGTTTCATAGCCGGCGATAGGCGCTCCGGTGAGCGTCATCCAGGTGCGGCCGCCTGAGCCGAGAAAGTTATTTGGATCAAACTTGTAGTACGGGTGCATCGCCATGCCGAGCACGCCGTTGTCCATCGAGGCCTTAATGATGAACTGCGAGTACTGGAGGTTCGTCAGGTCGTTGGGCATGTTCCAACAGCTGGCAAATTCGCAGTAGGTGAAGACGGAGAGTTTGCGCGGTTTCTTGGACTTGTTGGTGACCTTCAGGCGCCAGTATTCGAAGGTTTGGCCGAGCGGGACGAAGTAGGTGCTTTCGGTTTCGATCGCGGCGTAGCGCGACGAGATGGTTGTGTACGCTGTGCCATGGCGGCAGGTGCTTTTGTACTTGGAAAGTGGTTTGCCTACGGGCTGCCAGGAGGAAGACCAGTAATCGCCATCTTCGTTGTCCCGGAGGTAGAAATAGCGGCCGGGCTGGTCGAGCGGCACGGAGTTGGAGCGTGAGCGCAGGAAGCGGCCGTTGAGCGCGCTCTTATAGAAGCCATAGCCGCCGGCGTTGTTGGTGATGATTGCGCCGTACTCGGTCGAGCCGAGATAATTGCTCCATGGGCGGGGAGTGTCGGGACGCGTGATAACGTACTCTTTTGCTTTGTCGTCGAAATGGCCGTATTGCATGGCGGTGGAAGGAGGTTCGGTGAATGAAAAAGGGAAGGGCGCAGCGAGACTGCGCCCCTACGTGATGGTTGTCGATTTTAGGCGCCGAGGGTTGCGATAACGGAAACGGTGGTGGTGCCGGCGGTGGGCGTTGGGATGACGTTGCCGGCGACTTTCACGCCGTCGACGACGAGAGACTTCACGCCTTTTGATTTACCTTTCGGGTTCTTGATTTCGATCGTGTAGGTGACACCGCGAAACTTGCGGGTGACGGTGAAGCCTTTCCATTTTTTCGGCACGCAAGGATCGATGCGCAGGCCATCGAAGTCGGGCCGGATGCCGAGGATGTACTGGCTGGCGACGACGAAGGACCAAGCGGCGGTGCCGGTGAGCCAGGAGTTTTTTCCTTCGCCGGGAGTGGGCGAGAACTGCGACGCCGTCATCTGTGCATAAACGTAGGGCTCGGACCGATACACGTCGTGGTCGGGTTTCGCGGCGGGGCAAATGCTCAGATAATATTCGAGGGCTTTGTCGCCTTCGCCGAACATGGTCCAACCGATATGAATCCAGGTGTTGTTGTGCGAGAACACACCGGCGTTTTCTTTGTAGCCCGGAGGATAACTGGAGACTTCGCCGAGTTCGAGGTGGTACTCGGAATATGGAGGATATTGGAGCGCGCAGCCCTTGTCGGGAGTATAGAGATATTTCTCCACGGCTTGCAGGGCTTTTTTGGCTCTGCCATTGGTTTGGCCTGCGCCGCCGAGTACGCACCAAGCCTGGCTCTCGATGTAGATTTTGCCTTCCTTGCAGCTCTTGGAGCCGACGGGATTGCTGAAGTTGTCGAACGCCCGGGTGTACCACGCGCCGTCCCACGCCTGCGTCTCGACGATATCGAGCATCTCGGAATAGTAACCGTCGATGCGGACCGCTTCGCTCTCGCGCTTGAGGAAGCGGTAGAGCGCAGACATGTCCTTCGCGGCGTAGAGAAAGAGGCCGGCGATCATGACCGATTCAGCGACGTCGCCCTTGGCCTTGTTGGCCGTGTTTTGGAACGATTCGTTGGGTTGGTCTGAGAAACAGTTTAGGTTTAGGCAGTCGTTCCAGTCGGCGCGGCCAATGAGCGGCAGGCCATGTGGCCCCTTGTTCCGGCGCGTGTAGGCGACGGAAATTTCCAAGTGATCGAGGAGCGTATGTTTCGAGCCAGGGATGTCGGCGCAACCGATCTGTTCATCGAGGATCGTGGTGTCACCGGTCTCGCGAATGTACGAGCAGGTCGAGAGGATCAGCCAGAGCGGGTCGTCGTTGAAACCGCTGCCGGCCTCGGCGTTGCCTTTCTTGGTGAGCGGCTGATATTGGTGATAGCAAGTGCCATCGGAAAGTTGCGTGGCGGCGATGTCGAGAATCCGTTGACGGGCGCGGTCTGGGAGGAGGTGAACGAAGCCGAGGACGTCCTGGTTGGAGTCGCGGAAGCCCATGCCGCGGCCGATGCCGGTTTCGTAGCCGGAGGCGGAACGCGAAAGGTTGAACGTCGCCATGACCTGGGCCTGATTCCAGGTGTTGACCATGCGAGCGAGCGGCAAGCTCGGGACCTTGGTGGATTGGTAGATGGAGAGAAGTTCGGTCCAGCGGTTTTTGACCGACGCGAACGCTGCGTCGACGGCCGCGAGGTCGGAATATTTGGCGAGGATTTCGCGGCCCTTCGTCTTATTCATGACGAACGGGGCATCGAACTTCGTCAGGTCGCCTTGATCAATGTACGCGAGGACGAAGGCAAAAGTCTCCTCCTGGCCGGGCTTGAGCGTGAGATTGATCTGATGCGCGCCGACGGGATTCCAGCCGTAGGCGCGGGAGTTGGTGCACTTGCCAGCGAGGACTGCTTTTGGATCTTGCAGGCCGTTGTGGACGCCGACGAAGGCGTCGCGCGAAGTGTCGTAGCCGTCGATTTTTCGGGTGCATCCGAAGAGTGCGTAGTGGTTGCGGCGTTCGCGGAACTCGGTCTTGTGATAGATCGCGCTGCCCTCGATCTCGACTTCGCCGATCGAGTAGGTGCGCTGGTAGTTCGTCATGTCATTGAGTGCCTCGAAAGAGCAGAACTCAACAAATGAAAAGAGGGAAAGCTTCTGGGGTTTCTTGGTTTTATTACGAACCGAAACTTTCCAGATCTCCAAGTTTTCTTGCGGCGGTACGAACATGAGCTGCTCGACCTCAATACCGTCTTTCTTGCCGGTGATGCGCGAATAGCCGAGGCCGTGACGGCATTCGAAGGCGTCGAGTTTGGTGCGGGTGGGTTTCCAGCCCGGATTCCAGACGGAGTCGCCCTGCTTCACGTAGAGGAAGCGACCGTCGTTATCCATCGGGTTATTGTTGTAGCGATAGCGTGTGAGGCGGCGCAGTTTCGCGTCTTTCCAGAAAGAATAGCCGCCGGAGGTCTGGGTAACCATGCCGAAGAATTCGTCCTGGCCGAGGTAGTTGAGCCAGGGCAAGGGAGTGTCTGGGCGAGAGATAACGAACTCGCGGTTTGCGTCGTCGAAGGTGCCGTAGATGGACATAGGAGGAGGAGTTGGTTGTGGAAAAGGGACTCAGGGGTTGGGCGGTGTGGCTTCAAGGAGCCCCGAAGACGTTTTGATGGCGGTGTTCTCCGTTGCAGTCGTTTGCCGACAATCTGCCTGCAACGATGCGAGTTGGTGTGGAGAAGACGACATGACGTGAGGCGGCAGGGGATGAAGTGGAGATTTAAGGCTAAATCGAAGACTTTTGTGCAGGGCAAGCCTCTTCCATGTGCATTTATTGCCGTTGTTATTTGGCCTGTGTGATCGGGGTTAATGGACTGGGCGTTCGCCAGTCGAACCGGTTTCTGGAACGCGTTCGCCATAGACGATGCCTCGTCCGCCGGTGCAGAAATACACACGCCCGAACACGCGCGGATCGCCGGTTAGTCGCGAAGCCGAACCAAATTGATGAGACGCATCGGTTAGCTTTACCCAGGTTGCCCCGATGTTGTCGGAGCGGTAGAGCCCGTGGGTGCCTTTAATTGTAGCGGTGATGAAAACTGCCGGATACTCGGAGTTCGGGCTAGATTTACCAAACCCGACGGCTCCGACTTCTGAGAGCAAAGGAAATGCAGTCATTTCGAGCCCATGTTTTTTGAAATGATAAAGTTGGCCCCCCGCTGCGAGCCAGGTCTCGCCCGCATAGCCCGGTACGGCGGCGAGATCACCGATGTCCTGCGTGTCGCGGTGCCGTGGAGGAACGGCCAGACTGGACTGGGTTTTCCTAAAGGAGGCACCCGAGTTCGTGCTGACATACAGCGCTCCGGCTTTGGCGTCGTAGCCATAAAATGTTTTGGGCTCCACGCGATCGCCGACCAAACGCATGTTGGTTGGCAAGAGAGTCGGCTGCCATGTCCGACCTTGATCAGTTGTTAAGAACGGTGCGCTGCCGGTGGGTGTCCACGTGATCGTTTTCCCGTCCGAGGAAATCGCAACCGGGCCGGCGGTGAATCGATGGGAATTACCGGTATGAGGTGGTTGGCTCGCCAACGGAGTCCAGGAGTTGCCGCCATCGTCAGAGACGGCGGCGAGAATCCGGTCGTCCTGATAAGTGGTGCCGGAGCGCACGATGGTAGCAGGTTTCAGCGCTGCATAATCGAGCCACTCAGTGTTTTTATACCCAGGCGCGGAGAAACGTCCTTTTCTTGGCGAAACGGCAAAGTCATCGTGAACGAACCCATCTATATCGCCAACGCCGCTGATCAAATGCGCGCCAATCGGCGGACTGATGAGGGCAAGTGGCACAGTCTCTTCGAGGCCGGCATTGAAAAAGACCCAATGCGCCGGTTGAACCGGCCCTGCTGCGGTGGCATTTGTTGAAGCCCAGAGGCCGTAGCCAGTGTTGAATACGATGCGGTCGCGGTTGAACGGGTCGATCTCGAGGTCGCTTAACCAATGGTGCGTCATGCTCTCGGTGTACGGTGCAGACGAATGATCCCAAGTTGCGGTGGCCAAGAGTGGTTGCCAGGACTTGCCGCCATCCGGACTGCGAAAGATTTCGTCGTAGGGCGTTTTGCGACCCCAGGTGCTGACGAGCAAAGTTTTTGCGTCCACCGGATCGACGCAGACGCCGGCGTATCCGAAACCGCTGTCGATAGACGTGGGTTTAGGTTTTTCCGGCGTAAGTTCAGTCCAGGTTCCTCGTGTGGGTTCGTATTTATATACGGCGCCGTTGTGCATGCGTGAAGGACCGGGTTCGTCGCCGTAGGTGATGTAGAGTGTTCCGTCAGGGGCGAGGGCGGCCCCGGTGGGACGAAACGTGGTGGGTTGGTTCGGCAAAGGTGCCCAGGTTTTGCCGGAGTCGGTTGTGCGGAAAATGCTCTCGCCCGTGCGCGATACTGCGGCGTAGGCCACCGGGGTTGCAGTGGCCGGTTTCCCGCAGCTTTTGTCAAAGCGAACCCAGGCGATACCGACAGGTTGGGCGAGGTAGTTGAAAGGCCCGCCGGGTATTTGATGATGCTTGACGCTTTCGTCGGGCACTTCGGGAAAACTGGTGACACGAGTCCAGCTTTTGCCGTAGTCGGCGCTTTGCCAGAGACCGTCGCGTCGCGTGCCGAAATAGAGGTGGCTTGGCTGGTTTGGGTCGACCATCAGACGCTCGCCGCTGCCACGTCCGGCCTCGTTGGCGCCGAGTTTGAAAGGCAGCGCCGTGCGCGCCCAGGTTGTGCCGCGATCCGTGGAACGTAGAATCGCACCGTTGCCGATTTCAGGCTTATGTTGCGTGTAGGTGCCGCAGGCAAGGTAGACGCGGTTGGGGTCGGTAGGGTCCAGGGCAACGCTCTCCACGCCCTGAAGATTCCAGTCAGCCTGGCCGAGCCAGTCGAGCAGTGGCGTCCAGCGCGAGGTTGCTTCATCCCAGCGGTAGGCGCCGCCAACATCGGTGCGGGCGTACGCGAGCCCGCGTTCGGTCGGATGAAATTCGACGCCGGTCACGAAGCCGCCGCCGCCAATGACGACGTTGCGCCAGAGGTAGTTTTCGTCAGCGGCGAGCACGCTGGAGGCCAGAAGCAGAACAAGACCGAGTTTGAGGAGATATGGCTTTCCGCATAGCGACATGATAAAGGTTCGGCAATGGCTCACTGCACTAGTGTCCTGCCGCAGGCGTCTGTGCCGAGTCGTCGTAGCGTTTGGGAAACGGCGCGACAAAGGCGAGGATTACCGGTGGGATCGAGGCGATCAGCACAAAGGTGAAGAATTTCGCGTAGCTGTGTTCGAAGTGGGCAAAAATGGGCCCGCTAATCCAGCCGGTCAGCCACTTGGTCATCGCCATGATGCCGGTGGCGAATGCGTAGTGCGTCATTCGGAAGGCTCCGGGGGCGATCTGCTGCATCATGTAGAGCATGTGTCCCACCGAGCCCATGCCGAAGCCGAACTTCTCAATAACGACAATACCAGCGATCCACGCATGCTCGGTGGGCATTGCGTGACTCAGGTAATAATAAGTCAGGTGCGGAATGTTGAGCGACAGCGCCAGGATGAAAAACGAGCGCCGCAGCGTCATTTTCGAAGCGAGGAAACCACCTAGAAACGCGCCGACAATAAAGGCGACCGTGCCAACCGAACCATTGATCATGCCTTGAATTTGGTTGCTCAGACCAAGTCCGCCGGCCTCACGAGCGTCGAGGAGGAAAATAGGCCCGATTTTTTCGATGAAGCCTTCGCCGAACCGGTAGAAGAAAACCACCACGATCATGAACCAGATTTGCGGCTTCTGAAAAAAAGAAACCCATGACTCCTTGAGTGAGCGAAACGCCGAAGCCATGCCGTGTCCCTGAATCGGCGAAATTTCCCCCGGCGGCAAAACGCGTAGGTGCCAGATTCCAAAACCGCCCATGATGAGCGCGACCATCCCCATGATGATCATCCAGCAGTGCTGCCACGAGAGCCCCCAATCATCATGCATCTTGCCAGTCAACGAGACCAGCACGCCTGATGCGATCACCGCGCCCATGTTCCAACACATGCCCTGCAAGCCGGAATACCGCGCTTGGTCTTTCAGCGAGGCGGTGGTCATGAAGACGCCATCTGCCACGATGTCCTGGGTCGCCGAGGCAAATCCAGTGATCCAAAAAAACGCGAGCGACATCGCAAAAAATCCAGGTATCGGCAGGGAAAACGCGACCAACCCCAGCGATGCCATCATCACGAACTGCATCGCAATCACCCAAAAACCCTTCGTCCGAAACGGCTCAAGGAAGGGCGACCAGAGCGGCTTCAGAACCCAGGGCAGATACAGCTGGCTGGTGTAGATAGCGATCGTTTCGGTCGAAACGCCCATGTTTTTATACATGATCGCGGCGACGGCACCAACCGTCACGTTGGGCAACCCCATCGCAAGATAGAGCGTCGGCACCCATAACAGGAGGTGAGCGGGTTTCTTGGGAGGCGGAGCAGGGAATTCGTTTGTCATAGGGACGGCCACGGGGACGGCGAAAAGCGGTGGGAACGGGGTGACTTAACGTTAAATCAATGGTTCTGACGCTAAATCGGTGTCATTTCAAAGTGCGAGCCTTTCGTGCAGATGGTTCATTTTTTGTTTTGTGCCTGCTTTCGCGACGTCAGCGCCAGCGTGGCGAACTCGCGCTTTCGCTCAGGTACAGAATATCGAGCGCACCGTCGTGAACTTTGGGGCGGGATTCCAACATCTTTTGCGAGCCTAGAGAGCCGTGGTCTGGCGGACTCATGCCAATGACCCTATGCTTTATACTGAATTTTACAGAAGAAATGAACCTTTGCCCCCGGGGGGCGCCGCGGGAGCGGGCGGCGGGGACAAACCCCCCTTTTCCTTGCCCGGGGGGGGCCGGTTGCGGGGGGGGGGGGGGGGGGCGGCCCCAATTGGGGGGTTGGGGGGGTTAAAAACCGGTGTTTTTAGGATGAAGGTAACGAAGAGATTTCGGAAGAACCAACAGGCCTTCGTTCCCTTTGTTATCTTCTATTCAAAGATGGAAAGCTTGTTGCCCGCGTTACCGAAACAGTGGCACACCGGCAATTTCGGCATGCTATTTATTAGAGGGCTCCCAGCCGTGCCAAGACCAGCGCCGATGCTCCTGAGTAAACACGACTTGATCGGAGAGGCGCAGCATGTAGCAAATCAACGGATTCACGGATTTTTGGAACGAAAGGCAAAAAAAGAATTGATCTCGACGGTTAATCCATAAATCTAATTTAACGCTAAACTTGGCGTAACCCTCTTCCTCCTCGACGTATGAAGTTTACCGATGGCAACTGGCTCCTTCAGCCGGGCGTGCAGGCTCATTATCCGGCCGAAGCCCATGATATTACTACCGAATCCGATTCGTTGGTTGTGCATGCGCCGACACGGCCCATCCGCCACCGCGGAGATACGCTGCAAGGACCGTTGCTGACGATCCGACTCAGCTCGCCGATGGCTGATGTCGTCAAAGTACGCATCGATCATTACACGGGCGGGCTAGAACGCGGACCGCAGGTGCCGCTTGTGCCTCAGTCTCCCGCTAAGGTGGAGATTTCCCAAAACCCCGAGGAAGCGGTGCTTCGCTCGGGAGATCTGTCCGTGCATGTTCGCCGTAAGGACGGCTGGGAGCTGACCTTCAAGTCGGGCGACCGCGTCATTACGCGCAGTGCGTCACGAGGAATTGGATACGTTCAGTTGGCTGGCCAGGGCAGCTTTGTACACGAGCAGCTTTCGCTGGGCGTGGGCGAATGCGTTTACGGGCTGGGCGAGCGGTTCACGGCCTTTGTCAAAAATGGACAAGTGGTCGAAAACTGGAACAAGGACGGCGGCACGGGCAGCGATCAGGCGTACAAGGCAGTTCCCTTTTATCTGACGAATCGCGGTTACGGCGTGCTCGTTAACGAGACTGGGCCGGTTTCCTTTGAAGTGGCTTCGGAAAAAGTCTCGCGGGTACAATTCAGTATTCCCGGCGAAAGCTTGGAGTATTTTGTTATCCACGGGCCGACCCCGAAAGATATCCTGCGCAAACTCACGGCCCTGACCGGCCGTCCAGCCTTGCCGCCGGCGTGGTCTTTTGGCTTGTGGCTGACGACCTCGTTTACGACGAGCTATGACGAAGCGACGGTGACGAGTTTCATCGAGGGGATGAAGTCGCGCGATCTGCCGCTGCACGTTTTTCACTTCGATTGTTTTTGGATGCGGGAATTCGACTGGTGCAATTTCCAGTGGGACCCGCGCACGTTTCCCGATCCGGTAGGGTTGTTGAAACGGCTCCACGAACGTGGCTTGAAAATCTGCGTCTGGATCAATCCGTACATCGGCCAGCGTTCCGTGCTTTTCGACGAGGCCAAACGCGAAGGTTATCTTTTGAAAAAGGCCGATGGCGGCGTCTGGCAGACCGATCTCTGGCAGCCGGGCATGGGTATAGTGGACTTCACGAATCCTGGCGCTTGCAAGTGGTTCGCCTCGCAATTGCGTAAGCTGGCCGAGATGGGCGTGGATAGCTTCAAAACCGATTTCGGTGAACGCATCCCGACCGATGTTGTATATCACGACGGCTCGGATCCAGTGAAGATGCACAATCACTATACGGTTCTCTATAATGAAACCGTTTTCACGCTGCTTGAGGAAATCCGAGGCAAGGGCGACGCGATGGTCTTCGCGCGTTCGGCTCACACTACGGCGCAAAAATTCCCCGTTCACTGGGGTGGCGATTGTTATTCCACCTTTGAATCGATGGCCGAGAGCCTGCGCGGCGGCTTGTCGCTGGGTTTGTGCGGTTTCGGTTTCTGGAGTCACGATATCGGTGGCTTCGAAGGCTTGCCGCCGGTGGAAGTATATAAGCGCTGGGTAGCATTCGGGCTAATGTCTTCACATAGCCGGTTACACGGCAGCTCGTCCTATCGAGTGCCGTGGAATTATAATGACGAAGCGTGCGACGTCCTGCGCTTTTTCACGAAGCTCAAATGTCGTCTCATGCCGTATCTCTACGCAGCGGCAGGCGAAGCGCACCGCGAAGGCATCCCGATGATGCGCGCGATGTTGCTGGAGTTCCCCAACGACCCTGCCTGCGCGACGCTTGAGCGACAGTACATGCTTGGCTCTTCGCTGCTGGTGGCTCCCGTGCTTACGGAGGATGGTTCGGTGGATTATTATCTGCCGGAAGGTCGCTGGACTCACTTGCTCACGGGCGAGGTCCAGGAAGGCGGTTGCTGGCATCGAGGCCAATACGGTTTCTTGAATATGCCGCTCTTCGTTCGCGCCGGTGCGATTATTGCGTTTGGCAGCCAGGACGCTAAGCCCGACTACGATTTTACCGATGGCACGCAGTTCCGTGTCTACGAGATCGCAGACGGCGCTGTGGCCACTTGTGTTGTGCCGACACTTCGCGGTGAACCGGGCTTGACCCTTACAGTGAAACGTCACGGTCAGCAGATCGACGCCTCTCTCAGCGGTAAACCCAGTGGTCGCTGGCAGCTCCAGCTGGTTGGAGCGAAGACGATCGCTGGCGTTGAAGGCGGCGTGGTTACCACGGACCTGCTTGGCGCCATCGTAACCGTTTCAACCCCGGACACCCGCGTCCTGCGTTTCAAGCTTCCTTGAACCGGCGCGCCTTTAGGAGCGCCGACAGGGTTGGCTGATAATCGCCGCGAAACCGCTTAGCTTGTCGTTATGCGACAAGCTGCGGCGAGGAATGCGAAGGAGCCACCGATTTGATTTTGCATGTCTGCCGCGCTTGCCCCAGACAGGTCCAAGTCAATTTACCAATGCCTAGCTCCAAAAAAGCAAAGTCTGTCCGTGCAGCGACACTATCTGACGTCGGTCGCGAGGCCGGCGTCTCTGCCATGGCGGCTTCTGCGGTGCTGAACGGCGCACGCACCTCGTCGCGCATTTCTCCGGAAACGCGCGAACGCATCGAGGAGGCGGCGCTGCGTTTGCAATACCGGCCAAATGCTGCCGCCCGCGCCCTAGCTAACCGCCGCATGGATACAATCGGTGTTGCCACGGTGTTTGAGAGCCGCGAGCTCAACCCCTATTTTCTCGAAGTGTTTAACGGCATCCTTGAGACCGCTGCCCTTCATGAGCAGAATACCACTGTTTTTGACTGGCAGCGTGGCGCAGCGAAACTTCCTGGCTGGTGCGATGGACGCATCGACGGGTTGATCCTCATCGCCCCCACACTCACAAGCGAAGCGGCAAAAGTATTGCCGGGGCACACCCCATTCGTCGCGATTCATGCTAACGTTGAGCTCCCGAACGTTGTGAACATCGAGACCGATGAGGAGCGTGGAGCCTATGAAGTGGTTCGTTTTCTTATTTCTCAAGGACACAAGCGCATACTCCATGTGTCTGGCGTGGCGGGGCTCGTTGGTTCCGACCGTCGTCTTCGCGGCTATAAACGGGCGCTTGCCAGCGCGCATATCGGGTTGGACAACGCACTTATTATTCCCGCCGGCTTCTGCAGTGACGACGGTTACCGCGCGATGCGTAGCTGGTTGCAGCAACATGCCGGTGAACTCCTGCCGCATGCTGTTTTTTGCGTGAGCGATGGTGTTGCCACCGGCTGCCTGGAGGCGCTCTCGGAGGTTGGCTTGCGGGTGCCCGATGACATTTCGGTCGCGGGCTTCGATGACACCCTGTCTGCACGCACAACATTGCCGCAGTTGACTACGGTGCGGCAACCTTTGCGGGCTATGGGTAATCGAGCCGTCGAGGTGCTGCTCGACCGTATCCACCGTCAAAATACAGGCGATAAGCAATTGACCGAAAAATCGATTGTTTTCCCCGTGGCACTTGTCACGCGTGCCTCGGTCGGCGCTCCACCTGCGATCAAGCGAGTCGTGCCATCACGTCGCTAGTTGGGAGACGGCGCAACGATCGAGATAGTACAGTCGTGTTACTTCGTCCTTAGATCCAGAGCGCAACCACGCGACATGCGACAAGGATAGAAACCCACAGCTTTGTTTGCGGGCGAGGGCTCGTACGAAATGGGTCTTTCGGTTTCGCTTGCGGGCTCACGGCCTGTTATGACGATTGGGAAATGAGTTTGAAGGCTACCAGTGATTGCTCGAAAATATCTGAAAAGCCGAACATGGCACAAGAGCCAACGACGACATCCTTATGACCAGACCTTCTGAAATATCTTTCGACAATCCCGAGTCTATTGTGCAAGCGCAGTTCGATGCGTTCAATCGGCGCGACCTTGAGGCTCTCGTGGCGATCTATGCCGACGACGCCGAGTTGTACGAGCATCCAACAAAGTTGTTGGCGAAGGGTTCAATAGAGCTGCGGGAGCGTTTCGCGCTTCGTTTCGCCGAGCCGAATCTACACGCCTGTTTATTGAAGAGGATTATTATGGGCGGCACGGTGATTGATCACGAGTTGGTCACTCGGACGTTCCCCGATGGTTGCGGTACTATTGAGCTCACGATGATCTACTTGGTCGAAAGCGGCCGCATTTCGAAAGCGTGGAGCATCGCGGGACCGAAAACGCTGACGGCTTGAGATTCGATGTCTTCCAGAAACGAAAAATAGCCTAGCCAGTCGCCAGTGCACGGCGCGGATGTCGGCCTCCTTTACCGCCGAAGTCATTCGCCAACGTGTTCTTCGCCATTCGTCTAGTAACATTTTTCATGCAAAACGCGTTTTTTGCGGTTTTTTGCGCATGTATAGATGAGGTCATCAAAACCCTTGCCAAAGCCGTATCCAGAGCTTTTCTCTCACACTTCCTGCGCCTTCGCGCGGCAGTTCATTTCAATCAGCACATAAACATCACAGTAGAAACTGGAGTTCACCATGGCAGTTAAAGTCGCAATCAATGGTTTCGGTCGCATCGGCCGCCTCGTTTTCCGCGCTCTCGTGGAGCAAGGCCTTCTCGGCACAACTTTCGACGTCGTCGCAGTCGGCGATATCGTTCCGGCCGATAACTTGGCCTACCTGCTGAAGTACGATTCCACACAGGGTAAATTCAACGGCACCGTTGGCTCTAAGAAGTCCGCCGCTGACAAAGCCGAGGACGACGTCCTCATCGTTAACGGCAAAGAAATCCTCGTGGTTTCCGCCAAATCTCCCGCTGAGCTCCCCTGGGCTAAGCTGGGTGTCCAGGTCGTCATCGAGTCGACCGGCCTCTTCACCGACGCTGACAAGGCCAAGGGCCACATCACCGCTGGCGCCAAGAAGGTCATCATTTCCGCTCCGGCCAAGGGTGAAGACATCACCGTGGTTCTCGGCGTGAACGACGAGAAGTACGATGCCGCTCTGCACAACATCGTCTCGAATGCTTCCTGCACGACCAACTGCTTGGCTCCGATCGTCCACGTTCTCCTCAAGGAAGGTTTTGGCATCGCCGAAGGTCTGATGACCACGGTTCACGCTTACACCGCCACGCAGAAGACCGTTGATGGCCCGTCCAAGAAGGACTGGAAGGGTGGCCGTACCGCCGCTCAGAACATCATCCCGTCCTCGACGGGTGCTGCCAAGGCCGTCGCGCTCGTTTGCCCAGAAGTCAAAGGCAAGCTCACCGGCATGGCTCTCCGCGTTCCGGTCCCGACCGTTTCGGTCGTCGATCTGACCTTCAAGACCGTCAAAGACACCTCCCTCGCTGAGATCAAGGCCGCCCTCAAGAACGCCTCTGAGACCTACCTGAAGGACATCCTCGGTTACACCGAAGACGAAGTGGTTTCCTCTGACTTCATCCACGACAAGCGCTCGTCGATCTTCGACGCCGGCTCTTCGATCGAGCTGAACAAGAACTTCTTCAAGCTCATCAGCTGGTACGACAACGAATGGGGTTATTCCAACCGCGTCGTTGAGCTCACCAAGAAGATCTCCGCCAAGCTCTAAGCTGCACCGCAGCTCGAATAAGGGCTGAACAATCTCAAAGGGCTGAAGGGCTGAATTTATTTCACCTTCAGCCCTTTTTCTTTCAGCCCTCCCTGTATCCGTTTTCGTCCTACAGCTACTTCGTTTCTCCGATTTTCATTTTCTCACCATGGCCAAATTCAAATCCATCCGCGACCTCAGCCTCGCCGGCAAACGCGTCTTCATCCGCGTCGACTTCAACGTCCCTCAGGACAAAGCCACTGGCGCGATCACCAACAACGCGCGCATCGCCGCCGCGCTGCCCACGATCCAGTACGCCCTCGAACAAGGCGCGTCGGTCGTCCTCGCTAGCCACCTCGGCCGTCCGGACGGCAAGGTCATCGCCAAATTCTCGCTCAAGCCCATCGCGGTTGAACTCGAGAAACTCCTCGGTAAACCCGTCAAGTTCCTCAACGACTGCGTCGGCGCCGAAGTCGAAGCCTCCTGCGCCGCCCTCAAGGCTGGCGAAGTCGTTCTCCTCGAAAATCTCCGCTTCCACATCGAGGAAGAAGGCAAGATCAAGGAAAAGCAGGCCGACGGCACCGAGAAATCCATCAAGGCCGATCCGGCCAAGGTCACGGAATTCCGCGCCTCGCTCTCGAAGCTCGCCGACGTGTACGTCAACGACGCTTTCGGCACCGCGCATCGCGCGCACTCGTCGATGGTCGGCGTTACGCTGAAGGACAAAGCCGCTGGCTTTCTCATGGAAGCCGAACTCGTCGCCTTCGCTAAAGTCATCGAAAATCCGCAGCGCCCGCTGCTCGCCATTCTCGGCGGCGCCAAGATCGCCGACAAGATTCCGCTGATCAACAACCTCCTCGACAAAGCCAACGCGATCATCATCGGCGGCGGCATGGCCTTCACCTTCAAGAAGGTCATCGAGAACGTCGAAATCGGCTCCAGCCTCTTCGACGCCGAAGGCGCGAAGATCGTTGCCGAACTCGCTACCAAGGCCAAAGCCAAGGGCGTGAAGCTCGTCCTCCCGGTTGACTATGTCGCTGCCGACAAGTTCGCCGCTGACGCCAACACGAAGGTCGTCACCGATCAGGAAGGCATTCCTGCCGGTTGGCTCGGTCTCGACGTCGGTCCGAAGTCGATCGCACTCTTCCGCGAGACCATTCTCGCTTCGAAGACCATCGTCTGGAACGGCCCTGCTGGTGTGTTCGAATTCGACAAGTTTGCTGCAGGCACCATCGCCCAGGCCGAAGCCATTGCTGAAGCCACCAAGGGCGGCGCAACCACCGTCATCGGTGGCGGCGACACCGCTACGGCCGCGAAGAAATTCAAGGTCGCGAAGGTTGTTACGCATTGCTCCACCGGCGGCGGCGCCAGCCTCGAACTCCTCGAAGGCAAGACCCTCCCCGGCGTAGCCTTCCTCGAAACCTAACCAAAACCATTCAACAGAAGGTAGCGGAGAGAATAGAGAAAGATTTCTGACTCTCCGTTTGCTCTGTTTCCTCCTGTAAATTTTATTCCCATGTCATTACGCAAAAAACTCATCGCTGGTAACTGGAAGATGAACAAGACGTCGCCCGACGCTCTGACGCTCTCCAAAGAAATCGTTGCCGAACTCGGCAAGGTCATCGACGTCGAAATCGTCGTTTGCCCTCCCTTCACTTCAATCGAAACGGTCGGCAAGGTCGTCGACGGCTCGTCGGTCAAACTCGGTGCGCAAAACATGCATCCCGAAGCCAGCGGCGCCTACACCGGCGAAGTCTCGGCTCCGATGCTGCGCGCGCTCTTCGCCACGCACGTGATCCTCGGCCACAGCGAACGTCGCGCCTATTTCGGCGAGACCGATGCCTTCATCAACAAGAAGGTCCTCGCCGCCATCAAGAACCAGCTCAAGCCCATCCTCTGCGTTGGCGAAACCCTCGCCGAGCGCGAATCCGGTTCGACCCTCAAGGTTGTACAGACCCAGCTCGAAGGCGGTCTCGTTGGCGTGAGCAAGGATGACGCGGCCAGCGTCGTGATCGCTTACGAACCCGTTTGGGCCATCGGCACCGGCAAAGTCGCCACGACCGAGCAGGCGCAGGAAGTTCACGCCTTCATCCGCTCGCTCCTCGCCAAGATCTTTGGTGACGCGATCGCGCAGAAGGTCCGCATTCTCTACGGCGGCTCGATGAAGCCCTCCAACGCTCCCGAACTCCTCGCGCAGAAGGATATCGATGGCGGTTTGATCGGTGGCGCGGCGCTCGAAACACGCAGCTTCGTTGACCTCGTCAACGCAGCCATCGCAGCGAAGTAATCCCACTTAGCGAAACGCTTTCGTTTTTAGACAACGCGGCCTTGTGGTCTTCACGACTTCGGGGCCGCGTTTTTTGTGCGCTAATTTCTTTATTTTGGTCAGGATAAGACGTTACCTAAGTAAAGCATGGCACGCCTCAAATTCCTGTCGTCTGCCGCCATTGGCGAATGGCTCGTGGCGCTCCTGCTGGCCGCGAATCTGGTGTGGACGACTCTCTGCCTCGGCGGCTACCGGCCGGAAACGATGGCGCTCAGCTGGCCGCTGACCGGCGCGGCCTTGGCGGTGCAACTTGGTTTTGCTGCCTGGACCCGGCAACGGCCTCATCCCGCCGGGTTGTGGTTGCTGCCGTTTTTGGCCTACGCGGCCTTCAATGTTACTGCCGTTTCGCCGGTGTCGTGGCTTGGTTGGCGCGACTGGTTGGGCTGGGCGCAAATGATTGCGGTGTTCTGGCTGATGATCAACGGCCTCACGCGCAAAGGTCCGCGTGCTTTTGTGCTCGGTACATTGGTCGTGCTGGCGGGCATCGCCGTGCTGCTTGCCGTTTATCAACGGTTCGTTATTCCCGATTGGCTTCCGATGGGACGCACGCAAGCGGACCAGTTTATCGGTCGGGCGAGCGGACCGTTTGGCATCCCGAACAGCTTGGCGGCTTTCTTGCTCCTGCTAATTCCGCCGATGCTCATGCTCGCATGGCAGCGCGGCTCGAGTGCGGTCGAACGTGTTTTCTGGGGTTATCTCGCAGCGGTGTTTTTGCTGGGCCTCGGGTTGACGATCAGTCGCGGAGCCTGGCTTTCGCTTTCTTTGGCACTGATCGCGTGGCCGCTGTGCGCTCGCAATTTAAACTGGTCGATGCGCTTCACCCTTGCGGCGACGGCCTTGGCGGCGGCGTTGCTCATCGGGCTGACGCTTTACTCGTCGGTGCCCCGGGTGAAACAGCGGCTTGATGCCATGATTGCCGATGCGGGCGAACGCAGTCGGCCGATTCTGTGGCAGGCGAGTTGGGAACTGTTTGCCGACGCGCCCGTGCTCGGGACTGGCGGCGGCAGCTACAACACGCTTTTCGAACGCCATCGACCCGAAGGCTTCCGCGATGAGCCGCAATGGGCGCATAACGATTATCTGAATACGCTCAGCGATTACGGGCTGTCGGGCTTTCTCCTCTTCTTTGGTGCGGCTTCGGTAGTTGTGGTTTTGGCAGCGAGGAACCAGTCGTTACAGCCAGCAGTCGCAACCGGGGCTTTGGTTGGCTGGGAGGCACTCGAAGTCACGAATGCGCTCGGGGTGGGGCTGGGGGCGTTCATATTGTCGTTGTTTGTGGATTTTCATTTCAAGATCCCGGCGCTCGCGATGATTGTGGCAGTGTGCTCCGGCGAGTGGGTGCAACGCTGCTGGCCGATGCCGAACCGTGAGACTGCGGGAATCAAACTCCAGGTAGGCTTGCTCGCCGCGAGTCTGGCGGTGGCGCTGTTTTCGCTCGGAGTCGCTCTCCCGATCTACCGCGCGGAAGCGGCGCGTTATGCAGGCCGACAGGCGATTGACCGACTCGCGCAGAATCCAGGTGCTACGCAGAACACCCAGCGAGAAACACTCACGTTTGCGGCGGTGGCTTTTTCGGAAGCGCTGGCGCTTGATTCGGGTAATGCGCAGGCTTGGTCCGACCGCGCATATGTCACCGAACTTTGGTCACATCTGAATCCGGCGCGCATGAACGAACTCGGCAAGGAAGCCGAAGCTTCGGCCAAGAAGGCGTTGGAGCGCTCGCTCGATGTCCCCGAATTCTGGATACGCCGCGGCGTCTCGCTCGATATGCAAGGCCGCTGGGCGGAGGCTGGTGGTGCCTTCGTTAAAGCCTTGGAACTCGCTCCCGTTAACAGTACGGTCTGGTACTACCACGCCTACCATCTTAGCCTGAATGAGATAGCCAAACCCATGGCGCTTGCTGCTATTGAAAGTAGTTTGCGTCTTGACCATGTCAATCCTTCTGCCATAGCATTAAAGCGCAGATTAAGCTCAACCCGATAACCCCCGCCCGCCATGCCACAAATTTCTCTCCTCCGTTTTTGGCTCGCCGCACTCCTTCTAATGGCGCCGGGCTGGCTTTGTGCACAGACCACGACCGGCACAAAGGTAATCGGGCGGATCATAGCCGCCAAAGTTGTTGGATCGGTGACGGTGACGGACACGCGCGATCCGATGCGCCCACGCAAACTTTCCGAGCGCGATGAACTTACTCAGGATCAGCTGATTGTTACCGGCGAGGACGCCCGTGTATTGCTGGTATTCTCTAACGGTGCCACGGTGAATCTCGCGGCGAAGTCCTCGCTCTTGATCAACGAGTTTTTGCAGGACCCCTTCTCGCAGCCGGTGAAAGCGAGCGAGATGGTCGACGAACCCACGACCTCTTCCACGAAACTCACCCTTGTTCGAGGCGAGTTGATGTCGAATGTGAAACACCTGCGCCGTGACAAGGGCTCGAACTTTAGTGTACAGACACCGGTTGGCGCCGCCGGTATTCGCGGAACGACTTTCCAGATTTTGTATCGTCAGTCCGGTTCGGTGGCTTCCTATGCCCTGCGCATGGTCGAGGGTAAAATCAATCTCGACTTCGGTGGACGTGCTCGTGCGGTTGATGTTGAGAAGGATCAGCAGGTTTCTCTCGAAGGGCTCGCGCTTGATGCCGCAGGCCGACTCGTTTCTCTGCCCGCGAATATCAAAGTGACCGAGATCCCAGCCAGTATTAAAGCCGCGCTTGCTCTCGCTCAGCAGCAGTTGCTTGAGGCGGCTGCATCGGTGAATTTCCCTGCCATGACCAATACGGCGGCTCCGCAGGAAGCTTATCCACAGTCGGGTGGTAGCACGTCTGATGGTTCGGGCCCGGGTTCTGGTTCCACCGGCTCCGGTCTTGATGCGACACCGCTTTCGCCGGTGCCACCTGCTGCGATCGCGCCACCGCGTACCACGCCGGGCGACGGCAAACTCTGAGTCGTTAGGCTGGGCTCTTTCGTAAGACGCATTAACTACGGGCTGGAAGTGTAACCACGCTTCCCCTACGTTCTCGCGGCGTGGCAAAACCCAAGAAGACCCTTATAGTCCGCTGGCTGTTTTTGCTGCCGATTCCCGTGCTCTGGTGCATGGCGAGCCATTACGGCTGGTTGGGTTTTTTGGAGAACAAGTCGGTTGACTGGCGTTTTCGCTGGCGCGGCGAGCTCGATGCTCCGGTGAAGGTCGCCTACGTCGATGTTGACGCGAAATCCATCGTGGACTTGGGCAATATGCCGTGGGACCGCGGTTACTATGTTGATGTCTGCAAGGCCCTGCTCGAAGTCGGCGGCGCGAAAGCGATTGGGGTCGACTTGGTTTTTTCGGAAAAAGGTCAGCCTCAATTGGCCGACGCTACGCGTTTGAAGGAGGGCAACCGGCGCTTTGCCAGTTTCCTTTTTCACGAACCGCCCGTTGTATTGGGCGCTGGATACGCGGCGAACATTGATCGCGATATCAACGGACAGCTTTATGAGCGCGGGCTGCCGCGTGTCATCGATCCACCATCAGAAGCACAACCGCCCGAGCTGCCGGAATTCCGGATGGCGAATGGTACGGTCTGGAATCCTCCGCTGATCGGCCTGATCGATACAATCGACGGAGCGAGCCATTTTGTACCAACCCACGCCCGCGTAGGTGAGCGCACGTATTACCACATGGCGGTAGAGCTGGCGCGGTTGTATTGGAAGCTGCCGCAATCCGCGATAAAGACCGAACCAGCTCATATGATAGTGACCGCGACCGACGGTGCATTATTGACGCGTATCCCGTTGATCAAACAGCAGGACGTCGAGGTGAACTGGTTTTCCGCCTGGAACTCACCAGGGCGCAATCTGCATACCAGTTTTTCAGATGTCTTGGTCTATGCGAGAATGCTGACGTCGACCAAGCCGGAGGAGAAAAAAGCAGCGGAGGCATATTTCGCTCAGTATGATGGAGCGGTGGTGCTGATCGGCCCCGTCGATCCGTTGTTGCAGGATCTGGCGGTTACTCCGTTTGACAACGTGCCTGTTCCCCGGGTGGGCGTGCATGGAAATCTGCTGAAAACGATCATCACTGGCCGCTTCTTGTCGCATCTTCCCAGCCGGTCGGATGACGGCATCACGGTGTTGCTTGCGCTGGTGATCTGCGGTTTGGCGACGGCGGGTGGTTCGCGTAGTGCGCGCTATAAGGTTTTTGCTCTCCTGCTCATGGTGGGGTTTGTGCTGTCGGCCTTTTTCCTGTTTTCGCACTACCATCTCGTCCTGCCGTTGACTGCGCCGATCGGGTCCGCATTCACGATGAGTTTTGGCGCGATTGCCTGGCAGCTGCTCAATGAGGAAAAACAGAAGAGCCGCATCAAGGGCATGTTTGGCGCCTATGTTTCTCCTGAGCTGGTCAACCGCATGGTCGAGTCGGGCGATGATCCCAGGCTGGGCGGTGCGGAAATGGAGATCACTTCGTTCTTCAGCGATATTCAGGATTTCTCGGCGTTTGCCGAACTACTCTCTCCGCAACAACTCGTCGAGTTGATGAACGAGTATCTGACGGTCTGCACCGACACCATTACGGAGCAGGGCGGCACGCTCGACAAATACGTGGGCGATGCGGTGGTGGCGATGTTTGGCGCGCCACTCGCGTTGCCGGATCATGCATATCGGGCCTGTGTTGCCTCGCAGCTGATTCAGCTGCGTCTCGCGGAACTGCGCGGCAAATGGTCGGAGGAAGGCGCGAAATGGCCTTCGCTCGTCACGCAGATGCACACACGTATCGGCATGAACAGCGGTCTGGCCGTTGTGGGCAACATGGGTTCGCTCACACGTTTCAATTACACGATGATGGGCGACAATGTTAACCTTGCCGCTCGTTTGGAAGGTGCGGCCAAGAATTATGGTGTGGGCACGCTGGTTAGTGAAATGACCAAGGGCGCGGCGGAGAAGCACGGTGATCGTTGTGCCTTCCGCTTCCTCGACAAGATTGTGGTGAAGGGGCGTTCGCGCCCGGTGGCAATTTTCGAACTGGCGGGCCTGAAGGATAAACTTTCGAGCTCGGCGCTCGATTGCATCGAGATTTTTAATCGGGGAATCGAATATTATTTGAGACAGGATTGGACCTCGGCGGCGGATTGTTTTGCCCGCTCGATGACGCTGGAGCCGGCACGTCCATCGGCGGTGAGCGGGGTCGATGCCTCGACTGTGTTTCTCAAACGATGCGCGGCGATGAAGTTGAATCCGCCCGGTAAGGATTGGGACGGCGTCTTCGTCATGCAGACGAAGTGAGCGGACGATGACGGCGGATTTAGGGGTATTCCGCCCTATCATTTAGACAGGGACAAAAAGCCCCGCGCTGTTTAGGCGCAGGGCGAGAGAGAAAGAGAATGAGAACGAGGAAAGACGAAGATCGCGGAGGGTTACTTCAGGATCATGTCCTTCACCGTTTTGCCGGCTGGGATCATTGGCAACACGTGCTCGGTGTAGGGGACAACGACATCGAGGAGGAACGGACCGTCGTGATCGAGCATTTCCTGAATCGCTTCGCGGAGTTGTTCTTTCTTGATGACGCGGCGGCCTTTGACGCCGAAACCTGCTGCTATCTTCACGAAATCCGGATAAAGGCCGTCGATGTTTTCGGGGCCGCCGATGTTGTTTACGTCGCCGAGAATTGTATTGCCGCGGACACTACCGTAGAAGCGGTCTTCCCATTGCACGACCATACCGAGGTGCTGGTTATTCAGGATCATGGCTTTGGCGCCGATCTTCTCGATATGCGCGGTGGCGAGCTCCTGAATATTCATCATGAACGAGCCGTCACCGTCGATGTCGATAACCTGCCGGTTGGGGCAAGCGACTTTTGCGCCGAGCGCTGCGGGATATCCGAAGCCCATCGCGCCAAGTCCGAGCGAGCTGATGAAGCTGCGCGGTTTGTTGAAGGAGTAGAATTGGGCGGCCCACATCTGGTGCTGACCGACGCCAGTGACGACGATGGCGTCGCCCTTGGTGAGTTCGTGCAGCGTCTGGATGGCTTCCTGCGGGAGAATGTGTTTGCTCTTCTCGTAGCCGAAGGGGAAATCGCGTTTCCATTCGGCGATTTGATTGTGCCAGGCGGTGAGATTGCCGGCTTTGTATTTGGCCTTCGCGAGAAGTGCGTTGAGGCGGGTGAGGGCGTGCTTGAGATCCGAGCAGATGGGCAGGAGGACGCGTTTGTTTTTGTTGTGCTCGGAGGCGTCGATGTCGATGTGGACGATCTTGGCGTGGGCGGCGAATTTCGTGGTGTCGCCGGTGATGCGGTCGTCGAAGCGGGCGCCGAAGGCCAACAACAGGTCGCTCTGATCAACCGCCCAGTTGCCCGCCGCCATGCCGTGCATACCGAACCAACGCATGGAGAGAGGATGGTTTTCGGGAAACGCACCCACGCCCATGAGTGTAGTGGCAACGGGGATACCGGTTCTCTCGGCGAAGGTTTTGAGCTCGGCTGTGGCCTCGGCGGAGATGATGCCGCCACCGACGTAGAGCACGGGCTGTTTAGCGGTGGCGATGAGGTCGACGACTTGTTGCAGGACGTCGTCGCCGGCACGTTGAACGGTGGTGGCGTTGGCGTAGGCGCTGCGGAATTCCACGCTCTCGGGATAAACGGGCGTGAAGCGGGCCTGCTGGATGTCCTTGGGAATGTCGATAACGACTGGTCCGGGACGGCCGCTGCGGGCGAGTTGGAAGGCTTCTTTGAAAATGCGCGGGAGGTCGTGGACGTTGAGCACGAGGTAGGAGTGCTTCACGATCGGCAAGGTCATGCCGAAGAAGTCGGTTTCCTGGAACGCACTTTTGCCGATGTATTTCGAGAAAACCTGGCCGGTGATCGCGACCATGGGAATCGAATCCATGTAGGCGTCGGCGATGGCGGACACGAGGTTCGTGGCACCGGGGCCGCTGGTGGCCATGCACACGCCGACTTTGCCGGTGGCGCGGGCGTAACCTTCGGCGGCGAAGGAACCGCCTTGTTCGTGGCGGGGAAGGATGACGCGGATTTTATCGCTGGCGGCGAAAGATTGGTGGAGTTCGAGCGACGCTCCGCCGGGGTATGCAAAAATAACATCAACTCCCTCGCGGACGAGACACTCGACGACGGCATCGGCGCCTTTAATCTCTTTGCTGGCCACGGTTTTTTTGACGGAGGGTGAGGAGGTTTTTTTCATGATTTTAGCTCTGAAAACGGAGGGGCAAACAAAGCTCGCGCCCTCTGGAGAGGCAAGCGTGGAAACGGTTTTCCCGCGAGGTTTGCCCTAGTTGCAAGGGGTTTCCGATTGCACTTACGCCTCCGGCAGAGAGTCTGGTGGGATGCTGAAATTTCTGTTTATCGGTGACATCGTAGGGCGTCCGGGACGCGAGCTCGTGGTTGAGCGTTTGCCTCGGTTGCGCGCGGAACGAGGCATCGACTTTGTCATCGCCAACGCGGAAAACTCCGCTGCGGGTTCGGGTATTACAGGCTCGATTGCCAAGGAGCTGCTGGCCTCGGGCGTCGATGCGATCACGTTGGGTGATCACGTTTGGGACCAGAAAGGGTGGGAGAGTGAAATCAATGGTTTCGAGCGCGTCTGCCGTCCAGCGAACCTGCCTTCGGTGTGCCCGGGGCGCGATCATTTGATCATCGAGGCCAAGGGTTTTCGTTTGGCGGTGTTTACTGTTTTGGGCCGCCAATATCTCAACATGAAATCGGATTGTCCGTTCCTTTGTGCGGACCGGTTGCTCGGTCAACTGGATGGTCGTGCGGATGCCGTGATGGTTGAGATCCATGCCGAGGCTACCTCTGAAAAGCAGGCGCTGGGCTGGCATCTCGATGGGCGGGCGCTCGCGGTTTTAGGAACGCATACGCATGTGCCGACGGCTGATGCGTCGGTGTTGCCGCAAGGCACTGCGTTCATGTGCGATGTGGGCATGACCGGTCCTTACGCGAGTGTGTTGGGGCGTGAGCCGAAGGTAGTCATCGGCCGGTTCTTGGATGGCATGCCACGGCGTTTCGACATCGCGGAAAAAGACGTGCGGATGTCCGGCGCGCTGGTCGAGTTCGATCCCGAAACCCGCAAGGCGACGAAGTGCGAGCTACTAACTTTTAAGCGGAATAACTGAGCGGGCGCGAAGGAAACACTGATTCCAAACCAGCCCGATGGGGACTGTAAAGGCCGGAGAGATGGGTAACGGGTGTACGGAGACATGGGTAACACTTTATGGGATGGATTGGTTGAGTGTTGAGATGTCGTTTTGCGGTGTTGAGTAGATACTACGCAGGGTGTGTTTGGGTTGGGAGGGCTGGTTGAGGTCGATCAGGCCTATTTTGTGATGGCAGAAGTACACCTCCCACTGCCCGTCGGACTGCGCGCTTGGGCGCAGTCCGATGGGCAGTTCGCGAAAGGCGCGTCCGACATGCCAGGTTTGGTTTTTGAAGGTGAAGAAGCCGCATTCGCGTGGGGTGCGTATTTGCATAACGGAGGGGTATTCGATCAGTGGCAGTGTCGTGGGCAGACTGCGCACGCTGGGGCGATAGCGGGAGGCTGGCGTGGCGCCTTGCAGGGCGTCGTGGGGGCGCTCGCAGTTGTAACAGTGTCGGTAGCGGGGGAACTCGATTTCGCAGTGCGTGAGGTCGCGCCAGGTGTGTTGGCGCAGCAGTTCCTCGGTGAGGGTGCGGTGGAAGCGTTCGTCTTTGCCTTGGGTTTGCGGATGCAGGGGGCGGCCATGGATTACGCGTACGCCCAGGCGTAGCAGCCACACGGTGAGGCGGGTATAATGGCCGGCTGGGTCGCTGCAGCCCCAGGGGGCTCCATTGTCGCAAAGGATTTGTTCGGGCAGGCCATATAAAGCGAAGGTCTGCTCAAGCGCGTGTTGCACGGTGGGGCCTGTCTGGTTGGAGCAGGGCGAGAGAGCGATGTTGAAGCGGCTGTGGTCGTCGAGGACGGTGAGCGGGTGGCAGCGCTGGCCGTTTTGCAGGCCGAAGTGGCCTTTGAAGTCCATCTGCCAAAGTTCGTTGGGGGCGCTGCGTTCAAAGCGTTGGAATGGCGGCTGGACGGCGGCGGGGTTGAGCAGGCCGGCGCGTCGCACGATCTGAGTGCAGGTGCTCGCGGCGGGCACGCTGGTGTGACCGAGGTCTTTAAGGCGGCGGCGCAATTTGCGGCCGCCCCAAGTGGGATGTTTGTGGCGCAGGGCGAGCACTTCCTCGGTCAGTGTGGGGGTGCTACGACCGGGTGAGCTTTTAGGCTTGCGGGATTGATCGGCAAGAGCAGAGACCCCGCCTTCGGCGTAGCGGCTTCGCCACTTGTAGCCGGTCTTCGCACTGATCGCGAAGCGGCGGCAGAGCTCGCGGATGTTCACGCCGGGCTGGCCGGCTAATAGGACAAACTCGTGACGTTGTGACATGATGGTGGCTGTGTTCCAGGGCATCCCATGGGTGTTACCCATGTCCCCGTACACCTGTCACCTATGTCCCCGGTCCATACAAGGGACAACGGGCTCCACCTCGAAGCGTGATGGGTTGCTCAGTGCTGCGTCGCGCCGGCTTCTTCGTACACACCGAGGTGGCGGTAGCGCTCGTAGCGGGTGTCCAACAACTGCTCGACGGAGAGTGCGCGCAGGTCGTTGAGGTGCTTGAGCAACGCGTAGCGCAGGGCGTCGGCGGATTGCTTCAGGTCGTTGTGGGCTCCGCCGAATGGTTCGGGAATCACTTCGTCCACGATGCCCAGTTTTTCGAGGTGATCGGCGTTTATTTTCAGAGCTTCAGCGGCTTGAGGGGCGGCGGCGCGATCTTTCCAGAGAATGGCGGCACAGCCTTCAGGCGAGATGACGGAGTAGTAACTGTTTTCGAAGATGAGCACGCGGTCTGTCACTCCGATGCCGAGTGCACCACCCGAACCACCTTCTCCCACCACGATCGCGATCGAGGGCACGCGGAGCATGGCCATTTCGCGGAGGTTGACGGCGATGGCTTCGGAGACGTGGCGCTCTTCTGACTCGATGCCGGGGAAGGCTCCAGGGGTGTCGATAAAGGTGATCACGGGCATACCGAATTTCTCGGCGAGGCGCATCAGGCGGAGGGCTTTGCGGTAGCCTTCGGGTTGGGCCATGCCGAAGTTGCGCTGGATGTTTTCTTTCGTGTCGCGGCCTTTTTGTTGCGCGACGATCATGACCGCCCGGCCTTGGAAAAACGCGGTGCCGCCGATGAGCGCGCGGTCGTCGTTGTACTGACGGTCGCCGTGGAGTTCCTGGAAATTTTCGAACAGGGCCTCGACGTAATCGAGGGCGTACGGGCGCTTGGGATGGCGGGCAATCTGGACTTTTTGCCAAGGACTGAGGCTCGAATAAATCTCACGTTGCGTGGCGGAGATTTTGCGCTCGATGGCGGCGATCTCGTCGGCGAGATCGAGTTTGTTCTCTTCGGAACGCTGGCGGAGTTGATCGAGCTGGGCGCTGAGTTCGCGAAGCGGTTTCTCGAATTCGAGCGTGTAGATTGGCTTTTCCATCGCCGCCAAACTAGGCAGGTCGGGCGGGCTGTCAACGGGTGGAACCTGGATCCTTCAGCGGCTATCCGGGTGGCCGGCAAGGCGGATCAAGCTGGCTTAGTCTTCTGGCCGTCTTCGACGGCGAGGGGCGATTTCGATTCGCTGAAAGGGTGTTCGTCGAAGAGTTCTTCGAGGGAACTCGTGAAGAAGGCCTGATTTTCCTGCTCTTTAAATGTCTCGTGGTAACGGGAAAGCACCGGGTCGAGCTGCGCGAGTCCATTACCCGCCGGATCTTCGCCGTGGTTTTCGAAGCGATGCTTAAAATCTCCCAGCGACATCCGGTTCAGTGGCCGCGCAGGTTGATAAAGATAATCGGAGGCGTTGGCGTGGGGGCCGGGCGGGACCATCGAGACGAGTTGCAGATCGACGAGGCGGTTAAGGCATTCGTTGAGGATCTGCGTGGGAACCTTGATCGTGCTGCCGAGCGCGGAGACGTTGCAAGGTGGCTGGCAGGCTTGGAAGCGGCGGGCGATGGTGAGCAGCACGGCGAGCGTGAGACGTTCGCGGGTGGACTCGGTGAGGTTGCTCCACGCGGCCTGGCTGCTGCGGAAATGGACGTTTTGCACCGCGTAACTGAGCTGTCCTCCAACCAATATAAACAGCCAGAAAATATACAGGCCGAACATCAGGATGGGCAGCATGCCGAGCGAGCCGTAGAGGCTGCGCGTGAAGTCGATGCGTTGGAGGTAGAAGAAGGCTAGCAGGTTGTTGCCCACGAGCAGCAAGGCCACGATGGTTGCGCCGACCAGGGCAGCGCGCCAGAAAACCTGGGTGTTGGGTATGTAGCGGTAGAAGATCGTTAGGATGCCCACGAGCAGAGAGAGCGAAAAGGCGGGCAGCGCGTAGGTGAGCGCATCTGTCATGGCCTTGGTCAGGTGCAGTTTCTCGCTGAAGAAACTGATGAACGTCGCGGCGGAGAGAGCACCAACTGCGCCGAAGAAAACGACGGCACCGAGCGTCAGTATTGTCCAATAGAATACAATGCGCAGGAGCCAGGAGCGACCGCGTCGCACACCCCAGATGTCGTTGAAAACCTGTTCGACCGAGGTGAAAAGCAGCAGCACGACCGCAATGATCGAGATGATGCTGATGATGCCACCAGCGCTGTGGCGCGTGCCGGCGATAAAGTTATTGATCAGGTTGACCAACTCGGGGTTGACCGAGACCTGCTCGTATTGATTGACGGAGGGCGCGACGAACCGGAGCAACTCGCCAATTTTCTGCGAGATCAATGCGGGGTCGTTTTTCCCCATTGCGAAGCCTGCGATCAGTGCTGCCAGACCAATCAATGGTCCGAGGCCGAGCAAGGTACTGAAACTCAGTGCGGCGGCCCGACTCGTGATCCTGCTCTCGCCCATGCCGGTGATGGTGATCGAAACCACGCGGAGCACCGCATAAAAATTCCCGCGTACGGAGCGCTCATTTAATAGCGCTGGTTGCCAGATCTCGTGGGTGAAAAATCGGGAAAGCTGACTGGGGCTAAACCGGTTCATTCAGGCGCGGGGAAATGATGCTGACCGATCTACGCCCCTGCACTCAGGTCACCATATAATATGCGAAGGCCAGCATGCCGGCCAAACCGATGCCCGAAGCGAGCGCGAGTGCGATATAGCTCACAAAAATCGTGCTCAGATAAAGACCGATCGCGCCAGCAGAGAGCGTGATGACCGGTACGATCTGGCCTTGGCACCAGAAAATGATGCCGAGAAAACCGACACCCAGTGCGCAACGGAAACGGATAACGGGATAGGTGCTTACGGCACCGAGGAGGAGCACGAACATCAAGAACAGGTCAACGAGCCCAAAATATACGAGGGGTTGGGACACGAGGTACATCATGTCGAAGCTCACAAGTTGCTCGATCGATGGCATGAGCAATCCGGCCATGCTCAAAAACAACATCGCAATGCAGGCGTAGCGACCGATGGCTGCGGCGCGTTCGAACGCGATGTTTTTGTCACGTTTGCTCTTAGTCTCGGCGGTGCGACCCTCGGCGGCGGCGAGCATGTCGTCCACACTTAGCGGCGGTGCCATATCGGCGGCGACGTTGACCGAGTCGATGCGGTCTTTTGGTTTAATGGTGAGACGTCGTTTCTCTGGAAAGATTACCGCCTTGAGGTCGGCGTTGGCGCCGATCGTGACCCATTGTTCGCTACCTGCCTCGTAGTACAGAGTCTGAGGATCTACCTTGCCGGCTTCGGCGAGGGAGACGAGTTGCTCCTGGGTGAAAGGCCCGTGCGCTTCGGTTTCGGAGGCGTTACGGATATAAAATTCCTGCGTGGCCATTGGCTTGGAGACTGGTTCGGGGTTTTGCATGCGGCAAGCGTATTGTCGTGGGCTGACAGGCTGGATCGCCTAGTGTACCACAGGTTTGGGCTGGAAACCCAATTTTGATAAATCAGTTACATCCGTTGAAGCGTGCGCAGGCCGAGCAAGTCGAGTCCGGTCTCAAGCACGAGCAGGGTGCGGGCACAAAGGAGCAGGCGGCGGGCGCGGATGGCGGGATCGTCGACGAGGACTTTGTCGGCGTTGTTGAACGAGCTGTATTCGCTGGCGAGTTCGTAGAGGTAAAGACTGAGGAAATGCGGGCGCAACGTGTCGGTGGCGAGGCGTATGGCGTCGGCGAACTTCACGAGTTTGCGGGCGAGTGAAATTTCGGCCGGCGTTTCGAGCGACGCAGCGGCGGTCTCGGCTTCGCCTGGCTTCACACCGGCTTTGCGGAAAATCGAGTGGATGCGGGCGACCGCGTAGAGGAGATAAGGCGCGGTGTTGCCTTCGAGGCTGAGCATCTTGTCCCAAGAGAATACGTAGTTACTGCTGCGGTTTTGCGAGAGGTCGGCGTACTGCACGGAACCGACACCGACGATGTTGGCGATGGCGCGACGTTCGGCTTCGGGGAGCTCGGCGTTCTTCTCGCTGACGACGGCGTAGGCGCGCTCCTCGGCTTCGTCGAGCAGTGACTTCAACTTGATGGTGCCACCGTCGCGGGTCTTGAGCGCTTTGCCGTCTTCGCCGGTTACGGCACCGAAACTCACGTGGTGCAACTCGGGCAAGTGATAGTTCTTCGCGCCGAACCATTTCTTAACGGTAAGAAAGAGTTGCTCAAAGTGATCGCCCTGTCGGAAGTCGGTCACGATCGCGATACCGTCGGCCTTGAAGTGTTCGCTGCGGTAAAGCGCGGTCGCGAGATCGGTCGAGGCGTAGCCGCTGGCACCATCGGCCTTGCGCACCATGAACGGATTCGGGCGCTCGGCGTTGCGGGCGAAGCGCGGGATTTCGTCGTGGAAAACCACGAGCGCACCGTCGCTGACATCGGCGATTTTTAGCTCTGTGAGCTCGTTATAGACGCGGTCGAGCTTGTCGTTGTAGAAACTCTCGCCGAGGTAGTGGTCGAACTTGATGCCGAGCCGCGTGTAGATGCTGTCAAAGGCGCGCTGGCTGACCTCGGTGAACGTTTTCCAGAGCGCCAAACTCTCGGGATTGCCGCTTTGAAGTTTAACGAGCTCTTCGCGCGCTTCGTCGAGGGCAGGCGAGCCGTCAGGCGTAGCGTCGTTGCCCGCTTTGTAGAGACGTTCGAGTTCTTCGATGGGTTCGCGTTCGAGCGCGGCGGGATCGGCCCAGCGCTTGTATCCATAAATCAACTTCCCGAACTGGGTGCCCCAGTCGCCGAGATGGTTGTCGCGAATGACATTCGCGCCGCTAAAGGCCACGAGTCGGCAAATTGCCTCGCCGATGACAGCCGAGCGCAGATGGCCGACGTGCATTTGTTTGGCGGTGTTGGGCGAAGAGTAATCGACGACCCAGGTTTTTCCCGCGTAGGCGGTGGCGGCGCCGGATTTGAGCGCGTCGCGTGAGGCAAAGGCCCGCAACCACGTGAGCAGCGCAGCGGGTTTTAGCGCGAAGTTGATGAAGCCCGGGCCAGCAATCGTGACGTCGTAGCGTTCGCGCGTGACGGCATCGAGGGCGGCAACGAGTTTTTCGGCGAGGGCGCGCGGGTTTTGTTTTTCGCGTTTCGCGAAGGCGAGCACTCCGTTGGCCTGGAAATCGCCGTGCTTCGGATCGGCCGTGCGCACTTCGGGTGCAAAACGTGCGCAATCGAGACCGATCGCGGTGGCGGCTTGAAGCATGGCCGCTTCGACATCGGCGGCGGGATTAAACGAGACCTGCATCCCGACACTCAACCCGCGCGGCCGGTTGGCCTGCAAGAACCGATTTTAACTCATTGGCAGACACAACCTCGCCCTCGGCAGGTAGGCAAAATTGGCTCGACAAATCACGCTCATATGCTTGGATCGTAAACTTTGCGGCCCGCAAGGCTGCCGTTCTATATCGTACAATCCCACATGACCAAACGCACCCTTCCTCCTCGTAGGTTCATTAAGCCAACGTTCGAGTTTCTGATCGAAAAGAAGCGCGACGGCGGCGAATTTACGCAAGAAGAAATTCGCTATATTATTGATAGCACTTTAGATGGGGAAATGCCGCAACATCAGTTGGCGGCATTGGCCATGGCGATCTATTTCCAAGGAATGTCGGCCCAAGAGACGGCCGATCTGACCGAAGAAATGATGCTTTCCGGCGAAGTGATCGATCTTTCGCACATCGCGAAGCCCAAGATCGACAAGTACTCCACAGGTGGCGTTGGCGACAAAACCTCGCTTGTCCTTGTGCCGCTCGCGATGGCCAGCGGCGTTGTGGTGCCCATGATGTGCGGCGTCGAACACGACTACGTCATCAACACTCTCGATAAGCTTTCTGCGATTCCTGGCTTCAAGGGCCACCAGACCATCGAGCATTTTTCGCAACAACTCGCCCGCATTGGCGGTGCCATCGTTGCCCAGACCGACGATCTCGCTCCGGCTGATGCGAAGTTCCATGAACTCCGCAAAGAGACCGGCACGATTCCGAGTCTCCCGCTCATCACCGGCAGCGTTCTCTCGAAGAAACTCGCTGAAGGTTCTGAAGGCCTCGTGATCGATGTGAAGTGGGGCAACGGCTCCTTCATCAAAGATCTTGAGCAGGCCAAGCAGCTCGCTCGTTCGATGACCCGCGTGGGACGTTCGATGAAGCGTCGTTGTGTCGCGCTCGTGACTGACATGAACCAACCGCTCGGCGACACCGTCGGCACAGGCCTCGAAGTCAAAGAAGCCATCGCACTCCTCAAGGGCGAAGGTCCTGAGGATATGAAGGAACTCGTCCTCAAGCTCGGCATGGAAATCGTCCGCCTCGCGGGTGTCGCTGGTTCGACTCTCTCGGCCAAGCAGACCGTGCAGCGGCACCTAACGGATGGTTCGGCTCTCGAAAAATTCAAGGAACTCGTCAAAGCCCAGGGCGGCGATCCGACCTATATCGATCACCCGGAAAAATTCCCGCAGGCGAAACACATTCGCAAGCTGCCGGCTCCGAAGCGTGGTTATGTACACACCATCAATGCGGCGATGATCGCGCGTGGCGTGCATCTCCTCGGTGGTGGCAAAGAAGAAGCTCACGACAAGATCGACTACGCAGTCGGTGTTTCGGAAATCAAGAAAGTCGGCACCCAGGTCAAACAGGGCGAGCCGCTCATGATGATCCATTACAACGACGAGGCAAAGCTCGAGCAGGCGCTGGAATACTTCAAGAACGCCTACCGTCTCGCGCCGAAGCGCCCGACGCCTCCGCCGCTCGTCGTCGAGCGCGTGGCGTAAGGTTCAAAGCCGATTCCGTCCTTCATCTCTCAAAGCCGACCGGACTCCGGTCGGCTTTTTTTATTCGTCCTGCGGGCTTTTGACGTTTTGCCTCTGTGGCACATGTCCGAGAACACGCCCGAATTTGAGCCCGAAGAAAATCCAGCACCGACGAAACCGGCAACGCCGATTGATCGTTCGCAATGGCCGCGGCCTTGGGCGCAGCTGAAATTCTTCACGTTTCAGCCGGCGATTTTTCCGCGCATGATGGGCCAGGTTTCGCCGGACGCGCGCCCGGGCGATTTCGTCAACGTCTACGACAAGGGCGGCAATCTCTGCGGCGGCGGACTTTATAATCCGCGCGCAAAAATGGTTCTGCGGGTGGTTTCGCATTCGTTGCAGCCGGTGGACGAAAGCTATTTCGAAGGAGCGATTCGCCGCGCAGTCTCGTTACGCCGCGAGCTTTTCAAGCTCGACGAATTTACCGATGCGTACCGGTTAATCAATTCCGATGGCGACGGTCTGAGCGGACTCACGATTGATCGCTATGGCGACACGTTGCTTTGCGAAGTGTATTCGCTCGGCATCGCGCAACGGTTGCCGAAATGGCTGCCGCTGCTGCACGAACTTGCCGGTACGAAGTTCGCGCGTGTGCAGGTCGATCACGACCTCGGCAGTCTCGAAGGCATCAAGCCGTCGACTTTTAAGGAAACCAACGCAGCCGCACCAACGCTGGTGAAGATCCGCGAGCATGGCGTGCGCTACGAGGTGGATTTTGCCGAAGGGCACAAGACCGGCTTTTTCTGCGATCAGCGCGAGAATCGGAAAGCCATCGCACGGTTCACCAAGGGTGCGCGCGTGCTCGACCTGTGTTGTTACACGGGTGGATTTTCCCTCAATGCAAAGGTTATGGGCGGCGCCGAGGATGTGACCTGTGTCGATCTCGACGAGGCAGCGCTCGCGCAGGCCAAGCGTAACGCGAATCTCAATCAGGCGCGTATGAAGTTTGTGCATACCGATGCGTTTGCCTACGCGCGCCAGATGCAGACCAACGGGGAAAAGTGGGACGTGGTTGTCCTTGATCCACCGAAGTTGATTTTCACTCGCGAGCATCCCGGCAACGCCGAGGGGCGCCGCAAATACGAGGACCTAAACCAACTCGCGATTTCACTGGTGAAACCGGGCGGTATTTTTGTGACGTGTTCTTGCTCAGGTTTATTGAGTCTAGAGGATTTTGAGCAGCACGTGATCAAGGCTGCGCATCGTCAGCAACGACGCCTGCAGTTCTTCGACCGCACCGGCCCGGGCCCGGATCATCCAGTTTACTCGAACTGTCTCGAAAGCCGATACCTGAAGCTCCTCTGGGCGCGGGTGATGTAGGTTGTTACGTGCTGCCTCGGAGAATTTAGAGCAGTCGATTGATTAGCGCAGAAACGCGGAGGCGCACCAGAGCAGCGGGGCCTGGCCGTGGAGGTCGCCGACGACGCGGGCGCGGTGCATGTAGTGCTCGTAGTCGTTTTTCTTGCCGGTGCCTTCGCAGACTTCGCGGAGATTGCCGTCGGGATTGAGGTAGGTGCCGAGGGCAAGCCAGGCTTTGCGGGCGGCGGGGCCGTAGGTTTTTTCGTCGAGCCAGCCGTTTTTCACGCCGGAAATAAAGGCGAAGGTGAACATGCCGGTAGAGGATGTTTCGGGCCAGGATTCGGGGCGATTCAGAAGCTGGCGCCACATGCCGTCGTCACTTTGAAGTTTGAGAAGCGAGGACATCATGGTTCGGTAGCCGCTCATGATGCGGGCGTATTGCGGATGGTTTTTGGGCAGGACGCGGAGGAGTTCGACGAAGCCGGCGGCGAACCAGCCGTTGCCGCGGCCCCAGAAGTACGGAGCGTCGGGGGCGTGAAAAAAGAGGCCGTTGGGTTGTTGGAGTTTATCGAGGTAGGAAACCATTTCGCGGGCGGCGCGGTCGAGGTAGACCGGGTTTTGCGTCGCGCGATATGCCTGGGCCTGAAGGACGTTGATCATGTACATGTCGTCGATCCAGTAGCGGGTTTGCGGGCTGAGGCCTTGGGCCAGGAGCGAGGCGGTGTCGACGTTTGGCTCGATCTGGTCTTCGCGTCCTTGAATCAGATTCGGGTTGGGCAAGGCCCACTGGGTGTCGGCGCACCACTGGCCGAGGGCGAGGTAGCGTGTATCCCGATTTTGGATATAGAGCTCGAGTGGAACGGCGCCGAAGACGGAGAGGTCAACGTGAATGGCGGCAGGGATGAGGTGCGACTCGGCGGAGGTGAGGAGCGGGTCGAAGCGTTTGACGAGGCGGTCGAGAAGATCGCGGTCATTGGTGAGTTGAGCGAAGGTGAGCGAGCCGTACCAGGTGCAGACTTCGGAATAGACGATGTATTTAGGATTTTTCGGGCGTTCTAAATTGCCGTGACTGCGCACGACGAAATTCTCTGCGACGAGTTTGCCGACTTCCTGTGGCGAGGTGCCTTTGGGCCAGTGGGTGAAATGAGCGCTGCCGGACGCGGTTTGGACGGCGGTTTTGGCGGTGTCAGCTAGGACGGGTTTGAGGCTGGCGACGATGAAGAGACTGACCGATGCGAGCATGGGGTGAAGCAGGGTACGCATGGGGGTATTTAATCAATCCAGGACCGATAGTTCAACCGGCGAGCGCATCTTTGCTGGTGGCGATGCCAGTGGTGGGTACACAAAAAAACGCGACCCGTGACGGTCGCGTTTTTTGAAATGAAAAACAGCGCGGGCGGTTAGGCGCGGCCGAGGTAGGAACCGTCGGTGGTGTTCACGCGGATGACTTCGCCTTCCTTGATGAAGAGCGGCACTTGGATAACCAGGCCGGTTTCAAGGGTTGCCGGTTTTTGGACGTTGCTGGCGGTGTCGCCTTTGATGCCGTCGGAGCTTTCGGTGACCTTGAGCGTCACGGTTGAGGGCAGCTCGATGGTGAGTGGTTTTTCGTCGACGAAGAGGACGTCGACCTTGCCGTTGGTGGTGAGATAGTTCTTGGCGTCGCCGATGAGGACGGCACTGAGCTCGATCTGTTCGTAGGTTTCTGGATCGATGAAGGCAAAAGCGTCGCGGTCGGCGTAACTGAACTCGAGGGTCTTCTTCTCGGTCGGGAGCACCTCGATGGTGTCGGTGGAAGCGAAGCGTTGGTCGAGGGCTTTGCCGTACTTGAGGTTGCGCATCTTGATCTGGACGAAGGCGCGCAAATTGCCCGGCGTGCGGTGTTGGGTTTCCATCACGAGATGGGCTTCACCGTTGAATTTGATGACTTGGCCTTTGCGGATATCGTTAGCTGCGGGCATGGCGAGGGGACTGGTTTGGAGTTGTTAAAAGGGTTGGATTAAGGGAGCGGTTTGAGAGGTGTCAAGCCGTGGGGCCGCGACGATAAAAATTGGCGCAAAAAAGCCCCACCGAGATTCGGTGGGGCTGGAATGCGAGGCGTCAGGGGACGCGGGAAATCAGAGGCCCTCGACCTTCTTAAACTTCGGTACGAGCAGGTGCATGACGACCCAAGCCAAGATGTAGGCGGAACCGCACACGACGAAGAGAATCGCGTAGCCGGCTTCGACTTTGCCGAGTGCCGTGAAATGTTTCAGCAGCAGTCCGGCGGCGCGAGCGATGAGAATGCCGCCGACGGCTCCTGCCATGCCTCCGATGCCGGTGACTGAGGCGACTGCTTTCTTGGGGAACATGTCCGACACGGTGGTGAAGATGTTAGCCGACCAAGCTTGGTGCGCTGAGCAGGCGATGGCGATGGTGCCGACCGCGAGCCAGGTGTTGATTTCGCCGAGACGGGAGGCGAGGAGTACGGTCAACGGGAATAGCGCAAAGATAAACATCGCGAGCTTGCGGGCTTTGTTAGCATCCATGCCGCCAGCGATAAACTTCTTGGGCAGCCAACCGCCGAAAATGGAGCCTGCTGTAGCGATGGTGTAGACGACGGCGACGGCCCACATCCAGCTGATGAAGCCAGGGACCTCGGCGGGGAGACCGGTGAAGTTTGGGTTCGCGGCGCGAAACGCTTCGACCTTGCGGGCGTTTTCACCGTTGAGGAAGGCGGGCAGCCAGAACATGTAGAACCACCAGACGGGGTCGGACAAAAACTTACCCAGTACAAAGGCCCAAGTCTGACGGAAGGTGAGCAATTTGCCCCAAGTGACTTTCGCGGTGGATTTGTCGGCTTTCTCAGCAGACTGTTCGTCGTGATCGCTGTGGATGTAGTCGTACTCGGCCTTTGATAGTTGGCCGTTGGCGAGTTTGGCCGCGGGGCTGTCATACATCTTGTACCAGAATGCGATCCAGATCAGTCCGACCGCACCTGTGAGAATGAACGCCCATTCCCAGCCCCAGGCTGTGGCGATGTAAGGAACTGACAAAGGGGCAAGGATGGCACCGATGTTGGCGCCCGAGTTGTAGAGCCCGGTGGCGAAAGCGCGTTCTTTTTTTGGGAACCATTCGGCCATTGTCTTGTTGGCGGCAGGGAAGTTGCCCGCTTCGGTGAGGCCGAGTGCCGCACGCCAGAAACCGAAGCTCCAGGTGTGATGACCAAAGGCATGGCCGATGGCGGCAAGACTCCAACCAATCAGCGAGTAGGCGTAACCGCGCTTGGTGCCGATCCAGTCGATGACGCGTCCCGCGATCATCATACCCACGGCGTAGGCGATCTGGAAACAGATCACCACGTTGGAGTACATGAGCTCTTGATCGGCCTTGTCGGCACCGAAGACGCCGTCGGCGGAGAGCGTCGGCTTCAGCAGGCCGAGGACGTTACGGTCAAGGTAGTTGATCGTGGTGGCGGCAAAGACGAGTCCGCAGATCGTCCAGCGGTACTTGCCGATTTTTTCGTTTATCTGATCCAGTTTACTCATGGTGTGTGGTTCGGGGATGGGGTCAGTGGGAGCGGAAAGCTTGACGGGCGGGAGGGGAAAACGGGGCAGGGGGAGCGGTCGATGCTTACATTTTCCGCTCACTCTTCACGTTTATTCGTTCGAGGTTTTCGACGTGTTTGATGATATCATCACTTTCGACGCCGCTAAAAGTACAGTTAATGAGGCGGATATTCTTGATGAGGGATTTCTCAAAGCCCTGGAGGTTGAGCACGCGGGGCGCGGAGGTGCCAGTGACATTTTCGAGCACGATGTTTTTCACCTGGGGCAGGTACACGCCTCGGGCGCCTTCTTCGTAGTTGAAGTCAACGATGACGATGGACTTGGCGACACGGCCGACCTGCACGTTGCGGAAATAGATGTCTTCGATGAAGGCGCCGCGCTCGGCGTTGGTTTTTAGGCGTAGCGCATGGTCTAGTTCAGGGCTGTCCATCTTGCAGTTTTCCGTGAAGACGTTGCGGCAACCGCCGGAAATCTCGCTGCCGATGACCGTGCCGCCGTGGCCGTCTCGCATGGTGCAGTTACGGATGATGAGATTCTCGGAGGGCATGAGGAGGCGGCGGCCGTCGGCGTTGCGGCCGGATTTTATGGCGATGCAATCGTCGCCGGTGTCGAAGATCGTGTCTTCGATGAGTACGTCGCGGCAGGATTCAGGATCGCAGCCGTCGTTGTTGGAGCCGTGGCTTATGATGGTTACGCCGCGCACAGTGACGTTGGAGCAAAGGACTGGGTTGAGTTCCCACATGGGAGAGCGGACAATAGTGACGCCCTCGATGAGGATGTTTTTGCAGCGATAAGGTTGGATGAAATTGGGGCGGAGGTAGCTGCCGTCGCCGAAGATGCGCTCGTCGACGCTGAGATTGGCTTCGCTCATGGCGAAGAGTTTGGCGCGGGCTGCGGTCTGAAGGCTGGGTTTGCCGGTTTTTGATTGTTTAAGATTCCAGGCAAGCCAGTTTTCGGTGGTGGCGTTGCCGTCGAGGGTGCCTTGGCCGGTGATGGCGATGTTTTCCTGTCCGTAGGCGTAGATGAACGGCGAGTAGTTCATGAGCTCGACGCCTTCCCAGCGGGTGAGGACGACGGGCAAATATTTGGCGGGATCGGTGGAGAAACGAAGCGTCGCGCCCGCAGCGATGTGGAGATTGACGTTGCTCTTGAGGTGGATCGGGCCGGTCACGAACACGCCTGCGGGCACGACGACGCGGCCGCCTCCGGCTTGGTGGCAGGCGGCGATGGCGGCAGCGATGGCGGCGGTGCTGTCGGAGGTGCCGTCGCTGGTCGCGCCAAACTGGGTGATGGCGAAATCGCGGTCGGGGAATTGCGGGGGCTTGATGCGGCTGAGGATGGCGGGAACTTTGTCCCAACCGGAAGGTTCGAGCTTGAAGAGTTTTTCCAGCTCGATGCCGGCGAGGATGAAGGGTCCAACGCCCTTGAGGTCGTCGGACACGATCTTTTCGCTGATGTAATATTCGAAAGAACCGTTGCGGTCGGCGCTGAGGCCGGCAACCTCGCAACACTGGTTGAGGTGAACGCGGCCGTCTTTGTCGGTGGTGACAAGTTTGGCGAGAAGGTTGACGTAAGCTTTGCGGATGGCGGGCGTGTACGATTCGGAGAGGTAGCCCATGTTCACGCCCTTAGCGAAGCTGTAGATGAACATGCTCGCGCAGGTGGCTTCGAGGTAGTTGCCCTTGCGCGCGCCTTGATCGAGGACCTGATACCAGAGGCCGGAATCGAGGTCCTGGTGTTTCAACACGCCTGCGGCGAGTTGGTTGAAGATGGCAATGAGTTCGGTGCGGCGGGGATGATCGATCGGATAATAATCGAGCGCATCGACGATGCCCATGGCGTACCAACCGATGGCGCGGCCCCAGAAGTTGGGCGATGTGCCGGTTTCTTTATTGGCCCAGCTTTGGTTTCGCGACTCGTCCCAGCCGTGGAAGAAGAGGCCGGATTTAGGGTCGTAGGTGTGTTTGGCGATAGTGACTATCTGGTGAGCGATGTCGTCGAAGGCGGCGCGGTCGTTGAAGCGCAGGGCGTATTCGGAGTAGAACGGTTGAGCCATGTAGAGGCCGTCCAGCCACATCTGATGCGGGTAACGTTTTTTATGCCAGAACCCACCGTCTTTGGTTCGGGGGTGGGTGGTGAGTTGGGCGCGGAGGAGCGCGGCCGCTTTGCGGTAACGCTCGTCACCGGTCAGGCTGTAGAGGCGGAGTACGGCTTTGCCGGGTGCGACGTGATCAATGTTATAGTTTTCGACATTATAGCGGTGGATCTGGCCGTTGGGCTGGATGAAAGAACCAATTAGTTTTTCGGCGAAAGGTTGATAGCGTTCCTCGCAGAGACGTGCGTCGAGCTGGAGTAGCGCATGCGCGAATAAACCACTGGTATAATCCCACCTGGCACCGCGTTCACCTTTGTAGAAAAGACTGTCTCCTGAGCGTGCGACTTCGGAGTCGGCCATGCGTACCGACCATTGCAATGGAGAGGCTCCGCCAAAGTCCTGCAAACCGTCCGTCGCTCGCAAAGCCAGCGGTGCCAGCACCAGGCAGCAGAGCGCGAGTGCTAACAGCGGGCGATTGAGCAGGAAGAAGTTCTTCATGATGGGGTTATGTTGGCGATGGGCGAGGCCTTAACTGAAGACGCTGCAGGGGCGAGACTTAAGGGGTGAACCAAGTTATGGGCTCGGAGCTTGCTGGGTGATCTTTGGGCAGACGGAGGAACTTCGTTGACCCCGGGACTAGGATTTGGGGAAGCTGTGTGAAAGGAACCACAGTTCGTAGCTGCTAAACGTTAGTCGTCAACTTTAAGATACGTGTCCGTTTTTATCCCTCAGCTCTCTTTGTCCATTGTCCGGTGAGCACTTCCCAGCCTAAAACCCCCACCTCACAAATCCGCTCGTCGACTGAATTCGCGCGCTATGTCGGGCTTGCTCGCACGACCGTCTCGCGCGTCCTCAATGGACAGCCAGGTTTAAAACCCAAGACCATCGAACGCGTGAAACGCGCGATCGAGGAAACGGGTTTCGTTCCAAACGCCTACGCGCTTCATCTCAAGGGCAAGCGCACCGCCACGGTGGGCATCTGCATCGAGAATCTTTTGACGCCGCCCGTCGTGCGTAAGCTGGCCTCGCTCCAGCGTTTGCTGCGGGAGGATAATTTCACCTCGCTGATCGAAGTGATCGAACCAGGTAACAGCGACAAAGTTATCCGGCATTTTCTCTCGATGCGCGTCGAGGCAGTGGTGTTCATTGGCCACTTTAACGAGGATGATCTGACGCGCCACGTTGCCGAACTCGGTGCACGCGAGACGCCGCATCTGGTCATCGACCATGTCGGTATCAAAGGCGCGAATACAGTCTCGCTGGACCGCACGAAGGCGATGCGCGTGCTGATGGACCATCTGCTCGATTACGGGCATCGGACGTTTGCCTTGCTCGCTTTCAACAGTCCGGCCCGCAGCGTGCTCGACCGCTTGCATGGCATCGGCGATGCGCTCGCCGCTCGCGGATTGGTTTTGGAGCAATGCACTTCGGCGCACGATGGCGTGTATCCACGCGTCAATGACTTCGAAGAAGGTCGGCGGATTGCCCGTGCTTTTGTCGAGAGCGGCAAAGTGCCCACTGCCTTTATCGCGGTTAACGACGAAGTCGCCATCGGTGCCATGCATGGGCTGCAAGAGGCCGGGCTGCGCGTGCCGCAGGATGTTTCAGTCGCTGGTTTCAATAACCTCGACGTCTGCCTAATGCCCACGCCGGCTTTGACCAGCATCGATCAACGCATCGAGGAGACGATTCAGGTCGCGCAGGAAGTATTACTCCCTCAACTCGGCCAACCGCTCCGGGCGCGTTCCCTTGTGCGGTTGATCGAACCGTTGTTGGTCGCCCGCGGTTCCACAGGCCCGGTCCGTAGCTGATTTTTTGCGCAGCTAAATGCCTTCCTTTTGACGGCAAAGCTGCATCGTCCCCACGCCAATCTCCACGCTTGCGCTTTCCGCGCGCTTCCCGACAAACTTCCAGCCAAATCCCTATGAAGCAACGCACTCTCGCGAGAGAGGTTTCCGTCCAAGGCACCGGTCTCCACACCGGCGAATCCGTAACACTCACGATGAAGCCCGCGCCCGTCGGGCATGGCATCGCGTTTAAACGCGTCGATCTCAGCGGCCAGCCCGAGATCCGGCCACGTGTCGACATGATCACCGACCTCGTTCGCAACACTGCGATCACGTCCGGTCACGCCAAGCTCAACCAGATCGAGCATGTCCTCAGCGCGCTTCATGGCTGTGGTATCGACAACGTGTTGATCGAGATCAACGCCAGCGAGCCGCCGGTACTCGATGGTTCGGCAAAGCCTTTCGTCAACATGATCATCCAGGGCGAGCCGGTGGAGCAGGACAAAGAGCGCGAATATTTCGTGCTCGAAGAAGCCGTCTCCATTACCGATGGCAATCGCTCGATCATCGCGCTGCCCTGCGATACGCTCCGCATTTCCTGCACCTCGGCGGATGACCGCGGCATTCATACGCAGCATCTCTCGATCGATATCGATCCTGACACCTATATCACGCAAATCGCCGCCGCACGGACGTTCACCGTGTACGAGGAGATCGAGCAACTGGTCAAGATGGGCAAGATCAAGGGCGGCAGCCTCGACTGCGCCGTCGTGATCAAAGGCGACAAAATCCTTTCCAAGGAGCCTCTCCGTTTTAAAGACGAATTCGTCCGCCACAAGATTCTCGATATCATTGGTGATGTCATGTTGCTCGGCATGCCGCTCAAGGCGCACATTATCGCCACCCGGCCCGGCCACGCCATCAATTCGGCGCTCACCAAAAAATTCTCCGAGAAACTCGAAGAACGCAAAAAAGTCCCGAAGAAAAAACCGCGTCCATCGACTGTTCTGCCGACCGAGACCTCGCTCGACATTCGCCGCGTGCTCGACACGTTGCCGCACCGTTATCCCTTTGTGATGGTTGACCGCGTGGTTGAATTCATCGGACAAGACGAACTCGTCGCAATCAAGAACGTGACGATCAACGAACCGTATTTCGTCGGACACTTCCCGGGCGAACCTGTCATGCCTGGCGTGCTCCAAATCGAGGCCATGGCTCAGTCGGCCGGCATCCTCATGCTCCGGAAAATTTCCAGCGAAGGTAAACGCGCTTTCTTTATGAGCTGCGACAAGGTCAAGTTCCGCAAGGCCGTGCGCCCGGGCGATCAACTCGTGATCAACGCCAAGCTCACCAAGAGCCGTGGCAACAAGATCGGCGTCGCCGAGTGCAACTGCACCGTCGACGGCATGCTTGTTTCGTCTGCTGAGCTGATGTTCGCCATCATGGATGGCGACGAAGAATCCTGAGCGAACCATGGCCACTGTGATTCATCCCTCCGCGGTTGTGGATAAAACAGCCGAGTTGGGCGAAGGCGTCGAAATCGGTGCACTCGCCTACGTCGGCCCCGGCGTCCATCTCGGAGCCGGAACCAAGCTCCATCACCATGCCGCCGTCGAAGGCAACACGGTGCTCGGCCGCGATTGCCAAGTTTTCCCTTTCGCCTGCATCGGCGCGAAAACCCAGGACCTGAAATACAAGGGCGGCAACCCCGGTGTGCGCATCGGCGACCGCAATGTTTTCCGCGAGTACGTGAGCGTGCACGCAGCGACCATGGATGGCGATAATACCGTGCTTGGCTCTGACAACTTGTTGTTGGCCTACACGCATGTGGCCCACGAGTGCATTTTGGGTAATCACATCATCATGAGTAATTATGCCGGGCTGGCCGGTCATGTTGAAGTGGAGGATCACGCGTTGATCGCCGCGTTTGGCGGTGTGCATCAGTTTTGCCGCATCGGTAAACACTCGATGATCGGTGGTGCCGCGAAAGTCGTGCAGGACGTGCCGCCGTTTTTCATCATCGACGGTTCGCCGGCCACAGTACGCACGATCAATAAGGTCGGTCTCGAGCGCAACGGCTACACGCCGGAGCAGATGAATAACATTCGGCAGATCTTTCGTATTCTCTATCGTGACGGCCTGAATCGTTCGCAGGCGCTGGAGCGGCTGGCCGAGCATCCGGCGGCTGGTTCGGCAGAGTTTCAGCACGCTGGTTTCGAGCAGATTCGGCGCAAGCGTAACGCGGCCTGGGCCCCCAGGTAGGCTGATTTCTGCATGTCTGGCTCAGAGCGAATCGCGCATGGCGTCGAAGGCGGTTAACGCTTCGTCGCCGACGGCATCAAAGTCTATTCCGGTGAGACCGGCGGCGGCGATTTTTTCGTCGGTCAGCTCCCAATAGTTAGCCTCGCCGGGCAATGGAAAGCCGAGGTCGCAGGCAATGCCACTCGCGAGATTGAGCAGAAGTGTCACACGCGTATGCTCACCCGTGGGCGGCTCGATCAAATAGTGCTGTTTGATGGGTTCGGTGATCGAAGCAGGGAAGTGCCAGGATTCGAGCACGAGCGCGGCCACGTTGGGATTGTTGCAGCCCAGCATTTTTTCTTCCCAGGTAAGCAACGTGGGCACGCCGGAGCGATTGAAGTGCTGCATCGGCGTGAGATGAATTTTCACGAACCGATCGAGCACGAGTTTCCCCATAGAACGCAGAAGTGCAGTGGCGTAGGCGGCGCGGGATTCCATGCGGGCGTGACGCGCGAGCACCTCGACCGCGAGCGCAGTGATGAGCGTGTTGTCGCGCAATTGGAGGCCATTGTGGCCGTAGAAAGGTAGATGTTCGCTGGCGAGTTGGGCGGCGGCAGCCAGACCGGTGAGCCGGTAAACCTCGGAAAAACCGACCCTGCCGACAGCTTCTTCAACGGAGGCAATCGAGGCCTCGCTGCCATAGATGGCGCTGTTGCTGATGCGAATGATGCGGGCGGCGAGCGTGGCATCGCGGCGCAGGAGCACGGCGATATCCTCTAAACTGCAGTTCAGGTTATCTATTAAAGTACTGAGCTTTAATAGAATATGTGGCGATGCCGGAAGCTTTTGGGCCAGCTGCAGCAGTTCTGCGGTCTTTGGGCTGGTGACAGTCATTCTACCTGTTCATCGGCCAAACGGGCGCAGACTTAATTGCTAGAATGAGAACTGGTTCGCCTGCTGAACCCTGATCAAGCGCCAACACACATGGCAACGAAAGGGCTCCTTGGCGCAGATAGTCGCGATTGTTTGCGCAGTTCAAGGACGGGCTTGGGCGGCGCGAGCGTTGGCGTAGACCGTGGGAAATAACGCGACGGCTCTGGCCCCGAGTGTGTCGTAGCCGAGCGTGTTGGGGTGAGTCTGGTCGTCCGTGTAACTGGGGGTGCCGGTCATACCATTCTGCATGGCTGGTCCTTTTGTTTTCGAATCTTGGACCACGTCGTGGATGTCTAGGAGTTGGTTCCCGTAACGTGTCTTGGCCCAGTCCAACAGATTTTTTACCAGATCGGTGCTATCGTGTGACCAACCGTCCCTAGCGGTGTTTGGATTTAGTAGGTTCATATTGGTTCCGGTAATGAACATGGGAATAAATATGCGGCCTAAGTCGTGGGCGGCTTGTTCGGCTGCGAGGCAGGCTTGTTTCATTTCATCGATGCGGGCCTGAGTGGTGTGTACGCCATCGGCAAAGCCATTGGGCGAATAGATGCTGTAGACCATCGCAGTCGCGCCGGTGAGATCGGCGTAGGCCAGTCCTTTCCACCGCGCCAGATATTGTTCGGGCGTATAGCCGGACTGTCCGAAGTTGTTAAATGTAAATTGGGCGTTGGTACCGGAGCCGAGCGCGCGAATCATGCGCCCAGGCACCCCGTCCACACTGACAATCTGCTCGTGATCGCCATAACCCACAGCAATGGAGTCGCCCACAAATTCGATGACCGGGAGATTGCGGGTGGCTTTCCAGCGGTAGCCGAGGACCGGCGTGGCGGTCACGTAGGATTTGCTATACGCATCGAAGTGATTTGGAGGTGTCGGTGTGGTCGTCCAGGTGGTGGCTACGGCTGGATTCGTGACGGCATCGCTGTTTGCATAACCGTAATACATCCAACTGTCGTTTTGGTAGGTGATCAACTGCAGCACGTCCACATGGAACATCGCCAGACCTCGGAGTGCGGAGAGCTCGCCGAATAGAAGGTTGCTCGAAAACGTGTGCGCGTAAGGTGCGGTGGCGCGGTTCGGCACCCAGAGGCGCCAGACGATTTCGCCATCGCCGGGCATGAAGGTCGGACTGAAGGCAATGAGATCCGTCCAGGCCAGGCCGGTGCCGTCGGGGTCTGCGTCCACGGGAAGATCCGCCGCGCCGTCGATTTTTACCTGCACCCAGCCGGTGTGTGGGTTTCCGGTGATGGCGTTGTTGGTCACACCGCTGTTCGTCGGGACCTGATCTGAATTCACGACCGATGCGATGCCCATCAGCATTTTTGCCCCACGGACCTGGTGAGTGGTTAGGTTGCCCAAGAGAAATTGCACGCCAGCCACGGATTCTTGATTCAAGGGCTTGATGGAGCCCCGGTAGGTTCGCCCGTCGGCCGGGATCGCGCCTTCGTCGGGCTCGGTGTCTGCATGGAGCATCCCTGAAAAACTGGTATGAAAGTAGGGAGCCAAGGCGCCGATTGGGATCGTGCCGCCGCTGCTGGAGGAGCTGCTGCTTGAAGACGAACTGGACGAGCTACTGGAACTAGAGCTGGAGCTCGAACTTGAACTGCTCGACGACGAACTGCTGGAACTCGAGGATGAGCTGGATGAACTCGAACTCGACGATGAGCTGGAACTCGAAGAGCTGCTGCTTGAAGAGGACGAACTGGAGGATGAGCTTGGGGTATTCGAAGAGTCGCCGCCACCGCAGCCAGCTAATCCTAGACAAATAATGACAGCAGAGCAGAGGGTGGAAAAGCGGTGGATCATGGTTCGGTATAAGTAACGGGGATCTTGTTCTGGGTTTGTGAAGTGGTGGAGCTGCCTGCGGAGAATACTGGGTGGGGTGAATTGAAGCGTCGTTCGGAGGGCCTAGGGTCCTGAGTTTGCCGAACGGGCTCATGCGCAGCGGTCAAGTTGAAGGTGGAGCCCGTTGTCCCCAACAGGCTGTTCTGCGAGCGGCTTCGATCAAGCCCGATGGGGACATCGGGCTCCACCTTCTTCACCTCACTCCTCGCTGAAGATTATGCTTCAAATGCATCGTCACGGCTTGGAGGTAGATTACGGTTTTGCCTGGGCAGCGCGGGCGGCGTTATAGACGTCCGTGAATTGGCGGACGGCTTCCATGCCAAGCGTTTCGTACCCGAGGGTGGTGGGATGCGTGTGGTCGGCGGTGTATTTGTTGGGCCCATGCGTGCCGTCCTGCATCGAAGGTCCGACCGTGCCGCTGTAGGTGATGACTTGGTGGAGGTCCAAAAACTGATTCCCGTACCGGGCAGCAGCCCAGTCGACCAGTTCCTTCGTATAACCAGTATTGTCCTGCTCCCAGTTGGCACCGCTCAGGAAGAACATGTTGGTACCGGTAACAAACATCGGGATAAAAATGCGGCCGGTCTCGTGCGCCGCTTGTTCAGCTGCTATGCAGTTTTGCTTCAGCTCTTCGATGCGTTTCGCAGGGTCATTCCAGTTGAAGCCGTTGGGCGAAAAGATGCTGTAGGCCAAGGCGGTTCCGCCGGTGAGATCGGCGTAGGCCAGACCTTTCCATCGGGCCAGATATTGTTCGGGCGTGTAGCCGGAAGCCGCGAAGTTAATGAAAGTATATTGGGCGTTGCTACCGGAACCGAGTTCTCGAATCAGGCGACCCGGCATGCCGGCCACACTGAAAGGTCCATCTTCATTATCCCAGTAGCCTTGAGTAATGGAGTCGCCCACCATCTCGATTACAGGTAGAGATCGGTTTGCTTTCCAGCGATAACCCAGGATCGGGGTGGCAGTTACCTTGGGCCTTGAGTAGGCGTAAAAATCATTGAGCGGATTCGTTGTTACCGTCCACGTCGCTGATGCAGCAGGGTTGGTGACGATATTGCCATCTGCCCAGCCGTAATACATCCAACTGGACCCATTGTAGAAGTTATCGCCACGTATAAGGATTTGGAACCGCGCCAACGCTCGAATTGAGGTAATCGCCATGGTACCGGGGTCTCCTTGCGCAATTGAAAGAGCATAAGGCGCTGTCGAGCGGTTCGGCACCCAGATGCGCCAGACGATTTCGCCGTCGTCAGGCTCGAAATTCGGGCTGAAGGCCACGAGATCCGTCCACGCCAAACCTGAGCCGTCGGGATCAGGGTCAATCGGGAGGTCTGCGTTGCCGTCGATTTTTACCTGGACCCAGCCAGTGTGGGGATTCCCGGTAATGGTGTTGTTGGGAACGTCATTGTTGGTCGGGATCTGATCGTCATTCACGACGGACGCTATGCCCATCAGCATTTTTGCCCCTCGAATCTGGTTTGGGGTTAGGTTGCCCAGCAAAAATTGTATGCCCGCGACCGCCTCTTTATTCATGGGTTTGATCGAACCGCGGTAGGTGCGTCCTGCGGCGGGGATCGTGCCTTCGAGGGGCTCCTGATCCATCATCAGGCCCGTGAGACTGGTGTGGAAATAGGTGCCAGCGAGCCGATGGGCAAACTGCCTCCGCTGCTGGAGGAACTGCTGCTCGAAGATGAGCTGGAGGAGGAACTTGACGAAGAACTGGATGAGCTGGAGCTACTGCTGCTCGACGAGCTCGAACTGCTGGAGGAACTCGATGACGAGGAGCTGGATGAACTCGAACTCGACGAAGAACTGGAACTGGAACTAGAAGAGCTGCTTGAGGTAGTGGAAAGCGTGACGACCGCAACGGCGCTTGTGACCGAGCCGCCGCCGTTGTGACGACCGGCCCTGGCCGCCCCCCCCCCCCCCCCCCCCCCCCCCCCCCCCCCCCCCCCCCCGGGCAACCGCAACGGCCCCGCCGGCGCCGCTGGTGACGACCCCGTGTGCCAGCCGGCTGCCGACATGTGTTTTCGGGGACTGGTGGCTCCGCTCAGGTTGGTGGTGCCCAGCTTCCACTGATAGGTGAGATTGGTGCCGGTCGCCGTGACTGACAGGGAAAGGCTGCCGCCCGAGGCGACATCAGTAAGCGCTTGCGGTTGGATCGTTATGACTGGAGCAACGACTGCTGCACCGCTGCTTGAGCTCGAACTGCTCGACGACGAACTACTGGAGCTGGAAGAGGAGCTGGATGAACTGCTGCTCGAGAGCTCGACGAAGAGCTGCTGCTGGATGACGAGCTGCTTGAGGAACTGTTATTGTTACCGCCGCTATCGCCGCCGCCACAGGCGGTCATCAATAGGCACGAGATAAGGGTTGCGCAGAGTGTGGTCAGGCGAGCTGGAGGCATAATTTGCTCAAATCGCTAAGAACGCCTTTGAGTAAGGCAAATACCCCAGCGACTAACCCGCCGCTTTTACAAATTGCTCATAACACTATGAATGAAATTGGAGGAACGCTCGCGGTTCGGCCCTTGCTATGGCCTGTCCAGCCACGTGGCCAGTGCTTCGTCTGAACCGACTTGGATGCCTTTCCGGTATTCCGGAGCGAGCAGGCGGGTATAGCTTGGTTCGGCAAAGCGGCGGCAATGCAGTAGCACCTTCGCTTGCTGTCCGGGTGCGCGCACGAGACGACCGAGTGCCTGATTCACTTTTTGGATACCGGGCGCCTGGTACACGCGGCGAAACGCTTCATCACGGCCAAGGGGAGCAACTTCTGCCAGTCTTGCCTTTTGCACCGGGTTGACCTCGGGCAGGGCGGGGCCGACGACCATGGCGTGGCTGAGGCGTCCGCCGAGCAGGTCAATGCCTTCGGCGAAACTACTTCCAAGAACTAAGAATAAAACGTCTGCACCGGCCATGGACGCCTCGACCCACGCGTTTTGCGCGGCGAGATCGGGCAAGCGGGGCTGCAAAGCCACGCGCAGGAGCGCGCCACTATCACGCAGGGTATTCTGAATGGCTTCGGCGTAACGATAGCTCGAAAAGAAAACCGCGCAGGGTCCGCGGGCTGCGGCGTGCAGTTTTGCCACGGTGGCCGCCGTGGTGGCGTGATGACGGGTGCGTTGTTGGTAGGAAGTGTCAACCCGCAGGTCGATCGCGACATCGTAGGCGTGGTCGCGCCAGGGAGCGTGGGCTTGCACGAGGGCAGGAGTCGAGTTAGCGGCGGCTTCGTCGATTTTTAATAGTTCGGCTCCCGAGGTGAGCTGCGTGTAGAGGTGGCGCGTATCACGTTTGTTAAGGCGGCCGAGACGTTCCGGGTTGCTAGCTGGTAGTTCGGGTTCGAGATTGGGCGTGTTATCCAGCCCGCACGCGGTGGCAAACGTATCGGTTGGGGTGAGCGTGGCCGAGACGAGGATGGCGGCGCCGAAGCTGCGCAGCGTCGGACCGATTGCGGCGGCGGCATCGAGGCAGGTGGCGGCGAGTTCGCCGGGCTGCGGGCTCCACCAGAGGCGTGGGACCGTGACGTTGGAGAGTTCGTCGGCGAAAGCGGGCAATTGCCAAAGCTGCTCCATGATTTCCGGTCCGAGCGCAGTGCTGTCGAGCGGCGTGGTGCTGATCAAGCCTGCAACGATTTCCATGAGGTGGCGCGCATCGTCCTCTTCGGCGAGAGCGAGATTGTCGGTGGTGCTTAGTTGCGACAGGAAATGGGTCCAGTGATCCCAAGCTTGGGCGAGCTTGGTGGGAACGCGGTTGCGATGCAGTTCGCCGGCGACTTCGGAGGCGAGAGCGGCAGTGAACCGACGCGAATACACATCGGCGACGCGGGAGGGCAGATTGTGCGCTTCGTCGATCACGAGAAGCGAGCGCGCTGGATCGAAGCCGGGTTGGTTGTCGAACAGGCCGCGGCTGGCGGGCGAGAAAACGTAGTTGTAGTCGCCAATCCACGCGTCGTTGAAGGCGAGGGCGGCGCGGGTGATTTCGTAGGGGCAGATCGAGGCGGAGCGACCGGCGGCACGCAACGTGTCGATGTCACGCAGTTCGTTATTGAAAAGATAGAAACGCGAAAGACTGCTGCGGGGCCATTTACGTTCGAGGTCCACGAGGTGCGGGCAGACGTCGCGCGAGCAATGGTACTTTGTATGGATGCAATGTTCGCGCTTGTTGCGGACCTGCCACGTCATAACGCCGGTGCCGCCGGCCGGCAGGGCGGTCATGCGCGCAAGCGTCTCGGCGACATGAAGCTGGCCGGTGGCTTTGCTCGTGAGGTAGACGAGACGTTCGAACCGGCCTTCGTGCATCTGCTGCAACGCGCATTCGAGCACCACGCCGGTTTTACCAAAACCAGTCGGTGCCTCTAATAAAATGATTGGGCGGCTGCGCAACGCGGTGGTGAGCTCGGCCTGCACCGTTTCCTGGCCTGGCCGCAATTCGGCAAACGCAGGGCTGAAGCGCAGCGTTTGCAGGCGCTCGCGCGAGCGGAGTCTCAGGTCCAGAAATTCGGCGACGCGTTCAAGCTGGACGCGGAAAACGTTTTCATCGGCCGGAGAGAATTCGATGGTTTGCGACAGGCCGGTGTCGACCTCGACAAAAACGAGTTCGCCTTGTGGCTTGGAGGAAGGTTCGGCAATAGCCCTGAGCGCAAGGTAGGTGGCGAGTTGGGCGAAATACTCCGGGTACTCCGCACGCAGTTCGGTTTCGTCGGCCGGCAGCGGACGCGTGACAGTTTTGATTTCACGGAGGACTGGGCCGGTCTTGCCGGGCAGGATCTGATCGATGCGCCCGCTGAGCATGAGCGTCCACCCGCGATGAAAAACCTGGCCGTTGATCACGACCTCGAATTGCGCCGTGGGTACATCCGCGACCTGAGCGCGGAGCTGTTGGTGCCAATGCGTGCCGAGTTGGGCGCGCCAGAGTCCCTGCGGGCCGTCACTGCTGTCGTGCGGACCGATGACGAACCCCGCGAACTCTCCGACGCCGAGAGCGGCAGTGCGTTGATCGAGGGAAAATTCCACGGCGGCGACGTTTTAGGGCGAAGGCGGGCGCGTCAATCCAACAGGATTTCCGTGTGGCCACGCAGGTAGTCTTCGAGCCGATGCTGCAATTTGGCGACGAGTGAAGGTTCGGCAGTTTGCCCGGCGGCAGGCAGGTTGAGCAAGGTCGCGACGGCTTCGCGATCGGCTGCGGGCAGGGAAGGAAACCAGTGTTCTTTGATTGGGTAACCCTCGTCGCGGGCGAAGCGGTAGAGACATTTCAAATACACGATGTCGGGGCGCGTCGTCACGGCGAGGACGGCGAGCGCTTCACGCAGCAGCAGATAAACTTTGGCCCGACTTTCTTCAGGCACGGTGTTGCGGGCGAGCAACCGTGCGAGGGCGGAGGCGGCCTGCAAGGTTTCGTAGCTGCGCCCCAGACCGGTGTGACGTGTGATCAGGCGGGCCTCCCTGACGAACCAGGTCTGGCCTTGATTTGCGGTTTCGAGACCGAGTGTGACTTCGTCAAATAGGTCGAGAGCGAGTGTGCCGCTGGTATTCTTTTTGGCGATACGATGAAGGACGAACAATGATCCGTGTTCGGCAGAAAACACGGTAAAGGTCTGGAAAGTGTCAGCGGGCGGTCGATTCGCCAGCACCAGAACATCGGTGGTGAGAGACGGGCCTGCCATGAGGTGTTTTACACTATCGCCTGAATTCGAATCTTTCTTCGTTCTCTTTATCTTTCGTCTTTCTCTCGATCGACGGGTTCGGTTTCTAACGGAAGAGAAAGAGAACGAGAACGATAAAGAGGAAAGAGAAAGATTTTGTGGCGAGTGTTAGTTGTTGATAGTAGTTGCTGTAGGCTTCCAGGGCGGGATTACTGCGCCGCCGGAGATCACGAGTTTCATGCCGTCGCCTACGTTCATATCGAGTTCGATGATTTCGTCTTTGGGGATAAGGAGTAGATAGCCACCGGTTGGGTTGGGCGTGGTAGGAATGAAGACGGTCCAGAGTTCCTTGCCGACTCGGGCTTGGGCCTCGCCTTGGGCTTTGCTCGTGAGAAAGCCGATGGTGTGTGCGCCTTTGCGGGGGAATTCCACGAGGACAACTTTACTGAAGAGGTTGCGGTTTTGCGTGCCGAACGTGGCGACGATTTGCTTCACGGTGTTGTACACTCCGCTCACTCCGGGAATCGTCTGGATGAAGCGTTCGGCGAGTCCGCCGAAATATTTCCCGAGCACGTAGCGCGAGACATAGCCGAGGAGCGTGATCAGGACGATGACGATCGCGGTGGCGAGGATGTTCCAGACGATGGCGTATTCGCGCAGTTGTTCTGGTACGAACGGTAGCAAAACGGGGCGGAAAAAACCGCCGATGTTTTCAAAGAGGAGAAGAAACACCCAGCAAGTGACAAAAAGTGGGGCGAGCAGCAGGAAGCCTGAGAGAAAGGCATTACGCAGAAGGGCGAAGCGAGAAGGTGTTAGCGAATCAGGCATGAAGCGGGCACTTTAGCGGCGAGTGCGCGGCGAACGCACGGAAAAACCGGGGCCTTGATGGGAAGGGAGGCACAGGAAATTTTAGGCAGTCTAGGAAAGACAGTTAACGCAGAGAACGCTGAGGACTCGGAGACAGAATTGCGGGAGTGTTAATCTGGAACTCTGGAAAGCTGGAACGGAGAAATACATCGTTGTGCTTACGACTCTGCGTTCTCTGCGACCTCGGCGGTGAAACTTCTGAGGTAAGGATGGGCCCCTATCGGTCCTGTGCGTTGTCAGGATTTTAACGAAAAGCGTGGCAAGGTCTTGGCCTTTGCCAGCAGGCCGATTGCCCGTTTTTCGGCGGCGCGCATGCGGCGTTTTTTCTCTGGCTTCAGGTCGTCGTAACCGGCGAGGTGCAACCAACCGTGTACGACGTAGAGCGTGAGTTCATCCGAAAAAATGCGTCCGTGTTCGGTGGCGTAGTGAGCGGCGGTGTCGGCTGACACGCAGATTTCGCCCGCGCTGCCGAGCTTGGGGTTGCCCTCGAAGGTGATCACATCGGTCGTCGTCGGATCGTCGAGAAAATCGGCGTGGATGCGCGCGAGCGCCTTGTCGGTGAGGAATGCGATGGAGAGTTCGCCCGACGGACAACCGCCGAGAAATTTGTCCGCGTGGTCGTCCAGCGTCTGCACGACGGAGGCGATGGCCTTTTTGTCGAGCTTCAGGCGTGGGTGGGCGGTGTGGATGTGAACCTCGCGGGACATGAGAAAACAGCGCGCAGGCTGGCCCGCGATGTGAGTCGAGTCGAGGCCGGAAAAGTAAGAGAAAAGTGAACTCGTACGAGGTGCGATTGATGCGGAGCTAGAGCTGGATTTCCTCTCTCTACAAACTGCTGTGTTAGTTTGCGTGCCTGACTAAACTTCGGTGCTGGGTGCGCTGTGTCAAAATTTGACCACTTTTAATCGACCTATTCGCCGTCTTCGGGTGCGAGATAGTGCACTTGTTTTACGGAGGCTTCGGCCTTCGCCCATTTGGCCAAACCCTCGTCTTTTCGCTCGTTTAGTTTTTTCATTTGTTTCGGCCCCCAAAACGCATCAAAGCCGGGGGCGTTTCCGATCGGCGTGCAGGCATCCAGCCAGGTTTTAAGTTGAGAGCCACCTACAGCGTAAGCGGGTTCGGAGGGATGGCGTTTGAACGCTATAAGGCGGAAATGAGGCAGCGAAAATCCTACGCGTGGGCTGATCAATATGTAGTAGGTTTTACCTGGGAGCAGGTCGGCATCAATAAAGTCGACGTTTTCCATGATAACCATGAAACGGTGGATGCCCGCTGGAAGAAGAATGCCTGTTTTTGTGTGCGGATCGGGCACTGCCAGTACGCGGGTTTCATCGGTAACGTCGAACAGCGGGCTCGGGCCGAGTGCGGGGTATCCCGATGGCCGGAGAAAGATCACCAGTGCATTGCCAGACGCTGCGGCGGGTGCCGGAGTAAGTTGTGGCACTTTGACGAATTTGGGTGGGCTACTGCAGGCCGAGTTGATGGTTAGGACGCAGAATCCGATGCCGAGGGTGGTGAGGATTCGTCGATACAGATGAAGGGTAAATTTCACAGAGGTAAGGAGGAGGCGGTTTACGTGGTTAAGTGCTGGAGTCCGGGGGCCTCGAATGTAAGGCCAGTGTGAGTGGTGAAGTCGAGGCTTTTGGCGAAAGCCCGGAGGCCCAGGCGTCCTTCAATGTGATGGTTCGGTTGAAGACGAGTTTTCCCTGTTTCGAGTCGTTCGGGTTGAGGCCAAAGTAGGCGAGGCGTTCGATTTGCCAGCGGGCTTGAGGTTTTGCGCGTACTGCAGTGCTTATGGTTAACGGGGAGCCGGAGCTTGTGGTGAGCTGAAGCGAAATTGGCGGCGTTCGAGGCGAGCGGGGTACGATGCGGACATTGGGGTGCCGGCTCAAACTTCGAGGGCGTCTTTCCAGCGCTTGTTGTCTACGAGGCTGGTTTTATAGACGTCCAAGTCGGCACAGTTGGGCAGGCTTTGGATGGTCTTGCGCACGGCATTCGAGACGTCGCGGTAGATCCACGGACTCAGGTAAACGCGGTTGATGGTGTCGATGGGAATCGGGAGCGAGTACGAGGATCGAGCGTCGTCGGAGTTTTCTTCGTAAATGATGCGAAACTCTTTTTCGCCCTCGTAGGGCCGGCGCTTGATGAAGGGCCAGTCGCTGACTTTGGCCTGGTAGGACGCGAGTTTGTCGACCCTCACGTACTTTACCGAACCATAGCGCAGGCCTTTTTTCTGGGCGCGAATGGCTTTGAGCAGGCGGGCCTTGTTGAACTCGATGCAGACACCGGCGATGCCTTCGGCGTAGACTTTCCAGTGGTGATAGGTTTCGGAGGACTCGGCAAAACAGAGCGCGAGAACTTTCTTTAACTTCTGCTTTTTGCAGTATTTCTCGATGAGCGTGGCGTCGTTTTTGTCGTCCCAGTATTTGGGATCGAGCAGGGTCAACGTGCCGGTTTGCAGGATTTGCAGCAGTTGCGGCAGCGAGGTGTAGCGGCGGAGAAAATCGGTTTCTTGGAGGGGCATTTGGGGTCACGGGTATGCGCGGTAATGGCACCGCGCCTCCATTGGAGGAGCCAGTCGGTCGGTCACTGCGCCTTGGATTCTTTGGTCGACTCCTCGACGGGGGCGTATCCAACGCGTGAATGCAGCATGTTGAGCAGCGTGAAGGTGAAGCTGCTTTTGATTTTGCTCAGGTCTTCGAAGGTGAGGGGCGCTTCGTCGAGCTGGCCGTCTTCGATGCGTTCGTGGAAAACTTGGTCAATCAATTCGCCGAGATGTTGAGGGGTGACTTTGCGCATGGAGCGCGAAGCGGCTTCGATGGAGTCGGCGAGGTGGATGATGGCGCTTTCCTTAAACTGCGGGCGCGGGCCGTCGTAGCGGTAAGTGCTTTCGCAGGGGCGCGAGGGATCGAGACCGGGTGCCGTGCCGCCATTGAGCGAGTCGCAGTTGCGGGGGAGGGCGGAGCTGGCCTGATTGGCGGACGCGGCGCGTTTTTCGCTGAGGGCGCGCTGGAAAAAATATCGGATGAGCGTGGTGCCGTGGTGCTGCTGGATGACGTCGACAACCATGCGCGGGAGCTTGTGCTTGAGGGCGAGATCAACGCCGTCTTTCACGTGGGCCTTGATGATGAGCGCGGACAGCGAGGGGTTGTTTTCGTCGTGTGGGTTGAGGCGGTCGCGCTGGTTTTCAGTGAAGTATTCGGGCTTTTTGGTTTTGCCGATGTCGTGAAAGAGCGCGCAAACACGGGCGATCAGTGGGTTGGCGCCGATGGCATTGGCGGCGTTTTCCGCGAGCTGAGCGACGACAAGCGAGTGGTGGTAGGTGCCGGGCGCTTCCATCTGCATGAGGCGGAGCACGGGGTGGTTGAAATCGGTGAGTTCGAGCAGCGTGATGTCGGTGGTGCGCTTGAAGAGGCCTTCGAGAAGGGTGAGGCTGACGACGACGATACCGCCGGTCAGCAGGCCGGTGGCGAGGCCGGCGGACATCTGTTTGACGATGGTGAGAAAGGGGAACTGATCGATAAGACCAATGAGAAGCGCGAAGACGGCGACGGTGAGTCCGCCCAGGCCGGCGGCGCTGACGACTGTGCCGCGTTTGCGGATCTGGCGGCAGCTGAAGATGCCGACCATCGAGGCCAGGAAGGTGAGTACGAGCAGATCGAGGCGCTGGCCGTAGATGACGCTGGTGAAAATCGAGATCAGTAACGCCATGAAGGTGGCCGAACCAGCGTCTATCAGGATGGCGAGAATGATCGGCGCGATGGCGGTGGGCGCGCAGTAGGGCAGGAGCGAAGCGGCGGTGGTGTCGCTCATGAAGTAGGGCAACCCGCCGAGCCAGTAAGTGAGGCGTACGAGGGCGAGATTGCCGATGACGACGAGGGCGAGGAGGCCGAGTCGGCCGTTGCTTTGGACGGTCTCACGGTCTTCCAGGCGGATGTAGAGCATGCTGGCCATGACCATCGCGAGCACGAGGAGGATGCGGCCGAAGAGTTGCAGCCCCTCGCTGAAAGGCGTGTCTTTGTGCTCAAGCACGTAGGTGCGGTGGGCTTCGAGCATCTCGTATTGTTCGGCACTGACGCGGGTGTTGGGCTCGATGATGGTTTGGCCCTGTTCGACGGTTACGGTTACGGGTTTCAGGTTTTTGACGGCGTCATTTTGCGCGGCGCGCGTGGCGGTGCTGTCGTAGTTGAGATTGGGCTTCACGCCGTTGCGGAAGATACGGAAGAGCGCGAGTGCGGTTTCGCGGCCGTTGCCCTCGGCGGCGAGGTTTATGCGGAGGAACGTGAGTACGTCGTCGAGCGATTGGACGGGGCGTTGGGCGATATCGCCGCCGGGTTTTCTTACCTGGAAAACGGTGACGGTGCCGGGTGCGCTGGGGTTGTTATTGTTGAGCAGGCGCTCGTCCTGCACGCCCTGGCTGTAGATTTCGCGGAGGGCGACGAGGCCGTTTTCGACGAGTGCGAAACGGGTCCTGGCATCGCCGGCGGCGAGGAGGGCGGCGATATCCTCGGGACTGGTTCGGTAGTTGCCCTTGCTGTTGAAACTCTCGGTGAGTTCCGTCAACGCGGTTTGCCGACTGATCGAGGGGATGCTGGCGGGGTGTTCGCGTTCGAGTTTTTCCAGCTGGGTCAGCAGTTCCCGGATGTGGGTCTCGAACTGCTGCAATGGGGCAAACTCGATGCGGTAGATCGGGGGGACGCGGTTTTTAATCTGATCGAGTGCGAGGCGAGTTTTTTCAGCGCTGGGGTAGGAAAAGGGGGCGCTTGCTACGATCCGAACCGATGCGTGCTGGTTCGGCAAAACGGGGAGGCTGGCGGTGTTCACGCCGACGAAGCTAATGAGCACGATGGCTGCGACGGTGGCGACGAAGATGAGCCCGGCGATGAGGCGGCTGGTCTCCAGGAATTCCATCGTGCCGGAGACCTGGGCGGTTTTACGCCGCGGAGGTGCGGGTTTGAAACCGGTGATGCGCTGAAGTTTTTTGAGAAGGGACATGGAGGGCGGCTGGTGGCTATTCTATCATACCGGGTGAGCAGGGCGGGCGCGCTTAGCTTTTGTCGTCGTTGCCCATGGGGTTTTTGTAACGTTCGTAGGCTTCGATGATCTTGAGGACGAGTGGATGACGCACGACGTCGGCACCGCTAAACTGGTGAAACTCGATGCCAGGTATGTCGTTGAGGATGCGTTGGACTTCGAGGAGGCCGGAGAGTTTGGCGCGAGGGAGATCGATCTGGGTGACGTCACCGGTCACGACCATGCGTGAGTCTTCGCCGAGGCGGGTGAGGAACATCATCATCTGCTCGGGCGTGGTGTTTTGCGCTTCGTCGAGTACGATGAAAGCGTGACTGAGCGTGCGGCCACGCATGTAGGCGAGCGGGGCGATCTCGATCACGCCTTTCTCGGTCAGGCGGGCTACGTCTTCAGGAGCGATCATGTCGCCCATCGCGTCATAAAGCGGGCGCAGGTAGGGCTCGATTTTCTCGCGCAAATCGCCGGGCAGAAAGCCGAGAGCTTCACCGGCTTCAACGGCGGGGCGCGTGAGGACGATGCGTTGGACCTCGTTTTTCAGGAGCGCGGAGACGGCGGCGGCCATCGCGAGGTAGGTCTTGCCGGTGCCGGCCGGGCCGATGCCGAAGACGACCGGATTCTTCTGGATGGATTGGAGGTAAAGTTTTTGGCCGAGCGTTTTCGGAACGATCGTCTTGCGCTGCGTAGAGATAACGAGTGGTTCGCCAAAGAGCGCTTTCAACCGGTCAATCTCGCCACGCGCAATACTATCGACGAAGCGGTGAAAATCCGGGGTGCGGATCGCTACGCCTTGGGCCCGGGCGTCGTTGAGAAAACCGAAAAGTGCATCGGCGCGGGCCACGTCTTTTTCGTCTCCTTCGATTTTCAGCCAGTCGTCACGCGAGATGAGTTTGGCGCCGAGGTGTTGTTCGGCATAGGCGAGATTTTCCTCACGTCCGGCGTAGAGCTGGTGGAGGTGGCGCGGACTGGGAAAACGGAGCGTTTTCGAGGGCACGGATGGAATGAGACGAAGGGCGCGAGGCGAACGGCGAAAGGAGAGGGATGGCGGAAGGGAAGGCCAGCGGCTAGAGGCTGGGAAGCGGAGAAAGTTTTTTCGCTTCGGCGGAGAGTTTTTCCCACGTGGTTTCAAGACACTGAGGAAGGACGCGGGTCTGACCGAGGACGGGCATGAAATTATTATCGCCGGTCCAGCGAGGGACGACATGGCCGTGGAGGTGGGCGATGCTGCCACCAGCGGCCGTGCCGAGGTTGAAACCGATGTTGAAGCCATCGGCTTTTAGCGCGGTGCGCAGGATACGTTTGCCGAAAGTGATGATCGCAAAAAGATCGGCGTTTTCTTCGGGCGAAAGTTCTTCGATATCGGCGACCTCGCGAAACGGGATGGCGAGCAAGTGCCCCGGATTATACGGGAAGCGGTTCAGCATCAGATAAGAGAGGCGCGAGCGATGGATAATGAGCGCGGTGCGATCATCGCCCAGGGCGGGCAATTCCGTAAACGGCCGCTGGCTGGCCGGGAGACGCGGCGCTTCGATATATTCCATGCGCCAGAAGGCGTGCAATTGCTGCATATAAAAGGGCGCGCAGTAAAAAGGGCCGTCTGGGAAAAGTCAAAGGAGGGGTTTGGCGGCATTCTGATGTCGTGCCGGGACAAAATATCCACCAACTTCGCCCCTTCTCACTCCATGAATCTACCTCTGATCGGCCAGGAAGTACCGCTTCCGAAAATTAAGGAAATCTGCGAGCATTACAGGCTTGTGGAACTTTGGCAGAAGATCGAACGCGATCCGCCGCAGCGGCCTTTCAAGAGCGATGGCTGCACGGGGTGGGTTGATGCCTGGAAGGGCATCAGCATCTACTCGGCGGGTTTTTTGCATGATCTTAAATACTGGGCAGGCTATCCAGGAGAGGATGTTTCGCGCCTAATCGCGGATGCGGAGCTTATGATCGACGTGGCGCGGCTGCTCAATTCCACCGGCATGGCGGAGACGATGTTTGCCGGTGTCCGCGTGGGTGGTAATGAAAAACTCAATACGCCCTTTTCGTGGGGTTTCGGGCGGCGATAAGTTTTTGACCCAGCCGTAACCATCCGTTGCCATTCCCAGCGAGGAGCGCTGTGAAGGTGGAGCCCGATGTCCCCATCGGGCTTGATGAAGCCCTCGAACAGCCCGTTGGGCAACGGCCCACCTTCAACTGCATGGATACGGCTTAGCCGATTTCGGAAAAGCACACCTGCCATTTGCATTCAACATGGGCTCATGGTTCTCAGAATATCAGCTCGTACTTGCACCGGTGGTCGTCTCGACTGGACCGTGCCCTCAGAGTGTGAACCTGTGGCAACCCAACAATGGATATGATGTGAAAGTTTGAAATGAAATACTTACAAGTAGCCCCCCTCATTGACGTTTAACAATTATGCCAAAAAACATAACAAAAACAAAAAAATATACACTACTGACCTCTTGCCTGAATGAACTATTAGAACTTGGCATTGTTTATAATGCTGGGTCCGGATACACGGAATCTGATGCAATATCAGATTTGTCTGATATTTATCAGGCCATGAAACCTAAGGCGAAAAAAGGAATCTGGGGGTATTGTCTTTATCATGAACAGGATTCTGAGAGAGTGCTAAAGGGGAAGTCATTAATGTTGTCATTTGGCGCATTAAACGATGAGAAGAAAACTATAATCAAAGTGGGAAAAACGATTACAGAAGTCCTCTCCAAAAATGGGTTTAAAGTAAAATGGGATGGAACAGAAACGGAAAGAATTGAATTGATCAGCTATACAAAGTAGCAGGCCTAACCTTTCGGTAAAATGGGGGCAAGAGGGGGAGATTGTAGTATTATATATATAGATTCTCGGTTCAGTTCCCACAGGCACGTCTTTGGCAGTCTATTTTAATAATTTAAACCCCTTTAGCTGGTACCAATTCCACCGGCATGGCGGAGACGATGTTTGCCGGTGTCCGCGTGGGTGGTAATGAAAAACTCAATACGCCCTTTTCGTGGGGTTTCGGGCGAAGGTAAACGCCCTTCCTAACGAGAGCCGAAGCTTAATCGTAGACGTTTTTGCGATGGCCGACGGAGACGACCAGTACGAGCAGTACGTCGTCCTTGATCTGGCAGAGGATGCGATAATCGCGCACCCGATAACGCCACAACCCGGTCAGGTCCGCTTTGAGCGGCTTGCCGAAACGGCGCGGATCCTCCTTGGTGGCGATGCGCTTGTCCAAGTAAGCGATGATGTCTTTTTGGGCACGGCGATCCAGTTTTTTCAACTCATGCAACGCCCGGGCGTCGAAACTATAGGCCCAATGCACGCTTTACCTCCGCCGCCGAATAGATGCGTTCAGGATGTGCCAGACGGTCGAGCGCCAGGTGGGCGTCCTCCAAGTCTTCCAAGTGGTCCAGTATGGCTTCGCGAGCGTAAAAGGTCTTGGTCCGCCCGGTTCTGCGGGCGAGCCGGGCGAGGCGATCCTCAGTTTTTTTGTCGAGTCGGATGGCGAGCATGGTAGAAACCTAGGCGTGCTATACGTGTATAGCAACTCGGAAAACGTGCGTCGTCCTCTTCTCTAGCCGCCTAAAGTTGCGGTCGTGATCTTGGCCGAGCAATACCGCACTTTTGAGCCTAGTGCTCGCGTGCGCGGGAGAAAACCGCGTCTGGGATTTTTTTAAACCGCTCCGAAATTGCGTCCGCTACGAGTACGTTCTGTATGGCCGACAGACGAAGATCAGTGGCGACTTTGAGGCGGACTTTGGATTTACCGGCTTTTACCGTCATCAGGCTTCAGCCGTAACGATGCAGTTGATTGGGGAGCCCGTTGTCTCTAACAGGCTGGTTTTGGAGCGGCTTCGAACAAGCCCGATGAGGACATCGGGCTCCATTCTCTGCAGAGCGTTCCACGCTGGAGATTATGCTTCAACTTTATCGTTACGGCTCAGGGCTACTGGGGCTGAAGAGAAACACTGAGCACGCGCTCACCTTTGCTTTCGAAAGATAATTCTACAAGCCTCTAGCATCTGCCCTTTGAATAGAAGGCAATAAAGAGAACGAAGGATTGCTGATGTTACCTAAACCTCTTCGTTGCCTTCGTTATCTTCTGTGAAATTCTGAGACGGTAATCCCTAAACGCTCTCTCAATCAGTGTAGAAAAACTAGACGATTGGTACAACGCTCAGTAATCAAAATGGATAAACGACTCTCAATCTTTCTGCTCACGCTTGTGCCGATCATTGTTTGGTCATGGATCGCACCCTATGATCGGTTCACTTGGTGGTTGGAGGTGGCTCCGGCGGTTATTGGCGTGCCGCTGATTCTTGTCCTGCAAAAACGTTTTCCGCTTTCCACCTTACTGCTCGTGTTGCTTTGGCTACACATCGTGGTTCTGCTAGTCGGCGGGCACTACACCTATGCGCGAGTGCCGCTCTTTGACTGGTTGCGCGATCTGACCGGTGGCGCGCGCAATAACTACGACAAGCTCGGGCATTTCACGCAGGGCTTCGTGCCGGCGATCCTGACGCGGGAAATCTTGCTGCGGACCTCGCCGCTCGGCGCGAACGATGGCAAACCGTTTGACCCCGCCGCGCTGAAACCGAGTCGCTGGCTGGGTTTTCTTGTCGGTAGCGTGTGTCTCGCGTTTAGCGCATTATATGAACTGGTCGAGTGGTTGACGGCGGTTTCCACCGGCGAGGCGGCCGAGGAATTTCTCGGCACGCAGGGCTACGTCTGGGACACGCAGTCAGATATGGCGTGGGCGCTGGTTGGGGCAATCGCGGCGCTCCTATTGCTCAGTCGCTGGCACAACCGCTCGGTGGCAAAAATCATTTCTGACCGCGGGCGAGAGATGGCCAGAGCGCACTGAGTTCTGTTGTAGCCGGGGTCGTCGACCCCGGAATACTCCGTACACCGGCCTCAGCGAGGCCGGCTACATCAATTCCTTTTTGTCGAGCGGGTGCAGTTTAATTAAAACTGCTCCCGTGCATAAACGCCGCCATCCCGCGCAGCGTTACTTTTTCTCCGGTACGACGACGACGCGGAAGGCGTGATCGCTGGATAAATATTTCTTGGCGAGTTCGCTTAGTTCGGCTGCGGTTACGCCTTCGTTATCGCTGTAACGTGAGCGGCACCAATCGAGGCGCTGCGGGAATTCCTGGGCGCTGCCGAGGACCGCGTTGAGCCAGTAGGGGTTGGCGCGCGCGGATTCGCGCAGCATGGTGAGCACAGGCTTCTTCGCGCGCTCGAGTTCGTCGGCGTTGACGCCATTTTTCACGAGATCGTCGGCGATGGCAAGTGTGGCGGTGGCGATCTGTTCGGCTTTGGCCGGATCGATGGTTACCATGGTGAAAAGCAGACCATAGTCGCGGTAGGTTTCGCTTGGGTTGCTGATGGCCTGTGGCGAGTAGGATTCGCCCAGTTCTTCGCGGATTTTTACGCGGAGGCGGTCACTCAGGACACTGGCGAGCAAATTGAGTCGACGGACGATGCGAATATCGCGGCCGTCGGTCGTGGGCCAGTAGAGGGCGACGACACCTTTGGGGATTTCGGTTTGTACGGCAAAATCTTTGGCAAAGGCGGCGGGAAAGGAAACTTTGCGTTCGGCTTCGAGCGCAGGCTTGGCCGCGCGTGGCGGTAAGGCACCGAAGGTTGCGGCGACGGCGGCAATGGTGGCGTCGGGATCGAGGTCGCCGACGATGGCGATTTCGATCGGCCCTTGCGCGAGCTGCGGAGCGAGCCAGGCGCGGGATTCATCGAGCGTGCGGGCGAAGAGTGCGTCTTGGGGCGGAGCGCCGAAACGTGGATCGCCACTGGCGAGCAGGCGAGGGACATCGCGCTGGAGCGGGCCGTTGGGCGTGTGATCGAGCCGCAGGTAGAGTTGTTCAAAGCCTTTTTTGGCGACACGGATTGATTCGGGACGGTAGCCAGGATCGGTCACGTAGGCGGCCAAAAGCTGGAGCTGGAGCAAGAGGTCTTCACGGTTCGTGGGAACGAGTTCGCGGGGTTTGAAACCGCCAAGAATCAGGGCGTCGCTGCCGACCGTGAAGCCGACCTGAACGGTTTTCCCGGCAAGGATGCGCTGAAGATCGTCAACGCTGTGCTGGCCGAGTCCGCCGGCGGTGAAGGTGCTGTTGGTGAAGAACGATAGGCCGGGCTTGTCTTTCGGTTCGGTGAGCTGGCCGGTGCCGATGCGCACGGCGATGTGGATTTTGTTGGCCTCGAAATCGGTCTTCTTGAGATTGAGGCGGACGCCGTTGGCGAAGGTGATGAGCGTGAGATCGAGGTCGTCGACGTGTTTGTTTTCTTTGATTGTGCCGTCGGGACCGAAGTGGGTGTAGCCGAATATGGCTTCAGCGACTTGTTCGGGTGCGGCTACGGTGGTGGCCAAAGATTTTTCGTAAACGGTGGTGATTTGTGCCTCGGGGGTGGTTTCGGAGGGCGCGCTTTGCGCGTCGCGCGGTGGGGGCACCGCGCCCACATCGGAAGGGCCGATCTTGGCGTTGCCCATTACGGTGACAAAGCGACCCGACGCGGCAAAGGCGTTGCGCAGCGCGTCGGCGCATTGCGCGAGGGTGATTTTATCGAGGGCGGGGGCGTAGAGTTTTTGGTCGTCGGCGGGCGAGGTGAAAACGCTGCCTTCGGTGAGGGCTTCGATGATGCCGCTAGCGAGTTCTTCGGAGTGGCGGGTGGAGGCGCTCTTCGCGGCTTGATCGAGGGAGTTGCGCAGATTGGCGACGGCTTCGGCGAGTTCGGCGGGTTGGAAACCGTATTGCAGGGCGCGGCGGAGTTCCTGTTCGGCCACGCCGAGCGCGTCGCGCCAGAGTTCGGGTTTGCAGGTCAGGTCAATCGAGGCGTTGCGGAGGAAATCGAAGTTTTCGCTGATGTCGGCTTTACCGGCGTTGAAGGGCGCGCCTTCTTTTTTGGCGAGAATGGACAGGCGGCGGTTGAGCATGGCCACGGCGAGTTCGCGCGGCAGTTGTTCAAGGCGTTTGGCGGCGGTGTCTGGTTCGTCTGCGTAGGGCGTTACAGTCTGGATCGCGATTGCGGTGCTGGTGGCCTCGGGTTCGTGATGGTAGGTGACGCGCACGCTTTTGAAGGAGGCGATCTGGCCGAGGTCGGGCGCTAGGCGGGCGGCGGAGCGCGGTTTGATCGTGCTGAAGGCAGCGACGATTTGTTTTTCCACGATGGCGGGATCAAAGTCGCCGACTACGACGACGGCCATGCGCTCGGGCCGGTACCAAGTGTTGTAGAAATCGGTGAAGCGTTCGCGCGGTGCATTTTCGATCACAGCTGGAAGGCCGATCGGCATGCGCAAGGGCAGGAGCGTTCCGGCGAGCACGAAGTCGAACTCGGCGACGAACTGGCGGTACTCGACGGAATCACGCGCGCGTTTTTCGCTGAGGATGATGCCGCGTTCCCTGTTGAGTTCGTTATCGAGGAGCAGCAGGCCGTCGGCGTAGTCGCCGAACACGCGGAAACCTTCGTCCAGCGTCGCAGGTTTCGTGTCGGGCAGTTCCAACATGTAGGCGGTGTGGTCGAACGAAGTGTAGGCGTTGGTGTCGCCGCCGAAACTCATGCCCATGCGCTGGAAAAACTCCACGAGCGTTCCCGGCGCGTAATGCGTGCTGCCGTTGAACGCCATGTGTTCGAGGAAATGCGCGAGTCCGCGTTGGTCGTCGGCTTCGTGAAGCGCTCCGGCCATAACCACGAGACGTAGACTAGCGCGATCCTTCGGTTCCTTGTTCGCCATGACGACGTAGCGCAGACCGTTGGGCAACGTGCCGAAGCGGGCGGCGGCTTCAGGTTGGAGATCGCTGGTCTCCTGGCCGAAGCGGGGTTTGTCGGGCAGTGCGGCAAAAACGAAGCAGGGCAGGGCGATAACCAGCGCGACGAGCGCGAAGGATTTGCGGAAATTCATAAGGGGCATGAAGGGCTGCATGGCGGCAAAAAATCGGTGGGATGGCAAAAGGTTAAATGCACCGGCGCTTGCAACATGCGCTTGCGCCTTGGCACGGACTCGCGGCGAATAGGGATGTTTCCATGATCTGGCTTTATCGAGTTTTGTTTCTACCTATTCTGTTGCTCGCTTCGCCTTATTATTTGCTGCGCATGCGGCGCCGCGGCGGATATGGCCGAAATTTCACGCAACGTTTCGGTGCGACCGAGCTGCTGCGGGGCAAAACTCCCGGAGTGAGCCGCATCTGGCTGCAGGCCGTGAGCGTGGGCGAGATGCTCGCGATCGCTCCGATCCTCGAGGCGCTCAAAAAAGATTCCTCGGTCGAAGTTTATCTTACGACGACGACGAGCACGGGCTACAAACTGGCGGTTGAACGCTACCGCGAGATGACGATCGGCCTGGGCTATTTCCCGATCGACTGGTGCTTGTTTTCATGGCGCGCGTGGCGACGAATCCAGCCCGACCTCGTTATCTTGACCGAGGGCGAACGCTGGCCCGAACATATTCAACAAGCGAAACGCCGCAGCATCCCGGTGCTCTGCATCAACGCGCGGCTTTCCGACAAAAGCTTCCGCCAGATGAAATCCTGGCGTTGGTCGGTGCAGGCCATGTTGAATGGCATCACCCGCGTGTTGCCTTGTTCGGAGCACGACGCCGCGCGTTTCCGCGAACTCGGTTTTCCTGCGGCCGCGATTTCCACCACGGGCAACATCAAACTCGACCTCACCATCGCGCCGCTTAGCGATGCCGATAAAACGAAACTCCGCGCCGAACTCGGCTTTGCCGACGAACCCATTTTGCTCGGCTCCTCGACTTGGCCGGGTGAAGAACGCGCGCTCGTGCAGGCTTACCAGACGTTGCGCGCGGCCGGGATTGTTTGCCGGTTGTTGATAGTTCCTCGCCATGCGGAACGTCGCGCGGAAGTGGAGGGCGAACTGCGCGCGAGTGGTTTTAGTTTTCATCTGCGTTCACGCGGCACGGCACCGGCGCCGGTTGATATTTGCGTGGCCGACACGACGGGCGAATTGCGCAAACTGACGCAGCTGGCCGAGGTCGTATTCGTCGGCAAAAGCCTGCCACCGCACGAACAAGGCCAGACGCCAGTCGAAGCCGCCGCACTTGGCAAACCGCTGCTCTTCGGCCCGGGCATGACGAACTTTTTCGCGATCGCGACCGAACTCAAAAGCTGCGGTGCCGCCCAAACCGTCGCCGACGAAAAAGAACTCGCCGCATCCGCCCAGAAAATTCTCGGTGACGCCGCTCTGCGCGCCGCGATGTCCAGCCGCTGCACTCACTTGGCATCGCGCGAATCAAGGCGCCGTGGCCCGCACGCTCGAAATCGTCCGGGCTGAATTGGACCAGCGGTAACGAAACGATCAATTTTGAGGCCCAACCTCTTTCTTCTTTCTCGTTATCTTTCTCTTTATCACAGGGCACGGCATTGGAGAAAGAGAACGAGGAAAGATAAAGAGAAAGAATGTTAAGCATATTGGAAGGCGTCTGGCTGGTCGGCGTCCGGCCGCTTTCCGCGTTTATCCAAGGGTTAACATAAACTGTGTAAAAAGAGATTGCGCCGACATGGACCGATTCTAGCGTCGTCTCTTTTAGATTGATGCAAGCCCACGGTCCGAAACGCGTCTATACCCCACAGTCGCTCGAGTTCTGGTTTGGAAAACTGGAGAACGACTGGGCGGAAAGTTTCTCGGCGAGTCAACTCGACGAGGGGCGGCGCATCTATCGCGATGGCGAAGTGCGTGAGCTCGAACTCACTAATAGCGATGCGATTATCCACCGTCGCGTGGAGAAAAAAGACGAGTACGCCGTGATCGAATGGGACAACGGCACGCTTTCCGTGCGTTCGTCTTCGACCGACCGCGAGGTCGCCCACGCCCTTGCCGTAGCCGGTTTGCATGAGATCGAAGAACTGGTCTGCGACGAGATTTCGCCGCTGCCTGAACTCGACTCGGCCGGTTCCAACGGTGGGCCGAAGACGGTTTCGCCTGCCAACGGCAATGGTTCTACAGTCACGCCCACGCCCGCATCGGCTGGCAACGGCTCCAACAGCCACGTTGCGCCACCCGTTCGGAACGGGAATGGCAACGGCATCGCGAATGGGCACGGAAATGGAAATAGTAATGGTCACAGCACTGCCCCGCGCGCTTCTGCTCCCGTCACCCCGGCCAACCCTGCAAGCAGTTCCGTCGCGAGCGGCCCTTCGCGCACACTCTCGTTAATTTTTCAAACCAAGTCCGAAGGGCTTCTCTTCCAGGCTTATTGGCAGGAAGGAAGAAAACGCATCCCTGCGCTCGGTCAGGCCTCTCACGCACCCGGCATCGCCCACGTCACTTCCAGCGAACGCGCAAAGTTGATCGGCCTCGCCGCCTATGCCCGCAAGGCGCACTTCTCTTATAATGCGACGACCGGCATTTACCTAATGGAGTCAGTGACGGAGATTCCGAATTTCCTGAAGGTCACGCTGCCCGCTTGGCGGAGGCTCTTCGTGGTCGAGCTCGACGACCTCGCCGCTAACCTCCTCAAAGGACCACGCACGCTCGAAATCGAAGCGGTTGCGCAAACTCGTCGCAACGGGCAGGGCCTCGACCTTCGTTGGATTTTCAAGGCCGGCGAGCGCATGCTGACCGATGAGGAGGTCGACCTGTTGATCAAGCGCGGCACGACGCCGGTGATTCTGCCGACGGTGGGCATCGTCACGCTGCCGACCGACCGACTCGACTCGCTCAAGGCTTGGCAACGCAACGTCGCCGAGACGCACGCCGATGGTTCGCTCTCGCCGTATCTGATTTTTTCGCTCTTCAACGACGCGCGTTTCAAGCTCACGCTTTCGCCCGAGCTGGAGGCTTGGCGGTCGAGCGTGGTTATGGCAACGGCGGTGGAGAAGCCGCTCCCGGAAATCCTGCGCCCTTACCAGCGGCGTGGTGTCGAGTGGTTGCATCACTTGTGCGATGTCGGCTGTCACGGACTGCTCGCGGACGAAATGGGCCTGGGCAAAACGTTGCAGGTTATCTCGCTGCTTGCGGCCCGACCCGTTGACCAGATGCCGACCTTGGTGGTTTGCCCGGCCAGCGTGGTGCCTGTCTGGCGCGAGGAACTGGCGCGCTTCGCTCCGCAACTCGCGGTCGATGTGCTCAAGTCCGGTCACGACTTCACTTCGCGCAAGGACGCTGTCATCTGGCTCGCGAGTTATACACAGCTGCGCAAGCACAAGGCCTTGCTCGATAGCAATGAGTTCGGCTACGCGATTCTCGACGAAGGTCAGTTCATCAAAAACCCAGACGCGAAGGTGACGCAGACCTGTTTCACCGTGCGCGCCCGGCACCGGATCGTTTTAACCGGTACGCCGCTCGAAAACCGTCAGCTCGATCTCTGGTCGATCTTTCGTTATCTCTTGCCGGGATTGCTTGGTTCGCGTTCAGGCTTCGAGGCTTCGCTCAATGCGGATCGTCTCAACACGCTCACGCGTCTACGCGCGCAACTCGCGCCGTTTATTCTCCGGCGCACGAAAAACGAAGTCGCGAAGGAGCTGCCGCCGAAGGTCGAGATGGAGCTGTTCTGCCCGCTCACCGATGTGCAGCGCGCAGAATACGCCCGTATTTGTTCCGAAGGTCTCAATCGTCTCGGCGACGATGTGGGTACGGCGATGCGCGAAAAGAGTTTTGGTTTCCTCGCGCTGCTCACGCGACTCCGGCAGGTTTGTTGCGATCCCGACATGCTGCCCTGGCTCAAGGCGCCGCTCAGCGACTCCGGCAAGATCAACTTGTTGGTTGAAAAACTCGCCGAGATTATCAGCAGCGGGCACAAGGCCGTCATTTTCTCGCAGTTCGTGATGTTGCTCGACCGCGTCCGCGAAGCGCTCGCGACGCAGTTCCCCGATCTGCCGCGCTACGAACTTACTGGTATGACGCTCGACCGGCAGAAGCCCGTGCAAGGTTTCCAGAACGCACAGGGCGCGGCCGTCATGCTCGTGTCGCTCAAGGCCGCGGGCACCGGCATCACGCTGCATGCGGCGGATTACGTTTTCCTGCTCGATCCTTGGTGGAATCCTGCCGTGGAGGCGCAGGCGGTGGATCGCGTTCACCGTATCGGCCAAACCAATACGGTATTCGTTTACCGCATGGTCACAGCAGGCACGATCGAAGAACGCATTCAGGCGCTCAAGGCGTCGAAGCGCGACTTGTTCGATAAATTGATCGGCGGACTCGGCGGCGACTTCGACCTGAGTCAGCATTTCGATTCCTTGCAAAGCCTCATCCAGCTCACGAACGCACAAGTCGTGGAGCCAGAGGCTGCGGTGATCTGAGCAGCGGCTCGTTTGCCGAGTGTAGGCGAGGGGGTCTTACCCCGCAGGTCGTTGAGGGCTTCGAACTTCCGTAAAAAGCGCCGCCATCTTGCCTAATGCAAGCGCACGTCTTTTCCGCTACGCCCGCTCACATCTTTTTCCAATAGATGGCGAAGTTCACACGTTCGTAACGCGATCGCCACAATTTCGTAGCCTAGTCCGGTCAATGTAATGACGCGTCGGTGTCCAGCTGGCGTATTCATTACAAGACAAACCTAACCACTCCGTATGGCTACTACACGTTTCAAATGGCTCGCGCTGCTCGGCAGCGCTCTCCTCGGCGCCGCTTCTGCGGCCTTTGCCCAAGACAGCGGTCCGCTCATCGACCTGCTCGTCAAGAAGGGCATCGTCAACGATCAGGAGGCCGAAACTCTCCGCGCCGAATTGGTCAAAGATTTCGCCGCCAACACCTCTGCTGGTAAACTCGAACTTTCCAGCCGCGTTCAACGCTTCACCCTCTCGGGTGACGTCCGTGTTCGCTATCAGTACGACAACGAGGTTTCGAACACCGGCACCGCCGCTTCGCAGACCAACGTCAACGCCGACCGCAGCCGCTATCGCTATCGGTTCCGTTTGGCTTCGACCGTGCTCTTCGCCCAAAACTGGACCACAGGCATTCGCCTCGAAACGGCCAACGGCGCGACCTCGACCAACGCTGATTTCGCCGCCTCCGGCTCGACAAATTTCGCCAAGACCAACGACACACCTTACGTCGGTCAGGTCTACATCCAGTACGCCACGGCCAATTTCATGGGGGCCGACCGCGTCGACTTCCGCATCGGCAAACACGCTCACCCGTTTTTCACACCGGGCGTGAACGGTTTCTGGATCGACTCCGACATCAATGTTGAAGGTCTCTCCGAGGAAATCGGTTTCAATAATTTGTTTGGCAACTGGAACTTCACCGCCCGCGGCGGCCAGTACCTGCTCTCGTCGAATGCCGGTCTGTCCGGCTCCACCGGCCGCAACCAACCTGACATGATGTTCGTTGTTCAGACCGAGTTCAGCAACATCAAGCTCGTCGAAAGCATTCCCTGTGGCTGGCGCATCGCTCCCGGATTTATCGCGTTCAGCGATGCTTCGAAAGATGCAGTCAGCGGTACGCCTGCCGTGGCTGCCAACGGTTACGCCAACGACTCGACCAACTATACCAATCTCTTCACCGTCCTCGTTCCGGTTGAGTACGGCACGAAGGCCTTTGGCCAGCCCCTCGCATTTTACGGGACCTACGGGCTTAACCTGAACGGCAGCTCCCGCGCCGACAGCCTTTACAGCAATTCCACGGTTGAGAAACAACTCACTACCGCCAGCGGCGATCCGTCGGGCTACAACCAGATGTTCAATCTCGGTGTTCGTTTTGGCGCCTCCAAGGTCAAAGGCGACACGCAGTTCACCGCCGAATACCGTTATGTTGAACCGGGTGCCTACACCTCGTTACTGCTCGACTCCGACTTCAACGGCGGCCGCCTCAATGGCCGTGGCTTCATCTTCTCGGCTTCGCGTAACTTCACCGACGCCATCAACGGCACAGTTACCTACTTCCACTCGGAAAATATCGACGGCGACGGCCGTCCCTCCAGCGCCACGACCGGCCAGGGTTTCGATCGCGCTGACGTCCTCCAGGTCGATCTATCCGCCAAGTTCTAACGAACCCACCTCCGCCTCCAAAACAGAAAATATATCATGAAAAAATCCACTCTCATCCTCGCTGCGGTCCTTGCCACCGCCGGCCTCGTCCGCGCTGAAAAGCTCGTGATCAAGGGCTCCGACACTCTCGGTGCCAAACTCGTCCCGCAACTCGCCGAAGAGTACAAGGCCAAGAATCCTGGCACCTCGTTCGAGATCGCGGCCGAAGGTTCCACCACCGGCATCACCGCCATCATCGACAGCACCGCTCAGATCGGCATGTCCTCGCGTCGTGCGAAGGCCACCGAAATGTCGGGCGGTCAGGCCAAGGGCGTGAGCTTGAAGCCCACCATCGTCGCCTATGACGGCATGGCGGTCATCGTGAACGCCAACAGCCCCATCGCTGCACTAACCAAGCGCCAGGTTAAGCAAATCTTCACCGGTGCCGTGAGCGACTGGTCCGCAGTCGGTGGCTCGCCCGGCAAGATCTCCATCTATACCCGTAACACCTCCTCGGGCACCTATTCCGATTGGAAGGAACTCGCCATGGACAAACTCGATTACGCTCCGTCTTCCCAGAAAATGGCCGGCAATGAGCAGATCGTTTCCGAAGTGGCTAAGAACCCGAACGGTATCGGTTATGTCGGCCTCGCTTACATCCATGCCGAAGGCATCAAAGTGATTCCGATCGAAGGCGCGATTCCCACCAAGGAATCCGTCATCGCTAAGAAGTATCCCTACGCGCGGCCTACCTTCTACTATACCAACGGCGAGCCATCCGGCGAAGCCGCTAAGTTCGTGGATTTTACGCTGAGCGACGAAGGCCAGAAGATTGTTGAGAAAGTCGGCTTCGTTCCGATCCGCTGATTTTTGCAGTGTGTGTGTTTGTTTCGAGAATGTAACAGAGGCCCACTTGTCCCAACCGAGTGGGCCTCTGACTTTAAATTTGCTCCAGCGCACGTCCTGAAATGTCCAACCCAACCGCCACAAATCCGCCCGCTTTCGCGATCATAAAGAACCGCACCCGGTTCTTCGGATTGTCGATGGACGAATGCATTCAGGCCTTCTTTGGCGGTAACGCCCTGATCGCGGTCGTCGTGCTCGGCCTGATCACGCTTTTCCTTTTTCGCGAGGGCTACGATTTTTTTAACCAGAACCATCATAACGTCACGGTGTATCGTCGCGCGGGCCTCGAGTACGTGGACATCATCCGGCAAAAAGACACCGATCACGCCGCGCTCTCGCGCTACCTTTCCGACATCCGCCTGCGCACGCTGAACCATCTGCTCAAAGAGCAGCACTTACCGCTCGCCACCGCCAACGCACAACTCGCCGCCTATGACGATTTCTCCGCGAATTTTGCGGATGCGTTCGATCCCGTGCGCGGCCTCCTCTCCGAACTCACCGAGACCTGTACCGCAATCAAGGAACAGTTTACCGTTGCTGAGAATAAAAAAACCGAGCGAGACCAACTACTCGCCGCCGGTAAAAGCGCCGCCGCTGCCCAGGTCGTGATCAACGACATCGATTTCAAAGTCGCACTCCAGCCCGTCATCGGCCGACTGCCCGAATACAAGGAGTCAATTCACACCGTAGCCGAGCGAATCACTGCTGCGCTCAGCACTGCCCCCGCACTGCCCACGCCGGAATTACAGAAACGCTTGGAGCGTTTCAAACAACTCGCTCGCGACCACGTCGACCAGTTTGCCGAGACGATCCGCCAAATGGAACAGTGGGACTACTCGAAGCCGGTGTCCTTCGGCGCAGCGTTTACTGGATTCATCTTTGGCCGTGAATGGCTCACCGCGAGTTTCTGGCAGGACTGGTATGGAATACTACCGCTTTTTATTGGTTCGTTAATGGTATCGATCATCGCGCTGTTGATCGCCGTTCCGCTCGGTGTCGGTGCCGCCATCTACGTCAACCAGATCGCCACTCCGGTCGAGCAGCGCCTGATCAAACCTGCGATCGAGTTCATCTCGGCGATCCCGTCGGTCGTGCTCGGCTTCTTCGGCATCGCCGTGCTTGGCACGTTACTGCGCGCGGTCTCGCAGACCCCTTGGTTATCCTGGGTGCCGGGCTTTCCGATGTCCGAACGCCTCAACGGCCTGACCGCTGGCTGCCTCCTCGCGTTTCTCTCCATTCCTACGATTTTCACGCTGGCCGAAGATGCGATTAACAACGTCCCGCGTTCGTTCAAAGAGGCCTCGTTCGCCCTTGGCGCGAATCGTCTCCAAACCATTCTCAAGATCATCGTGCCGGCCGGACTCTCCGGCATCATCTCGGCCATCCTGCTCGGTTTCGGCCGCGTGATGGGTGAAACCATGGTGGTGCTACTCTGCGCGGGCAACCGCATCGCCATCCCGGATTTCACGGCGGGCTTGGGTGTAGTCACTCAGCCGGTACACACCATGACCGGCATCATCGCGCAGGAGATGGGTGAGGTCGCCAACGGCAGCATTCATTACCGCGCGCTCTTCATGGTCGGCATCGTGCTCTTCTTCCTCTCGCTCGCCATCAACTACGTCGCGCAGGTCATCGTGCGCCGCTACAAAATTTCCATCGGGTGAACGTCATGAACACGATCAGCGATTTTCCGATGGTAGGGCGGATTATCCTTAATCCGCCGCGTTCGGTTGTGCCAACACGGCGCGTTAAAATTTACGCGTCCTACCTTCCGATCACATGACCTCCGACGTCAAAAATCCCTACGCCTCGAAACCCACGGCGATTCGCCGCTGGGAAAAATCCTTCTTTTGGGTTTTCCGCGTGGCGACGTATGTCGTTCTGCTCTGCGGCGCGCTGATCTTTGGCGACATCTTTATCAAAGGTTCTCGTACCGTCTTTCGCGCCGAATTCCCGTTTGTTAATGTTCCCTTCCTAACCCAGTCGCCAGAGACACTCAATATCTTCGAGTATCAGGGCAAGAAGCGCGAAATGGGCGCAACCGAGTTCCGCGCCTTCCGCGAGAAGGAAGAAACCGCCGCCAAGGCTGAAGGCCGCCCTGCACCCGAGATAAAGCTTATCGACAATATCGCCTATTCCGCCGGCGGTATTTTCCCCTGCATCGTCGGCACTGTGCTGCTGATCGTCGGTTCGATGACGATTGCCTTGGTGCTGGGCGTCGCGAGTGCGATCTTTCTCTCGGAGTATGCCCGACAAGGTCCGGTCGTGCGCATGATCCGGCTGGCCATTCTCAATCTCGCCGGTGTGCCCTCGATCGTCTTCGGACTTTTCGGCTTCGGCATGTTCGTGATCTTCTTCGGCTGGAATACCTCGCTCATGGCGGGCTGGTTCACCCTCGCCTTCATGGTGCTGCCCGTCGTCATCACTGCCTCCGAGGAATCCCTGAAATCCGTGCCGCGAGGTTTTCGCGAAGGCTCGCTCGCCCTCGGCGCGACCAAGTGGCAGACGATCCAAAAATCTGTATTGCCATACGCACTACCGGGTATTCTCACCTCGTCGATTCTCGGCATCGCACGCGTCGCCGGCGAGACGGCTCCGATCATGTTCACCGCCGCCTATGTGATGAGCGACAAGCTCCCCTGGCAGGTGGCCAAAGTGAGCGATTTCTTTTTCCAAGGTGTCATGGCGCTGCCGTATCACATCTACGTTGTCAGTTCCAAGATCCCACAGAACGAATACACCGAGCGCGTTCAGTACGGCACCGCGTTCGTTTTCTTGTTCATCGTCGCCCTCATCGCGATGGCCTCGATCGTCCTTCGCAATAAACTCAGAAGCCGCTACAAATGGTAACCGCCGCACCCATCACCACTGCGCCCATGGACAATTCCGCTGCCGCCGCCTCGACGCCCACCACGCGCGCCCCCATCGTGCCTGCTGCCCGCCCACAAGCTGTCGGTGGGACCCGAACCATTATCGATATCGAAAATCTCGATTTCTACTATGGCGAGAAACAGGCACTCTTCGACATCAACCTCAAGCTCGACGACAAACGCGTCACCGCGTTCATCGGGCCCTCGGGTTGCGGAAAATCCACGCTCCTGCGTTGCTTCAATCGCATGAACGACTTGATCGACGGCACCGCGATCAAGCGTGGCGCGATCAAGATCAACGGCATCGATATCTCGCGTCATGACGTCGATCCGATCGAACTCCGCAAGCGCATCGGCATGGTCTTCCAGAAGTCCAATCCGTTCCCGAAATCGATCTACGAAAACATCACCTACGGGCTGCGG
>JADKHC010000022.1 GCA_016721945.1 Verrucomicrobiota bacterium | reverse complement strand
GAAGAAGAGTAAAACCCGTAATGCTCGGTAAAGTGAGTGATTCATATTGTCTGGATTATCGGTCGGCATTCGAGCTGGACAACCGAATACTCTTTTGGGTGGCTTGAAAATCCGGTTAAAATTTCGAGCCGTTTTTATGTTCAGATTTCCTGTATGCGCTTATAGTTGAGATTATTGGGGCCAAACCAAAGCCTGGTCAGAGTAGATTGAGTTGGTGCTCTTCGCAAGTTGGCTGCGTTCAGGTGGGCTCGGGTTTCTTCGGACTCAGTCGTTTTGAGGTAAACAACGAGCCATGGCTGCATGGTATTTCGATGCGGCCATTTCGGGCTCTGAGCTACATATTATCGGTAGTTCTGCAAGGGCGGCCTTGGCACCCCGATAGCGATTACGGCCGAATGCACCACTGGCTCCAAGAAGATAGAGAAAGGTCTTGTAGCGTGCAAAGCGACGAACCACGGACCTACTTTTATGTTCGGTGGGGGTATGCTTAGCTAGAATATATGCCATGTTAAGCAGGAATTGAGCGCCCATTCTACGCCCATCATCACGACGCTCAGGGGGGCGGAAGTGGAATATCTTTGCTTTCAATGCACCGACAACAGCTCCATCCTTCCATGCCTTAAGCGAAGCGTCTCGGTCTTCGAATAGAGCATATCTAGTTAGATTACTATCGAACAGATGCTTTCTGATTACTTCGGTTCTGAATGTCATACGAAACCCGGTCATCGTAGGAACAAGTACAACTTGTTTTTCTGTCTGAATAGCTTCCGGCGATGCGGATGCTTCAAGAAGCTTCGTCCGAGGAACGCAAAGGGATCAGGAAGAAGCAGTTTCTCATCTTTCGCCTGAATATAACGAACCCGGGATTTAAGCTATCCTGCTCGGACATTTTAATCAGCTTTTCCGATTGGAAAATCGGCAGGCGGAATTTTTGATTCGGCAGCACATAAGGCAGCAATAAGATTCTTGGAATCCCGCTCATATGTTTCCATGATCTCTTTAGCGACCCCGGGAAAGATCGAATCATCGTCGGGATAAAAAACGATGGGTTGCTCAACTAACTCCAGTCCAATGTTGCGCTGGAGTGTGAGCCCGCGTTCGGAATGTTTTATTATTAAACGAATAGGCAAGTCCCCAACCATTTTTCTGACCTCCGCAGCGACAGCGGCGTGATCGTCACTCGAATCCACGACTATCATCTGGGCCGGTGGGCGGGACTGTGCGAGCATTCGCGGCACGGAAAGTTGTAGTGCTTTCAGCCGGTTGCGCGTGGCAATGACTATAGAGTATTCCATTTTGAATGAGATTTGTTTGGCTCTATATAGTTGTTTTGCGATTAGGATTTATTTCCCGCGATCTGCGCATAGAGGGCGTTTAGGCTGGCTTGCTTGGCCGGCCAAGTCGCTAGGTCGGTCATGCGCTGCAATGCTGCGGCCGACATTTTGACTAACTCGTTTGGCTGCTTTGAAAGTGCCTGTATTGCGGTGGCCAAATCCTCTATATACTGGCGGTGGCTCTGGGCTCAACGCGGTAACCGCACGCATCGGTGATGACATATCCCGGGCCGCCAATACTGCTGCCAATGACCGGCAGCCCACGGCTCATCGCTTCGAAAACCACGTTGCCACTCGGTTCACGGTAGCTGGGGAAAAGAAAGGCATCGCTTCGATCATACCAGCGAAACACTTCTTCCTTGGACACACGGCCATGAAGTCTGACGATTTCACCGAGGCCAAGTCGCGTGACCAGTTTCTGGCACTCGGCGGCGAGATCGCCGGTGCCCACTATATCGAAGGTGATAGCACAATGCTTGGCCGCCATGGCGACGCTCTCAATCGCTTCAAGAATACCCTTGGTACGGATGAGGCGGCCGACAAACAGCAGACGCAGAGGTTCGCCTGCTTTTGGTGCGGATTTCGGGGCTGGGCAGACTTCCTCAACGCCGGTCTCTGCCATGATTTCAAATCGTCGCGGGGCGCAAGCTGACAACAGTGCTTGGACGTAGGGCGCGACACCGATGATCGCAGCGGCGCCTGCATAAGAACTTTTCAGCCATGGATCATAACGAAGCCGCAAGGTGTCGAGGTGACGCAGCTTGCGGTACCATTGGCGTTCAGGGGTGGTTGCCTTGAAAGCCTCGGGTGTGGTCAAGCTGCCTGCGAGCGGTCCTATAATATACTTAACCCCGAGATTTCTCGCCGGGCACGGGTAGCGCAGGGCGAGCGGATTGATTTGATGAATGAGATCGAAATGTTCGCCACGGCGGAGCGCTTGTTTGATCCATTTTCGCGCTCTATAATAAAATGCGATATAGCCAGGTTTCAGTTCCCAGCCTATACGGCCGTTCATGCCGGGCCATTTCGGCTCGTCCCAATTTATGACTTTGGCGGCTGCGGTGGGCGATTTTGCTTGGTCCCAGCCTCTGCGATGCTGAGTGAGGACAACCGTTTCGCAGGAGGCACTGATGCCCTGCACCCATTTGTAGGTGCTCCAGCTTTCGCCGGGGGTGTTGAGGTCGTAACTGGGAGCAATGACGAGTACGCGCATGGTAGGCTTAGTTATTCGAGTTGGCGATCCTACGCCAAGTATTGCTTTGCATGGGCTTACGTTCTTTGAGGCGCTTGCCGGGGTTAGGCCGAGAGTGAAGCCGATGCGAGCGCTCTGAAGAATTCGCCCAGATGCCAGTGCCTGATTGCTTCGATGAAACTATAGCCGATACGGGGGAGAAGGTAGACGATTGCCCGGGGCCAAGGGTAGCAGGCCACTGCTACCAGAATCTGATTCCGGGGTTTGTAGAATTTATGGATTTTGCCGCGCGCTGCCACCGGGCTAGCGTGGTGGACAACGGGTAGATCCGGACAATATCGGATGGTTCCGCCAGCATCCAAAATTCGGAAGGCGAGTTCTACTTCCTCGTAATGCATGTAGAGGATTTCGGGGTATAGCCCGGCGGAGAGCATTTCTTCACGACGAAAAGCATAGCCGGTTCCGCTAAAATAATGGGTAGCGAATGCCCGGTTCACGCCCGTCTCGAAGGGTTGGGCGTGCCACCAACGGGGGCGGTCTTCGCTTTTCCCGTCTGCCGCGAGTAAGCGCAGCGCTAGGCCGGTTGCTTCGGGATGCTGCTCAAACGTGGAAACTATATTTCTCAGGAGGGCGGGATCGGGCAGGGTTACATCACTATCAAATCCTGCAATATACTTTCCGCAGGCCGCTCGAACACCTTGGTTGCGCGATACGGCTGGGCCGCTATTGACGGCATTGCGCAAGACTTTCACTTGCGGATAACGGGTTTGGATCGCCGCGACCGTGTCGTCGGGCGAGCAGTCGTCGACGATGATGACTTCGAAGCTCACTCCTTCCTGACGATAGAGGTCGGCCAAAAGCAAGAGCACGCTGTCCCGTCGATTATAGGCCGGAACAACGACTGAGATGAGGGGAGTTTCGTTACTCATCGCTCGGATTTTAGTGACTGCCTTTTGGGTAGCCTTTGATCCATTCGGCACGTTGTTGCCACAGCCCTTTCCACGGCTGGTCGCGTTTACGGAGTAAAACTCCGGCTGTGGTTCGCACGCCCACGCCGATCAGCAAGAGTCCGAGGCCCAGGGAACGTTTCAGACCGGTCCAGTGGGTGCGTATATAGCAAGCTTTGCCTTTATATAAGAGCAGTGCCTTGCGCAACGGGGTGGAGGAGGATTGCCCCACCTCATGCATCACTTGAGCGGTCGGGCAGATCACGGGGCGATAACCGGCGCGGCGGGCGCGCATCGAAAAATCGGCGTCTTCGCCGTACATGAAATAGCGTTCATCCAAGCCGGCCAGTTTTTCCCAGGCGGTGCGTCCAACGAGGAGAAAACATCCGGTGATGATTCCCACTTCTCGCACGGTATCGCGCGGCCAGCTTCCTAGCGATTCTGGATCAAGCCAGCGGTTCCGGGGCGCGATGGTGGTGAGGGCGAAGGCGTAGAGAAATAAACTCCAGAGACTCGGCAGCCCCCAGCAGGAAGACGGTTCAAGGCTGCCATTGGGTTTCAGGGTCTTGCCGCCGTAAAGGCCGTAGTGCGGATGGGCTCGGGCAAATTCCACGACCACATCCACCGCATGATCGAGTACCTCGGTATCAGGGTTGAGCAGAAGGAGAAACTCAGCATCGGCGTTGCGGGCCGCGAGGTTTACGCCCTTGGCGAAGCCTAGATTTTGCCCGGGAGTGAGAAGCTTCACCATCGGGAATTTCTCGCGGATGAGAGCGACGGTGCCATCGGTGGAATTGTTGTCCACGACGACGATCTGTTGCGTCACGTTCCGCCGTTGGTCCAGGGCGCTTTGCAGGCAGGCGGTGATTTGCTGTTCCGAATTGTAGGTAACGATGAGGATGGCGACGTCGTTTGGCATGATTTATATAACCACAATACAGGCGGAAGATTCTAGGTTTAGGCCGCTTTGCTATGCAGCCTCAGGCGTCAGTCCGTTGCGACACGACCTTGGCCGGAACGCCGACCGCGATGGAGCCTGCGGGAATATCGCGCGTTACCACGGCTCCGGCGCCGATGATGCAGCCATCGCCGATCGTGACTCCGGCAGTGACGACGACGCGGGCACCGAGCCAGACGTCATTTCCTATCACCACATCGCGTTCGCGTTTGGGTTGAATGCGGAAGGGCACGCCGGCTTTAAATTGATAATCGGAAGCGGTGATGAACACCTCGGGCGCGAGCGAAACATGGTCGCCGATGATGATGCGTCCGGTCGATTCGCCGGCCCAGAGATAGCAATGTTCGCCGATGTGAGAATTACGTCCCAGTTGGATCCGCGCACCATTCCTAAGCGAAACGTTGGGGGCGAGATTGGTACCCGAACCAATCCGAATGTGACATTTTTCCCGAACGTGACTGTAGCCGTAAAAATGGATCAGGCGAAAGGCATGCGCATAAGCCCTCGGGTCGAGTAGAGAACAGACGGCGCGGAATATTTTGGAGAAAGGCTTCGACATGGGCGAGGCGAGGCGGAGGCGGTGTGCGATAAACTCAGTCTCTGGACGAAGGAACGAACTTTACGCTGCGACGATGACGTTTGATCGCGGATGAAATCATACGGAGACGCGTGGATTTCTCGCTTTCAGCACTGGGCGATGAATTTTTTGATGCTGTTGGTCAGTTCTTCGCTGGCGGAGGCGCCGATGGCTTCCTTGGGCTTGAGCGTGTCGAGCTGCTGGAGCATTTCCCTGAGGGTGGCATCGTCGAAGGCAACATTCACTTTGCCCATCGAGGAGAGGCGTCGGGCGGTGGCCATTTGGTGCTCGTTGCGCTGTTCACCAAGCGCGGCGATGCGTGGAAAAATAAGAATGGGTTTTCCAAAGCGCAGGGCGGACAAAATCGTGCCCATGCCCGCGTGGGCGATGATGAGGTCCGCAGAGGAAAACCGCTCGGTGAATTCGCGAGGCTCCAGAAATTCGCTATACGCGATATGCGTGGGCGGCGTCGCGGTCTTGCCGATTTGGGCGAAGACATCGGTGCGCTGGTTTTGCTTCGACCATTCATCCACGATTCGAATGAGGCGATCAAAGGGTTGATCGGTGCCAACGGTGACGAAAATCATAGGACGTTGCCTTTGTAATACGGGCCAGATTCACCGGCTAGGTGTGGCCATTGCGTGAGCCACAAGGAGGCATGTTTTCCAGCGCGTTGGCCGGAGAGGGATAACTCCTCTGCGTTTGCGATGCTATCGACCCAGATAGTGCGGATACCGAGCATGCGACCAAAGCGCATGGCAAAATAACCAGGAGCTGCGCCCGTTGAGATCACCACATCAGGCCGTTCCGTTAGCAGTAGCCAAAACACTCGGAATGCGGTGATCGCGAGACGCACTTTGCTAGAGCGGTTGGCATCAGGGATGACACGAAAACGCGCGCCTTCACCCACATCGGCTTTGTAGCCGGGTCGTACGGTGACAAAGGTGACATCGCTATCGACGAAGGCGGGCCTAAGTCGGAGCAGTTGCACCCAGTGTCCACCGCCCGAGGAAAGGGCGATTACTTTTGGTTTACGTTTAGCGGTCATTAAGTCGGATCTTGGATATAAATCTGGGCTTCGAGTTCAAGCGCTCGGGCGTTGGTTTTCAGTGGAATTGACCACGGATTGGGCGGATTGTCACGGACCAGTTTTAGCGGATAGGCTTCAGTACAGCGGCTTGACTGCGTGGGTCCTAGGATTCCTGTTTTGCATAACCGCAGGTCTAACCGCTTGAACTACGCAGCAGCGAAGAATCAAAGCTGGCTTGTGCCGATGAACCGTTTTAACGAGGGGTTCAAAAACCAAATGAAACGCCTAAAATACCCAGCGATACAAACTCGTTGAGTTCTTTCTTTCCTGGCAGTTCAACTACGGGCTAGCGATCTTCTAGCTGGCACCTTTCCGGAAAAGAACGGCCGGCACGGTTTTGAATAAGATCTTGAGATCGAACCAGAAAGACCAGTTGTCGATATAGAACTTATCCATCTCCATCCACTCTTTGAACGTGACCTCGTTGCGGCCGCTAATCTGCCACAAACAGGTGATGCCGGGCTTGATGGATAACCGTTTCCGGTACAGCCAGTCGTAACGATTGACCTCCTCCAGCAAGGGCGGACGCGGTCCAACCAAGCTCATGTGGCCGGTGAGGACGTTGAAGAGCTGCGGCAATTCATCCATACTCGTCTTGCGGATGATGCGGCCGATCGCGGTGACGCGTGGGTCATTCTTAATCTTGAATACCGGGCCATCCATCTCGTTGAGATGCACCAATTCTTTGCGGCGCTTCTCGGCATCGATGAACATGGAGCGAAACTTAAAAAGTTTAAAACTCCGCTTGTTCATGCCCACACGGTTTTGGACGAAAAGGACAGGGCCCGGGCTGGAAAATTTGACCGCCAAAGCAATCCCGAGCAGCAACGGGCTAAGTAGCACGATCAACGCAGAGGAAACAAATATATCCATCAGTCGCTTGGCGAGCAGTTGCATCAAAAGCTGTTCGCGAAACAGGGTGACAACGTAATTGCCTTCAAAACGCTCAAGCTGAAAACGTGAGAGGATTTTGGCGTCCGCCTCTTCCGGGAAAAGTCGAACGACTACGCCAAGCTCCTGCGCAAGTCGGATGGCTTCGCAGATAGTGGAGAATTGCTCCAAGATCGGAATACAGATGATGATCTCGTCCACCGGACTGTCTTCGAGAATAGATTTCATCTCGTGAATATGCCCGATCACCTGGTGCTTGGTTCCTGTCGGCAGGTTGGAGTCGGAGTCATTCGCATGCTCGGAAATGAACCCCATGAGTTTGTATCCAAGCTCAGGTTGGGCTTCGATGCGCCGGGCCATTTCGTAAGCTCGGGGATTGCTGCCGAGGATAATCATGTGGCGGAAATTATAACCCGAGCGCCGAACCAAAATGAGGATTTGGCGCAGGACCAAACGGCTGGCCATACCGAGACTCCAGGTGACGCCCCAGAAAATCAATACCACCTCGTTGCCGATGCGGCGGTAGGAAAATACCGTGCTGACAATCAACAGCAGGAACGCGGCAGCGACTGTGGCCTTCGTCACATCGACCAGCTGGGATTTTAGAGTTTTGAGCCGGTTCGTCTCATAATGGACGAGTAAGCTGAAAGCCCAAGCCCAGAGCACAACCAAAAGGAACAATCCCACGGTGGCCCGTGGATTATAGTGCGTCTTCAGCAAGAAGGGCAGGCTGCCTGTATTATGATAGCGACCGACGAGATCAACCGTCAGGAGCAGTACAGAAATCAGCAATGCCTGATCGAAAAGTCGAAGAATATAGATGAATAACTTGTGACGGAGACGAATCATAAAAAAGGCCTAAACAACCGGGGTCGTTTGATTTTTATTGGCATGTACAAATTTAGCCATCTCGCGGGGCAAGGCATGCCAATACGTTTGCCCATAGGTCTCCGATAGGTAGCGGAGCAGATCGGCATAGTGATCGCGGACGGTTTTTGAGGATTTCCGAGAATTGCCTTGGATGGGAAGATAATCGGGATGCACATTCACGAGTACCATGCCGCCATGTGCGGCTACCCAGTCCAGTTTGCGTCGCCAAATATCGTTTGTGGTTTCCTGTAGGAGCAAAAACAGGGTCGAGTCCTGAGGAAGCGTATAAGGAAGTTCGCAATAGCCGCCACGTTTGGTGGGGGTGATGTGGGTGGCACCAGCGGGCGTATGGTTATTCCCGGATGATAAGACTGGGGTTTTGATCCAAAATGGGAAAATCGTACCTTCTCCGTCTGGCTGGGGCTCGAAAGGATCCGTATCAAACGTCGATGCATCGTAGTTGATGTCGAGCTGGTGGACCCACTGGAGATTGCGCAGCATAAAGCCCGCGCGGAAGCCGCTCGCGCCCCATTCTTTAATATAGTGGTTGATGCGTTGTGCCTTCCGTGAAAATCCGTCGCGAGATGAATAAAGGTGCCCGTCGTGATTGAGATCATGCACGCCGACTTCAAACCCTTGACTCGTCAGCCACGTGCGCAATTCCGGTGAAACTCTGTACGTGCCCTCGGGAATGAAATTGAAAGAAGAACGATATCCGAGCGACATTTCCAACTCGGCTAGGTCGCGGCTAAGTGCCACGCCTTCAGGGCCTTCCACGTCATGGGTGAGCACAACGGCGAATTTTTTTCCATCTGGCCAGCCTGACCAACCGGCGGGAGGTGCGGAAGTCGATTCATTGATCGGCCAAATGGTGCTCGATTTTGCCCGTACCCGTCGTGCAACAATACGTCGCATGGTGATGCGCACGTCACGAGGCAGGTATGGTTTTAAAATATAATAAAGTCTGCGTGCGAGCATGGTTAGGGGGAACCTTGGCTTGGCTGGATGCAGGATGGTTGAGTGGAGGGGGAAAGAAAGATTTTATCAGCCTGTACGTGATGCCGCAAGGGCTCAGCGCGATTATATACGATATAATATCATTGTTCGCGCTTAGCGTAATGAATTGTACTCATAAATAACCGAGAAGTCAGAAATTATTTTCAGGCTGTATAGAGCCATCCTGAGAGATGATATTACCGGGTTGAGGCGGTGCCTGCTACATATCCCAAAAAACGACGTTTTTCATCTGGCCAGAGGTTCTTGAGATAAACTTGTCTTCCACGAGCAACATAGTCGGCCACCGCGTCAGGGTTTTCGTAAACCCATAGGATTTTGGCGGCGAGGTCTTCTACGTTATTCGGTTCGAACATTAGCAGTTCATCCGGTTTGAAATAGTCTTTTATCCCGTGGGTGGCCGGTGCGATCAGCGGCCGGTGCATGGCCAGATACTCGAATATGCGAGTGGGGAAGTTGAGCTCGGTGAAGGATGAGCGCCGATTAGGGATAATGCCGAGATCGGCATTATGAATCGCTTGAGCGATCACATTTTGCTTAGCTGGGCCGCGAAAATGTACGATATCTGTCACCCCTAGCTTCCGGGCTACCTCCATTATAGTATCTACGAAAGGAGTCTGTGGTCCGTAGAAATCCAAACAGATGCCCGGTATTTTTTCCCGAACCAGGGCAATGGCTTCAACCAAAAGATCGATCCCATGGCGATGTACGATGGAACCGTGATGGATAATTCGAAAAGTACCGTCAGCTCGCACACTCGGCGCTTGTTTTTCTGGATCGAATATCTCGGGTTCGGGCGAATTCATCACGATCTGCATTTTATCCGGAGGGCAGCCGCGAGAAACGAACAGTTTCTTAAAAGCCAGATTGGGCGTTAGGACAGTATTGGCAAAACGGATGCTCCAGCGCTCGAAAACCCGCAGAAGCCTAACCAGATTATGATTAGTCCCGAGCCCATAGATGCTCATCATCAGTTCAGGCATGGGATCGTGAAGATCCAAGATGATCCTCGCACCACGCAACTTCGGCAATAGAGCGCTGAAAACGAGCACGTCCGGCATGTTATGGACGTGTACTACATCGTATTTATGACGCAAACCGCGCCAGGTCAGGAACCAGAATGCCTTGAAAATAAACCGACTATATTGCCAGAGGTAATTCCATTTACTATCCCTTCGATGTTTCAGCGGCAGGCGAAAAACATGTACTCCGGCGATATCAGCTTTAAGGGGCAGCTCGACCGACCTCATGATACAAAGCAAATCCACTTCCATGCCTGCTGCAGCCATGGCTTCAGCAGCCCGGCGCGGTCTGGGATCACCGGGATAGCCGGAATAAAGAATGACGGCCGCTCTTTGCCCGGTTAAGGTTCGGGGCATGTCCTGCTTTGAGTCAGTCGGGGTTTCTTCCCGTGATTCAGTTGGACGAGCGTTGATCATGTGAACGAATGGGCTGGTATACAGTAAACTAAATGGCGGTAGGATGATGGCGTTGGACGCATTACCGCCGGGATAGAATATTATACAATATTGATTAGCGCTTGTATTTTATAAGCCTGATGCCGTTGACAAGATTGTCTGCGCCAAGGAATCGCTTAGCAATCGAGAGAAAACTCACGATCTTTGAGGAAACCGCCCGGGACATAGGTTTTGGTCTTATTGAGCACTACGCCGACGTTGGCGTTGGCTTTGCTTAGCAGAGCGGCTGCTCGCTGGGCCGTTTCTTTGTCGGTTTTTTCAGATTCAATAAGCATAAGCACCATATCCATGGATGAGGCCAGGCGTGCGGTTATACTGATCTGGCTGACTGGCGGCATATCAAAAATGATATAGTCGAAATTGCTGGCTTTGAGTTTTGGCACGAGCTGGTTAAACCTTTGCGGCAATTGGCGAGACAGTTTTTCGCTACTGGTGCCTTCAGAAACGACGAACAGCTTGTTTTCGCCCGTGCGCGAAATCTGGCTGGCGAGGATGTGATCGATGTCTGTCGTCGCTTTACCCTGTGAATAGGGCATTGCTGTGCGTTCGCCTTTCTTCTGGGTCATATCAACCAACAGCACATTACCTTCACCGGTTTCCGAGAGAGAGCGGGCGAGACCGGCGGCCGTCATGGTGACGCCGCTTTCTTTGCCCAGTCCGGTGACTGCGATGAGTTTGGGACTATGGCGCAGATTAATGCTCTCGAAATAGGCGATCAAGCGGTCGCGGAGTGTTTCGAAATAGGGGTCCAAGGCGTTGGCCGCTTCATACGGCACAATGGCCCCTTTGGTACTATCTGATGGTTCAGAATCGGTGAGCGCTTTGACCTGATTACCTAAAAACTCTGGGCGAAGTTTGCTTTTGGGTTGCTTGGGAATGGAAAGAAACAGTGGAAGCTTGAGCGCTTGCTCAACATCGTTTGACCGCCGGACGCTGCGATCAAAAAAGTACTCAATCAGGATGGCCCACGCCAATCCGAGCACGAATCCGCTCACCGCGATACCGGCAGCGATTTTAGTAATCGCCGTCCAGTCACGAGTAGGGGGCGGAGGAGTCTGGATCTGGCTGATGTTGGAAATCTGATCTGCACCCAGAGCTTCAATGCTGCGGGACTTGGCAAGACTGGCCGAGTACTCGAGGTAGTTTTTTTCATCGAGCATTTTTCTCCGCTGTAGCTCTAGTATGGGAGCTTCATATTGATCGAGTGAACTGGCTTCTGCTTTCACCTGCTCTAGCTGCTGGTTAAGGGTTTTCATTTTGGCCTCGTTGGCTGCCAAAAGCGACATCTCGTCAGCAATTCGATTTTGAGTAAGGGCCGCGCGATCGTTGCCCGTGTTGGTTGTCGGTGTATGGTATGAAGCGAGCAGCGGATTATCTAGTTCGAGCTTCGCTTTTCGGCTGTATGCATCGGTTAAGGATGTACGTATATCGACTACTTGCGGATTTTCCGCTGTATACTGGACTAATAATTCCTGTTCGCGTTTACGCAGAGCATCTATCCGTGCGATCAAATCCTGGTGGGCTTGGATCACTTCGGGGCTCGGTTTCTCGACGGGACTTTCATCAACTGCAGTTGTAGGTTTGTTCTTGGTAAGTTCCTGCAAAATTGCAGAATGCTCGGCCTGTAGGGCCTGGGCATTAAAGATTTCCTGCTTCAAGCGCGACAATGTTTCAGCAAAGTACTGCTTGGCTTCTTCGGGGGAAATAACGCCAGCTTTAGCCCGGGCGATCCGCAAATCCTCTTCTGTTTGGGCGAGGCGCGCACGTAATTGATCGGTTTGCTGGGTCAAAAAGGTGTCCACCATGCCAGAACCGCGATGGATCTCCACGTGGCGTTTGAGATACTGAGCGACAATCTCAGTCAAAACCGGTTGGACGATGGCCTGATCGCGGTTGGTGAATGTTATATTGACCACCGCACTGTTCTTGGCGATCTCGACTACAAGACCGCCGCGGATGATTCCTGCGGCTCGGTTGAGATCATTGCCACCGCCAAAACCAGCCAGAATCTTCTCTGGTCCGATGTTCATGGCGGCTTGTTTAGCCACATTGAGACTTGTGATAATGGCTACCTCGGACGCCAAGGTGGTATCGCCTCGTTGCCCTGGAGTTTTGGTTCGCAACTCTTCCTCACCCGTTGAAGACAAACCCTGGCTCTCAGTGACGTATCTGACGAAAAGCTTGGCCGTCGAGGAATAGGGTGGTGAATTTAGACGATAGTAGGCCGCTGCAGCGGCCAAGCCCGCGAGGATACAGAGGATGATTTTCCACTTATGTCGGAATAATAAATAATATATATCCCCCAATTGTAGTTTGGGCGCGGATGGGTCTGTGACGTTTTCCATAGGACGAAGGGAAGGCGAAAAATTAAGGCGAGACTGTGATGATTCAGTGTAGGTGAACCGAGCGTAGACGTCTACGGGAAAGACCGGATTTACACTTGATGCGTCGCGTTCCCGTTTTCAGTGACTGAGGCTGGATTTGAGCGCCGATGCGACGGTCTCAATTTGCAGGTCGGTTAGTTCCGGGAACATCGGCAGTGAGAGGAAGGTTTCTCCACAGGCTTCACTGACAGGGAAGTCGCCGCGTTTATACCCGAGATTTGCGTACGCATTTTGCAGATGGACCGGGACAGGGTAGTGGATGCCAGCGGAAATGCCCTGTTCGCCGAGTTTCTTCAAGACCGTGTCACGATTGCTGACTCGCACGGCGTAGACGTGATAGATATGGCGACCATAATCGGCCTCTATCGGCAAAGCGACACCTGCGGTACCAGCTAGAAGTTGGTTGTAGCGAGCTGCTGCACGACGGCGCCCGTCGTTGGCTTTATCAAGATATTTGAGTTTCACCGACAGGACTGCGGCTTGCAGGCCGTCCATGCGTCCGTTCCAACCGACAACATCGTGATAATATTTCTTCTTCTGACCGTGCTCGCGATACATCTGTAATGCTTCGCGCAGGACAGGATCGTTCGTTGTGATGGCACCTGCTTCGCCCCAAGCGCCTAGGTTTTTGCCCGGGTAGAAACTGAACGATCCCGCATGGCCGATTGAGCCCGCTTTGCGACCTTTGTAGAGAGTGCCTTGAGCTTGGGCGGCGTCTTCGACGACGATCAGATTGTGCTTTGTTGCGATTTCCAGGATCGGGTCCATGTCCGCGCACTGACCGAACAAGTGGACAGGCATAATCGCTTTTGTGCGAGGCGTGATAGCCGCTTCTATCTTGGTGACATCGATGGTGAAAGTCTTCGGATCTATATCTACGAAGACGGGTTTAGCGCCTGCGTAAGTGATCGCTTCAGCCGTAGCCATGAAGGTCATGGGTGGCGTGATCACTTCGTCGCCAGCCTTGATTCCCAGAGCTAGCAGTGAGAACCAAAGCGAATCCGTGCCGTTGCCGACCCCCACGCAAAACTTGGTGCCACAAAACGCGGCATATTCATCTTCAAACTTCGTGACGAATTTTCCGCCGGCGAAAGCATTGGCATCAATGACCTCGGCCATCGCTGCCATAATTTCCGCGCGGATCGGATCGTGATGAGCTTTAAGATCGAGAAACGGGACCTGGATTTTCACGCTTTGCATTGAGATCTTTGATGATACGAGCTGGGTTGCCTGCGACAACGGTGTTGGGTGGGACGTCTTTTGTCACCATACTTCCTGCGCCTACCATGGAGTTTTCGCCGATGATAATTCCACAAAGGATTGTCGCTCCTGAACCGATCGAAGCACCTCGCTTGACCACGGTTTTTACGCATTTCCAGTCGGCTTCAGTTTGAAGTGCGCCGCCAGCCGCCGTTGCGCGAGGGAAAAGATCGTTGGTGAACATAACGCCGTGACCGATGAAAACTTCGTCTTCGATTTCGACGCCTTCGCAGAGGAAACTGTGGCTGGAAATTTTACAGCGGTTACCGACCTTGGCCCCTTTTTGAATTTCAACAAAGGTGCCGACCTTGGTGTCGTCGCCGATTTCGCAACCGTAGAGATTCGTGAAGCCGAAAATGCGTACGTTGCGGCCCAGTTTTACGTTGGCGGCTATTTGCTGGTTCGGTTGAGCGACGAAATCCATATGGGCGTTAACTAGGTGAAAAACTCCTCCTTCGCAAGGGAGGTGTTTTCAGGAAATCCGGCCTGCAAGACCGGAGAGGGTCAGGACTTGGCTGCCTGACTAAAATCGATCGGAGCGCCGTTTAACTTGAGCGACTGGGACGAAGCCTCGAGCACACGGACGATCTCAAGTCCTTTGTGCCCGTCGGTCAGTGGCGTAGTGCCGGTCTTGATACAATCTAGAAAATGCTGGCACTCTGTCTTCAGGGGTTCGTCCTGTTTGACATACGGAGCGTAGACGTCGCCGTAGTGATAGGCGTAATGGAACTCCGCAAAGGTGTCGTAGTGTGGCGGACGATCAACGCGTACATCGAAAATCTTGATCTTCTCCTGCTGGGCAACGTCGTCGTAAACAATCATACGCTTGCTGCCTACAATCGTCATTTCTCGCACTTTGCGCGGATCGAGCCAGCTGCTTTGAATGATTGCTGAGCGGCTATTGGCGAAGAGCAGCGACATCGATGTGACGTCTTCTATGCCGGGCGTGACATGGGCAGCTCCGCGACAACTCACGCTTAACGGTTGATCCTGCAAGATATGGAGGATGACTGAGATATCGTGCGGCGCCAAATCCCACGCCACATTGATGTCCCTTTGGAAAAGTCCGAGGTTTAAGCGGCGTGCACTGATATAGCGGATTTCGCCAACATCGCCGGAATCGACGATTTCTTTGATCCGCCGTACGACCGGTGAATAAAGAAACGTATGGCCAACCATCAAGACCACGCCCTTTTTCTTGGCTATATCAATCAACTCTTCGCACTCAGCCGTCGAGCTGGCGAAGGGCTTTTCGATCATCGTGTGCTTCCCGGCCAGAAGACTGGCCTTGGCCATCGGGTAGTGGTACCTAACGGAAGTGGCGATGACGACTGCATCGAGCCCGCCCTCGTTGAGCATGCGCTCGTAGTTGGTTTCAGCCGCGACTTCGGGATAAAGCGCTCGCATGTGCTTCAGCCGTTGCTCGCTGACATCGCACATCATCTTGAGCTGGCAATCTCCAAGCGCTCGGAAATTGCGGATCAGATTCGGGCCCCAATATCCACAACCGACCACACCAACGTTTATTGTGCCCTGCATAATATGTTATGGAGTGTTGATTAAGTTAGATTGCGTTGAGCTGCGCGCTGCTTACGTGGGGACTCTGTGATTCTGTTTTCTTCGCTACCTGTGCAGTGCCGTTGGCGGCCGTCGAAGCATCATCTTTGCGGCTCATGCGGGTTTCGAGTACCTGGTGGAGGAGTGCAGGACCAGTCATGACCATGATTTTGAGATCAAGCCAGAGCGATTTCGTATGAGCATAGCGGATATCCAAATGGATCATTTCGCTAAAAGTGGTTTTGTTCTTTCCACTAACCTGCCAAAGACCAGTCAGACCAGGCACTGAGGCGAAGCGACGTTTCTGCATGATCGTATAGTTTTCATATTCATACGGAATGCAGGGACGTGGTCCAACCAAGCTCATTTCGCCGCGCAAGACGTTGATGATCTGGGGGAGTTCGTCCAACCCAGTTGCGCGAAGCAGCCAGCCGCCCGGTATCAAGCGGGCATCCTTCTTGGCATCCATCTTTACCATCGGTGCATTTGATCCAATCAACTGGGCCAAGTAAGCCTGATGGGAAACAGTTTCCGCGTTCATCTTCATGGTGCGGAACTTGAAGCAAAGGAACTGCTGACCACGAAGGCCGATACGGGTTTGCTTGAACAAGACCGGGCCGGGCGAGCTGACTTTGGTGATCAGGGCGATGATCGTGACCAAGGGGAGCAATACGGGCAGTGCCGCCAAGCAGCACGATGTCCAAGATGCGTTTCCAAACTGGCAGTGGCTCTGAAACGGCGTCAAAAGAATCTGGCTGAACTGTCTGGATCTCGGGATTCATAATAAAAGTGGTTCTGGAAATGTTGTTACGTGTCCGCTGTATAACCTAATTCGTTAAGCTATGGTTAATAATTATTTAAGCGGTTTTAGCCAAGAGGTTGCGAGCGATTGTAAGGCGAACTTCACAGCCAAGGATTGAAAGCAACACCGCGACGCGCTCGTTGTCGCTATGTCCTTCCTGGATAACAGCTTGCAAGCCTTGCATCGGACCGTCGGCGATTAGAACGTGGTCACCGGATGAAAACATGGGTTTTGCTTCGATGAGATCGTCTTCACCCACCCATGATTTGAGCTCAGTGATGAGTTCGTCTGAGACCAACGCGGGGTCTGAGCCGAAACGCACGAGGTCGATGACGTCGTGTGCGTAGCGGACAGCCCTGAAGTTCGAGGTGAGGTCGAAACGGCAAAAAAGGTAGCGGGGGAAGAGCGGTTCGATCACCTGGCGGCGCACTCGGCGGATCGTCTTCCTAATCCGGATGCGCGGATAATAAACTTCCACTCCAGGTAGCATGCAGAGCTGTTCGACGGCCTGTTTTTCCCGCTGAGGTTTGGTCAGGACGCAATACCAGTTCATGGGAAGAATCACGTCGGACTGCTGGGAGCAAGCTGCCGCCATTCCGGTGCATCCCTGGCTAGGGGAAGGACCGGCTTTGTCTGACAGGAGAATATGCTGGTTCGACATAGGTTGGACGGGTTGAGTTATAAACCGACGCAAACCTTGGCTGAAGAGAACTGATACCGAGCGAAATTGAGACTAGTGAGCTTTTTGCTCGCCACAGCGCTGGTCCAAAAAGATCGCAGCACTCCAATCAACGCCCCGAGCGTCGCTTTCAGGCTGTATCGAATCTGGATTGCATTACTCACGTCATATCCAATCTCGCCGGTAGGGTCAGATAACAATTAAAAAACCCTTAAAATGGCCAAAACCGGGCTTACCCTTAAGGCTTCACTAATGGTTTCCCTTAGTGGATTTAAGGGAACAACCAAGACTGCTGGTTTTAGCGCCATTTTTGGCGCAAAACCCAGATTTTGACCGTTTGCCTGTTGATGATGAAAGTACGCGTCGAAATGCTTCTCTTGCAGATAAATGGGCACGATATCGGGAAATACGCGGTCGCCATCCGATTTTTTGCGGAGTTACGCCATGTCTTCATGGCTCGGTCCTCCTTTACTGGCCCGTGCAAGCGCAGAATTTACCGCTTGGGTGGGCGTGGAACCAAGCAGATGCCTTTCTTAGCGCGAACTCGCTCGCTGTATAAACAGGATTATTCCTGTTATAGAGAGTCGGTTGTATTGTCCGATTTTAGTCTATAAATAGCACTATTAGATGCTTCTGTGGTGTGACTATAGAAAGCGCCATGCTATCTGTATAAAGTGATTTTATCAGAATACGGAGAAGCGTTCCGGGACGAATACGATGTCGGAAGGTTCGAGGTAGAATGGCTCTTTCTGCACACCATCCATGATGTGTTTTAGATTGACGGTATGGTTCGTCGTTTTCCCGTCGGCACCTTGTCGTATTACGACGACGGCGCGTAGATTTGCCCTCGCAAAATCCGGGCCTCCCGCTTCCATGACGGCCTCAAGAACGGTGATGCGATGATCTGATATAATCTTGCCGGGGCGCAGGACTGCTCCGCTGATAAATGCCGGGAAAGAAGATGATACGACGCTTACGCTGATCTCCTTTGAGACGAGTTGAGGTGCATACAACCTTATTAGCTCATTCTGAAGCTCAGCCGGTTTAAGGCCCGCAGCATGAACTTCTCCCACGAGTAAGAGCGCAATTTTCCCATCTCTACGGATCGTCTGCACGGCGTCCAGATTTGTGGCACCTGGGAATGCTATTTTGATTACATCGCCTTCGCGCAGGGTCAAAGTTTCTGTTTTCTGGCGTTCAGCCTCTGTTTTTACAGATTCCGCACCGGATCGACCGCCAGAGGGCTGTTGGTTTAGGCAACCAGTCGTCAGCGCCACGGTGACGATCAGGCCTGTCCCCATGCAGTACTTTACGGTTTGCCGTAGTACATGACCAAAGTTGCTACCAATCTGTTTGTACTGACTTGTGATAGTTGAATTGGATCTCATGGAAATGAAGGGCGGACTTGAGTTTTGAAGTCCCGTTTACTCTCGTGAAACATGTGGATCGTGGCACGAGGTGCAGCAAGCTCAAACAATGTGTCGGGCGTCACAGGGCAGCATCCACGCGCTCGATCATCGGTGGCCAGCGCGGTTATCTCCCGCTGTCTCAAGTCATGCGTGGGAGGAGTGTGCAATTGCTTGGCACTGTCCCTGGACGATTCGCCAAAAAGTGAGCAGCAGCGTAAATGTTACTCTGATGTTGGGAAATCACGCTTGCCACGGGGAGTCCGACGTTAAGACTCCTCCGACTCGTAAGAGCACGACCCAAGTAATTAGAGGCCAACTCCTGCAATAACACCCCGTGGGCCACAGCCCACTTTCGCAAACCGTACGTCATGGACGATACCGCATCCAAAGAAAATCCCTCCAAGGATTTTAATAAACTCGATCTCAATCAACTCCAGGGTTTCAGCTTCGGCACCCAATGGACCCAGGACAAATCGGCCCCTCAGGAAGGGCGCCGTGATGACCGGCCTCGTCGTGAAGACGACCGGCCCCGCCGTGATGGCGGGCCTATGGGTGGGGGCCCGAAACGCGACCGTCGCGATTTCCGCAAACCTGCTGGTCCTATCTCCGATGCGCCCGCATCTCCGACGAACGAAGCCGGTGCTGCTCCGCGTGGTGAATACCGTGTTGGCCCGCGCCGTGATGGTGCGGGTGGTGCGCCACGCGGTGATTTCCGTGGCGGTCCCCGGCGTGACGCTGGCGGTCCGCGTGGCGATTTTCGTGGTGGCCCGCGTGAAGGCGGCTATCCGGAACGCGATCGCGGTCCGTACATCAGCCCGTTCTTCAACGTCATTTTCTATCCCGAGGACGTCGGTTTCTCCGCGCTCGCGAAGGCGATCCGAACCTCTTGCCGTACCTACGAGCTTTTCGAAATCGCCCGTGTGATTATTGGCAAGAACGACCGTTTCATTGCGGTTATCCAACGCAAATCTCCAGAAGAGGTCGCGTCGGGTTCCGGTGCCGAACAGTTTTCTACCGGCGAAATTCCCACGGTCAAATCGGCGCCGATGGCCATTTCGATTCCCGATGGCGTGCCGTTCGAGAGCGAAGAAGCCGCGATCGCACACGTCATGAGCACGCACCTCGGTACGTTCTTTGACGCAACTGAAGTCGAGGTCGAGGCCCCGAAGGGCAACTACCAAGTCATCAACAAGTGCACTATCACGGGCGAGTTGCTCGGGCCTCCGAATTACCATCGCTACAACCAGATCGTGCAGCAGCATTTCGCGAATCGCATTTCGCGCATGTCGTTGGACGCTTTCCGTGGTCGTATCGAGACCGTGCGTGATCCCGAGGTCGTCACTCAGTGGCTGACCAAGATGAAGAAAACCACGCGCTACACGTGGAAACTTTCTCCCGAGGGCGAAACCGCTCCGGCCTTCGACCAACTCGAAGAGGCTCGCATGTACTTGTTGACGCACGCCAAAGACAAGGTTGCGAAGCTGGTCGATTCGGCCCGCTTCCATGGCAAGTCGCTCGAACTGCTTCCGCAGACCGAGATCCGTCGCGCGCTCGAAGGTGCGTTGGAACGTCAGCGTCGTTTCCCGTTGGATACAGCGAACGCTCTCCGCGGTCGCCTGCGTCGCGAAGGTTTCACGATCTTCAAGAAAGGCTCCAAAGGCGTTTCCTATGTTTGTGCGGTGAAGCGCAAGTTCCGCGTTCCAGGCCAGACTTTCTCGGACAGCATCGGTGCATTGATATCGTTCATCGAGGCGCATCCGATGACCAAGGCGAGCGAGCTGCCGGTGAAATTCCTCGGAATCCAACCGCCGCAAGCGCCTGCATCTGCTCCTGCTGCGGAAGGCTCAACCGTACCACCGATCCAAACCAGTGGTACAATGCCACCGATCACGCCCGACATGGCCACCGCGCTCACAGCGGAGGATCAGTCCAAGCTCAGTCGTCTCAATGGCGACTTGCGCTGGCTCGTGACCGAAGGTTACGTGACGGAGTTTATCGATGGCCGTTTGTTCGCCCCGCCGCCGATGACGGAAGCGCGCAAACAGGAGGTCGAGAAGGACGAGCACGATCCGGAAAACTTCCCTGAAGCCCCGCAGACGACACCGCCCATGGCTGTTGCTCAGTCGGCTGTAACTACGGTCGCCGAGCCTGAAGCTCCGGTTGCTGCGGAACCCGCTGCTCCGGCTGTTGCTGAATCTGCGTCTGAGACTTCCGAGTCCGCACCGAAGACGGAATAATAGGTAGCCGTTCATCGTTTTTACTTCCGGGGCGGACTTCAATGTCCGCCCCTTTTTGTTGACTGATAGGGCGGGCGCCACGCTGTCGCGTTGGGGAAAGCAACCCATTAGGTTACTTTGGCTGTGGGGGAAGGTTGTTGGATAACTGTACGTGATGCCGGTGTTCGTCGAGGATACTGAGCGTCACGTGGAGTGCGTCTCGTGGCAGCCAAGTCGCGATTTTTTCCGGCCATTCGACTGCGAGGCAGAACGGGCTTGTTAGAAAATCGTCGAGCATCAGCGAGTCGATTTGCCGATCATTCTCCAATCGGTAAGCATCGAGATGTACGAGGGTGCGCGAACCACCACGATGTAGCGTGAAAATATTGAAGGTCGGGCTGGTGACGGCGTCGGTCACGCCAAAGCCTTTGGCGAGTCCTTGCACGAACGTGGTTTTCCCGACGCCGAGATTGCCGTGGAGCGCGAGCGTAGCATCGACGGGCAGCGCTTGCGCGAGGCGAAGCGCGATGGACTGCGTCTCTTCGGCGGAGCGAGTTGTGATACCGGCGGTGAGTTCAGCGAAGATGCTCATAGCCGTGAAATTTACCGAGTTCGACGGTGTCAGCCGCGCGGTGACCGAGCTGTACGAAATGGCCGAGACAGGAGAGGGGCGTTTTGAAACGCCGGTGCCAGGCTCGCTCGAAGGCGAAGTGGTTGGCGTTTTGGCTTACGACAAAAAGCAGTTCGTAATCTTCGCCGTCACTGAGCGCATGGGCGAGAGGCGTACGACCGGTTTTTTTTGCGAGTCGGACTGCGTCCTGACTGATAGGCACGAACTTGGCGATTATTGAAGGTTCTGCTTTTTTAGGCGTGAGCGCGCGGAGGTCTTTGGCCAGGCCGTCGCTTAGGTCGATCATAGCGAGGGTCTCGGCGCGCGCGGCGAGCCAGGCTCCTTCGGCGAGGCGGGGTTTAAAACTAAAATGATGTCCGGCGATGCTGCCGCCGAGTTTTCCTGTCACGTAGATCCAATCGCCAATTTCAGCACCGGTGCGGAGCAGCATGCGCGGCCCGGTGGCTTGACCGAGGAGAGTCAGATTGGCAGCGAGCACGCCATCGGCTTGAGCGATGTCACCACCGACGATCGGCACGCCGTAGGTTCGCGCGCAGGCTGCGAGGCCGCGATAAAACGTCTCCAGCCAAACGATGCTGACGCGTGGATCGAGCGTGAGCGCGATGACGGCAGCGGTTGGTTCGGCACCCATCGCGGCGAGATCACTGAGGTTACGCTTGAGGAGTTTCGCGCCAACGGCACGTGGCGGCACTTGATCGTCGAAATGGCGTCCGTAAATCACTGGGTCGACCGTGATCGCCTGTCGGCGTTTTGAGGGCGGCAGCACCGCACAGTCGTCGCCGATGCCGTGGGGTGCGGGCGGCGTGGCTGAGCCGAGCCAGCGTCGGATGGCTGCGATGAGGCGTTCTTCGCCGAGCGAGGCGACGGAGTCGGAAGTGCGTTTGGCGAACGGTGACATCGGATTATTTCCCCAAGCCTAGCAGCAGAAAGATGACGGTGTGCAAATTAAACAATGCGTGAGCGATCATCACCACGGCAATGCGTCCGGTGCGTTCGTAGGCGAGTGAAAAGATGACGCTAAAGGCGGTGAGCGGCGCGAGCGTGATCAGGCCGTCAAGCGTTTGGGGGTTCACGTGCAGGCCGGCGAAAATCAGTGCGGGTAGGGCGAGCGCAATCCAGCGTGGGGTGCGGTCGCGAAGAAAGCGAAACAGTCCGCCGCGGAAAACAAGTTCTTCCGTGACAGGGGCCATCAGCACTGCGATTCCGGCCAGCATGGCGACGCGCGTGGGAGACGCAGTGCGAAAAAAGATTTCCACCATCTCCTGCCGGGTGGTCGGCAGGTGGAGCAAAATGAGTAGTTGTTCCCATAACCACTGCACAGGGACTACAATCGAAACGGTGATCGCGAACGTGGTGAAACCGGCCGTCACGATCTTCGCAATTGATGGATTAGGTCTTGGAGTAGGTTCGTTTAGCGAGGCGCGTGGGTTGTTTTTGCGAAGATAGCTCATTCCCGCGATTGCGCCGAGCAACAGACCGAGCTGGGAAAGCATCCCGCTAAAAATGGCCAGCAAGCCTTCGTCGGTCTTGAGCGAAGGCAGATGGTGGATCAACTGCGCAAGGCTGACTGAGGCCGCGAACCAGCCCAGGCATACACAAAGCGAGGCGAGCCCAAAACTGGGACAATCGACCGGCCAGCGAGGAAGCGTCGCTGGAGCGTATTTTCTTTTTTCACGGGCTTTGGCCGAAAATTGCAGCCGCCAGATCAGTATCCATCCGAGCGCGACAAGTCCGTATTCGAAGAGGGCGGCGACGATGGTTTTGAGCGGCATGGAGGGCCACACTTTCAGGCTGGCGGATTCATTTCAAGGACAGGGGTTTGATAAACCACACGCCTGCGGCAGTTAAGCCAGGCTCATCAAGTAGTATAAATCCCTAATTAAAAGGCGGTTTGCGCCGATCTTGAACTAGGTTGTTTCACTATTTTTCCTGATGAATCCCCCGACAGGCAGTTCAGCGTCAGACGCGCCGCCCGAAGCGGAGGGGCATGTATTGGAAAAAACCGCTTCGCCGCTCGATCTCGAAAACCTGAAGACCGGGGCGCGTTGGCGAGGTATCTATCAGATAGTTGAGCAATTGCCTGATGTGACGTACGGCAAGACGTTCAAAGCGCAGCACGTGGGCCTGATGAGCGATTTTGTTATCCGCGCATTTCGAGTGCGCGACGATGTGCGCGCGAAGGCCTGGGATGCGATCAAGCGTGCGCAAAACAAAAGCTTGGTGGAACTCAGGGAATCCGTTCAGCACGAGGGGCGGCGTGTCGAGGTGGTGCAGGCGGCGCCCGCAGTGACGTTGCGCGAATGGGCTGGCCGAAAAAAAGCCACGAGACCTGAGATCGAATTGATCGTGCGGCAGCTTTCACAGGCGTTGGGGAGCTTGCACAAAGTCGGTGTGGTGCATCTCAACCTCAGGCCTGATATGATTTTCGTGCGCTCAACGGAAGCCGGGCTGAATGTGATGCTCGGCGGTTTCGAAACTGCGGAGCTTATTGAGGGCGTGGAGGGGCCGGTGGAGGTAAGCATGGACCCGTTTTACGCGCCACCTGAGGCAGTCGGGCTTCATCATTACACACGCGGACCGGAATTACGTGCGTGGGATTGGTGGTCGCTTGGCCGGGTGCTGCAGGAAGTCGTCCTCGGAAAGCATATTCTCGGGTATATGCTCGAACGCGACGTTTCCCGTTCCACACCGGAGCTTCGCGCGCGTGCCGAAAACCTTTTGAAAGAGGAAAACCAGATGGTTCGGGCTGGCGCGGTTGAGATGATGCCCGCGATGGATGGAGAGATTAACACGCTGTTGCGTGGCCTGCTCACGGGTTCGCGCGATGGACGTTGGGGCCTGCCCCAAATCGAGAGTTGGCTGCAAAAACGACCGGTCAAAGAACGCTACAATTTAGGGAAAAACGAACGACTCTTTATCTGGAAAGACCATGCGTACACGGTTTCGGAAGCCGCAGAATTTTTCTCACAGGAGGCGCAGTGGCACGACGGGTTGGAGAACATCTACGATTCCACCAATGTTTCTACGCTCGCGTATTTCATCGCTCAAGAAGGTGCGCACAAAAAAACGAAGGAGCGGTTCGAACAGATGCTGAAACTGGTCGAGACACCAGGAATTCAACAGCTGCCTTCAGAGGTGATTCGCGATGTGGTGATGGCGCTCATTCTCAAGTTTTTTTCCGGCCACCAAACACCGCTTGTTTTACGTGGACGCAAGATCGACGAAGTCTACTTACGGGAGTTACTCTTGCCCGAGATGCAACCTTTAGGTTTGGGGATTGTTTATGGATTTACTGCGCTTCCGATCGTGCAGCAGATAGAACAGCTCGATGCCGAAGTGGGGCGAATGCTGGGAGAAATCGAGCGGATCTACGAATCCGCATCGACCCTTGCACAGCATAATAAATGGCTTTCCGCAAGAGACGCCGTACAGCTGGCCGCTGTTATGAAGCTATGCATGGAGCCTGAAATCGTGCTCAGCGCGGAACGGGCCGAGATGCTGAAGCGCTACGCTTGTTCACGTGATCCGGTGCTCGACCGGCTCTTTAAGAAAAAGGATGCCAGTCATGCCGAACTTGTCGTTATAGCCTACACCAATCGTGAACCGAAGATCTTCGATTACGTCACGCATCAGGAGTGGAACGAGGAGCAATATCGCGTGCTTCGCCAGCACGGCGAGAAACTCTCCACCGCAGGTACCTGGCTGCGTTTGGGCTACGCGCTGAAATTTGGGCTGCTCGTCTTTGGTCGTTTCAAGTTTCTCGTGCTGTTCTGGCTTTTGTTGGCGAGTGCGGTTGCTATTGTCTGGCAAAATCAACCGGCCTATTTCGCTGCGGGGCTTTGTCCCATAGTAGTGGTTATAGCGAGATTGCGCTGGCATGGCGTTCATCGCAAAAAGTTGCTGAATCACGTCCAGGAAGAGCGGCCTTGGAAATTACGTTCGGGTTGGTGGCATTGCCGCTTTGAAGCGTTGTCGATTCTCAAGGCAGAGACGGTGCCAGGTCCGCGGGCAGTGCTGAAATTGCTGCAGGAAACCAACGAGCAAATCAGCAAGCTCACGCTCGACCCCAAACCCGAGCCCGTGCCGTTGCCGCTGCGTTTCAAGGATACGCAACTCGTAGCCCTGATCAGCTGGTTGGTCATGCTGGTTTTGGTCGGCGGGACGACCTGGCGGGGTATTCAACATCCACCAAAGCTGCCCACGATAAGCTTCGAACAAATCGGTCGATTCTTTTCATCGAACGATGAAGAAGAGAACCTTTCCAAAGAGGAAAAAAGTAAACTAGCCACTACTCAGTCAGCTGCGGCGCAAAAAGAAAAGATTAGCGGCAAGCTGGAAGAATTGCGCCGGGTTAAAAAAGCCAAACACGACGACAAAGAGATCAAGATTAGTTGGCCGTTCAAAGCGCCAAAAGATGCCCAACCTTTAAGAATTTTGGAAACGACGCCGTCTTTGCCCGAACAAGCTGCGCTCGCTCAAGAGCTGGCTGAACTCTTGGTGGACCGCTACGATCCAAAAACAATCAATGCTAACATCGCCATCCAAGTGCCGACGGAAAAAGGCGTCGGTCTGATGCTGTTCGACGGTCGCACGGGAAAAGTGACCGACAAAAAAGTCTACATGATCGGCTTCGTGCCTTTTCCCAAATCGTGGATCGATCTCGATTCGAAGCAGGCGATCTACCTCAGCGGACAATAGGCGTAGATTAACGCCGAGCCGGGCTTACTTGATTTTTCCGTTAGCGAAGACGATGCGTCCGTCGACGATGGTGGTTTTGACGCGGCCTTTGAGCGTTTCGCCGTTCCACGGCGAGTTGCTCGATTTACTGAAACCTTTTTTCGACTGATAAACCCATTCTTCATCGGGGTCGAACAAGCAGACATCGCCAGCGGCCCCTTCGGCCAGCGTGCCCGCCTGGAGTTTTACGATTTCGGCGGGTTTGCGCGTCATCAGGTCGATGACGTAGGGGAGTTTGAATTTATTCTCGCGCACGAGCACTTGCAGCGTGACGGCGAGCGATGTCTCCAACCCAAGGATACCGTTGGGCGCGTAGTCGAACTCCTTGTCTTTTTCGTAGTCGGTGTGCGGCGCGTGGTCGGTCGAGATACAGTCGAGAGTGCCGTCGCGCAGGCCGGCGATGATTTCTTGGCGGTCCGCCTCGGTTCGGAGCGGCGGATTCATTTTGAAATTCGTGTCGTAAGTCGCGAGTTCCGCGTCGGTGAGCGCGATGTGATGCGGTGTAGCTTCGGCCGTGACATGCACGCCGCGAGCTTTTGCGCGGCGGAGAATCTCGACGGAGTTTCTCGACGAGATGTGCTGCATGTGGATGTGCGCGCCGGTGTAGGTCGAGAGAATGACGTTGCGCGAGACGATGACGTCCTCGGCTGCGTTGGGCCAACCGCGAAGGCCGAGGCGAATGGACATGATCCCTTCATTCATTACTGCACCCTGAGTCATGGACGCATCCTGGCAGTGATCCATGATCGGGAGTTCGAACATCTTCGCGTATTCTGCGGCGCGACGCATGACCTCGTTATTTTGCACGCAATCACCGTCGTCGGTGATGGCGACGACGCCGGCACGTTTGAGCGAGCCGATGGGCGCGAGGGACTGGCCTTTCATGCCGACGGTGATGCAGCCAGTCGGGTAAACTTTGACCACCGCATCACGACGGATGGCATCATTGATGTACTGAATTGTACCGGCGGTGTCGGCGACCGGCGAGGTGTTGGGCATGCACACGACGGACGTGAAGCCGCCGGCTGCGGCTGCCTGGGAGCCGGTTGCAATCGTCTCTTTGTGGGTCTGGCCTGGTTCCCGAAAGTGAACATGGATGTCGACGAGGCCGGGGCAGGCAATGAGACCGCGGGCGTCGATTTTCTTCGCGCTTTTTTTTGCGGCGGCCGAGAGCGAGGCGACGATTTTACCGTCGCTGATAAAGAGGTTGCCGACTTCGTCGCGTCCGGAAGCCGGATCGATCACGCGGGCATTGGAGATCCAAAGTGAGGACATGGTTTTCTTGAAATTTCAAAGGCCAGAATCCAGATCCCAAAGAATACTCAAGGTGAGCGGAGGAACTGGATTGGCGGTTGGGATTTGTTATGCGTTTGGAAGTTGGCGTTATCTCAGTCGGTCGCGGTGGCGTTTTCAGGCTGGCCACCAGCGCAGAGGTAAAGTGCGGCCATGCGGACGGCGATGCCGTTGCTCACTTGTTCGAGGATCACGCTGTGTTCGCCGTCGGCGAGTTCGCTGTCGATTTCGACGCCGCGGTTGATTGGACCGGGGTGCATGATGATGGCCTTGGGGTTCAGCCAGGAAGCCCGGGTTTTGTTGAGACCGAACATGCTGGTGTATTCGCCGATCGACGGGAAGTGGCTGCTGGCCTGGCGTTCGTGTTGTATCCGGAGAAGCATGACGACTTCGGCGTCGGCCAGGGCACTTTTCAAATCGTGCGAGACTTCTACGCCCAGTTCCGTGAATGCGGGAGGGACCAGCGTGGCGGGGCCGACGAGCGTGACGCGGGCCCCCATCTTGTTTAGCGCATAGATGTTGGATCGGGCGACGCGACTGAAGAGAATGTCGCCAAGGATGACGACCTTGCGGCCTTTGAGGGAGCCGAGGTGCTCCTTCATCGTGAAGGTGTCGAGCAGGCCTTGCGAGGGGTGCTCGTGGGCCCCATCACCGGCGTTGATGACCGGGATGTTGAGGATTTTGCTCAGGTAGAGAGGCGCGCCGGAAGCGCCATGACGAAGCACGATCATGTCGGCTTTGAGTGCTTCGATGTTTTGGGCGGTGTCGCGGAGGGTTTCGCCCTTCGTGGTGCTGCTGCTCGCTGAGTCGAAGGAGATGACGTCGGCGCTGAGGCGCTTGGCCGCCATGTCGAAGGCCATGCGGGTGCGCGTGCTTGGTTCTAGGAAGAGGTTCACGACCGTCTTGCCTCGGAGCGCCGGAAGTTTTTTGACGCCACGCGCCAGAATTTTCTTAAAGGTGGCAGCGGTCGTATGGATCTGTTCGATCTCGGCGAGGCTGAGCTCTTCTATGGTGATAAGGTGTTTGCGCGTCCAGAGCATGGTAGGTCAGGCGTGCGCGCCCTGTTGCGTGGCGAAAAGGCCGGAACCGCTCCGCGTTGTGGCGGTACGGTTCGTTTTGGCGGTGAGGCGTTGCAGGGCAGGCACTGGGTTTTCTTGTGTCCTGTCGGAACGTGCTTTGGAAGAATTTTCTGTGAGCAGCGTGAGCACGTGGACGGGTTGCTTGATTTGTTGGTAATTTGCCGAAAAGGGCGTCGATTCAGCGAACAATTCCAGAAAGGCCGTTTTAGCCAAAATAGAGCCGTAAATATTGTACTTGATTGCGCATATTTTGTCCTACAGCAGCATCTTGTAAAAAATAACCCAAAGAGTTTTAAGCCCGTATTACGAGATTTACGGAAGTCAGTAGTTATCCGAATACCCTAGACTGGTTATGCTAAATATTGGAAATCAATAATTAAAGTAATAGGTCGAATTTAGATCCCGGTTGCGCGCGAGACAAAAAGACCCCATAAATTCGTCTTTATGGACGCGTCTGACAATCCCGCCAAACGTAGCCGTTTGATGATCGCACAACTGAAACAGTCGCAGATTTACCGCGACTATGAGCAGGCGTTTCGTGAGACGACGGGTTTACCGCTCAGTTTGCGCCCGATTGAAGCGTTCGATCTTCCGCATAATGGGGACCCCAAGGAGAACCCTTTTTGTGCGTTAATGGCGACGACGAACCATTCTTGTGCGTCATGTCTGCAACTGCAGAAAAAAGTGGAAGAGCAGGCGTGTTTGGAGCCGAAAACATTAAAGTGTTTTGCCGGGCTCTGCGATTCTGCGGTGCCGATTCGAGTGGGTGAAAACCTCGTTGCCTTTCTGCAAACCGGACAGATTTTTTTGCACACTCCGTCGAAAAAGGAATTCAACACTGTCGCGCGTCAGCTGGTGAAATGGGGGAGCGAGGTCGATTTGAAGCGGTTGGAGGAGGCTTATTTCCAGACGAGAGTCGTCACAAAGAAGCAGTATGAGTCGATTCTGCGACTGCTGACGATTTTCGCGCAGCATCTGGCCTCGCTGAGCAATCAGCTAATGGTTAAGGAGGAGTCCTCCGAACCACCAGTCATCACCAAGGCCCGTGTATTTATTTCCGAGCATCAGGACGATGATCTCACGCTCGCGCAGGTGGCGCAGTCGGTGAACACCAGCGCTTTTTATTTCTGCAAGATGTTCAAGAAGGCGACAGGCATGACCTTCACCGATTATCTGGCGCGTGTGCGCGTCGAGAAGGTGAAAAATCTGCTGCTGAATCCGCATAAGCGAGTGAGCGAGGCGGCTTTCGAAGCTGGGTTTCAATCGCTATCGCAGTTCAACCGTGTGTTTCGCAAAATCGCAGGAGAGTCGCCATCGACTTTCCGCGAAAAACTTCACGCGGAAGTTTTAGTGAGCTGAAGCGCAGCGGGTAGCCGGGGATGCGGCTGAATCGGGGCGTCGCTGGCAGACCGCACAAAACGTGTCGATTTCCCGTTTAGCCACGGCTTGCATCGCCAGCCGGACGGCCGAGAGCACCGCTTCGCGTTCACGCGGTTGCAAAGTAGGTAGCACGGCCTGGATGAGCGCTTGTTCGGCTGTCGCGAAGTAGGCGAGCAGCGGATTCATTTTACAGGCGCACAACTCTTTTTCCTCGATGTAGGCGGGCTTGTTACTGCCGCACTCAGCGAGACGACGACGGGCGAGGGGACCGCGTAAAGTGGCAAGAAAGCGGTCGAGCGTCCACCCCATCAGGTATACAAGTGAGTCGGGGTTGGCCAGGGGGGAGGTGACCGGTTCTGCGCGCAAAAGCACTTCCCACTGCTCTAATATAGTGGGACGCAGGCCTTGCAAAGTGCGCAGCAGGTTGTCGTGCATCTGGGCTGAAAATGCCAGAAGTGCGCTGGAGTCGCTCTGCATGGTTTGGCGAAGCGTACGCATCTTTTGTGCGTATCTAATAGTGGGTATGACAAAAAATGCATAGTTGTGGCCAAACCGCGCGGAGCGGTTTCGCTTGCCTGTACTTTAACTATATTAAAGAGGTGAATTATGAATGCTAATCCCTCCTCAGAGCCCTCCGAACAGGATGTGCAAAAAGAGGCGTATCTGCTCTATATGGCAAGCGGTTGCGTGCTTGGTCGTGATCTCGATAACTGGCTGGCTGCCCGCGCCAGATTGGCTTCTTTGCAGTCGAGTCCGGGGAAAAAGACGACACTTTCGATCCCGGCGCCGCTCCATTTTCCACTCAACGCAAATGCGAGCCGCGGGCCATTTGGGACATTGAATCCATTCGGAAATCGTAACTAAACTGCTGCCTTAAATACGCCCCCGCCCCGGAGTACGCCCCAAATTATGTCTGTTGTCCCGCTCACGCTCACGATCAGCCTTTGTCTGGTCTTTACGTTCGTTATTTTTTTTATCCGTGAGCATTCGCGACGCCGTTTCGGTAGCGCGGAGAGCGATGCCTTGTTGCCGCTCGCAGATGAAACGCCCCGGATCGGCGGTCTGCCGAACCAACAAAAACCGTCCAGTCCGGCTAAAAACTAAACTTTCCATTTATGTCCGACCGTAAAGTCACGATCGAATTCAACGACCAAATCGTCCGCCAGTTCATGCTCGCCGCCGTCATCTGGGGCGCTGTGGGCATGCTCGTTGGTGTGCTCATCGCCTCGCAGCTCAACTACTGGCAGCTCAACTTCGGGCTGCCGTGGACGACGTTCAGCCGACTCCGTCCGCTGCATACCAATGCCGTCATCTTCGCCCTCGTGGGTAACATGATGTTTGCGGGCATCTACTATTCCACGCAGCGCCTGGTGAAGGCCCGGCTTGCGAGCGATCTACTTTCGAAGATTCATTTTTGGTTCTACCAATTAATTATTGTCTCGGCGGCGATCACGCTTCCTCTCGGGCTCACGCGCGGCAAGGAATACGCGGAGCTGATCTGGCCGATCAATATCGCGGTCGTGATCGTGTGGGTGATTTTTGCGGTCAACTTTTTCTGGACGCTGGCGAAGCGCAATGAGCCCAGCCTGTACGTCGCAATCTGGTTCTACATCGCGACGATCGTGACGGTGGCGATGCTCTACATCGTCAACCATCTCTCGATCCCGACGAGTCTGTTGCACAGTTATCCGATCTTCGGTGGCTTGCAGGACGGCTTGGTCCAATGGTGGTACGGGCATAACGCCGTGGCGTTCTTTCTCACGACGCCGATTCTGGGTATCATGTACTACTTCGTGCCGAAGGCGGCGGAGCGTCCAGTGTACAGCTACAAGCTTTCCGTTATCCATTTCTGGTCGCTGGTGTTTGTTTATATCTGGGCCGGTCCGCACCATCTTTTGAATACAGCGCTGCCGAACTGGCTGCAGATGCTGGGCATGACTTTTTCGCTCATGCTTTGGGCTCCCTCGTGGGGCGGTATGCTCAACGGCCTGCTCACGCTGCGTGGTGCTTGGCACAAGCTCCGCACCGATCCGGTGCTGAAATTCTTCGCGGCAGCGGTGACGTTCTACGGCATGGCGACCTTCGAGGGGCCGTTGCTCTCGATCAAATCCGTCAACGCCATCGGGCATTACACCGACTGGATTATCGGCCACGTCCATGGTGGCGCGCTAGGTTGGAACGGCTTCATGGCCGCGGGTATGTTCTACTGGCTCGCGCCGCGCCTTTGGAGCAAGCCGTTGTATTCGCAGTCGATGGCCAATCTGCATTTCTGGCTCGGGACCGTCGGCATCCTTCTATACATGGGCGCGATGTGGACGAGCGGCATCACCCAGGGCGTGATGCTCAATGGTACGACTGAGGGCGGCACGCTCCTCGCTTACCCCAACTTTATCGAGACACTCAACACCATCCGCCCGATGATGCTCATGCGCGTGATTGGCGGCACTCTCTATTTCGTCGGTTGGCTGATGATGGGCTACAATCTTTATCGAACCATCAAAGGCGCCCAAACCGTAAATGGTTCGATCGAGGTCTTCGTCGAAACGCCCAAAGCTGAAGATAAGCTCGGCTTTGGCGGCACGTTTTTCAATCCGCCTGTGATGTTCTCCGTCCTCGGTACGATCTCGGCCTTTGCCTGGATCTTCGGCGGACACTGGCTCCAGATCGTTGGCATTTTCGGCACCTCGCTCGTCGTCATTCTGGCCTTTGTGCACTATGAGGCCAAGAGCCACAACTGGGGTATCTGGTATGACAAACTGCTCGTTAGTTGGATCCCGTTCACCGTGCTCACGATCCTCGCGGTTGTTGTCGGCGGCATGATCCAGATCATCCCAACCGTCGTCATTAACAAGGCGGCCAGCGTCGAGGACCGTATCCAGAAGGTTTATACGCCACTGGAACTCGCCGGTCGCGATATCTATGTGCGCGAGGGTTGCTACACCTGTCATTCACAGATGATCCGCACGATGAAATCCGACGTCTTGCGCTATGGAGACTATTCCCGTCTCGGTGAATCGATCTACGACCATCCATATCAGTGGGGCTCGCGCCGCACCGGACCGGACCTCGCCCGGGTTGGCAGCAAGTACAACAATAGCTGGCATTTTCTCCATATGCGCGATCCGCGCGCGACGTCGCAAGGCTCGAACATGCCTTCGTTCTCCTGGCTCTATGATTGGAAGACAGACGTGGCGGCCCTGCCCTCCAAGATTTCCGTGCAGCGTATGATTGGCGTGCCCTTTGCGCCGATGACGCCCGCGGAAATCGAAAAATCCGTGAAGGAACAATCTGCTATCATCGCCAAGGATCTCCGCAACGAGGGCAACTACATCGAGCCAGACCGCGAGATCGTTGCGCTCATTGCCTACCTCCAGCAACTCGGTAAATTTGAGACGGTGAAAACCAAGGCTCCCGCTAAACCCTGATCGCCGCTACCCGAACCAATTCCTATGTTTAAGCGGCTAATCTTTGATCACTGGGTGATGATATTCCCAGTGGTGGCATTCGTCACTGCGGCATGTGTCTATGGCAGCTTTGCCTACTTCGGCATTCGAATGAAACGCAGTCAGGTTGACCGCCTCGCAAACCTTCCTTTCAACGAAGAAATACCTACGCGCCATGAAACCGTCCTCAAGTAACCAGCCTCCTGAAGACCCGGTCCGTCATCATAGTTATGATGGTATCCAGGAATACGACAGACGCCTGCCGAACTGGTGGCTGCTGACGTTTTACGGGGCCATTGTCTTTGCCGTTGTCTATTGGTTTTACTTCAAACATTCCGGCGTGGCCATGGAGGACGGGCCCCGCGTCGAGGCGGAGATCGCACAGATTGAGGCCGCCCGCCTTTCATCCGGAGCAGCCAAGTTGACCGATGACGATCTTTGGAAGATGAGCCGCAACCCCGTGGTGCTTGCAGCGGGCAAGACGGCTTACACTTCGAATTGTGTGGCCTGCCATCTGGCTAGCCTTAAAGGCAAAGCCGAAAATCCGAGTGCGGTGGGCGCGAGCTTGCTGGGCACAAAGTGGATCACGGGTGGAAAACCAACCGAACTCATTGCCACCGTCACCAAAGGCACCGCGCGGGGTATGCCGCCGTGGGGCCCCGTGCTGGGTACAAAGAAGGTGGCCGAAGTCGTCGCTTATGTGCTGAGTCATCACGAGCCAGGGGAACCGATTGAAATCGTTAATTCGCCTGCTGCCGGCATAAAGTAAACGGCGCAGGATTCTTATGGCCGCTCAGCCTCAAACGCCGGTTCCGAATCTCGACACGGTTACGACTATCCGCGCTGACGGCTCCCGACTGTTTCTCCATCCCGCAGACACCCGTGGCCGTTTCACCACGGCACGCAAGCTTTCGGCTTTTGCCTTGATCGGTTTTTATCTGGCGTTGCCTTGGATTCAGATCGATGGCTATCCTGCCATGTTCCTCGATGTGGCGGAACGGCGGTTTCATTTCTTCGGCTGGATTCTCGCGGCGCAGGATATCTGGCTTTTGTTCTTCCTGCTCACCGGGGTGGGCTTCTCGTTATTCTTTATTACAGCACTGCTGGGTCGGGTCTGGTGCGGCTGGGCCTGTCCTCACACGGTTTTTCTAGAGCATGTTTATCGACGGGTGGAACGCTGGATCGAAGGTGACGCTCATCAGCGCCGTCTGCTCGATGCAGCTCCTTTCGAAGGAGAAAAAGCCTTCAAGCGCATCTTTAAGCATGTCGTCTTTGTACTGCTTTCGGCGGTCATCATGCACCTCATGCTGGCTTACTTCGTGTCGATTCCCCAGCTCTGGGCGATGATGCGGCACTCGCCGTCTGAGCATTGGGGCGCATTTCTCTTTGTCGCAATTTCGACCGCAGTGCTCTATTTCAATTTTGCCTGGTTTCGCGAGCAGCTTTGCATCGTCATCTGCCCTTATGGCCGCCTGCAATCTGCGTTGATCGATGACGACTCGATGGTGATTGGTTATGATACAACGCGAGGAGAACCGCGTGGAAAACTGAATTCAGCTGGTGCTGGGCATTGCATCGATTGCAGTCGCTGCGTCCAGGTCTGCCCGACAGGCATCGACATTCGCCAGGGGCTGCAAATGGAGTGTGTAGGCTGTACGGCATGCATCGATGCGTGCGACGACGTGATGGAGAAAGTGAAGCGCCCGCGCGGGCTCATTCGCTACGATTCCCTCAACGGCTTTGCCGGCAAGGCCACGCGCTGGCTGCGGGCGCGCACCTTTGTCTACTTTGGGTTGTTCCTTGTCGGTGTGGGCGTTTCGAACTGGGCGCTTTCGACGATACGGCCAGCCAGCCTTGGCATTACGCGCATGCAGGGGGCACCCTACTACGTGGATGCCTCGTATGTGAGAAATCAATACATGGTGCGCTTGGTCAACAAACGTAATGAGCCCGTGACCTTCAACGTCGCGCTCGTGCAAGGACCTCAGGGAGCGGAGGCCAAAGGCTTCGAGCAGGCGATCACGATTGGGCCGCTTGGCGAGGAACTTCGTCCCTTCGTGGTACAGGTCGCTCGCAAAGTTTATACGGGGAATGCGCGGTTGCAGCTCCGCTTGACGGATGCCGACGGGCAGTGCGATTTGACCAAGGAAACTGAATTTCTTGGACCAAGCCCCGCGCTGCTGAAAGAGGACGAAGCCGATGGCCGTTGATTCACGCAACTTGATTTGGATTTGGGTAGGGCTCGCGTTTGCGCTCCTGATCGCGGCCTGGGTTACCTTTTTCGTGATCGCTTCGAAACACAAAGTCGAAGAGGTCCCGTTGCAAAGCCGACCCGCATAAACACATTGATCCGATGGAACTCTCTGGTGTCGATTCACCCGCAGCGGCATTCGTGGCCGGCCTTGTGACCAGCCTTCATTGCGCAGGCATGTGTGGTCCGCTCGCGTGCTGGCTCACGCCAACCAAGGCGGGCGAAGATGCCGCCACGGTGTATTCAATCTATCATGGCACGCGGATTTTTGCGTATGGTGTGCTCGGCGCAATCGCGGGCGCGGTGGGGCAGGGGCCGCTCGCGTTGCTCGGCGATGGCGCGGTCCGCTACGCGCCGTGGGCGCTGGTATTATTTTTCATCGCGGTGGCTTTGCGCTGGGATAAAAAACTTCCGCAGTCGGGATTTCTCGCTGGGCGTTGGTTAAAGATTCAGGCATGGCTGCGCGGGCGGTCGCGCCTCTCGACTGCCGCTGTGCTCGGTACGGCAACGCCGCTCATGCCGTGCGGGCCATTGTATTTTGTAGCCGCTTTGGCGGCGCTTAGTGGTTCGGCTCTGCGTGGCGCAGAGTTCATGCTGGCCTTTGGACTCGGTACGATGCCGTTGCTCTGGGTGGTGCAAACGAATTTCGGCTGGCTCCGCGTGAAACTTTCTCCGGCGTGGGTAACGCGTCTTCAGGTCACGTTGGCCATCGCTGCTGCTTTGATGATCAGCTGGCGCTTGCGTGGAACGATCGGTTTCGATGGCGTGACGGAAAACGCGCACTCGTGCTGCCACTGAAATGAGTTCGAGGGCCCAGTTGGTTTACGCGGCGAAAAAGCCGGACACTCCGGTCTGTAAACACTGTGGCGTGCCTTCGCCGCAGGGAGAATTTTGCTGCTCTGGCTGCGCCTATGTTTATCGGATGATTCACGAGGCAGGGCTGGAGTCGTACTACCGCATCAAGGACGAGGTGACGGTACCTGCCGACTCCGCACTTTTACCCGCACGTGACTACGACTGGCTTAAGGCTGCGCAAACCGAAGCCGAACTAATCGCTGACGATAAAACCTCCGAGCTTAGTCTCGATGTTCAGGGCATCTCCTGCGCGGGCTGCGTCTGGTTGATCGAAAAACTTCATCGCAAGCAGTCCGGCTCTGGGCGCATCGAAGTCAATGCCCAGACAGGACAAATGCGTTTGGCGTGGGCGAAAGGTTCGTTCGACGCAGTGGCTTTTGCCCGCACGTTGCAAAGTTTCAATTATCTCGTCTCGCCGGCGTCGGCCGAACGCTCGGCTGCACCCGAGAGCCGTGCGATGTTGAAGCGCATTGGGCTATGTGCCGCGTTCGCGATGAACGTCATGTTGTTCACGCTTCCGGTTTATTTTGGCATGGAGCCAACGTATCCGTATGCGCGGCTCTTTAGCACGCTGTCGATGGCGTTTGCCACGCTGAGTCTGCTTGCGGGTGGTGGCTATTTCATTGGCCGTGCGCTGCGTGGACTGCGCGAAGGAGCGATGGCCATCGACCTGCCGATCGCGCTCGGCATCGTCGGCGCGTATTCAGGATCTCTCTACGGCTGGCTGATCGCATCGGAGCCGTTTATCTATTTCGATTTTGTTGCGACGTTTATTCTGCTCATGCTCACCGGGCGTTGGGCGCAACTCGTAGCGGTTGAGCGCAACCAGCGTCGTCTGCTTGCGCAACAACCCACGCCGCCACGCGTTCGTTTGTGGGATGAGGCCGGCGTGGAAAAGGACTGCGCGCCGGAATCGTTGCAGTCGGGTCAACGTTTTGCGGTTGGTCCGGGGCAAACACTTCCAGTGGAGGCGAGGCTCGAAACTCCCGAAGGCACGTTCAGTCTTGCCTGGATCAACGGTGAGTCGGAGCCGCGGGTATTTCGCGCTGGTCAGCGTGTGCCAGCGGGCGCGACGAATGTTTCGCATAGCGAAATCCGCCTGCAAGCAACCCAAGCGTGGGCGCAATCGTTGCTCGCCGAGCTTTTTAAGCCCGTGACGCGTGGTGTGTATCGCCAGCGCTTTCTAGAAAATGTCATTCGTGGCTACCTCATCGCCGTACTTGTGATCTCGGTGGGGGCGGCGATTGGTTGGGGTTGGGCAACTGGCGACGCGTTGCGCACTGGAGCGATTGTGACGGCTATTCTCGTTGTTTCTTGTCCTTGTGCGATTGGTTTGGCATTTCCGCTGGCCGATGAACTTGCGACCACCGCACTCCGCAAGCGCGGTGTCTTTGTGCGCGTAGCTGATCTTTGGCCACGGCTTGAGCGTGTGCAGAAAATCGTTTTCGATAAAACCGGTACACTTACATTGGAGACGCCTGCGCTGACCAATCCCGAGGCACTGTGTGCGCTCGATGCCGAAGCTCGGGCCGCGTTGTTCACGCTTGTGAGCGATAATCTGCATCCGGTTGGACGCTGCTTGCACGAACAATTACTTGCGACCGGCCGGCCCACGCTTCTAGCCGGAGAAGTGACCGAGATAATTGGCGCTGGCGTTATGTTAGAGTCAGGATGTCATCGCTGGTCGCTAGGCCGGTCAGGTTGGGGTGGAGCAGAAAAGTGTCACGTATTACGTGACACTATCCAGGAAACCACAGGAGAAGGGGTTGTTGCGAGTGCAGGGAGTGAGGCTGAGGTCGGTGCTGAGTTGGCGTGCGATGGGTTGGTACGCGCACGGTTTCATTTTGCCGAAAAAGCACGGCTCGATGCCCGTGAGGAAATCGCGGCGTTACAGGCGCGTGATCTGGAGGTTTCGATTTTGAGCGGAGATCGGCGCACGAAGGTCGAAGCCTTGGCGAGAGAACTTGGACTTAACCCGGAGCATGTACGCGCGGAGTTTTCACCGCATGACAAGGCGAGCTGGATCGAACAGCATGGAGCTGATGATGCGATGATGTTAGGCGATGGAGCGAACGACAGTCTGGCTTTCGATCAGGCGCTTTGTCGGGGGACTCCGGTTATACACCGTGGACTGCTGGCGCAGAAAGCCGATTTCTATTATCTCGGTCGCGGGATTGGCGGTATCCGTTCGTTATTTGAAGTGAATGACGCCCGTCGTCGCACTCATCGATGGCTACTGGTGTTTTCGATTTCTTACAATCTGCTCGCGGTTGGCATGGCGGTGAGCGACCACATGAATCCGCTGGTCGCGGCAATATTGATGCCGCTGAGTTCGCTTCTTTCACTTGCGATTGTCGCGCAGGGAATGCGCGGAGTGAACCACATCGTGGCACAGAACTAAACCGAATTGGCCTTCTCTTCGTGCGCGTTTAGTCAGTGTAGGACAACTTCGAAGGTAGGGGTGTCGATTTCCGCGTTGTAGATGGCCGAGAAATCTTGGGTCTTGGTGCTGTACTGCGTGGTGTCGTAGGGCGTGTAGTCGAGATCCTTTTGCGTGCCCGCTTTGGCATGTTCTTGCACAGTCTCTGGCGAGTAGTGTGGGTACACCCGCACCACTTCTCCATTGTACTCAACCTCGCATTTGCCACGCACAGTCCAGCGGTTGCTCCAGCCTTCGATAAGACTGAGGTCAGAGATAGCGACTTTGATGCGGCCGATGTTTTTGGCATTGGTGACAAATTCGTATTCGGTTTCAAAATACTTTTCAGCGCGGATCTGCACTTCGCTTTTAGCGCGGTAAAGTCGATCCCTTTGGGTGGCTTCTTCTTCGAAAGGGGCTCGTTCGTTGAATTTAGCGCTTTTCTCGCGTTCGGCTTTCACTTTGAGCGCGCGTTGATATTCGGCTTCTTCGAGTTCGTTGCCTTTGAGGCGAGCCTGTTGGTTTTTCTCCTCGTAGATACGGGCAGCGGTTTCGTCAGCAGGATATTTTGCCTTAAGTTCTGGCGGAAGCATGGCCTTGGTGACTGAACTCAGGCCTGCCGCGTGTTGGATGGTAACGGTTAGCGGTGTTTGCGATATGATTGCGGCGTCTTTCAAGACACGACCATCCGTTAATGTGAGGTCGGTGGCATAAGCCAAATTATGCAGAATGAATAAGCTGAGTATGCAGGCGAAAGTTTTCATGGATCAACAAGGTCGCAATTCCCTCAAGAGTTAATCCTGAGTTCAGATTATCCGCGAAAATGTGTTTCGGCTGTCAACAATGCAAGCCGTTTTAGACCTAAGCGGTGGTAGCGGTTACTTCTTCGCGCGCTGAGGCGGCGGGACGATCACGACGGGGCAGATGGCTTTGCGCAATACGCCGTGCGTAGTGGTGCCGACGAGGAGGTCGTAAAAGGCGTTATGTCCGTGCGAGCCCATGACGATGTAGGCGGCGTCGTTGATGAGCGAGGCGTCGAGAATTTCTGGTATGGGCGGGCCGCTGACCTGTTTGGTTTCGACGGGGATATCTGGATAGCGACGCCGAAGATCGTCGGTGATTTCGCCGAGGCGCTTAGCGCTGTGTTTCTCGCTGATCTCGACCGCCTCTTGGAAGTTTTCCAAAGCCAGGCCGTAATCGCTGGTTAACACCGGTGGTTGCACAATGTGGAGGAGAAGTACGCGGTTTTGAGTGACACGGGCTAGGGTGCAGGCGGCCTCGATCACACCCTCTGTTGCAGTTGAGAAATCGATTGGGGCAAGGATCGTCTTCATAGCATCTTAAGACTAATCTCAGTGGATAATGTTCGCGAGAACGGCGGTGTGATTGTGCGTTTTTTTCAGGTCTTCGGCTGAGGCGCAAAAAAACCACTTGCTTCCGCCGTGAGCATGCTACTTTCTGACCCTTCCTTGTTCGGGCTGTAGCGTAGCCTGGTAGCGCGCTTGCATGGGGTGCAAGAGGTCGTGAGTTCGAATCTCACCAGCCCGACCATTTTCCCCGGCGCACCTAGTCGTGTCCCTAGGTGCCTTTGAATGCCTAAATGGTTCATTTCAGCCGCTTTTCAAGTTTATTCCTGTATGCCCAACCGTGTCAGGTGATGACGCAACCGGACTGCAAGAGACCCCGTTAAGTGTACAAATCGGTGTGATTTGTGTACGTTTTTGTGTGTCCTCAGCGACCACCGGAAGAGCGAACGAGGGAAGCGCCGCCAAAGCTTGAGCAACGGGCAGCTGCGCAACGTCCGTGTAATTCTTCATGGTGAGCTTTAGATCGCTATGCCGCATCATTTCCATGGCCACCCGAGGGTGTGCACCGCTGGCGGATAGATTCGTGCCGAAGGTATGCCGCAAAGCGTGGAAATCGACCCGCCGCCCTTGCTCGTCAACCTCAGGGATGCCCGCCGCAGCCAGATCGCGCACGAGGGTCGTAACCCGTGGCACCTGATGCCGAAAAACGTAGTCCATCGGTTTTGCTTTCGCTTCCTTGATCGACCGGAGCCCCGCGACGACTTCCGGCCGCAGGAGCAGGCAGGTCTCTTTCTTGTTTTTCGACATGGAAGCCGCCACTCGCACAAACGGCTGAGGTGTATCCAAAACAAAACTACACCAGCGGAGCCCGTTCAGTTCATTGCGCCGCAGTCCAGTGTTGAGCGCCACCAGATACACCACACCGCGAAAATGCGGAGCCACCTTGAGCAACCGTCGCACCTCATCGGGCGAGAGCGCACGTCGACAAGGATTGATGCAACGTGTATCCACGCGATCAACCATCACCAGCGGATTGTCCCGCATCATGCCCTGTCGTTGCAGCCAGTGAATGAAGCCCGACGCCGCGCCAAGATAGTCGTTGAGCGTTTTCGGCCCGAGCCCCGACCGCACGCGCCACTCACAAAATGAACGCGCCGTGACATCCGGCAGCTTGTCCCAGCCGGATCGTTCACAGATTAGCGGCAGGATGCTTTCATATTTCTTGAGCGTGGTAGCTGCACGCCCCTTGGCCCGCAGATCGCCGAGAAACAGTGCCAGCACTTCCGCAATCGGTCTTGCCGCCGCATCGCGCACCGTACGCGCCGGTAGCAGTCCCTGGCGTTCCTGATGCCGCTCTTTTACGAGTTGGTTCAGGTAGTCTTGCGCGACTCGCTTATCCACGGTTTGCAGGGAGAGCACCTGCACCTTGGAATCCCACGGCATTTGCAGCTTGGCCGAGTAGTGCTCAGCAACGTGCAGTTTGCCGTCCTTGCGCCACCGACGTTTGAAAACGTGTGCAATCATTCTTTGGCGTCTCGCTCGCGCAGGAGTCGCAGCTTGTAGGCGTGCACATCCTCACGAGCGACCCTCGACGCACTACCGATTTTCAACGGGCGCGGGAACTCGCGCCGGTTAATCAGCCGCCAAAGGGTTCGTGTGGAAATAGCCAAGAGCCGCGCCGCATCTGGCAGCGTCAAAAGTTCTGTTTCAAGTGTATTGGTTACGATCATACGCGTGACTATATCAAAAGAATTGACCTAATTTTCGTGCGCACTTTGAGCCCGTTTTTGTGCGATATTAGTATCAGTTAAGGTAACGAACCAACAAGTAGAAACAATAGCTAAGTATCACACAATAAATACTATGCGATTTATACACCCGCGCGGAGAGGATAAATGCTGCTTCCGATTGAGTCATTTCGTATCAGAACTGGTTGTTATATAACAAGGTTAGCGCCCGGTGTGCCGCGCGCTACGCGCGCGAGCACAAACGGGCGCTTTGTAGCACAACTGATAGTTAAGCGGCTTAACTTTTCGGGCAGAACCACGACGCATCGGGAAGTGCCAGAGGTGATTCACCTCTGGCACCTGTCCCGATACCTCAAGCCGCATCGCAACTCCGAGACTGAGGACTGATGCGCCTAAAACGTTCCTACGTAGTGAATGCACGAATACAAGCCGCTTTTTATGGGGTCGTTTCAGTGGTTGCTAAAACCAACGGCCCTCGCGTCGGGGGCGTTCCCTGGCTTCGACTGAGCGCACGACACCAACGGCGGCGGAGCCGTCAGGACGAACGCCTAGCGGAGCGGAAGATTGCCCCTCGTCTCGGCGCGGAGCGTCTGGACACAAACCAAACGCCCGATCCAGTTCCCGCATAGCATCCAAAGCCCGAGCATTTGCGGCTTTTTTCGAGTCTGCCAGTTTCTGCCTCAGTTCCAAACTACGCTCGATTTCCTGCTTATGCTTCGCCCGAGCCGCAACAAGTTCATCATAACGCTCTTTGCGTGCAGCATGCCGCAACTGATTCAAAGATACTAAACGCATCGTTGATGTTTGCGACGGGCGAAACCCGCCCTTGAGAGCAGGCATTGCCTCACGCAATGCACGGACCTGACGACTTAGATCATGCGGCTGGCAACACAAACGCGCAGCCACATCAGAATAGGAAGCATCCGCAAGCAAATGCGGAGCCACCACAACCAATAAAGCAGCAGCACGCTTTGCAAGTGTGCCCGTAGCGTAACCATCGGAAAGATACAGTAGCAAAGGCGTGAGGAATTCGCCGACATCAAATGGAGCCTCACCACCATCCGACTCATTCCGGCAATCCTCACGCCAGCGTTCATACGTCCGACGATCTCGAATGAATTCACTTTGATCCACAGAATCAAAGAACCCACTCACGACTGCACCCCCTCAGAAAAGAACTCAGCGAGCTTTTGCGCACCATCCACAGCCTCAGCATGCGCCACCTTCCAATCGACCGCAGTGATCCGTTGAAGCAACCCTTCCCAGTTTTTAGCACGCAGCTCGAAACAGCCACGAGGCTCACTCTCAGTGAAAAAAGACACGCAAACCTCCTCCTTTTCCAGCAACAGAGCCCACCAAAATGTTTCAGGAGTTAAGCTGCTTAACTTTTCGCGAACTGCCTCAATTGACCGACCTTCAGATGTACTTTTTTGTGTACGTTTCATTTTTCTAACCGTCCTTTCTTGTTGTGACACGGTTAGTTCCGAAGTGGTCAGGTGGAGTTCGAATCTCACCAGCCCGACCATTTTCCCCAAAGGCTTGGAGGCCTATGATGTTACGAGCGCTTCAACTGCAACGAGATAGTCAGCGGAAATGCTGTGGCGCAGAGCAAAATGGCGGTCCAGACCGCAACTTGTATCCAGAAACGCGTGGGATGGTATTTCTTCTCCAAGTGACCCCAATGGTCTTCGATTCGGCCGGTGGTAAGGCTTTGAACAATCGAGAGGAGCACGAATAAAGCGCAGCCGAGTGCGGCTATGTAATATAACCAGCGGGCAGTATCCAAGATGCTGGCCACGACGCTTGAGGCGAGCGGAGCAGGGAATATGCTCCAAAAAAAGCGCGGTTGTTTCCAGATGACTTGGATCGGAGGGAGTTTCATGCGATTGGCTTAAGCGCGGTTAAAACGTAGGCGTGCGCAAGGTCAATCTGGTGGTAGCGTAAGGCATTCGACTTGGAGCGCATATGGCGCGCCTCCCCGGCTTGGTGTAAAAGCGGGTGCGGAATTCGCTTCAGATAAAAGATTGAGATTTATTGGCGGCTCGTTCGTCTACCCCATCTGTCCTGAATGGCTTCTCCAGTATCCATACGGCGCTCTTGTTTACCTTGGCCCCTCGAAATCATCGTGGGGTTGTTGGCTATGCTATTTTACCGATTTCGGGTGATTGGCCGGGAAAATGTCCCGGAGGAGGGCGGGGTTCTGCTCTTGCCTAATCATCTGTCATATATCGACGCCGTTATCATGCAGATGGCCTGCCCCCGCCGCCTGCGTTTTGTGGCCCATGACCAGTTGAAGCACCACTGGTTTTTCGAATGGGCGATTCGGGTCAGTGGCGCGATCGTGATTTCGCCACGCCATAAGTTGGAAAGTTCGCGGCGTGTGATCGAGGCGCTCAGGGCTGGCGAGGCGGTCTGCCTTTTTCCTGAAGGCGAGATTTCACGAACCGGTCAATTGATGGAAATCCGCCGTGGGTTCGAAGTGATGGCGCGCAGGGCAGGCGTTCCGGTCGTCCCCGTAGCCCACGATGGTATCTGGGGATCGGTTTTTACTTTTTCGGGTAACAAATATCTCTTCAAGTCGCCGCGCCTCATGCCGACGCATTTGTGCGTGTGCTTTGGCGAACCTATCGCCACCGGCCAAGCCTCGGCCGCGCGGGTTCGGCGGGAGTTGCTCGATCTCGGGGCGCGCGCCTTTAACGAACGACCGATACTGCGGCGCCATCTGGGCCGCGAGTTGGTGCGGTCGCTGGCGAAGCGGCCGCGTCACATCGAAATGATTGATCGGACAGCCGAGCGCCGCGAGGTCTCTGCGGGACGTCTATTGGGTGTGGCGGCTGCTTTGTCGCGACGTATCCGCGCGACAGTTACGGGTCGGCGCGTGGGTATTGTCCTTCCCCCGGGTGCGGGTGGCACAATCGCTAACCTCGCGGTGATCTGTTCGGGCAAGATACCGGTGAACCTTAACTTCACCGCCGGTCGCACGGCGGTTGAGGCGAGCTTGGGCTTGGCAGAAATCACGACGGTGATCTCGGCCGAAGCCATGAAAACCAAGTTCCCGAATTTTCCCTGGCCGGAGAACACGCTTGATCTGCGCGGCGAGATCGATGCGATCGGGAAGGCGCGATTGTTGTTTTGGCTGGCGATCGTGTGGACGTTGCCGAATCAATTGATACCGGTTTTACTTGGCCTGCCAAAAGAAGGCGGTGATCAGGAAGCCAATCTCCTTTTCACGAGTGGCAGCTCAGGCGAGCCGAAGGGCGTGGTGCTCACGCATCGCAATCTGTTGGCCAACTGCTGGCAGATCTCGTCGCTCTCCATCCTGCCGAACACGGCCACAGTGGTGGCCTGCCTGCCGTTGTTTCACAGCATCGGGTCGACGGTTACTCTTTGGTACATGATGTTGCGTGGTTGCCGTGTCGTCACTGTGCCGGGCCCGCTCGATACGCGTAAGATCGTCGATGCGGTGCGCGAAGAGTCGGCCACCGTGCTGATTGGCGCGCCTTCGTTTCTGCGGCCTCTGTTGAAGAAGGCGGAACCGGGCGAATTGCGCACGTTGGAGCTTGTGGTTTCGGGTGCGGAAAAGCTGCCGTTGGAACTTTACGATGCGTTCATGGAACGTTTTCACATCGAGATCCTGCAGGGCTACGGGCTGACCGAGACCACGCCGGTCACAAACGTCAACCAGCCCGATCCACCGATCACCACAACCACAGCAGAACATCAGCAGGGCAAACGTCTCGGTTCGGTCGGCCGCATGCTGCCGGGAATAACCGCGCGTATCATGGATCCTGATACCAAGGACGATCTGCCCTTGACGGAGACGGGCATTCTGCTGTTGCGGGGCGCCAATGTTTTTGGCGGTTACCTGAAGGATGAGGCGAAGACCGCCGCGATTTTTCGGGATGGCTGGCTTGTAACGGGCGATCTGGCACGCTTTGACGAGGCCGGGTTCCTCCACATCGAAGGCCGTCTTTCGCGATTTGCAAAGATCGCGGGCGAGATGATTCCGTTGGCCACAATCGAGCAGAATATAGCCGATGGTTTTGGTTGGGAACAGCTGGATGGACCAAAGGCGGTTATGGTTAGCGTGCCAGATCCCGCGCGCGGTGAGGCGCTCGTGCTGCTGACCACGGAAGAGGTGTCCAGCGATGCGGTGCGCGACACGCTCACGCTGGCCGGCCTGCCGAATCTCTGGGTGCCAAAGACGATTCTGTGGGTAGGCAGCATCCCGATGCTGGGCACGGGCAAGGTGGATCTGAAAACGTGTCGCGAAATGGCGATTAAGGTGAGTTCGTCAAAGGTACCGGAGAGTACCGGCACGACTAGCCCGGTGCCGTTGCGTTAAACCCCAATCATGCTGTAGAGGGTTTTGCCCGTTGTCCCCAACGGGCTGTTTTGAGAGCTGCGCTGATCAAGCCCGATGGGACATCGGGCTCCACGTTCGGGCACACCGCCTCTCTCAGGAGGTTAATGCACCAACTGAATAAGCACGCGTGCTCAGGCTTTGGCCATGCCGGTGACGGACGTTTGGGCGGCGGCGTAGGCGGTGAGCGCGGGGATGTCGATGATGAGGGCGATGCGGCCGTCGCCAAGTACCGTGGCTCCGGAGTAGACGGGGGCCTCGGGAGCGATCCAGCCGAGAGATTTTATCACTGTCTGATAGTTCCCTAAAACTTCGTCCACGACGAGGCCGAGCCGGGATTGCTCCAGTTCCACGATGACAACGCGTTCGCGCAGGTCGGGCGGCGGTGTGCCGTAATTAAAAATGTCGCGCAGGCGCAGGTAGGGAATGGACTCGCCACGCAGGCTTACGAGGTTGCGGCGTTGGGAGCCGGTGTGATGCCCAGTGGGAAGATCGATCGCTTCGCGGGCGGCGCTGAGGGGAAGAATGTAGCGGTCTTTGCCGACTGCGACCATGAGGCCGTCAATGATGGCGAGGGTGAGCGGGAGCGAGAGGCGGAATTCGGCACCTTTGCCGAGCTGGCTGTGCAACTCGATGCGGCCACGGAGCTGGTCGATGGTGCGTTTCACTACGTCCAAGCCAACACCGCGTCCTGAAAGACTGGATACATTCTTGGCAGTGGAAAAACCGGGCAGAAGTACGAATTGAAACAGATCGGAGTCGGAGATTTGTGCGTCGGCGGCGAGCAGACCTTGCTCGATGGCTTTGGTCCGGATGCGGGCGGGGTCGAGCCCGCGGCCGTCGTCCGAAACCGTGATGATGACGCGATCGCCTTTCTGGTGGGCGGCGAGTCGGAGCTTGCCGGTGGGGCTTTTACCGGCAGCGATGCGTTCGGCTGGCGTTTCCAGGCCGTGGTCGAGACTGTTGCGAACGAGGTGAACAAGCGGGTCGTTGAGCCGGTCGAGGATGGTTTTGTCCATTTCGGTCTCGGAGCCTTCAAGCACGAGATCCACTTCTTTGCCGAGGTCGCGCGAAAGGTCGCGGGTAAGGCGGCGAAATTTTGAGAAGGTCTGGCCGATCTGCATCATCCGGATGTTGAGCACCTCGTCGCGGAGCTGAGTCGTGAGGCTTTGCAGCGTCTCGGCGGCGGAGTGAAGTTCGGGCGGAATTTCCGGATGCTTTTCGCAGGTTGCGGTGACGACGGATTTGAGGATGACGAGTTCGCCAATGAGGTTGACGAGGCGATCAAGCCGATCGGATGAGACACGTAAAGTGTCCGAAGTTGTGGCGGCGGCTTTGATCGCGGACGCACGGGAGTTGCCTGTAGCGGAAGGTTCGGTTGGCGAGGAGGTGTCGGGTGTTGCGAGCTTTTCTGCGGGCTCTGTGACGTCGGTGTCGGCTCGTTTTATTTTGAGATCGCAGCCGGGCATGAAGGCGAATGCATCTTCGATCTGGTTTCGGGCAGCGTCAGTCTTGAGCTGGATATTCCACGAGCCAGGCAGCGCTGGGCCACCGGGCGGTTGTTTGATGGTGACGACTTGTCCGAGTGCGGCGAGGTCCGTCCAGAGTGCTTGCAGGACGGCTGGATTTTCCAGGAGCTTTTCTGTAACCGAGAAATTGATACTAAACTCGACGAAGTCCTCGGTTGTTTTCGGTAGGTCGATCAACGTCTTGATTTCGAGGTCGCAGTCGCCGTCGACGAACTGGAAGACATCACGCACGGCGGCTTCGTCCACGGGGGCGGTGAACTCGATGGTCCATCCAAGGTAACAAGTCTCGGGTTCGAGGGTTTCGAGACTGGGGAGTTTGTTGTCGAGTACCTCGATGGCGCAGGGTCCGAGTTTGCGCAGATCGTCGAGGAAAACGCCGGGATCATTGCCGGTTTGGAATAGGTGGGGATGCGGCTGGAAGCGGATACTGAGGCGTTGGCTGGTGGCGGCCACTTTCTCCACTTGCTGGGCTCCAGGCATGAAGCGCAAGAGGGCGTCGAGGGTGGGTTTCTCGGCGGTCAGGACTGCGGCGGCTTTCTCGGTCGGAGTGGCGAGATAGCGTTTGATGGCGTCGCCGATCTTGAGTGTAAGGTCGATAAGTTCGGAGGTGACGGTGACCCGGCCTTCCCGGGCGGCGTTGAAAACATCTTCGACGTGGTGGAGGAAGCTGGAGAGATCGGCGAAACCGCTGGTCGCACCGGAACCTTTCAACGTATGCATGACGCGAAAAACCCGGTGCACGATTGAGGTATCGTCTGGAGCGGACTCCAGTTCGAGCAGGGCGGATTCGAGCTCGGTCAGCAGATCGGAAGCTTCAATTTTGAAGAGTTCACGACTGCGGCTTTGGATCTCGTCGAAGTTCACTTTGATGTTTTTAGCGGCATTAGCTGGTTTAGGTGAGTGGGCAGACTTTTTGGACGACCGCGAGGAAGCGTGCGGGGTCGAAGGGTTTCACGATCCAGCCGGTGGCACCGGCGCGCTTGCCGGCGTTCTTCTTTTCATCATTGGACTCGGTCGTGAGCATAAGGATGGGCGTGAATTTGTACTGGGGGAGGGCTCGGAGATTGGCGATGAGCGTGATGCCGTCGACGTTGGGCATGTTGAGATCGGTGATGATGAGGTCGGCTTTTTGCTGCTGGCATACTTCAAGGCCGCGCGCTCCGTCTTCGGCGGTGAATACCTTGTAGCCGATGGACTGCAGGGTCATTTTGACGGTTTCACGGATGCTCATGGAGTCATCCACGGTGACGATAGTTTTAGGCATGGGAGGAGCGGCAAATTTTAGATGCTGCGAAATGGATCGGGTGAGGCGTAGCGGGCAAACGCATCGGTCCAGGCGGCGCTGGAGGCGCTGAGGGTGGTGTCTGCGGCGAACTGAGCGGAGGAGAGTAGAATTTGCAGTCCAGCGGCATCGAGTCGGGTCATTTGCGAAGCGTCTACCTCAAGGGTGTATCCAGATTGAAGGCTTTGCTTGAGTTCGCCGGCGAGTGCGAGCGTATGTTCGATTGTGATCTCGCCGTGGAATGTGACCAGCAGGTTGGTGCCTCTGAGATTGAGCGCAAAGGGTGTCATGATAAAGGGTTATGCGTTGGCTTTCGGGCTTTGACTCGATTGGATTTGAGCACCACGCGCATCCAGAAGTTTGGCCATGGACTCCGACGAGTGTGCGAACGCTGAACCCAGTTTATCGGCGAATTTTGACCACTCCTTGAATTCTCCTTTGCGCGCGAGGCCGAGTGCATCGGCGCAAAGTTGTCCGACATGATTCCACCCGATCATCATAAAACAGCCCTTGAGGCCATGGATGGTTTGGGCAAAGCGGGGCTGGTCCTTTTGGGCGCAGCATTCGACCACCTGCGGCATGGTATCCGCATAATCATTACACACAGAGGTGTGAAGCTGACGGAGTGTGTCGAGCGATTGTTCGGGCGCCAGACCAGCGGTGATGTTTTCGAGGTGAACGGTGTCGAGCCAGAGTGGTTCGTGGGACGAAGGTTGCGGTTTTGGCGGCTGTGGTTTTGAGGGAGAGTTGTTTTCGCCCGATTGAAATAAATGGCGGAGACAGGTGGTGAGATCAGCAGGAACGAAGGGTTTGGTCAGATATGAATCCATGCCGGCGGCGAGGCACTGCTCTCTGTCGCCGGGAAGTGCATTGGCGGTGAGTGCGACAATTTTTAGGCGTTGGGCAGGATCTGGGATGAGTCGGCAGATTTCGCTGGCGGCAGTGAGGCCATCCATGACGGGCATCTGCATGTCGAGGAGCAGAAGATCGTATTTTTTGTTAAGAACGGCGTTCACAGCCTCGGCACCATTTTCAACAAGATCCACGGTGTAGCCGAGATGGCGAAGAACCAGCTTTATCACCTCTCGGTTGGTTGCGTTATCTTCTGCGGCCAAGATCGAAAGCGGGAGAACTTCTGCGAGTGGACGGGGTTTTTCTGCTTTGGCGGCGCGTGGAACGCGGTGAGTGGGGTTTGCCGTGAGCAGTTCGATGAGGACTTGGTTCAATTCGACTGGTTCGATAAATGTACCGATTCGCACTGAGGGCCCGTTGTAGCGGGCCGGAGGTATTTCGCCTTTGTGACCCTGCCAGATTATGGGATGCTGTTTGTCACGACTGGTTTTATCCAGCCAGGTCGAGAGCGGGTGAGTGGTATCCAAGGCCTCTTTAACCGGGAGAATGGCGATATCGTAATCGATTGTTGGATACGTTTGTCCCGCTGATGACAGACGGAGTTTCGGCACGATCGGCTGCATATCCCAGTCACGCAACAAAGCCGAGAGCATGCGTTGGGGTGCACCGGAGAAACCTGCGATTAAAACGCGTTTTTTCTGAAGCGCAGGAGAAGCGAGGCTGGAGAAAGCGGTGGCGGGGTTATTGGTGGTTTTTAATTTTACGTGGAACTGGAAAATTGAGCCGAGGTTGTGACGGCTGCGCACGCGGATTTCGCCTCCCATGAGTTTCACGAAGGACTTCGTGATTGCCAGACCGAGGCCCGTGCCGCCAAAGCGGCGCGTGATCGATCCGTCGGCCTGTGAAAAGGGAAGGAATAGTTTCTCAATACCTTCCGGGGAGATGCCGATGCCACTGTCTAGAATTGCGAATTCGATTGTATGCGTGCTGGACGTTGAAGCTTTTACTGCTACGCGGAGGTGGATGCGGCCGCGTTCGGTGAACTTGACGGCATTGTTAAGCAGATTGATCAGGATTTGCTGGAGTCGGCGTGAGTCGCCGAGTGTTTCGGCGGGCAGTTTTGGATCAAGCGAGTAGGTTAAGTCGAGGCCCTTCGACTGGGCGGAACCTTCGCAGAGGCGTAGGACGGAACTGACAACGTTGACGACAGAGAACGGGGATTCGTCCAGCTGGGCTTTGCCTGCTTGGAGGCCGGAGTAGTCGAGGATTTCCTCGATGATGCGGAGGAGGTTGTTGCCGCCTTCGGAGATGAGGTTGATCGCGTGTTTGTGCTCGGGTGGCCAGTTTTCCTGGGCGAGCAGGGCGGACATGCCGTTGATGACGTTGAGCGGAGTGCGCAACTCGTGGCTCATGGTGGCGAGGAATGCACTCTTTGCGCGATTGGCGGTCTCGGCTTCGTCTTTGGCCCGGATTAAATCTTGTTCGGCCCGTTTCGACTCGGTGATGTCGGTTGAAATATTGGCGGTTGCAATTAGTTTACCACGGCGATCAAAGACCGGGAATTTTCGGGTAAGTTGATAGTGGTCGGCGTTGTCTGCGGCATGCATTCGCTCCTGGCGAACCAAGCACTGGCCTGGGTAAAGACGTTGTACCGCGCGTTCGTCATCCATGAAGGCTTTCACTTCCTCGGTGTTGGCCGTGCGCTTGAAAATCTCGGCGTCGGTTTTGCCGATAAGTCTATCCGGAGAATCAACGCCGGCGGCTCGGGCCATGGCTTGGTTGGCAGTGATTACTCGGAGGTTGAGATCTTTGACACAGCAGATGTCGGCGGAGTTTTCGACCAACGCAGCCTGCCAGGCCATGGCGTGTTCGGTGGCCTTGCGCTCACTGATATCTTCTTTGACCGCGACATAATTTACGATCTGGCCGTTTTCATCACGCATGGGCGAGATCGATGCCTGCTCCCAATACAATGATCCATCTTTGCGACGGTTACGGATTTCTCCGCGCCACTCGTTACCCGCGCTTATCGATTCCCAGAGTGTCTGGAAAAATTCCTTTGTGTGCTCGCCGGAGTTTAGCACGCGAGGATTTAGTCCAATTGCTTCCTGGGCGGTGTACCCCGTGTGTTTTTCGAAGAACGGATTTACATACTCAATGGCTCCCTTGGGATCGGTGATGACGATGGATGCTGGGCTTTGCTCGACGGCGCGCTTGAGCAGCTGAAGCCTGGTTTCGACTTTACGCCGCTCGGTTATATCGCGGCCGAAGCAGAACAACCGCTGGCGGGGTGAACAGGTTATGCTCATCTCGATGAGACGCAGCTGGCCGTCTTTACGGCGAATGAGACGGTCGATTTGAGCCGAACCGCGAGAAAGAACTACTTTAATACCTTCGGTGATTTGCTCCAGTGTGCGTCCATGCTCCAGATCTATGATGCGCATCTTTAGCAGCTCGGCACGATCGTATCCTGTCATGCGGCAGGCGGCATCGTTGACATCGAGTATGTGTCCTTCGAGGTCGACGATCCAGAAACTATCCATGGAGGTGCGCAGGACGGTCTCGTGCTGTTCCTCTCTTTGGCGTAGGGTTGACTCGGTTTGCAGGCGTTGCTGGGCCATCGCGACTACGAGGTGCAGTTCCTGCGGCGTGAAGGGTTTTAGGAGATAGCCGTAGGGTCGGGCATGTATGGCGCGCTCGATAATTTCCTGCTCCGGTGAGGCGGTCATCAGAACCGAGGCGAGTGCGAAGCGTTTCTGTAGGATGGTTGCGGTGCCAATTCCGTCCATTTCACCAGCCAGCCGAATGTCTACCAGTGCCAGATCGAACTTGAGTTCCGAAGCCAGACGCACGGCTTCTTCGCCGTACGCACTTGTGGCCACATGCTCATAGCCGAGTTGATCGATCACCTGCGCGATGGTGCGGGCGATCAATGGTTCATCTTCAACGATGAGGATGCGCGGCTTCATGGTTTTCAGAAAAGTTCAATGCCGTCGCCTAGATCTTCCTTGTCCGCTTTTTTTACCGGTGGATTGGCGGAATTTTCTGGTTCGGGCAGTGGAGCGGTGGACTGGAATGGCATATCGTCGGTTGGCACGGCTTGCACGGGATCGGTGGCCGCTGTATCCTCGGGCGTTACAGTATCGAACAAGTCGATATCGCCAGCGTTGGTGCTCGTGAGCGCTGCTTTCACGGGCAGGCTATTTTTGCCAAGCGCATGAGATTGTAGTTCGTTTTCCCGCTCCATGGTGTAGCGATTTTGATGCGCGGTAAGTTTACGCATGCCTTCCACGGTGAGGTCTTCCGGAAGGGCAAAGGCCTTGGTGGCAGCGCACAGTTTTCCGCAGACCTGGAGAGCTGGATCGTAACTGTTCTGGATGAGTGTTTGAAAGCGCAGACGGCCAAGGAGTTCGTTTTGAGTTTTATGCACAGTTGCGAACTCGCGACGCACGCTGCTTGAGCCGTCGCCTATCTGTACGCCAAGGTTGGCGAGCTGCGTACTGACCTTGCTGGCGTTGGCCTCCAACTCGTCCTTCTCGCGGGTTACGATGTTCATGAATTCATCGGCGTCGTTCTTTATGCCTTGGAGTTGGTTAAGGCACGATTGGAGTTCATTGGTGAGTTCGGCGGTGGCAGCAGCGTTGGCGTCGGAGGCGAGGCTTGATTCTTCAGCGAGTTTGTTGAGCGCATTGGCCGCAGTCATGCGTGCGGCGGCGATCTGGGCGTTGAGCGAGACGATTTTCACCTCGAATTCGTGGGAGGAAATCTCTTGGGAGAAAACGCGTACAACTTCATCAATGCGCTCAACCAGCCGGGAGATTTTTTGGTTGGCCTTTTCACTTTGGTCAGCAATGAGCGCGAGTTGATGGATCTCGTGTTTGAAAAGTTCGGAGATGCGTGAACGTCCGAAGGCGGCTTGTGCCGCCTGCTCCATCTCAGCGAAGGTGGTGATGAGCTGGCTGCCGATGGCCAGCATCTGGGTGATGCCGGAGGAGACTTCGGTGCCGGCCTTTTCGATGTCTATGCGGGATGAGGCGAGATGCGTCTGTTGCACGCTGGCGGCGTGGTGGATAAAGCCTAGTTCGGGTTTGGTATTGGTGCGGCACGATTGCCCGAGCTCTCCAAGGTGAGTCGAGATGTCTTTGAAGCCAGCTGAGACATGCTCGAGTTGCTGGCGGACGATATCCTGATATTGCAGTGAAGTGATGATCTCCAGGGTGAGGGGGCAGGTTTGGGCAAAGAGTTCGCCCACTTTACAGCTCAAGTCGGCGCAGGGGATCAGGGAGGCTTTGTAGTCGGTGAGTTCCTGCTGGAGCTTGTCGATGCTCTGCTGCGCACGGCCTTGGAGGTCTTGCTCCAGGCCATGGAGGGCGTTGCGTTCGGTGCGCGCTTCTTCGATCACTTCTTCGATCCGGGCAAAGGCTTCCTCTGTAGTCTTGGCTATTTTCTCATCGATTGCGGCAATGGCGGCAGCGACGTTTAGGAATATCGACTGGTTTTCTGGATCTACACGAGAGGCTTCCATGCGGATGCTCATCGTGATGATGCGGAGCAGGAGATTATTGCGGGTAAAGGTTTCCTTGACCCGGCAGGCGTGGGTGAGCGCGTCTTCGACCTGGCCCATCTGCTGTTGTTCGGAAATGGCGATGCCCATGCTCGCATGCACGAGGTCGACGGAGCTTTTGTAGACCTGATAGGCGGTCGCGAGGATATTGTCTTTGTCTCTTTGGTGGAGTAGATTGTCGAGCGACTCAGCCTGCTCACGGATGGTGGTGAAGCGGTCGTTGAGCTCTGATAGTCCTTGGGCGAGCTCGGTGAATTCAGCGTCGGTTTCCTGGCCAAAATCGAGGAGTGTCGTCTGGCTTTGCTGGATCGCTGGTAGGAGCGCGATGACGTCGAGCGATGGGTCGCCGGTGAGTTCGCCTTCGCGTTTGGGACGGATTTTACCGAGCAGAGTCGCGGTACGTCGACGCAGGCAGCGGCCGAGCTTGCTAGCTTGCGACAGCAAGTCGGCTTGCTTGGGGGTGTTGTAGGGTTCGGCCGACATTGGCTTTTAGGCTATCAGCTTGCGCACGGCTTCGAGCAGCGTGCCGGGGATGACGGGTTTCATAGCGAAGCCCAACGGGCCATCACCGGAAAACTCCCTGATTTTATCGCCGACTGATTCGGAGGTGATGACGAGCAGGGGGATCTTCGAAAACTCAGCCATCGCGCGGATTTTACGGATGAATTCCTCGCCACTCATCTTTGGCATGACCATGTCGAGCAGGATCAAATCGACCTTTTGCAGGCGCAGTTTTTCAAGCGCTTCAAATCCGTCGCGCGCATCGATACTGCGAAAGCCGGCCTGACGGAGCAGGTTAGCGTGGTAAAAACGCACACTCGCGAAGTCGTCGACAATGAGCACGGTTTTTGAGGTTGGAGTGGCGGTTTGAGGTTGAGGCGTCGTTTGCATGTTGAGAAAGGTTAGCGTGCCTGCTTGATCACGGCGTGCGCGATTTGATTGAGCGGTAAAATCTGGTCCACGCCGCCCAACGCGATCGCTTCCTTGGGCATGCCGAAAACCACGCAGCTGGCTTCGTCCTGGGCGATGGTGTGGGCACCGGTGTCGTGCAGTTCCTTCATGCCTGCGGCACCGTCGTCACCCATGCCGGTCATGATGACGCCGATTGCGTTGTGGCCGACGTAGCGTGCGGCTGAGCGGAAGAGAACGTCGACCGAGGGGCGGTGCCGGCTGACGAGTGGACCTTCGCGAATTTCCACGTAGTAGCGGGCGCCGGTTCGCTTGACTAGGGTGTGTCGCCCTCCGGGGGCGATCAGGGCACAACCGGGTGAGACGACATCGTTTGGTTCGGCTTCTTTGACGCTGATGCGGCAGAGTGAGTCGAGTCGTTCGGCAAATGAGCGTGTGAAATGCTCAGGCATGTGCTGCACCACGACGATGCCAGGGGCGTTCATCGGCATGTGGGTGAGAAATTCAACCAGAGCTTCCGTCCCGCCGGTGGAGGCACCGACGACAACGATTTTCTGGGTGGTTTCGAACGATGGACGCGAGGCGGCTTTCGCCAGCACGGCATCGGCGGAAAGTTTTTGCGCTGGTTTGGGTATCAGGCGGTTCGGGTGAATGCGTGAGGCGGCTTTCACGGCATCGCAGAGCGTGATGCTTGATTCGATGAGAAATTCCTGGGTGCCGAGCTTGGGCTTGGCGATCACGTCGACCGCGCCAAGTTCCATGGCCTTAAGGGTGGTCGCTGCGCCTGCGGTGGCGATGCTGGAGCAGATGATCACGGGGATCGGATGCTGCTCCATGATTTTTTGGAGGAAGGTGAGCCCGTCCATGCGCGGCATCTCGATGTCGAGGATCATGACATCTGGCTTTTGGTTGCGCATGAACTCGACCGCTTGGTAAGGATCGCTGGCGGTGCCGATCACTTTGATCGCGGGATCGCTGGCGAGGATGTCGCTGAGCGTCTGACGCACGACAGAGGAATCATCGACGATAAGAACTTGAATGGGTGCGCTCATGCTTCGGTCCTTCCTTGGTGCTGGCGGACGAGCGCGAGGCCGCTCCAGTTTTCAAAATACAGGCGCATGCCGGCGATTCCGCCGACGCTTTCGCCGGTGATGGCGACGCGGAGGCTTTTTAAGGTATCGAAGGCGACGCGAGCGTTGGCTGAACCGACGGCGGCAATATCGTTGGCCAGAGCCAACGGGCTGCCACCGCCAAAAACCTTGGCTTGAAGATTACGGGGGCGGCTGCCGAGCGTGATCATGCGCTGGTAAAGTTCCCGGATCGACCATTCGCCGTGCCGCCCGTTTGCGCCGGGGGTGGGCAGGAGGTAGTGATTCATGCCGCCGAAGCAGCGCAGGCTGTCGAAGAGGCAGACTGCCACGCATGAACCCAGTACGGTGGTGATGCGTACCTGTTTTTCGGATACAAAGATATCGCCTGCCCAGATCGTTTCTTCGGCCACTTCGCTCGCGACTGGCGGCGGGGCCAATCGTGGGGTGTGCCTAAAGGGACGGGCGTTCTCCTGGCTCATTGCGGAGGTTCCCCTTTGAGCCTGACGTACACTGCGGCCTGAACGGTGTCGAGCGGTAGGCCCAGGCCTTGCAAGGTCTCGGCGTGGGCGGTGAACAACCAGTTTCCTACCGGCAAAAGACGGCACATCTTGCTGACGATCTGTCGCTGGGTGTCGCGATCGAAGTAGATCATGACATTGCGAAAAAAAATGACATCGAATTTGGTGCGAATTCCGTAGTCTTCGGAGAGAAAATTGAGATGACCAAAGCGTATGTGGGAGCGGACCTCGGGGCGATTTTGACCAAGCCGACAGACGGGTCGCGGCTGCGCAGGAGGTATTTTTTGCGCAAGGTTAGCGGGATCGGTGAGGCGTGTTCCTCGTCGTAGGTTGCGGCCATCGCTTTTTCCAACACCCGGGTCGAAACATCGGTCGCGAGGATGGTGAAATCGAAGGAGCCGCGCAGTTGTTGTTCCATCAGGACCATCGAGAGGGTGTAGGCTTCTTCTCCCGTCGCACAGCCAGCGCACCAGACTCTAAAGGGACCACCGGGGGAGCGGGCCCGCCAGGCTGGCAGCGCCTGTTGTGCGAGAAATTCGAAGTGATCGGGCTCGCGGAAGAAATCCGTCTTATTCGTCGTCGCCAGATTCAGGAGGTGCTCGAGCTCCTCCTGCTGTACCTCGGGATCGGAAAAGAAACGTTCATGGTAAGCATGCACGTCTTCCAGCCCGAGTTCGCGGGAGCGGCGAAGCAGACGACTTTGCAGCATTGTCCGCTTGGTTGCGGGCATTTTGATCCCGAGCCGGTCTGCGATGATCGTACTGAAATCGTCGAACTGTTTGCTGGTTAGTTCTGCTTGTTGCATGTGTGCAGCCTCCCCAAGGCTGCACCGCTTAGGCGGTGACAGTGGTTGTTTCTGGTACTAGGTTCGATAGTTCGTCGGCAGTGAAGACGCGTTCGATATCGAGTATGATAATAAAACTGTCGTCACGCCGACCGAGTCCGATGATGAGGTCGGTGCGCCAGCGCATGCCGAGCGAAGGCGGATCATTGATCTCATGTGGTTCGAGTTCGAGTACTTCGTGCACGGCATCGGCTAGGCCACCGACGACCACGGTTTGGCCATCGATTTGGAGATCCATGACGATGATTCGGGTATGTAATGTGTCCTCGGTCTGCGGGAGGCCGAACTTGTTGCGCAGGTCTACTACGGGGATGGCATTCCCGCGTACGTTGACGACACCGCGCAGGTAGCCCGGTGCGGTGGGTACGCGGGTGATATGCGAGAGGTCAAGCACTTCACGGGCTTTGAAGACGTTGATGGCAAAGACTTCGTCTCCGAGGCGGAAAGTGAGGTAGCGAGCTGTCTCGAAAATTTTGGCGGTACTCATAGTTTATACCTCGATTGAAATTAATGACGTTCGAATTCGTCATCGGCGACGGCTGGGACATCGGGATGGTCGAGCTCGATCATCACACCAGAGGATTTATGGGCACCCGGGATTCGGTTTTTAGCAGTGGGCGCACGGGTCGTGAGATGCGCTGGCGCGTTGCGTGCTTTTTTCTTGGCGGTCCTGGCTGGATCGTCGGAGACCTTGAAGAACTCGATGGCGGACTGGAGTTGTTCGGCTTGCGAGGCGAGTTCTTCAGAGGAGGCGGCCATTTCTTCGGAGGCGGAGGCGTTTTGCTGGATGACCTTATCGAGTTCCTGCATGGCTTTGTTGATCTGACCGGCACCTGTATTCTGTTCTTCACTACCGGCGGCGATCTCTTTGACGAGCTCGGCGGTCTTGCGGATGTCGGGCACGAGTTTGTCGAGCATCTGACCGGCGGACTCGGCGATTTCGACCGAGGAGCTGGAGAGTTTGGAGATTTCGCCTGCGGCTTTCTGGGAGCGTTCGGCGAGTTTGCGGACTTCGGAGGCGACGACCGCGAAGCCTTTGCCGTGTTCGCCGGCGCGTGCGGCTTCGATGGCGGCGTTGAGTGCGAGCAGGTCGGTCTGGCGGGCGATTTCTTCGATGATGGAGATCTTTTGAGCGATGTCCTTCATGGCCTGCACGGTCTGGGCGACCGACTGGCCGGCGCCTTGGGCGTCCTGAGCGTTCTTGGTGGAAATCTTGTCGGTCTGGCGGGCGTTGTCGGTGTTCTGCTGGATGGAGGCGGTGGACTGTTCCATCGAGGCGGAGACTTCTTCGACGCTGGCGGCTTGTTCGGAAGCGCCGGAAGAAAGGGTCTGGGCGGTGCCGGTGATTTCCTCGGAACCGGAGGCGACGTTCTCGGCGGCGGCGCGCACGTTGGCGACGACATCGCGGAGATTGGAAACCATGTTCTTGAGCGCGATGCCGAGCGTGTCTTTGTCAGAGGAGAGAGTGACGTCGTGGCGGAGGTCACCATCGCCGATCTGGACGGCGAGTTTGGCCTTGGCATCGAGGGCTTCGGCCATGCGGTTGGCCGCAGCGGAAAGATTGCCGATCTCATCGCCAGAGGTAACTTCGACCCGAGCAGAGAGATCTCCGATGGCGATCTGACCCAGGCCGGTAACGAGGTTCATGATGGGCCGGGTGATCATGCGAATGATGACCGTCGCTAGAACGACGGCTAGCGCGATTCTGAGGACGGTGGCTATTACGGATATGCGTTCGATGAACGTGCTGAACGCGGTGCTCTCGGATGAATTCCTCGCCACCTGGGCGCTGTTATTCTCCAACAATTTTTGGAGGAGAGCTTCGACCTTGAGCTGGGCATCGCGTGTTGTGACGAGGGCTTGCTGCTGCATGGCTTCAAGCAGTTCGTTGGCCCGCGTACTCACTTTTCTCATTTCATCGAACTTGGTTAGTGTGAGTTCGGCTTGGAGCGGGATGACTTTGTCGGCGAGATCAACAGCTTTCACCGTAGCGCCACTCCGCACGAACTCCTTGGCCTGCTTGACTGCTGCGTGGAAAGATTGATGGGACTGGCCAATTTCGCGCATCAGGCGCGTGAGGTCCGGATTTTCAAAGGCGTTGACTTGCTGCCAGCGGCCGAAGGCGCAGCCACTATGATCATCGCCTCCGTCGAAGACGCGAGTGGTGCTGCACATATCCTGAACTCGAAGCTGAAGCTGGAAGTGGTCGGCGCGGAAACCCAGAATGTCGCGTTCGAGACGCATGGGGTCGCCGATTTTGAGTGCGTCGAGTTCGCGCACCATGTCGAAGAATCTATTGTTCTGGTTGCGCAGGTCGCTCCATGCGGACGAGAATTCCTTCCAGAGAGCAACGGATTCCTGGTTGTGAGAAATGCCTTCATATGTTTTCCAGCAGGCGGTGATGTCCTCGCGGGCCTTCGCAACTAGGTCATGCTGACGGGTTCGGATGGCGGAACTTATAGAGGGATTGAGGAGTGTACGGACGCAGCCTTTGATTACGTTGGCGCGATCTTTAAGGGTCAGCAGCGCTTGCTCGGACGGGATGGAACTTTTTGCCAGATCCTCAATATTACGGGCGTTTACGGTCGAGCCGTAGTAGCTGGTCGATGCGGTTTCCATGCATCATACGCCTCATCACAGAGTAGTGGAAGATCGATTGGGTCCGGTCACTTTGCGCATATCGTTGATACGCTTGCCCATGCCGGAACCAACGATGGCACCACAACCTTCCTCGATCTTGCGCACTTAAAAGCGCTGAATTTGCCAGAAGATATGGATTACTGGCTCGGCTTGCGTCCCGACTAATAAAAGCAGGAACTCCGAGCTTCTGCATTTTGCACAGAAGCTAGAGCAGTTTCCAGTTAGCTTGTAGCCGTTCTGGGGCTGGAGTGGATATTGAATATGGAACTCAGGAACACTGGAACGAACCGATTGTGTTTAAGGGCGAAGCCCCAAGATTTATCGGCTATAGTTTTAATTTACCTGCTCGAACCAAGAGAACGAAGACCAGTTGGTGTTTCCTAAAACCTTCGTTTTCTTCCGTGAAATTCTTGAGGAGGAAACCGCAGATGAACGCCGATAAACACAGATCGGAATTTAGCATAAAATACCTCTCACTGCGATGGCCCTCATTCCGGAGAATCTGTGTATCTGTATTCCATTAAATGTTCTCACTTGTGAGACGGAAGGGTTTCACGCAGAGACGCGAGGCGGAACGATGCTGTCAAGGTGGAGCCTGTCGTCCCTAACAGGCTGTTCGGGTGCAACGACGATCAAGCCCTGATGGAGATATCGGTTTTCTGTACTCGAACAGAAGACGGCAGCGAAAACGAATGCCTGGCGGTGTTCCTTAACCTCTTCGTTGCCTTCGTTTACTTCTGTAAAATTCAGAGGGGTTAAACCGAACACTCCACTATCGGCCTGAAAGCAAGATTGCTGGTGATGCGCAAACTGCCTGGCCGGAATTCAAGCGCTAGGGGACTGCTGATTGACGTAGATCGGTTCCTTGATCGGGTCGAAATTTGCGTAGTTGTTGAGCCGGCTGATCATGATTTCGGTCAGGCGATTGCCGGCGGTAATAGGAGGACGTCGCTTTTGTTTTGATATCCGACACCAAAATCACGTCAGGTGCAGCTCGTGTACGGCTAGTGGCAATACGGCCCGGTCGCGGAGGAAATCGCGTTTGCCAGAACGACCGGAAGCATTCAGCATTTATCGAGTACCTTCGCTACCGCGTAGCGCACGAGTCCAGCGGCGCTGTTGCAGCGATTTAGCCATCAATTTCGGAGCGACAGGCTTCGGACCGACTTTATACTCAGTTTAAGCTTTTCGGCGATTTCTTGTTGGCATCCCATCCGTGATGAAGCGCATTATTTCCTTTCGCGTTGTGTAAGTGTCGGAGCGATGGGGGCGGGTGAGTTGAACTTTGCGCGCGAGGAAGCGCCGTGGTGATCGCTGGGCGCGGTAGAATCGGCCACCGATCACAGTCTTAATCGCCCGAAGTAATTCTTCGCTGGCATCTTCCTTGATCACGAAGCCGACGACTGCAGGCTCGCAAGGCCCGGTTGACAATTTCCGGGCGGACTCGGCGGAGAGGATGATGATTTTTGTGTCAGGGTTGGCGGCGAGGATGCGGCGCGAAGCATCGATCCCGTTGGTTTCCGAGAGATGGAGTGTCCATCACGCCGACATCGGGGATGAGATCACGGCCTTTGGCCACTGCTTCCACGGCACGGCGGTCTGATGACTTCCAAGTCGGCTTTTTTCAAGAATCATCCGCACGCCTTGGCGCACGATGCCAGGTCATCGACGAGGATTGTTGTACGTTTGCTCATGGTTGTAGCCAGCAGGATGGCTCAGGGCTTGTCGATGCAGGCACGCACGGCGTTAGAACGAGCGCCTCGGAGGTGAAGGGCTTGGCTAATAAGCGATGCCTTCGGCAGCGAGTTGTTCTTGTTGATCCGGTCACCGCTGTAACCGGGGTGCAGGTGAGGATCCTCGCGTAGGGTGGGCTTGTTCGCTTCAAGCGCAGGCAGTCTCCCGTGCCGGTGATGCCTTCGGGCACCCCTATCGGTGAAGAGCGACCGATCTCAGGGCGCATGCTTTTCCCAGATGGCGAGGGCGGCTACGCCGTTTTCCGCTTCGAAGACGCTGATAGGCCGAGCACTTTCAGCCTTAGGGACGACCATGTTTCGAAACGTGTAATCGTCTCGACCACGAGGACGCGCTTTCTGGCGCCGCCTGGATCGTGGCGGTCGGTTTGTTGCTGGGCGAAGGTTGTTCCTAGGCTGACGGGCAGGAAAACTCGGAAGGTCGAGCCTCTGTCCGACGATGCTCTGCACGTTGATCCAGCCCTTGTGTTGCTTGACGATGCTGTAGACGGTGGCGAGGCCCGGACCGGTACCTTTGCTCCTGTTCTTTCGGTGGTGAAGAATGGTTGAAATGCGCTTTATCGTGGCTTTCGGTCCATGCCGCCGGTGGTACGTTCACACCTCAGGCAGACGAATGTGCCTGAACGGCTTCCACGTCGCCCGGCACCCAGCCCTGGTGTACACTGAAGCAGGTTCAGGTGCATCATGATCGCGGCCAGAATATTGTTGAAATCATGCGCGACGCCGCCGGCGAGTTGCCCAATCGCATCCATCTTTTGTGAGTGCAGGAGTTGGAGTTCGAGCTGTTTGCGCGTGGTGATATCGCGGACGACGCAGGCGAACTGGCCTGCTTGGGGCGGAAAACGCCAGGGACGTCAAAGCGCTTGGTCGGTTCATGGTAATCATCGAAGCGTTTGCCGGCTGGTACGCCCAGCATCGCCAAAAAGTTCTGATCCATCGCTCGATCGTGGGCAGGACCTCACGGACGGTATGGCCAACGAGGTTTTGGCTTTCAGCCCGGTCATTTGCTCAGGCCGGCTTGACGGGCGATAGCGCGGGTAGTCGACCGGGTCGCATAACAAGATTATTCCCGCTGCATCGCGAAACTATCGAGCATCTGCTGAAGAGCATGCTGTACTGTTCGCGCCGCGCAGCTACGGCCTGTGTCGGGCGAGAACCCTTCGATACCGACAACTTTCGGTCCTTCTCGACCGCGGGTCGGGAGAAGTATGGTAACCGATAATCATATCCTTGTGCTTGCGCGAGAACTCCTGCGGTTGCTACGTGAGTTTTGCCCAGAATTGTTTCATTGATTTCCATCGCTCCCTTCAGGTTTATCTCGGTCTGCGTGAGGCTGAAATGTTTTCCAATGACTTCATCGGCGTGGTCATATTTATGCAGTTGCAGCCAAGCTGAGTTAACCTTTTGAAACCGACCTGCGGGATCGATGAAGAAGTAGCCAGCCTCTGTTGTTTGTGGATTTTACGCAAACGTTCCTCACTTCGAGCGGAGTGCCTGCTCTGAGAGCAGTTTCCAACGGCTACGGGTGACGTAATCTCGCCCGTGCGCTTCGAATTGCTCTGGATCTTTTCGGCACCCAGCGATCTCTTCTGCCGGTCGTTGAGCTGAAGGAGCCCCTACTCGTGCCATGCCGACTGCGCTGGGATTAATGCGACGGATTCGTAGCCTTCGCTGTGGCAGTTGATTGCAGCCTTTCATTGGATCTGTTATAGCTGGTGCCTGCAAGCGGGGCACGTTGCGTTGTTCGTCCAAAAGCTTCCGGGTGCTGGGTGAAGAAGGATTGGTTTGGTTCGGTTCTCTTGCAGGACAGTGCGCCGCATATGCAGGCCAGCACTGGTTTTCCGGTCGGGTCGCAGATGGCTCACCATCGGGACGAAAACAGCAGAGGTGATTTTCTGGGGTCACAAAGTCGCGTTGGAGAGCCCGCTGGTTTCGTAGTATTGGCAGTCAGGCCATCCTCCAGCGGATGCCTACTGCTTCGCAGTCTGAGAGCCCTTCAAAAAGCGTGTCAATTCCCTGGCGAGATCTCGAAGTTCAGCCGCCTGGTTACAGATGCGCAGCAGCTCGAACGGTGCCGTGCGGGGCCAGTCTTCGGCCTGCTTCCGGCTGGTGATGTCGCGGTGAAACTCAGGGCGCATTCCTCGCCCCTAAGTTGGCTGAGAACTCCTGGCAGAGAGCAACCCGATGAAGTGCGACCATCCTTGGCGCGAAACGGAGCCTCCAGCCCGACCATACTCTGCCCGCCGTCTTCAGACTGGCGACCATGCGCTCACGGTCGGATTTGTTCAACACCCAGATACCGAGTCCGCCAGGTGCGGATGAGCGCCCGAGCAGCTCTCGCAGCTGAGGATCTTGCCGAAGCCTTCGTTGATGTCGATGTACACGCTGTCTCCTGAGCCGGTTGGATGTTGATCGAATCCGGGCTGATGTGGAAAGCGCGGGAAAACTTTTTTCGTTTGCGCGTTATGGGGTTTCTGCGCGGCGCTGGGCGTGCTCGTTGTTCGGGCACATGGTGGTGGCGCGGATGGCGGCAATGAGCTTTGCCGGGTCGTTAGCGGAGAACAAATCGCAGGCCCCCATTTTAGCAAGGTAATCTGACTGCTTCCAGGCCGAGCTGGTTAGAGACGACGATGCAGGCAGATCCGGCGCGGCGAGGTGCAGGAGCAAGCGGAGAACCCTGTCTGAATTTAAAGGTTCTGGCTGGTTGCGGCCATAAATTCAATTGCCATGCTTTTCGTCCGGCTGCAGCGTAAATCAGCTCCCCTGCATCTGGCAGCAATCTGGGCTTCAACGTCATAGTTTCGCGGCGCTGGAGCGTAATGCGCAACTAAAGCTGCGTGTCTGTCGTAGAATCGGTTATCTGCAAGATGTTAAGGTCCCTCGTGCTCATGCGTGCGCTGGGGTAGTTGCATAATTTAATCATAATCGGCCTGAATGCCAGAATCTTGCGGATTAGCTAAGAAACTGTAAACGCCATAAAATTCAGGGTCGCTGGGAGTGCGTAAATTGTGGATAATTTTCCGCCGGAAAAAGCTGGCCGCCGCTCGAAGTGAAACCGGACGTCTTAGCCAGCTTCCCAACCGTGAGCTACAGACGTCCCCGAATCTTGTGCTGCGTGATTGTCCACTTTGCCTCCGCGTAGCCGTGCTCGCGGCCAAAGGCTGCCACGAACGGCGCTATCGCATCTACTGCGACGCCAGCTCCTACCGCGAAGCCTCTCTCCACGACCCGCACCCGACAGACCGACTGGTGGCACACGCCCGAGGCAGCGGAGACCGAATGGAACTCGATCACGACGTCTCGCCCCGCTGTTTCCCTGATCAAGTGCCTACCGAGAAAGCAGGGTAGCAGGGGCTTTGTCGGGCCGGAGATGTTATATAGATCTGGTATTCGAGCGGAAGCGGCAGTCAGCCCCGAGCAAACAGGAACGAAATCAACATCCCAGCCGCCTTATGCTTTTACTCTCAGCTGTAACCATTCAGCTGGGGAGCCACCGATGACCACCGATGAGCACAATATCGGGGCTGAAACAACGTCAGGTTTTGCTGTGATCTGATCGCCCACGGTCTGGTTAAATATGAAACTTCTGCACTGCGTTAAACAATCCTCCCAAAAATCTGTGTTTATCAGTGTGCATCGGTGGCTGCATTGCATGGCTCCGGCTGAGAGAGGGAGCGAGCGGGTTGCCCCTTCAGAATTTCACAGAAGAAAGCGAAGGTAACGAAGCGGTTTAAGCATGCCTCCCAGCGTGAGGCGAGGTGGTAGCAGGTGGCTTCGACGTCCCAATCGGGCTTGATCGGC
>JADKHC010000021.1 GCA_016721945.1 Verrucomicrobiota bacterium | reverse complement strand
CTCTCTGGCTTGCCCGCACGCAGCGTCTCGAAAGATTTCCGCACCGTGCAGCCAGGCCCGGCGCACACCCAAAGAAGGCATGCTCTTCGACGCCTCTCTGGTCGAGGATGTCAAAGCCTCATACCAACCAAAACCCGGCAACTACACGCTAGGCCAACTACCTGGAGTTATTTCGATCCCTTCAAAGGCGAATATCAAACGTCACAACGCCCGCTGTTACGGTAACGATTTCCGCCGCAACCGCCGAGACCTCCACTCCCGCCATCACAACCCCGCCTCCTCCGCAGGGCCAAGCCGGGAAAGCAAAACCGCCCGCCATGCCCAAAGGCCTTCCGCGCGACCCGTTGCCTGACACCGGCGAGTCTCAACCTCCACTTAAGGTCAGCTCGCTCCTCGCCGCCCTTTGTCTGCCTGTCGCCGCCTTGCTCGCTTTCTGGCTCTGGCTCGCGCTGCGCCGCGCCCGCGGAAACCGATCCATTGCGTCCACGCCGCGAAACTCGCGCCCGCCTTTGCCGCTACAATCGAAATACTTCGTCCCGCCAAGGATCAGCTCCCAAATTGCCGCCCTCTGCTCGCCTGGCAAAGACACCGCGATCCTCTACCAAATCACCCCAGCCGCCCTGACCGCTTCCGACTTCACCGGCAGGCGGTGCCCCACCCCGCACCGCCAGCCAGTGGTCCGCCCTCTGGCCGACACCGAACGCGCGCTCTATCGCGATGCCACTCCATTACCATGATTGATCACCCGCGCCCAACAAGCTCTGCAAGACAACCGCGTCAAAGCCTTTTTCTTCTGGCAAGTGTTTCGGCTTAAGAACTCCTGCCCTTCGCGGCGCTAATCGTCATCGGCCTCACCCTCACGAGCACAACCCTCCGCGCTGGCGCTGGACGCGCTCCCTAGGACCGAGCCGACTTTGCCGCCGCCGAACAAGCCTGGCGCTCCGCTCTCGTAAAATCTCCAGCCAGCGCTGCCGCCCATCACAACCTCGCGCTCGCACTCGCTCAACAGGATCGTTGGGCCGGAAGCCGCCGCACGCCGCTGCCGCCTTAGCTCAACAACCACGCGATACCGCCATCCGCTGGAATCTCGCCTTCACGATGGAGCGCGCTGGCTATGCACCCTCCGTTTTATCGGGCTTCGCCCGTTCGCATCCGCCCCACCAACTCGCCAGCCAGCTCTCCGCCACCCAGTGGCAGCTCGCAGCCATCTTCGCCCTCAGCCTCGCCGCCTTCGGTGGTGCGCTCCTTCTGTTGCGTGGTTATGGTAACCCCGCCCGCTGGCTTAAAATCACCGCTATCACGTTGTTCACCTTCGCGATCCTCCTCGGCAGCGCTGCGGTCTTTAGCCTGCGTGTGTATTCGCCAATCAACGACGCCCGCGCCGTCATCGTCTGGCACGACACCACGCTACGCTCGATCCCGACCGAGGCCGACACCGCGCAAAAAACCACTCCACTCGCCGCCGGCACCGTCGCTATTGTGAACCATACATTCGTTCCCGGTGCCTGGTCCCGCCTCAGTTTCCCCAACGGCCAAACCGGCTGGCTCCGTCAGGAAGACCTGGTCGCTCTCTGGAAGTAAGTGCGCTCTATCTCCGGCGCACGCCCTGCACCAGATCCCGCATCACGCTTCGGCAAAGACTGACCAGAAGACTTTCCGCAATCGGAGCCGGTGTGAGCGTGCATAGATTCCCCAGCGGCGTTTCAGCGGACGCTTCCGAGTGGAAGCGCAACCAAGCGATTCAGTTCAATCTCCTTGGCGACAACCAGCGCGGCATGATTCCCACGCCCATGTCGAGTTCGACAAAATGTTTCACCGCATCTTCAGCCGCGACCTCGATCAGCGGTAGAATCTCGATCCGCTCTTTCTTAAAGTGAGCCTCGATTAGTTTAAACGTGTCGCCCGACGCTTCCGGTATTATAAACCGGCCACTTGAAATCTGCTCGCGGGTGACCGGTCGTTTCCCTGCCCAGGGATGGAGCGGGTGAACGAGGAACTGCAAATCGTCTTCGGCCAGAAACTCGAACTGCATCCCGGTGATAGAAAATGGTTCGGTTCCGATCACCATATCGAGCCGCCCATCCGACAAGAGCTCATTGGCACACCGTGGATCAAAAGGCTCAATCTTCACCGTGAACTCAGGAAACTTTTCGCGAAACTCGCAGCAATCGAGGAAGAATCAGGTGGCACGCGGTCGAGTTTGCCCCAAGCCGGATCTGCCCATGTTTCCGGTCGCTCCAAGAACGGATTTTTTCGCGCACGGCCTGCATCCGCACAAGAATCTCCATCCGCTTCGCTCAAAATTCCCGGCCAGCTCGTGTCAGCATCATCTTGCGCGACGTGCGCTCGAACAGTCGGCACCCCAGATCGTCTTCGAGCGCCTTCAAACAATGACTGATTCCGGAAGGAGTCATGCCGAGTTGTTCCGCCGCTCGGCTCATATTCAATAAGCGGGCCAGAATTACGTACACATGCAGCTGCTGGCTCTCGATGGTCAATTTTGTTACCGGGCGCATGGTTGCGGTCCACTAGCAGTTTTGGATCCAACCTCTTCGTTTCGGCGTAAATGTGCGCTGTAACATTCTGGACTGACTGTGGGCAAATGACTTTTCCTATCTTATCTTTTTTTTCATAGCTGCTTATCTTAATATTCATATATTGTTTTACATCAGCTTTTTAACTGATGGCACAAGCGATGCTAAACGTTCGTCCGACATGCGTCCACGCCTCAGCACCGCTAAGCGAAACAGCGCTCGTAGTTCGAACGATCGGCTCAATGTAGGCTTCGTGCCAACGGTGGATTGCGCGACGCTCATTGCGGCCAAGGAGCTCGGGATTTTCGAAGATTACGCGCTTGATGTGCGTCTTTCGCGCGAAGTCGGCTGGGCTACGATTCGCGAAAACTTTTGGCATAACGAACTCGATGCAGTCGCTGCACACGCGAGCGTTTTGCTTTCGATTCATTGCGGAATCGGTGTTGTTCCCCGGTCCTGTCTCACCGGCCTAATTCTCTCTTCCAAGGGTAGCGCCATAACGCTTTCCAACGAACTCTGGGACCTCGGTGTGCGCGATGCGACATCCGCCGGTGAAGTCATCCGCAATCGCAAAGGCGTGCGCAAATTTGTTTTCGGCATCGTGCTCGAACTTTCCACGCAGCATTTCCTGCTCCGCCAGTGGCTCCATTCGGCCGGAGTAAATCCAGAAACCGATGTCCATATCGTCGTCATTCCATCCGGGCTGCTCTACGAAAGTTTCAGCAAAGGTTTCCTCGATGGATACTGCGTGGCGGAACCGTGGAATTCTGCTGCCGTCAAAAACCAGACCGGTTGGATCGTCACCACTGGCGCTGATGCTGCACTGAAACAGCCCGAAAAAGGTCCTGCTCGTGCTCGAGGATTTCGCTCAGGAGAAAAGAGGACGTCCACCTTCGTCTTCTAGCCGCGCTCATCGCTGCCAGTCGGTTTTGCGACGACCTCTCGAAGCGCGAAGAACTCGCGACGATGCTGGCTAAACCGTGCTACTTCGACGTACCGGAAGACTATCTGAAAAACGCACTGGTCGGGCCTCTGGATACCGGACGCGGTATCAAGACTCAGGATACATTCATCGCATACGACTCCGCTACGATCGGCGCGCCCACTCAGAATGCAGGCCGCATGGTGCTCGATTTGGTGAAGTCTTTTGAGCCCAAACCAAAAGCCCTCTTGTTCCGTCCGATGTCATAGAAAAAACTTGAAAGAACATCTACGACAAAGCCACCGGCTTGAGCAGTCAAAGAAGCCGGAGACGCTCGTGGCTTTTCCGGAAGGCCAGCATCCGACACCGCAAGTCCAAAACTGGGTCGGCGCACCCACCTGCGCCTGAAGCACTTTGCAGATTGGTCGAGCGTACCTCGACAAATAGCCAGCAATAAAACGAACCATATAACATAGCCAGAATGAATACATCGCTTAATATAAAATCTCCCACCCGTCCGAGGAATCGGATGCTCGTCATCGGCTGCCTCCTGCTCGGACTATCGTCGGCCGTCCTGTCCTACGCAGCCGATTATCCCACCGCCCAGGTAAATACCACAGGGCTGGCAGTAACAGACACTGAGGTCACCGTCGGCCAGCTCCACTCCGCCACCGGTACGATGGCGATCAGTGAGACTAGTCCATTCAGGCCGAACAGCCGCTATCGAGCAGATCACCGAAGCTGGCGGTGTCCCGGTCGTAAGATCAAGATCATCGTCGAGGACGGCGCTTCCGATTGGCCAACCTTTGCCGAAAAAGCAAAGAAGCTGCTCGTCAAAGACAAGGTTGCCGCCGTCATGGGCTGCTGGACTTCCGCCTCGCGAAAAGCTGTGCTGCCGGTTTTCGAAAAAGAAAACGGCATGCTCTATTACCCGACGTTCTACGAGGGTCTGGAGCAGTCCAAGAATGTAATCTACACCGGACAGGAGGCCACGCAGCAGATCATCGCGGGGCTCGACTGGATGGCTTCCCAGAAGAAGGCGAAGACCTTTTACCTGATCGGCTCCGACTACATCTGGCCGCGCACCTCGAACAAGATTGCCCGCAAACATATTGAAAACGTGCTCAAGGGCACCGTCGTGGGCGAAGAATACTACGCACTCGGCCACACGGATTTCGGCTCGTTGATCAACAAGATCAAGCTGAAGAAACCCGATGTCATCTACGCCATCATCGTAGGAGGTCGAATGTCTCGTTCTACAAACAGCCCAAGGCCGCCGGCATCACGAGTGACAAATGGACACTCATAACCATCTCTGTGACGGAAGACGAAGTGCTCGGTATCGGTGGCGAAAACCTCGCAGGCTTCTACTCGGCGATGAAATATTTCCAGTCGCTCGACAATCCCAACAACACGAAATTCGTTGAAGCGTTTAAGAAGAAATACGGCGAAAAATCAGTGATCGGCGACGTCACGCAGGCCGCGTATCTCGGACCGTGGTTGTGGAAACTGACAGTAGAAAAAGCCGGGAGCTTCGACATCGACAAGGTCGCGGCAGCTTCTTCCGGTGTCGAATTCACCGGTGCGCCCGAAGGTTACGTCCGGGTCCACGACACGAACCATCACCTCTGGAGCAAACTTCGAATCGGCCAGTGGCAGACCAACGGCCAGGCAAAAGTTCTCTACGAATCCGAACTCATCGAGCCCAACCCGTTCCCGAAGGGCTATCAGTAAGAACAGTAAGCGGAAATTATGCGGAGGCCGGAGTCTCCCGCGCAGACTCCGGCCTTTTTGAAAGCAACACCGAACATTCTAATCCACACCAAATGTCCTCCTACACAGCCTCCGAACTCTATTCCATTTTTATCATGCAGGGCTTTGCAGGCTTCAGCCTTTTCAGCGTGCTGTTGCTGATGGCCTTGGGTCTGGCGATAATCTTCGGTCAGATGGGCGTGGTGAACCTTGCCCACGGCGAATTCATGGCACTGGGAGCCTACACGGTGTACCTTTGCTCGAACGTCGCACACAACCAGTTTCCTAGTCTGGTATCGTCGTACTTCGTCTTTGCGATTGTCATAGCATTTTTTGTCGCGGGATTCGCCGGCATGTTTGTGGAATGGGCATTGATTCGGTTTCTTTATAAACGCCCGCTCGACACCCTGCTCGCGACCTGGGGCCTTAGCCTTATCATGCAGCAGGCGTTCCGCCTCACGTTCGGCGCCCGCGAGGTCACACCCACGCTGCCCGAGTGGTTGATGGGGTCCTTCAAGCCCAGCGATACCATCGATATTCCGATCAACGGCGTGTTTGTGATGGGACTCACTCTACTGATCACCTTTGCGGTTTGGGCCTTTATGTACCGCTCAAAAGTCGGCCTCCAGATGCGCGCCACCGTGCAGAATCGCGCCATGAGCGGCGCAGTTGGCATCAACACCAAGCTCATTGATCGCTTCACCTTTGCGCTGGGTTGCGGTATCGCGCGGGCGTCGCCGGAGCGGCCTTCACAACCATCGGCTCAACCGGTCCGGACAGCGGCTCACGCTACATTGTCGATACCTTCTTGGTCGTCGTCTTCGGGGGCACATCGAGCCTGGTCGGCACGATTGCATCGGCCTTCGGTATCGCTCAGGGCCAGTCAATCTCCGGTTTCTTCCTTGAGGGCACAATGGGCAAGGTCGCCGTGCTCCTCGGCATCATCGTCATCCTGATGATCCGTCCGAAAGGCCTTTTCGCCAGCAAGGTCCGCTCATAACCACACTTTATTATCGCCTGTGAACACCATCTATAACCGCATAATAGGAGGAAGAAGCGGCCTCGCCAAGCTGCTTCTACTCGCCGTTATTCTACTCGTCGTGCTTCGCTGACGATGAGCGTGTTTCGCCTCAATCTCGTCGGAAAATATCTGACGTTTGGTTTCGTTGCGCTCGGTCTCGTTATGCTCTGGGGCAAAGCCGGTGTGCTCAGCCTTGGCCAGGGAGTGTTCTTCGGACTTGGCGGCTATTGCATGGCCATGTTCCTGAAGCTGGAGGCGTCCGATCCGATCAGCACCAAGATCCAGTCCACACCCGGCATTCCCGATTTCATGGACTGGAACCAGTTGAAAGAACTACCGACCTTCTGGGTCCCGTTCAAACATCTTCCCATCAGCCTCATCGCCGTCGTCGTCGTACCGTCGATTCTCGCGTACGTGATCGGCACAGCGATGTTCAAACGCCGGGTCGGTGGCGTGTATTTTGCCATCATCACGCAGGCCCTCGCACTCATTCTCTCTTGGAATCGACGGCAATCAGGGCTGGACACCCGCGCCGCAATGGCATCACCGATCTGCGAACGCTCTGGGGTTGGGATATTCGCACCGAGAGTGCGCAGTACATTTTGTACTTCGTCACCTGCCTGCTTCTCATCCTGTCGATCCTCGCCTTGCAGTGGCTGCTCTCCGGCAAAATGGGGAAGATGCTCCTCGCAATGCGCGAACGTGAGGACCGCGTAAGGTTTTCTGGATACGACGTGTCCATGTTTAAGGTTTTCACCTTCTGCCTCGCGGCCGCCTTGAGCGGCATCGGCGGCGCTCTCTTTGTACTTCAGGTCGGTTTCATCTCCCCCGTCCCTCGTCGGCATCATCCCTTCAATTGAAATGGTTATCTTCGCCGCAGTCGGCGGCCGAGCCTCACTCTATGGCGCGATCTATGGTACCCTAATAGTGAATACAGGAAAGAGCCTCTTCTCCGAAAGCTTTCCCCAGCTCTGGCTCTTCCTCATGGGCGGTCTCTTCATCGCCGTCGTCGTCTTCTTTCCGGATGGCCTCGCAGGAGTGGTCGACTCAACAGGCAAAAAAATCAGCCGCTGGTTCAAAGCGAAGCAGAATGGGTCACCTCCCGATGCTACTCTTGACCACGCCGCACTAGCCTCAACCGCCAAAGTTGAAAAATCATGAGCAGCGATACTTCATTCTTACTCGGCATTGAAGATCTCACGGTGTCATTCGACGGCTTCAAGGCCGTTGACTCACTCAATCTCTACGTCGAATCCAACGAGCTTCGTGTGATCATCGGCCCGAACGGCGCCGGCAAGACCACGGTGCTCGATATGATCTGTGGCAAGACCCAGCCGACTGAGGGTAGCGTAAAATTCTTAAACCGCGAACTCGTGGGCATGAGTGAACACGCGATCGTTCGCGCAGGCGTAGGCCGGAAATTTCAGACGCCGTCGATCTACGAAAACCTAACCGTCCTGGAGAACCTTGAGGTTTCCTTTCCAAAAGGCCGCAGCGTTCTTGGTTGCATCGCCTTCACGCGCTCATCTGAAGTGATGAAACGGATACAGAAGGTCGCCGAGGAAATCTTCCTGGCCGATCATCTTGAGACCGAGGGCGCGCATCTCAGCCACGGACAGAAGCAGTGGCTTGAGATCGGCATGCTACTCATGCAGGAACCCAAATTGCTGATGCTCGATGAGCCAGTGGCAGGCATGAGCCCGGCCGAGCGTGAACTGACCGCACAGTTGCTCAAACGCATCACACCGGGCCGCTCCATTATCATCATTGAACATGACATGGAGTTCGTCTCCGCATCGCCCACAAGGTCACCGTGCTCCACCTCGGGAAAATCCTTGCCGAAGGCACCATGGATGAGATCCGGCATAACCCAAAGGTCATCGAGGTTTACCTCGGGCACTGACGCCTTCCATCGATCCAACTTCGCACTATGCTAAATATCACAAACCTTTCCGTTGGTTATGGCCAGAGTACGGTCATCAACGATCTGTCTTTCTCCGTAAAATCAGAGGAGGTCCTCGCCATCATGGGCCGGAACGGCATGGGCAAAACGACGTTACTCAAGTCGCTCATCGGCATGCTCCCGGCCAAAGCTGGCTCGATCAAACTCGGCGATCAGGAGCTCACCGGGCTCGATTCATATCAGCGCGTCAGGTCAGGTATCGCCTACGTCCCTCAGGGCCGGATGATTTTCCCATCTCTCACTGTTATTGAAAACATGCAGTCAGGGACGCGCGGCGCGATTGCTCCTAGCACTTGGGACGAAATCTAGCGCTCTTTCCCGTCCTGCGTGAAATGCGCAGCCGTAAAGGCGGCAATCTCTCCGGCGGTCAGCAGCAGCAGCTCGCCATCGCCCGCGCGCTCCTAACCAATCCCAAGGTTCTAGTACTCGACGAACCCACCGAGGGCATCCAGCCGTCAATTATCAAAGATATTGCACGCGCGCTCCGCGAAATCCGTCGAATGCGCAAGATCGCCATCATCGTGAGCGAACAGGTCGTAAGCTTCATGATGGATGTCTGCGACCGCGTGCTCGTGATTGATCGCGGTCAGTTCGTCCACGAAGCCGACCGGGCAAACATCGACGCCGACAAAGTCAAAAAAATCCTCGCGGTCTGACGTCTCAGCAAATTTTCCACAATACGCTCAACCTCAAAACTACACCATCATGATAAAGACATTGATCAAAATCGACCTGAACACCCCACCGACAAAACAGGATGTGATTCATAACCGTTGGCACCCCGACATTCCGATGGTCGCCTACGTCAAACCGGGCGACGAATTCCGCGTTGAATGTATCGACTGGACCGGTGGCCAGATCAAGGACGACGACAGCGCCAACGACATCCGCGATGTCGATCTCACCAAGGTCCACTATCTCTCCGGCCCGATCGGTGTCGAGGGAGCGGAACCTGGCGATCTGCTCGTGGTCGATTTGCTCGACGTCGGCGTGCTACCGGAATCGGCCTGGGGGTTCACCGGCCTTTTCGACAAGAAAAATGGCGGTGGTTTCCTAACCGATCACTATCCGGACGCGCGAAAAGCGGCCTGGCATTTCAGCGGCGTTTACGCCAACTCACGTCACATTCTGCACACAGGGGCCGCATGAAAGGCGCTGCCGCCGAAGCCGCCGCAAAGAAGGTGCGCGCACGGTTCCGCCCCGCGAACATGGCGGAAACTGCGACATCAAGGATCTCAGCCGCGGCTCCAAAGTATATTTCCCTGTCTACGTTAAGGGCGGCGTCTTTCCATGGGCGATATTCACTTCTCGCAGGGCGATGGCGAAATCACCTTCTGCGGCGCCATCGAAATGGCGGGCTTCGTCGACCTCCGCGTCAGCCTGATTAAGGACGGCATGAAGAAATATGCTATAACCAATCCGATCTTCCAGCCGAGCCCGGTCAAGCCGACCTACACCAACCATCTCATTTTTTGAAGGCATCTCCGTCGACGAACAGGGCAAGCAGTACTACCTCGATGCGCACGTCGCGTATCGCCGCGCCTGTCTCAACGCCATCGAGTACTTGAAAAATTCGGCTGCACTGGTGAACAGGCGTACGCGATCTCGGCACCGCGCCCGTTCAGGGCCACATCAGCGGTATCGTCGATATTCCCAACGCCTGTGCGACACTCTGGATTCCCACGGATATTTTCAAATTCGATATCCATCCTAGCGCCGCCGGACCGATCAAACATCTCGACGGAAAGATCGATCTCGCTCGAACTTCCTAACCAGCCATGCCGCTCTACGATTACGAATGCCAGGAATGCGGCCCCTTTGTCGCATTCAGCAGCATCGAGGAACGCAGCGCTCCGTCCTTCTGCCCGGACTGTGGACGCACTTCGCGCCGCGTGATCTCCGCACCGAATCTTTGTCTGATGGCCTCAGGCACACGCAAGGCACACGCCGTAAACGAACGCAGTCAGCACGCGCCACGCGTCAGCCGTGGCCATCAGTGTAGCGCAGGCTGCGGCTGTGGCACCGGAACCAGTTCAAAGAAGGTCGCCACAACCACGATTCCCAAACTTGGAAGATTCCAAACTTCCTCCAGAAAATCTCCCCGACCTGGATGCTGGGGCACTAGCCGAAACGGCTCAACAGCCAAATTCCCTTCGTCTATTCCTCAACAGAAAGGCTTTAGCGCTATCTGATCGGACGCGCCACCCACGAGAATCTGAAACTCGCCGGGCTCGGTCTTCCAATCATGGGCCGTGCTGTCCCAGAAACCGAGATCGCGTCCAGCCACTCGGATTCTGACCACACGACTTTCGCCAGGTTTGAGTGTAATCTTTGAAAAACCTTTCAACTCTTTTTCCGGACGCGGTACGGAAGCCTCGGTGTCATGCACGTAGAGCTGGGCGACCTCCGCTCCTTCCACCGAACTGGTGTTAGTCACTTTGAACTCCACAGTCACACGACTATCTTGACGGATGATTGCTGGCGAAATCTTGAGATCCGAATATTCAAATTTCGAATACGAAAGACCGTGTCCAAATGCGTAGAGCGGCTGGATCTTCTTCGCCTCAAACCAGCGATAACCAACAAAGACACTTTCCTTGTAGTCGATTTGGTAGACAGGATGCGCCATGTTGTTGTCCGGCTCCCAGCCGGTGTAGAGTTTTTCTCCAGCCGGCAAGTAGCCAGCGCCCGGGGAATCCTCGAAGCGTTTTTCAATCGTAATCGGAAGTTTGCCCGACGGGTTGATCTCACCCGAGAGAACTTCCGCTAAGGCACGAAAGCCCGTCTGCCCCGGATACCAGGCGTAAACAATGGCCGCTGCCTGCTCGCTCCAATCGGTCATTTTGATACCGCCACCCGAGTTCACAATCACGACGGTGTGCGGGTTCAGTGTGACGGCGCGTTTCACCAGCGCCTCAACTTTTCAGGCAAAGCAAACGGCCGGTCACAGCCTTCAGTATCGAGTGTGCCCGTGCTGAGTAATACCACGTCAGCCGCAGAAATCTGCGCGTCGGTGGGCCTCTTCACGTATTCAAGCGTGTCGCCATACGCGGCCTTCAAAAGCCTGTAACATCGTGACCGTATTATAACCTTCGACCTCCGCCGAACCACCTCCACGCGGTAATTTTTCGACAAACAAGCCGGTCAGGAGTATCTTCTTCACGGCACCTTTTTTCAGGGGCAATACGCCGGATTTGTTTTTCAATAACACGATAGCTTCGCGGGCCGTCTGCAAGGCGACCTGCTCATGCTCGGGAATTTTGCGAGCAGCGATTCGTCTTTACCGGTCGGTCGTAGAGTCCCATGGCGATGCAGGTACGAATGATGCTTTTGCCATCCGGTCGATCTGCGCCTCCAGTCACTTTGCCGGTTTTGAGCAAACGCTGCGCGTCGGCTTTGATGAACTTTTCGCCCGGCATTTCCAAGTCCTGACCTGATCGAATGATTTTCTCGGCATCCCATACCGACCACCAGTCAGTCATGACGAGCCAGCGGAAACCGAGTTCCTTGCGGAGCAAATCATTGATCACGAATTCACTTTGCCCAGCCCACTCGCCATTCACCTGATTGTACGACGTCATCACCGCCATTGCCCCGGCATCGATGCCCGCTTTGAACGCAGGTAAATAGATCTCGTGCATGGTTCGTTCATCGAGCACGGAGTTCGAGGTGCGCCGATGGTGATCGGTGTTGTTGGCAAAAAAATGTTTCAGCGTCGGAATCGTACCTGTATCCAAAACTCCCGGCACGTATCGCTCGATCATTCGAGCCGCCAAAAACGGATCTTCGCCGAAGTATTCGAAATTTCGACCGCATTGCGCGATGCGATAGATGTTCATCCCGGGCCCGAGCAAAACGGCCACGCCGCCAGCCCGGCACTCTTCGCCAATGCTGTGCGCGTAGGCATAAGCGAGAGCCGGATTCCACGTTGCAGCCAGGCCGATCGGCGCAGGAAACGCGGTCGATTTTTCAAGCTGCTGGCTCAGGTTACGCCGGATATTCACGCCGCCCGTGGCGTCCAGAGAGGTAAAGCTCAGGCATGCCGAACTGCGGAAATCCTTTGATGAAAAAACTATTGTGACCGCTGATAAGCTGAAGCTTCGCTCGTGACCGAGAGCTTGGCTAAGACCTCGGCGGCACGCTTGTCCGCGTCTTCATAACTAACCGGTGTCTTGAACGAAGGCTCGGCCTGTAATGTCAGGAACGAGCTCATCATAACAGCACCTGTACAGAGGAACAAAGCGGTCAGGTTTTTCATAAAGGGGTAAAAGTGTGGGGTAAACGAAAGCTAAAACCATCGCCCGGGCCAAAGCAAGAATAGCACCTGAATTCAGTGCTTTCCCGATTACGTCAGTGCGCTCACGAGGGTCTTGCGGGCCATGCGCAGCATCGACTCTTCAGCATTGTAGTCGGCCATGCGCGCGATCTCGATCCAGGCGAGATCGTGCGACTCGTCGGAAATTGAAAGCAGCTCATCCGGATCGGCTTCGATCATGAAGCGGATATCGTAGTGCCAGTGATCTGGTTCGGTTTTGCGCGCAGGGATGAGATGGCGATCCACATCGAAAATCTTCTCTGAAATCACACGCAGTCGTGTCAGGCCTGATTCCTCGCTCGCTTCACGCATCGCGACGGCAAGCGGATTCAGTTCGCCATCGGCGTGGCCGCCGAGCTGGAGCCATTTGTTAAGTTTACGGTGATGCGTGAGCAGCGTGCGTTTGCGTTCGCGATCCACGATCCAGGCCGAACCGGTCAAATGACCTATTTGCAGCGAACGTTCTGCACAGTTCGGATTCGTCTCGACGAAACGAATCATATCCGACGCCATCGCTGCCTCATGGGCATCGAGCGATTTCGCCGCGTGAGTGCGTAGGAGGTTAAGACTGAGTCGCGTGAGTCTTTCATGTAGTGACGAACCATTTGGTCTCAGCCGTCACTGCGCCTTTTCTATCTGGTCAAAGATTTCATTCACCGTCTTGGCCACAGTGAACAACTGCAAATTCGACTGGCTTGTTGAAATGCTCCGCGATCATCCGGTCGAAGAACTTCAGGAGTTCGTCGTAGAAACCGTCCTGGTTGAAAATCACGACCGGCTTTCGCAACACATCGAGTTGTCGCAGGGTGAGGATTTCCATGATCTCTTCGAGTGTGCCCCAACCACCCGGCAGAGCCACAAACGCATCGGCATGTGTCTCCATCATCAGCTTGCGCTCGCGCATGGTCACGACGGAGTGCATCTCGTCGGCCTCGTCGTAGGCGAGTTCCTTGGCCTTCATGAACTCCGGGATGACGCCGACCACGCGGCCACCGGAAGTTTTGACGGCTTTCGCCACGGCACCCATGAGTCCGACCTTGCCGCCGCCGTACACAAGGCTCCAGCCACGCCGGACCATTTCACGACCGATAGCGGACGCGGCCTCGGCATATTTCGGATCGAGCCTGTCGCTGGAAGCACAATAAACACAAAGCGTTTTCTGCATGAGGGAATTTTGAACCCGCTAACCCAAAAATCCTAAAGACATTTTTTAATCTGGAACTCTGGAAAACAGAAGAAGACAGGAACTCCCTCTAGATTTCCGTTTCCGTTCCCAGAGTTCAGATTAAAGCTTATCCCCCCTCCACAACTTTCCTGCTTCAGAATTAGTGTCCATTAGCGTTCATTAGCGGTTCTCAAAATTCCGATCTCAAAACGTGGCAACTTCTTCAACTTATCGCGGCCGTCTCGCGCCCTCACCTACCGGTCAGCTGCACCTCGGACACGCGCGTACGTTTTGGTTTGCCGCCGAACGCGCTCGCGCTGCGGGCGGAAAATTAGTCCTGCGCAACGAAGATCTGGATTCCACGCGCTTCCGTCTCGATTTCGTCGGCTCGATGCTCGAAGACCTGCGCTGGCTCGGCTTCCACTGGGACGAAGGCCCGGACATCGGCGGACCGCTCGGCCCGTACAACCAGAGTGAACGCCGCTCATTCTACCGCTCGGCGCTCGAAAAACTCCACGCCGCCAACCTGATCTTCCTGCCCCGGTCGCGCCGCGACGTGCTCGATGCCGCCCGCGCACCGCACGAAGCCAGCCGCGAACTCGACGAACCAATTTATCCGCCCCAATTCCGTCCGCCTTCCGATACGCCGCTGCCGCCGCTCGGCGATGTCATTAACGTCAACTGGCGCCTACGCGTGCCGGATAGTGAAACACTCACCTTCGACGACGGCTATTTCGGCCCGCAGCAGGCCATCGTTGGTCGCGATTTTGGCGACTTTCTGGTCTGGCGAAAGGACGATACGCCCAGCTACCAGCTCGCCTGCGTCGTGGACGACGCCGCGATGCAGATCACCGAGGTCGTGCGCGGAGCAGACCTGATTCTTTCGACCTTCCGCCAAATCCTGCTGTATCGAGCTCTTGGTTACACCGCGCCGGCCTTTTATCATTGCCCGCTGATGGTTGATGACAAAGGCGTCCGTCTCGCCAAACGCCACGACGCGCTCAGCCTGCGCGCGATGCGCGAATCAGGAAAGCCGCCAGGAGAAATACTTCGGAATTGTAATTTGGAACTCGGGAAAGCTGGAACGGAAAACCCAAAGTAGGCTCCGCTGCTTCAGTCAGATCCTCTTCCCGAAATAGAGATGGTCGATTTCCTTGCCGTCGATCTCCGCTACGCCGGGCAGGCGGCCCCATTGCACAAAACCTAACTTCAACAGCAAGGCAGCACTCGCCTGATTAACGCCGAGCAATATGGAAAAAACGTTTTTGAATCCAACGCTACGACATCCATCAATCGCATGTGTGATCAATGCCGTCGCGATGCCCCGTCGACGAAATTGCGGATGCACGTAGTAGCTAAGCTCGACCGTTTTATCGAGTGCCGACCGACCGGGACGGTAGGCGCTAACCGAACACCAGCCCGTCACTATTCCTGCGGTCTCATCCACATAGATCGGATAGCGTGGATCAGAGTGTCCATCAAACCAAGTACGGCGACTCTCCACAGTCACCGGCACCAAGTCAGCAGTAGCGTTGCGTGCTTCAACCGCTAGATTGTAGATAGCAATTATCTCAGGCCTATCTCGTAGCTCTGCCAGTCGGATCGGCATTTCTTAATTCCTCAGCAGCGTCGGCAAGAGCGACTCGGGGCCGTGGATATAGAGTTGATAATAGAGAAAAAATACGCCGATCCCGAGTAGGATCAGGAACGCCACCCGACCCAGTCCACCCGCTCCTTTTTCGCTGGTGCGATAAAGCGAGCGCACCAATCCCTCGATCGCCGGAGCAAAAACAAACGCCACGAGCGAACTACCGACGAGGACAAAAAAGATGATCGCGATCACCCGAAAGATCGGATCGCCGATCATACCCGCTTTGTAGGAAACGAGGCTGTTGCACACATTGAGCAACAACAGACAGCACGGCAGGATGAAATAGTGGCGAACAACGTTGGTCTTTTTCACGGGTGGGAAATTCTTCACAACGACATGGTCCAAGCAGTCGACAGAACGAGTTCCAAGGCTAAACTTAGGTCAACCCGTTCACGCCATGCCTTATCTAAAAATTCAGACCAATCTTCCGCTCACGGAAAAAGCCGAGCACAGCATCCTAAAAAGTGCGTCGTCGCTCGTGGCCAGCGAACTGGGAAAGCCCGAGGAATTTGTCATGATCGCCGTGCAGCCCGACACGCCGATGATGTTCGGTGGCAGCGACGACCCCGTGGCGTTTCTCGAACTGAAAAGCATCGCCCTGCCCGGCGCGAAAACGAAACAACTCAGTCAGTCGCTCTGCACACTCATTAAGGAACACCTCGATTCCATGGAACGCGTCTATGTGAAATTCATCGACGTAAAACGCGGCATGTGGGGATGGAAAGGCGACACGTTTTAGTACCCCAACGAGTGCGGCACACCGTCGTCGCCGGTTCGGGCCAGCGAGCACAGCGGCCCGCCCTCCATGTTTGTGTCAAGTCGACCGCCGCTTCGCGCTTGCGCCCGCAGGCACTTGGACCTTGTTACTTGGCCCTTTCATCCTCCTCCGCACTATGCCCACCTACATCTACGAAACTGTTCCCAAAAAAGCCGGCGCCAAGCCCAAGCGTTTCGAAGTGAAGCAGAGCATGAAGGAAAAACCGCTCACGAAACATCCGGAGACCGGCGAACCCGTGCGTAGAGTGATAGCAGGTGGTTACGGTTTCATCGCGCAGAAATCCGCGCCGCCGCCCCGTGCGTGCTGCGGTGGTGGGGGCGATTGCAATAATTGCGAGTGCAACAACTGAGGCCCGCTTCCATCGACAGGGCGCATTTTCCCTAACGCGCCGGAGCAGCGCTGTTGACGAACCAACGTCGATCTCCAGGACCGTATCCAACACGGCGGACTAAGCCGTAACGATGCAGTTGAGGGTGGAGCCCGTTGTCTCTAACGGGCTGGTTTGGGAGCGGCTTCGATCAAGCCCGATGGGGACATCGGGCTCCACCTTCTGCCCAACGCTCCTCGCTGGAGATTATACTTCAACTGCATCGTCCCGGCTGAGGATAGTCCGCCCTACCTCGCGGCCTGTTCTCAGAGGTAGGAGCCTGCTTGCAGGCGATGTTTTATGAAGATCGCCTGCAAGCAGGCTCCTACAAAATCACCCCTCTCTCCCCTCACAACTCCGTGTATTTATCCGAGCGGCCCTTGGCCTTTTTCGATCGGGTACTTTTTTGCGTTGGCCGCCATCTTCGACTCGATCACGGCCGCGACGTCGATGTGTGTCATGTTGGCAAATTCGAGAGCATATATGACCACGTCGGCCAACTCCTCTTCGATTTTCTGACGCTTCGAAGGATCACTTGCCGTGGCCCGCGAAGCTTCCGCGGTCGCCCAAAGAAAGTGCTCCATTAACTCGCCCGCCTCAGCCGCGAGCGCCATGCTAAGATTCTTGGGCGCATGAAATTGCTCCCAATCCCGCTCCTTGGCAAAGGCGAGCACACGGCTCTTTAGTTCGGCAAAAGTAGTATTGGCGTCGGTAAGTGCGGACATGGAGTACAGTTGGTGCGAAAAAATAATTTGTGCAAAATTAAACTTGGCCTGCGGGCTGCTATATGCTGATTCGAACACGTCCAATGAATCGGATTACACAACATCAACGCAGCCACGCCAGCACTTCGTATACGAAGGCCAGCGTCGCCCTTTGCTGCGTCCAGATGCGTCCGGTTGTTACCAATTGGACTAAACAAATCCACGGCGCGGGCTCTCAGGCCTAAACCTTCCGAACTTCTCGGAACCAGTTTAGACAACAGAGTCCGGCCTCTTCCGAGAGGAGTTAAATTCCCATGCACACGATCATAAATACGCTTAAATCCAACGCCCGTCGTACCGCCACCGCTCCGGCCCAGATGCCCGTGCGCACGCCTCACTACGACTGCATCGAGGAGTCGGACGCGCTTAAAGTGATCGTCTTCGTACCAGGCGTAGATTCATCCGGCGTGGAGATCACGCGGCGCGGCCCGGACCTGACGGTCACCGCACGCAAGTCCCACTATGTGCGGGTCAACTGGCAGGCTCTCCACCTCGAAAAAGCCCAGCGCGACTATCAGCTCCGCCTGCGGCTCGGCAACGGCCTCGATTACGATGCCCTCAATGCCGAGCTCCTAGACGGTCGGCTGACCCTCTCGCTCCCGAAGAAGGCCGCCGTAGTCGAAAGCAACCGCCGCGTCGCCTAGCCCGCTTCCGTCGGATGCTACGCTCGCCGGGGTTTGATTGACGAAGGCGCGGTGCCCTCACCGCGCACAAGTCTTTCGCCCGGAAACAACCGTATTCGTTTTCCAACAACCGGCCCGCCCGTCGTAGTCACGGCTTTCCGCCGCCTGCGACGGGCGCCAGCCGGCTTAGCGAATTTTCGCGCGAAAAATGTATCCAGTTTTGTAGCACGCGGGGTCGTTTTTTTCTAAGAAAACAGAGGAACGTGACGTTAACTTACCTGTTCAATAAGTTATGCCCCTCTTCACGCCACCTGTCGTATTTTCACCTCTGCCCGTCGATCGCACGCCGGCCCATGTGAGCCATATGCCATTTCAAGACGTGCAATGGAACCGCCCCGTTTTCCGGCCTCCCTCGCTGCCGACCCAGGCGCAGATCTGGAGCGACATTCCCTTCACCGCGCGCTTCAACGCGAAGGATTACGTCCAGAAATAAAAGGTACTTCGAAAGAAGTTCTGGAGCAGATAGGGACGTTTAAGTCGGCGAGATGAACGAAGCGTGAATTCTGTGCTTGCTCCGCAACGAACGTCCGTGTGTTTTCTCGGCTTCAGCAGATTGCCCAGGTGGTGGAATTGGTAGACACGCAGGTCTCAGAAGCCTGTGCTTAATTGCATCGGGGTTCGAGTCCCCGCTTGGGCACCATCTCAAAAGCACTTAACTGTTCATACGTTAAGTGCTTTTTATTTTTCTGCTTACTGGCTGAGGAATTGGCAAGAGTCTCCGCTACGAGTGGAGGATAAAGCGACCTTTGCTGAGGCTTTTGTGCTAGATTCCAAAGGTTCAACGAAGACACCCTCCCGAAACCGAGCAGAAAGGAATCTCGACTTCGCAAGCCGAACCAGTGCACAGGGTGTGGCCAGGAGTGTTCAGGGCTTAAAGTCGATAGTGAGGGACGTAGGTTCGAGTCCTGGAGCAGATAGGTTTATCTGCGCCTTACCGAGCTTTCCCGTCGACCGCAGTATCGCGAGCGCGTGTCCGCGGAAGCTGGTCGCTTGGTTGTCGAGAAATGACCGAGGGTCCTCCGGGTTTGCGCTCCCGAACGCTTTCAGCTCCGCCTCGCCGACGACCGAGGCTGTCAGGTCCACCGCGGCGTCGGTTACGACAGCTCCTGTTTCGTCAAGAATCTCGATCCGAACAAATACAAGCGACGAGCGCGAAGTCGGCGCGCGTGTTACTTCCGCAACCGCGCGAAGCCGCTTTGGAACGCCGCTTGTGCGAAGTTCCTTCACGGCGATAACCTTGCCGTTTTCGATTACTTTCGCGGTAAGCACACCCGGCTCCCACGGAACCGTGAACTTTGCGGTGATGGACTTGGAGCGATCAATCGTTTGTTCGCCGATCATGCGCCCGTTTAATTCAAGCCGAACCTGCCCGCCCCGTGAATACACGCTCACTTCGAGGGGCTTTCGTTCGTTGCCTGACCAATTCCACATCGGCAATTCTGCGGGCCAACCCCAGGCGCCCACCTTTTCCTTTTTTCCCGCCGGTATGGGTTCGTGTACCAGAATTTCTACCGGGCTCCGCCGCCAGACAACGTCACGGTACAACGACTGCGGCTTCTTGTTTCCGATCAGATCGAGATCACCAGACCAGTTTACCCAGAAAGGCCACGGCATTGGATCCCAGTTTTTCAGGCCGGTAGTCTCTGGATTTGCACTCGAATCAATATATTCGGTGTGGCCGATGCCTGACTCGCCAATATGATCCATGCCGGTCCAGACGAAATCGCCAATTATGTAAGGATGAGCCTCGATTAACCGCCAGTTTTCCAGGGCTTCGTGCGGATACGATTCAGTGCCGACCATAACGCGTTGCGGAAAGCGCGCGTGGTCGCTCTCGTAATGATTCCAAGCGTAGTTGTAACCGCCCACATCGAGGAACCGGAAGGCAGGATCGTTACCCTCCCAGTCGGTGGCCAGATTGGCATTCTCCCAGGGAGAATTGATCGCATTGGTGATCGGTCGCCGCGCGTCCCAGCTGCGGACGAAAGCCGCGAGGCGCGAACCGATTACGATACCGCGCGGGTTGAACCGCTCCGCAATCTCGTTACCGATGCTCCACATGATCACGGAGGGATGATTGAAGTCGCGCGCAAGCATGGAGCGAAGATCGCTCTCCCAATGGGCGTCGAAATAGCGCTGGTAGCCGTTCGGCTTTTTCGGCAGCTCCCAAGTGTCGGCAAACTCGTCGATCACCAAAACGCCTTCCTCGTCACAGGCATCAAGAAACGCGGACGATGGTGGATTGTGGCTGGTTCGGATGGCGTTGAAACCGCTGGCTTTCATTAAGCGCACGCGGCGCCGCTCCGCATCGGGAAACGCGGCAGCCCCCAGCAGACCGTTGTCATGGTGCAAGCAGGCTCCGAAAAGCTTCATTGGTTTTCCGTTCAGCAGGAGCCCCGTTTTTGCATCGACTGCAATGGTCCGAATGCCGAAGGCGGTCTGAGCGAGATCAAAGGTATGATCGCCCTGAAACAGCTTCACGTTAACCCGGTAGAGCTGGGGCGTTTCAGGACTCCAGGGCGCCACCGTTGAGACTTCGATCGTTTGGTTGATGCATTCCGTCGTTGTCGGGCTGATCCGGAGCGATCCGAGAGGGTGTCGGGTCCGCTCTCCGCGAGGGCTGATAAATTCCGCCTCGAGCGCCACGTCCTCAGGCGTGGCCAGATTGTTCCGCACCTCGATTTGAAGCTGAACGAGAGCTTTGTTTTCGTTGAGCCAGACCGTGTCCGCCCGCACACCCCAAGTCGGAATATACAGCGGCGCATGAGAACGCAGACTCACCCCCCGGTACAGACCCGAGCCGGCGTACCACCTGGTGTTTGACTCAGGATTGGACACTCGGATGGCAATGACGTTGTCTCGAGATTGTCGCTTTAGGTGCTTCGCGATTTCAACCACGCGCGGGATGTATCCATGCGGTTGGAACGCGACATGGTTGCCGTTGACCCAGATATCGCACTCCTGCTGCGCGCCATGAAGGATCAGCTCGAGCTCTTTCTCCGCGTCGGTCAACTCGGCGTTAAAGTGAAGTCGGTACCAACCGATGCCGCCGCGGAAATATCCGACGCTCGGGCCTTCAGGGGTTGCCGGATCGTGAGATCCCTTCGCCGCATCAGCATCAATCTCCCGCTCAGGCTCGATGCTCCAATCGTGCGGCAGATCGAGCACCATCCAAGTCGAATCGTCGAACGCGGGCGCTTCGGCCCCGACATGCTCGCCGCGAATGAACCGCCATCCCTCATTCGCATCACGGGCGAGTGAGGTTTCTGCGGCGGCGGAAAGATTAGCCTGGGCAATCAAAGCAGTCACCAAGCCGGAAAAGAACGAGCGCGCGAACAAAGACTTCAGATTGTGCATCATAGCTTGAGAATGGCTTTCGCAATCCTTGCCGACAAGGAAGCGTTTTGGAAACTCGTGGCGTAGTCGTCGGCCAAGCTTGGACAACTTTAGCCAGCTCGGAATAGCCGCTCCCAGGATTTTTGGTAGCTATTGAGGAAGGTTCAGTTTTCGCCGAGTTGCATCCGGCTTCAAGCATTGGTGGTTGCGATTGGTTGTCGTGAGGTTCGAGCCCCCCCTGGGCACCGTCTCAACGCTTTTCCAACTTGGGAAGCGTTAACTGAAATGGTATGATTGAGAAGATATTGGCCGCCTGAACCTTTTCCCAACACCGTTACCGTTTCGTGTGCAAAACATAGACGGTACGCGGGGCGAGTTCCGCCAGCGGTGACCAGGGTTCTAGGCGACCGTCGGGGCCGACAGTAGGCTGACGCACTGCGACCGCTTGTAGTTTTTCTTCCAACACATCATGCGCTGCGATAGGCGACTTCGGCGCAGCCACGGTCATGTTCTTCACCGGCTGTGTTCCCAAGTTGGCTAGCACGAGCACCCAGTCTGAACCAGTTTGTCGCAAACTCGCGAATACACGGTCTGACGAAACTGTAACCGGAATCTCAATACCGTGGCGCAAGGCCGGTGTCGTCGCGCGAAGACGGATGAGGCGCCTGTAAAGGGAAAGTAGCGAAGCCGTGTCTGTACTTTCCCGCTCAACATTGATCGTCGGGAAATCCGGATTAAGCGCATGCCAGGGCGGCGTGGAACCATGAGCAAATCCTGCGGCTGGAGCTACACCGGTCCATTGCATTGGCGTTCGGATTTCTGGATCGGGCTTGCCGCCTCTCATTCCAATTTCCTCCCCGTAGTAAATAAAGGAAATGCCCGGTAGAACGAACAACAACTGTGCCGCCAAACGGGCGAGTGAACGATCACCACCCAACTGTGTGAGGGTTCGGTCTTGATCGTGATTCGCGAGGAAAGACGACCAGTCCTGTTGCCCTCGATACGCGTCATGGAGCCTAACCAGTTCCTTGGTGAGAATACCTGGCTGTTCAAAACGCAGGGTTTCGAAGATCGCTCGTGAAAAACCAAACTCGAAGAAGCTATCCAGTGCGTCAGCTTTGGCGTATGCGGCGATAATCTTCGTGTCTGCATAACATTCACCGACGAGGAAACAGTCCGGTTTCAGGCTGTGGCAGTATTTGTTGAAATCGCGCAACCAGTCCTTCGTTTCCGAACAATCTTGGAGTTCGTCTCCGCGCTCGAAAAAGTAACGTACCGCATCGAGCCGAAAGCCGTCTATACCCATATCCTTGAGCCAAAAATCCGCCACACGTCGGTGGTGCTCAGTGACTGCGGGCTCGCGGAAGTTCCAATCGGGCATCTCCTCGGAAAAGACACCGTAGAAAAATTCACGGCCCGAGGGATGCCACGCACGTTGGTCCCACGGTCCTGCCAACTCGACCGGCAGCGGCGCAAAGCGAAACTGGTCGCGCGCCGCTTCATCCGCCGGATCTTTTTTGGCACGTATAAAAACCGGGTGGCGTGACGAAGCATGGTTGAGCACAAGGTCGAGCACGACGCGCATACCTCGCTTGTGGGCCTCGGCGACAAAACGCCGCATCAATACCACGTCTCCATATTGTGGATTCACACCAAAATAGTCGGTCACATCATAGCCGTGGTAACTCGGTGATGGATGGATCGGCAAAAGCCAAAGCGCGTTAACACCAAGATCCGTCGTCGTTTTAGGGTCACCGTCGTTCAGGTAGTCGAGATGTTCGATCAATCCTTGCAGATCGCCAATACCATCGCCCGAGAGCTGCCCCGATGAGGCATCAGCAAAAGACCGGACAAAAATCTGGTAAAACGTCGCGTCTCGCCACCAGGCGGTGGGTTCTGATCTGAGCGGTACGGCAAATAAAAAGACAGGTAATAAAACGAACAATACGCCAGCAACAAGTTTTCTGGCGTTCCTGAAAAAGCAGGCTTCGTAGTAGATTTTCATAAGAGAACAAACGTCTCCCTCTAAAGAGCGCCCGGTTTCTGCCCTGTCAAAAGCCCCCTTCTGCGAAAAACATAGGCTTGCAGGACAAAACCTAACTCCACAACGGAATCGTACGATCTATCTCGGTTTTTTCCAATCCTTGCATATAGCTATAGGTATTGGATCGGGAGAGAGTGAGGCACTCCAAGAGAGGCCATCCGGGACCTCCCTTTCCCCAACAAACGAACAGTTCATAACTACCCAAAGACGAGTCGTCTTTCCTCGGTGAACGGACGAGTCGGTTCTCGCGACAGGCGTTCCCAAATCCACCACTACCCATGCACACCGCAAAATCACATCCTAACCTATACCGGAATCGGATCTGCGCCGCAGCGGCCCTTTTCCTTACGCTCACCACCGCCAGCTTTACTTCTGCCCAAAATGCCGCCTCGGTACCGCCGCTCCCACCAGTTGAAAAACAACCCAGTGTCGCCGTTCCTCCTCCTCCTGCCGATCCCGTTCCTACCGACAAGGAAATCATCCTACTGGATTCTTTCAGGGTCGAGAGTGGTTTCCGGGGAAGCCTCGCGGCCGCCGCTCAAGAAAAGCAAAGCCAGAAGGTAATCACGGAAGTCATCCACGCCGAAGACATCGGCAAACTGCCCGACATCAGCATCGCCGAATCGCTCTCCCGGCTTCCTGGTTTGACCACTCAACGGCTCAACGGCCGTGCGCAAGCAATCGTCATCCGCGGACTGAATGGCGACTTCAGCACGGCGCTGCTCAACGGGCGCCAACAAGTCAGTACAAACTCGGGCCGCTCGGTCGAATTCGACCAGTACCCAGCTGAACTCCTCAACAACGTCGTGGTATACAAGGCAACCGACGCAGCGCTCGTGGGCCAGGGTCTCTCTGGCACCGTCGATCTGCAAACTTTGCGTCCCCTCTCCCACCCCAAGCGCACTATCGCCGCCAGCGCATTTTATGAGTGGACCGGGATGAAACCGGACAACGCTGACGCCAAACGGGGCGGGCTGCGCGAAACGTTTTCCTATATCGATCAGTTCGCTAACCGTAAAATAGGTTTTGCCATCGGCATCTCCAATTCGAATCGGCCTGGTCAGGGCCAACAGTTCAACTCGTGGGGTTACGACAACGGTTTCCCGGGTGGAGCCAACCTCATGGGCGGCGCAAAACCGTTCGTCCGCACGAGTGAGATCGGACGCCAAGGTTACATGGCGGTGATCGAAGTCGCTCCCAGCGCCAATTTCCACTCGACCATCGATCTCTACTACTCCGACTTTGAAGAGACCCAACTCTTACGCGGCATCGAGATACCACTAAGCCCGAACTGGGGCACAGGGACAATCTTGCAGCCCGGCTACACCGTTGATCGCGGCCTGATCACCCAGGCGACGTTGACGAATTTCTTCGGCGTTGTACGCAACGATTTCGCCAAACGTAACGACCATCTCTTCGCCAGTGGATGGAATCTGGAATTCGGCAACAAGGATGGTTGGAAGACCGACCTCGACCTCAGCTACTCCCGCGTAAAACGCAGAGACTTCGTGCTGGAAACCTACTCGGGCTATGCCGTCAACGGCGTCGGCACACCTGACACGATCACCTACAATCTGGCACCCGATGGCGGCGCAGGAGCCACGTTTACCCATCAGCTGGATTACTCCGACGGCACACAGATGCGCTTGGGTATGCCGCAAGGTTGGGGTCAGAACGCTGCGCTCCGTCCCTACGGCCAGCATGGTTTCGTCAAAGGGCCTGTCGCTCGCGATGAAATTATCCAGTACAAGCTCGGCACGCAGCATCCGTTGAAAGGTCTTTTTAGTCGCTTTGAAGTGGGTGCGGTTTTTAACCGTCGCAACAAATACGAAACGGAATCAGGTCCCAACGGCATGGAAGGCTACTTCCTCCAGTTAAAAAATGGTGCCGCGAGCGCACCGCTTCCGCCTTCCGTCGGCGTCACCGATCTGAGCTTTATCGGCTTGGGCAAGATGTACAGCTATGACCCGATGGCGCTCTATAACAGTGGATTTTACGACAAGATCGCCAATGACGATCCAACAAAAATGGCCAATAATTGGTCCGTCGCCGAAAAGGTGAGTATCGCCTACGTCAAACTGGATATCGACACCAAGATGGGCTCGATTCCCATCTCCGGTAATATTGGGGCTCAAGTCGTCCAGACCAATCAACGCTCAAACGGCCAGGCGATCGATAACGCGACGCTTACGATCAATCAAGTGAGCGGTGAGCACAAATACACCGACTTTGTCCCCAGTCTGAATCTAAATTTTCACCTGACGGAAAAGGACGCCTTGCGCTTGAGCATCGCCCGCCAACTGGCCCGTCAGCCGATGAATGACATGCGCGCTGGTTCAACATATTCGTTCGACGCTACCAAGGCGACATCGACAGATATTCAGAACAGCCCATGGAGTGCCAACGGCGGTAACCCGAAACTCGAACCATGGCGTTCCAATTCCGTGGATCTCTCGTTCGAACATTACTTCAAGGATCACATGGGATATTTTTCGATTGCTGCTTTCTACAAGAAACTGGCGTCGTACACGTATAATCAAAAAGCGATCAAGGATTTCACCGGCCTGCCCTGGACCACCAGTCTCCCACCCGCAATATATGAAGGCTACAGTACCATCCCGCAAAACGGCCAGGGCGGTATGATCAAAGGCTTGGAATTAGCCGTCTCCATCCCCGGTGAAAAGTTCGCTGACTTCTTAAAAGGCTTCGGCGTCATTGCCAGCGCCTCGTTCTTCAAAAGTTCAGTTCAGCCCGACCTAAACAATCCCGCCACATCGCTGGTCGGTCTCTCGGATCGCGTGCGTTCTTTCACGGTTTACTACGAGCGCGGTGGTTTCTCCACCCGCATGAGCGCGCGCTACCGCTCCTCCTATCGCGGCGACATCGCTACCTTCGGTCCCCGCGGCGCGGTGTATCGCAATCTACAACCAGAGACCGTGGTCGACGCTCAAGTTAGCTACACCTTCAAAAAAGGCGCGCTCAAGAACCTGTCCGTCATCCTTCAGGCCTATAACCTGACCGACGAGCCGCTCAACGCCTCCTCCGGAGCAGACACCCGCTTCGTTCAGGATTACCAGAAATACGGAGTTAACTACTCCCTAGGTACATCGTATAAGTTTTAAGGATACAGTGTGAGCAATCCCGTTGATCGGGCGGTAGCTAAACGACTCGGTTAGCCGCCCGGTTTTATGACGGACCGTCCCGCAGTGCCTGCCAACGATCAGCTCGTTGGCAGACCATGCTCCTACTATGAAAATACTTTTCAGCATCTGTATTGTAGTTCTGGGGTTAACCCTGCGTCTCCAGGGGTTTGAGACGCAGGGGCTTGTCCCCATCGGCCGCGTCGTGAGCGCCTCAAACATCGAACAAGGGCTCATGATCAATTGCGCAGGCGGTTCGACAGTGCAGATAATTATTATGGCCGACGATTTGGTTCGGGTTAGAGCACGATTTACCGGACAGCCCGTCGGACAAGATCGTTCCTGGGCCGTGGTTCGCACCGAGTGGCCAGCCGTGGAGACTAGTTTCGCTGAAAACTCCTCGTCGTTTAGCATTTCGACCAAGCACCTCCAAGTTCGCGTGCAGAAAGATCCGCTTGTGATCAGTTTCGTCGACCGTTCGAACGGCAGCATCATCAACGCCGACGAACGGCCAATCTCCCGAGACCCCACTACGGGCCGCGTCGCCGTTTTCAAGCGTCTCGGTTTGGAGGAACATTTTTACGGCCTCGGTGAACGCACTGCGCATCTCGATCGTCGCCGCAGCGAGTTTACTCTCTGGAATTCCGATACGCCCGGCTATGTCGAGGGCACCGATCCGCTCTACCAAAGCATTCCGTTCTACCTGGGGATGGAGCAAAGCCGTGCGTATGGAATTTTCTACGACAATTCCTTCAAAGCCTCGATTGACTTCGGGCACAACGGCCAGGAATACGCCGGTTTCTGCGCTGAGGGTGGCGAGATAAACTATTACTTTTTCGCCGGTTCTTCGGTGCGCTCCATTGTCAGCCGTTACGCCGATCTCACCGGCCATATGCCGATGCCGCCACTCTGGGCGTTGGGTCACCATCAAAGCCGTTACAGCTACTATCCCGACTCGATGGTGGAAAAAGTCGTCGCCACTTATCGCGCCCACGATCTGCCGTTGGATGCCGTGTATCTGGATATCCATTACATGAACGGTTTTCGTTCTTTCACCTGGGACCGCTCGCGGTTTCCCGATCCCAAAGGTTTGACTGAGCGCCTCGCCGCCCAAGGCGTACGCGTGGTCACCATCGTCGACCCCGGCATCAAACACCAACCTCACGCCGCTACCGAACCAGGCTACACCGTCTACGACTCGGGCACGGCCGATGGCCATTTTCTGAAACGCAAAGACGGCTCCACGTATATCGGCTCCGTGTGGCCGGGCAAAGCGGTTTTCGCCGATTACACTCGCGAGCAGACCCGCTTGTGGTGGGGAAACCTGCACGCCGAATTTCTCGATCAAGGCGTCGCTGGCTTTTGGAACGACATGAACGAGCCATCTGACTTCGTCGACAAAAGCGGCGCGAGCCAAGCGGATGTCGTTTTTGAAGACGGTGGACGAACCACGAGCTATCTTGAAAACCGCAACCTTTTCGCCCTGCTCATGTGCCGCGCCACTTTTGAAGGCCTTTCACGCCTTCGACCCGACACCCGGACTTTCGTGATTACCCGCGCTGGCTATGCTGGAATCCAACGCTACGCAGTGACGTGGACGGGCGATAACAACGCCACCTGGGAATCCCTCGCCCTGAGTCTTCCTATGTTTCAATCCATGGGCTTGAGCGGCCAGGCTTTCGTCGGTGCCGACATTCCCGGCTTTATCGGCCGGGCCGATGGCGAACTACTCGCCAGAAGTTATCAAGTGGCCTGTTTCGCTCCCTTCTTTCGCAACCACGCTGCGGTCGATGTCTACGATCACGAGCCGTGGCGCTTCGGCCCGCAATACGAAGTGATCGTCCGCAAATACATCAAGCTTCGCTACCAACTCCTGCCCTACCTTTACACCTGCATCGAGGAAGCGCATCGCACCGGACTCCCGCTCTTCCGCCCACTCCTGCTAAACTTCCAGTCCGATCCGGCGGTAGCCAACCTCGACGATCAGTTCATGTTCGGCGACGCTTTGATGGCCGCGCCAATTCTACGTCCCGGCGAACGTGCCCGAGAGGTTTATCTACCCGAAGGTGTATGGTATGATTTTTGGACAGGCGAACAGCTCGCTACCACCAATGGCCTGCATCGCTTTGAGGCTCCCCTAGATCATCTCCCGCTCTTCGTTCGTGGAGGTAACATCGTTCCTTCGACGAAATCGATGAACCACGTGCACGAAAAACCGTGGTCGCCTGTGCGCTTCGATATTTATCCCGACGCGTCCGGCTACGCCGCCGGGTCTCTCTACGAGGACGATGGCTTAACCATGCGTTATCAACAAGGCGCGTTCCGGCGAACCAGCGTTCACTTCTCAGCAGACACCCGTCTTCTCCGACTAACAATCGATGCCCCCATCGGCAGTTACCAGCCATCACCACGCAATCTGGAGCTAGTCCTGCACGGCACGCGCACCGTCACCCGTGTGCAGCTCGATGGTCAAACATTACAGATTATTACTAGTTCTGTATCAACCGTAGGTTGGTTTCGTGATGCTTCCGGCTTGTTGACGCTACGCCTGCCCGACGACGGTCGTGCTCACACTTTCGAGCTCTATTAACCCTTTTCCCTTCCATGGACTTTCCTCTACCCACCTGGCTAAACACCCGCACCGCCGGTGTGCTGGCCCACGTTTCAAGTCTTCCCGGGGAACACGGTATCGGGAACCTTGGCCCTGGCGCGCGTCGCTTTATCGACTTTCTCGCCACCGCCGGCTTCCGCTACTGGCAGATCTGCCCGATCGGCCCCACGGGCTACGGCGATTCGCCCTATCAACTTTTCTCCAGCAACGCGGGCAATCCTTACTTCATCGATCTCGGCGAACTCGCAACGGCCGGGTTAATACACGACGACGAACTCGCTCCGCTTCATGCTCTGCCCTCGGGTAAAGTCGACTACGGCGAACTCTACGCAAAATTTTGGCCGGTGCTGGCTCGCGCTTATGATCGTTATGCAGCCACGGGTCGTGACGGTCTCGATGGTTATGGTTCCCTCGAAAAATTCTGCCAATTGCATGCCAGTTGGTTAGAGCCATTCGCCCATTTCATGGCGCTAAAATCTCATTTTGGCGGTTATCCCTGGAACTTGTGGCCCGAGGATTTTCGCCGTTGGTCACCCGATCTCCAGGAGGTGTTACCTCCCGCCGTGCGCGAAGACGCCGCGCGTCACATTTTTTATCAGTATGTTTTCTTCGCCCAATGGAACCGCCTGCGTCGTTATGCGGCGGAACGCGGCGTGGGGCTCATCGGCGATGTACCGATCTTTGTCGCGCTCGACAGCGCTGACGTGTGGCAAAATCATTCCGTCTTCCGTCTCGATAACCATGGGCGTCCACTCGCCGTTGCCGGTGTGCCACCAGACTATTTTTCGTCACTCGGCCAGCTTTGGGGCAATCCCCTCTACGATTGGGAATACCTTGCGCGTACAGGTTACACTTGGTGGCTCGCCCGGCTACGAGCGGCGTTTGCACTCTACGACGTCATCCGGCTCGATCACTTCCGCGGCTTTGACACCTATTGGGAGGTTCCCTTTGGCGCGGCCGATGCCCGCTGCGGTCGTTGGCTGAAAGGCCCCGGACTTCCCTTCTTTAAGGCCGTGCAGAACGCTTTGCCTGAGGCAAAAATCATCGCTGAAGATCTTGGTTATATCGGACCCGGGGTGGTTGATCTTCGTCGGGCTAGCGGTCTGCCGGGCATGAAGATCCTCCAATTCGCGTACGGCCACGATGCCAACAACGTAAACTTACCCCACTTCTATCCACAAAACAGCGTCGCCTACACCGGCACTCACGACAACATCACGACGCGGGGATGGCTCGAAAGCATAACCCAGCCATATGCGCAAAAGGTCTCTGAATATTTTCACCTTAACGGTTCTTGCTCGGCTTGGCCGATGATCCGCGCCGCTTTCGCCACGCCTTCGCGTCTCGCGGTGATTCCAATGCAAGACTTGCTCGATCTCCCCGCCTCCGCCACTTTGAACCGTCCTGGCACAACCGAGGGCAACTGGCAGTGGCGCTTTACTACCCACGAGCTGGATGAACTGGCCGGAGAACGAACTACTACTTTGAAACAATGGATCGATCTTTACGATCGTTCAGGCACCCGCGTCCTTCGTGACTACAGCGAACCACCCACCCCATGAGTTCACCGCGTCCACTTTCCCTTCCTGCTATTTGGAACATGAGTTTTGGTTTTCTGGGCATCCAGTTCGGCTGGGGCCTGCAGATGGCCAACATGAGTCCGATCTACAAATACCTTGGTGCCGCCGATGACCAGATTTCAAAGCTCTGGCTCGCCGCGCCGCTGACGGGTTTCATTGTACAACCGATCATCGGAGCAATGAGTGACCGCACGTGGTGTCCGCTCGGTCGACGACGCCCATACTTTTTGGTCGGCGCAATTCTCAGTTCGATCGCGCTGGTTTTGATGCCGAACTCCGGCTCGTTAGCCGACTGGCTCATGCCGAACCTTCCGAAGTTCTATATGGCGGCCATTCTCCTGTGGATTTTGGATGCCTCGATCAATGTCTCGATGGAGCCATTCCGTGCCTTCGTCGCGGACAAACTACCCGAGGAACAACGTGGCATGGGTTTCGCTATGCAGAGTTTTTTTATCGGTGTCGGCGCGGTGATTGCGGGATTACTGCCCTACATTTTGCGAAATTGGTTCCACATCAGTAGTGAAGCCGACGGAGCAAACGCGCTGCCGATCAACGTTAGAATTTCATTCTATATCGGAGCAGCTGCATTCTTCTCGGCCGTCCTGTGGACCGTACTTTCTACGAAAGAGAATCCACCTGAAAACATGGAAGAATTTCGCCGCAAAAAAGCCGAGCGCCGCGGCTTCATGCATCTATTGAAGGAAATCCCCGACGCGTTGGCGAATATGCCCGGCACAATGCGGCGGCTGGCCTTGGTCCAATTTTTCACCTGGCTCGGGTTGTTCTGCATGTGGCTGCATTTCTCGAATGCCGTACCGGTGATTTTCGGTAGCAACGACCCAGGCACAGATCTCTTCAAACGTGGCGCTGAATGGGCCGGTGTCTGCTATGCGCTCAAAGATGCAGTAACTTTTCTTGCCGCCTTCGGCCTGATGGCTGCCGCGCGAAAAATGGATCGTCGTCACGTCCACAGCGTTTGTCTCGCACTCGGCGGTGTCGGTCTCTTGGCCGTCGGCTTCATTCACGGCGAGGAGCAAAAATATCTGTTACTCGGCGCACTCGCGCTGGGCGGCATCGCCTGGGCCTCGATTCTCTCCATGCCATACGCGATCCTCGCTGGCGCTCTGCCACCAGAACGCATGGGCGTGTACATGGGGATTTTTAATTTCTTCATCGTGCTGCCGGAAATCCTGGCCGCGCTGTTCTTCGGTGATCTCGTCAAAAACTATCTGCACGGAAACCTCGTCCACGCAGTGATGGCGGGCGGTGTCTGCCTGTTCATCGCCGCGGCTCTGACTGTCGCGTTCGTTCCGAGCGAAAATAAACAACCATCCGCCAACGCCTAAAACCTATTCGGCCATGCAACGTATTCTCTTTTCGATCATCGCTCTATTTTCGGCGCTCCCCTGCCTCGCGCGCGATGCAGCTCCTGCGGCTGTTGACCCGTATCAGCCAATTCCCTACGTAAAGATTAACCATCCGGAATGGAGCAAAAATGCCGTCATCTACCAGATTAACCTCCGACAATTCACTGCGGAAGGAACGTTCAAGGCCGCAGAGCAGCAACTACCGCGACTCAAAACGCTGAATGTCGACATTCTCTGGCTGATGCCCATCCACCCGATCGGCGAAAAAAACCGCAAAGGCACGCTCGGCAGCCCGTATTCAGTTATCGACTACCGCGAGGTTAATCCGGAACTCGGCACTCTGGCCGACCTGAAACACTTTGTCGCTGCGGCTCATGCTCAGGGATTCCATGTCATTCTCGATTGGGTTGCCAACCATACCGCCTGGGACAATCCACTGGCGACGAAGCATCCCGAATGGTACCAGCACGACTGGAAAGGCAATTTTCGTCCAACTCCCTGGTTCGACTGGACGGATATTATCAACTTGGATTACCGCCAGCCCGGCCTGAGAAAATACATGACCGAGGCGATGAAATATTGGGTGACCGAGGCGGACATCGACGGCTACCGGTGCGATGTTGCAGGCTTTGTCCCGCTCGACTTTTGGAACAACGTCCGACGCGAGCTCGATGCGATCAAACCCGTGTTCATGCTCGCAGAAGCGGATTCTCGCGATCTCCACGCGGAAGCTTTTGATATGACTTATGCGTGGGGTTGGTACGATGCGATGCATCAAGTCGCCAAAGGGAAAGCGAATTTGGGCGCATTGATTGGTTACTATTCAGGCAATGAAGGCTCGTTTCCACTCGACTGCATACGCATGACCTTCGTCAGCAATCACGATAAAAACGCCTGGGATGGCACGCAGTCCGAGCAATTCGGCGAAGCACTCGACGCCGCAATCGTGCTTTCTGTCGTGGGCGATGGCATGCCGCTTCTTCACAACGGCCAGGAAGCCGGTGAATCGAAACGCCTCAAGTTCTTCGAAAAAGATCCCATCGAGTGGCAAGAAAGCCCGGTCGCTGAACTCTATCGAAAACTATTCACCCTCAAGAAAAGTAACACAGCGCTTTGGAATGGCCGCTGGGGCGCGCTCATGATTCGTGTGCCGAACAGCTCACCAGAAACAGTCTTAAGCTTCGTGCGTCAAAATGAACACGACAAGATTTTCGCTGTGTTCAATTTTTCCAAAGAAGCCCGTTCGGTGAAATTCGGTGAAAGCCTCTTTCAGGGGATGTACACAGAATATTTTAGCGGCAAACGGATGGAGCTGAGCGTGTCATCAGAGTTAAAAATCGAGCCATGGAGCTACCGCGTATTCGTGAAGTGATACGCCCCGCAGTCCTAACCCTGTGCGGTGCAACCGTCTCAGGGCGCGACCGGCATCGGCGGTCGCGATGCACCGGAGTGCGGCGCACCGGGTGAAAAATCGAGCCGGTCAAAATAAACCGTCTTGGGCTGTTCCTCGCGTCGGTTTCTCTGCGCCTCAAGTTCAGCGCGAAATTCCTGCGGCGTGTTGCCTTTGTGCTGCTTGAACACACGCGCAAAATAAGCCGGATCGGCAAACCCGCTTGTGTAGGCGATCTCAGAAATATTTAGCGCCGTGGTTTCTAGAGCCAGGATTGCGCTATCGATCCGGATGCGCTGAATATAATGCGTCAGCTTTTCCTTCGTCTCGGTATGGAAAAGATGGCTGAGATAATCAGGCGAGCAGGACAACTTCTCGGCAATTTGTTGCACGCTGAGCTCCGGGTTGGAAAATTGTTCACGCACGAGACATTTTGCCTGATACACCTTCCCTATGTCGCAGTTGATCCGGTCGGTGCCCGTCTCGACGATGTTACGAAAAAGGCCGAGGAGCGATAGTGTCATGCCCTTCAGCACCGCATCGCGCGCCGGAGTATTCATACCGTGCGACTGCACGAGGCCATTGCAAAGCGTTAGGAAGATATCAAGGTTCGGTGCGTCGAAAAATTCAATGGACTCGATGTCCGGTTTTCCTTCAGCGACTTCGCAGGCAAAATGCAGGCTGATGGTATGATTGTAGAAACCCGCCACTAAATTCCTAAATGGATGCCCCTGCTCGGCCTGTACTTGTTCACCGTGCGGCACGTTCGCCGGAATCACACAAATCTCGTCAGGGCTCAGAACAAAACTTTCCCTGGGAAAACGGAATGTGGTCGAACCTTGAAGTTGAAGGAAAAACTCCGGGCGATAGTGATAATGCATGCCCTTCACGCTTTGCCCCGAGTTCGGCTCGTGCGGGATTTTAAGCGGGAGCTGCTGGTGATCCGCCTGGCGGATCGCACGGTCAAAGACCTTCCTCATTTCAGCACGGTTTTCCAAGCTGAGCGCCGGCGCATTAAAAATGGCCTTCGTTTCTGCCGTATCGCGCGGTGCGTCCGCAGGATGATGCATGGTGGGGATCGATGCGATCATGTTCAGTTTGCTCCAGCTAACATATCTAAAGCCAAGGATGAGCAAAACACAAACTCCAGCCTAACAACAAATCTAAGATTTATCCTGTAGAACGAAGAACTACCGAAACCCAACCTATTCGCGAACACGCATGCATCGCCTAACTCCTGAAACGAAATCAGCGCGCCAGCAACCGTTGCTCCTTCTCGCACGATTCATCTGCGAAACAGCCTTCGTCGTACCAACGCCATTTTCAACGGTAGTATTGAAACACATGATAGCGGTAAATGGGTCGATGTTGTGAGCGACTCAAAAACGTGTGAATCCATCGATGGATTGAACTAATCCTGCAAAATAAAGACAGGTGTCTCGATTCACAAACAACTTACGAAACAGCGCGGACGTTTTCACGGGAAAGCGATGTTCTTAAAGGAGGGCGTAAATATGCCGATCAAACGTACGGCGGCCTTCTGCAATCCTCGTTTCATCGAACCATTGGATAGTAATATAATGTACACTCGGCGTTCACCCCACTTCTCGCGTATATTATCGCGCCTTGGAATACACCGCCGGCCTTTTTATGCTGCTTTGTATAACGTTCCCAGAAAATCAGCACTGACCTTGGCCGGCATCCTCACACTTCATCTGTTCCTGGAATCGAGCGCCACAGCAACAGGAGTGATTGCAGATTTCGAGAACACCGCAGACGTCACGAGCTGGAGCTTCTACAACGGTGGCGAGTTTCCCGGTGCACGAGGCGCAATCATTAGTGCCACTTCGCTGAATCGCAAGTGTGCCGAGCTCCAGTATGTCTTCACTCCAATCCAGGGAAGCACCGCTGCGTTCGATCCGCACTACGTTTTGGTTCAGCACACTGTTTCGGCACAGCAGAGCACAGGGGCGATCGCTGTGAGATTTTTGCAGCAGCTGAGCAGCCCTGATCTGAACATCAGCATCAGAATTACGGATGCCACGGGCCAGACCCTGCAGTACGCAGCCAAAGGCATTCCCCCCCTCACCGCGCGGTCTTCGGGTGCCTGGCGCGAAACCAACATCGATCTGGCAAAACCCAGCCAATACTGGAGCGGCGCCAACGACGGCGTTGTTCACCCGCCCATCGCAAAGATCGCAGTGTTGCTCGATGCAACCGGGAAACGCGACAAGGGCTACGTGCGATTTGATGACATCGAACTTGTCGGCGCGCCTTCTTCCGCAACCACGTTGGAATTGACTGGCGGTACATTGATCGCGCCAGGCGTCAGCTTGGGGACGCTCGCAGAACGAACCGGAGTAAACCTACATTTCACAAACAACACGCCGGTCCTCGACAAGATCAAGACTGCAGGTCTTCGCTGGGTAAGAATGGATTTTACCTGGAGCACAATCGAACAGGTTGCGGGCACCTATAACTTTTCCAGTTTCGACACCCTCGTCACCACCGCCGAAGCGAGAGGACTTAGCGTTCTGGCGATCCTCGATTACGGCAATGCATTGTACACTGGAGGTGCGATGACACCGCCCCGCACCACACAAGCGATCAACGCATATGCCGCCTACTGCGAAGCAATCGCGCGTCACTACGTCGGACGCAACGTGGTCTTCGAAATTTGGAACGAACCAGACGTTGCCGGTTTTTGGGGAGGCAGTCCAAACGCTGCTGAGTACGCCTTGGTTCTTAAGGCTGGTGTTGCCTCGGTCATGCGCGGCAACGCCAATGCTCGGGTGATCACTGGCGGGCTCAGCACGCCGTACGAGCTCACTTACCGATACTGGGACACGTTGGAGAATTTGGGAGCCATGGCGGGAGCGAGTGGTTTTGGTACCCACCTCTATACCGATGGCCCACCCGAGGAACGTTGGACCGACATTTTACGACTCAACGATCGAGTCGCCCGAGTCATGCCCGGCAAGGCACTTTGGTGCACCGAATGGGGCTTCTCGTCCACCCGTCTCAGCACGACCAATCCGAAAAATGGCCACGACAGCGTCGCTCGTACGGCTCAGGCAAACCGGGTTGTCCGCGAACTGCTGGTCGGTTGGTGGGCAAATCTGCCCCTCATCGTGCTCTACGATATCTACGATGATGGCAGCAACGCCCAAGAGCCCGAACACAACTTCGGACTGTTAGCGCAGGATCTTTCCGAGAAGCCAGCGATGACGGCTGTGCGTACACTTCTGAGTTTTGCCAACGGCCGTACCCTAGCTGGTCTCATGCAGTACAACAACGCCCCCAGCGGAGTGCATGTCCTCCGTCTCGATGGCAGCACAAATAAAGTATATATCGTCTGGGCCGAGGAAACCGCGCCCGCCTTCACACTTCTGATTCCAGACCTGCGTGCGCAGATAAAGAGCATGACAGGTCAGACCCTTTCCGCGACGACAGTGGGTGGTAAACTATCCCTGTCCGTCACGCCCTCGCTCGGTCCGGTATTCGTGCAGATTCCATCGGATACAAGCGCCCCAAGCGTTCCAGCCAATCTCTCGGGCAAAGCCACTTCAACGACAGCGGTCTCACTTACTTGGACAGCTTCTACCGACAACGTCGCTGTCACCGGTTACGGTGTCTATCGCAACAACACACTGGCTGGCACCACGGCTTCAACCAGTTACTCGGACAGTGGACTAAATTTATCCACGTCGTACGCGTATTCAATTTCTGCTTACGACGCGGCCGGAAACATCAGCGCGAGATCATCGGCTGTAAGCGTCACCACGCTTTCCGCCAGCAGCTCGAGCGCCAGCAGTTCCTCCAGCTCGTCGTCGTCATCAAGCAGTAGTGGCACGAGTCCCGGAACTCCGGGCTTACCCCTCTCTGGCGGCTCATCCGCATCGCCCGACGCTTCCGGTTCGGGCATCGCCACGAACAGCTCCAGTGCAGCTTCCTCCGGAGGTGGCGGTTCTCTCGGCATCTATTCGCTTTCCATGCTCCTGATAATTACCTCTGTCAGACGTATCGCATAACGATAACGAAACACAGTTTGTTAATATTATACGAAAACACCCCGCTGTTTTCGTTACCAACAAGACCGCGCTGCGCATTCGCGGGATATGACGGTCGTGCTTCATCAAATCTTCTTGATGCTTTCCGCCCACTCTCTTCCTTTGGCGGTTTCTACTCAATCGACCCCATGGAGGCATTTCTATTTCCCGTTTAAACAGAGCGATGCCTGTTTCCCCAAAAGCTTCACGACTCTCGTCATGGCTGCTTAAACGTTGTCTCGGCCCAGCCTCGTTTCGTCGGCCCTCGCCGTCTTCGCACCTAAACACGCCAGCTTTCGCGCGAGGGAAGCAGACTTTTACAAGGCACGACTTCGCGATGAAACACGATAACGCGCCCGACGATTTGCCCCATGGCGACTAAAGCTATCAAGGCATTCGGCTGGTTGGTCTGCGGTCTTGCCACCCGTCTCGCACGCTGCCTCGCCGCCCTCTTAGGCCAAAGGCGGACGGTCGACGTCCTCATCTACAAGGTTGATCGCCTGGGTGATTGGTTCATGGCCGAACCAGCCATTGCCGCCATAATAACTACCACGCACGCTCGCGGCGGTTCAGTCGTCGTCTGGACCTCCAGCGAAACTAAAGCACTGAGAGCATGGCGTGCCCCGGATTGCGACACGGAGAGCTTAGTGTTCGAGCCCAGCGGACTGCTCGCCAAATTGCGACGCGCCTTATCGGTCATGCGCTTGCTCGCAATTTATCGAACACGCACCTTGATCTGCCTGCGCCATTCGCCCGAGCCCATACGCGACTTCGTTCTCGCGCAAGCGGACGCAGCCGATGTCCGCGCACTGTCGTGGCGTATCGTGCATAACCAATTACAAGGTTTCGTTCCGCATGAAATCGTGCGGCATTATTCAATCCTGGTCGGCGCAGGTCTAACACCAGCCCTGATCCGAGAGCTCTTGCCCACAATAGCCCGCGCCGATAAAAAACCTCGTCCCTGCGTGGTCATCGCGCCCTTTAGCTCAGCCCAGATAAAGGATTGGAATGATACCGCCTGGACCGAGGCCGTCGCCGCGCTCAGCAATCGAGGCCTAAAATTCGAACTATGGGTCGGACCCGATCAAATCGACAGAGCCAGAAAGCTTGCCCGCATAGTTCAGGCGCAAGGCCCCGTTGACGTGACTGTTTGTTCGGGAACCCTTCCTGAGTTAGCGACCGCCGTAGGGACCGCAACCTTGGTCCTCACGGTCGACACCTTTGCCGCTCATCTGGCGGTCGCCTCAGACACGCCGACCGTATGTTTGATTGGTGGTGGACAATTTGGCGACTTCGGCCCGTGGCAGCGCAGCCCTCGGCAGCAGTGGGTTTCCCATCCGCTACCGTGTTTCGGATGTAATTGGCAGTGTTCGCGCGCTCATGCCGAATGCTTGCAGAACATCACATCGGCTACGGTGTTAACTGCCATCGAGGATGTCTTGAGACCGACGAGCTGAGCATTTCGCAACGCTAACCACAACCAATCCAATGCGGCTTGTTAAGGGTTGAGTTGGGCAAAACGCATCGTTTTTATGCTAGTGATGTATTTTGTATTCAGAGCGCAACGACTAGATTTCCCCTTGTCAGGGGGCGCGCACGTCACGAACCAAGCGTGAACATTGTAATCCTTAACGACGCCGCCTACATACGAGGTGGAGCTGACCGGGTGGCGTTTGACAGTGCAGGAGCGCTCGCAGCGGCCGGACATCGTGTGATATTATTTACAGCCTTCGGCCCGGTTTCGCCCGAAGTGCAATCGCTGCGCGGTGTTACCGTCATTTGCCTCGGAAGTACGTGGCTCCGACAAGAACAAGGATCTTTGCTAGCGGCTTTTCGCGGGTTGTGGAATCGGGAGGCAGCTAAGCGATTGCGTGTGGTTTTGGCCGGTCTCAATCCACAAGAGACCGTGGTCCACGCCCACCTCTACTCGAGCGCCCTCACCGCATCGGTACTTCATGCTTCGTTAAGAGCAGGTTTTCTCACTTTGCTTTCGCTGCACGACTATTTTATCACCTGCCCGAACGGCGCGTATTTTATTTTCCCAAGGGCAACCATCTGTAATCACCATGCCCTAAGCCGCGCCTGTCTTTCGTGTCACTGTGACTCGCGAAAGTTTGCGCATAAGATTTGGCGCGTCGCGCGAACCTGGTTGCAAAACCGAGTCGCTCAAATTCCCCGCCGACTCACGGCCTACGCAGCCGTCTCAGAAACCTGCGCAACCCTTGCTCGCCGCGACCTACCGCCTCAAGCCCGGATCGAAGTCGTTCCAAACGTCGTAGCCATCGAGCAACAACCGCCGGTGAATGTGGCGCAAAACCGGGCCTTCGTTTTCACGGGGCGACTTGAAGCTTACAAGGGGCCGCAGCTGCTCGCAGAAGCAGCCGCGCGCTTGGGTGTGCCGGTCGTATTCTGCGGGACAGGACCGCTCGAAGCAGAACTGCGCCGCATAAACCCCAACGCAGTCTTCACCGGCTGGCTAGAACCAGCTGACATCGTTAAAAAACTCGGGCAGGCGCGCGCCTTCGTCTTTCCTTCGGTCTACCGCGAGACGTTCGGCCTGTCGGCGGCCGAGGCACTAGCGCGCGGAATCCCTGTCATCGCGTCGCGAGGCACTGCCGCGGAGGAGTTTGTACATCACGAGAAGAACGGCCTCCTGTTTGCTCACAACTCGGTCGAAGACCTGGTTGTTCAAATGGCAGCTCTCGCAGACGATCATGTGACAGGCCGGCTCGGCACCGAAGCTTACCGATCTTATTGGGAAAAGCCGCTCACACTCGCAGCCCATACCTCACGAATCGAGTCTTTCTACAACCTTCTGCTAAGCACTAAATTAAATGGTAGCGCAGCCGCGGCTAATTTGCCCCAGCGAGGCATTCCTGCATGAGCACCGCTCTCGATTCCCCTCTCAACGTGCCGCCAGGACGCAACCAGCCGAAGGCAGCTCACAACATCGCATGGTTGATCGCAGAGCGTGGGCTGAAAGCGGTTGGCGGTGTCAGCATGGGTATCTTGATCGCCCGTCATCTCGGCCCTGAACATTATGGCAGTTACGGCGCTGCCATCGGACTGGCGACTCTCGCCAAGGAAGGTGTCATGCTCGGCTTCGATCGCATGATCCGGCGCGATCTCGCGTCCAGGCCTGGCGACGCGGGAAAGATTATTGGCTCTAGCGTGAGTCTCGGTCTCGCGCTGGCTTTCGCTGTGGCACTGGGACTTTCTGCCCTCGCCGGCCAATTGGCACCAGATGAGGAAACACGACAGCTTACGTTGATCGTCGTTTGGATGGCATTACCTCAAGCTTTTTTCTCCTGCGAAATATGGTTTGAAAGTGTTGGGCAGGCACGTCCGCTCGTCTGGACGCGAAACGCGGTATGGATTTTGTCGCTGGTGAGCCGTGTGGCACTCGTGTTGTGCAACGCACGAGTTACGACCTTCGCCATCATGGCGCTGGCGGAATGGGCGATTACTTATGGAGCGGTAGTCTGGTTGCTTCGACGCTTGCACGGTCACGAGTTTGCCTACCGCCCAGAACGCACTCAGATCAGAGCCTGGTTTCGCGAAGGCTGGCCCGCCGTTCTCATGGTCATACTCGGCTCAACCGCAGACCGCATCATGGTGATGGCCGTAAAGAGTCTTGCCCCTAACATCGCCGAGGCCGGTTATCTAAACGCCGCACTGCGCATCACTGAGATTTGGTGGTCTATATCAGTTATAGTCGCCGCCGTTCTCTTGCCGCGCATCGTCTCGCAGCAAAAAACAAATCCTGTACGCGCCGAGCAAGCGATCCAACTCTATGCGAACGCCAGTTTACTCGTCGGCTTTATTGCCGCAACCGCAGTAACACTCACCGCTCCCTTCGCCGTTCCCCTGCTTTTTGGCCCTGCGTACGCACCTTCGGCCCTTGTCATGGTAATTCTGTTTTGGTCCGGACCGGTAGTTTTCTCCGCGATCGCGCGCTCCCAGTTCTGGGTAACACGCGGAAAACTCATCCTCGATCTACCCTCCGTATCCGCAATAACCCTACTGCAGCTCACCCTGACCTACCTACTGGTTCCGCGCTACGGTGCCATTGGTGCGGCAATAGCCATGACCGCAGCTCAATGGTTCGGCTTTTATGGAATCGCCTTGATTGTCCCGGCTCTGCGTCGCGCGAGCCGCGCGCAATTCCACGCGTTTCTAGCCCTAATCTCGCCCGCAGCTACCATTCGCTTCTTGCATACATTCGTCAGCGGAATGCTTACGAAATAGAGCTCAGATAACGCAGGGATTCCTGCCGCGAGCATCTTTCTATCGATCAAACTATTGCCTCTGGCAGCCAGTTCCTGTCGGCGAGCCATTGACTGAACTGGTCAGCCCGGGCGTCCCAAGTCAAAGTCGCGAACGGTATTCCATTTTCGTAGCCGGTGCTGCGAGCAAGCGCTTGTTCGCAAAGGCTGGCGAGAGCTTCCGCGTCGTGCTCGGGATAGTACAACGCCGACTCACCTAACAATGCCGCGACCTCCCCCGTACGATTGGTAACAACGGGACGATTGGCTGCCGCATAATTGAACGCTTTCGTCGGGCAGCGCGATAGGTTGAAAGCATTCGCGGCAAAAGGAAACACGAGCACTTGCGCCGCATCCATGTGCGAGGCGAGCTCTTCACGTCGGACGTGCCCCACAAATTCCAAGGTGTCGCCAACCTGCGCCTTTGAGGCTTTGGCCTTGAAGTAATCAAGGTCTGGTCCACCTCCGACGAGCCTCAACCGCGCCGATGAACCGCGGCGATGCAGAACCTCGGCCAGCGCGATAATCTCATCGAGCTGATCTTCATAAAACCGATTGACCGATCCCACGTACAAAAAGACCGGACGCCCTGCCGCAACCTGGCGCAACCGGGAAACAATAACGGGATCAACCACGTGTTCATCAGCGCTGATGGCGACTGGCAGACGCAACAGTCGATCTCCAATATCCGGTCGCTGACTACGGACGGTATTTTCTAGAAAAGCTGATGCGCAGGTGAACCCTTGGGCTTGCAACACTAACCGGCGTTCGATCCAGCGCAGATACCAACGCCGAAAGAAGCCAAAACTCCCGATCATCGAAGGAAATTCGTCGAAGTCTTTAATAATCGGGACCGTTTTAGACGAACTACTGCGTATAACTAAGCTACGCAATCCAACCCCGACCACCCAGATCGCCGACCAAGTGCCTTGATTGACAAAACTCGATTTCCGCCAGACATCCGCCAACGAATGCGAGGGCGGGTAAAAATGAGTTTGAACGTGCGGCCGGTTGATGAAAAATGCCCTATTTTCCTCGATATCTGGCACCAAAACTGTGACCGGAATGCCACGCCGACCAAAAGCATCCGCGAGAAAATAGAGCTTATATTGCCCGGCGTGGTCCTTCATCGAACTAACGCCCACAAACAAAAGTCGTTTACTCACTGTAGTCCTCCGAAAGCTCGCCCTGTTGCTGCAAGATGACCAGAAGGCACGCACAAACCACGAGAGCTATTTCGATCCGGGTGACCCCTGAAAATGGCGACATGCAAAGATTCCACAGCCCAGCTATAACCAAATAAAAGAGAAACGAGCGATGCGGCATGGGATTGTTTACCAGCGTGCGCAGCGTCTTCAGTAATAACATTCCCAGGAAAACAAAAAAGAGTCCGCCTAAAACCCCTCCTTCAGCCAGCGCGACGAGCAGTTGCGAATGAATGGATATCTTGCGCACCTCCTCCTCACTGTAACCGCGAAAGGTCGGATCTTTTCGCTCCATTCGTTCTTCAAGACGACTGATCCGTGATGCGGTAAACCACGACCCCTGCCCGACCAACGGTGAGCTGATGAAGGCCTCGGCAGCGGTTTCAATCATACTCTGACGTTCCATGTTGGAGCCGGCGTGATCCTGATTCTCTATAAACACTGTATTAGCCGCCGTAAACATCCCAGCTAACGCACCAAGCATGACAACAAACGCGAGCGGTCGAAGTACACCGCGTGCATAGCGCAACCAGAATAAGCCTGCCGCCAGAAGACAGATACTGCCGAGACTGCGCGCCCCCAGACCGAGACTCAGCAAACCAAGAATAAGAGCCACGGTTACTTGCAAGAAGGGATTCCTCCCTGCTACGGCAAACAGCCCGATCGCAGTCAAAGTATACCCCACCCCGAATTTCCACCACTCACCCATCAGCGGGCCAGCCAGCAGAGCGTTGAGACTATTCCCAAGATAGAGTGCGAACACAAAAACAAACAGGCGCCGCCAAGAACTATCGATCAAGTAAGCAATCGTTACAAAATCGATTGCAAGAAATCCCACACGAGCCCAGCCACGGATCAAATTGCCACTACCCGTGCCACGATAGAGATCGCTGCCGATATAACCCATCGCCATAACGCCGATCAATACAAACAACAGCTTATACCAGCCCAATTGCTGCAATCGTGCGGGCCAGCCATGATAAGCAATGGAACGAACCAGCACCCAAGGGAAAACCAACGCCAGGACCAATTCGCCAACAGGCAGAAGGCCGACCATCGAAACGGTAAACGCCGAAAGGAAACCTGCTATCGCGCACAAAGTAATCGGACCGTAGTTACGGACCGCGTTGAGCCATCTCGAAATATTGGCCACTTCAGTATTATCAGTATACACGATAAACTAGGAACTAATTGTTATCACTGACTTCTAAGATCAAATCCCAATACCTCGAAGGACACCGACTCTCTTTGGCGCATTCCGAGATTCATTTTGCATGGGATTTAGTTGGATGCAGCCCTTCGCGCTTCCAAACAACACGCCACTACCCCCGGCATTTAGCGGGCCCCCGTGCTCCGACACTACACATTCGGCGATACTTTAACCGCTGCCGCCAGGCGACAAATTCCATTGCCGCCCAGAGAATAGCCAAGCCGAGCCACCCGAAAAGAATATCCCTCAGATCAAACCACCGCGTACTGATCGCAAGTTGACCGAACTCAGTAACAGCGACAAAGCCCGCCAACCAAACAATGACAATCCGGCGTTGTCGACGGCCGCGCGCCAACAAAAGAAAAGGCACCGCCAGCAGGGCGAACGCAGGCAGATTCCTAAACACACCATGTTCATCGATCCACCGGAATATCTCCCAATGCGGCAACCCCAGTGTGCGCACATCGCTGGAAGGTCGGAACAAAAGGAAGGTCGCAAGCCCGATACCTACCAATCCGACAAGGCCAACCACAACGCGCCAAGGCCGATCAAACATATCCCTGAACCAGCCGCGACGGCGACTCTCGTTGGGTGATTTCCTGGCCATGATTGACTCGTTGGATTTTGCTTAAGCGTCACTGCAATGGCGCAACATTGATAAAATTCGAGTCGTTTCGATAAAGCTCAAAAAGTGCGCCATAGCACCGGCCAGGCGACAATCGCTCGATCGCGAAAGCTCGGTGATTGCACCCCTGAATACCTGCGCGATGAGAAACTAACCATTGCTGCACGGCTTCGGTGCAACCGGGTATATTTTCGGGCTCAAACGTCCAGAGGTGCGACAAACCAGCGCGCCCAATATCAGACATTCCCAAGCAGGTCGATGCCACCAACGGAAGATTGCAGGCCATCGCCTCAAGAAAAACAAGCGCCCATCCGGCCTCATAACGCGAAGAAACAAGAAGCCCATCGATCGCATGATAAAACACACGCGGGTCGTCGACGTAATCCATTATTTTCAACTGGGAACCTAGTCCAAGCTGCTCCCCTTTTTCCGTCAGATAATCCTTCCATTTCCCCCAGCCGAGGTGAAGAAACACCAAGTCGGGATTCTGCGCGCAAACCGGGGAAATCCCCGCGTAGGCTGTTTCCGGATCTTTTTGCCAACACATCCGACTGATTGTCGCCAACACGACAGCTCGCTCGGGAATACCAAGTTTTGCGCGAGCAACGCGTCGCTGTTCCGGCGTCGCCGGGCAAAAATGCTCCGTGTCGACCGGGTTGTGTATAATACGAACACGTTCCGCCGGAACCCGGAGGGTATTGCGGGCAAACTCGGCTTCATCGTGTGATATAGCGATCGTAGTCCCCACCCGACCTAAAATACGTTCAACCCAGTTGAAGAAACGCACTCGAAACACCCTTGGTTTAGCCATGCCATAATAGGCATGCGGCGTATAAAAGTAGCGCGGTCCCCGCATAAACAACGCAAGGAACCGGACAAGAGCCCCCGCCTTCGAACTATGAGCATGTATAACATCCGGGCGCACCCGCCGGATCAAACGAACCAGACGGAAAAGTCCACGGATATCTCTGGCCTCTAATAGGTTTGTTACACCCAAGTTCACCACCTCACCGCCCGCAAGGCGTACTTGATCTACGAGTTTCCCCATAGCAGCACCCATTCGCCGGGAAGAATAAGCCAGACTAACATGGGCATCGGCCTTTAACAGATGGCCAACAAGCCCTTGAACATGTCGAAACACGCCATCAAGGCCCGGTTCAACAACGATAAGTATGCTCACGGCTGTTCGTTCTGATCGATGCAACGTGTCGGGATTTCCACCGGAATCCGAATTCGTTATCAACATGTTAGTATTATAATTAGAACGCTGGCAGCCAGCATATCATGCCTCGTGAGGCCTACAAAACCATAACCCATCATTTACCCACAACCAATCGATCATAAATCTTTCGTATTTCGCCGTAGCACGCATCGTATCCGAACCGTGACGTCGTGATCTCTCGGTGGTTACTATTACGGCCCTGTGGGATATCGGTAATCCACGATTGAATAGCGTCAGCAAAACCTTGCACATCTTCATTCGGCGCACTCCAAACATGGGAAAGTCCCAGCGAAAGAAATTCCCGATTCCCCGGAACGTTGGTTATAATAATGGGCCGATCCGCGCCTATTGCTTCAATGATGGCAAACGAAAGACCTTCATATCTTGAGGACATCGCGAACGCATCAATTGCGTGATAAAAGGGAATCGTATCTGACATATAATTAACCCGTACAACTCGCGAACCGATGCCCAGATCTTGAGTAAGCGCCGATAGGTCCCCTTCCCCCAGATGCAGCAACCAGAGTTCATCCGTCACGGCCATTGCCTTGGCTGTCGCTTTATATAGCAGTTGTAGATTCTTCTGAAACGAATCGCGTGCAACGCAGCCAATAACCAAAATCTTCTCCGGTATGCCAAGTTGTTTTCGGGCGTCTAGTCTATCTTTTTCAGATGGCCTGTGAAAGGCCTGTGTATCAATCGCGTTATAGACTAGAAACTGACGCCTGGCTGGAACACCTAGCCGGGTCCGGGCAAACTCAGCTTCATCCGACGAAACATTTATCGTGTATCCGATTTTAGACAGAACACGCTCCGCAACATCAAACACACCTGCACGCACAGCTTTTCGAGAGCCCATACCAAAGTAGGCATTTGGAGTGTATATAATTGGGACACGAACGCCTCCTAAACGCAAAAGTCTCGCCAATGCGCCCGCCTTTGAGCTGTGGGCGTGGATAACATCCGGTCGTACCTGTCGACATAAACGGAGTAATCGAAAATAAGCGCGTAGGTCTGCCAACTGTGGTGAATTTCCTACCTGCAGATTTATGGCCGAGTTACCAGATAACCGTACACGATCGACTAGAGGCTGCAGCCGGTCTGACGAGCGAACGTCGGAATACGCAAGTGACACCCGTGCATCTCCACGCGTGAGCAAAAAATCGCAGAGGCCTTCGACATGGCGAAAGACCCCATCCTTTCCTGGTTCGACTACCTGCAATACGTGCATACTCAAAGTTTTGATTATTATTCTGCCTTTATATACACAAACTATTCGACATGAGCCGCCGCTTGGGCTCTCCCCCATTAACCAGTGGTGGCCCTACTTAATCGATATAGTTGGAGCGATCGGTGAAACAAGTTTGAAACCGGCACCAGGCACATTATTGGTTGATTCGAGGAGCATGGTGGTATCATCGGCCACCACCGGAGTTGCCGTCTTACTGGAATATTTACTATTCGCTATGGTGACGGAACGCGTCGACTTAAACGACAATAGCTGGCCATCCGCAATAAACTCGCAATGAGAAAAAGCGATGGTGTCGATAGCTCGTATAGCGGAAATCGAGCCGGTACTATCCAAAGCATAACTATTGATCAGCGCGACCGATTTACCTGGGCCGTAATTGCAATCCCCGAAACTGCAATTATCAAAGCGAACAGCAGTTGGTGCGGGCCCTTCCCACGAATCATATACATCTGACCGTAATTCGACGGCAGGGCCGGAAGATCCAGACACGGTACAATCTTTTACATCGCCGCTTATTCCCTGAAGCCAAAATCCGCGAGCACGATTACGTTCAATTGAAATACGTGAAAGATTAATCACGGGTCGCGCCGATGAATTGAATACGACGGCTTGTGATTGCAGGGCAACCGGCACATCCGCATCCAGCGTGACTGTTTGCTGCACAGGAAGGCCGGTTGCCAGTGACGTTACGACACTAGCTGAGAACACTACCTTATAGGGTTCATTTATAGATGAAAATTTCAGGAGATCGCCGACCCTCGGCGGCGAAACCCCGATTCCTTGGGCTCTGCCGTGATGCAGGACGACTTCTCTGGCTGTCGTTCCTTTTTGAGACAACAGCATTAGACCACCTATATTTATAGCGTCATCCCCTAAAGCTTTGAAAACACTGTTGGAAACACTGAAGTTACCGCGGCAATCTGTAGCGTGTATCCCGTCGGCATTGGTCGAGATCCATTGTGGCGCATCGATACGCGGTAACACACGAAAGTAGGAAAATTGTACATCTTCACACCCGCTCAATGCTGCGGCCATTCCAGGCGCAGAGTGTACCGACACCCGGGTAAACGTAAGCTGGCGGTTGTTGAAACAGACAATCGCATTTGCTCCATAGGTTTGGAAACGAATCAAGAGTGAGGCACCGACTCCTACCCGCGAGAGATAGCTTGGGAAGCCCGACAGACGGGCCTTACCGCCGCCTTGTCCTGTGAACGTACCTCCAACATACCAATCATTACCGCCCGCTGCGGGTCTGCGTTTGACCTCATCGTACAAAAACAGACTCGTCACAGGAGTTCCTGCTGTACTCGGAGTTGTTCCACCGACTATTGACACAATAAGGTCATTATTCTCGACCGAAACGACACGTGCTTGCGAAAACGGAAGCGAAGACCATTCGAAAGACAAATTCTCAAGACTAATGTTAGTCGAATCTCTGATGATTATCCCATTGCTTACGGAATGGACACGCAATGTCGCCCCGGCACCGTTGATTTTTAGGTTCGAAGCCCCTGCGACTTCCAAAGCGCGATTGGATCCCTGAATCGCCGCAATATCATAAATCCCTGGATCAAATAAAACAACACTGTCCGGTTTGTTAATGGCCGCCTTTATTGCCGCCTGAATGGCAATGGAGTCATCCCTCCCATCTCCTGCCACCGCTCCATAGCCCGACACTTTGATATCCGCAGCATACAACGCCGGGCTTACAATGCCTACCATAAACATGAATGCCGAAATGATCTTAAATAATATTTTCATTTTATACTTATACTAAGTCGCCAACATATAACACTTGAAAACTTCAGAGCTGCTATTACATACGGCGCAAGGAAATCGAAGGTAAAGAAGCCACAAAGCAAGCTACGTGGCCTCCAATCAATGGGGTAATAAAACAACGACGATTAGTGACAGAATTATGATATCACTAGGCCTAGTCTATATAGGATTCAACTTACCCCAGCAGGTTTCACACATAACATATTACGATAGACCTGAAGAAGTTTTACAGCATGTGATTCAGGATCCGAAGGCTGACTCCAGTAATTTGCATACGCAGCAGCACCATGTATATCCGCAATACCCGGCTGTATAGCTGCGGTTAGCTTAGCGGCGAGACTCTCGATCGAACCATCAACAAAGTGAAAGCCCGTCTCCCCATCCCTAACCGACTCCACTGCAGCGCAAATATCCGAAACAATGGACTGAACACCTAAAGCCGCAGCCTCAAGAGGAACCAGCGGCTGACATTCGTACCATGAACTCGGGAAAACAACAGCCGTTGATTGCCGCATAATATCATGAACCTCAGACGGTGACTTCCATCCCACAATTTCGGCGGAGGGTGAAAGATTACGTATAAGCTGCTCACTCTCTCCGGCACCAACGTACCGTACCTTTACATTAGCAATCGCACTCGCCCTCGCGAGTGCCTCAACTCCTTTTTCCTTTGTAAAACGACCGACAAAACAGAACGATCCTTCCTTAGGCGCAGGCAAGCGCGGGCGTTTCTCAACACCAATTGGATTGCCCAATACGCACATCTCAGTAACCGGCGAAACGAATTCCGAAAGTATTCGCTGGCTGAACCGAGAAACGTTGATCACGTGCGGCAAACAGGAAGGGATTTGTGCAGTATATTTTGCTAGGTATTGGCGAGTTACCCGCCAGAGCTTTTCCTTCCGGCCAATTCGATCACAATTGCAGGTTAGACAACTGATACCTAGCGGCCGTCGATGGCAAATCATACTGCCACCAAAATCATAAAATGCCCCATTGGGACAGGCCATGACATAGTCATGAAGCGTTACTACATAGGGAATTTTGGCCTGGCGAAGAACCGTAAAGAATGACGGACTAAAGCCCTTGGTCCAGCCATGCACATGAACAATATCCGGCTTACGGCTTTGATCTTCGAGAATTCCACGCAGCCACTTCGCTATACTCTTGTTCCACAACCCTTGCAACGGACTCACCCTCAATCCGCCCCCGCCTTGTGTGGGTGGACTGCATACCTCGACCCCGGCTACTAATAGCCGGTCGTCAATTACACCCGGCATGCTACAAACAAATCTGACGCAGTGGCCTACTGCAGCCAAGCTCGCTGCTTCTGTAATAGCAACCTGATCTGCTCCGCCGCGCACCGAGGCATAATCGTTTATGAATAGAATACGAAGCATGTATTTTAAGTTAAAACAGTGACTACCGACGACGTCGTACGTCTTCTACAAACTGCCGTCCGCACTCTTCCACTTTCACGATTGCAGCGTCCAGACGTGCCTGAATGCTAGCTGAGAAAACTGGATCCGTGCAAAGTCTAACCAATTGATCAGACACATGGGCGGGATTAAACGTTTCGATGGATTGAACAAACTCACTCAACTGCAAATTCTCATAGATACCTTGAGCTTTGGGTTGATATGACAGACACACTGCTGGAACACGGCGCTTGAGCGCGAACAGGCAGCTATGCAGCCTACTCCCGCAGAAAGCATCATAGCCAGAGATGATTTCTAGGTACGACGCAATGTCTGGAACCATTTTCCGCCGCACCACCTGACGGGCCCTGAGAACATCATCAATCATGTCCTCGTCGGAAGTACCGCCAGCAAACCCAATAGTTTGTGTCACAATTTCGACATCAACCCCGCGTGTTTCCAATTCATCTAAGACGCATACAATCTTTCGAATGTACTCCGTTGCCGCATCTCGACCGAGATAATACACAGCATCAACTAGCGTAATCCCAACAACAGGCCGCGGCTGCGTCGCCTCCCTCAGTCGAGGACGGCTGTAGTTGACGTTCGCGAGCACCAGATCGGGACTAAAGACAGCCTTTTCCTTGGCGGTATCCGACAGGAATGAAAGGGACAAATTCTCGCGGATATAAATTGAAGTGGCCCGGCCGATAATGGATGAACATAGTCGCTGGTTCCACTTTTTCCTAAACGGTCCAATACTCTGCGGAGCCAGAAGAATTTGCTTACGAAGAAATACGGCTGCCCAAATCTGCACCAACATTCCATAATAGGAAACCGAGGTGTCTTCCAAATAACCACCAGCACATGCGACAACCAACTTCGAACGGCGAAATGCGCAGCCTAACTCAGTAAATCTTCCCCTTATTAGCAGTATATCTAAACAGAAAAGCAAAAGACCCAACAGATTATTAAACCGCTTTTTGAACCGATTTTTCGATCTCGATTCCCACGGCAATCGTATCACCCGAACACCTGGATACGATTTACTTACCTCAGAGTAATCGGCTGCAGCCACAGCATGAACATGCCGAGGCCCGCAAATATCCAATAAACTTTCAAACAGTGCCTGGTCTCCCTTATTTCGGGTACTGTAGACATTCGAAATCAGAATGCTGCTCATGAGAATGTTACTGGGGTCCCCGGCCTGAGCTCTGATAGCACTGCCTTACGCAGTGAATGGTCCGATAACAGTTCAATGCGTCTTCTAAATTCCGATTCGCCAGAGCCTGCCAGTCGAATCACATAGGACTGCATGGATGAAAAGCCAAAAATTGTATACCGAACCACGGCAAACACTGCGCCTTTAAATAGTCCGTGACGAGTGCACATCTGCGATACCCTTGTAGTCATTTTATAACGGCTTTTCTGATGGAAAAGACAAAACCAAAAATACGAGATTAGACTGGACGGCGAGATAAGGAGTCGATCATAGGGCTCAAGTGCGCGCATCGCCTCCCACTCACAGGTAGCCCGAGCCCCGTTAACTCTATAGATTTTCGCTCCCTGTCGTTTCCAAAATGGGAACATAACTCCATCATAATAGTGTGGGCAATATTTCTTTCCAGGTAAGCCAAATTGTTTTACCGTAAAAGCAGTAAAAATCACGAACTGCCCAGTTGCATTACTTAATTCATCAAGATCAGATTTGGAGTCGTTCTTCTTGTATACTAATGTAGAATTGAGGCGAACTGGGGGTTGATGATTACTATGTATATCTGCCAAGAACACCGCTTCAGTCTCCCGGCTAGAATTGTCGATCATGGAACGCCATGCTTCGGGCGTGGGACGGCAATCGTCATTCAAGAGAACGATCTGATCGGCCAAGTTTTTGACCGCGTACTCTATGCCAAGATAAACCGCCCCACCCCACCAAAGATTTCCGTCGCCCGTTATAATCTTAACCTCTGGGAAAGTACTACGGATCATTTCCGCCGTCTGATCCGTAGAGCCGTCGTCAATAACGACAATCCTATGAGAATAGGCATCAAGTGCAGTGGAAATGGCCCGCAGGCATTCTAATGTTTTTGAACACCTATTCCGAACTGGTATAATAATAAATATCACAAATTATTCCCGTTTAAGAACCTCATAATTAAGTTTTGCGTCATGAGTAGAAATGCGGTCAAACAACAGGGGATTGCCAGTTGCCTACTTTGTTCGAGCTGTAACCCAAAAAATCAATGCTTCGCGAATTCATCCAATCAGATCGTGAATATTTCGACTGCTACACCTTATACGTAATGGTCGATTGTCAAATCCTAGATCTAAACCTATAGTCTATAATTGCATGGATGTTTCTGAGACGCCCCCACCTAACTGAAAGGTTCGCCCTTAAACACTTCTGTACTGCATCCTCAAAAACGCCGAAATACCGACGGTTTATGCACCAAGCCTATTTTCTTTCGCAGGATCAACGTCCGAATAAAACCAATTTCGGATTGTATTGAGCGCCAATTAGCTGAAGAAATGGCAGTATAATCTTCAAAACCAAACTTATTTTGGTTTGAAATTTGTGCAATCTCCCTACGCGCATCTGTATTTGCCTTAGTTATCGATTTCGATGAACCATGAAGACGGAAAAATCCAAGTATCGTTGGATCACGGTAAACACGCGAACCGTTTTGGCGCATTCGCACCCAAAGGTCTACATCCATTGCAAAACGTAGTTCAGTATCTATGAAACCACCTGCACGTTCATAGGCTGAGCGCCGCCAGAACGTGGCTTCTTGAAAGAAGCCGGTGGTCCATGGCTTTTCTAGATGAGCCAACGGAAATGGCTTTAACGATAGGATCTTACGCCCTGCAGGACCAATGAAAGAACGCGAACCTGTAACTATATCTATTGAAGGATGACTGCTAAAGATCGCGAAGGCTTTCGCTAGGGCATCGTTATTAAGAATGTCGTCGGAATTCAAATAACCAAGATAGCTCCCGGTAGATTGCTTAAAACCCTTATTGAGTGCATCAGATTGTCCACTGTCCGCCCGTGTGTGTGCTACCGCTCTAGGTTCACTTGCTAAGTACTTCTGTATGATTTGCGGTGTCTCATCAGTTGAGCCCGCATCATAAATAATAATTTGAGATAATACATCACCCTGCCTAGAGAGACAGTTTAATGCTTCTGAGAGAAAGGGGCCCTGGTTGAGCGTAGGGACTACAATACAAAATGACATTTTTAGTGATTTCTGCGGCAAATGCGCGTAATAATGTAAATTATTGAGATATAAATAGTCGCCTCAATCGGTGTTATAATAAATATACTGAAAGTTGGTAACGAAAAAACCGCAAGTTCGAGACAGCACGAAAATGATGATCGAAATAGCCCCGAATCAGTACGGTTCGAGAAAACACCTGCAAGAAAACCAATCATAATCTGGAAGACACTTCCGAAGATCATACCGAAATCAGCAACATAATCATAAATAGACGTTGTCCATGTTGTTAAAGGAACACCTCTTGACTCCCGAATGCGAAATTCAGCTTCTCGGCGCACCGCAATTTCCGGATATTGGCCGAGAGCGACAGCAGGCCAACTCAGGAAATAGAAGCTACGCGTAAACGGAGTAACGCGCCTGGATTTTGAAAGCATGGTAGCGCCATAATACCAAGGTGACAAAGAATAATCGAGCAGCTGAGCGGCTCCAAGACGCGCTGCCTCCAAAGGTATGAAATGAATGATTGCGACAAGATTACTATCAAATTTCTCATATGCATTTTGCTTAATAGCTATCCGATCCTGCCTTGTATCACCTGAAAATTCTCGTATGGCACCAGCAACAAACAGTCCGACGACTAAAAATGCAACAATTGATAACCTGGTAATAATGGGGCGCATTCGGAACACGGAAACGCTTCCTGAGTTTAACGGAAATACCAGGAAGATATATGCCACGATAAAAACATTCAGACGACCAAGACTCAACACTGCTAGTAGCGGCCAAAGCAGTGATGAAAAGGCAGCCAAAAGCTTCATCGGTTTCGTGAGTTGGTTCCAATATAGCACGACTCCAACCGGCAATACAAATTGGGCCCAAGAAAACAGAGTATAGACTCTGCCAATAGGGCCCGAAACGCCGGCTTCTTCGAGTAGTTGTAAACGCGCTTCTCCAAGCGCATCACTTGATGTGTAGAGTGCGGCACCTCCCGACTTAATGAAGTATCCCAGCCGAACAATGAACAAAATGACGCAAATCAAAGACAAAACCAGAATGATTGAATTTGGCGACGACTGATCGCTATGCTCGCTGCTAGTACCCCCGATCACGGTAGCGGCTTTGGAGAATATCGTCCCGATAAAGTAGGCAACGAACACAGCTAATGCTAATATTGTGAGATAGATACGAATCTCAAGAGTTCCGCACGGAAGAAGCATCGCACCACTCCACAAACCGACCAACCCCACGATTGTTGGGGTTGCAAGGAAGGCTGTAAGCACCACTGACCTTAAGGGGTTCACGCTAGTTGATGTTTTACTCTGAAGTGTTTTAGGACCAATCGGAGCTCAATGAGAAGCGCAGGTAATGCGAAGACCAACGCCAGTCCGCTTAGCCCAAGGAAAACAGCTATCACATCAAGCGTAGCGCACTTCGGTAGTACAAAAATAACGAAGACTATATTAATAAAAGCTAGCAGATTTTGGCTTTTAGTAGCCTCTAAACTATTATTTATGAAAGCGAGTGATTGCGTTATCATAAACAGAAAAGTAAACGCAGCAAAAGCGACGGCTGTGCTTTTTGGCAGCACAAGACTGTGGTCCGGCGAAATTAGTCTGGGTATACTTACGGAAGCAAAAAACAGAACCAAACTACTAATGAAGCTTGAAGCCACTACGGTGCGAAGGAGGGTTCGCACGGTTTTGAGTAACCACTTTAGATCTTTTCTGTATATTGCTTCTGTAAGAGACGGCCAAGTCTGGAGCAAAAGCATCTGCTGTATTTGCGAAAACGGGCTGGATAGGCGCGAGAGAACATTGAATAACGCAGCAGCTGATGGGGCACCTAACGTTCCAAGAAGTGCAGTTGGTGCTTGGGTCAGAATAGCACCTGATATTTGCGGGAGTACATAGTGGGCTCCCTTTTTAAGCGAAGCATACCCGTCTTTGAATGAAACAGCTCCACACACATGTAAGACTGAAGGCTCAAGATGCCGCAGAATCAGAATCAGTACGAAATTAGAAACTAAAGGAGCGAGAATCGTGATTCCAATGTAAGTTGGGAGATTTGCATGAAGGCGACTCGCTATGTAAATTGTGGCAAGTGTAAGAATCGCCGTAAGAGCATTACCTGCTGCTATTAGCCAACCATGTTGAAGCCCAAGAGCGATTCGCGGGAATAGATTTAATGGTAAAGCTGTTACTACAGATATCACTAAAAGGGATAGGCAAGGCTTAAGCTGGATAGAACTAAACGACTCGTTATTAAATATGAATGGCACTATTGGGGTTAGCCAAATGAGGGAAAGTAGAACCAAGGAAAAAAGGACAGCCAGCGAAGCCGAGAGAACAATCGACGAGCGCACACAACTAGCGATTTCGTGGCGGCTTTCGGAGCCTATCAGTGCAGATAGGCGATTTTGTAAGCCAATTCCTAGGCCTAGATCCAAGAAAGAAAGCAAGGTGATTCCTCCAGTAAGGGTTGCCCAAATACCATATACCTCCACACCTAAAAAATGCATCCCAAACGGTATAGAAATTAAGTTACAAACGATGGCTACCGCGCGTCCGAGCAATGAAGCGCCGAAATTCAGCAGAATACGATTCCATGGGGTTAAAGCCGTGCTCGCTGCAGCTTCCTTGCGCAACAGTTTCTTTAGGAAACCGGAAACTCTATCAAACAAGGGCTGTGATATAGAACTTATTGAAGAAGGAGTCATTGAAATACAAAAAACGATGAATCAGACCCATAGTTTTTGTATAAGATGTTAGCGTGCTTTTATAAAAAAACCTGCCTCAGACGATTTTTATGCTAATTTCTCTATTATATTTTACTGACGGCCAGCTCTCGTTTGGCGAGTTGGATGTCGTGATCGACCATCAGTTCAACAAGCTCTTTGAATCTGACTTTGGGCTCCCAGCCGAGTTGCTTCTTCGCTTTCGCGGGATCGCCGATCAATAGATCGACTTCTGCAGGCCGTTCGTAACGGGCGTCGTATTTGACGTGCTTTTCCCAGTCTAGCCCGGCACGGGCAAAGGCCACTTCGCAAAATTCCTTCACGCTATGCGTTTCGTTTGTGCCCACCACGTAGTCGTCCGGCTGGTCCTGCTGGAGCATCATCCACATCATTTCAACGTACTCTTTCGCATAACCCCAGTCGCGTTTTGCATCCAAATTACCTAGGTAGATGGAATCTTGGAGGCCCATCTTTATGCGACCAACGGCGCGAGTGATCTTGCGTGTGACAAACGTCTCACCGCGGCGCGGAGATTCATGATTGAATAGAATGCCGTTGCTCGCGTGGAGATCGTAGCTTTCGCGGTAGTTTACCGTCAGCCAATAGGCATACATCTTGGCGCAACCGTAAGGTGAGCGTGGCCAGAAAGGAGTTTTTTCGGTTTGGGGAACTTCCTGTACCTTGCCGAACATTTCGGAGGATGACGCCTGATAATAGCGGCACTTTTTCACAAGGCCGGTTTCGCGGATCGCTTCGAGAATACGCTGAGCACCAAGACCGACAACGTCGCCTGTATACTCCGGCACGTCAAATGATACGCGTACATGCGACTGCGCGCCAAGGTTGTAGATTTCGTCGGGTTGTAGCTGATAGAGCAACTTAACCATCTGCACGGAATCCGCGAGATCGCCATAATGCAGATGAAGGCGCACGCCGTTTACATGCGGATCACTATAGAGATGATCGATGCGGCTGGTGTTGAAGGTCGAAGCCCGGCGGATCACGCCATGAACTTCATAGCCTTTGCTGAGCAGAAGCTCTGCAAGATATGAACCATCCTGACCGGTGATACCGGTGATAAGTGCCTTTTTCATATAATATAGATTCGATTGAGATTTATTTACCCAGCCCGATTGCGATTTACAAACCGAGCTTCGCCCCGTCACTTCCAGAGCAATGCTCCGAGGAAGTACACACGTATGGCGGTTTTAAACTGCCGAAGCATGAAATGAATAATACAGGCCGTGTTTTTAGCCGCCACGACCTGAAGCGGCAAAGCACTAAGCGTCAGCCCTTGGGCGTAGCCGCAGGCTGTTTAGGCGCGACGGCATTTGCAGGCAGCTTCGGGCTGGCTGCGGTGGTCGCAGGCCTACCCTTTTCCTGCCTGCCATAGGAATAGCCCTGAGCTGCAGCCTTGTATCCGTAAGCGAGTTTCTTGTTCGCATTTCTCGGAATGAAACCGTTCAAGACAACGCCCTGGAACCTGAGCTCGGACTTGGCAAATTCGTCGATGACTTGCTTAACTTGAACCACGGGAGCGACGCTTTCGCGGGTAACGAGAATTCGCTCAGTGGCAAATCGGGCAAGCATCAACGCATCTTGGAAGACGCCCGCTGGTGGCGTATCGATGATCACCACGTCGTAGCTGGAACGAAGACGGCTGATGAGCGCCTCGGTTGAGTCGGAAACGAGGAATTGGCTGGGCTGAGATTCAGCGCCGCCCGCAGAAATCAAATCGGTACCGTCAACGAGTTTTCGCACCCCTAACGAACCATCTGGTTCCAACAAACGCTCATTGGCCGGGAAGCCAGACTTCGCCCATGAAACGAAACCTTTTTCTTGCGAGACGCCGTGCAATACATGCTGGACGGGGCGACGCAGGTCGAGATCGACCAGGATAGTTTTCTTCCCGAGTTGTCGGAACGTGCTCGCCAGATTGGAAGCGATCAAAGACTTGCCTTCACCCGGCAGTGTCGAGGTAACGAGGAGCACGCGAGGATAGCGCAGAGCCGAATTTACCTCCAGATGGCCGACAATCGCGATAAACGCTTCTGACGTGACAAGGTCGAGCTTGTTACGCACGACGTGTGCACGATCTTCCACCCGCTGCTTAAGCTTGGGAATGCCGCCAACCAAACCAAGACCAAGAACCTTTTCAACGTCGGCTGTACCCGTAACGCGTTCGTCGAGAGCGCTCGCGAGCAAGGGACTGCCAACAAAGGCGCCCATGGCGAGAAAAAATATAACCACGCCGTAGAGTGCTTTTTTTGGTATACGGTGTTTAGTTAGATAGGCAGGATCGACGATCTGCATGAAGTCTGCCGGGAGCTTGCTCGAGATCGATGCCTCACCGATCTTCTTCTCAAGTTCGTTGAGCGTAATCTTCTTCGAGTCTACGCCGGCGCTCAGAATTTCGTAATTTGAGGCTAGTTTCTCGATCTCGATCGAGCTTTCGAAAGAGTCGTCGAATTCTTTTCTGAGTAGCGCTTCGTTTTGGGAAGCTACGTCGAGTTGGGCCTCAAGGTCGCGAACGGCGACATCGAAATTGCGCTGAATGCTGCTGTTGATCGCCTCAATCTGAGAATCGATATCACGCATCTTGGGATGATTCGGGCCATAACGACTGGCCAACACGGCACGCTGGGCGATCTGACGATCGAGTTCCTGGCGCAAGGTTTCGTTGTTGGCGAATCCAGCAAGGTACGAGTTGTCCCAAGGAAATTTCGACTTGGCGCGATCAGCCTGGGCTTGCTTCGTAAGGGTTTCGAGTCCGCGGCGTTTGACCCGGATCTCAGTCAGGCTGCCATCGAGTCGCTTGAGGCGCTCGGTCAGAATGCCCTGATTGTCAGAGCGGGAAATAATTCCGTTCTTCTTCCTAAAATCGAGGCGTTCGGATTCGACCTTGGCGATGTCGGTTCGGATAGAGTCTGCCTGTTTTTCCAAGATCGCGAACCCTCTCAGGTTAGCTTCCTTGTATTCCTGTTGCACGTAATTCAGGTATTCGGTCGCCACGCGGTCAGCCACGAGTATTGACGTTCCGGATACCTGATGTGAGACGGAAATTGTATAATATTCCCGGCCGCGTTCGCGTTCGATCGCGATAGAGTTCTCGAAGAAGTCCTGGAAAAACTCAGCGTCAGGAACAGCGTTGTAGGGCGCGGCGATTAACTTTTTCTCCGCATCGGTAAACGCATCGGCCAGCCGAGCACGGAACTTGCGGCTGGTCATCATCGAAAGATGGTTGCGCAGATTATTTTCGCGCAATTGCTCGGAGCCACCGCCTTCGGAAGTGCCAATGACTTTGTCCAAGGTGCTTTGCGCGAGGAGCGCTGTCTGTGCCGTGTACACCATTGGACGGCTGAACAAGAAATAGCCGGCAGGACCTGCGAGCAAGAGTGCGCCCAACAGGCCCAAATACCACTTGGCGCGAATGACCAGAAGGGCGTGACTGATCAGATCGATCAATTCCTTGAACGTGAAATCATTGCTCACCGGAGCAGGACGCGTGCGACCTGAGGGAAATGGAGCGGACGAGGCACTAAAAGGTGCGTTGGTTAACGCAAACGGGGCACCCGTCGCACTAAAAGGCGCTCCGGTGTCGCCAGCGGACATTCCGTTGGCGGGAAGTGGAGAACGTGTTGTACTGGACGTTGGGTTTGAGGAGTGCATCGGAAAATTAAAATACGCGTTCAGGAACGAAGACGACGTCGTCAGGGAGCAGCTTGAATTCCTGCTCCTTGGCGGTTTCATTTAGATAGGAAGCGACGTTGATTTTGAAAACAGTCTCTTTTCCATCGATCGTCCGCATGACTTTGACTGCATCGGTCTGAGCAACTCGGGTAAAGCCGCCAGCACGAGTGATCGCGCCAACAATGCCCATTTGCTCGCGCTCAATAGAAAACTCGACCTGTACCGGATTGTTAACCTGCCCCAAGACCGAGATGAGGCGCGGAGCGTAAGACTCGAAGGAAAGAATAACCTGAGGATTGAGGTAAAAGCCTCCGTCACGGTAGCGTTTTTCAATCAGCCCTTCTGTCTCGCGCAGAGTCAAGCCGACTACTTTGACAGCGCCAAGAAGAGGAACCGAGACCTCTCCACCCGACGAAACACGCTGGTGAAGCGGCTCGTCATTTTCTCCAGAAATCTGGAATTTGATCTGATCGCGTGGAACAATCCGATAGTCTGATGCTGCGGCCTGAACTGCAGGCGTCTGCGCGGAAGCGGTTGGCGCAATCGTCAGGCTGAAGCACGCTGCGATGATTGCGCAAAGCAAGAAACGCGGAGTACGTGTGGTGGATGAGATAATACAATGCATGGGACTAAAAATGATAGGAAGCGCCAAGAGAGATCACGTTGCGGTCAAAATCGTAAGCACTAATTCCCGATTTTTGATTAGTATAGTTTACACTGAGCGAGACTCGGAAGCGTTCTGAGGGGCGATAGATAAATTCAACGCCACCATCCCAGCTATCGTCAGTACGTTCGCGAGTTTTGCGACTGTAGACGGAATGAGTAGGACCAGCTCGAACTATATATTGCCAGCGATTAATGATCACATGCGTGAACGACAGGAACGCACGTGTACTATTTACCGCGAGGCCATCAGGCGCGTACCGCGCACCACTATAAACAGCCAGTACAAGCGTGCGGCGTGGATCAAAGCCCCAAGTCAGGTCGGCTCCGCCCACCGGAAGGTAATCGGTATTTTCGTAACCGCCACGATACCGAACCCGTCCAAATCCACCATAGACGCTGCCCGTTATCTTGGGAGTTAGTTCTCCCAACAGGCGCGCGGTAATGTAGTACTCAGTGCTGCGAACCTTGGACTCCACGCGTGCTTCATCATTAGGCCGCGAACGCCCGTTGGCCGCGCCAATATTCGTCGATAATTCAGTACGGATGCCGCGCTTATAAGCCAAGCCGACGAACACTTCGGAGCGGTCGTTGCGGTTAAGTTTTTCTTTATCGTAATCATCGGCTTCGTATTCGGCCGTCCCACGCAACCCAAGCTTGCCAGTCAGGGGAATATAGCCCTCGGACCGCAGCGTCGTGTGTTTATATTCAACTCTTTCTCCAAGATATTGATTCGGCTGGGTGCTTTTTTGCCAGGAACCATCTAGCCGGTAAACAGGTATGACATTATCGGCATTCGGATAGGCGAAGATCGCGTCGAATTTTAGATCCGTCTGAGCTGGTTGCCGCCCATTTATAAACTGGGTGTTCGCCACGCCACCGTTAACCCTGAAATCAGTGCTCGAATTTCGGCGCAGCAAAGTGACGAAAGGCTTAGCAACAACAAAGAAATCCTCCCGGCCATCATGGCTGGTGGTCAGATTGGAGTCATAACCTACCGCACCATCCAAGGTTCCGGTCACGGCCCAGTCGGTGGATTGCCACAGCGCACCCTTGGCGATTGATGCAAAGGGCATCAGGCAAAGCAGTGCGAGCGGTGAAGCGAGTTTGTTTAGGCGAGGCAGCTGCATCCGATCAATATGCGTTCTTTCGCTTCACGAGTGTCGCGAATATGCAGTAGAAATCCAAAAGCAGACTCCAGTTCTCAAGGTAAAAGAGGTCGGCTTCGATACGCTTTACCAAGTCGGTATCGCCACGAAGCCCGTTGATCTGCGCCCAACCCGTCAAGCCGGCACGCACCTCATGGCGCGCGTTGTAATTGGGAATCTCATGCTTGAATTTAGCGATTAGTTCGGGTCGCTCTGGACGCGGGCCAACGATGCTCATATCGCCTTTGAGTACGTTCCAAAACTGGGGAAGCTCATCGATATTCGTTTTCCGCATGAAAGCTCCGACCTTGAGACGTCTTGAATCTTCCTGCTTGCACCAAACGGCGCCCGTGCCGCTCTCAGCGTTCAGGCGCATACTGCGGATCTTGTATATATTAAAATTACGTCCAGCGCGACTGGTGCGACGCTGCCTAAAGATGACCGGGCCTGGGGACTCCAGATAGACTAGCGCGCAAAAGAACGGAATGATGGCCGCTGAAATCGCCAACCCCACCACTCCACCCACAATGTCGATACCACGCTTGATCACCCGATTGAGCGTACGATCAAGAGGCAGCTGGCTCACACCAAGAAGAGGCACTCCGCTCACGGTCTGGACCTGAAGACCTGAGTAGAGAGCGGGAAAATATTGTGGTATGAGCTGGAAGTTGAGCAATTCCCTTTGGCAGTAAGAAATGAGGTGATGAATCTCGGCCGAAGAACAAGAGACGTCGGCAAGAACAACGGACGCTGCACGGCATTCTGCTACGAGCTGAGGAAGTGCTGAATAATCACCCAACACAGCCACATCTGCGGGTGGACGTTCAGCAAAACGTCCGCCCGGCATGGGTACACAACCAATAATCTCCGCCAATTGGCCCAAATCGGTTTGCATGACTTCACGCAAGTGAGTGGCCTGACCGGTCCAGCCAACCACGATCGTTCGTGCGCTCACTGCATGTTTAACCTGAGGTTTGAGTAGATATGCGAACGTCAACAACCGCCAACCGACGATCCCCGTGAATAAGGTACCAACACAATAGAGTGCGCCAATACGCGGTGAAAAACCTCCCATTCCGAAAAGGCCAACACATGCCCACGCGCCCACAGCCCATAGTATAGACGACTTACCTGCGTCCTTAATCGTCTGCTGCATCCGATAGATGCTTTTAACATCGTAGGAACGAAACATCATCATGACCCAAACAAAGACGATGCTGCCCACTGCGCTCCAAATTAAAAGTGCCGTATTCAGGTTGGGCTGAAATTGAACTAACTCTCCCCAACCCGTGCGCTGGCCTTCGCGGATTGAAAGGCCTGCAAGGATAGCAAGGAAAGCTACGATGGTATCGCCCACCAACACCTGACCGCCCAGACGGTAGCCGTGCTCGCGCGGCTGTGCCCGCGGTACGGCCTTGCGCACTTTTTCAATTGGAGATGTCGCAGGTGTAGGTTCTCCTGTCAGCCGCACGCTTGCAGACGATGCCGCGTTCGTGAGAGCCAATCGTTTGGCAGAGACTGATCCGGAATCCAGCGGTGAAACAGCTGCGTTCATGGTAGGAAATTAAGATGATCACCTCTGGCTTCGTGCCGAACCAATCCGCAAGCACCAACTACGATTCTTCGCACCGCAGGTAAACGACGGTAAAGCAAACGGTTAACAAAACAGGAATTGCAGTGAATCATAAGGTATAAGTACTCTGAAACCTCAGGCCATGGTCCGCTGGTTGAGTGCAATGTTCCGATTCGGCAATCGTTTTGATACGCGAACCCAAATTTTCAGGGAAAGCCCTACAGAATTGAATAACGGCACTTATAAATCAAGAAAGCCGAACTTATCGCTAGTCTGAAATTACTGCTTGTAGCGGCAATATTGTTTTACTCCTTTTTGACTGTTTCGGTTCATTTGACGTTTTCGGTCGTGTCAAAATCGGAGAATTTGGCTTCAAAATAATCACAGGCCCGCCCGCTCCCCTCGGCTTTATTGCAAGTCGTTATATTACCACATGTCAGTCCATCGAAAAATGCGGCCCTCAGCAAACTAGGTTTGATTGCAGCTCAGAATCCTGAAGACAAAACTACAGTATATATACTGTTACAGTTTGTTTATCAGTAGCCAAAGATCCAACGCAGTCGTCCCTGCGTGCCCCCAGTCTTGAGTTTCCTATTAGCTTGAGGATTTTTTCGTAGTTTACCGATGGCGTCAGGTTTCTTACGCATCAAAGACTGTCAGCAAAGCCGGTTGAGGCTAATGGGGTGAGAGTCGAGGAGCCGAGCACGACTCCGCCAAGCGCGAGGTGAGGTTTTTTCCAATGCCACGGGCCTTCCGGAGAAAGCACGCCCCCATCGAGCATGAGATCTTCGCCATAGCTGCGGTCCACGGCGGAACGCCGTACTGTGAGTAGATTCTGATTCACCACCGCGAGCGGAGTGAATGAAAACATCATTTCCGTCTTGGAGTTTGAGATGCCAGAAATGCTCTGCAACCACATGAGTGTGCGTTCGGAATCCTCAGCCTGCTCAAACACGATCGCCCGATCATGCAGCAACTTCGCCGGAAACGCGATGGCATGGATCTCGCCCACACACAGCTTCCACGGGTTCATCGCTCGATTTTTTTCGGAAAGCACAAATTTCGCGATCAATCCGTTGCGTCCGGAAAACATGAGTGGTTGCGGATCGTCGAGTGTGATCAAATCGTAATCTGTCGAGCGGATGGCATAGGACTTGAAGCTCATGGCTTGTAGTAATAATTTCGTTTCAGAGAATTTGTATCAGGCGGCTGATTCGTTTAGAAGTCCGCGTATCTCGGCGATGCTCAGTGTCCGCCCACGACAGTTTGCGAGTTCACGCACGCGTGCGGCAACACGACGGGCATTCTCGGGTGATATCTGTAAGCCCTGCGCAGTCAGCGCAGCCGCGACCGAGGCACTGCCTGTGTGGCTGCCAAAAACGAAGGCAGGACGTTCGCGCCCAACCGTTGTCGGCGAATACGCTTCGTAGCTACGCTCGTCGCGCAACTGGCCGGCACAGTGAATCCCCGACTCATGCAAAAATGCCGCCGCGCCAACCACCGGTTTCTGCGCTGGGAGCGGACGGTCTGCTGCACGCGCCACAAGATCACTCAGTGCAGCCAGTTTCGAGCAATCGACCAGCCCGCTATAACCATGTGCAACCTGTAACGCCATCACCAGCTCTTCAAGAGCTACGTTGCCTGCACGCTCTCCGAGGCCATTGACAGTTACGCTGACTGCGTGAACGCCGGCTTCGTACGCGGCAAGCGCGTTTGCGGTGGCCATGCCGAGGTCGTTGTGCCCGTGAAATTCAATTTCCATTTCCGGTGCGGCGTTCTGGATGGGTGCAAGGGCTGACGCAATCTGGCTCGGTGCCAACCGTCCCACCGTGTCCGCAAAACGGATACGCTGCGCACCAGCTTCCCAGGCGATGCGGGTAAAGTTGGTTAGAAAATCAGGTTCTGCCCGTGACGCGTCCTGTGCGCCCACATACACCCGGGAAAAAGATTCTAGCGCCTTCGGAATCAACGTCCGCACTCGTTCAAAAACCTCCTCGGGCGAAAATCGCCAAACCTTCTGGTGAAGGCTTGAAGATGGAAACGAAAGATGCACCGCCGCTGCACCCGTAGCGACGGCGGCCTCCAAATCGGCCTCCACGCTCCGGCACCACGTAACCACGCGCTCCGCACCAACCGCAGCAACCACCGACGCGGTATCGGCCACAGCACCGGGCCCCATGGCAGGAACCCCGACTTCGAGTTCGGGCACACCCGCTTCTACTAAAGCCCGTGCGATCGCTACCCGATCCGATCGAGACAAAACCACGCCCGCAGCCTGTTCGCCGTCGCGTAGTGTTGTATCGACTAGATGGAGACGGTTCACATTTACCTTCTAGGCTCCGGCTTTGATCGCACCGCTGGGGCAACCACTTTCGCAAGCTGCGCAATCGACGCATTTTTCAGCATCGATCACATAGTTCGCGCCGCTTTTGGCCACGGAGATCGCACCAGAAGGGCACACGTCGGCACACGCCGCGCAGGCAGTACAAGAATCTGCTTCAATAATGTAGGCCATGACAGTGTTTGTTTGGGTTAGACTGTAAGCTGATACTCGGCGGCAACGGTGTCGTTTTCGATCGCGTCAAGAATCGCGTCGATCGCATCAGTGCCTGGCACGCGGTAGAAATTACCTGATGGGTAATCGATCATAACCGGTCCTTTAGTACAGACGTTAAGGCAGCCAGTGACGGCGACCTCGACGCCTTCGAGCATGCGATCCTGAATCTCGCCCTGAAGGTACGAGAGCAGGTTCATGGATTCTTTTTTGTGACAAACGCCCTGGCGTTCGCCATTGGCGCGAAAACTTCCACAGACAAAGAGATGATGAGTTGGTTTAGACATGGTCGGTGATCTTTCGATTTGAGTTATGTTGGAAAACTAGCCGCTCCGTCGCCGGTTCACGTTCACGCGCAGCCCGTGCCTGTGCCTTTACAACCCGAACCACACGAGGTGAACCGACGACTGAGCGAAGCCGGAATTGGTTTCCCGGCAAAGATGGCGGAGAGACCCTCTTCGATCATGCCCTCCATTTCGATAACAGTGACGCCGTGATCTTCGAGTACACGCTTTGGCTGCGGACCAGCGGCGGAGACGACAAGCGCCCGGCAGTCGTGCAGGATATCAGCGAACTCCGACCAGCGCGCCTGACCAGCACCAGGTTCGGGAGTCTTGCGCACTTCAACGAACTTTATACCTGAAGGAGTGGTTGCGTCCGGCTTGAAAACAATCACGCGGGCCGCTTCGCCGAGATGCTGGTTTACCAACATGCCCTCCTGCGAAGCCACTGCGATGTAGGGCCGTGCGTCATCGGAATCGACACCGGGCCGGGCAAACTCCTGCAGTGTGATGAGATTCTCTTCGGTCATCTTTTCGTTGATCAGACCGACGGCGTCGGCACGGCAGCGCGCACAGTGCGACATCTGGGCAACATGACGTCCTGCCTTTAACCGCGTGCTAGCGACAAGCATGTTATCTGGCGGCGCGATGTTCTCAAACTCAGCTCCAGCGACCGGCAGGAAGGCCATGCTGTTCATGATATCGACCTTCAGCTCGGCCATTTTCGTGGCGACGGCTTCGATGTGCTGGTCGTTAACACCCGGGATGATGATCGAGTTGATCTTAACCACCACACCGGCCTCTTTTAGGCGAACGATGGCGTCGAGCTGACGTTCGAGCAGCAGCTTGGCTGCCTCGAGGCCGCGCATTGGGCGTTTCCCGTCGCGGATCCATGCGTAAATTTTTGCGCCGATCTCAGGATCAACCGCGTTAACTGTGAGTGTGACGTGGCTGACCTGGAGTGCAGCGATCTCATCGATGTACGGCCCGATGCCGAGACCGTTAGTCGCGAGACACAGCATCATGTCCTTATGCTTCCGGCGCACATCCTTGAGGGTCGCCATCGTCTCGACCGGATTGGCGAACGGATCGCCAGGACCAGCGATTCCTACTACCGTCAGGTTCGGCACGCGCTTGAGCATCGTGTCGAGGTAAGCCGAAGCCTGGGTCGGCGAGAGCACCGCGCTCGTCACGCCGGGCCGGCTCTCGTTCATGCAATCGAACTTACGGTTGCAAAAATTACACTGGAGATTGCAGCGTGGCGCAACAGGCAGATGGATGCGACCGTGCTTGTGGTGCGAGTCTTTGTTGAAGCAAGGGTGCTTAGAAAAATCGAGGGTCGGCTGGAGCGTGCCGTCTTCGTTCACCGCAGTGACGGAGTCGGAGGAGCACGCGTTGGTGTCGGATGTAAGATCGTGGATCATGGTTTTGCCCTCAGAGATAAGCGTAGCCGATGGATGATGTGTCCTGTTTCCGCTCGAGGATCGCGTTAACGATCGTATCGTAGAGCGCCAGCGCGCCGCGGTAACCGACGTGAAGAATGCGATGACCGCCCATGCGATCGTGGATGGGGAAACCGCAGCGTATCAGGGGAATTTTCAAACGCCGGGCGAGGGAGTAACCTTTGCTGTTGCCGATAAGCAAATCTGGATTTAACGCCTCGGCTTCGGTACCGATGGTGGAGAAGTCCGCGCCTTCGCGGATTATGGTACTTTCTGGTAGTTCGGGTACAAGCTTGCGAAGTTCGGCCGCGAAGTGTCGGCTGCGTCCCCCACTCGCGCACAACACCGGCGTGACACCGATTTCGCAGAGGAAGGACGTGAGCCCGATCACCATGTCTTCGTCGCCATAAACCACCGCGCGCTGATTGAAGACATACTTGTGTCCATCGACCATCGCGTCGATCAAGCGACCACGTGCCGCTTCGACGGCGGCGGGAGTTTCCCGGCTGGCGATAGACCCCATAACTTCGCACAGCCGGTCGGTTTCACGCAGACCAATCGGGAGGCCGATACGATGCAACGGGACCGAAAATTTATCTGCTAGGTGCGCACCAGCAGTCTTTGACGTAGTCGCGAGGATGTGCCCGCACTCAATCGCCGCGCGGGCCGAGCCCAGTGCTTTCACGGCCTCAACCGTGGTTCCGCCTACCGGAATGCGCTCGTAGGCGGCCCACGAACCACCATCCATCGTCTCAGAGTAGTCCGGCACCATCGTCAGCGGGAGCTCGTAAGCCGCGAACAGTTCACGTAGGTGGCGCAAGTCCTCGGCTGAAACAAATCCGGGCATCAGCGCGACAGGACCGGCGACATTCTCTGGGCCAGCCTCAGCGAGCGATTCTACAATCGACCTTACCGCCTTGTGATAGCCATCGACGTGCGTGCCCTTGAAACTTGGAGTGGAAACATGCACGAGCGCCGCGTCGTGTGAGACGTCGGTCCGGTTTTTGTACTCGTGCAGCAACTGCGGCATGTTTTCGCCAATCGTCTCGCTCAGGCAGGTCGTAGCGATGCCGATTAGTTCTGGTTTATACTGCCGCGAAACATTTTCGATTCCGGTGTGGAGTACTTCACGTCCACCAAACACGGCCGAATGTTCGGCGAAGTTGGACGCAGCGATATCCATTGGCTCGCGGAAATGACTGATCAAGTAACGGCGGATATACGTCGCGCAGCCCTGTGAACCGTGAAGGAAAGGAATGGTGCCCGCTATGCCCTTGTAGGCGAGGCACGCACCGAGCGGTGTGCAAAGTTTGCAGGCGTTGGTCGTCGGTCCGGGAAATTCTTCTTTGCCCTCTTCTTCGGGTCCGACCTGTGGTTTGCAGGATGAGCAGCTCATGATGCGACCTCCGTCTGACTTTCAGCATCCGACTTCTGACCGCTGACTTCTGGCCTCTGGCTTCTGGCTCTACGCGGCACGTAATTCCACACCGGCGAACAGCAACTCGCGTAAACCTCTTTGGCAAAATTGAACATACCAACAAACCCCGCCAACGCTTCTTTGCGCTCGTGGTTGTGGTCGCAGAAACCGATGCCGAGCTTGTAGGCGATCGGGCGCTCTTTCACGCCACCGATGAAAAGATCGACATCCTTTTCGAGGCAGAACTTGGCGAGTTCGAGCGGATTCGAATCGTCTACGATCACCGTGCCAGCGTCGCACATTTCGCGGAGCTGCGCGTAATCGTCCTTGTCGCCCGTCTGCGTCCCGACAATCGAAGTCGTCATGCCAAGCGTACGCAGTGCCCGAACTAGTGAAAAGGCCTTAAATGCGCCACCGACATAGATCGCGGCTTTTTTGCCGATAAGCTTTTCTTTGTAGACACGCAACTGGGGATAAAATTTTCCAATCTCGTCGCGCACGACCTCCTTGGCTTTGTCCATCAACTGCTCGTCACCAAAAAACTTGGCGGTGTCGTAAAGTGCGGCCGACATATCCTCGAGCCCGAAGAAAGAAACTTTAAGGAACGGAATGTTATGATCCTCCTTCATCTTCTTCGCGAGGTGGGTCATCGAACCGGCGCACTGAACCAAATTCAGCTTAGCACCATGGCAGCGGCGAATGTCATCCACCCGGCCATCGCCAGTGATGGTCGCCACAACTTCTATGCCCATGCGCTTGAAATAGTCCCGGATGATCCAGGTCTCGCCCGCGATATTGAAATCGCCAAGCAGGTTGATGCTGAGCGGCCCGATGCTCTTTGTGTCACCCGTGCCAATCAGCGTGTAAACCGCTTCGCAGGCTGCGCGGTAACCGTCTTTTTTTGTGCCTTTGAAACCCTCGCTTGCGACGGAGAGAACGGGAATTCCTTTTGCCGCTTCGACCTTTTTGCACACCGCAGTGACATCGTCGCCAATCACTCCCACGATACAGGTTGAATAGACGAACGCGGCTTTTGGCTGATGCTTTTCGATCAGCTCCATGAGCGCCCGTTCGAGTTTTTTCTCACCGCCGTAGATGACATCCATCTCCTGCATGTCGGTGGAAAAACTGTTCCGGTGTAGCTGCGGTCCGGAGGACTGCGCACCGCGAATATCCCAAGTGTAGGCAGCGCAACCGATCGGGCCATGCACAACGTGCAGTGCGTCAGCGATCGGATAAAGAACCACGCGCGATCCACAAAACACGCAAGCGCGCTGTGTCACCGATCCCGCCAGGGAATGTTTATCGCACACCATCGCCCCACCCGCCTCGCCGGCAACGGCAATTGAGGCGGCGCGTCCGGGGAGAACTTCGATGGTGGAGCTCATGTTTAAAGGTTTGTTAGTGGCCTGCGCCACCGCAGCCACAATGGCCGTGCGAGGTGGGTTCGGGTTTCGTGTGATGCACGCCTTTGCCGCCGCAGCGGCAACCATCAGTCGGATGACCGGTGCCACCGCAGGAAAATTTCGCGAGCGATTCGGCGTCCATGCGGAGGAGCAGCCATTCGCTTTTTTCTTCAGCGCCGATGCTCTTGTAGAGCTTTCGCGCATTTTCGTTCCACTTGAGTGTGGTCCATTCGAAGCGGCCGGCGCCATTGCGCGCCGCTATCGAACCAACATACTGCAACAAAACGCGTCCGAGTCCGCGATGGCGGAAGGCCGGGCGCACGTAGAGATCTTCAAGAAAGACTCCGGGCTTGGCAGCGAAGGTGGAGAACGTGCGGTAGTACACCGCAAATCCGACCACCATGCCTTCGAACTCCGCGATCACCGCCTCGGCTGAACGATTCAGACCGAGGAGGTGTTCGCGAACTGAGCTGACCGAAATCGCGCACTCGTGATCGAGATGCTCAAAAGCGGCCAGCTCCTTGATGAGTCCGACAAGAACCGGCGCATCCTCGTGCACGGCCGGCCTGATATTCAGGCCAGCGGGCGCGGGCGGACAGATTTCTGTATTTTTGTCCATATGCGTCAGTTCGTTTTAATACTTGCTCTATGCAATTACTGGACCAACTCGAACCACTCCTCATCACATTCCCGATCTTTTTTATCGAGGAGGACGTTGATCATCTGATTGATCAGGTTCACCGCGCCCATGTACCCGACGGTCGGGAAGAAGCGGTGGCCGGTGCGGTCGAGGATTGGGAAGCCAAAGCGCACGAACGGTACGTTTTCGGTGCGGGCGATGTGCTTGCCGTAGGTATTGCCGATGAGCAGGTCAACCGGTTCGTTCTTCATCCACTGGTGGAGTTCGAAGAGATCCGCAGTCTGCTTGATCTTCGCTTCCGGCACGGGGCCGTCGAGAATCTCATGCATGCGTTTTTCGAACTGATTACCGGGAGAACCGGTGATGCAGTACACGGGCTTCATTTCCAATTCGACGAGGAACTGGGTGATCGCGATGACCTGATCGGGATCGCCAGCAACCGCCACGCGCTTGCCGTGGAAGTACTGATGAAGATCGCTCATGAGATCGACGAGGCGTCCGCGTTCGAGTTCGATCGCAGGTCCGACTTCAACGCCAGCGTAGTTTGCAAGCGTGCTGATGAAGCGGTCGGTTGCACCGACACCGATTGGTAGTTCGAGGAAGGCAGCGGGGACGTTGCACTTCGATTCAAGTGTAGCGGCGGCGACGTGCGAGGCGAAGTGCCCGAGGGCGACCGTCGCGATGCTGTCACCGGCTGACTTGATCTGTGCAACGGTGGCTCCACCTTCTGGATACATCTTGTACTGGCCGGTCAGAGGACCGTCGAGGACGTTGGAGGTGTCCGGGAACATCACGATGTTGGCGCTCATGGCGGCGGCGATGCGCTTGATTTCGCGCATGTCGGCTGGTTCGACAAAGCCCGGGATGACGTTGACCTGATTGAGCGTGGTTCCGGTCTTTTCCGACAGGTAGTTCACCATCGCCATAACCATGTTCGAGAACCCAGTGACATGGGAGCCGACGAACGATGGCGTGTTGGCGTGGATCGCAATCTTGCCGGCAGGGATCGAACCGTCCTCAATCGATTTCTTAATGATCGTAGGAATGTCGTCGCCGATGACCTCGGACAAGCAGGTGGTGTGCACCGCCACGATCTCGGGGTTGTAGATCGTGAAGATGTTTTTGAACGCCTGGGTGAGGTTGGCCATGCCGCCGAAGACTGAGGAGCCTTCGGTGAACGAACTGGTGGTGGCCATGACCGGCTCCTTGAAGTGCCGGGTGAGATGACTGCGGTGGTACGAGCAGCAGCCCTGCGAACCGTGGCTGTGCGGCATGCAACCATGAATACCGAGTGCGGCATACATGGCGCCGATGGGCTGACAGGTCTTCGCTGGATTGATACGAAGCGCTTTGCGTTCGACCAATTCTGCGGTGGTTCCGTTAAGCATTTTATGTTTCTCCTATTATAAGGTTATAGTTTAGCCCTCCGCGCTGGACGCGGGTGCGGACTTCTGCGGTTTCCAGGCCTTGGCCATGCCAGCGACAACCTCGCGGATTGTCTTGTTGGTCGGGCTGTCGATACCTTTGCCCATCGCGATCGTCGGATCGGCGGGTTTCTTCCACGAAGGCGTGATTAATTTCCAGACCTTCGTGTTGATCATGCGGTCGAGCTCCTTGTAGAAGTTCGCCGCACCGGTGTAGGCGGTATAAGGACCACCGTAATCGTATGAGTGAAGCTGCTTACAAGGCACACCGAGTTTTTCGATGACGAACTTGTCCTTGATACCCGAGCAGATGATGTCGGGCTTGTAGAGTTCGATCAGTTTTTCCATCTCGTGGTGCGAGATGTCGTCGATCACGAGAGTGGATTTTTTCATTTCCACCATCATGCCGTCGTAATCCTTGAAGTTAAATCCGCCGGCTTTGAGCGCCTCGAGCTGTTCGGGCGTCTTGCGTGGGACAAAGCGTTTCGGATCGGCCTCGACTTCGATCTCCTCGATGTTGCGGGAATCGGCATCGATCTTGATTGTAGGAAGAACCTTGCGGCCCTCGTAGTCATCGCGGTGAGCGAATTCGTAACCAGCCGCCACCGTCAACATTCCGACATCCTTGAAGAGATGCTGGTAGTGATGGGCGCGGGAGCCACCGACGAACATCGCGGCGGTCTTGCCCTGAAGACGCTTGCGCATCTCTTCCTGGACGGGCTTGAGCGCGGCCATTTCCTGGGCGATGACTTCTTCGATGCGGTCGATGAGCTGCTTGTCATCGAAGTATTTTCCGATCTTGCGAAGCGACTTGGAGGTCTGCTCGGCACCGGTGAAGTTCGCTTTGATCCACGGTACGCCAAACTTGGTTTCCATCATCTCGGCCATGTAGTTGATCGAGCGGTGGCACAGTACGACGTTGAGGTCAGCAGTGTGACACTTGGTGATCTGCTCATAGCTGATGTCGCCGGAGAGTGTAGCCGTGACGTGGATACCGCACTTTTTCAGGACGGTGTCAATTTCCCAGGCGTCACCACCGATGTTGTATTCACCGAGGACGTTGATGCGGAACTTCTCTTTATCCGGCTCGTCGTTGAGACCGACCATATGTTTAAACACACCGTTGTTGGCGATGTGATGGCCTGCGGACTGCGATACGCCCTTGTAGCCTTCGCAGGAGAAGCCGAAGATATTGATCCCGAGCTCTGCCTTGGCCTGGCGACAAACCGCGTGAACGTCGTCACCGATTAGGCCGACCGGACAGGTGGAGTACACCGCGATGGCCTTGGGCTTAAACATCGCGTAAGCTTCGCGGATGGCAGCTGCTAACTTCTTCTCACCGCCAAACACAATATCCTCTTCCTGCATATCCGTCGTCATGCAATACTGAAGGAAATTGATCGGCTGATCGGGCTTCGGGCGGGCAAGGTTGCGGCGAGTGAGCCACGAGTAGTAGCTACAACCAACCGGGCCGTGCGTGATATGAAGGATATCGTGAATCGGGCCGATAACGACACCTCGACAACCGGCGTAGGTACAGCCGCGCTGCGTTATAATGCCTGGTATGGTTCGGGTGTTGGCACCGATCTCCGGCGGTGTTTCCGGATTGTTAGTAAGGAGCTGCTTTTCGCGTTTCCTCCGCGTTTTCTGCGGATAAATCTTCAGCATCTCCGCGCGCATTGCCTCACTATCGGGCTGCGTGGCGGTAGGAATCGGATAGCCCTCGCTATCGTAGCCCTCGGGGGGCGTTGTGGAAAGATCGGACATATTTGTAGGAATCAGTTTTTAATGTGGGAGCGGACTCTGGGGGCCTTGCGACCCGAACCGACTGCCAGCGACTGGGCGGCCCATTTCGGGCCGCAACCGGCGCGTAATTATTTAGCCAAGGAGACCGTACTGCATCAGCAGGTCTTCGAGTTCCTGGATCGAGAGCGGCTTCGGTCTGACGAGCATTTTGTTGGCGTCGATGGCCTTGGCCAAGGCCCGGTATTCGTCAGCCTGCTTGCACTTCGGATTCCACTCGATGACGGTCTTGCGCTGGATTTCCGCGCGCTGCACGTCGTTTTCGCGTGGCACGAAGTGGACGAGCTGGGTGCCGAGGCGCTCAGCAAACTTCGTCATCATCTCGCGTTCGTTATCCACCTGGCGGCTGTTGCAGATCAGGCCACCGAGACGGACGACACCGGTTTCAGCGAACTTCTGAATGCCTTTGCAGATGTTGTTGGCAGCGTACATCGCCATCATTTCGCCGGAGCAAACGATGTAGATTTCTTCAGCCTTGCCCTCGCGGATCGGCATGGCGAAACCGCCACACACAACGTCGCCGAGAACATCATAGAAAACGTAATCGAGCTTTTCGTCTTCGTCGTAGGCACCGAGCTGCTCGAGCATATTGATCGAGGTGATGATACCACGACCGGCACAACCGACGCCCGGCTCTGGGCCACCGGATTCAACACACAAGCTGCTGCAAAAACCCTTGGAGCGGATGTCCGCGAGTTCGACGTCTTCGCCTTCTTCACGAAGGGTGTCGAGGACGGAGCGCTGGGCGAGACCGCCGAGCAGCAGACGCGTGGAATCAGCCTTAGGATCACAGCCGACGACCATGACGCGTTTGCCCATTTCGACGAGTGCAGCGACCGTATTCTGGGTGGTAGTGGATTTTCCGATACCGCCCTTACCGTAGATAGCGACTTTTCTCATTTTATTTTCTTAGTTATAGTTACGAGTTCCGAGAATGCCCTGCCTATAGCGGCCTTGATGCCAAGTCATTCGAGACACTCACAAGTCTCTATTGTCCAATTTTTAGAAAAATTTCGGCTAATATTTTTGGCAAAAAAGGCCTCGCCAAACACTACACTGGCGTTTTCTGAAACCCCTATTCCGACAAAAATGTCGGATTGTCGCTCCTCCCCTTAATGCAAGTTGGCAAGAGTCCTGCATGGAACTCCACGCGCGAGCACCCCACGACAGTCTGGCCGGCCTCGCGCGTAACCTATTCATGGATACAAATCCGACACTCATGCAGCGCGCCCTCGGCGCCTACCTCGGTCTCGCCATCGGCGACGCCCTGGGTGCAACTGTCGAATTCATGACCGCGCGTGAGATCGCCGCGATCCACGGCGTGCATCACAATATTGTCGGTGGGGGCTGGCTACGGTTAAAAGCAGGCCAGGTCACCGACGATACAGAGATGGCGCTAGCGCTCGGCGATGCCCTGCTGCGCGGCGGCCTGGATGATGCAAATGTGATCGCCCGCGCCTACGTTACATGGATGCAGAGCTGTCCGGTTGATATCGGCAACACCTGTCGACGCGGCATCCGGCGCTTCATGTTGCAAGGAACAACTGCAGCGACCGCAGCGCCTGACAGTGCAGGCAACGGTGCCGCGATGCGTAACCTGCCTGCTGTTCTCGCGACGCTCCATGATGAGAACGCCTTTGAAGAAACTTCCATCACTCAAGCGCACGTCACCCATAACCACCCGCTATCGGATGCGGGAACGTTAACGCTCGGACGCATGACACGACGACTGATTCGTGGCGAAGGGCTCGCCGCTGCGCACGCTGAAGTCGCGTTACTCCTAGAGTACATTTCTGAGTTTCGCTTCTCGCCCTGGCCCGGCATGACGAGCGGTTACATTGTCGATACGGTCCAGACAGTTCTCGATGCGTTTTTCACCACCACCAGCTTCGAAGACTGTCTGGTCAAGGTCGTCAACCGCGGCGGCGATGCCGACACCACAGGTGCGCTCGCGGGACAACTCGCAGGCGCGCTCTATGGAGTCGACGCAATCCCGGAACGCTGGTTAAAGAAACTCGCGCCCAATGTTCATACCGCGATCCGCGAACAAACCATTCACCTGCTCGCACTCCGTCCCGAGATCCAGGAAGTGATGCCAAAGCACTGCCCAGCACCCGTACACCTCCGCCCCCGAACTACCACTGCCACAGCCATCTAGCCCCATCGATGCCGCTGCTTTCCTCCATACCCTCAAGCACCTTCAACCGCTGCAATCTCTCACCGTGGGCCATCGCCAGCGCGGACTTCCAGGAAAACCCACAACCACTCGAAATCGACAGTGTTCGCGTGACCGACCGCCGTCTCTTTGCGAAACTTGATGACATCGACAATCCCGATCGCCGTGGCGAAGTTTTCCACGACTATGTCTCGGTGAAATTTCGCCTGCACGAATGGGCCGAGCATCAGGCTTCCGCCCGTTCCAGCCTGCGCAGCAGCTACGTGCAATTTCTCCACGGCTGGGGCGCCGACAGCAACGGCCACTCCGGAGCCGTGCTGAAATCCTGGGTCGAAAATCGCTTCGGCCTACCTCCGCGCTACCACGGAGGACGCCTGCCTGTCGATGCAGCCGCGCTCGAGCGCTATTCCCGCGACTGCATGAAAGGCGCAGCAAAGACTGTCGCCGTCGCCATGCAGCTCGACCTGCTGTATACATTTTGCCAATACGAGCTCCAACGTCGGCATCCGGGCGAACGCTGGCTCACGCTTTATCGCGGCACACACGATCCCGAGGAATACGCAGTGCGTGATCAACCCTCCGACCGGCGCGCACTCGTCTTACTTAACAACCTCAGCTCGTTCACCTCCGATCCCGAGATAGCCTGGGAGTTTGGTTCACTCGTCTGGAAAGTGCGCGTGCCGCTGCAAAAAATCGTATGTTTCAGCGGACTGCTTCCGCCTCACCTGCTCGGTGGCGAATACGAGTTTCTCATCCTCGGCGGCGAATACCGCGTACAAACATTGCTCTATTAGGATAGATTCCCGGGAAGGAATGATGCTTCGAAGCGAGCTTCGAGGTCCTCTACCCCGCCACGAGAAACTTAGAGGTAACGTGCGGTTGAAGCATGGCCTTCAGCTTAGAGCAGCAGAAGAAGGTGGAGCCCGATGTCCCAATCGGGCTTGATCGGAGTCACTCCCAAACCAGCCCGTTAGGGACAACGGGCTCCACCCGCTATGGCATCGGTTACGGCTTAGGCGATGAGCGAACGGCCTCCGCGTCGCCTCTTCAGGCGCCGGTCTTTTTTTCCACCTGGGCCTCGGTTCGGAAACGTTCTGGCTCGATGCCGTATTTTTTCACCCGAAGCCCCATGATGCGCTCGGTCAGTCCGAGCTGACGGGCGGCTTTGGCAATAAACCCGCGGTTCACCTTGAGCGCCTCAACAATCATCTCCCGCTCCACGGCATCGAGCGATTCCTGGAGCGTGCCTTTTAGTTCGGTGCCCGATGTTTCCGCAGTCTGCAAAGTCGGTGGCAGATGATAGGCATGAATAACGCCGTCCTGACTGAGCAGCACCGCCCGCTCAATGATATTTTCGGCTTCACGCACATTGCCGGGCCAGTGATAGGCCATCAACATGTCGATCGCGGGAGTGGAGAGACGCACCACTTTTTTCCCATTCTGCGCCGAGTATTTTTCCAGGAAATAATCGGCCAGTTCGAGGATGTCGCTTTTCCGCTCACGCAGAGGGGGAATATAGACGGGAAAAACGTTGAGACGGTAGTAGAGATCGATTCGGAACTTCCCTTCCTCGATCATTTTTTCCAGATTTCGATTGGTTGCGGCGATGACGCGTATATCGACCTTTATCGTCTGCGTGCCACCCACGCGTTCAAAGGTGCCTTCCTGGAGAACGCGCAAGAGTTTCGCCTGCGTGGAAAGCGAGATCTCGCCGATTTCGTCGAGGAAAAGCGTGCCACCGTGAGCGAGTTCGAAGCGGCCCTTGCGCAGCGCGAGCGCACCGGTGAAGGCCCCCTTCTCGTGGCCGAACAATTCGCTCTCGATGATGCTCTCGGGCAACGCCGCGCAGTTGACGCGTACGTAGGCTTTCTGCCCCCGCGAGCCTCCCTGCCAAATCGCCTGGGCAATACGTTCTTTGCCCACGCCCGTCTCGCCGCGAATGAGGACGGTGGTCTTGCTGTCCGCCACCTGGTCGATGTGAAAATACACCATGCGCATCGCCGAGGAGCGGCCGATCATACCGTCAGGGACAAAACTTTTTTTGATCTGCTCCTGCAGTCGGTCGTTTTCTTTCTGCAACGAATCGAAGCGCTCTTTTGCCAGCTGACGAAACCGCACCGCCAGGCCCACCTGACCCGCGATGAGCGCGAGAAAACGCAGGTCGGCCTCCAGCACCTCGCGCTCCGCCGTGATGCAGACGAAGCTTAGTGTCCCGAGGACTTCCGGGCCGTGACGAATCGGGACGGCGAGCCAGGCCTTTTCGCCGTTTTCCGGGCGACACTGCAATTTATCGAGCGAACTCAGCGGCGCATCAATTTTATCAATACGTTCGAAAAGTATAGATTCTGCTTCGTCCAGCACGCGCCCGAGAAGACCTTCGCCCTTATTCACTGCGACACGCATCGGCGGTGACGTCTTTGCGGAACCGATGTGCTCATCAGCAACTAACGTCTCATGCTCGCGGTCAAAAATTGCCAACAGCCCTTCCCGCAGGCTGGTTGCGAGGGATAGTTGCGAAAACAACGCGGACATGGCTGCCGTAAAATCGCCTCCCAGCGCCAACATGGTGGACACCGCATGGAGGGAATCGATTTCCCTGATTACGCGACAACGCCCCGCCAGGCTTGCGCGTGGCTCAGCTCCTGATGAGGGCATGCTACAACGGTCACAGTCGTTCACCCCTCCTCGTTAGCAATGCGAGTGCCATTTTACATTCTATGTCAGCGTCTAGAAAATTAACTGCTGGCATGCATTAAACCCACGGCAACACACCACAGATGTTCTTAAAGCTACGCCTCGCCATGCAGATACCAGCCCCGCACACAACAGGGGTTTCCCTGATTATAGCCAAAGCACCTATAATAGGCTTGTTGGCCCACGTCGCTGGGCTTTTTCTTGCGGTTTTACTATGATCTATCTTCTCGGTGGTTCCGGTTACGTCGGCCAAGCTTATCAAGCGCTGCTCACTCAAAAGGGCATTCCGTTCCGCAATCTGCGGCGCGCGGAAGTCGATTACACCAACGTCGATGTGCTCACCGCCGCGTTGAAACGCGACAAACCCGAGTTCCTGATCAACTCCGCTGGCTACACTGGCAAACCCAACGTCGACGCCTGTGAGATCCACAAAACCGAGTGCCTCTTCGGCAACGCCGTTTTCCCCGGCATCGTCGCCAAAGCCTGCGCCGAAGCCGGCGTTCCTTGGGGTCACGTTTCCTCCGGCTGCATTTACACCGGCTGCCGCGCTGACGGCACCGGCTTCACCGAGGAAGATGCGCCCAACTTCACTTTCCGCCAAAACAACTGCTCATTCTACAGCGGCACGAAAGCCCTCGGCGAAGAAGTCCTCGCCGACGCCACCAACTGCTACATCTGGCGCCTCCGCATTCCCTTCGACAACATCGACAACCCGCGCAACTACCTCACGAAGTTGATGCGCTATGCCAAACTACTCGAAGCCGCCAATTCCATTTCGCAACTCCCCGAGTTCGTCGCCGCCACCTTCGCCTGCTGGGAAAAACACATTCCATACGGTAAATACAACATCACCAATCCCGGCCACGTCACCACGCGCGAAGTCGTTGGTATGATCGAGAAGAGCGGCGTCCACCCGAAAAAATACGAGTTCTTCCCCAGCGAAGAAGAGTTCATGAAGATCGCCGCCAAGACTCCGCGCTCCAACTGCACGATGAACTCCGACAAACTCGCCAAAGCCGGAATCAAGATGACCGAAGTCCACGAATCCGTGGAGCAAGCTTTGCGCACCTGGCGCAAAGCTTGAGTGATAAGGTTTAAGTGATAAGCGATAAGACAAAACCAAATGATCGACACCAAGATTGAGAGCTGGCGCGATTTACTGGTTTGGCAGAAATCCCACGCCCTCACGCTTGAGATCTATCGCCTCACAAAAAGCTTCCCCGCCGACGAACGATTTCGCCTTGTTGACCAACTTTGCCGAGCCGCCGCGTCAATTCCGACCAATATCGCAGAAGGTAAGGGCCGCGGCTCCACCGCCGAATTCAGCCAGTTTTTAATCATAGCCCGCGGATCGATCGAGGAAACCCGTTACCATATTCTTCTAGCCCGCGACCTCACTTACATCGTGCCAGACGATTACGACCGCTTGGAGTCCACCTGCACCGAAATATCCAAAATGACCAACGCCCTCCTGCGCTCCCTCCGAACTTAGAACCACTTTCCGATTCCGAAATCCGATTCCGACTTACAACTTATCACTTAAACCTTATGAACTTACTCGTTACCGGCGGCTGCGGTTTTATCGGCTCCAACTTTATTCGTCAGCGCCTCACCGAGTCCGGCTCGCCGCTCACGAAACTCGTCAACCTCGACGCCCTCACCTACGCCGGCAATCCCGCCAACCTTGCCGACCTCGCGAAAGACCCGCGTTACGTTTTCGCCCACGGTGACATCGGCGACACCGACCTCGTTTCCCGCCTGCTCGCCGAGCATGCGATCGATGCCGTCGTAAACTTCGCCGCCGAGTCCCACGTCGACCGCTCGATCGACTCACCCGAACCATTCGTTCAAACCAACGTCGTCGGCACGCTCCGCCTGCTCAACGCCGCCCGACTCCGCTGGACCAAGTTGCCAGAGCCAAAGAAAGCCGCCTTCCGATTCCTCCACGTTTCGACCGATGAAGTTTACGGCACACTCTCCCTCACCGATCCCGCCTTCACCGAAGAAACTCCCTTCGCGCCGAACAGCCCCTACGCCGCCTCGAAGGCTGCCAGCGATCACCTCGTCCGCGCCTACCAGCACACCTACAAATTCCCGACGCTCACCACCAATTGCTCGAACAACTACGGTCCATTTCACTTCCCGGAGAAGCTCATTCCCCTCGTCATCCTCAACGCCCTCGAAGGCAAACCGCTCCCGGTTTACGGCGACGGCATGCAGATCCGCGACTGGCTCTTCGTTGAAGATCATGCCGCCGCCATCTGGCTCGTCCTCCAAAAAGGCCGCGTCGGCGAGACCTACAACATCGGTGGCCTGAACGAAAAACCGAACATCGAAATCGTTAAAACCATCTGCGCCCTCCTCGACAAAAAGTCGCCCCGCGCCGACGGCAAGCCCTACGAGACCCAGATCACCTACGTCGCCGACCGCCCCGGCCACGACCGCCGTTACGCGATCGACTGCACCAAACTCCAAAAAGAACTCGGCTGGAACCCTCGCGAAAGCTTCACCACCGGCATCGATAAAACCGTCGACTGGTACCTGAAAAACAAATCCTGGGCCGCCGATATCACTTCGACGCGCTACGCGCGTGAGAGACTGGGGGCGAAGGGCTAGTGGCAATGGGAACCGGCTTTAAACAACTCAAGGTTTGGGCGGAAGCGCGAGATCTCGCTGTGGAAGTCTATCGTCTGAGTTCAGCTGGACCGCTGGCCAAAGATTTCGGCCTCCGAGACCAACTACGCCGGGCGGCAGTCAGTATTCCATCCAACATTGCAGAAGGCGACGAGCGTGACACCGACAAAGACGCCGTGCGTTTTTTCTACATCGCCAAGGGTTCCGTCGCAGAACTCCGCACTCAGCTGGAAATTGCGCTGCACGTAAACCTGCTCACATCTGACCTGGTCGCTCCGCTTGAAACCAAGAGCGTGCTCATCGCCAAAATGCTGGGTGCCCTCATCAAAGCCCGCTCCGCAACTTTCATTACTCGCCCTTAACCCAACGCCTTCACCATGTCTTCCCTTTCGCCCTTAGCCTCTAGCCCATCGCCTACTCGCCGCGGAATCATCCTCGCCGGCGGCTCCGGTACCAGACTCTATCCACTAACGATTGCGGTGAGTAAACAGATCATGCCGGTTTACGACAAGCCGATGATCTACTATCCGCTTTCCGTGCTCATGCTGGCGGGCATCCGCGAGACGCTCATCATTTCCACTCCCACCGACTTGCCGCTCTTCAAGCGCCTGCTTGGTGATGGTTCCCAGTTCGGCCTTAAACTCACCTACGCCGAACAGCCCAGCCCTGATGGCCTCGCGCAGGCGTTCACCATCGCTGGCGATGTCGGATTCCTCACCGGTGCCGAACCTTCCGCCCTCGTCCTCGGCGATAATCTTTTCTACGGCCACGATTTTGCCTCATCCCTCGAAGGCGCGACCCAGCGCACCGATGGCGCCACTGTTTTCGGCTATCACGTCGCCGATGCAAAAGCCTACGGCGTCGTCGAGTTCGCTCCCGACGGCCGCGTACTTTCGCTCGAAGAAAAGCCTGCGAATCCAAAATCCAACTACGCCGTCCCCGGCCTGTATTTTTACGACAAAGATGTCGTCGCCATCGCCCGCTCGCTCAAGCCTTCCAAGCGCGGCGAACTCGAAATCACCGACCTCAACCGCCTTTATCTCGAAGCTGGCAAACTCCACGTCGAGATCCTCGGCCGCGGCACGGCCTGGCTCGACACCGGCACGCATGACTCGCTGCTCGACGCCGCCCAGTTCGTCGAAGTCATCCAAAACCGCCAGGGCCTCAAGATTTCCTGCCTCGAAGAAATCGCCTTCCGCCAAGGCTGGATCGACCGTGCCAAACTCGACGCCCAGATCAAATTCCTCGGCAAGTCCACTTACGGCGAATACCTGAAGAAACTCTGAGTTAGGCAATAGGCTAAGGGCTAGAGGCTAAAGGTATCCATCCCTCGCCTTTCGCCCCTCGCCCTTCCCCCATCTTGCGCGTTTCGTTCATCATCCCGCTCTACAACTGCCTGCCGCTCACGCAGGCCATGCTGGAAAGCCTGCAAGCGACTCTGCCGGCCGATCTCGCGCACGAGATTATCCTGATTGACGACGGCAGCACCGATGGTACCCGCGAGTGGCTAACCACCGTCAATCACCCAGCCATCCGCGTCCTCCTCAACGAGCGCAACCTCGGCTACGCCGCCACCAATAACCGCGCCGTGGCCAGCGCCTCCGGCGAACTCCTCGTCCTTCTCAACAACGATCTCGTGCTCACGCCAGGGTGGTTGGAGCCGATGCTCGCAGTGCATCGGTCGTTGCCTAAACCTGGTGCCATCGGCAATATCCAGCTCAACGCCAACACCGGCGCTATCGACCACGCCGGCATCTACGTCACCGTTAAGGGCAAACCCGAGCACGACGTCACCCCGTCTCCCTGCGCGCCCGCTTGCGGCAATAGTTCGTGCGCCTGTTCACGGCCCTCACCCGCCGTCACCGGTGCTTGCTTGCTCATCGCGCGCGAACTCTGGCAACAGCTCGGCGGTTTCGACGAACAATTTCACAATGGCGGCGAAGACATCGACCTCTGTTTCCGTGCCCGCAAAGCCGGTTACGCCAACGCCGTCGCGCTCCGCAGCGTCATCCGCCACCACGTGAGCGCTTCCCCCGGACGCAAGCAAAACGACGAACGCAATTCCTATCTATTCACCCAACGCTGGGAAAAGGAGCTGATCGAACTCGGCGCCCTCGCTTGGTGCAGGCACCATGTTCGGCACGAGGCCTACCGCGATTTCCTCGCGCTGCCCACGATCCTTTTTTATCTCGCTGGTCTCCGCCGCACTCCGCCCGCAGCCGCACTCCGCGGTGTAAAGCGTAACATTGATCATAGTCTCAGCATCTGGACCAAAGCCTTCGGCGCAGCGAAGTAAACTCAACCGCCTTTGACTACCTCGCGGACGAGTGATTGCGGACGTTGGTTCACGGTCAGGAACATGCGGCCGATGTATTCGCCGATCACGCCGAGCAAAACCAGTTGAACCCCGGAAAACGTCAGCAGCGCAGCCATCAACATGCCCCAACCAAAAGCCGGACCTTTTTCCGTCAGCCACCAATAGAAAACCACGCCGATACCCGCAAAACCCGCAACCGCCATGCCGAGGCCAATAATCGTCGCGATACGCAGCGGCATGATCGAGAAATTGATGAACGTGCTCGCCCAGAGCCGCATCAGCTTGCGCAACGTATAACCACTCGCTCCCGCCTGGCGCTGCTCGTGCTCCACCGCCAGCGAGCCGATGCGCTGCGTCGTCTGCAGCAACAACCCATCGATGTAGGGAAACGGTCCGTCGTTGGCCGTCGCTGCCTTGGCCACAAACGCAGTCACACAGCGAAAACTTGAAAGATAAAACCCAGCCGGTTTATCGAGCGCCCAGTCCGTCATGCGGTTCGTGAACCAGCTGCCTGCGTTGCGCCAGAGAGAATGTTTTTTGTGGGCATAGTGCCCGTAAACGACATCCAGGTTGGCCGTCTTCGCATGCAGCCAGAGTCGCACGGCCTCAGCGGGAGGATTCTGGCCGTCGTCATCGATATTCACAATGTGGATACCTCGCGCATGACGCCAGCCGGTTAGCACGGCATTGTGTTCGCCAAAATTACGAGCGTGTTCGATCAACGTAATCGGCACGCGTGCTTCGCTCACCAGCGCACGACAGACGTCGGTCGTGGCATCGCGGCTGCCGTCGTTGACCAGCACGATTTCGTGTCCGCCCTCGACAGCGAGTTGTTCAATCGTCTTCACCAGCGGACGGATCGTCTCCGCGCTGTTATAGAGCGGGATGACAAAACTAAGCACTGGAGTTTGATCGGTCATGGCGTCGCCCAACGAAGAATCTCATCGCACACCCTGTCAACGTCCGCGCGGGTCAGGGCCGGGTGACACGGCAGGCAAAGCACCTCGTCACAGGCGCGCTCCGTCTCGGGCAACACCAGGGCTGTATCGGCAAAGGCCGGCTGACGATGCACCGGTACGGGGTACAAAATACCACAACTAATTCCCTGCCCCAACAAATATGCCCGCAGCGCCTCGCGCTTCGGCGTACGCAAAGTAAATTGGTGAAACACGTGGATTTGACCAGCGACAGTCTGAGGCAAGCGAAGCGCCGTGTTTTTTAGACGCTCGAGGTAGCGGTCGGCCAATTCGCGACGGGTCGCGTTCTCGGCTTCGAGGTATTTCAACTTCACGCGAAGGATCGTCGCCTGGATTTCATCGAGGCGGGAGTTGCGACCCGGCATTTCCGAAATGTACCGCTCACGCCAACCGTATTGCCGGAGTTGGCGAACGATACCGGCCAGTTTTTCGTCGCGCACAAAAACTGCACCGCCATCGCCGAGCGCGCCTAGGTTTTTCGTGGGATAAAAACTAAACGCTGCGGCATCGCCAAACGTACCGACTTTGCGCCCGCCGATTGCCGCACCGTGAGCCTGTGCGCAGTCTTCGACCACTTTCACTCCTGCGCGGTTTGCCGCAGCGGCGATCGCTGCCATGTCGGCCGGTTGGCCATAGAGGTGCACGGGGACGACCGCGCGAATGCCGAGATTTTTCTCTAGCACCGCAGCCAACGCCCCCGGTGACATCGTCATCGTGACCGGATCGATTTCGACAAAAACCGGCTTCGCCCCGATCTGCTCGATGGCGGAAACCGTGGCCGTGACAGTATTAGCAACAGTCGCAACGGAATCGCCCGCCTTCACGCCAAGCGCACGCAACGCGAGTTCGATCGCCTCGGTGCCATTGGCCACGCCGATGGTATAACCACCGTCTTGATACAGAGAGAATTCCTTTTCGAAGCTCTCAACCTCGGAACCTAGAATGTAATATCCGCTGGCGAGTACGCGATCGATGGCAGCGCGAATTTCGTCGGCGTGCGCGAGGTAGTTGGCCTTCGGGTCGGCGGGAAGCAGCATGGGCAAAAAGCTCAGAGATAATTAACCAGTTCCTTGCGGTAATAGCCAAGGATTTCGGCCAATGCCACGGTCAATGAGGTGGCCGGAAGCCAGCCGATTTTCGCGGTGATCAAACGGTAGTCCGCATAGAAATCGCCAATATCGATCTTCTTGCGATCACCTGGAAAACTCCGGAGGACGAATTCGCCAGCACCATTCACCGCGACGAGAAGTTCGGCTAGTTGCTTGAGGCTGACGGGCGGCGTACCGCCGACGTTGAAGATTTCGCCTAGAGCTTCCGGTCGGCTCGCAGCGAGCAAAAAGGCCTCCGCCGCATCGTCGACGTAGGTGAAGTCACGCAGCTGTTCGCCGCCCCAGACTTCAATTGGTTCGCCGCTAAGGATTTTCTTTATCCACACACCAACGAAGGTCTGGCGTGCATCTTTCACGCGCATGCGCGGGCCGATGGTATTGGTTAGGCGAAGAACGGTACTGCGAATGCCGTGCACGCGGTGATAGAGCAAATGGTACGACTCGCCAGCGAGTTTGTTAATGCCGTTCACATCGACCGGACGCAGCGGATGTTTTTCGTCGACCGGCAGGTAATCGGGTTTGCCATAAATCTGCCGTGTACTGGCAAACACAATACGGATGCCTGGGTTATGCAGGCGGCAGGCCTCGAGGATCGAGAGTTGCGCGCGGGCATTGATCTCCAGATCGGTCTGCGGATCGCTCATCGAGTCCATGTGACTCGTCTGACCAGCGAGATTGAAAAGGTAATCCTGTCCACGCACGAAATGCGGCAAGCTGTGCACGTCGCGGACATCGGAGATGTTGATGCGGACTTTGTTTTCTAGTCCGGCAAGATTGCGCAACGTGCCGCCATACTCGGGGATCAGCGAATCGACTACGGTCACATCCGAGCCGAGCTCAACCAAAGACCGAACCAAATTGGACCCAATAAAGCCCAAGCCGCCGGTGACGAGCACGCGACGGCCGCGAAAAACCGACGAAAACTCAGCAGAGTGTGGCATGTCAGCTGACAGCGGAAGCCAGACCGCGCACGAAATCAAGTCATTGCGCAGAAGCCGATTCGACCACCCGGCCCAAAACCCGAATACCAAACCCGTCGATCGCAAACGTCACCGGGCGTTTCAATCGGCCACCTACGAGATCGGCCGGTTGCGGGGTGAAGAAATTGACTCGCGTTTCACCCGGGGAAAGGACGATTTCGGCCTTGGTCCAAGTTAGCGGCTCCCGTGAAAGGTTGAGTTGCGCGAGATCCACGCCTCCGACCTTGATCTGACATTCGCGATTTCCGAGGGCGCGTATCACAACGCTCAGCGTGACGCGTAAAGGCACCAGCTGCGGATTGCGCAGAATCAGGTAGGGATCCGGGTAAGCTGCCCACCGGGTGCCTCTTGTTAGCCGAGGATCATCGCGAACCATTTCCGCCCAGCCGCCGCCCATGGCCGCTTCTAGAAAAAACGGGCTTTGCCGACGCATTAGCGTGTATCCAGGAGCTGGATGCAGGCTATCGTCTCCCGGCAACTCGAACTGGAAAAAATCGCCCAGCAAATCCCACTCGCCGCTCAACGTGGTCGGTTTACGCCCCTCGTAAGTGTGAATCTCAAAATACTGCGGCTTACGCAGCAGAAATGCGTTGGCCCAGAGGCGTGTCCAACCATTTTCCAGCCGCATATTTACAGAGGCCACTTGCGGCATTTGTTCGATTTTCCCCAACGCGACCATCGCGGAATCAACCTCCAGCGGCGGCGCCAGCAACCGGTAGAAAAAACGCCATTCGCCAGCAAAGTTTGCCGCGATCAGTGCGACCAGCCCCATCCCGGCCAACCACCGGCGAACCCCGCCATGCCGCCAGCCAAAGTCCGCCCAGAAACAGTAAGCCGCCAGCATGCCGGGATAGAACACGGCAAAAAGTTTATAGGCCTCGTAACTCGTGCTGTCGCTGGCCGGCACGCGTGATCTCAAATACCAATAACCAACCAGTATCGGTAGGCTTAGGCTCAGCGTCAGCCAGACCACGAGAGGCCGACGACGAGCGCCACAAAGAATGGGCACGATGATCAACGCCGTCGCACCGACGGCTAGCGGGATACGCCAGCCGAGCGCGAAGCCGTCGAGCCAGGGGCCGTTCAACAATCCCAGCCAGCCTTCCGGCGTCAGGAGCGCGATTGCCCAGCCAAAACCTTGTTCAAAGAGCGTCAACCGCTCGATCACCCCAGCTCCCCGTTCGAAATACACTAGGCCGGAAACAATGAGTACGCCGATCATCACCACGGACCAGCGGATCAGTTGCATCCATAACCTCTTAAAAACCGCCAAACCTCCCACATAGGCAACCAGCGGAACCAGACAAACGACGATCATGAAATTGTACGCGCCAAAAATCAGTCCGAACCCGGCAAACAAGAGCCCGGTCCATCGCCAGCAGCGCGCAAGGACCGCTCCTTCGCGCCAGTACGCCAGACCGCTCCACGTCAACAGGGCAATCGCATTAGCCGCGATGATCTGGGCTGGAGAAACCTGATAGACCGCATACCAGTTAATAGGACTAAAGGCATAAATGGCCGTGATGCCCAAACTCGGCCAGGGGCGGTAACGCAAGCCGGCCCGCGCCAGCCAAAAGACCATCGGGAGCGTGGCGGTCAGCAGCGCAATCGTGATAAGGCCTGTCAACTGGTATGGTTTTAGGCCGAGGACACTGCCGTTGAGCGCAATCAGGGCTGACGGCGTGAAGTGATTTGTGCGCAGCCAGAAATCGAAAAAATTATCCACCACGCCAACGGAGACGACCTCGGTCTGGCCCAGAAAAGCCGAACGATCACTCCAGGCAAACTCCTGAAATACACGCGCACCGGCTGCATAATCCGCCGCATCGTGACTGCCGATCGACACCGTCGTCAGTTCGCCACCGCGCAGAGCAAACGGCAAAACCATCACGGAAAGTTGGATGGTCATCAACGCCAGCAGAACGGCAAAACGGGAGGATTTTTTCCACGCCTCACGCCGCCACAACCACGCCGTCAGCAATAAAACCACAGGCAGAACCAAGGAGAGACGACCATAGGCGTCGGTTCCTTTCAGATCGGCATGAGCTCCGATCCACACCGTCAGCGATTGCAAGGCCAACCCTGCCGGTAACGCAAAAATCAGCGAGAAACGCCGGTAGCGCGCGGGCGTCACCCAAGCAGCCAGTCCGGCGCCCCAGAACAAAAAGCCGGCAAGCAAAAGAAACGCGGTGAGGAAGTACTGCATGTTTGCAGCTTTAGAACGACGACGAATCAGTCATGAGAAAAGAGAATTCTCACGCTTGGACCAATCCTGATGGTTGCACGTGCCCGCGCTCTCCAGAGTTGCAGGAGCCTGCTTGCAGGCGATTCAGGAACATATCGCCTGCAAGCAGGCTCCTACAAAAGCATGGCCTTCCCTCAGTGCTCCAGCATGAGGACCAGCACGCCGAGCATGGTGAAAAGCCCGCCCAAGAGACCGGCTTCGTAGCGTTCGAAATTCTTGATTCTAAAGCGCTCCAGTCCGACCAGCGTCAGCCAGGTCAGCAGCGTCATAGCCGCGAGGGCCGCCACGGCCAGAATCGCGCTCAGGATAAAAAAGCCCTGCCAGCCGAACCGTACGCCAGAGAGATAGACCGGCAAAAATCCTTCGCAGGGCGACAGGGTGAGCATGACGAACAGGCCGCTGATGGCCGCCCAGTCACCCTTGTCGGTTTTCACCAACGAACTTTCCTGCAACTCATGATCCCAGTGGCTGTGCTCGTGCTCGTCTTCGTGACCGCAGTGTTCGGTGGGTTTATGCTGGCCGCCCGGCGGGCTGTGATGGCAGATGCCGCCGCCACGCCATTGACGCCAGAAATAATAACCACCGAGCACGAACAGTACGCCACCGCTAATCCAGGGAAAGATTCGCTCGAAGCGTTCATCGAGTTGAAAACCCAGCCACGCGATGACCAGACCGAGCAGGCTTGTGAGCAACACGTGCCCCAGTCCTGCGGCAATCGTCACCGCTAGAACTTTGGTGCGACTCCAGTTTCGCGCCCGGCCTACGAGCACGAACGGCAGCCAGTGTGTCGGAATCGCCGCGTGAAAAAACGCGACAGTAAAACCGGTGACGGCGATGGCAGGTGGCAAAACGACGGAATTCATTAGGATTAGGCGGAATTGGAGCAATCGCGAGAGTTGCGACCGCTGTCCACCGTGAACTCTAGCAAAGTCGTCAAGTGGGGGCGAACCAGGCCAGCGTTCCACCTACGAAACAGTACAACGGTAAGACGCATTCTATCATTCTAAGCACAGCGATGCGGTAGATAGAGGGTGGAGCCCGTTGTCCCTAACGGGCTGGTTTGAGAACGGCTCCGAACAAGCCCGATTGGGACATCGGGCTCCACCTTCCGCACGCTTCGCTCAGAATAACAAACGGAGTTATTGCGGAACCTGAGCGTTGAATTTGTACGCGCACGATCTCTGCCTGCGCGATATCGGATACGAGTAGATCAGCCCAGGCGCTCGTTCACGAGTTGGCGCACTTCATCGAGCCAGGCGGCGCGTTGTTCGGGCTTGCTGACGATTACCGACGAAAAACTCCGGCGCACTGCAGGCACGCCGCAGAGGCCAAAGACAACTTTGCACCAGTGGGTTTCGAGCGGGTCGCCGTAAACGGTGCGATCAACTTCGTCCGGCGTATTGGCGGTGGTGAAGATGAGCGCAACTTTCGCTTTGAGCAGACCTTCGGGGCGAGCACCGCCTTTGCCGTCGGGGACAAAACGGTACGCGCGTCCGGGACGCAGCACGCGGTCGACCCAGCCGCAGAGCATCGCAGGTGGGCGGCTCCAGTAGTTCGGGTGTACGATAACGATGCCATCGGCCTGCGCGATTTCGTGGCAATGTTGTTCGATAACGGGCGGCAGCACGGCGTCGCGCGCGAGTTCGGGCGCGGAGTAAATCGGGTCAAAGTTTTCCGCGTACAAATCGTGTATGGTCACCGTCGCTCCGCGAGCGCGCAACGTATCGGCAACCGTTGTCACGATGGCGTGATTGAAACTACCGGGAGTGGGATGACCGAGGATGATCGAAACGTTCACGCCTTCTTTAACTGCGCGGATATGCGCCGGTGTACATGCCAAATTCTGCGCAGTTTTTGGCCAAGGTTGAGCCTTCGATGCGCGGGCGGTTCGCTTTACTTTTGCTTCAGGCCTTTGAGCGGTGGCGCCCAGTCGCCGACGAGGTCTGGTGGGGAGTGCCCCCAGAGATCGCCCACTTTTCCACCGAGAAAATGCGAGGAGACGAGCCGGTGGTTTAGATTCATGACGGGCAGCGCGCCGTGCAGTCCGCCAAATTGGGCGAGGGCGCGGTCGCCGATCTCAGTCCAAGCGTAGTCGCCTTTGCTCACACAAACGAGGTTCGCCGTGTCCAGAAAAGCTGGCTTGGCGCCGAGATAGGGAACCGTGCCGTCGCCGGTTTCGGTTTTATTTTTACCCTTTGGCCATTGGTTCGTGACGTCACTGGCTCGATCGAGATCAAACCACTGCGATCCGCCCTCCTTCACGATGCGGGTGCGCACGCGGGTTTTTTCACCAAGGCCGACTATGCAAAGCCAGCCATCGCGGCCGCCGAGCGAGGTGGCGGCGAGGTCGAGCGAGTCTACCCTCTGGCAATAGGTTCGGGCATCGTCGAGCATGCTGGCAAAAAGTTTGTCTGCGGCGGACTTGATCTGTTCGGGATTGCGCGCAGGGATCACGCTGTAGAGGCGCACGTATTCTGCGACGCTGAGCGGCACCGAGGCTTGCCAGGTCGAGGATTGAAAGAGATCGGTGCTGCCACCGGCGGTGGTTTCCACCGCACCTTCATAATGCGGCACGAGATGATAAAGCGCCGGCGTGATGCGGGCAGCTTCGCGTTCGCGCGAGGGCGAAGGCTCGATGCCGAGGCGATCAAGACCGGTGGCGACGCGTACAATGGCTTCGTGCGAACCACGGAACGGCGTGCCGAGTGAAGCGACTCTGCCCACGCGGGCGTTGAGTCCTTTGCGTTGGAGATAACCGGCAATGATGAGACCGCCCATCGAGTGGCCGACGAGGTTGACCTGCGCTCGGTCCGAGTAGCCGTCTTGATAATAATGCGGAGTGAGCTTCGTGCGCTCGATGACTTCGTCGATGAAGCGTTCGAGGTGGAGTTCGGTGAGATGCAGCGGTTGCCTCCAGTCATAAGCAAATGGATACACGGGCGTGGGTCGATCGGCGCTCTGCGTGAGTTCGTGGCGCAGCTCCTCAACCAGTTCAGTGTATACAATGCTCCAGACGCGATCAGGTCTGACGACCGCTGGCTGGCGCGCTTCATAGCGGACGTTGTCAGGATGCAGGTAAACGCGCTCGTACTGTTTGCTGAGTAACGACCAGACGCGCTCGGTTTCGGTCGGATACTCGTCGCGCAGATCGGAAGCGGTGATGCCAGGAAGAACAATGACAGGATTGGGCAGCGACATGGGTGGTTAGGGGGAAATCGGTGGGCGTGAGAAATCGCGCCTTCATTATTATTAGGGAAAACTTCCCGGTTGTGTCAGGAAGAGCGAGTGAGATTTGACAACTTAGGCAACTCGCAGACCACTTGTAACATGTCGAAAAAAGCCGTCCTACTGGTAAACCTAGGGTCCCCCAATTCGACCTCGGTCGCGGACGTGCGGCGTTACCTGCGGGAATTTCTTGGCGATGAACGCGTGCTCGACCTGGCCGCACCGCTGCGCTGGCTGCTGCTCGAGGGAATAATCCTACGCACGCGTCCGAAAAAATCCGCCCACGCCTACTCCACCGTTTGGACAAAGGACGGCTCGCCGCTGATCGTGACCTCGCGCTCGGTCCAACAAAAAGTTTCCGCCCAGCTCGGAGCCGAGTTGCCCGTGTATCTCGCCATGCGTTATGGCCAGCCCTCGATCGCGTCAGTCATCGCCAAGATCCTCGCCGACGGCGTGAGCGAACTACTGCTCATTCCCCAATATCCGCACTACGCGATGTCGTCGTGGGAAACCGTCACCGCCAAAGTCTACGCCGAAGTTGCGCTCCAGTCGCCCACCCTGCGCGTGACCACCGTGCAACCTTTCTACGAAGACGCCGATTATATTGAGGCGTTGTACACCTCGGCCCAGCCGTATCTTGAGCAACCGCATGACCACCTGTTGTTCAGTTACCACGGCATTCCCGTGCGGCATTTGCGCAAAGCCGACTCGTCCAAGGCCCATTGCACCGTCGTCGCCGATTGCTGCAACGTCTGCTCGCCCGTACAAAGCACCTGCTACCGCGCCCAGTGCTACAAAACTACCAAAGCCTTCGCGCGTCGCGCCAACCTCTCTGCGGAAAAACACTCGGTGTCGTTCCAATCGCGTCTCGCCGGCGAACCCTGGTTAACGCCCTACACCGATTACGAACTGGTTCGGCTACCCGGCGCGGGCATCAAACGCCTGCTCGTGATGTCGCCCGCCTTCGTAGCCGATTGCCTCGAAACCCTGGAAGAACTATCCGTCGCCGGCAAAGAAACCTTCATGCAAGCTGGGGGTATCTCCTTCCAGCAAATCCCTTGCTTAAACGAACACCCCGCGTACATTTCATTTTTAATAAAACGCATCCAAACATGGGCGGGGAACTAAGTGGCAACAATTACCTTTTTAACTACACACACTGCATTCAGGAAACTGCGGTTCACGACGAACTCTATCGTTCGCTCGCTGTCATTGTCCCTGGCGCGCGTTCGTTAGTTTCTATTCAGATCTAGCTCGCACTCGTTCAAGTAGGCGCTTCTTTCAATCCCGCCAACAGACTCTTGCCTCGTCAGCCCGCACAAACCTGAGACCGGCAATCATCGTGATCAACCCCACGTCAATCTCCGTCACCCCTTTCGAAAGCAGCGACACCATGTTGATATCGCCAGCCTTGATCTCGCTCGACGCAAACGGGCTCATCCTCTCGGCCAACACCACCGCGCTGCGCTTCTGGAAAACCAACATCGATCAATTCAAAGGCACGGCCTTCGCGAAACATTTCATCTTCGACGGCTCTTCCGTCGCCACGTCCGGCCCCGAGGCTCAGTGGGCGCTCCTTCTCGCCAACGCCCTCAACCGCGCCACCACCACCTACACACGCCTTCCCGAAAACCAATCGACAGAGGTAAGCGTGCGCATCGAAGAATCCGAAGGCAGCACCCTCGGTTACTTCGCCATCATCGAGAATCCCGCCCTCCACCGCGAATCGACGCCGCCGCTCCTCCTCGACTCCGGTCTGTCGCTGCTCGCCGACGAAGGTGCAGTCGGATTTTTCGATCTCAATTTCAAAGCCCGCCAGATCTACTACTCCCCCGCGTGGAAACGTCAGCTCGGCTATACCGATGAAGAACTCGCCAACTCCTACGACAGCTGGCTGCGCCTGATTCACCCCGACGACTCTGCGGCCGCGCCGGATCGCGCTCCCCGCAAACTCAAGCCAGGCACGCGCGCCTTCTCGGTCGAGATCCGCATGCAACACCACGAGGGTCACTACCTCTGGGTCCAGTGCCTCGGCACGCAAGTCATCGGCCTCGAAGGCGAACTCGAACGTGTCAGTGGACTTCAACTTGACATCAACGAACGCAAGGAGCTCGACGAACAAAGCCAGCTCAACGAAGAACGCCTGCAAAAACTCACCAGCAACGGCGGCCTCGTCACCTTCGATTTCGATTTTGCACACGGCAAATACTGGCTCTCTCCCGGCTGGAAAAAATTCACTAACTCCACCGACGAATCCGCGAGCGAGCTCGACACTTTCCTCGCCGCCCTCCCGCAAGCCATGGCGGCCCGCGGAGCTGAAACCTTTTTCCTCACGCCTTCGCCCGGTCAGGAAACTTTTCTGCAAGCCCTCCTCCTGCGCGATCAAACCTCGCCCCTGCCCGTACTCATCGGCGCCCACCGGCAACTCACCCGCAAAGGCGGCCTTGCCCGCGCCATCGGATTCTGTTGTCCGCTTCCAGAAGAACTCTCCGAAACCCTCGCGGCTGCATCCACGCTTCCAATACCGCCCACCCTCATCGCGGGCACCCTCGCTACACTCGCCGAAGCCGTCATGGTGGCCGACAATCTCGGCCGGATCATCTACCTGAACCCGCAAGCCGAACGCCTGACCGGTTGCACCCAAGCCACCGCCCAAGGCACCCTGCTAGGCGACGCCTTCCGCCTCAATTCACGCGTCACCAATCTGCCCGACGAAGAAGCGCTCGTCCTCGCCTTCTCCAACAGCGACCACTCGCCCCTCTGCGCCGACCACACTCTGCAGACCGCCGACGGCAAAAGCCGCCCCATCGTCTGGTCTGCCAGCCAGGTCCACGATACCGGCAAACGCATCAACGGCATGGTCGTCGTGTTTCGCAACCCCGAGGAAATGTCCCTTTCGCCCGAGGAGCTCATCAAAATCAACCGCTGGGAATCCCTCGGCGTCATCGCCGGCGGCATCGCGCACGATTTCAACAACCTCCTCACCACGATCCTCGGCGGCATTTCGCACGCGAAGGACAACAACGACCCGACCTATCTCGCCGATAGCGAACGCGCCTGCCTCGCCGCCAAATCGCTTACTAAACAACTACTCACCGTAGCTAAAGGCGGCGGCCCTGCTTCCTCCCAGGTCATCTCGCCCGCCGAACTGCTCGAAGAATCCGTTCGCCTCGCCCGCTCCGGCGCCTCCGCTGAGATCACACTCACCGTTCCGGAAACGGTCGGCCCCGTCCGCGTCAACCGAGCTCAGATGATGCAGGTCTTCCAAAACCTAATCATCAACGCCCTCCAAGCCGTGCCCGGCCAAGGCGGACGCATTACCATCTCCGCAGACAATATCCGCCTCACCGAAAACACCATGCCGCCGCTTGCGGCCGGCAACTACGTCGCGATCGAGATCAAGGATAACGGCATCGGTATCGAACCTGAGATTATATCCAAGATTTTCGAACCTTTCTTCACCACGAAAAAGCAGGGCACAGGCCTCGGCCTCTCCACTGTGCGCAATCTCATGCGCAAACACAGCGGCCAGGTCACCGTCACCTCCAACATCGGCGAAGGCACCGTTTTCAGACTTCTCCTCCCCCAGGCGAACCAGCCCGCAGATATAGAAACCCGTCGCACACCCATTCTCCGCACGGGCACCGGCCGCGTGCTGCTCATGGACGACGACCCCGACATTTCACGTCTCGCCGCCGGCATGCTCGCCAGCCTCGACTATAAATACGACGTCGCCCGCAACGGCGAAGAAGCCATCGCCCTCTACAAACGCTACGTCAACGTCGGCCGCCCCTACGACCTCGTCATTCTCGACCTCACCGTCATCGGCGGCATGGGCGGCGAAGAAGCTTTCCGGCAACTCCGCGAAATCGACAAAGACGTTCGCGCCATCGTTTGCAGCGGCTACGACAGCGATGAAATGGCCCGCCAATACATGGACATGGGCTTCGTCGGCTATCTACCGAAACCCTTCCGACTCGGCGACCTCGCCCGCGCGATCAAAAACGTCCTCGGCTAAGCCAGCCCGTTCGATGTAGGCGGGGTGCCCTCACCCCCGCCTCAAAGGCGCTCCGAAGGTAAAGGGGCCGCGTTCTCCTGCGCTCCAAGAGGCGCGCCCACCGGAACGCCGGGCACACGCCGCGAACCGTCAATCGCCTCATCGTCCACCCCACTTTCTTTTTTTTCAATTGATAGTGGGTAGTTTGCTCCCGATCTTCCAGAGAAAACGAAGGTAACGAGAGATTGAGTACCCGCGGGTCTTCGTTCCTTTGTTATCTTCCGTTCCCAAGTCCAGCAGCCCCAGGCTGTCGGTCTTATCACGCCGCCAGCGCTGCCTGGCAATGATGCGTCAAAGCATGCTCGGTCAGACTCGGCACATGCTGAAGCAACCAGATGGTCTCAGGCTCCCACAACGCCGCGCGGATCGGTTCGAGCAAACGACGACCGAGATCCGGTTCCGTAATCTTCTGCAAAATCGTGAGTGTCTGCCGCGACGCCGGCAGCCCCAGCCATTCGAGCAACGCATATACACCGCCCCGATTGTGCACCGCTGCGATTTCCTCCCAACGCGGCTCCGTCCCACGCAACCGTGTATGCTCAGCCACAAACGGTGCCAGCGCCGGTGCCGCCAGTAAATCCGCCACCAAGCCCGGGCAAAACGCGACCACCGCCAACACGCTGGCCCGGCCCACGTCGAACTGCTCAAGCAACCGACGCTCCGCCGTCGGCACGAATTCCAGAAACGCCAGCCAACGCGTTTCCGAAATCGCATCGGCCGCTGACGAGAAAACTGCTGACGCCGGATCGGGCTGCCACGTTCTCCAGCCCTCATCGGACTCGCGGTAGAAATTCAGATCGTTATCGACGCGATAGCGTTCGCCATAGTGAGACCAGACGAGTTCAACAGAGCGGGAGAGCAGTTTTTTAGGTGCGGTATTCATTTTCATGTGCCGAAAATACCAGCCACGGTGGGACAATGCTTGTCCCACCCTAAAAAAACTGAAATAATTTTTTGGCTCACGCAAAGACACCAAGTCGCAAAGAAAACCCGAAGTTTTTCCGGGCTTTGCGGGTTAGCGACTTTGCGTGAACAATTTTCCCTGTGCTCACCCCCAAACTCTCCCGGCCGCCGCTCGAACGTATGCTTCGCATCCACGAAGACCTGCGACGTGGCGCGCTGATCAATTGCACCCAACTCGTCCGTGACCTCGAAGTCTCGCGCAAAACCATCGTGCGCGACATCACCTTCATGCGCGACCGGCTCGACCTGCCGATCGAGTTCGACGCCCAGCTCAACGCCTACCGCTACACGCACCCGGTAAACTCGTTTCCCGCCGTGCAGGTGACCGAGGGCGAACTCATGGCTCTGCTCGTCGCTCGCCGCGCGGTCGAGCAATACAAAGGCACTCCGTTTCACAGCCAGCTTGAGATCGCCTTCGACAAACTCACAAGCGGCCTAAAAGACCGCATCTCGTTCTCCCCCGCCGACGAACTCAGCTCTGTATCCTTCAAAAACATGGGCCTGGGCAAAGCCGACCTCGGCGTCTTCAACACCCTCAGCACCACCGTGCTCAAACAACTCGAAGTCGAGTTTGCCTATCGTAAACCCGGCGACGCCCGCGCCACCCGCCGACGCGTGCAACCCTACCATTTATCACACCGCCAAAACCTCTGGTACCTCGTCGGCCACGACATCGAGCGCAAAGCCCTGCGCACCTTCGCCCTGCCCCGCATCGCCGACGTCCGTGCGACCAAGATCACCTTTTCACGTCCGCAGGATTTTTCGCCCGAGCAATTTTTCTCCAATGCCCTCGGCGTACTCGGC
>JADKHC010000020.1 GCA_016721945.1 Verrucomicrobiota bacterium | reverse complement strand
CTGTCGGCGACAAGGTCGAGATCATGGAGACACGCCCGATCAGCCGCTTGAAGCGTTGGCGCGTCATCCGCGTCATCGAAGCCGCCGTCCTCGCCAGCGCCGCCGTCACCGAAAATGACGTTGCGGAAACCGTTCCCACCAAAACCACGCAGGCTAACACGCCCGCCTAATAAGCTTAACACCAGGAGGCTCGCGCCATGATTCAACTTCGTTCCGTAGTAGATGTTGCCGACAACACTGGCGCCCGCCGGGCAGCCATGATCAGCCGCAAGGGTCAGGTAACTGACACCGCTGCGGTTGGTGACATCATCACCGTCCACATTAAACAAAGCACACCCGAAGCCACTGTTAAGAAGGGTGAAGTAGCCAAGGCCGTCGTCGTTCGCACGAAGACCGCCATTCGTCGCAGCGACGGCAGCTACCTGCGCTTTGACAGCAACGCCATCGTTATCCTCGGGACCGATGGTAATCCTAAAGGCACCCGCATCTTCGGACCGGTCGCTCGCGAACTGCGTGCGAAGAATTTCATGAAGATCATCTCGCTCGCTCCGGAGGTTCTCTAACATGGCCACGAAATATCACGTCAAACGCGGCGACCAAGTCGTCGTCATCGCTGGCTCCCACAAGGGCAAGTCGGGCAAAATTCTCGAAGTTCTTCCCGCAAAAGACCGCGCCGTTGTTGAAGGCGTCGCGATGATCAAGCGGCACCTCAAGAAATCCCAGGAACATCCCAACGGCACCATCTCGGAACGCGAAGGTTCTGTCCACATTTCGAACCTGATGAAACAGGCCGATTTCGATGGCAGCAAACGCGCCAAGAAAACCGCCTGAGGATATTGATACTTGATTTCGTGGCCCGTCGGCCGCTAACGTCGAACCTTTTCCCTTTCCAAACACACTCTCTATGCCTCCGGGTCGGAAATCCGGTGGCCTCGCACCAATGAGCAGTTACACACCAGTCCTTAAAAAACTCTACAACGAGCAAATCGTCGCCGAGCTCGTGAAGACACGCGGCTACAAGAACAAGCACGAGATCCCGAAAGTCATGAAGATCGTGCTCAACACCGGCATCGATGCCGATGCTGACAAGAATCAGATCGCTGACGCTGCTCGCGACCTCGGTTTGATCTCCGGTCAGAAGCCTGTCCTCACCCGGACTCGCAAGGCCATTTCGAATTTCAAACTGAAGCCCAACCAGATCGTTGGTTCTTTCGTGACCCTCCGTGGTAATTCGATGTGGGAATTCCTTTATCGCCTGCTCGCCGTTGCCCTCCCGACCATCCGCGATTTCCGCGGGGTCTCGCCGAAGCTCGATGGTCAAGGCAACTACAATCTCGGCATCTCCGACTTCACCATTTTCCCGGAAATCACCGTTGAAAACGTGAAGAAGACCATGGGTCTTGATATCACTATCGTCACCTCCGCCAACACCGACGAAGAAGGTCGTGAACTCCTCAAACTTCTCGGCATGCCCTTCCGCCGTACCGAGGCCGCTCCGGCCAAGGCCCCGACCGCCGCTTAATTTAAATAGCTCATCGCCATGCCGAAAACTTCCGCCATCGAACGCAATAAAAAGCGCATCCGCCTCACCGCAAAATACAAGACCGTCCGCGCTGAGTTGAAGGCGATCCTCGCCAACCCGGCCAGCACCGACGAAGACTTTTTTGCCGCCCAGAAGAAGCTGGCCAAGCTTCCTCGTAATTCTTCTGCCGTCCGTATCCGCAATCGCTGCTCCATGAGCGGTCGTCCTCGCGGTTACAAGCGCAAGTACGGAGTCTCCCGTCTCACCTTCCGTGAACTCGCCCTCGCAGGCAAGATTCCGGGCGTGACCAAGTCTTCTTGGTAAACCCTTTTGCCGCCGGGAGTCGGATATGACCCGGTAGCACTCTAACTAGAAAACATCCACCATGACCGATCCAGTCAGTGATTTCCTCACCCGCCTTCGCAATGCGTCGAAGGCCGGACTCGCCGAATGCGCTTCCCCGCATTCTAAACTCAAGGAAAGCCTTGCCGGCATCCTTAAAGCCGAAGGCTACGTCTCGGGTCTTTCCGACGGCGTCGACGAACGTGGTCACAAGACCCTCGTCGTGAAAATGAAGTACGTTGATAACGCTCCCGCGATCACGAACCTCTCCCGCGTTTCGACGCCGGGCCGCCGCCTCTATTTCCGCTACACCGAGATTCCTCGCGTCCTCAACGGCCTTGGCATCAGCATCCTCTCGACTTCGAAAGGTTTGTTGAAAGACCAAGACTGCCGCCGCCAGAAGCTGGGTGGCGAACTGATCTGCAACGTCTGGTAACCGGAGATCGAATACACATGTCCCGCATCGGCAAAGTTCCCGTTCCCATTCCTGACAAGGTCAAGATTGTCATCACTGACCAGACCATCCTCGTGGAAGGTCCCAAAGGAAAAGTTTCCAAGACGTTCTCTCCGGTCGTAAAGATCGCCGTGGCCGACAAGACTATTGTCGTCACCCCGGTTGAAGAGACTCGTTTCGCAGGCGCCATGTATGGCACCGCGCGTTCCATCATCGCCGCCATGGTCAAAGGTGTGACCGACGGCTTCGTCAAGGAGCTCGAAATCCAAGGCGTTGGCTTCAAGGCGAACCTCAAGGGCAAGCAGCTCGACCTAGCGCTCGGCTACTCGCACCCGATTCTCTTCGACATTCCGGAGGGTATCAAAATCACCGTCACAGATCAGACCAAGCTCAAGGTCGAGGGTTGCGACAAGCAGCTCGTCGGCGCTGTGACCGCTAACATTCGTGCTTACTATCCGCCAGAGCCATACAAGGGCAAGGGCGTCCGTATCGTCGGCGAACGCGTCCGTCGCAAGGAAGGCAAGACCGTCGCCTAAGCCTCTGGCTTACGCGAATTCCGCACCGCCAATCTCAAATAATAAATTTTGTTGTGAACACTATCCGCAAAGCCGACCTGCTCCAGAAACGCCGCTGGAGAATCCGCAAGAAAGTCAAAGGCACCGCCGAACGTCCACGTCTCTGCGTGCGTTTCTCCGGCAAGCACATTTACGCGCAGGCCATCAACGACGACACCGCTGTCACCCTCGTATTTCTGTCGAGTCTCGACGCCGAACTTCGCAAAAAGAAGCTCGCCGCCAACATCGCCGGTGCGAAGGAATTAGGTGTCGCATTTGCCTCTAAGGCCAAAGCTGCCGGAGTTAACTCCGTAGTCTTCGACCGCGCAGGCGCTCCCTATCACGGTAAAGTAAAAGTATTTGCAGAAGCCGCCCGTGAAGGTGGCCTGGTATTCTAACACATGAGCACCGAATCCACTCCTCAGCCATCTCCGGCCGCCGCTCCTGCTCCTGCACCTGCGGGCCAAAACCGCGACAACCGTGGTCCCCGTCAATTTAATCGTGGCGGCCCTCGCCGCGATAACCGTAATCCTTCTCCTGAAGCAGCGTCCGATATGGTTGAGAAGGTCGTCTTCATTAACCGATGCGCCAAGGTGGTCAAAGGTGGCCGCCGCTTTAGCTTCTCTGCACTCGCCGTTGTTGGTGATCGCAAAGGCAAAGTAGGCATCGGTTACGGCAAAGCCAATGAAGTCCCTGAAGCCATCAAGAAGGGCACGGCCAATGCTCACAAGCGCATGGTCACGGTGAAGCTCAAAGGCGACACCATCCCGCACGATGTTCTCGGCGTTTACGACGGCGGCAAAGTGCTGCTCAAGCCAGCTTCGACGGGTACCGGCCTTATCGCTGGTGGCGGCGTTCGCGCTGTCCTTGAAGCTGCTGGCATCAAGAACGTGTTGACGAAGTCCATGGGCTCGAAGAACCACATCGCTGTGGTTCATGCGACCCTCAATGGCCTCCTGCAGCTGCGTCTGGCCGAGCAGTTCAAAGAAGTCCGCAAAGCTTAATTAACTTACAACAATCCGAGTTCTGCCTTCGTTTATAAACAGGGCAGGGCGCTATAGAGGAAATATATCATGAGACTCCACGAACTTAAGAACGTAAAAGGTGCTATCCATCGCAAAAAGCGCGTAGGCTGCGGCGAAGGTAGCGGCCATGGCAAAACTTCCGGTCGCGGTGGCAAAGGCCAGTCCGCACGTTCCGGCAGCAGCATCCGCCCAGGTTTTGAAGGCGGCCAAATGCCCCTTTACCGCAAGCTCCCACACCGCGGTTTCAATAACTTCAACTTCCGCGTCAGCTATGCCACGCTCAACGTTGGCGATCTGGCCGGTCTCGCTGCTTCAATCACTGAGGTTAATGCCGACGTCTTGAGCCAAAACGGTCTCATCCGTGCCGACGGCGCGCTTCTCAAGATTCTCGGTGGCGGCGAACTCAGCCGTGCATTCAAAATCACTGCCACAAAATTCTCGGAATCCGCCAAGGCGAAGATCGAGAAGGCTGGCGGTCAGGCGATCGTCGCTTAATGATCGACTAGGGCGCGCATCACGCGCCCTTTTTTCTCGCCAACTTTATTTCAATAACCACCCCTGCCGTGCTTTCTGCATTCACGAATTCGCTAAAGATTCCTGAACTGCGCTCGCGTATTTTCTATACGCTCGCGCTGTTGTTTATTGCGCGCGTAGGTGCGCATATTCCGCTCCCGGGTATCGACCCGGCACCGTTGAAGGCCTTTTTCGAGGCCCAGACGGGTGGAGCAGGTGGCGCGATGGCCAGCCTGTATAATATGTTTACGGGTGGTGCTCTCATTAAGGGTGCTGTCTTTGCTTTGGGCATCATGCCCTACATCAGTGCCTCCATCATTTTTCAATTGATGACAGCGGTGGTTCCGATGCTTAGTCGCCTCCAGCAGGAAGGTGATGTTGGTCGTCAGAAGCTCACTCAGTACACGCGTTACGCGACGGTTGTGATCTGTATTGTTCAAGGAGCACTGTTGATTCTGGCGCTGGAAAACCCCAGCCGACTTTTCGGCGCTTCTTTTGATACAAATGTTTTTGGTTCAATCGTGATTGCGCCGAAATGGTCCTTCCTTTTGACCTCGGTCATTTTTATGACCGCCGGCACGTTGCTCCTTATGTGGCTTGGTGAACAAATCACCCAGCGCGGTATCGGTAATGGCGTCTCTCTCTTGATCACGGTGGGTATTCTTGCCGACATCCCGGGTGCAGCGAGCGCCACCAAGAACTTGTTCTTTGGTCCTGTTGGTGTCGCCAAGCTCAATCTCGGCCATGCCGTTGTGATGCTGCTCCTTTTTGTCGCGGTCATTGTTTTCATCATCATGATCGTGCAGGGCCAGCGCAAGATACCGGTCCAGTACGCCAAGCGCGTCGTTGGAAATAAAGTTATGGGCGGCCAGAGCTCGTTCCTTCCGCTCAAGATCAATTACTCCGGCGTCATGCCCGTGATTTTCGCGAGCGCAATCCTTCTCTTTCCCCAGCAAATTTTCTCCCAGCTCGGTGCCTACATGAATTGGAAGTGGATGATGGAGTTCTCCTCGAATCTACTTCGCGGCAACTGGGTTTACTACGCTGGCTATACCTCGCTTATCCTTTTCTTCAGCTATTTCTGGGTTTCGGTAATGTTCAAGCCGATCCAGATCGCCGATGATCTCAAGAAGTACGGCGGTTACATCCCAGGCGTTCGCCCGGGTGAACCGACTGCCAGCTTCCTTGATTTCATCATGACTCGCATGACCCTCGCGGGTGCGATATTCCTGACAATCATTGCCGTGTTGCCTGACGTCTTGCTCTTCGAGCTCAATGTTCCTCAGCGCGTCGCGTATTTCTTCGGCGGCACCGGTATGCTGATCACGGTCGGCGTCATCCTCGACACCATGCGCCAGGTGGAAACCTTCCTCTTGCAGCGTCATTATGACGGCTTCCTGAAAAAAGGCCGCATCCGTTCTCGTAATCCGGCCGTCGCAAATGCTATCGGCGAAGCGGCTGACATGAAAACGGTTGGCAAGCTTTGGCTCGCGCTCGGCGCCCTTTTCCTTACCGGAATGGTCGCTTGGCTGCTGAAATAATCATTACCCGGTAATTCGCTCTTTACTTTGGTCCGGGTGTCTTCACTTTCTGACCTCTTTTCCGATTTCGGCGCCTCCGCCAAAATTAGAATCCTTATCGTTGGTTTGCCTAGTTCTCAGACAGATAACCTGATGAACCAACTTCGTTCTTTGAATATTGAGCACGTCTCTCCCGCTGGTCTGATGCAGCAGGAGATTTTGCGTCGCACTCCGCTCGGCCTAACGGCAGAGCGTGCTGCCAGTCGCGGTAAACCCGTAACTGACGAAACCACCCTTGCGCTCATGCGCCGTTGGTTTTGGGCGCGTAAACCTGATGCGGGTTTCGCTTTAACTGGCTTCCCGGCTACGTTGCTCCAAGCTAAAGTGTTTGATGAATGGCTCGATGCTCGCGACGAAGCGCTTCACAGCGTTATCGTAGGCGAAGAACCTTCGGCCATTTCCGTCATCGAACATTATCGTACGCTCGGCCTCGCCATCGAGGCAGACACAATTGCGGCCTGATATGATCCCGATCAAAAACAAAGACGGAATCGCCCGCATGCGTGAGTCGTGCGCTGTCGCAGCCTCCGTGTTACACGAACTTAAAAAACGTGTTTTCCCGGGCGTGTCGACTTATGACTTGGATCAGGCTGCACGCGAATTGATCGCGCAGCACGGAGCCCGAAGCGCTTGTTATGGCTACCAGATCGGCTCACGCCGATACCCCGCCTACAGCTGCATCTCGGTGAACGAAGAAGTCGTTCACGGAATAGGTACCTTAAAACGTATCCTACGCGAGGGAGACATAGTATCGCTCGACATCGTTGTCCAATACAACGGTTACATCGGTGATAATGCCACCACGGTCAAACTTGGTCAGGTGCCTGCTCGGGTCGACGAACTTTTAAGCGTCACCGAAGAAGCACTCGCCATCGGCATCCGCCACGCCACGGTCGGCAATCGCATCGGCGACATCTCCGAAGCCATCCAGAAGTTTGTCGAATCGCACCGTTTTAGTGTGGTCCGCGAAATGGTTGGTCACGGGGTCGGTCAGTCGATGCACGAGGAGCCTCAGATCCCGAATTTCCTCGACCGAAAAAAATCGAAGACCGAACTAATCCGTCCCGGCATGACGCTCGCGATCGAGCCCATGGTCAACCTCGGTGGTTATCGGACCAAGACGCTCAGCGACGGATGGACGGTTGTCACCTCAGACGGTACGCCCGCCGCCCACTTCGAACACACCGTGCTCACGACAGATCAAGGTCCCGAGATCCTCACGATCCCGCGCCTCGAACAGCCTGCAACCGCCAAGGCGGCTGCCTCCTAATTTTTTCAACTTTCCAAACTAAACTTAACTCCAACCAAACATGCCACGTCTACTCGGTGTAGAAATTCCCGCGAAAAAGAAAGTCGCGATCTCCCTCCGTTACATCTACGGAATCGGCCCTCAACGTGCCGACCAAGTTGTGCTGGAAGCCGGCCTCGATGCCAACATGCGCGCTTCGGATCTTACCGAAGAGCAGCTTAACAAGATTCTCCAGGTTATCACCGAGCATAAGTGGGTGGTCGAAGGCGATCTTCGCCGTGAAATTACCGGCAACTTGAAGCGCCTCCAGGCGATCAATTGCTATCGTGGCGTCCGCCACCGCCGCAGCCTCCCGGTTCGCGGTCAACGCACCAGTACTAATGCCCGCACCCGTAAGGGCCCCCGCAAGACTGTGGGCGTCGCCAAAAAAGCAGCTGAATAATTAACGTCATGGCCGAAGAAAAGTCCGCTCCCAAAAAAGCTCCTAAGAAGGACGCTACACCCGCCGCCGGTGCCGAAGCCAAAGCTCCGGTTGCCGAAAAGCCCGCTAAGGCTCCTGCCGGCGAACATGCTGCCGCACCTGCTGCTAGCGACAAGCCCGTCGAGCTCATCGGCGGTGTTGCTAAACAGCCGACCGCTGAAGATCTCCTTAAAGAAGAGCTCGGCACGATCAAGGTCCGCAAGGCCAAGGGCTCGAAGAACGTCACCTCTGGCGTTGCTCACGTCCTCGCTTCGTTCAACAACACGATCGTCTCGATCACCGATGCCAAAGGTCAGGTCATTGCCTGGTCCAGCGCCGGTAAGTGCAATTTCCGTGGCTCCCGCAAATCTACCGCTTACGCGGCTCAGGTTGTTGCGCAGGACGCCGCTCGCAACGCGATGTCGCACGGCCTCAAGGACGTTGTCATCGAAATCAGTGGTCCCGGCCTCGGTCGCGATTCCGCTGTTCGCGCTCTCCAAGCCATCGGTTTGGAAATCGTCTCGATCATCGATGTCACGCCGGTCCCGCACAACGGCTGTCGCTCGCGCAAACGCCGTCGCGTGTAATTCGCTCATTTAACGCTCAACATTTTAAATCACAGGTTTTCCCATGGCTCGTTACACCGGACCTACCACCCGAATCAGCCGCCGTTTTGGCCAGCCGATTTTCGGCTCCACCAAGGCCTACGAGAAACGTTCGTATCCTCCAGGCCAGCACGGCCCGAAGCTCCGCCGTAAACTCTCCGAGTACGCCGTCGGCCTTAATGAAAAGCAGAAGCTCCGTTACATCTACGGCTTGCTCGAGCGCCAGTTCCGCCGCGTTTTCGAAAACGCCAAGCGCGAGCGCGGCATCACCGGCGAACGCTTCTTGCAGCTCCTCGAGACCCGTCTCGACAGCGTCATCTATCTCCTCGGCTTTGCCAAGTCCCGCGCCGCAGCCCGTCAGTTCGTTAACCACGGTCATATCCGTGTCAACGGACACAAGGTCGACATCGCGAGCTACAATGTCCAAACCGGCGATGAGATCGAAATCAAGAACGCTCCTGGCTCCCGCCAGCTTGCCACGCGCTGCCTCGAAGAGAACCGCGCTCGCAACGTCCCGGGCTGGCTCGCGCTGAACGCCGAGGCCTTCAAGGCCATCGTTAACCGTCTCCCCAACCGGGATGAGATGGAACCAGGTATCAACGAGCAGCTGATCGTCGAGTTCTACTCGCGCTTCTAAGCCAGCTCGTATCCACTCACCACTTCCCCTCACTCCTCACCTGCAGAGTTCACCGCCATGCCAAAACGTCTCGGAAAGTTCGAACTCCCGTCCAAGCTCACTAAAGTCGAGGAAGGCTCCACGTCGACCTACGCTAAGTTCGTCGCTGAACCCTTCGAGGCCGGTTACGGCCACACCATCGGCAACTCGCTTCGTCGCGTGTTGCTGAGCTCCATCGAGGGCTCCGCGATCTCTTCGATTAAAATCGAAGGCGTAAACCACGAATTCCAAAGCATCGAAGGTGTCGTCGAGGACGTCACTGACATCGTGCTCAATCTCAAAAAGATTCTGATCGTCTCGCAGAAACGCGAACCAATCACGCTCTCGATCAAAGTGAGTCGCGATGGTGCTGTCACCGCTGCCGACATCCAGGCCGACGCTGCGATCCAGATCGTCAACCCTGAGCAGGTCATCTGTACCCTCGACAAGAACCGCACGTTCGAAGCCGAGATCGAGATCAAGACCGGCCGTGGTTACTATCCTGGCGAGCAGAATAAGAAAGAAGAGCAGTCCATTGGTGTTATCCCGATCGATTCCCTCTTTAGTCCGGTTCGTCTCGTGAAGTACGCCATTGAAGCGACTCGTGTTGGTCAGATCACCGACTACGACAAGCTCAATCTCGAAGTTTGGACCGACGGTCGCATCACTCCCGATGACGCCCTGAAGCAGTCCGCTTCGATCCTCAAGCATCACCTCGATGTTTTTGATCGCGTCAGCGACGAGTCCTTCGAATTCGAAAGCCAGCAGAGCGAAGTGAGCGAAGAGCAGAACAAGCTCCGCAAGCTCCTCAACATGTCGGTCAACGAAATCGAGCTCTCCGTGCGTGCCGCGAACTGCTTGAACAACGCGAACATCACCACCGTAGGCGAACTCGCGATGAAGACCGAGCAAGAGATGCTCAAGTATCGCAACTTCGGCAAAAAGTCCCTCAACGAAATCAAGGAAAAGCTCGAAGCTCTCGGCCTGTCACTGGGCATGAAGTTCGACGAGCGCCTCCTCGACAACAAGAAGGAAGCTTAAGCCGTTTTAGATTTTCGATTGGCGACTTTCGATTGTTTCGGCAATCGGCAATGCGAATCGAAAATCGAGAATACCAAATCTAAAATCTTTTAGCCCTCGCGCCGTCCGCTGCCGCGCAACGCTGCGACCGGATTGCCGATCGGGGGCCACTTAAAACAATAATACAATGCGTCATAATAAACACCATGCCTCCTTGGGCGTAACCCGTGAACATCGTGAGTCGATGCTGGCCAACATGGCTGCATCCCTCATCCAGCACGGTCGCATCAAGACCACTGTTACGAAGGCCAAAGCTCTTCGCCCCTTCATCGAGAAGGTCATCACCAAAGCCAAGCAGGCTGCGGCCAAGGCCGACAAGAAGGATGCACTGCATCTTCGCCGTCTCGCGATGAGCGATGTGCGCGATGAAAACGCCGTCACACTTCTCTTCAACGAAAAGTACAAGGAGTTCGCCAACCGCAACGGTGGCTACACTCGTATCTATAAGCTCGGCATGCGCGTGAGCGATGCGGCTGAGATGGCCTTGATCGAGTTCGTGAAGGCTGACGACACCGGCTACAAGAAAACCCGCCGCAAGTCCGCCAAGAGCAAGAAGCCCGCTGCCGAGACCGCCGAAGCTGCACCCGCCGCTGACGCCCCGGCTCAGGCTTGATCAAAACCTGATCACTCAACTTACGACGCGCCGAAGGAAACTTCGGCGCGTTTTTTTGTTTAAGAACATGTACGCAAAGAAGTGCGATCAGTTGGTCTGCGGCGCGAGGGTTTCATGTGCGCTGATAGTTTCGCAGAAGAAATCTATGAAATACGATTTCGTGCTTCGGTTCAGTTTGCACCGTATTCAAGGTTGAAGCACTGTATTTCCCGATGGATTTCGTTACCGCCACCGTAATTTTCTGTCTGCTGATCGCCGTGATCTTTCTCGGCTTGTGGCTGTTTTATGATCGGCGGGATTACGCTTTGTTTGAGCATGCTAGGAGAAAATCCACCTTCTGCTGTGTTCGCTGCCAGCATCTCTTTTCGATCACGGGTCGGCCTGAACTTGGAAAGTGTCCCCAGTGTGGCCACGAAAACGCCCGCCTGAAATTCTAGCAATCGGCGCGAAACCCGGTTGGGGTGCAGGTCGGGTCAGCCCTACTAGTTTTCCATCGCCCGCATTGACACGCCTGGTTTCGCTCTGGCAGTTTTATCGTTTCTTTCAATTTTTCGGCCTCGAGATTTTCCAATGCCACAGACCATAGCCGTCCTTGATTTCGGTTCGCAATTCACTCAGGTAATCGCGCGCCGCATCCGCGAGTGCCAAGTGTATTCAAAGATCTACCACTACGCGACGCCTGCTGCACAGTTGAAGGCCGACGGCGTGACGGGTATCATCTTTTCGGGTGGCCCGCAGAGTGTTTATGGCAAACAGGCGCCGCATCCTGATCTTGCCGTGTTTGATCTTGGCGTTCCGATCCTTGGTATCTGTTACGGCCTGCAACTCATGGGGCATTTCCTCGGTGGCAAAGTTGCCAAGGGCGAGCGTCGTGAATACGGCCATGGCACGTTGGAGATCGTCGGTAAAAGCCGCCTGTTTAAGGGCCTGCCGAAGAAGCTGAAGGTCTGGAATTCCCATGGCGACAAACTCGTCAAACTGCCCGACGGTTTCCATACGGTTGCGCGGACGGAGAATTCCGAGTTCGCGGCGATCGAAAACACCGAGCGTCGTTTCTACGCGTTGCAGTTCCATCCCGAGGTTTTTCACAGCGAGCGTGGCCTCGACGTTATTCGCAACTATCTGATCGGTATCTGCGGCTGCAAAGGCGACTGGTCCACAGCCAATTTTATCGAGCGTAAGATCGAAGAGATCCGCGAAACCGTGGGGAAGTCCCGTGTCATTCTCGGACTTTCTGGCGGCGTCGATTCCTCTGTAGCCGCTGCGCTGATACACAAAGCCATCGGCAAACAACTCACCTGTGTTTTTGTCGATAATGGTTTGCTGCGGAAGGGCGAACGCGAATACGTGGTCGGCCTCTATAAGCGCAATTTCAAAATCGATCTTCGTGTATCTGACTCTGTTGATCTCTTCCTGAAACGCCTAAAGGGCGTGAGTGAGCCGGAGCAGAAGCGAAAGATTATTGGCCGAACCTTTATCGAGGTTTTCGAGAAATCACTAAAGTCCATCGGTCACGCGGATTTTCTCGCTCAGGGTACGCTTTATCCTGATGTGATCGAAAGCGTCACGATCGGAAATAATCCGGCCTCGCTGATCAAGAGTCATCATAATGTTGGTGGCCTGCCCGAGCGCATGAAGCTCAAGCTGCTCGAACCGTTGCGCGAACTCTTCAAGGACGAGGTTCGCGCCGTCGGTGCCGCGCTCGGTCTGCCGCGCGAAGTCGTGTGGCGCCAGCCGTTCCCGGGCCCCGGTCTTGGTGTGCGTGTGATCGGTGAGATCAAACCCGAACAACTCGAAATCCTCCGCAACGCCGATGCCATTCTCCAGGAGGAAATGATGAAGTCCGATTGGTACTGGAAAGTATGGCAGTCGTTCTGCGTTTTCCTGCCGGTGAAATCGGTCGGTGTGATCGGCGACGAGCGCAATTACGCTTACGTGATCGCGGTTCGCGTCGTCGAGAGCATCGATGCCATGACGGCGGACTGGACGCGTCTACCTTACGATTTACTTCAGACGATTTCCAACCGCATCACCAACGAGGTGCGTGGCGTCAGTCGCGTGGTGCTCGACATCAGTTCGAAGCCGCCGGCGACGATCGAGTGGGAGTAAATATTTCTTAATCCAATTCGCCGTGCGCTTCCTTCAGGCAAGTTCCAAGACCTTCCAGAACGATCTCGCCGAGTTTTGTCGGGGTTCGATCGTTCCCAAGGAAATTCAGGATAGCGTAACCGCGATCCTGGCCGACGTTCGCACCCGTGGCGATGAAGCCGTGGTTTACTACGCCGCCAAGTTCGATGGGGCAAAGCTTCGTGCCCGTGAAATCCGCGTCAAGCCTGCCGAACTAGCTGCTGCCGCTAAGGCGATCTCCGCCACCGAGCGCAAGGCAATGGTTGAGGCGCATGCCAATATCGTTGCCTTCAATAAGAAAAGCCTGCCGGCCGACTGGCTAGGCAAGAACAAGCAGGGCGCCGAAGTCGGAGAGCGTTTTTATCCGATCCGTCGCGTGGGGCTTTATGTACCGGGCGGCCAGGTGCCACTCGTGTCCACGGTGCTCATGACGGCGACACTGGCGAAGATCGCGGGTTGTCCCGAGATTGCTGTTTTCACCCCCTCGGATGCGTCGGGCAAAATTGCGCCGGGACTTCTTGCCGCTTTGGAGTTGGTCGGCATCGAAGAAGTTTACCGCATCGGCGGCGTGCAGGCCATCGGAGCGATGGCGTTTGGCACCGCGAGCATTCCGGCCGTGGATAAAGTTTACGGCCCGGGCAATGCCTATGTTTGCGAGGCGAAGCGCCAGGTTTTCGGCACGGTCGGCGTCGATTCGCTGCCGGGCCCGAGCGAAGTGATGGTCATCGCAGACGAGACTGCGCGTACGGATTTTGTCGCTGCCGACTTGTTGGCGCAGGCCGAGCACGGCTCTGGACGTGAGAAGATTTATCTCGTCGCCACTTCGTCCGAAATCATCGATGCGATCATGGCGGAGGTGAAGTCGCAGTTGTTACTCATCACTCGCAGCGAAAAAACGCAGAATGTGCTATCGCAAGGACTGCTTGCGGTCACCGTGGATTCACTCGCGCAGGCGGTTCAAATCGCCAACTACGTCGCGCCCGAGCATCTCGAATTGATCGTGGCAGAGTCGGCTGAAGAAAAACTTTTGAGCGAAATCACCACTGCGGGCGCGATCATGCTCGGCAATTATACGCCGACGGCGCTGGGCGATTTTACCGCTGGTCCGAGTCACGTGCTGCCGACGGGGCGTGCGGGGCGATTCTTTAGCGGACTGCGCGTGGCGGATTTTCAGCGGCGCACGAGTATAATTCGTTACAGTAAATCCACGGTGAAGAAGGGCAACGAAGTCGTTGCCGCCTTTGCCGCGATGGAACGTCTCGATGCGCACGGGCGCTCGGTGAAGATCAGAACTTGAAACGAGGGTGGGGCGCTTTATCCCTAAAGCGCCGTTTACGTCGCGGCGGATTAAGTATAATCCGCCTCACCAACGATCCGCCATGTCCACTCCTGCAAATTTCGCGCTTCCTCACGTCGCCAAGCTTCATGCTTACACGCCCGGTCTTCAGCCGACTGAGTCGGGCTGGGTGAAGCTCAACACGAACGAGTGTCCTTATCCGCCGAGTCCGCGCGTCGCTGAAGCGATCCGTGCCGAAGTGGGCGCGGCGGGCGAGACGTTGCGGCTTTATCCGAATCCGACGAGCGCAGCGCTGCGTCGCGTGGTCGCTGATCATCACGGTCAAGGCCTGCGCGCGGAAAATGTGTGTGTAGGCAATGGTTCGGACGATATTCTGAATTTACTCGTGCGCGCTTTCTGCACGCAGACGGTGCCGCTCGGTTTCACGATGCCGAGCTACTCGCTCTATCCGGTGCTGGTGGAGATCCAGGATGGACGCAGCGAAATCATTGAGTTCGATCGTTCGATGAAACTGCCTTTGGCTCGAATGGCTGGTTCGGCTGCGCGCGCATTTTTTCTGACTTCGCCCAATGCGCCGACCGGAGTGGGCTTCAGTCGCGCGGAGATCGAGGAAGCGTTAAAGGTTTTCAAAGGGCTGCTCGTTGTCGACGAGGCTTACGCGCCTTTTGCGCAGGAGGACGCGGTGCCGTTGCTCGCGCGTTATCCGAATCTCGTGATTGTGCGTACGCTTTCGAAAGCCTATGCGCTCGCGGGCATCCGCATTGGTTATGCGCTGGCGCATGCTGAGGTGATCGACGTGCTCGATCGCGTGCGCGATAGTTACAATACCAGCCGTCTGTCTCAGGTGGCGGCGGTGGCGGCGATCGGCGATCAGACGTATTACGATGGTGTGATCGCGAAGATCAAAACCACGCGTGATCGTTATGTGAAAATGTGGGGCGGGCAGGGCTGGTTCACCTATCCGTCGCAGTCGAATTTCATTTTTACCGAACCGCGCAACGCTCGCGGCGAGAGCGGGCCGGCGGTGGCCAAGGCGGCCTATGATTATCTCTATGCTCACAAGGTGTTGGTGCGTTACTTCCCGAGCCATGCCTTGACCGCGTCGTTCCTACGTATCAGCGTGGGCACCGACGACGAAATGCTCGTCCTTAACCAATCGCTCGAAGCATGGCGCAAAATCGTATAGCAACCATCAAGCGGAAAACCGCTGAAACTGACATCACCCTCACGTTGGACGTCGATGGCCGTGGTGTGTCGAATATTTCCACGGGCGTGCCGTTCTTCGATCACATGCTCACGCTGTTCGCGAAGCACGGCCTGTTCGATCTGCACGTGGACGCCAAGGGCGATGTGGATGTTGATTACCATCACACGGTCGAGGATGTCGGCATCGTGCTGGGCGAGGCGTTCAAGCAAGCGCTCGGCGACAAGCTCGGCATTCGCCGCTATGGATTTTTCCTTTTGCCGATGGACGAATCGCTCGCCCGCGTGGTGGTCGACATCGGTGGCCGTCCGCATCTCGTTTACGAAGCGGAGGCGCCGACGATGTTTGTGCGCGATTTCAACATCGTGCTCGTGAAGGAATTTTGCCGCGCGTTCAGCAATGCGCTCGGCGCGAACCTGCACGTGAAACTCGAATACGGCGAAGAGCCGCATCACGTTGCCGAGGCTATTTTCAAAGGCCTCGCCCGCGCCCTCGATGTCGCCACACAGATCGATCCTCGCACGGCCGGACAATTGCCGAGCACCAAGGGGAAGATCTAGTGGCTGCCGACAGTCGGCGACAAGGTGCCGGATTGCCCAGTGGCTGCTCGACTCCCGAACTCTCCCTCGTCGAAATCGTCTCCCGTCATCGCCGTCATCGACAACGGCATTTGCAATCTCCGCAGCGTGACCAAGGCACTGGAGGCCGTTGGTGCGCAGCCGAAGGTTGTGCGTACACCGGCCGAGATTGGCAAAGTCGCTGGTCTCGTGCTGCCGGGCGTGGGCGCGTTGGGCGATTGCGTGGCGGCTTTGCGTGCGACCAAGCTCGATGACACTGTACGCGGCTGGATCGCGGAAGGTCGTCCGTTTCTCGGCGTGTGCCTCGGCATGCAGGCGCTTTTCGATTTTTCGGAAGAGGGAAATGTGACCGGTCTCGGTGCGTTTCCCGGCAAGGTCGTGCGTTTCCGTCGTCCGCCCGAATACAAGATTCCGCACATGGGCTGGAATTCCATCACCTTCAAGCAGGCGAATTCTCCGCTGGCGGCGCAGCTCAACGTTGAAGGCGAGGCGTTTTATTTTGTGCATAGCTTTCATTGTATGCCGGACGATCCGAGCTTGGTGCTCGCCGAGGCTGACTACGGCGGTGCCTTCACCGCGGCGATTGCTCGCGGTCGGTGCTTTGCGACGCAGTTTCACCCAGAGAAGAGTCAGGCCAAGGGGTTGCAGATTTACCGTAACTTCGCCTCGGTCGCCGCCGCTGCGAGTGCCTAAGCTCGTTCGCTGGTCGTGGGCTTTGTTAAGTTCGGCCAGCTCCTTGCAGCAGTTTTTCTTACGCACCGCGCTCTTCGCGTGTAGAACTGCTTAGGACGCGCAGGAAAAGCCAACTTTGCTTTGCCTCTGTGAAATGATTTCGTTCATTTCTGATTATGCCTAAAACAGCCCTTCTGAAACTGGATGAAAAGGAAATTGCCCTGCCTATAATCGTCGGTTCCGAAGGAGAAAAAGCGGTGGATATCGCAAAGCTCCGTTCCGATACCGGTTACATTACCTACGACGATGGGTTCGGTAACACCGGCTCCTGTACCAGCAACATCACGTTCATCGATGGCGATATCGGTATTCTTCGCTATCGCGGTTACCCGATCGAGCAACTCGCGGAGAAGTCTTCCTTCGTCGAGTGTGCCTACCTCGTTATTTACGGCGAGCTGCCCACCTCGGAACAACGTGCGAAGTTCTCCCGCTTGCTCACCAAGCATGCGCCTTTGCACGAGGGGATGACCCGTTTCCTGAGCAGTTTCCCGCGCGAGTCGCATCCGATGGCGATTCTTTCTGCGGCGGTAAATTCTCTCGGTGCTTATTATCCGCACCTCGCGACCAATAACCATCTTCACGACCTCGAGCACTTTGACGAAGCGGCTGCTATCGCTATTTCGAAAGTTCGTACGATCACGGCTCACACCTATCGCGTTACGCGCGGCCTGCCGTTCAACTACCCGCGCCCGAACTACGGCTACTGCGAAAATTTCCTGCACCTCATGTTCTCGGAGCCGTACAACGAGTACATCCCGACTCAAGAGGTCGCGTCGGCGCTTAATCTTTTCCTCCTGCTCCATGCGGATCACGAGCAGAACTGCTCCACCTCGACCGTGAAAATGGTTGGCTCATCCGGTGCCAATCTCTTCGCCTCCGTTTCCGCCGGGGTGAACGCCCTTTGGGGTCCGCTCCATGGCGGTGCCAACATGGCTGTGATCGAGATGCTCAAGAGCATTCACGCCGAAGGCGACGACGGCACGAAATTCATCGAGGCGGCAAAATCCGGCAAGGGCGAGGCGCGCCTCATGGGCTTTGGCCATCGTGTTTATAAAAACTACGACCCGCGCGCAAAGATCATCAAAGCGAGCTTCTACAAGGCTCTCGCCAGCCTCGGTATCAAGAACGACCCGCTCCTCAACATCGCGATGAAACTCGAAGAGTGTGCGCTTAGTGACGACTACTTCGTCTCACGCAAGCTCTACCCGAACGTCGATTTCTACTCGGGTCTCATCATGCGCGCGATCGGCATCCCGGAGAATATCTTTACCGTCATGTTCGCCATTGGCCGTATGCCGGGCTGGATCGCTCAGTGGCGTGAGGTCGCGGTCAATCCGAAGCTTAAAATCTATCGTCCGCGTCAAATCTATACAGGCAAAACCGTTCGCGACTACGTGCCGGTTGAGCAGCGTCAGTAGTTCAACGCTACGAACCGTACATGTTCTCTTTTTCGATCTGGGTCGGCCTCAAGCCGCCCCAGATTTTTTTTGCCCTTCGCCGCCCTTGAAAATCGAATCCATGTCGAGGCCGGTCAGTCGCTGGATGCCGCCGATCAGACGCCAAAGTACGAGCATGAGCATGATCATCGCGGGCACCGCCATCACGACCATGCCGATCGAGTGCATTTTTCCTAGTTCGGCATTGAAGGCTTCCGTGCCTGGCTCGCTGCGGATGATCCAGCGTGCGGTGGCGAAATTGATGCCTGCACTCGCAAAAAACGTCGCGGCCAGTGCGTAACTCGCCCGCACCAACAGTGAATCAAACGCCGGCCGGGCGTTGCGTTCGGCCAGCGCCGCATCGACCCGCGGAATATCGATCACCTGCTCGTTGAAGAGCAGTTCGCGAATGAGCGGCTCTTTGCTTCTCAGCGACAGCAGCACGGCGATGCCGATCACGATGGGCATCGCGGCGTCTTTTACCGCGAACCAGAAACCGCCAACTTTCATCAGGCCGAAGCCGCCGCTGAGTAGCACGCTGACGAACCCGATGATAGAGATAAAATTGGTTTTCTTCCGCGTGGCAAAATCCCAGATGCCGTAACCCACCGGGAAGATCAGCGCCACGATCAGCCCCCAGAGCGGGCCGAGGTATTTTTCCTTGCTGAAAACCGTCAACAGCAGAGTCGGCAGTGCGATGTTGCAGATAAGATTCAGCAGGAGGCTCTCGTGTTTCTTGGGCTTGGACGTCGACATGCGCTGGTGTTTCAATAGGGAAGCGGGCCCGGCCTAAAGGCAAAAGTCGCGCGATTTACTGTTTCCCTGATCGTCACAATTTGTCTTCCTAGGGCCATGATTCTACTTGGCGTCAATATCGACCACTGCGCCACACTGCGGCAGGCGCGCTACCGGCAGATGCCCGTAACTGTTGGCGGACCGATTGAGCCTGATCCGGTGACGCTTGCAGTGCTCTCCGAACGTGCTGGTGCCGACGGCATCACGGTGCATCTGCGCGAAGATCGCCGACATATCCAGGACCGCGATGTCGTGCGGCTGCGCGAAACGATTTCCACCCGGCTCAATCTCGAAATGGCCTGCACGCCCGCGATGATCGAGTACGCGCTGAAGCTCAAACCCGACTCGGTTTGCCTCGTGCCGGAGAACCGCCAGGAAGTCACGACCGAGGGCGGACTCGACATCGTGCGTAATCGCGACCGGGTTAAGGCGTGCATCGATACGATGAAAGCCGTCGGTATCAAAACCAGTCTTTTCATCGATCCCGACGCGAATCAGATCGAGCTTAGTGCGAAACTCGGTGCGCCGTGGGTCGAGTTGCACACCGGTGCCTACGCCAATGCCTACCACACCTCGGCTCGCGCGAAGCAGCTTGAGCGACTCCGGGTTGGCGCCACGCTCGCGCACGAACTCGACCTCGTCGTCAATGCCGGCCACGGCATCAGCTACGTAAATATCTCCGAAGTCCGAACCATTCCACATCTCCACGAGCTAAATATCGGTCACAGCATCCTCAGTCGCGCGCTCTTCACCGGCATCGAAGAAGCCGTGCGCGAAATGAAAACGCGCATGAACGCCTGATGCAGGCCTCTCTTTTACAGGAGAGAACGGAGGAAACGGAGAAAATCATGCACCCACGCTTCACTAACCTTTGACCGACACACACGGCCCATAGGGACAAAGGCTTGAATCTGTCCGCCCCCGACTAGGCAATGCCTTCGAACCAGAAACTAGTCGAAATTTCCTATAAGGGTTTTGTGCGGGAAGAGCCTCTGCGTTTTGACGTCCTTGTAAGTGACTGCGTGCTGGTTGAAATTAAGGCCGTAGAGCGCGTTCTTCCTGTCCACAAAGCCCAGCTTTTGAGTTACATGAAATTGCTCGATATCCCGCTCGGACTCTTGATCAACTTTCACGAGGTCAAACTTACCGATGGAGTCTCGCGCCTGATTCTTCCCGGAGCCAACCTCTGACCTACTCTGTTTCCTCCGTTCTCTCCTGTAAATCTTACGCATGAACATTGCTCTACCGCCTGGTGGAATTCTCGTCGGACTTGGTGCTGACATCGTCGATGTTGATCGCATTCGTGGTGTGCTCGACCGGCAGGGCGAGCGCTTCCTTGGGCGTGTTTTCACCGATGAGGAGCGTGTCTATTGTTTCGGCATGAAACATCCGCACAAACACCTCGCCGCGCGTTTTGCCGCCAAGGAAGCCGTGTCCAAGGCCTTCACCACTGGCATCGGCGCGGAGATCGGCTGGAAATCGATTTCTGTTTACCACGGCGAGCGCAAGGAACCGCTTGTGCGGCTCGACGAAAAAGGCCAGGCGCTCCTCGCGCAGGTTGGCGCGACGCATGTGCTGCTCACGCTTTCGCATACCGATTCGGCCGCGATGGCCGTGGCTGCTCTGGTGAAAGCATAATTCAATCTCACGCCATGTCCGACACTGTTACCAAGCCTTCTCGCGAAAAACTTTCTACGACGCCCTCGTGGATCATGGTTGGCTTCATTATCGGTGCCATGTTTGCGTACGGCGTTCAGCGCGAAGTCGCCCGCCGAAACCAGTTAACACCGCCACCACCGCCTGCGCCCGCACCGGTGAAGGTTGAACCGCAAAAATCTGCGGCAGCGATCAAGGACCGCGCCAGTCTCGCCGCGATCGAAAATGTCTTCACGCAATACGAAAGCCAGGCCGTTTGGCGTCACGATATTACCGAGGTCGCCCTCTGGAATGCTGAGACCAACAAGTTTTCCGAGTTCTTCGAGGTGATGCGCAGTGGCGAGTATTATTATTATCGTACTTTGCCGCACCTCACGCGCCCTGTGATCCGGCATAACGTCAACCCTGATCTGCCTCTCCGCTTTACCGAACCAGAGGATGTGCAACTAAAGCGCTTGAAAGAAACCTCCTCGGTATGGCTTCCACCCTCGACCGAACCATGAACTCGATGACGTTCAGTCATCCGATCCTTACACTCGAAGACGCGAAACGATTCGAGGAGGGATTGTTTTGCGGCGACGAGGCAAAAGAATGGCAGGCCATGACGAAAGCCGGTCGTGCGGTCGGCGAGGCGGTGGTGGCTGATTTTGGCGAAGTCGGACGGTTCCCTAATGCGCCTTGCGTCCTCGTGCTTGCGGGGAAAGGGCACAATGGCGGCGACGCTTTGCTCGCAGCCAAGGCCATTCTCGAAAACAACTTAGCGGCGTGTGCGGACATCTGGCTGCTGTTCGGCGAGCGCGAGTTGCGTCCGCTGGCTGCCCGAGCCTATCGCGAGTTGGTTCATGCGGCACCTGGGCGGGTACGACTGGTTTCTCGCTACGAGTCCTTGATCGAAAGCTACGACGTCGCGCTGGATGGCGTATTCGGTTTTCAATTTCGCCCACCGCTCACAACTTTGTTGACTGAGGTTTTTGCGCGGTTGAATAGCCATCCCATTCGTTTTCGGGCCGCAGTTGATCTGCCAAGCGGGCTTGGCGATGGCGGTGTGTTGCGGGCCGATTTTACCTACGCAACAGGCAGTGTGAAAGCACCTGCTGTTGATGCGGCCAATGCCTCTGCGGTGGGGCGTCTGCGTTATCTCGATCTCGGCTTTTTTAAAAAGGGATCGAAAGGTAGGGCGGATGGTCCCTCATCCGCCGAGGACAATGCGGAGCATTGTCCCTACCTAGTTGATCGTGTTCTGACGCCAGAAGTGCTTACTCCGTTCCGCTGCCTGCGAAATCCGCAATCCGACAAGCGAACTTACTGTCATGTTTTCATCATCGGCGGGTCACGCAGTTATCCCGGCGCGGTGTTGATGAGTGCGCTCGCGGCCGCTCGCAGCGGCATTGGTTTGATCACGGTTTTTGTGCCTGAATCGTTGGTTGCGGTTTGCGCGGCACGGTTGCCTGAGGCCATCTGGGTCGGCTGGCCGGAAACTCCGGCGGGCGGGCTTGCGCTCGAAGGGCTGTATTTGTTGCGCGAGCGGATGGATCGCGCGGATGCACTGTTGCTCGGACCAGGCGTGGCGCGAGAGCCGGAGACGTTGGCGCTGATGGTGGATATCGTGAAAACGGCGACTGTACCGCTCGTGATCGATGCCGATGCACTCCAGCCTGAAGTTGTGCGAGTGGGTTCTGCTCCGCGCGTCCTGACGCCGCATGCTGGAGAGTTTTCCCGTATTGCCGGTAGCGTTGGGTTAATGAATTTCTCTCGTGAAACGAAAGCCGTGACGGTGCTGAAAGGCCCGCTCACACGCATCAGCGACGGCTTGGCGGTTTATCATAGTTGTTTTGGCGGACCGGTACTGGCGCGTGGAGGAAGCGGCGACGTTTTGGCGGGCCTGATCGGTGGTTTGCTAGCGCAGTCTCCAAAAGAGCCGCTGGAGGCCGCGTGTCGCGGCGTGGTCTGGCAGGGCATCGCGGCCGATCTGCTCGCACGAAACCAAGGGCAGGTTGCGGTGCAGACGACACAGATTCTAGATTACTTGGCGGCTGCATTGCGGAACGAGGGACCATGACCAACGAAACACTTACCGAGCAGCAGGCATTTCTAATTCTCAACGCCTTGCCCAACATCGGGCCGATTACGACGAACCGATTGCTCGAGGAATTGGGTGATGATCCGCGAGTGATTTTTACCACGCCATCTCGACGGCTCGAATCCGTGAAAGGCGTGGGCCCGGCAATCAGCAGCACAATCGCGAATTGGCGTGAGCATTTTGATCTCGCGCGCGAGGAGGAGCGGATGGCGAAGAGCAACGCTGGGTTTATTTCGCCGCGTGACGAGGGTTACCCGAAACTCTTAAAAGAGATAAACGATCCGCCGATCGGACTGTATCGAAAAGGTAATTACGATTTCGCGCAGCCTTGCATTGCGATTGTTGGCAGTCGCCGCACGACGCTGTACGGGCAGAGTGTTGCCAAGAAATTTGGCTCGGAGCTGGCTCGGCTTGGCTTCTGCGTCGTGAGCGGATTGGCGCGTGGGATCGATACGGCCGCTCACGAAGGCGCGCTTTCCGTTGGTGGCAAGACGGCGGCGGTACTTGGTTGCGGCATCGATATTATCTATCCGCCGGAAAACTTGGCCCTTTACCGAAAAATCGAAGAGCAAGGCGCGATTGTCTCTGAGTTCTCGTTCGGTCGTCGGGCTGATCGCCAGTCGTTCCCGATGCGCAATCGAGTGGTCGCAGGTATGTGCGAGGCGGTTGTTGTTGTTGAAACCGACGTAAGTGGTGGTTCGATGATCACGGCGCGTTTTGCTGGCGAACAAGGCCGACTTATTTTCGCTGTGCCGGGCCGCATCGATCAGGCGACGAGTCAGGGGTGTCACCAACTGATCCGCGACGGTGCGACGTTGCTCACGAGCGTGGACGATATTTTGTCGGAGCTGAATTACCTCGACGGATTGCGCCCACAGCCGATCCCGGAGAAAGAGACAAAAGAGCCTGGCGCGATGCTGGCTGGTTTGAACGAGGTTGAAGCGACAGTGCTCGAACAATTCCGAGGTGGCGCGTTGCTCACGCTTGACGCACTGGCTTCGCAAACGGGCCGGGCGACGTCGGAGTTGAGCGCGACTTTAATGATGCTCGAACTGAAACGCCTGGTCGCGAAACGCTCCGATGGTGCGTTTGAGGCGCGTTGAAGGGACTTGATTAACCTGGAGGCCAGTTGAGCTGGCGGCGTGCGAGGAGGTGGACGTGGAGGTGAGGGACGGATTCGCAGGCGTCGGGGCCGTTGTTGATCACGAGTCTAAAACCTTTCGCCAGTCCTAATTTGTTGGCGACGGTCCCGGCCGTCAGGATCAGGTGGCCGAGAGTGGTTTGATCGGCGGCGGTCGCGGCTTCGACGCGTGGGATGACTTGTTTGGGGATGATTAACAGGTGAACGGGCGCTTGCGGCTGGATGTCGTGGATGACGATGCAGAGTTCGTCTTCGTGCTCGATCTTGGCAGGGATCTCGCGGTCGATGATTTTCTGGAAGAGAGTTTTTGGCATGGGAAGTAATTTTTTTACAGGAGCGAACTGAGGAAACGGAGAGAGGGTTGAAGGGAGTTTTTTGCGGCTGTTGGTTTTCTCTGTTCTCTCCGTTACCTCCTGTGAAAACTAATCAGCAGTAGCCTACAAGAACAGCAGTTGCAGGTCGGCGCTGGGGGCGGTGCGGGCGGCGGCGAGGTCGCGGATGAAGGCGAGGGTGTCTTCGTAGTTTTGCACGCGTTTGGCGGTGGCGCGGCGTTCGGGCGGAAGGAGGGCGGGGCGAAGATTGGTCACGAGTAGGGTCGATTCGCGGAAGCGGGCGAGTTGCTTGAGGCCGGTCATGATCTCGCTGCGGGCAAAGAGCGGCGTGGCGGCTTCGAGGGAGTTTGACGCGTTCCAGTGGTAGAAGCCGTGACTGGGAAGTTCGCTGAAGAATTTGCCGAGTAGTTTCGCCGCGGCTTCGGAAAACGCGGCGTCGTACTTGGCGGCGGAATCGGGATTAGCGGTGGTCTGTTGTTCGAGTTCGACGAGGCTGAACGCGATGGCCGACTGGATCTGTTGCGCGAGGTAAAGGTCGTGGCCGGTGACGTGCGCGAAGAGCGCGTTGATAAAATGCAGGCGGCGGAGTTCGTCGCGGGAAAGTACAGGCATTTTTGAACCGCTAATGGACGCTAATAAACGCTAATGAGGAAGGGAAACCCTAGCGGCTCAGTGTTTCTCGGGATGGTTTTTCCCGAGGCTGCTAATCTCGTGCATGAATTCGGAGACGTCGCGGAATTCTTTGTACACGCTGGCGAAGCGCACGTAGGCGACTTGGTCGAGCTTGCGCAGGCGTTGCATGACGGCGTCGCCGACGGCTTGCGAAGGGATTTCGTTTTCGTACTGGGCTTCGAGCGCGTCGATCACGTCCTCGATCAGCATGTCGAGCTGCTCGCGGTCGACCGGGCGTTTGTGGAGCGCGGCGCGGATGGCGCGGAAAAGTTTCTCGCGGTCAAAATCTTCGCGGCGTCCATCGCGTTTTACGACGACGAGGCCTTCGCGCACGAACATCTCAGTCGTGGTGTAGCGATGTCCGCATTCGAGGCATTCGCGGCGACGACGGATCGTGCTGCCCTCTTTGCTAATGCGGGAATCAATGACTTTGTCTTCGATGGAAGTACACTTGGGGCAGCGCATGGTGTTGGGAGTGGCGGCCGGTTAGTTGAGTTCCAAAAAGTTCTTCAAGATGCGCATGCCGCCCTCGGTCGCGATGGACTCGGGGTGGAATTGCACGCCCCAGATGGGGAGCGTTTTGTGGCGCAGGCCCATGATCTCGCCCTCGGCGGTGTCGGCGGTGATCTCAAGGCAATCGGGTAACGTGGCGCGTTCGACGAGGAGCGAGTGGTAACGCGTGGCGGCGAAGTCCTGCGGCATCCCGCGGAAAACGTCGGTGTCCTTGTGGCGGATCGGCGAAGTCTTGCCGTGCATGAGACGGTCGGCGCGGATGACGCGGCCGCCGAAATAGTGGCCGATCGATTGGTGGCCGAGGCACACGCCGAAGATCGGCTTTTTGCCCTTGAAGGCCTCGATCATGGCGAGCGTCACGCCGGCTTCGGCGGGCGAACACGGTCCCGGCGACAACAGCACGCGCTCCGGGTTGAGGGCGAGGGCTTCGGCGGGCGTGATCTCGTTGTTGCGGAAAATACGCTGCTCGACGCCAAGCTGGCCAAAATATTGGACCAGGTTGTAGGTGAAAGAGTCGTAGTTATCGATGACAAGAAGCACGGCGTAACTTAACGGCGTGTTGACAGCCCGGTCAAGCGCGGGGGTAGTGGAGGCCGCCGCACAGCGCGCAAACTCCCATGGCCGCACACTTTCAACTCCTCAAAACCGACACCGCCACGGCAGCCCGACGTGGGCGTTTGCAGACGCTGCACGGGGTGGTGGAGACGCCGATTTTCATGCCGGTCGGCACGCAGGGTACGGTCAAAGCAATCACGCCCGTGCATTTGCGCGATATCGGGGCGCAGATCATCCTGGGTAATACATATCACCTCAACCTCCGGCCAGGCAGCGAACTGGTGCGTGATATGGGCGGGTTGCATAAGTTCATGGGCTGGGATGGTCCGATCCTGACCGACAGCGGCGGCTTCCAGGTTTTCAGTCTGGCGAAGCTCCGCGACATCCGCGACGACGGCGTGGCTTTCCAATCGCACGTGGACGGCGCGAAGCTTTTTCTCGGCCCGCGCGAGGTCATGACGATCCAGGCGAATCTCGGCAGCGACATCGCGATGGTGCTCGACGAGTGCCCGCCGTGGCCGTGCGAACGTGATGCGTGTGCGCAGGCTGTGGCGCGCAGTCATCGTTGGGCTCAGCAGTGCAAAACTATCGCCACCGACAACGGTTTTCTCGCTTCGGGCCATCACGTGTTTGCCATCGTGCAAGGTTCGACCTTCGACGATCTGCGGCGCGAAGCGGCCGAAGGACTGGCGTCGCTGGATTTCCCGGGTTACGCAGTCGGCGGCGTCAGCGTGGGCGAACCCGAACCAGAGATGCTGAAACAAGTTGGCGCGACCACGCCGTTCATGCCGGTGGACAAGCCGCGCTATACGATGGGTCTCGGAACGCCGCCACAGTTACTCAAGATGGTGGCGCTCGGCGTCGATATGTTTGACTGCGTTTTGCCGACGCGTGTCGCGCGCAACGGCCTCGTCTTCACGCCCGACGGCCCGATCAACCTGCGCAACGAAAAATTCCGCGCCGATCCGCGCCCGATCGTCGAAGGCATCGCCAACTACACGGCGAATTTTTCACGTGCGTATCTGCGTCATCTCACGGTCGCTGGCGAGATGTTGAGCGGAACGCTCTTAACTATTCACAACCTCCATTTCTTCCTCGATCTCATGGCGCAAGCTCGTGCGCATATCGAAGCGGGTGACTATGGAACCTGGCATCGCGCCTGGATCGAGCGTTACGAAGCCGGGCTGAAGTAGAGCGTCGTCGCACAAGCTTCGCGCTTGGACTGATTCATGCTTTGGCCTTTCATGGTTCGGTTCTTTAGGTAACGCACGCGAAGGAATTTCGGAGTGCATTCGCACCAAGAGACCGGCGAAGAATAACCCAATATGAAAAAACAATTCCGGCTCTTCCTTCTTTTTGTGATGTTGGTCGCAGGCGGTGGATTTGTCTCAGCGGCTGAGATCATGGTTTTTGCCGCGGCCAGCCTCGCCGACGCCTTCAAGGAAATCGCACCGCTCTACACGAAGGCCACGGGCGATACGCTGCGATTCAATTTTGGCGCGTCGGGCGCGTTAGCTCGCCAAATTAAGGAAGGTGCCCCCGCCGACGTGATTTTCTCGGCTGACGAATTGCGCGTCGACCAGCTGGAAAAGGCCGGGCTGCTGCTGCCGGGCACGCGGCGTACTTTATTGATGAATACACTCGTGATCGTGATTGCCGCTGACGGAGGTGCGCCGGTGAAGACGCTGGACGATCTCGCCAGGACAGACGTGAAGCGCATCGCCATCGGCGAGCCGGCCACTGTGCCGGTTGGAACTTACACCAAGGAATACCTGCAAAAAACGGGCCATTGGAAGAAGTTGATCGATAAGATGGTGCCGCTCGACACCGTGCGCGCTGCGCTGGCAGCTGTGGAATCGGGCAATGCGGAGGCCGGTTTCGTTTACAAGACCGATGCAATCATTTCGAAAAAGGTGAAAATTGCCATCGAGGTGCCGCTGGCAGAAGGACCTAAGATCACTTATCCGGTCGCGGTGCTCAAAGACGCAAAACAGCCGACCGCCGCCAAGGCGTTGGTGGATTTTCTGGCTGGAGGGGATGCGCAAAAGGTGTTCGCCAAATTTGGTTTCCTGCCGCCGAATTGAGCCGTGGAAGATCTCGCCCACGTCACACTTTTCACGCTCGGTGTTGCACTGCTCAGCACGCTGCTGATTCTGCCGCCTGGTGTCGCCCTTGGCTGGTTGCTTGCGCGACGCGATTGGCCGGGGAAGGTCGTTGTGGAAACGTTGGTGGCGCTGCCGCTGGTGATTCCTCCGGTGGCGACTGGTTTGGTTTTGCTCAAATTGTTTGGTCGGCGCGGGCCGCTCGGACTGTTGGTGCAGAATTTATTCGGCGTCGAAATCGTTTTCACCTGGAAAGCCGTGGTGCTTGCGACGGCAGTCATGTCATTTCCTCTGTTGGTGCGTTCGGCACGAGTGGCTTTCGAAGAAGTGCCGCAGCGGCTCGAAGGTATGGCGCGTACGCTTGGTGCGGGGCCGTGGCGCGTATTTTTCTCCATTTCGCTGCCGCTCGCGAAGCGTGGTTTGCTCGCGGGCTGCGTGCTGGCTTTCGCCCGGGCGCTGGGTGAATTCGGTGCGACGGTGATGATCGCCGGCATGATCCCGGGCGAGACGATCACGCTGGCGCTTGGTATCTATCACGAGGTTCAGCTAGGGAATGACGACGCGGCTTTGGGCTTGCTCAGTGTTTCGGTCGCACTCGCGTTCGGCGCGGTGGCACTGAGTGAATGGCTTTTGCGGAGGAAGTCGCCATGAAGCTTTTGCTGCAAGAGGTGCGGTTGAACACAGGAACGTTTTCGCTCCAGATTGACGCCGAATTTGGCGGACGTGTGACGGGTTTGTTTGGAGTGTCTGGTTCGGGAAAGTCCACGGTAGTCGAGATTATCGCCGGTTTGCGTCGTCCGGATGCAGGTGTCGTGAAGCTCGGCGAAGATGTTTTGACGGATGTTGCCCGCGGCGTGCATCGGCTGCCGGAAGAGCGTGGCGTGGGCTTTGTGCCGCAGGATGGTGCTTTGTTTCCGCATCTGAGCGTTGACGGGAATCTGCGTTTTGCGGAGCGTCGTGGGCGCGCGGTGGACAAGATTTTTAGTCGTGAAAACGTCTGCACACTCCTAGGGATCGATGCGCTACTCAACCGCAGACCGGCGACACTTTCAGGCGGAGAGCGGCAACGTGTCGCGATTGCGCGAGCACTGGTTTCGGCGCCGAAGCTTTTGCTTCTAGATGAGCCTTTGGCGGCGCTCGATGCAGAGCGCAAGGCGGCGATCTTGCCGTATCTGCAACGGGTGCGCGATGAGTTTGGCGTGCCGGTGCTTTACGTGAGCCATGTGCCGCAGGAGATGCTCGCATTGTGCGACGACATGGCGGTGCTGGCGGACGGACGGCTGTTGCAGCACGGCCCGGTTGAGGAAGTGTTTCGTCGGCCGTCCTGTCCGGCGGTGGCGCGTATAGTTGGCGTGGAGACAGTCGTGCCCGGTCGCGTGTTGGGCGGTGAGGGTGAGCTCGTCGCTGTGTCGGTCGGTAAATCGCGTTTGGTTGGGCTAGGCGATCAACTTCCGGCTGGAACGACAGATGTGCTCGTGAGTATCAGGGCTGAAGATGTTTTGTTGGTGAATGCTGGTTCGGCTGCGGGTGTAAGCGCACGTAATTGTTTGTCGTGTAAGGTGACCGCGCTGGTCACGGAAGGTGCGACTGTGCGCGTGGAGCTGGACTGTGGTTTTGCACTGACGGCATTATTGACACGTCAGGCCGTAGCTGAACTCCATCTCGCGCCGGGCTGTGAGGTGATGGCTTTGATCAAGGCACCGAGCGTACACTTGATTGCGCGTGGATAAAACCAGCGCGTGTTTCTGTCGGGTTTGTTTACTCGTGGGACTGCCACCACTGCCGGACTGCCTCCGCTGCGTTGTGCAGGAACGTCGGGAGATCCATCAGCACTTGGTGGAATCCTGGGATAAAACGGTCCGCCAGCCAAACGCTGAGCGCGATGGCGCCTATCGTGATTAGCAACTGCCAGAACTCGGTAAACGGGTGCCAGTAATAGGGCTGGCCTTGGAGGCGGTAGTAGTAGGCGCGACGCAGGGCTTTGATCGGTGCGGTGACGACGCCGTGGGCAATGATTATCAGAATCACGCCTGCCCATACCGGAAGTCCGCCGGGTAGTGGAAATCCCAATACGGAACCGGTGGCGAGCAGCGAAATAATTACGAACCAAAGTGCAAAAATCGTGAGAGCATTGAGGGTGGATAAAACTGGCAGAACAAAAAACGAACCAGCTGCTGGAGGGCAGGGAGTGAAAGTGGGTTCTGGTCTGGGTTGCCCGAAGTTGGCTTTCATCTGCCAGCGAAAGTTGTGTTTCCAATCGCGCATCTCGCGCTGAAATTTTCTTTTCCATTCGCGGCGTGCATCTCGGTCGGGGAAAGCCTTCATGCCTTCGTAATAACCTTCGCGGGCCATGCGGACGAAATCGTGGGCGGTTTGAGTCGGGCCACTTGCTGCAGCTTTCTCATCCGGGGTTTTGGCCTCGGGAATAATGATGCTGGCAGCAAGATAGGCTATGGTGCATAGCCCGACGCTGAAAAAGATTAGGATGGCCATAACAAGGCGGACCAGGGTGACATCGACACCGAAGTAGGTGGCTAGACCGTTGCACACGCCGGTGAGCATGGCGCCTTCCTTGATGCGGTACAGGCGTTTGGGTGCGCCGGAAGGTGTTGTGTCGGGTTTTGTTGGTTGTGGACCGGTTTCCTTTTTTGCTCCGGCCTTGTCGTCGGTGGCGGTCCCCGAGTTGTTTTCTACTGGTCCGATCGCAGCTATGACCGCTTCGACCTCAGCTGTGAGCACGACATTGCGACCAGCGGTGAGGCGGGCGGTAAATTTGTCGGCAATGGCTTGTTCGATATCGGCGAGGATCTCGGCTTTGTCGGGGTTACCCTCAAGCTGGCGGGCGGCGTTATCGAGGTAGGCACGCAGGGCATCGTAGCCGCCTTCTTCAAGTTGAAAGGCCACGCCGTGCAGATGGATGGAGATGACTTTGTTCATGGACGTAGGAGTAGGTACTGGTTATGAGTGGGCATCATGGGCCGAGCCCTTTGACGGTGTTGTGGATCTTGTTCCAGTATTCGGTTAATTCACGGAGTTGATCGCGGCCTTTGGCGGTGAGTTTGTAATACTTTCGCGGTGGGCCGGCCTCGGATTCCTGCCACTCGTAATCGAGCAGGCTTTCGCGGCGCATTTTGCTGAGGAGCGGGTAGAGCGTGCCTTCCTGTGTGGCGAATTCGGTGTCGCTCAATTGGCGCAGGATGTCGGCGACGTAAACTTTGTCGGCCGCGATGATTTTCAACAGGAGAAACTCCAGCAGTCCCTTACGTAGGGCAGAGAATTTGTCATCGAGGCTCATCGAAAATGGATTTAGTGAAAGCTACCTTTACAAAGCAAGGTAGCGTTATGCGTAAAGCCGTCAAGCTTCTTTCCACGTTAGCTCTGTGCTGATAACCCAAAACTATAGCCGACAGCATACTTGAAGCTGGGTCCTATACGCAGGCCTCGTAGGTGGGTAGGGATGGCCAGCCTTGCCGTCCGGTTGGATGTATGTTCGGGCGTTTGGTATTACCCGGCGATAGTGGCAGGGGAACGTCCCGGGGAGCCGTTTCGACAGGTTATAGGTCCTGAATCTGTCTTTGGTTTCTCTCTGTGAACTCTGTGTCTGGGCTTTGTGTTCTCTGTGGCGAAATGATTGATGTCTTACGGCCTTACGAACTGCGGATGACCTTCGATGTGTTGTGCGGCGATGGCTTTTTGTTCGTCGCTTAGGCCTGGTGGATGTTTCGAGTCGCTGCGGCGCCAGCGGGCGAGCCATTCGGCGCCGAGCAGGCGAGGGGCGTAGGCAGCTTTATTGCGGTCGGAGAGTTGGGTGTAGGCGACAGTTGTAGTGGCTTTGGGGCCGGTGCCGATGCCTTCGGCGACGTAGAAACCCGCACTGAGCAATGCGACGCGGACGGCGGTGCTGGCTGAGTAGGTGTACAGCTCGGCTGGACGTGGCTGACAGTGGCGGTGGATGCGGGCGAAGACTTCAGTCTGCCAGAGCGGGGCGTCGGTTTTCGCGGAAAAAGGGTCGTAGAAAATCACATCGGGTGGAGGCGCGGCTTCGATGAATTCGAGGAAATCGCCGTGGTAGAGGCGCCAGTCGATTAGTCCAGATGCGTGGTTCCAGTGTTCGTGTTTTAGGAGTTCGTGCGGCGCGCCGTGGCGGAGGTGAGGAAAGCGGGCGGCGTGGCGGGCGGCGAGTTTGAGCGGGTCGAGGTCGCGCTCGAAGCTGACGATGTGCAGTGGGCGCAGGGCGGCCGGGTTGTTGGCGGTGGCGGTAAGTTCGCGTTCGGCGCAGTGGAGCGCCGCCATGGCGTTGGAGGCGGCGCCGAGGCCGACGTCCCAGATGACGAGCGGTTGCGTGTCGTTTTCGTCGCGACGACGCAGGCGCGCGGCGAGGCGGGATTGCTCGATGTAGAGGCGGTTGGCTTCCTCCTCGGGCGCGGAGACGGAGTGCATGACCTCGCCGGAGCTGAGCTGGCGGATGCTGTTGAAGCCCTGGGGCGATTGATGCACCTCGTAGTCGCCGAGCTGCGGCGGGCGTTTGATGCGGGCGGGTGCGGGATGAACGGCTGGGTTGTCCTCGTCGGTGCGGCCGAGTTCGGGGCGTTGGCGGTTGTAATAGGATAGGAATTCGCCGGCGAGAATGGCGGCGCGCATTTCGGCCATGAGGCGCTGGTAAAACGCGATGTTGTGAATGGCGAGGAGCTGCCAGCCGAGGGTTTCGTCGGCTTTGATCAGGTGGTGGATGTAGGCGCGCGGGTGATCACGACAGGTTGAGCAATTGCAGGTGGCATCGAGTGGTTCTTCGGAAAATTTATAGACCGAGCGACGGCAGTGAAGGCGGCCATGAGAGGTGAAGGCGGTGCCGCGCTGGGCGAGCTGAGTCGGTATGATGCAGTCGAACATGTCCACGCCTCGGTGTACGGCTTCGAGGATGTCGATCGGCGTGCCGACGCCCATGAGGTAGCGGGGAAGGTCTTTGGGCAGATGGTTGGTGGTTAGGTCGGCGAATGCGTAGCGTTGTTCATGGGTTTCGCCGACGGCGAGGCCGCCGATGGCGAGGCCGTCGAAGGGCAGGGCGCGGAGGAATTCGGCGCTGCGTTTGCGGAGATCGGCGTGGCAGGCGCCTTGCACGATGCCGAAGAGTGCCTGGGGCGAGTCGCCGCGGGCGCGGAGCGAGCGTTCGGCCCAGCGGTGCGTGAGGTGCATGGCGGCTTCAGTTTGTTCGTGCGAAGCAGTCGAGGGGATGCACTGGTCGAGCACCATCATGATGTCGCTGCCGATGGTGCGTTGCATCTCGATGCTGGATTCGGGTGAGAGAAAATGGACCTCGCCATCGACGTAACTGCGGAATTGCGCGCCGGCTTCGGTCATAACGCGGGATTCGGGCAGCGAGAAGATCTGAAAGCCGCCGGAGTCGGTGAGCACGGGGCGGTCCCAATTCATGAACCTGTGGATACCGCCAAATTTCTTGAAAACCGCCGGGCCAGGGCGGAGGAGCAGGTGGTAGGTGTTGGCCAGCAGGACTTGGGCATCGAGGGTTTTGAGGCTTTCAACCGTCATGTTTTTGACGGTGGCCTGCGTGCCCACGGGCATGAAGACGGGCGTGCGCACCTCGCCGTGTGCGGTTTGAAAACGCGCAGCGCGGGCTTTGGAGCCGAGAGATTCTTTTTCGAGCGTGAAGTTGAGGCGTGACATGGGTGCGCGTGGCGCGGCTCTCACTTGCCGGGCGCACGAGGGGAAGGCAAGAAGACCTCGTTTTGGGCTCCGGGCTCAGCTGTGCGGGTTGGCCGGAGTATATTGGTGCAGCATAAGCTCGTGTATTACGGGGTATTCGTTCAGCTGTTGCTCCGTTTTCGTTCAAAGTCGTTCCTTCATTCAACTATCTCCTCACCCATGATCTCGCTCCCTGTTAGGCGCTTTCTTACCCGTACCCTGAAAATTTCAAGCGTCGCTCTGTCGTTGCTGCTCGGCCTCACCGCCTCGGCAAAGAAAGAGGAACCAATGCCCTCCGGCCCGGCGGTTTTTACCGGTAGCTCGGCAGCCGGATTGGCTGGCACCAAACGCGTCGCCATCACCAGCGTGCTCGTGTCGTTTCAAGTCTCCACGTCGCACCGGACCGACACCAACGGCATCTTGGCCAACAAGAGCGATACCGAGGCGAAAATGGTTTGGCCCACCGTGGACAACGCCGAACTCGGTGCGATCACGGATGAAATCTACGCGCAGTTGCAGGCTGATCTGGCCGCCCATGGCTTTGAAGTTGTACCTCAGGCCACCGTGCTCGCGAGTCCCGCGTATCAGAAAATCACCAAGCTGGCCGGATTCAAAAACTTCTCCAAATATGGCAACATGGAAGGCGACGTGATGTTGGTCGAGGCGAGCAGCCTGACGCCTTACGTACCTTTCTCCCTCGAAGTCGGCACGTTTCCCTATCCGTTTAAAGGCGTGATCAAAGGTTGGTCTTCCAAGGATTCCGGCGGGTTGACCGCCAACAGCACTTACTACACCGCCGACTTGCCCAAACTTGAAGTCGAACTTGCGAAGGAACTCAACGCCCACGTCGTCAAAGCCACGTATCTCGTCATGCTTGGTTCGGCCAAGGCCGGGACCGAAGGCCGCATGTTCCGTGCGGGTACGGCGCACAGCGGCTCGTCGGTAACCAACACCCACACGGCGAAAATTTTTCCGCAGGTCGGTATCCGCGCCACGCATACGCGCATCGCCTTTCGCACGCCCACGGGAAATCCCAAAGGTCAGACGACTTCTCGCGCCAAGCCCGTGCCCGCGAAGGATGGCGACGTCGTCGTGACGCTCGCCCAGCCGCTGCTCGGCGCGACGGATCTCTTTTCGTTCACCTCGTATTCCGAGGGCAAAGGCGTCTGGGGCATCGCGCCCGGTGCCGATATGAAATTCACGTTCACCGCCACGCTCACCGATCCCAAAGCGTATCACGACGAAGTCGTCGCCATGGTGAAAGCCGCGCAAAAAGACCTGCTAGCGCTGGTCAAACAGTGAGTTGAGAGAGCATTAACTCGCGCGCATCGTAGGATGAATCACTTTCCCTCTAGTCACAGGTTTGTTCGCATTCATGCACTGGCGCTCACGGCCGCGTTGGTCGTCGGCGGGGTTCCGCGTCTGGCGGCTTACAAGGTTGATAAATACGGAGGCATCCACGCCGAACCGCACGACATCCAGCAAGCCAACTTTGAGCGGTTCCAGTCGGATAAGGCAAACTGGGAGCGCTCGCAGCGCCGTGCCTCGGGGCCAGTGGAGGAAAGTGGGTTCACAAAGTGGGCACGTGAGTTGCGGGAGAACGAGGAGGCTCGCGAGGCAGCAGCCGCTCGCAAAGAGCAGGAGAAAATCGACGCCAAAGAGCGCGCTGCCCGCGAAGAGCGCAACTTCCGGCTACAACTAAAAAATGCCGAGGAAGATGCCCGCCGCGCCGCCGCCTCGAAGGAGCTGGATCGGCAAATCGCCGCTGATATTTTCGAGCGCAATTACGGGAAAATCACGCGCAGCAGCCAAGCTTGTCTCACTGCGTTTCGCGCTGGCACCCCGATGCCGAAAGAAGGCAGTGAGCAGGTAGCGCAGGCGATGTTGAGCGGCACCTTCGGGCTGACCGATCTGGCCAAGATCGGCCTCAACTACCCGGAGTCCGAGCGCTACGCTCTCGCGCTGGAAATTTATCGCCAGCGCAATAAGCCCTATGCCAGCCATAGTTGGCCCGCTGTCACCGCTCATGTTGCGCTCGGGCAACTTGGCAATCTGATCGATGGCACTGATGACGTGCATCCCTTCGCCAAAGTCAGCACGGGAGCGCATGGTTTTTATTGGGCGCCGTTGGCGAGTGCGTTGGTGGAAAAAAACAGCCGCCTCAACGCCGACCAGCGCCGCATGGCCATCGCCATGCTCACCTCCGTGGTGAATTCACTGCCTGCGCAGGCCGATGAGGATGGGGTGGCACAAGCGCGCCTGCTCGTGGCCGCAGCGGAAAATACGCCGGAAATCGCCCAGCTCGCGCGCCTTCAAACGACTTTCGTGCCGCTGGTGCGCGGCAGCATTTGGGCTCACGGTTTCACCAAGCCGCTCGCGCAGCCGCCGACTCCTCTTGCCGTCAGCGAGTGCGGGTTGACCAACGGTCTGTGGATGGCGCTGGCGCAAGAGCTCGTCCTCTCAAAGCGCAAAGAATACCCCGAGTTTTTATTGGCGAAGATGCGGATCTTGCGCCGCAAGGAAGGCTTCGGCGTGGCGTCCACCGAGCAGCTCGCGTTTATCCAGAACGCGCTCGAGGGCTGGATGCAGCGCAATGCGTTTGACCGCCGGTTGCAGACGCGGCTTCAAGCGGAAATTGAGCTCACCCTCCAGAGCGCTCGCGGCCAGATGGATAACCGCGATCTCGCGCGCTGGGATGAGATGCTGACCAATCATCGGCCGGAAACGCTCCGCGATCCAAGGTACCAGATGCGGCAACTGTACGGTCAGGATCCGCGGCGCACGGGAGTGACCACATTTCTCCTCGTGGCTGGTTCGGATATGAGGAGCACGTATATCGACTTCGCCTGTGCCGACCCAGTGCCTCGCCGCCTGCGCGATTTTCGAGGCCAATGGGAGTACGATGCGTATCTCGAAAAATTTAATCACGACATCCCTACTGTCATCAGCTTCCGCTCGTGGTATGCGTTGCATCAGTTGACGAATATCCCGCTCGCCGCAGGCGAAAAACTTCCCGATCTGGGCATCTCAAAGGAGCGCTGGAACGACCTCGTGATCGCCGGAGAGACGGCTATGCGGACGGGGTTCAAAGAGTGGCGCGAACCGGCGACCGTAGCCAAGTTGGCCCAAGTGCGCCGCGACATCCTGGGCGAGGCGGGTGCGGCATTGGCCCGCCCCAAATACTCGACAAAACCCGCGCAAGCCGGACGGGCGTTGCGCAGTTTCTCAGGGTTGCGGGATGACGCTTGGAATGCGGCAAATCGTGAGGCCGTGACGCACCTGTTCACCGCAGCGCAGGATATTACCGATCCCGAGACAGTGTTGGCTGTCGCAAGGATTCGCGGGCCGATATTGGGCGATTGGGCGCGGCTGGCTACCTGGCTCGACGACCCACGCCGACGGCCGAAGGATGACAAAGATCCTCTGCACGCGCTCTATGTCGAGGCGCTGATTGAGCGTGATATTGCAGCGGGTTTACTCACCGGGATTTCGTTTGGACCAAAGGCCAACATGGAGTCCTGCACGCAGTTTCACGACTGGCTGAAAGACGTGCTCGCCGCCACCGGTGACCAGCGCAAGAAGCTCATCGATGACCATTTTCCTTCGGTCATTTATTGCCCCGATGCGGCCAGCGCTTACCCGGATCTGCGCATGATCGGCTACGATATCGAGCAGGGCGGTTTTGCCTCTCGCGCATTGTTGTTGTTGAGCTCGGAGGAGTTTAATCCCGAGTGGCTCATTCTCAACGGATACGCCAGAATTGAGGATGAAAATGGGAAAGAGGTCCGGATCGGTGGCCCTGACCTCGAGCCATGGCTCGCGGCGGTGGCGAAACTGCCACGCACGGTGACGCCTGAAGTGCTCCTCGCCGAACTTTCCGCCGCCGTGAAAGTGCGCCGCGATTATCTCGCGGCGAAACCCGCAGCGCCAACGTCGTCATCGTCGGAGGCCGCGTCGCGCGTGCTCACGGAGGAAGAGGCGAGCGCTCTCATCCTGAAAGAAGAGCGCGAGGACAATGACCGCCGCACGCGCTGGGTGGCCGACGGTTGCCAGGATGCGTTGGTGCGATTGGCCAGTCGCTGGAGTCCCGCACGCGAATCCGCGCAGGCTGAGCTCCTCGCGCTTGGCGACAAAGTCATCCTCGACGATGAAGGAGAAACCGCAGCCAACCCCGTCTGTATCGCTGCCCGCGTCGCGTGGGAACAGGCCAAGATGAAAGGCCTCGACAATGCGGATGCGTTTGCAGCTGCGACAGCGGCCTTGCCACGCGAAGAACTCAAAACCCTCGCGACTCTGGCCCAAGTGACGACACGTACGCAGCCGCTGCTGTTGTGGCATGACGAACATTTCGCCCGCGCTGCCGTCGCAGCGGTGGCAAGCTGTCCATGAGAAACAGGGATGTTGAACTGAATTGCACGCCCCACGCAGGAATGCGTGGCGAAGTTGACGATCGACAACGAATTATTCGCCGGGCTTGTCAGCGCGGCGTTCTTAGCTTCTGTGCAAACGTGCGTCGTCGTTTTGCCCTCCTCTCGTTGTTGACCGCGTGGTTACTCGCCACGGGAAGTCAGTGGGATGCGGTGCAGGTGTTTGCTTGGGCGCGGATGTTTACTGGTTATGTGAGTACGATGTCGGTGGGGCAGGCGCTTGAGGAAACGTTCGACGCGGAGAAGCCTTGTTCGCTCTGCTGCGCGGTGAGCAAGGCGAAGGAGCAGGAGAAGCAGCAGCTGCCGCCGGAGATCCGGCTACGCGACAAGCTCGTGTTGATTTTTCAGCCAACGGCTGAATGTGTGGCCACGATTTCCAATGGGAATCGCTGGTCGGGTGTTGAATGGGTGCTAGCAGGAAGAGGGCGTGCCGAACCGGCCGTGCCACCACCACGAGCCTGACGAGGTAGGGATGGCCCGGCGGGCCGTCCTCCATTCTCAGCCGCGTCTCCTGTTTTCCACGGACTCCGTCCGTCGCGTCCCGCGTCGCTACGCGTGGCCGTGCTTTACCATAACCATCTTCTATCTTTTCGTGAAATCTCGTTTTGTATTTTTAATCGCCTCCTGCGTGGCCTTGCCGGCCATCGCAGTCGCCCAAACTGCAGCGTATCCCGCACCCAATTCGGATGCGCCCATTAAGCTCAACGCGGTTGTCGTCACCGCCGGTCCTGACACCAAGCCGCTCGTGACGCAGGTCGACATGAAGGCTCCCGCCCAGCCGGTTCCGGCGCAGGACGGGGCCGATGTTTTAAAAAGCGTGCCCGGCTTTTCCGTCATCCGTAAAGGCGGCACTGACGGCGATCCCGTTTTGCGGGGCTTGGCTGGTTCTCGACTCGGTGTGCAACTCGATGACCAGTGTGTTTTCGGCGGTTGTGGCAACCGTATGGACCCGCCGACGGCCTACGCTTTCCCCTCAGCCTATGATCGGGTGACGATTATTAAGGGCCCTCAGACCGTCCTGCATGGCCCAGGTAATTCCGCTGGCGTTGTCCTTTTCGAGCGCGATTTTCGTCGGCTCTCCGGCAGGGAGGTCCACGCCGATTTCGCGGCCACGACAGCCAGCTTCGGCCGCGTCGACAGCTTGGCCGAGGTGCGCGGTGGCAACACTATAGTTCAAGGCCGTGGTTCGGTAACATTGACCCGTGCGAACGACTACGCGGACGGTGCGGGCGATGCCGTGCATTCCGCCTACGAGCGCTGGAGCACGAACGCCAGCGTCGCCTGGACTCCGGATGTGTCGACGTTTGTCGAGCTGTCAGGCGCGAAGAGCGACGGCGAGGCCGCGTACGCGGACCGCATGATGGACGGCGTGAAGTTCGACCGAACCAACTACGGATTGCGCCTGCGTCGCGACAATCTCGCGTCGTGGCTGAAGCGGTTGGAAGCGCGCTGTTACTACAACTACGTCGATCATGTGATGGACAACTACACGCTGCGACCGTTTGTTGCATCGATGATGATGCCGAACCAATCGGTATCGAATCCGGATCGTCGCACCACGGGCGGCCTGGCCCAACTCACGCTTGCGCCGGTCGAGGCGCTGACGATTACCGCAGGCGTCGACACGCAGCGCAATAGACACACGGTTCGATCCACGATGAACGAATCCGCGATGCCCTATGAAGCCAGGGCACGGGTGAAAGATGCCGAGTTTTCCCAGTACGGCTTGTTTGCCGAAGGCTCGTATTCGTTTGCCCCAGGTAGCCGGTTTGTGTCGGGAGCTCGTCTCGATACCTGGGAAGCTGAGGACACTCGAAGCACCGTGGCGATTTCGATGATGAGCCCGGTTGCGAACCCAAGCGCCGGGCGTGTGCGCCGCTCGGATTTGTTCTCGGGATTCGCCCGTTACGAACACGTCGTCGGTGGAGAGAAGGCTCCGCTGACGTTATACGCCGGTGTGGGGCGGGTGCAGCGGTTTCCCGATTATTGGGAGCTCATCAAAAACGAAAGCGTGGCCAGCGTTACTGCGTTCGGCACGGAGCCTGAGACGACGACGCAACTCGACGTCGGCGCGATTTATCGCCGTGGGGCAGTTGAGTTTTCGGTGGCGCTGTTCACAGCCGAAATTGCCGATTTCATCCTGGTTCAGAACGGAGTCAGCAAACCCTCGGGCATGATGGGCACGCGGTCGGCGGTGGTTACGCGCAACATCGACGCATCGACGCTCGGTGGCGAGGCTTCCGTGGCATGGCGCTTTATGGAGCATTGGAAAATCGACGCATCCCTCGCGTATGTTCGCGGCGAAAACGACACCGATTCGAAGCCGCTCGCGCAATTGCCGCCGTTGGAGGGACGGCTTGGGTTGGTTTATGCCGCACCCGACTGGTCGGTTGGCGGCCTGCTCCGTGGAGTTTCCGCGCAGGATCGTTTCGCGGTTAATCAAGGAAACATCGTTGGGCAGGACATCGGTCGCTCGCCCGGATTTTGTGTCGTGTCGCTCAACGCCAGTTACCGCTTCAGCGAGCACTACCGCTTCTCGGCCGGCGTTGATAACGTATCCGACAAAAACTACGCCGAGCATATCAGTCGAGCGGGCAGCGCCGTTTCCGGTTTCGCGCAAACCACGCGCGTCAACGAGCCCGGCCGCGTCCTTTGGGCAAAGCTGGATGTGACATATTGAGCGTTCCGTTTAAGGAGTTCACGGGATCGGCACAGAGAGCCGCTTGACGACTTTGATATAACGAAGTGTCTAAAGCCGTGAATTGCCTTCCAGCCATCATCCAGCGTCACACCGCGCCACTCAAACGGGGTGGAGCGATGTTGCTTGTGGCGTTGGTGTTGCTGCTTGGGGTGCTCCAAGTTTTGCCGGCTGCGCACGAGTGCATCCATGCGGATGCCGACTCTGCCGAACACGTGTGTGCGGTGACGGTGTTTGCCCACGGTGTCGATCCGCTGGTGGCAGAATTAGTTCTGGCAGTTGTTGTCTGGCGGCTGCTGAATCGAGCGGTATTTTGGCGGAGTGAATATGTTCAGGCGCCTGCATTCAGGCTGTTGCCCGGGCGGGCTCCACCAGCTTGTTGAGCTGGTTGTGAGTGATTGATGGCGGCCGGAGTTTTTCGGCCGCTTTGACCCACTGCGCATGCGATGCGGCTTTTTTGCCGGTCGTGGCAGTGGCGTTTCCCATCGTCTGAAAACCTGACCTAACATGAACAAACAATTTCTATCTCTATTTTTATTCTTGGGCGCGGCTTCGGCTGGCGCTCCTTTTCTCCCTGCGCAGACTCCACCGGTTGTGGAGCCTGCCGAAACCACCTCTGCGGTCGCCCTGGCCAGTCCGGCACGTCCGGACGACGCCGACGATATCCATCATCTGGATACGATGATTATCACGGGAACCGTCGAGCCGAAGTCGAAATTCGATTTTGTGCAAAGCGCCGCCGTTTTGGGTGGCCAGGAGCTTGCCCAGCGGTTGCAGCCAACGCTTGGCGACACGCTCGCCGGTACGCCGGGTGTCGACTCGACCTATTTCGGCCCGGGTGCCGGGCGTCCGATCATCCGCGGGTTGGGTGGTGACCGCGTGCGCGTGCTCACGGGCGGAGTGGGCACGCTCGATGCCTCAGTGGTCAGCCCTGATCACGCGGTGAGTTTGGAGCCGTTGTTGATCGATCGCGTGGAGATTGTGCGCGGACCGGCATCTTTGCTTTATGGCGGTAGCGCCATCGGCGGCGTGGTCAACGTGATCGACGGACGAATCCCGGAAACCCTGCCCGAGCGTGCTCTCGGCGGGCGGTTCGAGGCGCGTGGCAACACGGTGGCCGACGAGCGCGCCGGGGCTGGGATGTTGACGGGAGCGGTGGGGGAAATTGCGTGGCGCCTGGACGGTTTCAGTCGCAAGACCGACGACATTCGCATTCCCGACTTCGCCGAAACGCCAGAATTACTAACCGATCACAACGCCGAAGAGGAGGGCCCGCCAGCGCGCGGCCGTTTGCCGAATAGTGCGACAGAGACAAAAGGTGCGTCCTTTGGCCTCTCGTACATCGGCAAGGACTGGCATGCCGGCGTGGCTTACAGCGGATTTGACTCATTCTACGGCGTGCCCGGGCACGAGCATCACAATCACGAAGAAGAGGAACCCGTGGAGGAGGCCGTGCATGAAGAAGAGGGCGTGAAGCTTGATCTTCGCCAGCGCCGCTGGGATGCGCATGGCGAGTGGTTAGCTCCGTCCGACCTGCTGCGTGCGGCGAAATTCCAACTTGGCGTGGCCGACTACGAGCACAGCGAACTCGAAGGAGAAACGGTTGGCACGCATTTCGAAAACAGCGCGTATGAGGGCCGTCTGGAACTCCTCCACGCGAAGGCCGCCGGCATGGAAGGTGCGTTTGGCTGGCAGTTTTCACGCAGCGATTTTTCGGCGGCGGGCGAGGAGGCTTTCGTGCCACCCTCCGTGACGCGGAACCACGGCCTCTTCCTCTACGAAGAGATTCCGCTGGAGCGTTGGACGGCGCAGTTCGGCGGCCGTCTCGAAAAACAAAAAGTTTCACCCGACGTCGCCAGCGGACTTGAGGCGCGCAGTCACACCGTCGCCACCTTCACGGGCGGCGTGATCTGGCGCGCGACCGATACGTTTACGTTCGCGCTTTCGGCTTCGTCCAACGAACGAGCACCCAACGCGCAGGAACTTTATGCCGACGGTCCGCACGCCGGCACGGGAGCCTACGAGGTCGGCGATGTGAATCTCTCGAAGGAAAAATCGACTGGAATCGATTTCAGCGTGCGCAAACGGGTGGGCTTCGTCACCGGGGAAGTCAGCGTGTTTTTGAATCAGTTTGATGGTTACATCTTCGAGCAGCCGAACGGTGATGAAGATGAAGAAGCGGAGCTTCCGATCTACGCGTTTGTGCAGCGTGACGCGCGCTTGTACGGCGGTGAAGTGGAGCTAACCTTTCACGTTCACGAGCAGAAAAACCGGATTTTGGATTTCCGCGTGATGGCCGATACCGTGCGTGCGACAAACACCACTGACGGCACGCCGTTGCCTCGCACGACTCCGGTGCGTTATGGTGCGGGAATCGACTGGCGTGCGGGACGATGGTCCCTGACGGCTGAGTGGCGCCATGTGAACGAACAGGATCGTGTTGCTCCGACGGAAACGACCTCGAAGGCCTACGATCTTGCCAGCCTTGGCGGTGCGTATCGGTTCGTTGCCGGGGGAATTACATGGGAACTCTTCGTCCGGGGATCGAATCTGCTCGACGAGACGGCCCGCGTGCACGCGTCCTTCCTGAAGGATGTAGCGCCAGTGCCCGGCCGGAGTTTCACGGCGGGCCTGCGCTTGGAGTTCTGATCGTTTTTTCCTACTGCGGACTCCCTGCGATCTAGTTGGCTGAAGTCCCGAAAACCAAAGTAATCTAGTAGGTTACTTTGGTCCGGGTTGGGCGAAGTGTTTTTGCAGGCGCAGGGCGACGTGGACGAGCGCGATGAGCGCAGGGACTTCGATCAGCGGGCCGACGACGGCGGCGAAGGCCACGCCGGAATTCAGGCCAAAGACCGCAATGGCCACGGCGATGGCGAGTTCGAAATTGTTACCCGCCGAGGTGAAGGCGAGCGTGGTTGAGCGCGGGTAGTCGGCACCGAGTTTTTTCGCCATGAAGAAACTCACGAGGAACATGATCGCGAAATAGATCACGAGTGGAATTGCGATGCGCACGACGTCGAGAGGCAGGCGGACGATGGCCTCGCCCTTGAACGTGAACATCATCACGATGGTGAACAGCAGTGCGCTGAGTGTGATCGGCGAGATGCGCGGGAGGAATTTCTTCTCGTACCATTCCTCGCCCTTGAGCGGCACAAGGATTACGCGGCTGAGCACACCGGCAGCGAACGGAATGCCGAGGTAAATCATAACGCTGCGGAAAATGTCGCCCATCGCGACGGGTACGATCACGCCTTTGAGTCCAAAGTATGGGGGGAGAACCGTGACAAAGAGCCAAGCGTAGAAACTATAGGTGAGGATTTGCGCAATGCTGTTGATCGCGACCAGACCGGCGGCGTATTCGCGACTGCCCTTGGCCAGATCGTTCCAGACGAGGACCATCGCGATGCAGCGCGCGATACCGACCAGGATGAGGCCGACCATGTAGTCGGGGTGATCGCGCAGCAGCGTAATCGCGAGAACGAACATGAGGATAGGACCAATCACCCAGTTTTGGACAAGTGAAAGGGTGAGAACGCGGGTATCGGCGAAGAGCCGAGGGAGTTGCGAATATTTCACCTTCGCGAGCGGCGGATACATCATAAGGATGAGTCCGACGGCGATGGGGAGATTGGTGGTGCCGACTGTCATCGGTGCGAAGAACGCCGCCGGGTCGGAGATCACAAAATGCCCAAGCGCGACACCCAGCGCCATCGCGGCGAAGATCCAGACGGTGAGATAGCGATCGAGAAAGGATAGGTTTTTGGCGACGGAATCGGACATGGAAAAGAGAAAGAAGAAGGCGTAAATTTTAACCGCTGATGAACGCTAATAGACGCTAATGAGGGAGAGGAGTGATTTAGGGCGTGGTGAGATGTTATGTCATTTAATAGATGACAAACGGACCGGCGGGTTTTGGCTCAGGGTTTGCCTTTTAATGCGTCGCGGCGGCCGTCGGCGTAGGCGGTAAACTGGCGGCGGATCTCGTCGCGGACTTTTCGAAACACGGCGAGCTTTTCCTCGTCGTTGCCGGTGGCGTGAGCTGGATCGTAGAATGGCCAGTGGTGGCGGTTGACCTGACCGGGGAAGATCGGGCAGGCCTGATCGGCGTTACCGCAAACCGTTATGACGGTTTCGATTGGTTCGTTTATGAATTCGTTCCAGGACTTCGAGCGGTGGCCGGAGATATCGATGCCGATCTCCTTCATCGCGACGATGGCAAGCGGGTGGACGTAACCGGCGGGTTTGGAGCCGGCGCTGACGACGTTGAGGATATCGCCGGCGACGGATTTTAGAATGCCTTCGGCGAGGTGGCTGCGACAGGAGTTGCCGGTGCAGAGGACGAGGACGGTGGGCTTGGTGCTCATGAGTAGTTAGGTGGTAAGGGGCAAGTGATAAGTTGTAAGTTTAGGTCGAGCGTTTGGCTGCTGTGCGGATCGCGCAGGGGCATGCGGGCTTGGCCAGACGGGTGCGAAGTTTGGTGAGCTTGGTTGAGTCGCGTTTGAATACGGGGTCTTCCCGTGAGCAGTCCTGCAGGCAGGCGAGGTTGGCCTTCAGTTCTGGCGATGGCTTGGCGGCGATGCTGTACATCATCCAGTTCCCCTCGCGCGAGGACTCGACGAGGCCGCGAGTTTTTAAGTAGGCGAGGTGTTTGGAGATTTTCACCTGCGACTCGCCGAGGATATCCTGAATGTGGCAGACGCAAAGTGGACCGCCGCCGAGCAGGGCAAGGATGCGCAGCCGGGTGCTGTCGCAAAGGCATTCGTAGATGCGGACCAAATCCATCGGCAGGAACATGCCGCAAAAGGCATATACCGCAAGCGGTATATTGTTTCGATATTGTGACGCAGCGTGACCGGTGGTCGATCCCGTGCTTGCATGCGATAGGCTCGGCGCTTGATTGGAGTCATGAATGAAAACGCATGGGTGATCGGTTTCGATGCCGACGACACACTGTGGCACAACGAAACCATTTTTGAGCAGGTGCATGAACGTTACCGCGCGCTGCTGGGACGTCATCATGATGTGGCGACCGTTGACCGGACTTTGTTTGCGACGGAGATGCGCAATCTCGAACTCTATGGCTACGGAGTGAAAGGGTTTATGCTTTCAGCCATCGAAACGGCGATCGAGCTTACCCAAGGAAAAATCAGTGCCGACGAAATCCGCGAGCTGATCGGCCTAGGTCAGGAGATGCTGCGGCACCCGGTGGTGTTGCTCGATGGCGTGGAGGAAGTCTTGCGCACGCTGGCGGGCGACCATCGCATGATTTTGATCACGAAAGGCGATCTGCGCGACCAGGAGCGCAAGGTGATGAAGTCCGGGTTGGCGCAATATTTTGAGGCAGTCGAAATCGTTTCCGAAAAGAACGTCGGGACTTACGAGCAGATTTTATCGCGTCGTGGAATACCGGCTGAACGGTTTCTGATGGTTGGAAACTCAGCGAAGTCTGACATACTTCCTGTGCTCGAGCTTGGTGGGGCCGGCGTTCACATTCCGTATCACCTGACCTGGGAGGCCGAGCGCGTGGAGGAATTGCCTGCGGATAATCCCCGTTTTTTTTGCATAGAAAATATTCGTGCCCTTCCGCAGTTACTTGCAACCTGTCGTCCATGAGCACGCCGCCGAAGTCCACCGATCCGCTCCACGGAGTCACCCTGGAGAAAATTGTCACGTGTTTGGCGGAGGAGTATGGTTGGGCAGAGCTTGGCCGCCGGATTCCGGTGCGCTGCTTTCTCTTTGATCCGAGTGTGAAATCGAGTCTGACGTTTTTGCGCAAGACGCCGTGGGCACGGGCGAAAGTGGAAGAACTTTACTTGCGCTCACTTCCGCCGGCGCCGTAGGGATGGGCGCAATGCGGCGATACTGCATCAGTATCCAACCGTGAATCGCTGGCGCGAGTGGCGAGTATTCACCAGTTCATCGAGGAACGCGACTGATTGTTGTTGGTAGATTGAATGTGGTTATTTTTTATTCTGACCGAGCGCGGCCTCGAGTTCGGCGATGCGCGTTTTCAGGGGAGCGACTACTTGTTCGATTTCGTCGGTGGTGAAGCGCGGCGTGATGTATTTTGGGCAGTTCCAGTCGAAGCCTACCAAATCGATGCGGAAAACACGTTCGATCATGGCACCTTTGGAACGACGAGTTGAGTAAGCAGGTCGGCGGCCTCGGTCGGGGCGAGTATGCTGGCGTGGCCGATGATTTTCAGGCGTTCGCGTGCGGGATAATCCATGAGGAAAAGCGCTACGCGCTGACTGGCTCGAGTTACCCGCTGTTTCGAGCACCATCTTCCACCCAGCGGACGCAAAATTGAACCAGCTGGATGGCATTCTCTAGATTGAGCTTCTCTTTGATACGGGCGCGGTGTGATTCGACGGTCTTGATACTGATATGGAGCTTCGCCGCAATCTCGCGGGTGGGTTGCCCACTGCCGATCATATTGACGATTTCGAGCTCGCGATCGCTCAATTGATCGACCGGCGAATCCGACGTCGGATCTCCGCCAACCACGACCTGGTCGAGCATGCGGCTGGCGACACGTTCGCTGACGAAAACTTTGCCTGCACGGATACGTCGGACGCCCTCCATAACCTTTTCGGTTATCTCCTGCTTCATCACGTAGGCCTTGGCGCCTGCCTTTAGCACACGCATCGCATAGATCGACTCGTCGTGCATCGAAAGGACCAGCACCTGGATCTTCTGATCGAAGGCTTTGATGTTTTTGATGAGCTCGATGCCGTTATAGCCCTTGAGCGAGATATCGACAATCACCAGATCGGGCTTGATCTGCGTGATCAACTTCATGGCTGAAGGAGAGTCCTCGGCTTCACCGCAAAACACCATGTCGGTCTCGCGATTAATCAGCTCTGCAAGCCCGCGTCGCAGTAAGGGATGATCATCGACGATAAAAATGCGGGTTTTAACGAGCATGGTGCAAATCAACGCTCAAACGGATACTGCAGAGTCACGCGTACGCCCCGCTCGGGTGCGTTACCGATGGTGAATTCACCACCGAGAGTCCGTGTACGATATTGCATGATATTAAGCCCAACACCTTTTTCACCGGGTTCGGTCTGGGTCAAGCCCGAGCCGTTATCGATGATCGAGAGGAACATATTAGTTGGTTTTGCTTCTAGGCGCACCTCGATGCAATTTGCATGCCCGTGCTTGATGGCGTTGCTGATCGCTTCCTGAGTGAGTCTATAAATCTGTATTATCTGGTTGGAGCTATGTTTAGGAAAACGTCCGATAAACTCTGTCTTAACCTCCACCTGGAAGCGAGTCCGGACTTGAGAAGCAAGTTCTAACAATGCACCGCGCATATCGGCAATCTGAATTTTCCCGGGAAACAATCCGTGCGTGAGTGCGCGCGTGCGATGCATCGCCTCGATAATTTGCTGGTTGAGCTCGGTGAGGTACGGAATCTCCTCAGGGACCTTGCTCGCCAATCGTCCCTCGGCAACGCGCATCAGGCAGCTCACGCCTGCGAGCACCTGACAGAGATCATCATGCAAATCCTGTCCGATGCGGTTTTGCTCGCGCTCGCTGATGCGAAGACTCTCCGTCTCGAGTTCTTTTTCGGTCTGGATGTCGCAGACAAAACCTTTGGCCGAGGTCTGCCGACCTTTTTTCGTCATCTCGATTATAGAATGACGAACCCATGCGATCGCCCCACTTTTATCAACCAGGCGATAATCTATAGTTAGGGGAAGAAGTTCTGTATTCGCGATTATATTGCGAACCCGGCCAATATCCAGCGGATGTATAGATTCTTCCCAGTGGATAATATTACCTTTGCGGATCAATAATGCTGAATCGAGGAAGGATCCGATCTTCGGGAAAAGGCTGGTCGCGCGCAAGGGCTTGAGCGTTCCCTCCCAAGCCACGATCCGGCACTGGGGGAAGACCTGCGTCTGGGCCCATTGCGGGGGCAGGTTCTGCTCTGGCAGGCTTCGTGCCTTCGCCTGTTTTGGGCGCAATTTTGTCTTTGCGAGCTGACGACTTTGCTTGGTGATTTTTCTCCGCCTAAGACTGGCGTGGGATGCGGCACTCATGTAATTTCTAGTACTGAAATTGTATTATCAGGGCAGGCCGGATGTACATGGAAATAGCAAGTTCAGGTATTTGCCCTAATGGGCGTAGTGTTTTCCATCAAAGATAGGCCCAGAGGGGGGTACTCACTTGACTGAGCAGCTTGGGATTCGATCTTATGAAAACAAGTATCAATCATTCAAATATCACTAATCGATAATTCCGATTTTGCAGACAGTTTAATCAATTCTACCATTATTTTTGTTCATTGAACTACACACGTTCGACTCACCATGGAAGAATCTGGCAAAACTTTTGAAGGACGCGGGGGGGGCACAAGTAATCCATGGGTTTCCCGCGTCTTCATCGTGGATGACCATCGTTTCTTCACCTTTGCCCTTACCTCTTTGATCAATACTCAAGCCGATCTGACGGTGTGTGGTGTTGGCCACGACGAAGCTACGGCGCTTGAAGGCATCATTCATTTCAATCCGGACATCGTAGTGATGGACGTTGGTTTGAGCACTCAAGGCGGGGTCGATCTGGCGACGGCGGTGAGGCGCTTTTCAAAGCAGATTCCGATTCTTTTTGTCTCAAGCCGACAACATGCGACGGTGCCGCAGGATGCAAAGTGGCTTGAGCCGTGTAGTTTTGTTGAAAAAACCCAAGATCCTGTCGATATGATCCACGGAATCAGGCAAACACTCGCCCGTTTCCGTCTTTACCAGAGCCTACACCCAACCAGTACCCCCAATCCCAAAACGTGAAATCCAAAGAGCAGCACTCCATCCTAGTGGTCGATGACAACGAGCAGGCACTAGCGTTGGTCGATGAAGCGCTGACCAGTCGTGGCTACAGTGTCACGGTCACGAGTAAAGGGACTGAGGCGATTCCGATCCTTGATTCGAAAAAAGGCGAAGCCATCGATCTTGTCATCATTGATTTGGTTATGCCCGACGTGGACGGCATGGAGCTGGCCGGGAAAATTTTGAAAAAGCGCCCGGATATCCGTGTGCTCGTTATGTCGGGCTATGCCGACGATGTTGTGGTTCACGGCGTTTTCGAAAGTGAAAACGTAGATTTCCTCGCCAAACCTTTCAGCATTCGCGACCTGTTTTCACGGGTAAGTGCCTTGCTGAAAGCGTGAGCTGAGTCGCTCTTGCAGTGCGAGTTCGCCAAGTGCGCTGTACGCGCCGCGTAATTGTTGCGCGCCCGTTTTTTTCGTCTTCGAAAAAAAGATCTAAGAATTTTGAAACATTTTTTGGCGAACTGCGTCTTATCTTATGTTCGTACAATTTCCTACCGCTTAGCGGTGGAAAATTGGGGTAACAAAGAAAGTTAAGGGCGGATCGTCTAGGGGTAGGCGATCCGCCCGTCTTTTTTTAAGGCAGGCGGGGATTGAGATTTGATAAACGGAATTTTTATTTCGGACTTTGATGGGGTCTTGCTCGACAAACGCGGAAGCTCGTGCACGGTTATTCACAAGATATCCACAATGGAAAACCTGAGCAGGGCCAGTAATACCCAACCGCAGCTCAAGGTCTCAGCAAAGGTTAAAACCTTTGTCCTGGACACCAACGTCCTACTTCACGATCCACAGTCGATCTACAAGTTTGAGGACAACAACCTCGTCATTCCGGTCGAGGTTTTGGAGGAGCTCGATGCCATCAAAACCGAGCAGTCGACCGAGCGAGGCCGCAATGCCCGCCGTGTCCACCGGATCCTTCAGGAGTTGCTCCCTGACTCGCGCACGATGCTTGAGGGCGTGCGACTTGAGACGGGAGGCACGTTGTCGGTTGTGATTAACCGCTACCTCGTCGATCAGAATTTCACCAGTCCGGCCATGCAGCGTTTTCGCGCCGTGCTGCCAGATTTGGGTAAGAAGGATAACCGTATCATCGCTTGCGCGCTCTATGTTCAGGAACGGTTTCCGCCACCGACGATTCTTGTCACCAAGGACGTCAATGTGCAGCTGAAGGCGCGTGCCGTCGGCCTCGAATCGGAAGATTACCTCAATGACAAGGTTCCGGAAGCGGTCGAGGAGGCGTCCTATCGCGTCATTCCCGTAACTATTTACGAGATCCAAAGATTTTGCTCCGAGGGTGAATTTCAACTCGAGGACGAATCGGCCAAAGGGCTTTTCCTTAACGAGTACGTGTTGCTGCGTTCGCACGAGGGCAAGACCATGCCGGCACGTTATTATGGCGAAGGCCAGGTGCGACGGCTGAAGATCCCGGAATTCGTGAAGGCTATTGGCGGTATTCCGATCCGTCCGCGGAATCTCGAACAGCAGTTTTTCATGGATGCGCTGCTCGACGATTCGCTTTCGTTGGTCACGTGTTTTGGTAAAGCCGGTACAGGCAAGACACTCATCTCAACGGTGTGCGCGCTTAGCCAGACGCAGGATGAAAATTCGCGTTACGACGGTGTTTCGATTTCCCGCCCCGTGATTGCTTTGGGTAAAGATATTGGTTTTCTTCCCGGCACGCTGGATGAGAAAATGAAGCCCTGGCTCCAGCCGTATTTCGACGCGCTCGAGGTGCTCATTCCCTCGAAGCCCCAGAAGGAACCACAGTTCGCCGCCAAAAAAGTTTCGAAGAAGAAAAAGAAAAACCACGACGAGATGGTGATGGCGATGAATGCGCCGCAGCCGCAGCACGCGACGAGCAATCATGGACATGGAAACGGTGCGGCGATGAAGCCCTACGAGCGGCTGATCAAGAGCGGCATCGTTGAGATCGAGGCGCTTTGTTTCATTCGCGGACGTTCGATTGCGCGCCGGTTTTTCATTCTCGACGAAGCGCAGCAGCTCACGCCCCACGAGGTGAAAACGGTGATCACGCGCATTTCCGAAGGTTCGAAGATTGTGCTGATTGGCGATCCAGCTCAAATCGACAATCCCTACGTTGATTCGCGAAGCAACGGTCTGGTGTATTGCCACAACCGCATGAAAGGCCAGTCGATCTCGGCGCACATCATGTTGACCAAGGGCGAGCGTTCCAGGCTGGCCGAGCTGGCGGCGGATTTACTTTGAGTTTTTTCGCGGCACTCTTGTAGGAGCCTGCTTGCAGGCGTTGAACCGTAATTCCGCAGTTGAAACCGCTAATTTTCGCTAATTGGCGCTAAATCAGAGACATCGATAAAAATATATTTTCACCTGTCAGGTGAACTCCGTTGCTGCCCAGGCAGGTAGCTAACCTCCGAAATTAGCGACAATTAGCGATAATTAGCGGTTAAACCAATGCTGTTTTTAGGATGAAGAGAAAAATCGCCTGCAAGTAGGCTCCTACAGGGTGAACGCAAATTGCCCTCGCGAGGTGCGACGCTGGTATTCAAAAAATAACCGCAGCACTCGCCCCGAGGGCCTTTACTGCTTCGCGGCTTCGCGGGTCTCTTTGGCGAGTTGTTTGATGGCGCGTTCGAGCGGGGCGCGGACTTTTTTATTCATGCGATCGATGAAGAGCACGCCGTTGAGGTGATCGACTTCGTGCATGATGCAGCGTGCGAAAAGGCCGTCGCAGGTCATCTGGTGCGGGGTTCCATTGCCGTCTTGAAACTTAACCGAGATCGCATCGGGCCGGTCGATATCGCCGCGGATTTCGGGGAACGACAGGCAGCCTTCCTCGTAAATATACTCGGGCGAGGGGATGATCGTCACCTCGGGGTTTACGATCACCATGGGGTTAAAAAGGTCGAGCGGCGGGTGGGCACCATCGAGCTCCCAGGTGAAGTCGAGTTTGGCTTCGCGCATGTCGACGACGCAAAGCTGGATGGCCTGCCCGATCTGCTGGGCGGCGAGGCCGATGCCTTGGGCATCGTGCATGGTGTCGATCATTTCAGCGGCGAGTTTCCGTAACGCGGCGTCAAAAACCGAAATTTTTGCACCTTTCTTACGGAGTACCGGTAGGTTGTAGTGAACAATTGGCAGCGACATAGGTCGATTTCACTTCATCGTGGGTTTGCATTTGTACGCCCGCAAATAAATATTCCAGTCCAGCGCATGATGACAAAACCCCGAAACGGCAATAATGTGCCACTGGCAGCAGCTTGGCTGGCTGCGGGCATATTACTATTGGTGGGGGCCTGGATGGTGCCGGTGAATCTGAAATCGGTGACGCCTTCCGTCCTGAAACAGGCGGGCAAGGAAACGCCTTCAGTCGCTGTATTCGGCAAACAGATACTCGATTCCGAAAAACTTGGGCCAGCGCAATTGGTTTTGGCTGCGGCGCGACTGGTCGACGATCCGAAGGCTCCGTTGCTCGATCGGAGTATCCGTGATGTCATTACACGTCGGCCGGAGTGGGCTGCTTGGGGTGGCTGGGACCCGTTTCTCGAACCGCTTTTCAATCTTAAGGAAAACACCGGCCGCACTGAGAGCACGCCGGTGCTGACATTCTTCATCGCGACGAAAGCCCGGCAAGGGTTGCTCACCTATCTCTCGAACACGCGTTCGCTCGGAGTGCAGGCGGTTTTGCAAACGCGGGAAATCGATCGCACAACCCAATTCGTACCGGCCAAGCGGCCCGGAGGGCAGGCGCTCGACGCCGTGATCCTGCTCACTGCACTGCTTTACCAGGGCGATCACCTTTCCGGCTCGCTGCAACGTGAGTTGCGCAATCTGGCCGAGACAGCTGCTACCGCCAAGCAGATGGGCGAACTGGAGTCGTTCTACGTGGATCTGCTTTCCCTCGGCAAACGCCTTGACTGGGTGCAACTCCGCGAGCTGCTCCGAACCACTGACAGTACCAAAACCATGGGTGAGTACGCGCACCTTGCGCGACTGGCACCGGACAATCTCCCGCTCATTTATACAGCTGCACTTTTTTCCGACTCGGCTGATCGGGTTGCGTCATATCTGATTAAATACGGCAAGACCGGGCTTGAGGATTTGCGTTTAGCCCTTGCGCTTGGTCAGGGAGCGGTTCGGCAGTTGATGCTCATTCAGTCACCCATTAACCGCAAAGCGGGTCCAGCGCTCGGGTTGGTGACTGAGTTCGCGCTTCTCTATCCGCGTGTGACGCTTGCTGTGAAGTATCTCGGTTTCCTCGTAGGCGCCTTCTGTCTTTTCCGTGGTCTACAGCGGGAGTTGATTGAGCCGCGTTCCGGCTACGCTTCGCCCTTGCGGGTGCAGAGCAGTATTCTCGCAGTGCTCACCGCCTTTCTGCTGATTTTGGCGACCGAACCATTTCTGCTCAAAGCTGCGCCACCCTCTGAATTTCGCCTGAAATTCGTTATCCCGATTCTCTCAAATACTGCTGACGTCAAACCTCCAACTACGCCTTCTTCTGTTCCCACCATGGATACTAAAATAATCGGTTCGATCATCTTTTTCGCCGCGCTGCAGGTCGGCATGTACCTCTTCTGCTTGCGGAAAATCCGTGAGATCTCGCGTTCCAATATCTCCCCGCTGGTGAAGCTGCGCCTGATGGAAAACGAAGAGAATCTCTTCGACGGCGGCCTGTACATCGGCATCGGTGGCACGGCCATGGCGCTGGTGCTGCAGGTGTTGGGCTTGGTGCCCGCCAACTTGTTGGCGGCCTATTCGTCCAACCTCTTCGGTATTACCTGTGTCGCGTTGGTTAAGATCCGCCATGTGCGTCCATACAAGCGCCAGTTGATTCTCGACACCCAGGCACCCGCTCCCGCGATGCCGGCTTCCTTGGTGGCAGCGGTCCCGCCCCGGCCTCAAGTTGCCGTACCTGCTGCAACCGCCAAGGTTGCCACTCCAACTCCTCCGCCCCCGCCTCCTCCGCCTGCAGCACCGACCGCAAAGAGCGCCTAAAGCGTCATGAACAAGACCCTGCTACTCGTTATCTGCGACTTTCTGTTGCTGAACATTCTCGCGCTGACGAATTGGGAGAAATCCGAGCCTGCCCGGCCGCAGCAAGCTCCCGTTCCCGCGATGGCGAGCGGTGGCACCGTCGCCACCACGAAGTCCGATATGGTCGATATGATGAAGCTCTCGCTCGAAGATGAGCGTGCGCAACGCGATCAGATGGTGCAGCAGCTGCAAACCACGCAGACTAGTTTGCAGGAACGTGAACAAAATCTCTCCGCTCTTCAGACCGAGAAGGCGCAACTTTCCACCACGTTGACCGAGGTCCAGCGCAGCGCTCAGGAACTGGCCTTGCGCGCCGATGCCACCGCGCGTGAAGCTGCGATGTCCAAGGAGCGCCTTGCACAGTTGCAGCGCGATCTCGAACAGCGCCAGGCCGAATCCGATCGCCAGAAACAACAACTGGCCCAAATGGAGCAGGCTCAGGCAGAGTCGCGCCAAAGAATTGAAAACCTCAGCGTCGCGGTGAAAGTCGCCGAGCAGGAAAAACTCTTGCTGAGAGAAAACGCCGATTCCCTCAAGACGCAGGTTGAGGTTGAACGCACCGAAAGACAAAAGGTGCAGGCGACGACCGTGCAACTCGCGCAAGGCGTAGGCCAACTCGCGCAGCAATCCAGCGAACTCACCTCCGAGATTCGCGACAACCGGGCGATCAACGCCAATACCCTTTTCAACGATTTCCTCGCGAATCGTGTGCAGGCCACTTTCAACGCCGCTCGTGCGTCGCTCTTCGGGCCGGGCAACAAGACGAAAGAGTCCAAAACGATTTTTGTCGCTGACGGCAAACAGGTCTTCGCGCTACTGCACATCGATGACACGCCGTTTTATCTGCGCGAGCGTTCGACGGATTTGGACAAGCTGACCGTCTCGTTCACGAAAGGGGCTTACTCGGGTGCCGCGACTGACGTTCGTTTTCTCGCCTCCGATCCACGCATCGTGGCGGTACCGGTTGATTCGGCACAGGTGAAGGCGCTCGGTGCCAAGATCTACCAGACCGCGCTTGAGCCGTTTAAGTTTCCTGAGGCCGTGCTAATCAGCAATGGTGGCAGCGGTTACGGTGAGGTTTCGTTCAAGCTCGATCCCGAGGAGCCCAGTTACGTCCGCATGGACAACCGGCTCATGAAACGCCTGTTTGGCGACTTCTCCACCTCGGCAGGCGATCTCGTACTGAGCAAAACCGGCGAACTTCTCGGCATCATGGTGAATCGCGATTATTGCGTGCTCATTAACAACTTCCTACCGGCAAAAACGATTCGCACAGGTGAAAATGTCACCGACCAGCACACCGGCACGACCTTCGACGAACTCCACGCCCGAGTGATCCGGAAGCCACTGAAGTTGCAGTAAGTGGCCGCGGCTTGGCCGTAACGATGCAGGTGAGGGTGGATCCGATGTTTCCCTATCGTGCTTGATCGGAGTCGTGCTCAAACCAGCCCGTTGCGGACAACGACTCTCTCCTCAACTGGATCGTTAAGGTATAGAGGGCAGAGGGGAGGCAGGCCGGATGATAGCTCCCCGGTGTGCGTGTGAAGAAGGTGGCTAAGTGGACCCGCTTTTTACGTCGCTCACCTTCCGGAAATCGGTTGTGATGTCGTTCCATCGGGAATGCTCCTCGTTCCGTGGTAATACCTCCGCCCCCTCATTGATCGTAAAAAATAGGAAACAAGATCATGAACAATCAAAAACCTACAATCACGCTGGGCTTCACTCCAGAGCGTTTCCCAGCAGGCGTTCATATTTGCCAGATTTTTTCAGAGGACAGCGAGCGCGAGGAAGCGATGTTGCAGTATTTACAGAGTGGTTTGGCGAGCGGCGAACGCACCTGTTGTTTTTCGGACAAAGCCGTTGCCCCGGTCGTCGAAAAACATCTCGCCTGTCATGGTGTTTCTTACGGGGAGCGGTGCGCCTGCGGCGATTTGACCATGGCGTCGACCAAGGACATTTATTTCAAAGACGACTGTTTCGACCCGGAGCGCATGCTTGAAACGCTGACGAAGTATCACGAGGACTCGGTGAGTCAGGGGTATCCGGCGGCGCGGGTTATTGGCGAAATGAGTCCTGAGATTCAGCACGTCCGGGGCGGTTCTCGTCTCTTGGAATACGAGTCCAAGGTCAGTCTCTTGCAGCGCGAGCATCCCGTCACCTGCGTCTGCCAGTACGATGCGCGATCATTTGATGGAGCCATGATCATGGACGTGCTGAAGGTTCATCCCTTGATGGTGATTCGCGGCGCGGTGGTGCGGAATCCGTTTTTTGTGCCACCAGAGGAGTTTCTGTCCCGTTGATTCTGTCGGGGCTCCTTCTCTATGTCGGATTATGATATATCCAAGTTGCGCGCTCCGGTGCTGGGGCAGCTTCTGCTCATGCAGAACGTCCTGTGCAACCTGCCTGACGAGCAATCGATTTTCCGTTTTGTGTGTCGGGGGCTGGCCGATCTTCCGGGTGTGGCGGAGGCATATCATTCCACCACCGCTAATCATACTGCCGATGCCACGTTGATACAGTTTTCCCTTCAAGCAGGTGCTTCGAATTGGGGGGACTTGGTGGTTAAAGTTTCCGATCGCGCCGCTTTTTCACCCTATGAAGATTATCTAAGGAATTTCATTTTCATGGTGGCGGTCATCCTGCAGGAGCGGCAGCAGCGCCGACTCAACGAGGATCACAACGCCCAACTCGAACAACGGGTGCAGGATCGTACGCGACAGTTGACGTCTGAGATCGCCGAGCGCCGGCAGTTGGAGGAGGAGCTTCGAAAGAATCGAAACATGTTGGCTCATGTACTCGACTCTGTGCCGCAGGCAGTTTTCTGGAAAAACCTCCGCGGAGAATACGTGGGCTGCAATCAGGTTTTTGCGCGGGGAGCTGGCGTTGACCACCCCGACAGGATTATTGGTAAGACCGACTTCGATCTGCCTTGGCCGCGTGCCGAGGCTGAGGCTTACCGAGAGGATGATCGCATCGTCATAGCTCTGGGCCGGCCCAAGCGCCATATCATCGAGCCCTTGCAAGGTATTGACGGCGCTCGCCGCTGGATCGACACGACTAAGGTGCCGCTGACTGATGAGACAGGACTCGTCTACGGGGTGCTCGGTGTGTATGAGGACATCACCGAACGAAGGGAGGCCGAGGCTGAGCGGGAGCGTTTGCAGGGGCAATTGACCCAGGCGCAAAAAATGGAGTCGGTCGGCCGTCTGGCTGGTGGCGTCGCTCACGATTTCAACAACATGCTACAGGCTATCATGGGTTACGCCAGTTTGGCGCTGACCGATGAACCGGGCTCCGATTCTTATCGGGAAAATCTGGAGGAAATTCAGAAGGCGGCCCAACGCTCAGCTGAACTCACGCACCAATTGCTGGCCTTTGCCCGCAAGCAAACCGTCAGCCCCAAGGTGCTCGATCTCAATGACACCGTCGCCAGCATGCTCAAGATGTTACAGCGGTTGATCGGCGAAAACATCCAGCTCTCCTGGGAACCTGGTCCCTCGCTCTGGCCGGTTTGGGTGGACCCTGTTCAGATCGACCAGCTCCTGGCCAATCTTACAGTGAACGCCCGCGATGCCATCAACGGCAGCGGCAAGATAATAATCGAGACCCAAAACCATACATTAGAGGCAAGCAATGATCCGTTGCCTCCTGAGGTTACGGTAGGCGACTATGTGGTGCTCACCGTTCGCGACACCGGCTGCGGCATGGATCTGGAAACGCAGAAACATCTGTTTGAGCCGTTTTTCACCACCAAACCGGTTGGTCAAGGCACCGGTTTAGGTCTGGCGACTGTTTACGGTATTGTGAAGCAGAACCACGGCTTTATTGGTGTGCAGAGCGAATGCGGCCGTGGTTCCACCTTCACGATAAATCTCCCGCGTTGTCAGATCGCTGCGCCGGATGTCGCGAAAGCGGCGGAGGACATGGCAATCCATGGAACCGAAACCATCCTGTTGGTTGAGGATGAGAAAATCATTCTCAGACTGGCCCGGCGTCTCCTGGAGCAGCACGGCTATACGGTCCTCGCGGCGCACTTGCCTGAGGAGGCTTTGGAAATCGCCGCGCAGTTTCCGGGGCCGATCCATCTGCTCATCACCGATGTTGTCATGCCTGGACTTAACGGCCGTGAGTTGCAGCCCCGGGTTGCCGCGCTCAAGCCGGGGCTGCGTTGCCTGTACATTTCTGGTTACACGGCCGACGTGATTGCGAAGCAGGGCGTATTGGAAGACGGGGTGCAGTTTCTGCCAAAACCCTTTTCAATTTCCGAATTTACGCAAAAGGTGCGCCAGGTGCTGGACGGTCCTGCTCCCGTTTCGGGTGGCGCTACGAATTAGGCGAAACGATAGGGTTGAAGCATGACCTGCATGCGTGGAATGGTGTGCAAAAGGTGGAGCCCGATGTCCCCATCGGGCTTGATCGGAGTCGCTCCCGAACCAGCCCGTTAGAGACAACGGGCTCCACCTTGACTGCATCGTTGCGGATTAGGCGATGGCAGCCGGTTCGATGATGTATTCGTAGTGGTTACTGATCGCGCGGACATGGCCGAGCGAGGGGAAGGGCATGTGCCCGCCGAAAACGCGCAGGCGGTCTGCAGCGGCGCGGTCGAGGAGCTTTTTGCGCGTGGCAATCGCGATGGGCGGTTGCGTGTCAAATGCGAGTGTCCATTCAGGATGGGCGAACGAGATGGCGTGATTGTGTGCGGCATCGACGAAGTGCAGCAGTTGCTCCGAGCCCGAGGAGAAGAGCAGGGCGATATGGCCAGGCGTGTGGCCGGGGGCGTCGATGATTTCGAGACCTTCGAGCAGTTTTTCTCCCGGTGCGATAAGCTGCCAGCGACCCTTGAGTCCCTCAAGGCAGGCCTGTGCGCCCGCGATAAAACTTTTCCTGGTTTCTTCTGGTAGCGGTTGTGCAGACAAATCGGGTGTGGCTCCGGTCCAGAAGGCGTGTTCCTTGCGATTAATGAAGAGCTTCGCGTTTTTGAAAACAGGTTCCTTGGTCGTGGCGTCGAGCAGGCCACCGAAGTGATCGGCATGCATGTGCGAGATGATGATGCCCGTGATCTGCTCGGGTTTGATCCCTGCGGCGGCGAGATTGGCCACGAGACGTCCGCCGACCGGGCCGAAAAGCGTGCCGCAACCCGTGTCGATCATGATGAGTTCGGCACCCATGCGAACGAGCAGAACGTTGAAGGGGATCTGGGTTTTGTCGGTCGCGAGAAAGGCGTCATCCAATGCCGCGGCCACTTTTTCTCGGGGTTCGCCCACGCCGAAGGGGCACTCGGCGAGGGCAGGAGCGAAACCGCCGTCGTTTAGCGCGAGCGCCTCTAACGAACCAATGCGAAAGCGATAAAAACCAGGCTGTGCACCAACGAGCGAAGGTACGGCGGGTTGAGCGGCGACGGATTCGGTGGCGCGAAGGAGTTGCGGTGTGAAAAACGCCGCAGAACCAGCGAGGCCGAAGAGGCGAAGCGCATCGCGGCGGCTAAGTTGAGGTGATGAGGCTAAACGATTTTGCGAGAGAAGTTTCATGGCTAAGTTATTGTTTCGTGATGCGAAAGATGTCGGTCAAAGCGCGAATTCCCGACTGCCATCAAGATGGTCGGCATCGCAGCACCGTCAACAGGGAGTACGCAATGCGGGGGCACAGAGAGGGAGCGCACCTCACGTGACAGTTGCGTCGGTTCTTCTTGGACATGGCTTGGATTCGTGTTCGGGATTATCGTTAACGATCCTCCTGGTCCAGTCTTCCGGAGCCACCTCATAGGAGCCTGCTTGCAGGCGATGCGAAACTGAATCGCCTGCAAGCAGGCTCCTACAGATCAGAGAACGGACTTTTGGTTTTGGTGGCTAGCATTGGTTCGGTTAAATGCTCGGAGCTGCTTGCTCCGGCTTGGATGTGTATGGGGTTCGGTTGCGCTGGTCTGGGGAGCGTACGCGTTCCCGCGTGCGTAAGCCGGCGTCCTGCGGGGGTGGTTCGGAGGGTTCGGGCGAGACGCCCGAGCCAACACGCGAGACGCGTGTGTTCCCCGGATCTTTGAATCTAGCCGCTTTACTGCCTTGTGACGGGGGCGCGTGTGTGGCGTCTGGGCGAACTAGTTTTGTTGTAAATCTGGGCCATAAGGAAAATCACTGTGTCGGGTTGAGCGAGTGTAATGCCTGTTAATTCAGCGTGGTTTTTATAAACGCGGTGAATGCTAAGATGTTATTAATAATAAAGATGGGATACGGCTAGTTGCTTGTCTGCTGAGCAGAATTTGGTGAGTGAGAGTGATGTTGGAGGTTCGTGGTGACCGGTTGTAGTCAGGCCATGCAGCGAGGGCGGGGTGAGGGGCGAATATCCCTCTAGGAATTTTTGTCGCGTGCCGTAGAGTGATGGGATTGATGCGACTCTTGCCGCGATTGAGTCCGACTCGGTCGTAGCAGGATTTCACCACAATCTCCAAACCCTACCCATCATGGCCTACATTATTGAAGCTGAAAAATGCACCGCTTGTGCGGCTTGCGTCGACACCTGCCCATCGGGCGCGATCTCTGCCGCTGAAGGCGGCTCGCACTACATCATCGACCCCGAAAAGTGCGTCGACTGCGCTGCATGCGAAAGTGGCTGTCCGAGCACAGCGATATCCGCTGGTGCCTAAAAAGCGCTGAGGAAAGCCGTCTCCATCGCGGTGCGAAAACTCTCCGCGATGGCGTACTGCCTGTGAGTTTTATTTTAGACCGGGTGGATCGCCTTGCGATCACCCGGTGTTTTCTGGAGCCCAGTCTAACCAATGATTGCGCTCCGGCGGATTGTTAGACTGATTTCCGAGTATTGGTATGCGCTCTCATTTTCGATGCATTTGGCTCGGGATTGTTTTTCTGGCGGTGGTTGCTGCGGTAACCTCATGCAAGAAACAAAAAGAAACTGTGCCAGAAAAGGCTGCTGAGCCTTGGCCGGTGGCGGCGGTTTGGGCATGGGGTGATGCGATTGCTCACCAAGACAACTCAGCTCCCTCGCTCGTCGTATACAGTGATGGTAGATTGATTTTGAAAAAGGTTGTTGGAGACCCTTGGAGCCTTCCACGAAAACCTCCGACTGTTAAATACCTTACCAAGTACCTCACGGCAGAAGAGCTCGCTGATTTTGAAGAAAGTGTGTTGGCGGTGGTTAAAGGAACCGCCCACGGATGAATTTCCGTTAAGTCCCTGCCTAACTGATGAAGGAAGTGTTTCTTTCTTTTTTGGTACGCAAGGAAGGGGTTTTGTGTCCTGTGTGAATGGGCTCTCTTTGACTCAGCCTGAAGATGAAGGATCTATTGGCGTGAACTTTGGGACAGCGAAGATTTCTGCCAGCCTATTAAAATACTGCGTTGGCTTGCGTTTACTAAAGCTGACCGGACTCGAGCCCTGGCAACCGGCTCAGTTGACCGTCGAGTTCCTGAGGAGTTCAAGCAGTGGAGGCCAGCGACTTCACTGGCCTGATTCATGGCCGATCCCGGATTCACCGAATCCTAATCAGAGTGACGGGAAGATGTACCTGAATTTTGAGATCAAGAAACTGCCTGAGATAGAGCAGCTGTTGCAGACCAACCGGCGAGGAGAATATTCTGAGATTGTAGCTGGTGGTAAAAATTATCTGGCCGAGTTCCGTTTTCACTTCCCAGGTGAGGAGGCATGGCGCAGGGCATTTCCTTCGTTTGTCGATATTGACTCGTTTGTTCAACCAGTCGAAAGCCCGCTGCGTAAGCCTGTTGTACCTCGTCCTGCTCTGCCGACGGATGCGTTGAAGTGAGGGTAGTTGTAAATGCGGGGTGAGGGCACCCCGCCTACATTGCGAACCTGTGATTTGGTTCCTGCGGGTGGTTTTAGAACGAGAACCGTACCGAGGTGCCGGTGCCGTAGTCGGGGGCGGATTGGCTTAGGCCGATGAGGATGTGGGCTTCGATGTCCCAGTGCTTGGCGAGGTGTTGGTTCAGGCCGAGGGTGAGTTCGTTGTCGACGTTGCTGTTGGCGCTGGAGCGTTGGTAGCAATCGAAGGAAAGGTTTAGGTTGGTGTTGTCGGTTACCCAATAGCCGAGACCGATGCTGGCGTTGGCGTAGTTCTTGAGGTCGGAGTCGGCGGGCTTGCCGACGATGCGGTAACCAAAACCAATCGATGGAGTGAAACGGTCAACAGTGCGCGAGAGATCAAACGCGAAGCCGTAGTCGGTCTTGCCGGTGCCGAGGCCTTTCTCTTCGTCGGCGGTGGCAAATTTCACGTTGCCGGTGAGGACGGCGCTCCAGCCGGTTTGGGCGTTGTGGCAGGCATCTAAGGAGACCGAGGTTTCGACGTCGCCCATTCCGGATGCCGTTTCGGTGAGGCCTTGGTTACGAGCATTGATTCGGTTTTGCAGGCGCGGGCGTCCGGCGATGATGACCGTACCGACCGGACTGGTGACTCGTTCATGCGGGACAAGGACGCGCGCGGACCAGGCTTCATAGGTGTATTCGGCGGTGACATACCAGGTGGAGATCTTTGTTTCAGTGGAGAGTCCATATTTACCGGCGGTGGTGTCGAAGCCGGTCGTGGCGGCGAATTGGGCTTGGCTGGTGGTTTCGGTGAGGCCGAGCGCCAGAACGGCGAGGATGGTTTTGAGAGGGAGATTTTTTGTTTTCATGGTGGGAGGGGGTGTAGTTGAGATCGCGTGAGCAACCGCCAGGCGCGAACGAGGGCATGAGGGCAAGGCAGTGGCCGGGGCCACGGTTGGCGTGGCTGGTTTGGGTTTGCGGCGGACGGCCCGGCGGTCCGTCCCTACCTTTTATTCCGAGCTTGGCGCAGGAGGCGGTGGCGTCTGCGGACTGGTTCGGTTTTCCTCGCGGAGCTTTCTTAACTTCTGGAATCGGGGGAAGTTCTGGCCCTGGCCGCCGAGCGAGAAGAGGCCGTATTCAGCCTGATACTTTTCAAACTTCAGCTGTTGTTCGGGCGTGAGGATTTCGTTGAGGCGTCGTTGCGTGTCGGAGAGGAGCGGGCGAATGCGCGGTTGGCGTTCGGCGCGGGCTTTGGCGATTTCCTGCTGCAGGTTGATGAGGATTTCGTCGAGCTTGGCCCGTTGGATGGCATCGAGGGCGAGTTCGCGGGTGAGTTCGCGTTCGATGCGCATGCGGACGAATTCTGGTTTACGTATCGCTTGGCGGATATCGCGCTTGATCACATAACGCGTTCCGACCACGCCGATGGAAATTCCAGCGATGAAGACCAGCAGCAGCAGTACGATGGGCTTGAGGTATTTCATGGTGTGGGCGGGTCAGCGGAGCATCCAATCGGAGCAGATCTGCTCGACGTCGTCGTCGATGCTGGGTTCCTGCTGGAACGACTGGTTGAGTTCGACGGCGGCGCAGAGCATGATCGCGGCGGCGGCGCTGACGGCGTAGCGGGTGAAGTTGCGGTTGATCTGATCGATAAAGCCGATGACAACCGGTTCGGCTTCTGCGGCGAGGGAGCGTTGTACTCGTTCCGCAAAACCGGCTGGTACGGCGGGCGACGTCTCGCTGCGGGCGGCGGCAAACAGCTGGTTGAGTTTCTTATCTTTCATTTTCGGATTCCTCCAGTTTCTCGATGGCTTTGCGCAATTTGCTGCGGGCTCGCATGGCGCGTACGCGGACGGCGACGCTGGAATCGCCGGTGAGCGAACAGATTTCTTTAATGCTGCGGCCTTCGATTTCGAGCATGGTGATTACGAGTTGTTCGGCTGCGGAGAGCGATTGCATGGCGAGCTCAAGGATTTCGCGGGCCTGACGGGCTTCGAGTTCGCGCGGGGGGAGTTCGTCGCGCAGCCAGGAAACGCAGTCTTCGCCGATTTCGGGGAGGGCCACGGTGCCGGAGAGGCGTTTGCGGCGGCGAACGTGGTCGAGCGCGACATGGACAGCGATTCGCGAGAGCCAGTGTTGAAACGGGGCGCGTCCATCGAAGCTCGCGAGCGCGCGCCAGGCCTTGGTGAAGGTTTCCTGGGCGAGGTCTTCGACGAGATGAAGGTCGCGTTCATAACGGTGAAGGATGGAGAAAACTTGCTGTTGGTTATGGCGAACCAATTCGGTGTACGCATCGGAAGATCCGGCCCGGACAAGGGCCACAAGTTCTGCATCGTCGTTCACCACGTGAGAAGTAATTGATGGAAGGGGAGGCAATTGCAACCGGCGTGGCGGATTTGGTCAACTCAGTGGCGCGGGTGCTTGGACTGCAAGGTTTGGAGCTTTGCGAGTTGTTCGGCGGTGAGGATGGGTTTAATGCGGGCGAAGAGTGCGGCGCGTTCCATGGCGAGATCGCCTTCGGCGGTTCCGACTGCGGTGGCGGCGTTGCGGATTTGTGTTTCGGGAGCACCGGAGTAGATGGCCTCGCGCAGGCCGGTGCGGGCATCGCGGACTTTGTGCGCCTGTGCCTTGAGGGTGTCTTTTTGCGCAGCGAACTCGGTTTTTATCTTGGCTGTCTGCTCGTCGGTCAGGTTGAGGGCTTTACGCATCTGACCGGGCTTGAGGATGCTTTGGCGGCTGGGTTGGTTATCGTCGGAAGCAGGCCGGGCGTTTAGAAACGTCGTGCTGGCAAGAAGAAACGTGGTGAGGGCGGTGATGCGGAAGAAGTTTTTATTCATAGTAACCTCTCATACGGAGTCGGGTGGTAAAATGTTACCGGATGGGCGAGATTTTTTGCAGAGGCTTGAGTGTGGCTTGCCAAACGAAAACCGGCGTCGGCTAGAGGCCTGACGCCGGGTGAGTTGCCCAATGAGTTGAAGGGGAAATGAGGTTATGGCGCGGGAGTCGTAGGATTGACGGTGAACGTCTGGGTGCGCGTCTCGGTGGTGCCGTCGGGCTTGGTGATTTCAACGGTGCGGGTGCCGGAGCCGTCGGGGCTGACTTTCGTGGCGATGACGCGCTCTTGGCTCTTTCTGTTGGGTCCGGTGATGGTGGTGGTGCGTTCTTTTTCGCCAGGCGCGATGTGTTCGGTCGACTTGGTGATGGTGGCCTGTTTACCGCCCGGCCCGGTGATGGTGCCGCTGGAGGTGCGGCCGTTTTCGGTCCTGGTGGTTACGATATCGTAGTTTCCGGTGCGGCCGTTGGGGCCGGTTGCGGTGCCCTGCGACTCGAATATTTTATCGCCGGTTTTGGTGATGGGGCCTTCGCGTGAGGTGGTTTTGCCGTTGGGCAGTGTGGTGGAACTGGAGGTCGTGCCGGTGCCGGTCGCTCTGTCCCAAGTGCGGGTGGATTCGTGGGACGTCGTTTTACCGTCCTGATTGGTTACGGTGGCCGTGCGCTGCTTCTGGCCCTGCTCACGCGTGGTCGTCTGGCTGAAGGTACCGGAGTTGCCCTTGCTGGTTTGGTAGGTGCCAGTGCGGGTGCGCGTGTGGTCTTTTCTGCTGGCGGCGTTTGCGGTGTTGAGGGAGAGGATCAAAGCCCCGGCCAGGAGGGCGGTCGCGGCGAGTTTGGATGAGAAGGAGTTTTTCATAGGAGGTGAATTGGCTTCACCGGCTCATACGAAAACTCCGGATAAAATGTTACAGGCCGACTGTAATCGTATAGACTGTAGGAAATTATGAATCGAGAGCAATGGCTGCGCCGCCGATTTTCTGCAAAGAACCAAAGTTCAAAGAAAAGCAGCGATGGCGAAGGTCGCCGGATTGACAACGCGAAAAGGCGATTCACCGAGTCGGTGCGGCGATTCACAGAACAACCCTCGTCCTTGAAGCCGGTTTCTTGCAGAAAAGCGTCATGTCACCGGCCCGCTTCTTTCCTCTTTTGTGTTTTGCCGCATCCGGCATGTTCGGCGCAGAGACTTCGCCCGACGCCGCAACGGAAGAGGAGCCGGTTGAGAAATTGTCCGCGTTCGTTGTACTCGCTGGACGGATACCGACGGGCAATACGCCTGGCGCAATGCTTAACTCCGTCGAGGCGGCGAGCACTCCGGGGGCGACCGCCGATATAAACCGTTCCTTGCAGACCTTTCCCGGGGTGCAGATGGCCGACGAGGGGAATGCGCTTTTCGTGCGCGGTGGCGACAGCCCTGAGACGATCACGCTCATCAACGGGATTCGCAATCCCGGTGCCACGCGTTTGAGCGCACCGACTGGTTCGTTCACCGGTACGATCGACCCGTTTCAGGCGAAGAAAATCACGTTTTTGAACGGCGGATTTGGCGCGGAACATGGCAACGTTCTCTCGGGTGTCGTCGACGTGACCACGCGGGGCGCGCCCACCTCCAATAGTGCCACGGTTAATGTTGGTCTCGGTGCCATCGGGGCGACCGGCAATTTGGCTACCGGGCCTGGTACGGGAATGCGCGTCACGGCCGTACGCTCGGATGTCGCACCGATCTCCGCGCTTAATGGTTCGGCGCATGGCTACGTCGAAAAACCAAACGGGCATGATCTCAACTTCACCGCCGCCTGGGCCTATAAACCCGATGCCGAGGTGAAGCTCTTTGCCATCGATCAAACCTCGCAACTCGCACTGCAGGCGAATCAACCTGGTTTTCACGGTGTCTATCGGGCTAAGCTGCACAACCAACTCGCCACTCTGGGCTGGGGCGAGCAATTTGGCTCATGGTCTGCGACGGTGAATACAGGGGCCGGCTATTTGTTACGAGACGAGACAACTCCTACCGGCAAAGTTAAAACCGTCACCGATCAGCAGCAGCTCAACGCAAAACTCAGCTTTGAGGCGACCGAGCGACTGCTGTTAACGGCTGGAGCCGACTTGACTCATGAAGCATACGGGTTGTCGAAGACGATTACGGCCGATGGCATAAGCCAGGACTATCACCGCGATCTCGTGGAGGATCGCACGGGGGCCTTTTTCGAGGCAGATACCGTTGTCATGCGTCATGTGCGCGCGGTGGTGGGCGGCCGCACCGACCATTCCCGCCTGACCGGCGAGCGCACGTATGATCCGCGTTTGGCTGTCGCCTGGGAGCCGGTGCGTGAGTTGAGTTTTTCCGCTTCGGGTGGTTCGGCTCATCAAGTGCCCGACGCTTTCTATTTCGTCGCAGATGACGGCACACAACTGGATCGCCCAGCCATGCGCAGCCAGGATGTCATTTTCGCGGTGGAAGCGCGCCGCAACTCGCGTCTTCTCCGCGTGGAAGCTTACGAGAAACGCTACGGTGCGCTGGCCCAACTCGACCGTGACTACAGGCCGACGTTTGGTGGCACTGGCCTTGCGCGGGGCGCGGACCTCTTTTTCAAAACGCCCCTGCCTGCTTCGTTCTCGGGACGTTTCACGTATAGTTTTGTGGATACACAGCGCACCGATCCCAACACCGGACGCATGGCCGCTGCGCCCTGGGATGTCACCCAATCGATCACACTCGTGCTCGAACGCCAGATTGGCGAATGGCATGCATCCCTTGGTTGGCGGTATGCGACAGGTCGGCCGAACACGCCGATCGTTCGTGGTCTACAGCGCTCGGATGGTTCCTGGGCTCCGGTCTACGGCGAGTCCGGCGCGGAACGGCTGCCTCCGCTTCAGCGTCTCGACCTATTGGCATACCGCACGTGGTTGTTCGAGCACGGTCGAGGCATGACGGTGTATGTATCCATAAATAACGTACTCGATCGCAAAAATGTCTATTCGTACGCGTATTCCGACGACTATTCGCACCGGCAAATCGTACCGAGCCTGTTCAACCGCGTGCTGTATTTTGGCGTGATGTTCTATTTCGACTAATTTTTTCCCATGAAACGTATAATCGCATCTTGTATATCAGTGGTATTATTCGCGTCATCGACCTTCGCCGTCGACAGCGCAGTCTTCGCCGAACGCGAAGCGAAAATAGAGCACGCTGTGCTGATTTGTCAGGCCGAACAGCTCACCGGGCAAGTCGTCGCGATCGATAACGATCTAGCTGCAACACCTAAAGACCCGGCGTTGTTGTATCTCCGGGCTTTTGCGCACTACGCCGAGGCCTGCGTGGCCCGCTCACAAAAGAGCATAGCAGTGGCGGTGACCCATATGGAGACAGCGGAGAAAATGCTGGAGCCGGTCAATGACTCGGTTTGGGGTGCCGAAGCGTTGGCTCTGCGCGGTTATATCCTAAATCAGCTGATAGGGGTAAAAGGCAGCGCATCTAGCATGAAGCTTGGCCCGAAGTCCTCTTCCTTGCTCGGCAAGGCCGCAAGTGTTGCCCCGAGCAGTCCGCGCGTTCTGTTTTTCCGTGGGGTGTCACTCGTGACCACGCCGGAGATGTGGGGCGGTGACCTCGCGCAAGGCATCAAGCTGCTCGAACAAGCGTCACAGGTTTTCGCGAGCCAGCCTGCGAGTGCACCGCTGCATTGGGGGCGTGCCGAATCTCTGACTTGGCTTGGCATCGCGAAGCAGAAAAGCGGCGACCTCGCCGGAGCCCGCGCAGCTTGGGAGCAAGCGCTTGCAGTGGAGCCTGCTTACGGTTGGGTTAAGTCCATCTTACTGCCGTCGCTCGATAAAGCTTCCGGCAAAAACTGAAAATGAAGGACGCCGCCAAAAACATCCTGTGGTTTTTCCGCTATCTTACAGGCTGGCTGCCGTTCATCATCCTCTACGCAATCGCGATTCACGCGAACAACAAGGAATCTTGGGCGTACTCGCTCTATATAACGGCGTTTTATTTTGTCCCTGGCATTGTTCTCGGCTTGGGTGTTTGGGTGCTCGTGGGCTATCTCGCTCCGCGCCGACACCATTGGGGAAAGTTTCTCGGCACTCATTTGGTGTGCGGTCTCTTGTTTTCTGTTGTTTGGCACCTGTTGTTCTTCGTCGGCCTGCGTTTTGTGACCGGCTCGAAAGCCGCAGGAGAGCTGATCAGTTCGCAGGCGCTCTGGATGCTCCTCACCGGCCTGATGGTCTACGTTGTGCTCGCCGGGATGTCTTCTATTCAAATGTTGGCAGAGCAGGTTCGCGAACGGGAACTCAATGCAGCCAAGTCTGAAAGCCTGCGTGTGCGCGCCGAAATGGAAATCCTCCGTGGCCAACTCGATCCGCATTTTCTCTTCAATACACTTCACTCGATCACGGCTCTTGTGCGCGAAGATCCCAAGCTTGCCGAGGAAGCATTGCTCCAGTTCGGCGATCTCCTTCGCCACGTCATCGCCACGAAACGTGAAGGCGCGGACGAAGTGCCTCTCAACGAAGAGCTGACTTTCATTGATCGCTATCTTGCGCTCGAAAAGCTTCGTCTCGGTGAACGCCTCCGCGTGGAACGCTCTTTCGCTCCTGCAGCGCAAGATTGCTGGATTCCCGCCTTCACCGTCCAACCGCTGGTGGAAAATGCAATCCGTCACGCCATCGCTCCACGCCGCGAAGGCGGCACGCTGAAAATCTCCGCGCAGGTTCAGGACTGCCACCTCAAAATCGTCATCGAGGATAGTGGACCCGGTGCCGATCCAGTCGCCGTCGGTAAGGCCAGTGGCGTAGGCCTGGCCGCGATTCGCCAGCGACTCAAGCTCCGGCACGGCGAACAGGCGGCGTTGGAAATCAAAACCGGTTTGGGGCAGGGTTTTTGTGTTACGATCTCGCTCCCTGTCGTCCATAACGCCATCGTCGATTCAGTTGCATGAAGTTCACTGCCGTCATCGTCGAAGACGAACCACTCGCCAGAAAAACACTGCGTGACCTTACCGCAGACGTTACCTGGTTGGAAATGATTGGCGAAGCGTCTGACGGGCTCGCCGCAGTCGAACTTATCAACACCCACAAGCCCGATCTTGTATTTCTCGATATCCACATGCCGGAGCTTTCCGGCCTCGATGTATTGAAACGGCTGTTACATGAACCGGCGGTAGTTTTTACCACGACGTACGACCAGCACGCCATCGCCGCCTTCGAGCTTGCTGCAGTGGATTACCTCTTAAAACCCTTCGGCCGACAGCGCTTCGAGCAAGCACTCGACCGCGCCCGTGAAGTGCTTGAACGGCGTCAGGAAAAACCGGCGCTCGGCGACGTGCGCGAAACGCTCGGCACCTCGACGCTGGAGCGCCTGCTCATCCGCGATGGCGGCCGGATCATGCCAGTTGTAGTGCGCGAGATCGAGCGACTGGAGGCCGAAGGCGACTATGTCGGCGTGCGTGTTGGCGGCAAAACGCACCTCGTCAATCTCCCGCTCGGTAATTTCGAGCAGCGACTTGATGCCACGCGCTTCGTTCGCGTGCATCGCTCGCACTTGGTGAACATGGATTTCGTCGATGCGATTGAGCCTTATGACAACGCCCAGCTACTCGTGCGCATGAAAGACGGCACGAAGATCATCGCCAGCCGCTCCGCCTCCAAACGCCTGCGGGAACTATCGCTGTGAGGGAAAGAGCCGGGGCCGACGAGGCCGGTCAGCCGCATTTCATCGGGTATGACCGAACCACTTGCTTGCGTCAGAGCAGCTAAATTAGAACTTTAGCCGATGACACAACCGGTTCGTTCCAGTGTTCCTGAGTTCCATATTCAATATCCTCTCCAGCGTTAGAAAGGTGAAACTGCCTCAGTCGAACATGGCGCTGCGTTTGAAGCACCAGACCGCCAGAGCCATGACACCAGCGGCGATGCCGGTGAGAATGCCGACTGTGGGGAGGATTTCCATGAGCGACTGTCCGGCCCAGAGGACCGAGGCGAAACCTTCAACCGACCAATAGACGATGGTGAGTTTGCTGAAGTGTTGGATGAACTCGGGCATCATGCTCACCGGAAACCAGGCGCCACCGATTGCGCTCATCAGGAGCACGAGCAGTGTTGCGAGGCCGTTGGCCATTTCCGGAGTGGTCGACACTGCGGCGAGTAGCATGCCGAACGCGGTACACGCGGCCGCCGCGCTTAGGATGACCGCGAGCAGCGGGATGGCGTGGGAAAAAAGGTCGAGCCCGAAGAGGATGTTTCCTGCGAGGAAGAGGGCCGAGACTTGCACGGTGCCAAGCGCGAGGCCGAAAAGGAATCGCGACCAAAGAATATGCGAAAGCCGAACCGGGGCGGAGAGGATGCGCTGATAAATGCCCGAGCGTTTTTCTTCGAAGAGCGAGCTGGCGGAACCGCTGAGCGCAAAGAGGAGAAACATAATCGCGTAACCGCCCACCAAACGCGCTGCCATCGGGTTGGAAACCTGCTTGCCGACGACTTGTTCGGTTTCGATCCGGGCAATGCGCGAGAAGATATCGGCGGCGCCGGCTGCTTTTTCGTCGCCGGGTTTGGCGGTGGAAGCTGTTGTGGTTTTGGAAGACGAGGTGAGGCTGCCGAATCCGAAATCACCGGAGATCAGGCGCTGGTAGATTTCTTCGCGGTCGCCACCGTAGTTGGCGGCAACGGTGTCGGCGATTGTGCGGTTAAAGGTTTCGAAGCGCGCGTCGCCCAGAAACTTTTTTGAGTGGTGCTGGAGCGACTGGCCGAGAAGCTGTGGCACGCGGGAGAAAATCGTCTTTTGTAGCAGGCCATTGACCATCTGCGTTTCGATTTCGTTGCGCGGATCGGAAAGGAATTTCAGATGGATGCCTAAAGCATCGTCGGAGACCAGGTCGGCGGGCAGGATGAGCGCGAAGCGATAGTGGTTGTTGTGGATCGCGGCGCGCACGTCGGCCTCGGTTAGCGGACGCATGGAGCCGTCGGCGTTCTTAGTCTCAGCAATAATACGAAACGATTTTTCAAGTTTGAGCGCGGCGATCAGATCGGTGGCGGCTGGTTCGGTACTAAGGTTGACAATGGCGAGCGGAATACCGCCCGGGCCTGAGTCGACGTTTTTGTAGAGCCCGAAGACAAATCCGAAGAGGGCGATCAAGATGATGGGGACAAGGAAGGTGATGATGACCGCGGCCTTGTTGCGCGTGAAAAGCAGTACGCCTTTTTTGAAGAGAACGAAGATGGGATTCATGGATCTACTGAAAGTTTAGGACTAGAACAGTTTCAGTTAAGCTGTAGCCGTTGTGGAGATGGAGGGGATATTGAATCTGGAACTCAGGAACACTGGAACAAACCGGTTATGCTTAAGGGCGCAGCCCCAGGATTTATCGGCTATAGTTTTATTTTGCATGCTCTGGGTTTGTCATTCTGAGCGCAGCGAAGAATCCAGTTGGTCTTTAGCCGAAGCTCGCAGCGTATTCTTTCTGGATTCTTCGCTGCGCTCAGAATGACAACATTCCAGGGCGTGGGTTTAAATTTGTATTAGTCGCGGAGTTTGCGGCCGGTGAGGTGGAGAAAGACCGCCTCCAGTGAAGGACGTTGGATTTCAAAGAGACGAGTGGCGATGCCGGATTGTTCGGCGGTGGCAAAGAATACCGAAAGCGGGTAGCCTGGCCGCGGTCGGAAGCGGTGTCGACCGTCGACCGTGTCGAGTTGGCCGTGGGCGGAGAGCTGGGCGGAAAACGTAGCGGTGACGGGTGTTTCGGGAAAGACGATTTCGTCTTCGAAAGGAAGCTGCGTGAGCAATTCGTCGAGCGAACCGAGTGCCAGAATCTTGCCGTGATCGATGATGCCGATGCGCGAGCAAAGGCGCTCGGCCTCTTCCATGTAGTGCGTTGAATAGATGATCGTGAGTCCTTCGCGGTTACGCTTTTCGAGGAAGTCGAAGATGGCGTTGCGCGACTGCGGATCGATGCCGACAGTCGGCTCGTCACAGAGAAGAAGCTTGGGGCGGTGGAGAAGCGAGGCGACGAGGTTGAGACGGCGTTGCATGCCGCCGGAAAAAGTTTGCACCACCGAGTGGCGGCGATCGGCGAGTTGCACGGATTCGAGGGCTTCGTCGATGCGCGTCTGAAGATCGCGGCCTCCGAGTCCGTAGAGCTGGCCGAAAATGCGGAGGTTCTGTTCGGCGGTGAGATCGGTGTAGAGCGCGATCGTCTGCGGCACGAGCCCTAGGGTGTGGCGAGCGGTTAGGTTGGCCTTGGAGAGCGCGCCATCGGCGAGCAAAACTTCGCCGCTGTCAGGCGAGCGCAGGCCGGCCGCGAGCGACATCAAAGTGGATTTGCCTGCGCCGTTGGGGCCGAGGAGACCGAAGAATTCGCCCGGGGCTATGTCGAGCGAAACGCCATCGAGCGCGGTGAGGGTGCTGTAGCGTTTGGTGACAGAGCGAAGCGTGAGCATAAGCGATTGTATAATTAGAACAAATACACCCGGCGAGGTCGACTGGTTTCAAAAACTTCTAAGTATCTATATTTTCACACTACGCGTCCAAGGACGTGCGGTGGAAAACCCCGGCGCTCTAGACCCGCTACTTAGCGGCAAAAAACTTTGTCTTGGTAGAGTCCGAGGGCCGGCGGGAAGTCTTTTTGTGCTCAGGAGTTGGAGAAGGCGGCACTGATTGGTCTTTGGCAATAGGTTCGGCTGAGAAGCCTTTTTTATGGCCAACCATCTTTGAGAGTTCGGTGACCGCATCTTGTAAGGCCATCGCTTGTGCCTTGAGCTGCTCGGCGGCGGCGGCGCTTTCCTCGGCGCTCGCGGCGTTGTTTTGCGTGATCTTTTCGATTTGCGAAACGGCGGTGTTGATCTGGTCAACTCCTAGATTTTGTTCGCCGCTGGCAGTTGCGACTTCCGCGATGAGGTCGTCAACCTTGCGAACGGTTTCGACGATCTCGCCAAGATTTTCGGTGACACGGCTGCTGATTTGCACGCCTTGGTCGGTTTTGGCTATGGCAGCTTCGATTTTTCCGGAGGTTTCTCTGGACGCCGTGGCTGAGCGTTGAGCTAGCGCACGGACTTCGTCGGCGACCACGGCGAAACCGGCCCCCGCGGTACCGGCGCGGGCGGCCTCGACGGCGGCGTTTAGGGCGAGGATGTTGGTTTGGAAAGCGATCTCATCGATTGTCTTGATGATTTTGGCGATGTCGTCGGACGAAGCTTTGATTGCACCCATGGAGTCGTGCATCTGCTTCATGTCGGAGGCACCGGTATCGGCTGACTTTCTTGCTCCACGGGCCAGTTCGTTTGCGCGCACGGCACCTTCCGCGTTCCGCTTGGTCATGGAGGACATTTCATTCAGCGAGGCGCTGGTTTCTTCGAGCGACGAGGCTTGTTCGTTCGCACCCGAGGCGAGCTGCTGGCTAGCGGTAGATACTTGATCGGCGGCCTGGGCGACCTGCTTGGAGGCTTCGTCGAGCTGGTCGGATAGACGCTGGAGCTGGTTGACGGTGGAGTTGCGGAATCGCCAGCCATAAGCGAGCAGCAGAATGGAGAGCACGCCGCAAGCGACAGCGGCCCACCGGAGGAGGCGCTGAAGTGCGACACCACTGGCTTCAGCGTCGTTTTTCAAGGCGGTTTCGACTTGGGTGCTGTAAGCGCGGATGGCTTGGGTTAGTGCTTCGAAACGCTGTGGCACTGTGGTCATCATCAATTCGAATGCGGCGCTGTTTTCACCGATGAGAAACTTGTCGATAACTTCCTGATCGGTTTTTGTCAGGGCATCGAGTTTTTCGCCGATTACGGGAGGGATGTCGGCGGTGTTTTTGATCAGTTGCTGGGCATCGTTCAGCGTATTCTTGAAGTGCCCGATGCTCGTTTCGATTTCGTCGGGGTCCTTGATTCGGAGCGTGTTTTGCAGCGCCGCCTGTGCATCAACGATCGTTTCGAGCAGCTGATAAGTCGCATTCTTGGCCGCGATCACATGCGTGGTGCGGCTGGCGTTTTCTGCCTCCACCTTGCGTAATACACTATGCATCCCGCCGCCAATCGCGAGGGCAATGGCCACGGCGGCGATCAAGAACGTGGTCAGCTTAAAGCTCAGGGTCGAAGTATTCATTCGCATGAAACCGCTCTGAAATCGAACGAGCTATTGCTAGAGTTTACCGAGGCTGAGGCCGACTACGAGCGAGCCGATGGGGTGACCGTCTTTGAGCACGGGCACGGCGATTTGAAGTTGTGGGAGTCCGGTGGATTCATCGGTTTCGACGGCGCCTTGCCAGGTTTTTCCCGTCATGGGCACGTCGTGTTTAGGCTTCCCGGCGTGACTCCAGCCGGAGGGTTTTGAGAGGAAGGCGACCTTGAGTCCTTTGGCATCGGAGACGAAGGCTTCGGTTAGCCATTCGATTTTTTTTGTTTTCAGGAAATCGCCTGCGGGATTCTTCGAGAAGCTGCGCACGAGGGGATCGAGCACGCTCAAGCTTTTCCATTTCTCCTGGGTCATATCGGCATGTCCAGTGGGTAACTGGGCGTTGTGCGCGGCTACGGCCTCGATAATCGCTGGTTCGGCGGCCCATGCTTTGACGAGGGAAACTTTCGCTTCAACTTTGGCTTGTTGTTCTGGTTCGAGTTCAGCTCGGAGCGAGGTCGCAAGACCTGCCAGTGCGAGCAGGAGGAGGGGTAGGCGGATGAGTTTTGACGGGGTATTCATAGGGAAGTCAGGTTGACGATGAACAGGGGTGAGAAAGTAATTTCCTTTAGAAACGCGTTGCAGGCGGCTGGAGGGATGATCGGCAGAGGGCAGGCGTGAGAAGCGTTTGTATTCAGAAACTGGATGTGCTCAGCGCGATTCTCACAAGGGACCTGCACTGAGTTTTGCAAAGGTGTCACTGTTGTTGAGATGACAAAGCCGTTGGGGCCGATGCAGGTGCATAATTGTGTTCCACCCAAACAACTCGACACTATCCCATGATCTCTTGAGAAGGATTTTTCTTTAGTTATTTGGGTGAACTGATAGCTGCGTAAATAACATCTAGCCATTGATTTAAACCGAATAACGTGCGAAAACGAAGCGCCTTGCAGAGGGACGAATTGTCGCAACGCGAGAGGCCAATCGATTCTCGAAAGACGTTTGCTTAAGTTCTCAGGTCGTGAGTCGGATGCGTGCTCGTACGGTTGACAAGGTCTGGTTCGTCGCTCTTTTTGCGGCGCTGTGTCTCTAATCCGAAAAATTGCTGCGTTCCTGCTGGTGGCCCTCTGGCTGCCGACGACGCAGCATTGCATGTTGGAAGCGGCAGGTCTGCTTTCGGCGCAGGAAGAGCATGCGGATCACAACGCTTGTTGTGAGAGCGCGAGTGGTGTTTGCGAGCCCGGCGCCTGTAACGTTCTGGAAAGCGGAAGTTATCGGGTGGGCTCGTCGTCTGTCGCTGCTCCCATACCGGCGCTCACGGTTTGTGTGTGTCTGCTTGGTTGGGATGCGCAGGATTTTCTTCTCAACGCGGAGGAGGCAGCCGATACGGCGAGCACCACGTTTGATCGACCACCGGATTGTAGTCCGACGTGGCAATTTGTGCAGCGTGCGGCGTTGATGCCGCGTGCGCCGTCGCGGGCTACAGCCTGATCGGTTCCTGCGGGGACTGACGGCGTATGACATTGTTTATCGTGGGCGCTGCTTCGCGCCCTGAATCAAGGGCATGCACTGCCCGCACTTTGATTGGTCGGTTTTATTTCACCATGAACTTTCTCAGATTTAGATTTTTATCTCTTTCAATTGGTATCGCATTTACTGTCGTGGTAACGGCGCGAGGGGCGGAGAACTCAACGCCGACGGTGGCGCTGACCCTGGACTCCGCACTACAGCTGGCACTCGAAAACAGCCCTGTGCTGCGCGCGGCCGGTGGCCGGGTCGAGGCCGCAGCCGGACGTGTGACGCAGGCGAAGACATGGAGCAATCCCGAGCTGGAGCTCGTGATCGAAGATTGGCCTTTGCGAAAAAACCGGGGATACGCCGATGCGAAACGAACCATTGGCCTTTCCCAAGCCGTGCTGTTTCCTGGCAAGCGCTCGTTGAGTAAACAAATCGGCGTTGCTGGCGTGAAACTCTCTGCGGCCGATCTGGCTCTGCGCCGCGTGGAGCTGGTGCGTGAAGTTAAGATTGGGTATTTCCGCGTGCTGACGCTGGAGCGACAGGTCGAAGTGTCCGTGCAGCTTTTGGCGATGGCAGATGCTTCGGTGGCGATGGCGCGTAAGCGAAGCGATGCCGGCGCCGCGGCTTACCAAGAGCAGTTGCGCGCGGAAGTGCTGGCCGAGCAGGCGCGTGTTGAAAAGGGCGACCTTGAGCGTGAACGGTCAGCGGCGCGGCAAACGTTTGCCGTGTTGCTCGGTCGTCCCGACTTGAGTGGTGCAAGACTGACCGACTCGCTGATCGAGACGCCCGCGGTCAGTTTGTTGGCGGATTTTACGGCGGGAAGTCTGGCCGCTCACCCGGGTTTACAGGCCGCGCAAATGAATCTGGAACGTGCGGAGTTGGACCACCGACGAGCCCGGTTGGAGCCGTACCCCGACCTGAAAGTGGGCGTCGCGGCCGGTGAAGTTGGCGAGACGGGGGAGTCGATCGGTCAGGTTAGTTTCTCGCTGCCACTGCCACTCTTTGACCGCGGCAAAGGCACGCGTCAGGAGGCGCGGGCTAATATTGTTGTAGCGACTGCGGAACTACACTCGGTGCAACAGGAATTGCAGCGCGACGTGACCAACGCCGTCGGGCGCTACCGCGCGGCCAGCGAGCACGTGGACAACTATCGCACGCGCATTTTGCCCAAGGTGGACGAGGCGCTGCGTCTCGTGCAGGCCGGTTATGAAGAAGGGAAATTTGGCTTTGCCGATCTCGTGGACACGCAGCGCACGACGGCCGAAGTGCAGATGACCTACCTGACGAAGCTTTTCGAAATGAGCGCGGCGCGCGCCGAACTCGAAGCGTTGCTCGCGACGCCGACCCCGAAATCCTGAACTTTTAAAAATCACCAATTTATGAAAACGAAATTTCTCTCCCACTTCATCTCCGTTCCGCTCGTGGCGCTGGCTCTGCTGACCGGCTGCAAAAAACAGGAAGCTCCCGACGAGCATGCGGGCCATGATCACGCGGTGCAGGATCATTCCGGTCACGCGCACGCTGCCGAGTCGAAGGGCACCGTCGAAATGTGCGGCGAACATGGTGTGCCCGAGGCGCTGTGTGCGATTTGTCAGCCGCAACTCGCTGCAGCACTCAAGCCGGGCGAAAGCCTGCAGGTCCGCTTGCCGTCGAAAGACTCGGCTGGACTCGTGGGTGTTCAAACCACGACCCCGGAATCCGGTGCGATCGCCGACGCCATCGAGTGCGTGGCCGAGGTGAGTTACAATCAAAACAAGCTCGCGCAAATCGCTGCGCCAGTCGGCGGTATTGTGCAGAGTGTGGACGCTGACCTCGGCGTGCAGGTCACCGAGCAACAGTGTGTGGGACGCATCTGGTCGGCCTCGATTGGTGAGATCGTAGGCAAGGCAGTGCTTACGCACCAAACGCTAGAACGCGAACGCAAGCTGCGCGCGGAACGCGTGACCTCGGCGCAATCGTTGCAAGAGGCCGAGGCGTCCCACCGTGCGGCCTGTCAGCAAGCCCGCATGTTGGGCTTCACGGAGGAGCAAATCGACACGTTGGGGAACCAGCAAAATGAGCCAGTATACATCGAGGTGCGCGCGCCGTTTGCCGGCGAGATCGTCGAGCGAAATGCAGTGCGCGGTTCGCAGGTCGAGGCCGGTAAGGCGCTTTTCACGGTGGCAGATCGCACGACGATGTGGGCGATGTTGCAGGTTCCGGAAAACGCGCTCGCGCTGGTGCGAGCGGGCCAGCCGGTGGAGCTGCGGGTTGATTCGATTCCGGGCAAAGTGTTTGCGGGCAAACTCACATGGGTCAGTCCCGCAGTGGATGAACGCACGCGGCTCGGCCGGGCTCGGGCGGAATTTGAAAACACCGATGGTCTGCTGCGCGACCGGATGTTTGCGACCGCACGGATTCTTATGCGGTCTGCGGAGAGCGCACTCCTCGTGCCGCCAGCCGCGGTGCAACATGTCGATGGCAAGCCGTTCGTCTTTGTGAAGCGCGAAGCTGATTTGTACGATGTTCGCGCGGTGCAGCTCGGCGCTCGTTTCGCTAACCGTCAGGAATTGCTGGGCGGTGTTGGAGCCGAAGATCAGATCGCGGTTACCCACGCCTACGCCCTCAAGTCGGCGATGCTGATGTCGAAGCTCGGCGCGGGCTGCGCGCACGACTGAGCGGGAAACCAAGGAGAAGTAACTCCCATGCTGAACTGGATTATTAACACTTCGCTCAAGAACCGCCTTCTCGTCTGCATCCTGGCGGGGGTGCTGCTGGTCGTCGGCGCGCGCACGCTGAGCATTTTGCCGATCGACGCGTTTCCCGATACGACGCCCGTGCAGGTGCAGATCAATACCACGGCCGCCGCTCTCAACCCGCAGGAAACCGAGGCGCAGATAACGGTGCCCGTGGAGCTTGCGATCTCAGGATTGCCGGGCCTGCAAAATGTGCGCTCGCTCTCGAAATTCGGCTTCTCGCAGGTCGTGGCGACCTTCGATGACCGCGTGGATATCTACCGCGCGCGTCAGCTCATCACCGAGCGACTCCAGAGCGTGGAATTGCCAGACGGCATGGCACGACCACAACTAGGCCCCATCGCCACGGGACTCGGCGAGATATTTCACTATGTCGTGCGCTCGACCGACGCGAAGCGCACGCCGACGGAATTGCGCGTGTTGCAGGATTGGGTGGTGAAACCGCAGCTGCGCAAGGTGGCAGGCGTTGCCGAGATCAACACTTGGGGCGGCTTCGAGAAACAGTTTCACGTCGTCGTCGAAACCGACCGGCTCATAAAATACCGGCTGACGTTCGAGGATCTGGTCGAAGCGCTGCAGGCGAACAATCAGAACGTTGGCGGCGGCCAAATCGTGCGTGGCGGCGAATCGCTTTTGGTGCATGGAGTTGGTTTGGCTACGAATATCGATGAGATCGGAGCCATCGTCGTTGCGGCGCATGAAGGGGCGCCGGTGCATGTGCGCGACGTGGCGACGGTGAAGGAGGATCACGAAATCCGTCGTGGTGCGGTGACCGCCGACGGACGCGGTGAGGCGGTGCTCGGCTTGGGTTTCATGCTCATGGGTGAGAACAGCGCTGAGGTCACGCACGCGCTCAAAGCCAAGCTCATCGAGGTTCAGAAATTTCTGCCGCCCGACGTGAAGCTGGAAGTGCTCTATGACCGAACGGAGCTCGTCGACAACGTCATCCGCACGGTGAAACACAATCTCTTCGCCGGTGCGCTGCTCGTGATCGCGGTGTTGTTCGCATTCTTGGGGAACCTGCGTGCAGGCCTAATCGTGGCGGTGGCGATTCCGCTCTCGATGCTCTTTGCGGCGAACTTCATGTTGCAGGCGGGCATCGCGGCCAGCCTGCTGAGCCTGGGCGCGATCGACTTCGGTCTGATCGTGGACAGCTCGGTCATCATGGTGGAAAACTGCGTGCGTCACGCGGCGCATCACAAAAAGAAGCCGTGGCTCGATGTGATTCGTGACGCGGCAATCGAGGTGCGGAAGCCGACGCTTTATGGAGAGCTCATCATTTTGGTCGTGTTTCTGCCCGTGCTCACGCTCGAAGGCATCGAAGGAAAACTGTTTCGTCCGATGGCGCTCACGATGATTTTCGCGCTGCTCGGCTCGCTGGTGCTCTCACTCGTGTTGATGCCGGTGCTGGCGAGTTTGCTGCTGCCGCGTGAGATGAAAGAAACCGAGCCGTGGCTCGTGCGGTTCGCGCGAGGACTCTACGCGCCGGTGTTGGAGTGGGCGCTGCGTTTTCGCACGGCGGTGCTTGCAGCCGCGCTGGCTTTGGTGGTGGGAGGTGGTTTTCTCGCGACGCAGATGGGCGGCGAGTTTTTGCCCAAGCTTGGTGAAGGCGCGATTGTGGGCACGACGGTGCGACTGGCCGGGATTTCGGTCGACGAGGCCGTGGCGCAAAACGACCGGATCGAACGCGCATTGATGGCGGCGTTTCCCGACGAGATCGAACACATCTGGACACGTCTCGGCACGGCGGAGGTCGCGACTGATCCGATGGGCGTGGAACTGGCGGACTTTTTTCTCGCGCTGAAACCGCGCGAGCAGTGGAAAAAAGCCAGTACGCAGGACGAGTTGACGCAAAAGATGCGCGCGGTCCTAAACCAGGTGCCTGGGCTAAAACCGTCATTCAGTCAGCCGATCGAAATGCGGCTCAACGAAATGATCGCGGGTGCGCGCGGCGACATCGCCATAAAAATCTACGGCGAAAATCTCGACGAACTGCGTCGCCTCGGCGGCCAGGTACAGGCGTTGCTGGGCGAGGTGAGTGGCGCCAGTGAGGCGTCGGTCGAGCAGTTGACCGGACAGACGTTTCTTCAGGTGCGAGTCGATCCGCAGGCAATCGCTCGCCATGGCATTCCGACCCGCAACGTGCTCAATGTTGTCGAGGCTGTTGGCTCGCGCCGCGTGGGCGACATTCGCGAAGGGCAGCGACGCTTTCCGCTGGTCGTGCGTTTGCCCGACCGGCAGCGGACCGATCCCGCTGCACTGGCGGCGACGTTGATTCCGACGGCGTCGGGGCCGACTCTGCCGTTAAGTCAGCTCGCGAAGATTTCCGAGATCGAAGGGCCGTCGACGATCAATCGCGAGTGGGGCGAACGCCGCATCACCGTTCAGTGCAACGTGCGCGGGCGCGACGTCGCGAGCTTCGTGGCCGAGGCGCGCGAGAAAGTTTCCGCGCAGGTGAAACTGCCCGAGGGCTACACGCTCGAATGGGGCGGCCAGTTTGAAAACATGGAGCGCGCCAACCGTCGTCTGATGTTTGTCGTGCCGATGGTGCTGGCGCTGATTTTTATCCTGCTGTTTTTCAGCCTGAAAAACGTGGGCGAAGTGCTGATTGTTGCGTCGGGTATTCCCCTCGGATTGGTCGGCGGCGTGCTTGCACTCTGGGCGCGCGGTTTGCCGTTTACGGTTAGTTCGGCTATCGGATTTATCGCCTTGAGCGGCGTGGCGATATTGAATGGTTTAGTCCTCGTGACCTTTATCAAACAACGGCTCGAAGCCGGTGTGCCGCTGGAGAATGCGGTGCGCGAAGGCTGCATGGTGCGCCTGCGACCTGTGCTGATGACGGCGCTCGTGGCGGCCGTGGGTTTCATTCCTATGGCGGTCAACGTAGGCGTGGGTGGCGAGGTGCAGCGTCCGCTCGCGACGGTGGTGATTGGCGGGATTTTCTCCAACACGCTGCTAACGCTGCTGGTGCTGCCGGCGCTCTACACGCTGTTCGGAGGGAAAAATAAAGGCACGAAAACCTGATGATAGTAGATTACGCCGGTGGAGCACGACGTCCCCGGCGTGCTGGTTCGGGTGCGACGTAAAATGACAAGCGACGTCGCTCAACGCGTCGGGACTGTTCCACCTTTGTCAGACCAAAAGGCTCTTCGCTTTTTCGGCGACGGCGGGCCAGGCGTCGTCGGGGATGACGGGGCCCATATGGCGGACGGTTTGCGCGCCGAGGAGTGAGGCAACTTTTCCGCAAACGGGCAAAGGCTGATCTCGCAACCAAGCCGAGAGAAAACCAGCGGCCCAGGCGTCGCCGGCGCCGTTGGTGTCGATCACGTCAGCGACGGCGCAGGGTGCGACGCGATGAAGTTCGCTGCCGTGGGCGATCCATGCGCCTTCCTTGCCGAGCGTGATCGCGGCCAGACCGCCGAACGCCGCGAATTTTTTCGCGTGTTCTGCGTAGTCATCGGCTGTTTTGGCGGGCAATTCGGGAAACATCGTCCGGGCTTCGTCTTCGTTGGCGAAAACGAGCGACAGGCCTTGCTTCAACTGGTCCAGCAGCCAGTCGCGTGTGGCGGCGACGACTTCGAACGAGGCGAATGAAAGGCTGATCTCGCAACCGGCGGCTCGGGCGGACGAGATGATTTTTGCCGCAAGCGCCTGGTTGAATAAAACGTAGCCTTCGATGTGGACAACGAGTGCGCCTTCGAAGTCAGCCGGGGAAATCTCGTCGGGCGAGAGCGTCATCACGGCACCGAGGCAAGTGCGCATCGTGCGTTGGGCGTCGGGTGTGGTTAGGATGAGGCTGCGGGCGTTGGGCAGTGCGGACTGCTTGAAGCGCGAGGGGTCGACGCCCGCTCCGGAAAAGCGCTGCAGGTATTTGGCGGCGAGGTCGTCGCTGCCGAGTTTGCCAACGAATGCAGTCGAGAGGCCGAGTCGGGTGGCGTTGAAGGTGGTGTTGGCGGCCGAACCGCCGGGAGTGGTTTTGGGCGGAGTGGGGAGCAGCGAGACCAGTCGCTCCATTTCCTTTGCATCGACCATGGCCATGCCGCCTTTTTCGCCCTTGGCGTGGGCGAGGAAACTCTCAGGCACGCTGGCCACGAGGTCCATGATCGGCGCACCAACGCCAATTAGGTCATAGTTGAATTGTTTGATGGGTGCGGAGTCGGCAGACATTGCTTATTAGTTATTGGCTACTGGTTATTGCTTATTGACGGAGGGCCGGCAGGGCAGGCTTGGCAGCGGTGAAGATCGGAAAATAACAAATGGGAAATTAGCGATACCCGATAAGCAATGATTAGTTGCTCACCGTGATATTGGTAGCGAGGAGTGGTTCGTCATCGACTTCGATAATGAGCGAGTAATCTCCGGGCGCGGCGAAGTTGAGGTTGCGGATCTCGTTGATGAGATTGATGCGCTGGAGCGGGCTCTGGGACTCGAACTTGCGGTCGATGATGGGCGTGGCGTTGGAAGGGTCGAGGCCAAGGGAGATTTTGATGCGGTGTTCACCCTGAGTGACGTCGCTGAGGGTCATGAACCAGACCATGAATGGATGCACGACGGGAAACTGGCGCGCGCGGATGTTGGAGAAAACGCCGAGGATGGTGTGCTTCCCCGAAGATGGATCGATGTGAACGCCGTCGCAGGTGATCCAGACGAGGACTTGAGGTTTGGCTTGCATGAGGTCGCGATGCTGCGCGTGAGGCAGGCTGCGGGGCAAGCGGGGAATTTTTGTGGTGCATGCCTAGAGGTCGGAGCGCATCGCAGCAGCCGCGCCGTGTGATCGGGCATGGGAAGTTTTGAGTCACACCAACAGCCTCAAGCTTTCAGACTTTGAACAGAAGATAACAAAGAGAACGAAGGCCTGCTGGTTCTTCCTGGATCTCTTCGTTACCTCCGTTTTCTTCTGTAAAATCCCGAAAATTCAGACCAGCCGCGATCAACTTCAGTATAAACCTAAAAACAGCAGTTGTTTAACCGCTAATTATCGCTAATCGCCGCTAATTTCGGAGGTTAGCCACCGGTCTACGTAGCAACGGAGTTCACCTGACAGGTGAAAAGGTGTTTTTATCGATGTCTCTGATTTAGCGCCAATTAGCGATAATTAGCGGTTTCAACTACGGAATTAAGGATAAAAGCATAGGGTCATTGGTATCAGATGCCACGCGCTGGTTTTCTGCTTTGGAGGGCGAGCTCTGTAAAACGCGCTTTTCAGGGCGACGATTCTGTGAGATGAAAGCGGGCGAAGTTATCGCGATGAAAACAACTAAAGATTCCAGCTGGGAACAGCGTTTGCGGTTTCGTCTGGAGGATTTTCGGGCGACGGTCGTGCCGATACTGGGCGTGCCTTGGTCGTTGAAGATTCGATCGACTGAGTGGACGTTCGACCGGGAATCAGAGGCGCAGGTATTTGCGGAAATCGATGCATGGATGCGGTCACATCCTTACTTGAAAGCCTGGGTGATGGATCACAGCACGGGACCGGAAATCATCTGCTACGTAAACTCAGCGGGCAAGGAGCGGCGGGTGGATCCCTATGTGCTTGAATTGATTGCCGTCATCCTGCACAGCGCGCTTAAAAATCGGGAGCATCGCGCCTCGCGAAAGAAGCGGGTGGAAATCGTGAGCCGAGGTTTTGACGATAAGGGCCGGTACGAGGAAGTGCTGGTAGGTGCAGGCATGTTGAGCAGCGACGAACTTGGCGTAGGAAGTCTTCTGGCAAAATTTGAAACGGCCGGAGTTGTTTTTCGCACCCCGCAGGAAACGAAGTGAGTTCCCCGAGCCGCGTCGCGAGCTGCGGTAGAATTCGGTGGACGCGGTCAGGCTTTCCGGCGTCAGTCGTCGGGTGGATTTGATCGACCAATGTTTGCGCCAGGCCGCGCTGTACCCCCGCTGGCTGGTGATCGCGAGCACAGTGATCACGTTAACCTTCATCCTTTGGATAGTAGTGAAGCTGCTCAAGTGGTCGCTGCTGCTCTTATTGATGCTCATAGTCCTCACAATCGTGGGTGGCGCGGTGCTCTTGTGCCTCGGTTGAGGAAGGGCGCGGGCAATATCGTGCGATTGCCGACACCTTTTTCTTGTCACTGTTTTGCACACTCCATAGCCCTCAACGATGAAGTACATCTTCGTGACAGGTGGTGTCGTTTCCTCTCTTGGCAAAGGCCTCACGGCCGCCGCGCTCGGCGCCCTGCTCGAAATGCGCGGCCTCATGGTGCGTATCCAGAAATTCGATCCGTATCTCAATGTCGACCCCGGCACGATGAGCCCGTTCCAGCACGGCGAAGTGTACGTGCTCGAAGACGGCGCCGAGACCGATCTCGACCTCGGCCACTACGAACGTTTCACGAGCGGAAAACTTTCCCGCCTCAATAACCTAACCTCTGGCCAGGTCTACGAAAGCGTCATCCAGAAAGAACGTCGCGGTGCCTTCCTCGGCAACACTGTGCAAGTGATCCCGCACGTCACGAACGAGATCAAAGAGCGCATTTACCAAGCCGCGAAAGACGTCGACGTGCTCATCACCGAAATCGGTGGCACCACGGGCGACATCGAAGGCCTGCCCTTCCTCGAAGCCATGCGTCAGTTCGCGCTCGAGGTCGGCCAACGCGATGTGATTTTCATCCACGTCACGCTCGTACCGTTCCTGAAGGCGGCCGGCGAACTCAAGACCAAGCCCACGCAGCAATCCGTCGCGAAACTCCGCGAGATCGGTATCCAGCCGCACATCCTCGTGTGCCGTTGCGATCACGAATTGGACAACAGCCTGCGCGACAAACTCTCGATGTTCTGCAACGTGCCGATGAAAGCCGTGATCGAGTGCCGCGACGTCGACTCGATTTACGAACTACCCGTTGCACTCCAAAAAGAAGGCCTCGACGATCTCGTGGTCGACCTCTTCTCGCTCAAAGCCCCGACGCCCGCGAAAAACATTTGGGAAGAAATCGTCGTTCGCATCAAAAACCCCGCGCACAAAGTCCGCATCGGTGTCGTCGGCAAATATATCGAACTACAAGACGCCTACAAATCCGTCTACGAATCCGTCACACACGCCGGCATCGCGAACAACGCCAAGGTGGAGATCGTCCGCATCGATGCCGAAGATCTGGAAAAGAAAAACGGCCTCGCGATCCTGAAGAACCTCGACGGCATTCTCGTCCCCGGTGGCTTCGGCGACCGCGGCACCGAAGGCAAAATCGCCGCCGCGAAATACGCCCGCGAAAACAAAATTCCTTATTACGGACTTTGCCTCGGCCTCCAGATTGCCGTGATCGAATTTGCCCGCAACGTCCTTGGACTCGAAGGCGCCAACAGCACCGAGTTTGATGCGAAGACAGCGCACCCCATCATCAATATGATGGAAGAGCAGAAAGCCGTTATCGACAAAGGCGCGACCATGCGCCTCGGCAGCTACGAATGCGCGCTCACGCCCGGCACCCACGCGGCGAAAGCCTACGGCAAGGAAAGCATCCGCGAACGCCATCGCCACCGCTTCGAAGTGAACAACGCCTACGTCGGCCAACTCCAACGCGCCGGCATGCTGGTCAGCGGCATCAACCCCCGCCGCAACCTCGTCGAGATCGTCGAATTGAAGGGCCATCCGTGGTTCGTCGCGGTGCAATTCCACCCGGAATTCCAATCGAAGCCGAACCAGCCGCACCCGCTATTCGCCGCCTTCATCGGCGCGTCGATCAAGAATCAAAAAGGCGCAGCACCGAAGCCGAAGAAACCTGTGAAGGTCGCCAAGAATGCGAAGAAGAAGTAGGTTGAGCGCGTTGGTAAATTAATTGACTCCAAGCCGCCTCCTTTCAGGTGCCATAATAACAGATACCAATGAAACAAGAGCCCTTTGATCGGAGTAAACACGTTTATCGAAACGATACCCTTGTTGAACTCGTGAAGGACGCAGTCCGTTTTTTTAACGGAACCCCTGTACACACGCTACCCCCTCCTGAAAAATTCCTAGGGACTGGAGTATATGCGCTCTACTACACCGGAAAGAATCCACTTTATACCAAGTATGCTGAGATAAATCGACTGGAGTATTCGGCTGCCATTTACGTTGGCAAAGCTGTGCCGAAGGGGTGGCGTCAATCGCGGTCGTCGGACAATTCATCGGCACAATCAAACGAGCTTTTCGGTCGCTTACGGGAACACAGCCGAAATATTAAGACTGTATCCGCATCAGGGTTGTCGCTCGAAGACTTTAGGTGTCGGTTTGTAATTTGTGAAGATACGGGTTCTGACATGATCGGCACAATCGAAGCCGCACTCATCAAGCTGAACCGTCCTTTGTGGAATTCGTCTCTTGATGGCTTTGGAAATCACACCCCTGGAAGGGGCCGATTTAGGCAAGCTCGGTCAGATTGGGATGTTATTCATCCTGGTAGGGCTTGGGCGGTAAAATGCAAAGGGCAACCGAGGAGCCAAAGCGATATTCTTAAAGATATCGCCGCCCATGTGGGCAGTCTTCCTACTAAACAGTGAAATCGTTGGAATTATTTTCAGGTGCGGGTGGCCTCGCCAAAGGCCTTGAGCTCGCTGGTTTTGAGCACAGTGCTTTTGTTGAATTTAATCCACACGCATGTGCGTCGCTGCGCTTAAATTTTGCCCCTGCAAAAGTATTTGAGGGAGATATCAGGAATTTCGATTTCCATCAGTTGTCTGGGATTGATGTTGTTGCTGGTGGCCCGCCATGCCAGCCGTTTTCGTTGGGAGGCAAGCATGGGGCTTTTAATGACAGTCGCGATATGTTCCCCCACGCAATTCGGGCAATTGAACTACTTACGCCTAGGGCTTTTGTCTTCGAGAATGTTAAAGGACTACTTCGCGAATCGTTTTCCGATTACTTTAATTATATCATTCTGCGTTTAACTTATCCCGATGCACAGGGGGTATTGAAAGAAACCTGGTGGGATCATTATAAAGAACTAAAAAAAATTAATTTTGATAGTTACGCAGGTATTAAATATCGAGTTCAGTATAATTTAGTGAATGCGGCTGATTTTGGGGTGCCGCAATGTCGAGAGCGTGTTGTAATCGTGGGTATTCGTTGGGATATTAAGACGGTATGGCAATTTCCTGCTCGTACGCATAGCGAGGAGCAATTGTTATGGGATAAATTTGTAACCGGTTCTTATTGGGACCGCCATGAGGTCCCGAAATCAAAACGTGAAGTTTGTGTTAACGGAACGGCCGCTAGAGTCGCAAACTTACAGGATGCATTCAGTTTTTTTGAGCCGAAGCTAAAGCCGTGGCAAACAGTCAGAGATGCGTTAAAAGGCGTTCCTGACTCATGTAGTAAGCATGGTATACCCGATCACATTTTCCGAGATGGTGCGCGAGCCTATCCCGGCCACACGGGCAGTGATCTTAACTGGACGGCAAAGACCATCAAGGCTGGCGGACACGGGGTTCCTGGTGGCGAAAATATGATTCGTTTCCCCAATGGTGAAGTGAGATATTTCACTGTATACGAGGCGAAGATTATCCAGACATTCCCCAAGAGCTTCACTATTTCTGGCGCTTGGGGTGAAGCATTAAGACAGATAGGTAATGCGGTCCCCGTTGAATTTGCGACTAAGGTTGGTGAAGCACTCTATAAGAAAATAGTCGATAACGCCAAACCGCAAGGGCGCGCAGCTTCTTCAAGCCGCCAAGCGCATCCCTTGCTCAGTGCCTGAGCTTTTTGTAGCCATCATCCGACTCGATATACTTCTTCAGTAGTTGCAGATTCCGTGCTTCTGCGTTTCCGCGATAAATCCGGCTCAATCGAAGAGAGCGCAATCGAAGAGGGTCAGGTTTTGTGGTTTGTGGTCGGTGGTTTTTAGTTCGTTCTTTCAGTCTTGTACAAGCGGCACAGGCCGCGCCTGTTTGAATACTTCGTCGTATTTACGGGGCGTTGCCCCTGTCTTATTCTTTTGCTCTGTCATGGAGGAGTCCTTTCTTTGGGTTCTCCCTCTGTCCGTCAAATCGGGGCAGGCTTAGTCTCTGATTAAGCGCCCGCTAGCGAAAATTAGAGGTTTCAAATGCGGAATTAAGGTTTATGGCCCATCCCTTTTTAACCGTTCTCGAACCAGCCCGTTGGGGGACGCGGGCTGTCTTTGAGCCTTGCCTTGTTGAGTCCGCGATTGACCTGAGTTGGCGCTTGGATTGAGTTGGGGTTCCTCCCGCAGATCCGTTGATCTGCGTGCTAACAAAAAAATGCCCGGCCCAAAGAATGTCCTGATCGTTGATGACGATGCGCGCGCAGCGGAATCTGTGCAGTCGTTGTTGCGGCAGAGCGCAGGGATTCAGGGCGTGATCTTCTCGGACATCGCGGCGGTGCTCGCCAAGAAAGGCGATTTGAAGGCCGATGCGGTGTTGTTGGCCATCGACGAATCGCGGGCCTCGGCCTTGCTCGAGGGCGCGGCGGAAATCCGGCAAACGCTGGCGGTGCCGGTGGTCTTTCTGGTGGATGAGTCGGCGCGGAATAAGTTCGAGAACAACGGCACGGTTCCCACGAGTTATGTGCTGGAGCCGGTGGCTGCTCGTGAATTGGCGGTGGTGATTGATGCGGCTTTTCGTGTGAACAGGATGGAGCTGCGTATGCGTCAGATCGAAGCGAAGATGCAGGAGGCGCAGCGGCTCGAGGGCATCGGCGTGATGGCGGGCGGCATCGCCCATGATTTCAATAATCTACTGACAGGCATTTTTGGTGCGGTGACGATCGCGCAGCAGGAGATACCGGCTGGTTCGGCTGTCATGCAGCGGCTCGAGCATATCGAGCGGGCGGCCACGCGCGGAGCGGAACTTTGCCATCGCTTGCAGGCCCAGATTGGACGGGGGGCGAGTGCGATGACGCTGTTGTCGCTGGATGGATTGGTGGAGGATGCGATCAAGCTGGCGCGGAGCAGTTTCAAGCCGGGCATCGCTTTGCAGACCGGGTTTGCGGGCAACCTGCCGTCGGTGCGGGGCAACGAGGCGCCTTTACGCCAGGTGGTGGTCAATCTTGTGGTCAACGCAGCCGAGTCGATTGGCGGTTCCGGAGGGATGATTCGTGTAGTGACTTTCTCGCGACAACTGGACGCAACGGCTTTGGCGATGTTGCAATTTGCCGAGGACTCCCTGCCGGGCGATTACGTGGTGGTGGAGGTCGCGGATTCGGGCGGTGGAGTGGAGAAGGATAATCTCCCGCGTATTTTCGAACCGAACTACACGACGAAGGCTTCGGGCCGTGGTTTGGGGTTGGCTGCTGCGGGGCGAATCGTGCGCAAGCATCGTGGAGGGTTGAGCGTCGAGAGTATTTCCGGCAGTGGTTCGGTGTTTCGCTTTTTTCTGCCGGTGGTGTGGGCGCCGTCTGTCACGCCGGCCACGATCGCGCCGATGGCCGTCGCCGCCCCGAGCTCAGGGGGCACGGTGTTGATCGTCGATGACGATGAGTCCGTGCGCGCACTCGCCAAGTGGGTGGTGGAGAAGGCCGGTGTGGCTGCGGTGACTGCGCGCGACGGCGATGAGGCGTTGCGGATTTTTAAAGCGAATCCGAAACAGTTTTGTTTTGTCCTGCTCGATCTCACGATGCCGCGGGTGAGTGGCAGCGAGGTGGCGGCGGCCTTGTACGTACTCCGACCTGAGGTGCCGGTGGTTATTATCACCGGGCATGGAGAGGATGTGATGCTTGCCGAAACACAGCCTGGCGTGGCGGAGTTTTTGCAGAAACCTTTTGGACCAGATCAGTTGCGCGCGGTGTTGCGGCGCCATTTACCTGGCTTCAAGCGCGGCGGACCGGCGAATCCCGAATAGTTTGCGGAGCAAGGGTCTGCGGAGCGCCGGATATTATTTGCGCTGAGGGATTGCGCGCGAACCGGCCGCCCACCACGTTGCATCGCTCATGGCTTTATTCAGTCTGCTCGATGTTCATCTCAGCTTTGGTGGTCCCGCCGTCCTTGGAAACGTAAATTTCCAAGTCGATCCGGGCGAACGCGTCTGCTTGCTCGGCCGCAATGGCGCGGGCAAATCCACGCTCATGCGCGTCATCGCGGGCGAAATGAAACCCGATACCGGCGCGGTTTTTCGCCAACCCGGCGCGCTGTTTACACGCTTGGAGCAGGAAGTGCCGGAACTGGAAGGTACGGTGCATGACCTCGTCTGGTCTGGCCTGCGTCCGCCGCGCGACCACGAGGAAGATTGGGAGCGCGAAGTGCGCGTTGAGAATTTGATCGAGCGTCTACAACTACGCCCCAACGCCAAATTCTCTTCGCTTTCCGGCGGCTTGAAGCGTCGCACGTTGCTCGCCCGGGCGCTGGCCGGACAACCTGATCTGTTGCTGCTCGATGAACCGACCAATCATCTAGATCTAGAATCCATTCTCTGGCTCGAAGAGTTTTTGGTCTCCGAGAAAATCACGCTGTTTTTCGTGACGCATGATCGTACGTTCTTGCGCAAGCTCGCTACGCGCATCGTCGAGCTCGACCGCGGCCGTCTCGCCAGCTGGGCCTGTGATTACGACACCTACATTGTCCGCAAAGAAGAAGTCGTCGCGGCCGAGGAGAAGCAACAAGCCGCCTTCGACAAACGGCTCGCGCAGGAGGAAGTTTGGATTCGCAAAGGAGTGAAGGCGCAGCGCTCGCGTGCGCAGGGCCGTGTCCACGCGCTGCTCGAAATGCGTGCCCAACGGGCCGCTCGTCGTGAGCGTACAGGAAACGTCAATTTGCGTCTCACCGAGGCTGACAGCTCGGGCGTGAAGGTCATCGAAGCCGAAAATCT
>JADKHC010000019.1 GCA_016721945.1 Verrucomicrobiota bacterium | reverse complement strand
GCCGGGACGATGCAGTTGAAGTATAATCTCCAGCGAGGAGCGTTGGGCAGATATTGGATCCCGATGTCCCCCATCGGGCTGATCGAAGCCGCTCCCCAATCAGCCCGTTAGAGACAACGCTCCACCATAACTGCATCGTTACGGCTTAGTCCGCCGTGTTGGATACGGTTCTGGGAGATCGACGTTGGTTCGTCAACAGCGCTGCTCCGCGCGTTAGGGAAAATGCGCCCTGTCGATGGAAGCGGGCCTCAGTTGTTGCACTCGGCAATTATTGCAATCGCCCCCACCACCGCAGCACGCACGGGGCGGCGGCGCGGATTTCTGCGCGATGAAACCGTAACCACCTGCTATCACTCTACGCACGGGTTCGCCGGTCTCCGGATGTTTCGTGAGCGGTTTTTCCTTCATGCTCTGCTTCACTTCGAAACGCTTGGGCTTGGCGCCGGCTTTTTTGGGAACAGTTTCGTAGATGTAGGTGGGCATAGTGCGGAGGAGGATGAAAGGGCCAAGTAACAAGGTCCAAGTGCCTGCGGGCGCAAGCGCGAAGCGGCGGTCGACTTGACACAAACATGGAGGGCGGGCCGCTGTGCTCGCTGGCCCGAACCGGCGACGACAGTGTGTCGCACTCGTTGGGGTACTAAAACGTGTCGCCTTTCCATCCCCACATGCCGCGTTTTACGTCGATGAATTTCACATAGACGCGTTCCATCGGAATCCCGAGGTGTTCCTTAATGAGTGTGCAGAGCGACTGACTGAGTTGTTTCGTTTTTCGCGCCGGGCAGGGCGATGCTTTTCAGTTCGAGAAACGCCACGGGTCGTCGCCGCCACTGAACATCATCGGCGCGTCGGGCTGCACGGCGATCATGACAAATTCCTCGGCTTTCCAGTTCGCTGGCCACGAGCGACGGACGCCTTTTAGGATGCTGTGCTCGGCTTTTCCGTGAGCGGAAGATTGGTCTGAATTTTAGCTAAGGCGCGGCGTGAACGGGTTGACCTAAGTTTATTTGGAACCCGTTCTGTCGACTGCTTGGACCATGTCGTTGTGAAGAATTTCCCACCCGTGAAAAAGACCAACGTTGTTCGCCACTATTTCATCCTGCCGTGCTGTCTGTTGTTGCTCAATGTGTGCAACAGCCTCGTTTCCTAAAGCGGGTATGATCGGCGATCCGATCTTTCGGGTGATCGCGATCATCTTTTTTGTCCTCGTCGGTAGTTCGCTCGTGGCGTTTGTTTTTGCTCCGGCGATCGAGGGATTGGTGCGCTCGCTTTATCGCACCAGCGAAAAAGGAGCGGGTGGACTGGGTCGGGTGGCGTTCCTGATCCTACTCGGGATCGGCGTATTTTTTCTCTATTATCAACTCTATATCCACGGCCCCGAGTCGCTCGCCGACGCTGCCATGAGGAATTAACCAATCCCGATCGACTGGCGGAGCCGAGATAGGCCTGAGATAATTGCTATCTGCAAACTAGCGGTTGAAGCACGCAACGCTACTGCTGATTGGTGCCGGTGACCGTGGAGAGTCGCCACTTGGTTTGATGGACACTCTGATCCACGCCATCCGATCTATGTGGATGAGACCGCAGAGCGAATAAAGTGACGGGCTGGTGTTCGGTTAGCGCCTACCGTCCTGGTCGGTCGGCACTCGATAAAACGGTCGAGCTTAGCTACTACGTGCATCCGCAATTTCGTCGACGGGGCATCGCGACGGCATTGATCACACATGCGATTGATGGATGTCGTAGCGTTGGATTCAAAAACGTTTTTTCCATATTGCTCGGCGTTAATCAGGCGAGTGCTGCCTCACTGCCAGTTAGGTTTGTGCAATGGGGCCGCCTGCCCGGCGTAGCGGAGATCGACGGCAAGGAAATCGACCATCTCTATTTCGGGAAGAGGATCTGACTGAAGCAGCGGAGCCTACTTTGGGTTTTCCGTTCCAGCTTTCCTGAGTTCCAAATTAAAATTCCGAAGTATTTCTCCTGGCGGCTTTCCTGATTCGCGCATCGCGCGCAGGCTGAGCGCGTCGTGGCGTTTGGCGAGACGGACGCCTTTGTCATCAACCATCAGCGGGCAATGATAAAAGGCCGGCGCGGTGTAACAAGAGCTCGATACAGCAGGATTTGGCGGAAGGTCGAAAGAATCAGGTCTGCTCCGCACGACCTCGGTGATCTGCATCGCTGCATCGTCCACGACGCAGGCGAGCTGGTAGCTGGGCGTATCGTCCTTTCGCCAGACCAGAAAGTCGCCAAAATCGCGACCAACGATGGCCTGCTGCGGGCCGAAATAGCCGTCGTCGAAGGTGAGTGTTTCACTATCCGGCACGCGTAGGCGCCAGTTGACGTTAATGACATCGCCGAGCGGCGGCAGCGGCGTATCGGAAGGCGGACGGAATTGGGGCGGATAAATTGGTTCGTCGAGTTCGCGGCTGGCTTCGTGCGGTGCGCGGGCGGCATCGAGCACGTCGCGGCGCGACCGGGTGCAGGGGAAGATCAGGTTGGCGGCGTGGAGTTTTTCGAGCGCCGAGCGGTAGAATGAGCGGCGTTCACTCTGGTTGTACGGGCCGAGCGGTCCGCCGATGTCCGGGCCTTCGTCCCAGTGGAAGCCGAGCCAGCGCAGGTCTTCGAGCATCGAGCCGACGAAATCGAGACGAAGCGCGGAATCGGATCTTCTTGCGCAGGACTAATTTTCCGCCCACAAGCGCGAGCGCGTTCGGCGGCAAACCAAAACGTACGCGCGTGTCCGAGGTGCAGCTGACCGGTAGGTGAGGCGCGAGACGGCCGCGATAAGTTGAAGAAGTTGCCACGTTTTGAGATCGGAATTTTGAGAACCGCTAATGAACGCTAATGGACACTAATTCTGAAGCAGGAAAGTTGTGGAGGGGCGGGGATAAGCTTTAATCTGGAACTCTGGAACGCTGGAAACGGAAATCTAGAGGGAGTTCCTGTCTTCTTCCTGCTTTCCAGAGTTCCAGATTAAAAATGTCTTTAGGATTTTTGGGTTAGTGGTTCAGAATTCCTCATGCAGAAAACGCTTTGTGTTTATTGTGCTTCCAGCGACAGGCTCGATCCGAAATATACCGAAGCCGCGACAGCGATCGGTTGTGAAATGGTCCGGCGTGGCTGGAGCCTCGTGTACGGCGGCGGCAAGGTCGGGCTCATGGGCGCCGTCGCGAAAGCCGTCAAAACCTCCGGTGGCCGCGTCATCGGCGTCATCCCGGAGTTCATGAAGGCCAAGGAACTCGCCTACGACGAGGCCGATGAAATGCACTCCGTCGTGACCATGCGCGAGCGCAAGCTGATGATGGAGACACATGCCGATGCGTTTGTGGCTCTGCCGGGTGGTTGGGGCACACTCGAAGAGATCATGGAAATCCTCACCCTGCGACAACTCGATGTGTTGCGAAAGCCGGTCGTGATTTTCAACCAGGACGGTTTCTACGACGAACTCCTGAAGTTCTTCGACCGCATGATCGCGGAGCATTTCAACAAGCCGTCGAATTTGCAGTTGTTCACTGTGGCCAAGACGGTGAATGAAATCTTTGACCAGATAGAAAAAGGCGCAGTGACTGCTGAGACCAAATGGTTCGTGACCACATGAAAGACTCACGCGACTCAGTCTTAACCCTCCTACGCACTCACGCGGCGAAATCGCTCGATGCCCATGAGGCAGCGATGGCGTCGGATATGATTCGTTTCGTCGAGACGAATCCGAACTGTGCAGAACGTTCGCTGCAAATAGGTCATTTGACTAGTTCGGCCTGGATCGTGGATCGCGAACGCAAACGCACGCTGCTCACGCATCACCGTAAACTTAACAAATGGCTCCAGCTCGGCGGCCACGCCGATGGCGAACTGAATCCGCTCGCCGTGGCGATGCGCGAGGCGAGCGAGGAATCAGGCCTGACGCGACTACGTGTGATTTCAGCGGAGATTTTCGATGTGGACCGCCATCTCATCCCGGCGCGCAAAGCCGAACCAGACCACTGGCACTACGATATACGCTTCATGATCGAAGCCGATCCGGAAGAACCGCTGTTGATCTCCGACGAATCGCACGATCTCGCTTGGATCGAGATCGCGCGCATGGCCGACTATAATGCCGAAGAATCGATGCTGCGCATGGCCCGCAAGACCCTCGTGAGCGCACTGACGTAATCGGGAAAGCACTGGAATTCAGGTGCTATTCTTGCTTTGGCCCGGGCGATGGTTTTAGCTTTCGTTTACCCCACACTTTTACCCCTTTATGAAAAACCTGACCGCTTTGTTCCTCTGTACAGGTGCTGTTATGATGAGCTCGTTCCTCACATTACAGGCCGAGCCTTCGTTCAAGACTCCGGTTAGTTATGAAGACGCGGACAAGCGTGCCGCCGAGGTCTTGGCCAAGCTCTCGGTCAACGAGAAGCTTCAGCTTATCAGCGGTCACAATAGTTTTTTCATCAAAGGATATCCGCAGTTCGGCATGCCTGAGCTTTATCTCTCGGACGCCACGGGCGGCGTGAATATCCGGCGTAACCTGAGCCAGCAGCTTGAAAAATCGACCGCGTTTCCTGCGCCGATCGGCCTGGCTGCAACGTGGAATCCGGCTCTCGCTTATGCCTACGCGCACAGCATTGGCGAAGAGTGCCGGGCTGGCGGCGTGCTGTTTTGCTCCGGCCCGGGATGAACATCTATCGCATCGCGCAATGCGGTCGAAATTTCGAATACTTCGGCGAAGATCCGTTTTTGGCGGCTCGAATGATCGAGCGATACGTGCCGGGAGTTTTGGATACAGGTACGATTCCGACGCTGAAACATTTTTTTGCCAACAACACCGATCACCATCGGCGCACCTCGAACTCCGTGCTCGACGAACGAACCATGCACGAGATCTATCTGCCTGCGTTCAAGGCGGGCATCGATGCCGGTGCGATGGCGGTGATGACGTCGTACAATCAGGTGAATGGCGAGTGGGCTGGGCAAAGTGAATTCGTGATCAATGATTTGCTCCGCAAGGAACCCGGTTTCCGCTGGCTCGCCACTGACTGACTGGTGGTCGGTATGGGATGCCGAGAAAATCATTCGATCAGGTCAGGACTTGGAAATGCCGGGCGAAAAGTTCATCAAAGCCGACGCGCAGCGTTTGCTCAAAACCGGCAAAGTGACTGAGGCGCAGATCGACCGGATGGCAAAAAGCATCATTCGTACCTGCATCGCCATGGGACTCTACGACCGACCGGTAAAAGACGAATCGCTGCTCGCAAAATTACCCGAGCATGAGCAGGTCGCCTTGCAGACGGCCCGTGAAGCCATCGTGTTATTGAAAAACAAATCCGGCATATTACCCCTGAAAAAGGGTGCCGTGAAAAGGATACTCCTGACCGGCTTGTTTGTCGAAAAATTACCGCGTGGAGGTGGTTCGGCTGAGGTCGAAGGTTATAATACGGTCACGATGTTACAGGCTTTGAAGGCCGCGTATGGTGACACGCTTGAATACGTGAAGAGGCCCACCGACGCGCAGATTTCTGCGGCTGACGTGGTATTACTCAGCACGGGCACACTCGATACTGAAGGCTGTGACCGGCCGTTTGCATTACCGGAGAAAGCCGAGGCGCTGGTGAAACGCGTTGTCACCCTGAACCCGCACACCGTCGTGCTCGTGAACTCTGGTGGCGGCATCAAAATGACCGATTGGAACGAGCAAGCTGCAGCCATCGTTTATGCTTGGTACCCGGGGCAGACGGGCTTTCGCGCCTTGGCGGAAATCCTCGCGGGTGAGATCAACCCGTCGGGCAAACTTCCGATTACGATTGAAAAACGCTTCGAGGATTCCCCGGGCGCTGGCTACTTGCCGGCTGGAGAAAAACTCTACACCGGCTGGGAGCCGGACAACAACATGGCGCATCCTGTCTACCAAATCGACTACAAGGAAAGTGTCTTTGTTGGTTATCGCTGGTTTGAGGCGAAGAAGATCCAGCCGCTCTACGCATTTGGACACGGGCTGTCGTATTCGAAATTTGAATATTCAGATCTCAATATTTCTTCAGCATCGATCCGCTCGGAAGGCCGTGTGACTGTGGAGTTCAAGGTGACTAACACCAGTTCGGTGGAAGGAGCCGAAATCGCGCAGCTCTACGTGCATGACGCCGAGGCTTCCGTACCGCGTCCAGAAAAAGAGTTAAAAGGATTTTCGAAGATCATACTCAAACCCGGCGAAAGCCGCGTGGTCAGAATCCGAGTGGCTGGACGCGATCTTGGTTTCTGGGACAGCACGGCCCATGATTGGAAGACTGAGCCCGGCGAGTTTCAGATTCTCGTGGGCGGCGCGTCCGATCAGATAGCGCTAAAAGGCAACTTTTCGATCGAGGAATAGACGAATGGGATTTGGTTGTTGAAGCCAGCTTCGGCTAGTGCCCGAGCATCCAAGGCCGGGGAGATTTTCTGGAAGCGGTTTGGAATCTCCCAAGTTTTGGAATCGTAGTTGTAGCGACCTTCTTTGCAGTGGTTCCGCTGTCACAGCCGCACCCTGCCGTAGCGTGATGCGGGATCTGGTGCAGGGCGTGCGCCGGCGATAGCGCGCCCTTATTTCCAGAGAGCGACGAGATCTTCCTGGCGGAGCCAGCCGGTTTGGCCGTTGGGGAAACTAAGGCGAGCCCAGGCGCCGGGGATGAAGGAGTGGTTAACGATGGCGACGGTGCCGGCGGAGAGGGGCGTGGTTTTTTGGGCGGTGTCGGCCTCGGTCGGGATCGAGCGGAGCGTGGTGTCGTGCCAGACGATGACGGCGCGGGCGTCGTTGATTGGCGAATACACGCGCAGGCTAAAGACCGCAGCGCTGCCGAGGAGGATCGCGAAGGTAAACAAGGTGATTGCGGTGATTTTAAGCCAGCGGGCGCGGTTACCATAACCACGCGCCAGAAGGAGCACACCGCCGATGGCGGCGAGGCTGAGGGCGAAGATGGCTGCGAACTGCCATTGGGTCGCGGAGAGCTGGCTGGCGAGTTGGTGAGGCGGATGAGAACGGGCGAAGCCCGAGAAGACGGATGGTGCGTAGCCGGCGCGTTCCATCGTGAAGGTAAGATTCCAGCGGATGGCGGTATCGCGTGGTTGTTGAGCGAAGGCGGCAGCGGCGTGTGCGGCGGCTTCGGCCCAACGATCCTGTTGAGCGAGCGCGAGCGCGAGGTTGTGATGGGCGGCAGCGCTGGCTGGAGATTTTACGAGAGCGGAGCGCCAGGCTTGCTCGGCGGCGGCAAAGTCGGCTCGGTCGTAGGCGGCGCGTCCAGCGTCGGCGCGGAGGGTTGTGCTCGTGAGGGTGAGGCCGATGACGATTAGCGCCGCGAAGGGCAGGAGGTTCTTAAGCCGAAACAGCTGCCAGAAGGAAAAGGCTTTGACGCGGTTGTCTTGTAGGGCTTGTTGGGCGCGGGTGATCCAATCGGTGGGTAACGGTGTGGCATCGCGATAGAGCGCGCGTTCGGTGTCGGCCCAGAGGGCGGACGTGGGGCTGGCGGTGCGGGGTGGGGGCACCCCGCCTACAGTGAAGTCGGAAGCGGCAGGGACGGCGGCGGAGATTTGGTGCAGGATCGCGGTGTCTTTTTGCCAGGCGAGCAGGAGGGCGGCGATTTGGGGCTGATTCTTGGCGGTACGAAGTGTTTCGATTGTGGCGGCAAGTCGCGCGCGGGCCTCGCGGCGTGGACGCAATGGATCGGTTTCGCGGGCGCGGCGCAGCGCGAGCCAGAGCCAGAAAGCGAGCAAGGCGGCGACCGGCAGACAAAGGGCGGCGAGGAGCGAGCTGAACTTCATTGGAGGCAGAGATTCGCCGGTGTCAGGCAACGGGTCGCGCGGAAGGCCTTTGGGCATGACGGGCGGTTTTGCTTTGCCGCTTTGTCCTGTGGAAGAGGTGGGCGTTGTGATGGCGGGAGTGGTAGTCTCGGTGGCAGCGGAAATCGTTACCGTGACAGCGGGCGTTGTGACGGTTTGGTATTCGCCTTTGGAGGGATCGAAATAACTCCAGGTAGTTGGGCCTAGCGCGTAGTTGCCGGGTTTGGTTGGTATGAGCACGACATCCTCGACCAGAGAGGCGTCGAAGAGCATGCCTTCTTTGGGTGTGCGCCGGGCCTGTGGCTGCACCGTGCGGAAATCTTTCGAGACGCTGCGTGCGGGCAAGCCGGAGAGATCTGGCCAGTTGCCGGTGCCGGAGAGAGTGAGGGTCCAAGTGATTGGTTCGCCTACACTGGCGGTGGCGGGCACGACGTTGGATTTGAGGGTGAACTGGCCGACGGCGCCGTTGAAGGCGGTGGGCGCGGGAGATGGGAGCGGGCGGACGTTAATCGTCGGGCGGTTGCTGGTGATGGCGAACTGGTCGAGCACGTAGCGGCCGAAGAAGTCGACGCCTTTGGCGATGTTAACCAGTTGGTTGCCCTCGGCGAGCGTGACTGGGCCGGGTTTGGCGATGGTGGCGCGGGTTTTTTGAAAAATGGTGATAAACGATTCGCCGTTCACCAGGGAGTCGCGTTTGGCGGGTTTTGGCCATTCTTCGATCGCGAGCGGCGCGGGCTTCCAGTCGAGCAGGCTACCGAGGAGGTTTTCCAGGCTGGGGGCGTTGCGCTGGCGGACGTTTAGGGTGTATTCAATCGGAAATACTTCGCCTGCCCAGACCGTGGCGGGCACGGCGAAATTACTGGTGGCGATTGATTCGAGCGAGACACCGTTGCCGACGGTGGCCTGGCCTACGGTGAAACTGGCTGATGGGATGGTGATGCGGCCTTTGTCTGTTTCGACGGAGAATTCCGGAATGGTGATATCATCGCGTTTGGTCGGACGCGCGGAATAGGCGAGCGTTTCGCTGCGAGAGACGGTGCCATTGACGATTGATGTCTGGCTGGATTGACCTGCTGACTGAAGCGAGAGGCCATCGACGGAGGGAACGGAGGGACGACCTTTGGGTGCGCAGCCTTCGAAAACGAGCTGGAGCTGGCTGGACTGACCGAAGGCCAGAGAGCCGCCGGAGGGCTCCCAGCGTGCGGACTGGGCGCGGGCGAAAGCGGTTAGCGCGACGAAAGCGACGAGAGAGGTGATAAATGTTTGGAGGCGGCGCATGGTTGTGGACGGTCTCACCAGTCTTTGGCTGGCTTCTTGGGCGCGGTGGGCTTGCCTTGCATAAGTTGATGAAGTTGGACGGGGGAATCCTGGTTTTTGAGCTCGTCGAGTTTTTGCAGCGGGACGGCGAGGGCGGGATCTTTGTTTTCGGCGCCTTCTTTTTTTTCGGGCGCGCCGCCGACTTTTTGTTGTTCGGTTGGATCGTTGGGCGGTGGAGGCTGGTCGGATTTTTCGGCGGACTTTTCCTTCATGTCACCAAAGGCAGATTCTTTGGGTGGCGGTGGTTGTTGGGACTTGTCGCTTGGTTGTTGCTGCTCGGATTTTACCTGAGGCTTCTCCTGCTCCTTGGGCTGGGAGTTTTGCTTTTGTTGATCCTGTTGTTGTTGCTGCTGATCTTTTTTCTGCTGCTCCTCTTTCTTTTGCTGAGGAGATTGCTGCTGCTGTTCTGGTGGCGGTGGATCTTTTTTCTTCAGGAGTGTTTCGAGATCGCGTCGGAGAGTGGCCCAGTCGGCGGCTTTGGCATCAAGGGATTCGCCGGCGTCCACACCGGCCAAGGCGTCGTTCACTGGACCGGCGGGCACATGTTTTTGTCCGGATTGAAGGCGCTGGCCGTAGGCAATCGTGGTGCGAGCGAACTCGGCATAATCGCGGGCGGTGAGATTTGGGCGTTGCGAGAGGTTAGCGACGAGCTTGCTGAGTGGTTCGGCAGCCGTGGATTCTTTTTCTTCAGCGGCCAGGGCGGCCGGTGCCTGAGCGATAATCGATAGAGTGCAAGCGGTAAGCAGGAGGGCGACGGATGAGCTGGCGTGCGATTTCAGGTCGGAGGACTGAGGGACTGGCAGCGGTGGAGGCGTGGCGGCGGGCGAGATGAGTTTGATGTCGCGCAAACGGGGACGAACCGGGAAGTCCCGCCAAAAACTGAAGAACAGCAGCAGCAGAGCCGGGGCGAGTGCCCATTGAAAACGCTCGGTCAGTCTCGCGTGACTGCGTTCGACGAAGGCGCCTTTGCGACCGGTCTCGACGGTGGATTGCAGGAGTTGGGCGATGTCCACCCAGGAGCTGGCGTTGGAGTAAGCACCGTTGGTTTCGGTGGCGAGTTGTTGCAGGGTGGTGCCTTCGAGTTTTGAGAGAACAACGGCGCCACGCTCGTCTTTAACAAAGGCGCCTGCGCCGTCGGGAATCATGCTGCCCGCAGTGGTGCCGACGCCGAGACCGATTACGCGGATGCCCTTGGTTTTGAGTTCGGCGGCGAGCGGCTTCCAGTTGTCATCGGTCGACTCGCCATCGCTGAGCACGATGAGAAAACGATCGGCGCTGCCGGAGGAGCCGAAGGCGGAGAGCGCGGTATTTAGGAGTGCGGTGTAGTTGGTGCCGCCTTCGGGTAGGTAGGATGGATTGAGGCCGGGCAGGAAGTCGCGGAGGATCTCGTAGTCGGAGCTTAGCGGGCTCTGCAAAAATGCCGTACCAGAAAACACCACCAAGCCCACGCGTTCGCCGCGCAGTTGTTCGAGCAGGCTCGAAACGAGGAGGCGCGCGCGTTCTAGGCGCGAGGGCCGCACGTCGTCGGCGAGCATGCTGCGCGAGAGGTCTAGGGCGATGATGATTTCGCGGGCCTGATCGAAGACGGGTTCGTCGAGGCGGCCCCATTGCGGGCGGGCGAACGACACGACAGCGAGCACAAGACCGAGCCAAATTCGCCAGCGGAAACGCGAGGAGGTTTTGGCGGTGGTGGATTGTACGAGCGAGAGTTGGTGCGGCCCGGCTTCGGCGCGGAGGATTTTGGGATGGGAGCCGTTTCCATTGGCACGGCGACGGCGCAACTCCAGCACTGCGAAGGTTAGCGGGAGTAGCAGGAGCCAAAAAGCGTGAGGCCAGTAGAAGTTCATGAGGTCGCGGTTTGAGCGAGCGTCACCGGAGTGGCTGACTGACGGGAACTGGGTCGGTTGAGAAAGGCGGCGAGGAGAAGACATGCTGCGCCGGGGAAGGCGAACCAGGGGAAAAGTTCGCTTGTGATCAGATACGTCTTGGCCTGGAACTCGATTTTTTGTGAGCGATTGATCGCCTTGAAGGCCGACTCGATGGTGCGCATGTCATCGGCGCGGTAGAAGTGTCCGCCGGTCGTGTCGGCGATGTCGTGGAGAACGCCTTCATCGAGGTCGGAGAACATCCGCTGGTAACCGAGCTTGCGGCCGTTTTCCATGACTGGGATTCGGACGTAGCCGTCTTTGCCGGCTCCGATGGTGTAGACCGGAATGCCGCGGAATTTGGCGATGTCGGCGGCTTGGGTTGGCGCGAGCGTGCCACGGTTATTGGCGCCGTCGGTGAGGAGAATGACGAACGCGCCGCGACGGCGTCCGCCTTCTTCGTGGGCAGTTTGTTCGAGGCGTGAAAGCGCCACGCCGAGGCCGTCGCCGATGGCGGTGCCGTCCTCGATCATGCCTACGGCGAGTCGTTCGGTTTGGCGGGACAACCATTCGTGATCGAAGGTGAGCGGCGCGAGCGTGTAGGCGCGGCCTGAGAAAACGACGAGGCCGATGCGATCAGAGGTGCGTTCGTCGATGAAGGCTTGAATGACAGGCTTGATCGCTTGGAGGCGGTTCATGGGCTCGCCGTTTTTCTCGTAGTCCTCGGCCAGCATTGAACCGGAGATATCGATCGCGAGCATGAGATCGTAACCTTGGGAACGGACCTCGCGTTTGTCGTGCACCTGCTGGGGACGGGCGAGGGCAAGGACGAGCAAAACGAGTCCGGTCGCAGCGAGAAATTCCGGCAAACGCGAGGCGTTGGTAAGTGTTTTCCGGTGCCAGGCGGAGGCGAAAGGCACGACGAGCACGGGCACGCTGCGACGTCCGCGCAACCAGATCGCGAGCGGGATCAGGAGGAGGGCGACGAGCCAGAGCGGATCTTTGAGAATGTAAGGGCCCATTACTGGAAAGAAAAATTCCAAACGCCAAAAAACAAACGCCAAAGAAATTCCAAACGATCAGAGGTTCGAATGTTTGAAATTTTGTATTGGAGATTTGTTTGGAGTTTGGGCATTGGCCTTTGGGTTTTGTCCGCCTTAGCGGGCATGCATCCGTGCGTGGAAATAGCGCACGAGGGCATCGAGGCGATTTTGCTCGGTGGTGATGGCGAGGCGGCTGAGCGGATCGGGGAAAAGCTTCTGCCAGGATTGTTCGCGTACGGCGCGCCAGGCGGCGTGAGCACTGCGTTCCGAACTTGAACCGGTTAAAGTAACCAAACGGCCTTCCATCGGGTCGTAGGCGGTGAAAGATTCTCCGGTCGGCAGCTCACGTTCCCACGGGTCATCGACGCGGAAGCCCATGGTGTTGTAGCGACGCTGCATGACCGACCAGCCGTCGGGTGTGTGGCCAGGAGGAAAATCGCTCAGCCAGATGAGAATGCTGTGCTTGGGCGCAGAGCGGGCGAGCAGGCGCCACGGGATGCTTGTATCCGTTTTTTGGGCACTGGCGATGGAAAGATCGGGCGCGGGGCGGCCGATCAAGGTGGCGGCGGCGTGCATGATGGCGCCGCGTCCGCGTACGGGCTCGCGGAAAGAATAGCCGTCGGGTCGAGCGTGCAGGTAGCCGACGCGGTCGCGGTTGACGGCGCCGAGGAGCATGACGAGACCGGCGAGTTCGAGCAGAGCTTCGCGTTTCGATTGCGCGCCGGAGCCGAATTGCAGGCTCGGGGTGTCCTCGAGGACAATCATCAGCGTGACCTCGCGTTCCTCGACGAATTTCTTGCGATACGGTTCGCCGAGGCGGGCGGTGACGTTCCAATCGATGTCGCGGACGTCGTCGCCGAACGAATACTTCACGACCTGGTCGAACTCCATGCCGCGTCCGCGGAAGGCCGAGCGGTACTCGCCGCTGAGAACGTTTTCCACCGCGTGACGCACGCGCCATTCGAGCTGGCGCAGGAGCGCGAGCGAGGCTGTGGCGGTGGTGGGTTGTTCGGTGGGCATGGGTCTCTAGAGTCTTTTCTCTTTATTCTTTCTCTTTCTCGATCCGGGTTGGAGAGAGAGAAAGATAAAGAGAATGAGAAAGAGGAAAGATGGAGCGGTCAGAGCTTCGGCACTGGAGTTTTGTCGAGAACCTGGCCGATGAGTTTGTCGGCGTTGATTTCTTCGGCCTCGGCTTCGTAGGTCAGGCCGATGCGGTGACGGAGGACGTCGGGCGCGATATCCTGTATGAGCGAGGGGCTGACGAAATCGAGTCCGCGCAGCCAAGCGAGTGCGCGGCCGGCTTGGAAGAGTGCGAGTGAGGCGCGGGGCGAGGCGCCGAAGTTGAGATATTTCTTTCCCGGTTGGAGCTGGTTACGTGGATCGGTCGCCATGGCACGTGTGGCGTGGACGAGAGCGAGGATGTAGCCTTGGAGCGCGGGCGCGACGTGGACTTTATCCACTTCGACGCGGAGCGAAAGGAGTTCTTCGCCCGAGGAGACGGGGACGAGCGCGGGCTGTTTGGTGACCTGGCCCCAGCGCTGCATCATCTCGGATTCTTCGGCGAGGCTCGGGTAATCGACGAGCAGCTTGAAGAGGAAGCGGTCGGTCTGTGCCTCGGGCAATGGATAAGTGCCCTCTTGTTCGACGGGGTTTTGCGTGGCCATCACGAAAAACGGTTTGGGCAACAGATTCGTTTGTCCGCCGATCGTGACCTGGCGCTCTTGCATGGCTTCGAGCAGGGCGCTTTGGACCTTCGCCGGAGCGCGGTTAATTTCGTCGGCCAGCACGAGGTTGGCGAAGATCGGGCCGCGGTGGGCGGTAAACTCGCCGGTTTTCGGCTGAAAAATCATGGTGCCGACGACGTCGCTGGGGAGCAGGTCGGGCGTGAATTGTATCCGCTCAAATTGGACGCCGAGGGCGGTGCCGAGCGATTTGACGAGGAGCGTTTTCGCGAGACCGGGCATGCCCTCGAGCAGCACGTGGCCGTTGGCGAGGAGGGCGACGAGCAGGCGCTCGACGACCGTATCCTGACCGATGACAGCTTTGCCGATTTCTTCGCGGAGTTTTTGAGACCAATTGGGGCCGGTGATCATGAAGTTAAGAAGGTGAACCTGAGGAAGGTGGGTTTGACTCTGAACTGGCGAAAGAGTTTCCCTAAGAAAAGAACGCAGCCGATGAATCTTCCAACGCAAATCCAAAAGAGACTCGATACATTGGGCGTGATTCCGGCGGACGTGGAAGAAAAATTTGTGCGCGGATCGGGTCCCGGCGGGCAAAAGATCAACAAAACCTCATCGACGGTTTGGCTTCGGCACCGGCCGACGGGCGTCGAAGTGCGTTGTCAACACGAACGCTCCCAAGCGGCGAATCGTGAGCTGGCGTGGGCCGAACTGTGCGGAAAACTTGAAACTATTTTGCGGCAGGCCGAGGCCGCGCGTCGCTCCGAGGTCGAAAAACTGCGCCGAAGCAAACGCCCGAAAAGCCGCGCGCAGAAAATCCGCCAAGTCGCCGGGAAACGCCATCGCCGCGCGGCCAAAGATCTGCGCGGAAAAATTCGCGGTGATGAGTAGGCCAATGCAGAAATTTCTCGTTCTTGAGATTTGCCTTGGGCGGCTGAGCGTTTAATTGAAGGGGTGGCTTGGATACAGCGACGAGTTTTTGAGGAACAACTGCGCTACATCTGGTCCTATTTACTTCCATGCTTTGTAGTTTTTCACGGCTTTTTATTTTTTCCGCACTGCTGCTGCTTGCAGCTTGCTCGACCGCGCCGAAAGGCGGAGAACGCTTAAAGGCACCTGCACCGCCTTCGCAGAAATCGACGACAGCTCCATCGGAAAGCGCGCTGAAACTTCCGGCGGGTGAATATTCGGTGCTGATCGAATCGGAACCGGCGGGCGGCATCGTGGTCGTCGGAGGAGTTCCGCTCGGACGGGCACCTCAGCGTGTGGTGTTGCCGGGAACGGCGCGCGGGTTTTTCCGCGATCAAGTTTCGATCAAGGTCCGTTTTGTCGCTACGGATACGGAGCACACTTCGCAGACGATCGAGGAAGTGTTGACGCCGCTTGATAAGATTCCGGCCCGGGTGCGTTTCACGGTCACCGGCGCTATTCGCGTGGCGCGGTGAGGTTCAGGGCTTGCGCTTATAGAATACGAGATAGTGAGGCGAACCCGCCGGGGAGGCGAATTCCGTGGGGGCGGTGCCATTGAGGCCGTAACAGATGCGCAGGCGGTCGCCGACGAGTTGATAGATGGAGGGAATGGTTCGGCCTGCGTTTGTGCCGCTTAAACTGGAGAGGACGATGGTCTGGGTTTCTGCCAGGGCTCCGAGCGTGTAGCTGCCAGAATCGCTGATTTCCTGGCCGAAGTGGATCGCGTAAGTGCCAGCCTGGATAACGAGGCGCATTTTCGCCATCGCCATATCGGGAGCGATATCACCAGCGAACTCGGCTTTGAACGGCAGCCAAGTGCCTTCGATCGGATCGGGCGTGATTGAAACCATGGGTGTTTAGGTGGGCCCGGTTTTCGGCTGAATCGCGAATCCCAAGGCTGAGCGTGGCGGTGTATTTTTTGAAACAGGTTTTGGCAATCAGAACGCGAGATATTACGGATTGAAAGCGCATCGACCGGCAGTCGTAAAACGTTATAAAACCATTAACGTTAGGATAATAAGTAATTTTTACTGGCGGCTCTGTCGCTGGTGAAGATTTAGAAGAAAATCTCTCCTCTAAACCGCATCGGAGCCAGGTCGTTATAGATAAATCGACCCAATTTATGCCCGACGAAACTGATCCGCCGGAGTCTGATGCATTGTCGGCGCAAGACGAACTGCTCGCGCCCGAGGATTCCGCGCGCTCGGAAGACGAGGGCGCGGGGTCGGCGTTTCGCACGCCGTTTGTGTCTGGTCAACGTTGGCGCTCCTTTCAGATTGGAGATAGGATCGAGGTCGGCACGGGTTGGTGTTACCACGCGGTGGATGTTAATCTGCTCGAAAATGTAGAAATCCACGTGCGCGCGCTCAATGCACAGACGGAGATGCGCGTGCAGGCTTGGAACGAGCTGAAATCGATGAGCATGCCCGGACTGCTCGCGGGCGGAGAGGCGTTCGAGGAAGGGGAGTATCGCTACGAGATTTCTCATGGGACGCCGAAGGTCGCGTTGCGCGAGTGGGCTGCGTACCGAAAAACATCGCTCGATGATGTGCAGACTCTGGTTCAACAACTCAGTGACATCATCATCGCCCTGCATGATCGCGGAGTGGTTCACCTAAACCTACGGCTAGATACAATTTATATCTTGCCAGATCATGAAGGACTGAGCGTGGGAATCGGCGGGCTGGAGCTTACCACGGTTTACAACCAGGCGGAACTCATACCTGTGCCTGTCGATCCGATGTATGCTCCGCCCGAAGCGGCCGGACTCGCCAATCACAAACCGGGTGCAAGTTTGCGGGCTTGGGACTGGTGGTCGCTTGGCCGCATCATTCAGGAAGTCGTGCTCGGGCGCCACGTGCTCGGCCTCGTGACGAACCGCGATGTTTCGAAAGTAACTCCGGAAATACGTTCGCGCGCCGAGTCTTTGTTGTTGGAACGCGATCCGCGCGCTCCACGTGCCGGTGCGGTTGAACTGATGCCGCCGATGAGCCAGCGGCTCACGGATTTATTGCGCGGGTTGTTGACGAGTTCGCGCGGCGGTCGGTGGGGCACAGATGAGGTATTGCGCTGGTTGAAGCAGCAGCCGGTCAAGGATCGCTATCAACTCGCGCGCAACGAGGAGCTTTTTGCCTGGAAAGACCGTGTGTTCACCCTGGATGAAGCTGCGGAATATTTCACGCGGGAGGAAAACTGGGCCGACGGCGTAACCAATCTCTTCGACAAAGACGACGAGGTGACGCTGGTCTCGTTTGTGGGCGAGCGGCCGGAGTACCAGCATGTCCGTAAACAGATCGCGGAGTTGCACGTGTTCGGACTGATTCCGAGTTGGAGCGAGCTGCCTGAAGAAGTGACGCGCGACGCTATTGCCTCTGCGGCTTGGTTGTTGATTGGCGGCGAGGGCATGAGGCTGATGTTGTACGGCCAACCGGTGGACGCGGCTTGCATCAAGAGCCTGTTTGCCCGCGGCAGTGTGGCCGATGGCGTACCGATGGTGAAGGCGATCACTTCGCTGCCGTTCATTCAGCTGATTGAAAAGGCCGATGCCGGTGCGGCGCGCCTGCTCTCGACGCTCGCTGGTACGATGGAAGGCGAAACCATGGCCCGCGCGATCCATGAAGGTTGGCTCAATCTCGCGAATCCTGCGGACTACGCTCGCGTGCTGATGCTGGCGATGGAGTCCGAGCGGAAACTGCTAGAACTACACAAGACGCTGCATGCACGATTCGCCTGCAGCCGGGAGCCGCACATTCAACAACTATTCTCCAGGGCCAAGTTCAGTCATCCCGAACTGGTCTTGTTGGCCTCGACAGCGGCGCAGCCCGAACGTTTCGCGTACGTCACCCACGAGGACTGGACACGGGAACGCCACGAGTTGCTCAAAAAGCGGACAGAGCGACTGGTTCGGGTGCTTTTCTGGCTCAGGCTGCAAAAGGCTGTGCGGGCGGGTTACGCGCTGTATGGCCCCTGGCCAGTTGTATTGGGAATTTGGATAAGCGTGGGTGTGGTGGCTGGTTTGCCCCAGGGAGCAGGGCGTCTGCCGTTGTGGATTTTAGGTCTGGTGGCTGGAGCGGCTGCGCTGCGTCTGGTGAGTGCGCTGGGGTTGACCATGCTCATCCGGCGACGCTCCGCAGGAGCGCAGCCCTGGGTGTTTCTCTCCAAGATAGAACGTTGTGGACGTGAAGCAGCTGAGGCGCTCGGCGCTGAGCCACTCCTGCTCCGGGCCGCCGTAATTAACCGTGAGCTAGATGCAATCCGTGCCGAGATTGCCGGGCTTGTGCTCAAAGTGGTGCCGCCGCCATTACCGGCAGCCGGGCGGGTTCTGCCGGCCTGGTTCGGTACGCTGGCCAGTTGGGCACTAATAGTCATAGTTCTTGTGACTAGTTATTGGAAGCCCTTCGCGAAGACTCCTGTGCCGGTGGATCCCCGAACTGCGGCCGCAGAAGCCATTGAAAAGGCATTGAAGGCAGGTCCGGGCGAGGTGGAGCGTACGGTGGAGGATGTGTTCTACGATAACCCAACCAAGCCGCGCGCGCGCTGGGATGTTACCCGGCCAGAGGGTGCCCCGATTGTTCCACTGGCCAAAGTTAAGCCTGCCTCGCCCGATGATGTTGCGATGGCTTTGATCGAGGGGCAGAGACTGTTGCTGCCCTATCAACAGAGCACGGTCGATGCGCTCATTGCCGTACCTGTGGAGGGAGCGAAAGGTTCTGGAATCATGCTTTACGATGGCCGCAATCGCCGCGTGATCGAGCGCCAGGTATTGTCGCCCGCCCAGCTGCCAGCCGACAAGAGCTGGTTCGAGGTGGATAAGCTCAAGGTATTCTATGTGGGAGCTCCGCCACCACCACCACCGCCGCCACCAAAACGGGTGATTGACCCGCAGAAGCCAGTTGATACCTCTGATATGCCCGAACGCGAAGTGCGACGCGGCACCTATCAAGCCACTCCTCCCAGTGCAGAACAAAAGTCAACAAACGCGCAGCCGCTTTCGGACGCTTTGGATACGATGACTCCCTGATTTTTCTATATGTCTAACCCCGTTGTTTTTAATAATACAGTGCTGCGTGACGGACATCAGTCGCTGGCAGCTACACGCATGACGACAGCTCAAATGCTACCGGCTGCTCCGATTCTCGATGGCATGGGGTTCGGTGGCCTTGAAACTTGGGGCGGAGCGACGATCGACTCATGCCTGCGTTTCCTGGGAGAAAACCCATTTGACCGCCTGCGCACACTCAAGAAAGCCGCGCCACAAACCCCGCATATCATGCTGTTGCGCGGTCAAAACATCGTTCAATACACGAGCTTCCCCGACGATGTCGTCGAGGCCTTTGTTGCCGCCATGGCCGATGCTGGCATGGACGTCATGCGAATTTTTGACGCGTGCAACGACATCCGCAACCTCCAGACCGCGATAAAAGCCGTCAAGAAAAGCGGCAAGCACGCGCGCGGCGAACTTTGCTACACGACCAGCCCGGTGCACACCGTCGAAGCCTTTGTCGAGATGGCCGTGGCTCTCGAAAAAGAAGGCTGCGATTCCATAGCGATCAAGGATATGTCCGGCGTGATCACGCCCCAGATTGCCTATGCGATGGTCAAGGAAATCAAACGTCGCGTCGGCGTGCCGTTGACGTTGCACAGCCACGACACTGCAGGTCTCGCGGCCACTTCCTACTACGCGGCGGTCGAGGCGGGCGTTGATGCGATCGAGACATCGATCGTGCCATTCGCCAACGGTACTGCTCAACCGGATACACTACGCATGCTCGCCTTGCTTGAAGGCCATGCACGTTGCCCGAGTTTTGATCCCAAGAAACTGCAGGAACTGCGTGTACATTTCACCGATGTTTACGCTCAGCTCTCGAAATTCACGGCCCACGCCAATGAGGTCGTCGACAGCGACACGCTCAGTTATCAGGTGCCGGGCGGCATGCTCTCGAATTTCCGAAACCAGCTCAAGGAACAAGGCATGGCTGACAAGTTCGAGCAGGTCTTGCTCGAAATCCCTTACATCCGCAAATGTCTTGGCTGGATTCCGCTGGTCACGCCGACCTCTCAGATCGTCGGCACACAAGCGATGCTCAATGTGAAGTTTGGCCGCTGGAAAAATTTCTCACAGCCCGCGATGGATATCGCGCTCGGCAAATACGGCCGCACGCCTGGCCCGATCGATTCCGACGTGCTCAAGCTCGCCATGGAAAAGACCGGCCAGAAACCGCTCGAATGTCGTGGCGCCGATCTGCTCAAGCCGCGCATGGCAGAACTCCGTGCCGAGCTTGCCGCCAAAAACCTGCCGACTGATGACGAAGCTTGCGTGCTGCATGCGATGTTCCCGGTCGAATTTGCTGCGCTGTATAAGAAGCCTGTGCCCGTCGCCGACAAGCCCGCTCCGGTGGAGATCAAGCCGGCAACTCCAGCGGCAGACGCCCCCGTTGTGAAAAAGAATAAGTCCGCGAGTCTACCTCTTCCTAAAGAGCTGGCTGAGGGCGACGCCCTTGACTTGGTTGTCACCGTCGATGGTTTCCGCAAAAACGTGACCGTCGAACTCGCGGATTAATCTCAAGGATTCACTCCTGCATTCTCCCGCGCCCCGGCTAAATCCCGGGGCGCATTTTTTTGTGGAGTGCTCTCGGCAAAGCGCGCCATAACCAATGCAGCGGGTCCAAAGTGCCTCTATGTGACTATGTTTTTCTTGAACGGTTTTTGAGCAGTTTCAGTTAAGCTGAGGCTGGATTACTGGAAATAAATTTGGCTGAAATTGTCTTGCGCGCACCGCTGGGCCGCGCCTGACCCCCCCCGGGGCCGCCCGGGCTGCCGGCCCGCGGGGGGGGGGGGGGGGCCGGCGGGCGCGCCGGGGCCCCGGGGCCGCGCCCCGGGGCCGGGCGGGGGGGGGGGGGGGCGCCCCCCGCCCCCCCCCCCGGGCCCCCCCCCCCCGCCCTGGCAGAAACTGCTATAACTGGATCGTTACTCACCCCGCAGGCGCGGGTGAAGGAGCGCTTGGCGTCGTCAGCTCTTCGGGGTCGGAGGCTTCGGCTGATTCAGCGGGCAGGGGATATAACTTTTTGAATTCGGCGAACTCGATCAGTTCAAAGCGGCCATCGTTGTGTTCGACGATGGCGGTCAGCGACTCTACCCAGTCGCCAGAGTTAAGATAGTGGATGTCGCCGATCATGCGGTCGGCAGCAGTGTGGATGTGGCCGCACATGACGCCGATGCAACCGCGGCTCTTGGCCAGGCGGGCGATGTGGTCCTCGAAATTTGAGATGTGGCTCACGGCTTGTTTGACCCGGGCTTTTACCGCTTTGCTGAGCGAGTAGTATTCCTTGCCCTGCCAGGAACGCCATTTGTTGTAGAGGCGGTTCAAGCGCATGAGCTGGCTGTAACCCCAGTCGCCGATGTAGGCGAGAAAGACGAAATTTTTGGTGATGGTGTCGAACACATCGCCATGCAACACGAGGTATTTTCCGCGCGCTGTTTCATGGACGTAGTCCTCGACCACACAGAATTTTTCGAAAGCGATGGGCAGAAATTTAGAGAGCACATCGTCGTGGTTGCCGCGCAGGTAGACGACGTCGGTGTCCTTTTTTTCGAGCTTTTTCAGGATCAAGCGGACGAAGCGAGTGTGACTCTTGGGCCAGTATCCGGTCTGCTTGAGTTTCCAGGCGTCGATGATGTCACCGTTGAGGATCAGTCGTTCGCACTGGGTGTGTTTGAGAAAATGATTCACCTCCCGGATTTTGCAATCGGGCGTACCGAGGTGGACGTCGGAAATGATGACCGTTCTAAATTTAAGTGCTTTCTGATCCATCGGGGGCGAGGCTAACAAATTGTTATGCGGCGGGCTAGAGCTGCGGTCAAAACGTTACACGATTGTTACGTCTTTTGACTGGTTTTAGCGGGTACCATGATCTGTAGGCTGGCTGGTTTTACGGAAATCGTGATGGTGGCGTCGGTTCGGTGGGTTTCACCGTCGGTGTGGATGAGGCCGGGCTCGGCTCGTTCGATGACGAAGGCGGGGCCGCTTAGGCGGCGAACGCTCCGGCTGCCGTCGATGGACTTGGTGAAAAGGCGCACGGCGAGAGGGAGTGCGTTGAAAATATTCACCTTTTTGACGATCGTCACGTCGAGGCGGCCGTCGTCCACTTGCGCGCCGGGCGCGATGAAGCAGTCGTTGCCGTACTGGTCGGAGTTGGCGATGGAGACAATAAAAGCGGAGGTCTTGAATGAGTCGTCACCGCTCTGGATTGTGCAAATCTGCGAGCGAAAGCGGAAAAAAGCGCCGATGGCGGTGCGAGCGTAGGCTTCGAGCCCGCGATGGGTGAGCAGGTTAAAACGATGACTGATCTCGGCGTCAAAGCCGAGGCCCATGGCGTTAAAAAACGGGAGTCCATTTGCGACACCTGTGTCGATAGCGCGTAGTTCGCCTTTGAGCAGGTTGCGAAATGCGCCTTTGCCCGGACCGGGAATGCCGAGGTGCCGACCCAGGCCGTTGCCCGAACCGCAGGGAATCAGGCCGAGGGCGGTGCTGGAGCCGACGAGGGCGGAGGCAACCTCATTCATCGTGCCGTCACCGCCGATGGCTATAACCAGTTCGCAGCGTTCTTCGATGGCTCGTTGGGCGAGTTCGGTCGCATGGCGCGGACGCTCGGTTAGCACGACGTTGGCGTTTAACTGGTGTTCGGCGATGAACTCGCGCGCCTTTTCGAGCAGGTAGGGATTGCGTGCGTTGTGGCCCGAGTTCGGGTTGAAGATGAAACGGGCTTTGAGATTTTTGATCATGGCGAGAGCGCCGCAACGGGTGAGCTCTGAGTGTTCTCGTGGCGGGCGATGACTGCAAGCAAGTCGGATTCGAAACCGTCGATTACGCGGTCCCAGGAAATGCCTTCGGCGGTCAGACGCGCGGCGGAGCCCAGGTTTTGGCGCAGGCTGGTGCTGGCGGAAAGTTCGGTCGAGGCGGCGAGGAATGCAGTGCGGTTGCCGAGGGGTACGTGCCAGCCGTTTTCGCCGTGGCGGATGAAACGTGCGGCTGCGGCGTAGTTGAAAGCCACTACGGGCAGTCCGCTCGCCATGGCTTCGGTGACGACATTGCCGAAGGTTTCGGTGAGGCTGGGATAAAGAAAGAGGTCGGCCGAGGCGTAGTGGCGGGCGAGGTCTTCGCGCGGCAAGGTACCGGTGAAGCGAATCCACGGGTGCTGGCGTTCGAGCTTGCGGCGCAGCGGGCCGTCGCTCGTGACGATGAATTTGGCTGACGGGTGGCGCGTGCGAATGGACTCGAAGGCGGCGATCAGCAGCGGAAAGTTTTTCTCGGCTGCGACTCGACTCACATGGATGACCGCGAGGTCGTCAGGGCCGACGCCCCAGGCGGTGCGCAGGCGATCATCGCGATGAGCGGGCGAAAAAGTTTTCGTATTCACGCCGCGCGAGAGCAGGCACATATTTTCGAAGCCATCGGCGGTGAGTTGCTGGTTTAGTTCCAGCGTGGGCGAGAGCGTGATTTGCGTGCGGTTGTGAAAATGTCGCAGGTAGGCGAGTGCCGGGCGGGTCAGAAAACCGCAGCCGTAGTGGCGGCTGTAGCTGTGGAAATTGGTGTGAAAACTAGAACTGATCGGTAGCGCTAATTTTCGCGCCGCGAGCAATGCGGCGTAGCCAAGCGGGCCTTCGGTCGCGAGATGAACGATGTCGGGGCGATCCTTTTGCCAGGCTCGCAGCAGACGTCCACGAACCGGCAGCCCAAGACGCATCATGCTGTAACCCGGGATCGGCATGCCGGGGCAGAGTAGTTCGGCAAAGAGGCCGTCAGTTCGCGGGCGGTCTTCAGCATTCTGCCGAGGCCGAATAACGGACACCTTATGGCGTCGCTCGCTCATGCCTTCGACGAGGTGGCTCAGCGTCATGGCGACGCCGTTGATCTCGGGTGGAAAGGTTTCGGTGACGAGTGCGAGTTTCAAAGTATGGAGATGCGTGTTTCGCACATTGTGGCTGGGTGAATTCGCCCGGCGCGGCAAAGGGAAAATAGCCACAGGGGTTGGTTGTTGCTCGTTTGTAACGTAGAGCCGGTTGTGGATCGAGTCAGTCGGGTTTGTATAATCCAACTTGCTGCCGGGGCTGGCTGGCGCTGGATTGCTGGTGAAATGAGCCGCCCGCCCGCCCTTTATGTTCTCACTGGCCCGACCGCCTCCGGCAAAACGGAGTGGGCGTTGCGCTGGGCGGAGGAGAATAACGCAGAGATCGTTTCGTGCGATTCGCTGCTGTTTTACCGCGGCATGGACATCGGCACGGCCAAGCCGACGCGGGACGAACTCGCGCGCGTGCCGCATCACTTGATCGACGTTTGCGAGGTCACGGCGCGGATGGATATAACCGATTATGTTTCACTCGCGAAGCAGGCGGTGCAGGAAATCGCAGCACGCGGTAAACGTGTGCTGGTGACGGGCGGGAGCGGGTTTTATCTGAAGGCGTTTTTCGGACCGGTCGCCGATGAAGTCACCGTGTCGGCCGAACTGCGCGAAGAAATCGACGCGAAGCTGCAAGCGGGCGGGCTGACCGCACTGATCGCGGATTTGGAAAAACTTAACCCTGCGGGGCTGGGCGCGCTCGATGTGGCGAATCCGCGACGTGTCGTGCGGGCGCTGGAACGTTGCCGGGCTTCGGGGAAAACGCTGGCCGAGATGGCAGCGGATTTTGCGAAAATGCCGGGGCCGTTTTCGAATTGGGCGGTGCAGCTAGTTCGGTTAGAACGTGAGCCCGTGGAACTGGAGCGTCGCGTCGTGGCGCGGGTTGACGCGATGCTGAGTGCGGGGCTGATAGGTGAAGTCGAGCGGTTGTTGACGGTTGGATTGAAAACGAATCCGAGCGCGTCGCTGGCAATCGGCTACCGGGAGACGGTTGATTTTCTAGAGGGAAGACTGGCGCGGACGGATTTGGCCGATGCCATTGTTCGCAACACCCGTGGGCTGGTTAAAAAGCAGCGCACCTGGTTTCGCACGCAGTTGCCCGAGCATAAAGTTGTGGCGGCAGCGAGTGGTTATAGCGCGGGGTTGTTCGCGGTATAACGAGAGATGATTTTCAATATGGAACTCAGGAACACTGGAACGAACCGGTTGTAGGTAGGGGCGCAATCTTGTTGCGCCCGGGTACGAGGCTCGCGGAAAGGGCGCAGCAAGTCTGCGCCCCTACACGACCACCCCAAGATTGTTATCGGCTAGAGTTTTAATTCACCTGCTCCAGCGAAAATTAGCGGTTAAATAACTGCTGTTTTAAGGTTCAATCTGGGTCGCTGAATTTTGGGGCATGCGGGGTGAGGGCACCCCGCCTACATCGGAAAGGAGGAAGTAAAACAGAAACCTGCTGCTACCGGCAAGCCGTTACTTCGTTTGTGCGAGAACGACGTTGTAGTGCTGGAGAGAGCTGCCTTCGAGGCGGGAGAGTTCGGCCAGTGCAATGCGCAGGTTGACCCGGGCCTGGAGCTCGCTCACGCGGGCGTCGTCATAGGTGGCTTGCGATTGCTGGACGAAGCGGAAGGTCGAGAGGCCGGCTTCGTAGCGGGCTTTTTCCTGCTCGAATTGTTTCAGGCTGAGTTCGGTCGAGAGTTGGCTCAAGCGAACGGTTTCGAGATTGGTTTCGACGGAGCGTATGGCGGTGCGAACATCGACGAGAATATTTTGGTCGAGCTGTTGTAGCCGGGTTTGTTCGCGATTGAGGGCGAGCTGCGCCTGGCGGTAGCTGGCGTTGGCGGCGCGGAATTTCCACGGCACGGAGACGGTGAGATCGACCTGCCAGTTGTAGCCTTTGCCGGCCCAGACTTCGCGCGAGGCGTCGCGGTAACTGCGTTCTTCGCTAGTGTAGCCGACACCGCCACCGAGATCGACGCCGGGGAGTTTCTGGTTTTTGTTAACTTTGAGATCGAGTTTGAGTTGCTCGATGTAGCGCTGGCTGGAGAGGAATTCGGGCGTATTGTCGCGGGCGAGTTTGTAGGATTTGTCGAAGGAAACTTCGGGGGCAGTGGTGTCGGTGATGAGTTTAATCGGGCCGAGCTGCTGATCGAATTCGAAGCGGCCGATGAGTTGTAGGAGGGCGTCTTCGTTGTCGTGGACGGTTTGTTCGGACAACACGAGATTGCGTTGGGCGGTGGCGACGCCGACTTCGGACTGAAGCACTTCGAGATCGGTGGTGACGCCGGTGCTGCGGCGGACTTTATTTTCTTCCAGGAGTTTTTGCGCAACAGCGAGGCTGAAGCGGCGGACTTCGCGTTGTTCGCGGGCAAAGGCCACGTTGTAGTAGGCGGCCTCGACGCTGCGGATGACGCTCAGGACGGTGCCTTTGAGATCGAAGTTGGCGCGTTCGACGCCGAGGCGGGCGCGTCGGATGGCGGCGCGGTTGACACCAGGGCCAGCACCCTTGAGCAGGGGTTGGCTGATGCGGAGAGAGACGTCGCCGAGGTAGGATGGGTTGAGGCCGTTGACCCCGGTGAGTCCGGACGAGGTGGTACCGCTAATGCGGTTGTTGCGGTCGAGTGCGCCTCTGGCGGTCACGGTGGCACCGGTCACGATTTTTTGGGAAACCGCGAGGTCGGTGGCCTGGGCCTCAGATTTGATCGCGCTTCCGGCGATGGTGGGATCGGGGGCCGTTTTTGAATACGAGCGCGCGGTTGTCGCGCTGAAGGTCGGATCGTAGGAGGCCTTGGCAAGCTCGACATCGTTGCTGGCGCTCGAAGTCGAGATGCGCTGGATAGAGACGTCGAAGTTTTGCTCCAAGGCGCGGGTTACGCACATTTCCAACGTGAGGGGCATTGCCTCGGCGGCGGGTGCGGTCTGGGCATGCAGGACCGGCAATGATGCGGCGAGGGCAAACGTGGATATGGCGAGGCGCAGGGAAGACATCATGGATGATAAGGGCACGACAAGCACTGGTTTAAACAGAAAACACCGGACCTGTCGAAAGGTTACAGGGCTCTGTCTAAATCGTACGGCTAAGTACGACTTCAGCCGTGTCGGGCTTGCTGCTATGACGGTTTGGACGGCTGAAAGTTGCAACGTTTCCGCTGTTGATCGGCCAAAGTTTGGGACAAGCCGCAGAAAATGCGGGGCGGCCGGAGTGGGTTGAGGAAATACCGGAGACTTTGTTTCCTCGGATGTTTTCTCGCGTCGATCAGGAAAACAAAAAAGCGAGGTGTGCGCACCTCGCTTAAATCAAAAAAAGAGGCCGACGTTTTTAAGGTCGGCCTTTGTGTAAGGGAATCAGTCGCCAGGTTTACTTAGCGGCGGCGGGAGCAGACTTGGCCATCTCGGTGTCGGCGAGTTCGCGCAGGTACTCGGCGCTGTTGCGCATGGCGGTATTCTGGGCGAGCTGGAACTGGAAGAACTTGTACTGCGGATTGGTTTCGCTGAGGTCGGGCAACTTCTTTTCAGCAGCGTAAACGAACTGAGCTTTGCCTTGCTGGTTCATGACCATCTCGGAGACGTCGCCTTTTTTCAGAGCTTCGAGGGCGCCGAGGACGGAGTAGTCGATATCCTGCGGACGCTGGCGAAGGGTGAAGGGCGCGAGGGTTTTGCCTTCGAGCTTGGCGGCCGAGGAGGCGCTTACCGTCGTGATCGCTTTGTCGAAGTTATCACCGGCTTTGAGGCGGGCTTCGAGCTGGCTCCGGATGGTTTTACCGAGTTCGGTGAAGCGGCGATATTTTTCCTGTTCGGAGTAATCGGCACTGACCTTGGCTTTGACTTCGATAAACTGAGGCTGGCGGGCGGCGAAGGTGTTTCCCCAGAAGAGCACGGCGCTACCGGTGGCCAGGCTGACGGCATCGGAGTAGAGACGGTCTTTGTTGAGCTTGAAGGCTTCAGCGGCGGCTTCGGGGTTGCGACTCAGCTCCTGCGGGGGCTCGTCAGCAGAGAAAGGAGGAACGTCTTTGAGTGTGATTTTGCGGCTGGCGATCAGTTCGAAGAAGGCCGGAGTGCCTGGAACGATCTTCTTATTGAAGAGTTCGAGGCTGAATTCGGCGGCGGCCTTGGTCGCGAGGCGGGCGGCGCGCTCGACCTTGAGGGAGAGTTCGGCCTGAAGGCGGACGCTGGCAAAGTCGGCGGGCTTGGCGGGAGCGGCTGGTTTCGTGGCGTCGACTTTTTCCTCGGGCTTGGTGAAGCGGGCGGGATTTGCGTCGTAGAAGGCTTTGATTTCTTCGTCGGTGACGCTCACCTTGTCGAGGAAATCGACGGAGGAGAATTCAGCCATGCGCACGCTGATCTGAGGCTGGATTTCGTAACGAGCGGCGTTGTCGGCGAAGAATTTTGTGAGATCAGCGTCGGAAGGCGCGATCGTGGGGTTGAAGGATTTGTAATCCACGGAGGCGAGGCCGAGAGTCCAGGTGGTTTCGAAACGTTCGAGCTGGGTCTTGACCTCGTGGGGCAACACGTAACCGGGGCCACCGAGCAGAGCGGTGACGCGGCTGATGCGGTAGTCGTCCTTGATCACGCGGGCGAAGAGCGCCTCTTGGTTGCTCTTGCGGATATCGGCCTGAATCCGGTTGTAGGTGGAGGCGTCGAACTGGCCCTTTTCATCTAGGAACGCGGGTAGGGTCTTGATGAATTCTTTGAATTCGCCGTCGGTGGGGCCAGGGAGTCCGAGCTGGTCAGCGATGGCGAGGGCGCTGATCCGGAAAAGGACGTTGCCGTTTTGCTGATGCAGGCCGCTGCTGAGCTGGGTCTCGCGTTGAACGGAGGCCATCTCGTTTTCCGAGGCGAGGTTGCGCCCGAAGAAAAGGTGTTTGGCGCTCGTGCGTTCAGACTGCCCAATGCCTGAGGATTGGTTATAGATGAAAACCATCGGCACGGCCATCGTCAAAAGCACGACGAGGAAAACCAGTTTGAAGTGATGTTGAAAGTATCTCTGAATCCAGGAAATCATGGGGAGGAAACCGTCGACGGTAGGAGGGGAAGTAGAGCTGTCAATGGGGGAGTCGGGGGTGAAGATGGGTTCTTTGCGTGAGCTGGCTGGCTTGATTGACGGCTTGCTTCGAGGATAGGGCGTGGCCATTGAAACCCTGCATGGCTTCAAACGAGTGTTGGTTCGGGATGCGTTGGCAAAGTGGCTCGGGCAGATTTGCGCTGGCACACAGGGGTGTTTTCCTGCGGTTCTGGGCGATTGTTCTGATGCTTTTGAGTTGGCCACTGTGTGCGACGGCTGCGCCAAAGTGGAAGGTGCTGGAGACGCCGCGTTTCACCGTGGTGTCGCAGATTTCCGAAAAGGAGACACGTGCGTGGGCGGAGGAGTATAACCAGTTTATAGATGCATTAAAGGGCGTGTTGTCGGTGGACGAGCGTTTTTTGCCCCGGTTAACAGTGGTGCTGTTTGCCCGAGAAAAAGATTTTGGTGTGTATCGCCCGATCGGTGAGAACGGTAAACCGCAGGATTGGGTCGCAGGATATTTTTCGCGTCAGGAAACATGGAGTGTGATTGGTATGGCTGATCGGCTGGACGACGAAGCGACGCGTCGGATCATTTTCCATGAAGGTGTCCATTGGTTCGTTAGCGCTGATCAACGCCGCTTTCCGATGTGGTTTAACGAAGGATTAGCCGAGGTCTTTTCGACGTTTACGTTCCATAATCAGGAGGTGAAGTGGGGACAGCCGATTGATTTCCGGGTGATTTCGCTGCGTCGGCAGAAGCTGCTTCCTCTTAGTCAGCTGTTGATGGTTTCGCAGTCCGACAAAATGTTTAATGAGAGCGACCGGACTGGGTTGTTTTACTCGGAGTCCTGGGCGTTTATGCATTATTTGGTATTTGGTCGGCGGAAAGGAGGCCAAGGTTCGGTCAATGAGTATTTGAGTGCCTATTTTAGTGGCATGTCGACCGAAGGAGCATTCCAAAAAACTTTTGGAATGGATTTCGCGACGATGGATTTGGCGTTGGAGGCGTATTTGCGCGGGGGAGAATACCATGTCTATTCACCACCGGCATCGCCGACGGCAAAAATCACGGCTCCGTTTGAACCTGCTGCGCCGGCGTTGGTGCAGGTGGCGCTAGCTAAACTAGCTTATGGTTCGAATCACCGGGAGTTAGCTAAGAAGCATGCGGAGGAGGCGGTGCGTCTCGATCCGGTGTATGCGCCAGGTTATGCAATGCTTGCTTGGGTGCGAAGCACTGAAGAGTCACCGGATGAATTCTTTGAGGCAGCGGACAAAGCGGTGAAACTTGGCGCTCAGGACGCGGACGCACTTTGGCTTCTAGCGATGGCGAGATACAAAAAGGCTTGGGCGCTGGGTGGAGTGCCCACCGCCGAGGCACGTGAGATCGCGAACCTTTTGGAGAGGGCGATCAATCTCTTTCCTGCTCAGAAATCGGCTTATCTCAATCTCGGGTCAATTTTGGCGCAGATTGATCGACCTGATGAGGATGATGCGTTGTTTCTCGAACAGGGCAGAAAACTTTTTCCCGATGAGAAAATGCTTCTGGTCGGCCAAGCCCAGCTACTTCGAAAAAAGGGAGATAAGGAGAAATCACTTAAGCTTTTGCAGACGGTTTTGGATCAACCCGGGCAGGTGTCCATCAAGGAGCAGGAATTTCTCAAGAAGCTTAAAATCACGTGGGACATTTCCGATACGCTCGCTCAGATCTATATCTTAAGAGAACAGAAAAAATATAACGAAGCGGTGGTGTTACTCGATGCCTTATTCGCACGAGGAACCACGCTGGAGTCTCGCGCCATGGTGATGCAAGTGCGCCGGGAAATGTGTGCTCTCGCGGCCTTGCAGGAAGCGAACGCTGCACGGAAAGACGGCCAGAAAGAAGAAGCAGCGCGCTTATACCAAAGTGTTCTCGATATGGAACGTATTCCTGCCTGGTTGCGTGGACAAGCCCAGCAGTCGCTGCAAAAATTGCATAACCAGTCTACTGCTGCCACTCCTGCAGAAGAATAAAAAAAGGCGCCTCGTGAAAGGCGCCTTTGGTGGTGATAAAAGGTTTTATCGAAATTAGGCGGCGGGGACGATGCGAACGCTCTCGATTGCGACGCGCTCGACTGGTGTGCTGCGTTCCTGGCCGGAGCAAGGGACGGTTGCGATGCGTTCGAGGACGTCGTCACCGGCGACGAGCTGGCCGAAGGCGGTGTATTGCTTGTCGAGGAAACGGGCGTCGCCGTGGCAGATGAAGAACTGGCTTCCGGCGGAATCCGGGTGAGCCGAGCGGGCCATCGAGACGACACCGCGGACGTGGGCTTTGGCGTTGAATTCGGCTTTGACCTGGTAGCCGGGACCGCCGGTGCCAGGCATGCCGCCGACGCCGGCCTTGGTGTTGGGGCATCCGCCTTGGATCATGAAACCTTTAATAATGCGGTGGAATGCCGTGCCGTCGTAAAAGCCTTCGCGTGATAGCTTCTTGAAATTCTCTACAGTCTTGGGTGCGACGTCGGGCCAGAAGGCGATGGTGATTTCGCCGTAGGAGGTCTTGAGGATCGCAGTTTCGTTGGTGGAGGCGGGTGTGCTCATAAAGGTGCGAAATAGGCGCGTGAAACGTTTTCGCGCAAGCAGATTTCCGCCATTGCCCCGCAGCCTGAGAGCTGCCACAGATGGCGCCTCTTTCTGAATCCCCATGGTCTTTTTCTTGCTCGGCCTTGCAGTGGGTGCGCTCACTATCTTTCTACTCTACTACCGTGCGCGTAGGGAGCTGGAGCAGATTGCGGCTGAAAAACAGGTGGTGACGAAGGAGACGCAGATCGTGGTGGACTTCATGCACCACATGGCGGAAGCGCTGGGCGAGAACCCGCGCCGCGAAGAACTTTACCAGCGCATCGTACACGCCTCGATTTTGTGTACCGGGGCGTTGAGCGCATGCATCTTCGAACGCACCTCCGAAAATAGCATGCGCGGCGCCGCGCTCGAAGGGCTTTTCCCACCACATCGTCCGTTGCCCGAGGCGGTAAAAGGGAAACTAACCTCAAGAGCCAAGTTCATCGAGCAGGTGCTGAAATACGAATCTTTCCCGGTGGGCGAGGGCGTAGTCGGTCGCGTGGCTGCCACAGGCAAAGCCGAAATCATCGCCGATGCCGCAGTGGATGCCCGCATCGTGAAACACGACGATCCTGCGCTCGTGGTGAAGTCGGTCATCGCCGTGCCACTGACCTTTCGCGACCGTTTTTTTGGCGTGCTTGCGGTGGTTAATCCCGCCGATGGCCAGCCGTTCACGGAAACCGATTTTTCCCTCGTGCAATCGCTCGCTGAGCAGGCCGCGCTCGCGCTGCACAACGCGGATTTCCTGATCTACCAGATCGAAAAGAAACAACTCGATCTCGACCTCTCGCTCGCCAGCGGCATCCAGCAGATGCTTCTGCCGCGCGTCGCCCCGCAGATCAAAGGCTTCGATGTCGATGCACGCTACATTCCCGAGCAAAAGGTCGGCGGCGATTTCTACGATCTCTTTGCGCTCTCCGAAACCCAGCTCGGTGTGGCGGTGGCAGATGTTTCGGGTAAGGGAATACCGGCGTCGCTACTCATGGCGATCTGCCGCACGAATCTCCGCCAGATCGCCCCACGTTTCGGTTCGCCGGCGCGGGTGTTGACGGAACTCAACCGCGTCCTGAGCGACGATTTGCAGCAGAAACTTTTTATCACGATTGCCTACGCAGTCATCGACGCGGCGGAGAACGAAGTCGTTTTTGCCCGCGCTGGCCACGAGCTGCCGCTGTTCCTAAGGCAGGACGCGAATGGCGGCATGTTGACGGCTGATTTTGTCGGCTCCGAAGGCATGCCGATCGGCATGGTGGATCCGGAGTTGTTCGAAGCGGTGATCGCCGACCGCCGCGAATCGCTGCGCCCGGGCGAGGCCTTTATTCTCTACACCGACGGCATCACCGAAGCGCCGAATGACGAAGGCAAAGAATTCTCCGGCACGCGCCTGGCCGAGCGAGTGCGAGCTATTCACACGCGCTCAGCCCGCCAGATCAACGACGGCATTCTTGACGCCGTGCGCCGGTTCTCCGGCAACGCAACCCAGCGCGACGACCTCACGCTGGTCACGGTGAAGCGCGTCTGAGCGAAACGAAGCAGTAGAGGGTGGAGCCCGTTGTCCCTTGTATGGACCGGGGGCATAGGTGACAGGTGTACGGGGACATGGGTAACACCCATAGGATGCCCTGGAACACAGCCACCATCATGTCACAACGTCACGAGTTTGTCCCATTAGTCGCCAGCCCGGCGTGAACATCCGCGAGCTCTCCGCTGCCGCTTGCGATCAGTGCGAAGCCCGGCCATATGGCGAACCCTACGCCGAAGGCGGGCCCTGCTCTTGCCGATCAATCCCGCAAGCCTAAACGCTCACCCGGTCGTAGCACCCCACACCGACCGAGGAAGTGCTCGCCCTGCGCCAGCAAACATCCCAATTTTGGGCCGCAAAGTGCCGCCGCCTTAAAGACCTCGGTCACACCAGCGTGCCCGCCGCGAGCACCTGCACCTGTTACCAAGCGGATCCAAAGATATAATAACCAGTCAATAATCCAAGGAAGGCGGTGAGGATCGGAGGCGTATGGAGTCAGCAGCGAGCAGCCGCCTGAGCTGGGTTTTAACTGAACTGACTGCGTCAAGGGAGGCGAAGAACTGTTGGCGCAGATAAGCCTTTCACGCAGTTCGTCCCAGAGATGCTCGGAGGATTGCATTCAGGAGTGTAGGGCGGCAGGTGTACCAGTCGGAGCCGTTCAGGAATGGGAAGCTGCCCGGGATTTGTGCCAGCCGGCACCGTCTAGAAAGAGGACCAGGCGTTGGTCTGGCCAGGCTGCGAGCAGTTCGAGCAGGAACAGCGACATCGAGGCGGTGTTGCATTTTGGCGATAGGGTAAAGTTTATGATGCCGTGCTTGGGGGCGACGGCGGCAAAAACGTAAAGTGATTCGCGCACCACCTGCCGGGCGACCTTCGGCCTGATCCCGCTGGGAGCCCAACAGGCACGCACATCGCTGATCCGGCCAAACGGCCTTCGTCCATAAACAATACAACGGACAACAGCCGTGCCGCAGACTCTCTCCTCGACTATCGTCTGCGCGAACTTTTTTAAACGCCTGCTCTGGGTCGATCTTTTGGGATGACTGGGTCGGGGCACGATCCTTCGCCAACCCGCTTTGGCGAGTAAGCGATAGACCGTTGAGGGAGCGACCGGATGGCCCGCCAAAGCATCGTAATCGCGCTTGAAGGCACCTGCTTCGACCACATGACCCTCGGTCGCGTCAGCGGTGTGCTTGGCAAGCAACGCCTGAACCTGTGCATCACTAAGCCGGAACGATGCAATAGAACATAGGAATTAGGAGGCAAAAGCGGCGATTTTCTACTGCATTGCAGTTGGGAAAAGGGCTGAGAACTTTATCCCAAAGGCGTGACCACCAGTCGCGTTCGCGGGGAGGCACGGCGAGCTTGATCGTCGTTTTGCCGGCAGGATGTGCGATGATTCCCGGGGTGATGAACAGCCAGAAGCGCAGCGATTGGATCGTGACTTTGGTTTGCCAGCCCAGATGACGTTCGAAGAGCACGGTCAGGTTGTAGGTCAGCGTCGCCAGTGAGAGGGCCGCTTGGTGGCCCAAAACGAACGCAGACAAAGCGTGGGCAGGGCGAAGCCAAGCTGGAGTTCTTTGATCACGTTTTCGCAATCACTGCGGGCTGTTGTAGTCGCGCCACACCGCGAGCGGCGCGACCGTCGCGGGCAAACTGGTCACCAGCGCTTGGAAAAAGATAACCGGGCACGTCGATGAGCTTTTGCCACGCCTCGGGCCGTTCGGCCTGACGATGGCGGATCAAAATGAGTCGCCGGGCGTGCAGCCAGCCCTGCGCCTGGTACTGCACTTCGGCTATGTCGGTGCCGGCCAGTTCGGTCGGCATCCATGACACGTCGTGCCGAATCAGACTTTGAATCGGCACGCCCAGCTTCGCCACGACGATAAACGGCAGCCGGAATTGCTCCTACAACGTGAGCAGTTCGGGCACGCAAAACCCACTGTCAGCGCGGACCGCCCGCCACCGGATCTGCCGGGGCGTGTGGCCCCACAGATCGAGAAAAACGATACGACGTTATTGGCGCAACCGCTGCTGCACGTAACCACAGTTGCGCGACCAGCCGCGCTTCGGCGACGACCGCGAGCAGGGGATGCAGGCACGGCTTGAGCCCGGTGCGCGTGTAGCCCACTTTGATTCCTTCTTGATGACCGTCCTCATGCAAGAGCCGCGTCGAATCCAGATCCAGCGTAACCTTCACGGCGTGACGGCAGCCGATCCATGCACCATCGCCATAACGGACGGAAACACCGCAGGTTTTTCCCCGCCGAATCGAAGGCCGCAAAGAACTGGGAAAGCGACGACTGGCTGGCCACCCGCTGGATGCCAAGCAACCTGCACCATTGATCGCGCCGAAAATAGGCGACATGGGTGAGTTTATGCGCCTCGCACAGCAACCTGTGCGTGAACGCCAGCGCCTTGGAAAGTGCTGGCAACTGGTTGTTGAAAGGACGGCGCGTGCGGCAAGTGCTCCGCCAGCTTTGCCTTCCAGTTGCTCCCATGCAGCCAGGCCCAAAATAATGCACGCCCCATGCGCGCTTAATTGCTGGTCAGTGAAGCCAACGGCGATTGATTTTGTCACTTGAACTCACCCGCCACCGTTTGGTGAAGCGGACTTTCGTCCGGCGATTGTTTTGTCTTCATCAGCAGCAATCACTTCCCGAACGGCGGCTCCTTTCAACTGCATCGTTCGGCTAAGGTCGCAGAGGATGAGTCTGCACAGGCTTTCCTGAGCACTCATCTGGCTGCCAAGCCGGGAGGGAAGTCGCGCAGCAGCTGAATCGAGGGGAGGTTTTCCACTCAACATCAGTCAGGCGTTGAGCGGAATCGTACTCGTAGTACTGCAGGACAGAACCCGTGCACAGAACCTGCATTCCATTCCACGGATAGAGCACGTAAAAAAAACGCGGGCGGCCGATGGCTACGGCCAGCGAGACATTGTGTTGAGCATCGATCTCCTGACTGACTCCGACCCAACGAGGGAGAGCGCCGTCCTTTTAGCGATAGCCATGAGTTTCCGAAATAGCCCGTCGACCGACGCCAGCCGGGAACCGTACCACGCAAAAATATTCTCCCTCAATGGTCCACGGTTGCCGACGCATGTTTATGCGACATCGCTTCGAGCGAATGCGCCAGCTGACTGAGCAGTTGCCAACGCTGCGACAGCGATGGTGGATCGTCCTCACCACCGATCAACACAGGGCATTCGCTTTCGGCTTTTCATTTTCCTCCTGCGCCTCGGCTCAAAACAACCGTTCGCGAGCAGGGCATCATGGCTTTTATCAATCAACCGCGCCATCTGCGCAAAGAACTCGGGATTGTCTCGATGAACCCAGGAGGAACCGCAACCAGTCCCGTGAAGTTCGCATTCGGATTTGCCTGTAAAGTAAAGGTATGACGCAGCTGAGCCCAGCCGCTGAGCGCAGTCTGGCAACTCTTGCCGACCAAGTTTCACCTTTCATGAACGCAGGTGCGGCGTCCGAAGGAGGGAAGAAACAGCGCACTGAGTATGGAGATAGCGCGGGTAGATGAAACATACCAGAATAACTCAACGTCCTTATATTCGGCTTCAAAATCTTCCCCACGACCGAACAATGTTCACTTATCAGTCGCCAGCTGTTTCTCGGCCAAGGTCGAGCCGAGCATTACCACCGCCAAACCTTGCGGCTTTCCCTGATCGATGAGCTTCTTTGGAAACAGTTCAGCGTCCAAAGTGCGGGCAGGCGAGAAACACACGGAACGAAAGCTTGAGGCCAAAGAGCCGACTGAACTTTTCAACTTGAGATCGGAATTCGATTACGCAGCGCCGGTTTTCGACCAACTCACGCGCGAGCATGACGCGCCGCTGTTCGGACAAAAGGGTCCTGTATTCGCTTTCGTCGAGAGGTTGGTTCAGATTCAACCTGAGGTGCAGATCATCAACAGTCAGGTCGTCGGACGGACCGATGAGGTGAACCTGATGCGAAATCTCGTCGAGATCGGCCCGTACAAGCGCAATCCGAAGAAGGATAATCGCATCAAATTCGGTATCACGGGAGCAACGAACGGAATCATCTGCAAACATCGTGCGGCACGAAAATAGGCGGCGAGCTTCTCTGAACTCGCGAAACTCACTGGTTTGCAACGCTGATAATCGAGCGCAAGGAGCGACCAGGATCTGGGGAACCGAGCCACCGGTAACTCGACTGTCGCAGCGAGACGAATTTTTCCGCCTGACTGGAGATTTCTCCTCAAAGCGGTATCAAACTGTTCAGCGGAACTACCGAGCAAAATAATAGCAGGCCCCAGCACGAGTTGATCGTGACGCAGCGCCGTCTCCATGCGATTCGGCGGCAGAAGTTTTTGATCAACGAATTTACGCGCGGCAACGAGCCAACGCTCCAGTTGCCCGCGCAATAATGACGCCTTGAATTCGAGTTCGCGGAACGTATCCTCGAAGAGCACGTGAAATGCATTCAGCAAGGAATCGCTGGTGATAAAACTGGTCCGCCGAGATAGGGTTCAAACGACTGCTTGACCGAAGGTCCGTAGGCGAGCTGCTCTTTTTCCAGCTGGGCAATGGTTGCGGCATCGAGATTTTTCCGCAACGCAACTTGCTTCCAGTCATAATTGTCTTCGGGCTGCGGAAGCCTGAGACGCATTGCACGCCCACTAGCCTCAGCCTCAAGACGACGCTTTTCATCAGTCCTTTTCTGCTCTGCGAACAACTGCTCCGGAGTCAGACTTGCCTCCCATTTCGCGCGACCCTCACGCCATTTCTTATCTGCAACTTGATACGCCTCCTCTGTCATTTCTCTGCGGCTCGGAGAACGCGGTTCCTGGGAAAATGGATCGACTTGTCGGTACGGACTCGACCGAAAAAGCGGCTCGAGGACAAAGAGGAAACAACCACGAGTTTGCCTGATTGCTGCAAGCAGGTGAACGTTTTGAAGCGATTGGAACTAATGAGTTCATCACAGAAAGATTTTGAGCTAAACGTGTATTGCAGCGTTGCACGATTCCACCATTGGGGCGTGGAATGCTCAGACGTTGGGAAAGACAAGCGTGCCCATCAACTACGAAAGGCCGTAAATTCATCCACAACTTTCTCATTTCGCGCTTTGCGGCGGAGCCATTCCGCTTCTTCTAAGACCCTTGCATGAGTAGCCGTCTCCTAAAGCACGCCCTGAGCGCCTAAACTTCGTTGGTGAGGTCCCCACTGCCCAGCGTCTCGCTGCCTGCAAAACGTTCCTCCAACTGGAAGGGGCCAACATCCTCGCGCAACACCAGGCGGGCGAATCCGGCTTGGCCGTGGTCAAAGCCCGGGCGGCGATGATCGACGTGATGCTCGTCCACCTGTTCGATTACGCGGTGACTGCTTGGAACCGGACGAATGGTTCGTTACCGGCACCAGTTTGTTTGGTGGCTCTGGGTGGTTATGGACGGGCCGAGTTGAGCCCGTTGAGCGATATCGACATCATGTTTCTTTTTCCGTCGAAGGTGGAAACTGGCCGTGGGTGAAGCCGCTGCAGGAACATCTGATCAACGAGATCCTTTACATCCTCTGGGATTGCGGCCTGAAGGTCGGCCACTCCACACGCACAGTTGACGATGTGTTCACCGAAGCGCGCCGGGAAATCCAATCGAAGACCGCGCTGCTCGAATCCCGCATGCTCGCCGGAACGCAGGAGCTCTTCACCTCTTTTTCGCAGGCCTACGAAAGTTTTTACGTCAACGAAAACCCTCGCGGCTACATCGCCGCACGCCTTGAAGATCAAGAGACTCGCCGCGCTAAATATGGCAATACGGTCTTTCTGCAGGAGCCCGATATTAAGAATGGCGGGCGGTCTTCGCGATTACCAGAACACGTTTTGATGGCGCGGGTGAAGCTCGGCATCACGTCGATCGACGATCTCGCCGCGCAGAATTATCTCACACGAAACGACGCCCGCGATTTCCAGCGCGCTTACGACTTTCTGCTGCGCGTGCGTAACGAACTCCACTTTAGCACTAAACACGCGACCGACACGCTCAACCTCGAAGCCCAGCCGCGCATCGGACTCGGACTCGGCTACACCGCGAGCAACATCCTGCAACGCGTCGAGCTGTTCATGCGCGACTACTACCACGCGGCGCAAAAGATCTACCGCGTTTCGAAAACCCTCGAGAGCCGCCTCGCGCTCTCGCTCGAACAACGCGAAGGCCTGCGCGGATCATTCCGCGAAGTCCTGCGCGCCTATCGTTTTCAACGCACCAAGCGCATCGACGGTTTCATCATGCGCGGGCACGAACTCGCCGCTGAAAAACCCGAGGTGTTCAAGGAAGATCCCGCGCGCCTTATCCGCGTCTTCCGCCATTGCCAGCAACTCGGTGCGACGCCATTTTCGCGTTGCAAACGCTGATCCGTGAATCGCTGCCGCTCATCACCGAGCAGGTCACGGATTCGCCGGACGCCAACACGAGTTTCAAATCCATCCTCAGTGAAGCCGGCGCGGTTTATCCGACACTGGAGTTGATGCACGAACTCGGTGTGCTGGGCCGGTACATCCCGGAATTCGACGCGCTCACCTGCCTCGTGCAACACGAGTTTTATCACCGCTATACGGCCGACATTCACACGCTGCACGCCATTCGCGAACTCGACCGCATCTTCGCCGTCGCCGAGCCCATGTGCACGAAATACCGCGAAGTCCTGCATGAAACCCCGGACCCCACTCTGCTGTATTTGATTTTGCTGCTCCACGACATCGGTAAAGCCAAAGGCATTAAAGGACATGCAGAGTTTGGTGTGGAGATTGCCATGCCGCTCCTCAAGCGCCTGCAAATCGACCCCGCGAGCAGTGAAATTGTTACCTTTATCATCAAGAACCATCTGATTATGGCACGCTTTTGGCAGAGGCGTGATGTAGATGATCCCAACACCGCGATCGCATTCGCCGAACAGGTGGACTCAGCCGACAAGCTGCGTTATCTCTATGTCCACACCTTCTGCGATGCCCGCGGCACTTCCGCCGGCCTCTGGAATAGTTACAAAGACACGCTCCACAGCTCGCTCTTCCGCACCACACTAGAACGCTTGGTCCACGGCGAAGCCACCGAATCTCGAAACTCTGAACGTACCCAAATGAAGCATCAGGAACTGATCTCCAAGACGATCCCCGGCATCAGCCAGGACGAAATCACCGCGCACTTCAATCTGTTGCCCGAGCGCTACTTCATTCACGCCGATGCCAGCGAGATTTCGCTGCACATCCAGATGGTGAACAAACTGCTTCACTCGATCACCGCCGCAGACTCCGTCGGCTCGCTCAAGCCCATCATCGACTGGAAAGACGACCTCAACCGCAGCCTCACCGTCGTCAACGTCGTCACCTGGGACCGCGCCGGACTCTTCTATAAACTCGCGGGCGCCTTTAGCGTCGCCGGTCTGAACATCCTAGGAGCCAAGGTAATTTCCCGCACCGACCATATCGCCATCGACACATTCCACGTCGTCGAACCCAACCGCGGCGTCGTCCAGAGCCAGGCCGCGATGGAAACCTTTGCCAAGACAGTCGAACAAGCCCTCGTAGCCAACAAGGATCTCTATCCCGACATCATGGCGCAGGCCACCAAGTACAGCGGCCGCTACACGACCACGCAGTCAGCCGGCGAGACCTTGCACGGATCGTTCCCGCCCATCGTCGAAGTCTACCACGAACTCTCGATGCAGCGAACCATCGTCGAGATCCAGGCGCACGACCAGATCGGCCTCCTCTATCTCGTCGCGAAAGCCATCTACGACCACGGCTTCGACATCACCTTCGCGCGCATCGGCACCGAGCGCGGCATCGCCATCGACACCTTCTACATCGAAAATGTGAATCACGAGACCTCGGAGGACACCGGCCGCCTGCACGCCCTCCGCGACGCGCTCAAAGCCATCGTCGCCCCGGCGCCAGCGCCCACCGGCACTGCACCCGCCGTGGCAGCTGGCAAATAGCCCGCGAAAATCCCAAACCGCGACCGGCTAACTCGCAGGAATTTCTCGATTAGCCGGTCGTTTGCCTCCATATCCCCGTGGTGGAAAGTCGCTCGCCTGCTCCTGAAGAACTCCCGCTGCCTCCCTTGCCGCGCGCGCCCGCGCTCGATGACCCGCGCGCCCTGCCGGTTCTTTACCGCATCAGTTCGCTCATCGGACGCACCGAAGATCCGCGCCTCGCTCTCCGGACGATCCTCGCCGAAATCATCGCCACGCTCCAAGCCTCCAGCGGCTCGATTGCCCTGCTCAACCCCGACACCGGCAAACTCGAAATCGAGGTCCAGCAAGGCCTCCCGCCCGAGACCGACGAGGTCGGCCTGCGCCTCGGCCAGGGCATCACTGGCTGGGTCGTTTTTCATGGACGCCCACAACTCATTGCCGACGTAAAAGCCGATCCACGCTATATCGCCATACGCCCAGAAGTTCGCTGCGAAATCGCCGCCCCGCTTGAGGAAAACGGCCAGACCCTCGGCGTCATCAACCTCGATCACGACACCGTCAACGGCTTCAACCAATCAGACCTCCAACTGCTCGTTCTTTGCTCCCAAGAAGCCTCGGCCGTGATGGCCCGCCTCTGGCAATTGCGCCAACTGCGCGGCAAAGCCCGCCAGTTCGAAACACTGATCGCGATCGGCCAGGCCCTCGTGACCAAGGTAGAACCCCAGGACCTCTTCGATTCGCTCACCCACGACACGCGTCAGATCATGCAATGTCGGGCCTGCGCCCTCTACCTTTACGACGAACCAACTGAAATCGTCCGGCCAGCCTCACTCGCGAATATCAAGTTGGAGGTCATGGGCCGCGACCTGCCGCTCGATTCCTGTTTTGTCGCCGCCGTCATCCACACGCGCAAACAGCTCGAATTTCCCAACGCCCAAGGCCCGGAATTTACCGACCTGATTGATCTCCCTCGTGACCCAGCGCTGCGCACCGTGCTCGCGACTCCGATGGTGTATGAAAATGAAGTCCTCGGCGTACTCGTCATCTTCACCGACCACGTTCACCGCTTTAACAACGACGAGCGTCGTCTCGTCGCCGCCCTCGCCAGCCTCGGTGCGGTCGCCCTGCAAAATTCTCGGCTCTACTCACGCGTTTTCCAAAGCGAAGAATCGCTCCGCAAAAACGAACAGCTCACCACACTCGGTCTGCTCGCCGCCGAGATCGCGCACGAGATCCGCAATCCGCTCACCGTTATCAAACTTCTCTACGGCCACCTCGGCCTCGATTTCCCGGCAGACGATCCGCGTAAAACCGATCTCCGCGTCATCAGCGAAAAGATTGACCAACTAGAAGCTATCGTCTCGCGCGTCCTCAGTTTCGCCAAGGCGCCCTCGAGCCTGCATTCGCGCTGGCAGATCACCGACATCGTCGATGACACCGTCGTGCTGATCCGCCTGAAACTCGCTCAAAGCAAGATCCACCTTCGCTTCGAACGCCCTGCGCAACCACTCGTCGTTGATGTACACAAGGGCCAGATCCAGCAGGTCCTGCTCAACCTGCTCATCAACTCCACGCAAGCCATGCCTGAGGGCGGTGAAATCACTCTCACTTGCCACATCGAAGAACGAGGCACCGCCCGAATCGGGCATATCGACATTACGGATACAGGTCGCGGCGTACCCGAAGCGTTGCGCGAAAAAATCTTCGACTCCTTCCTCTCCGGTCGCCCCGATGGCACTGGCCTCGGCCTCGCCATCGCGAAACGCATTCTCCTCAGCCACCACGGCGACATCACGCTGCTCACGACCGGCCCCACCGGCACGACCATGCGCCTCACCCTGCCACTAGTCTGAGGTTTCATACCAATGACCCTATGCTTTTTGATCTTGGCTGGTCTGAATTTTAGGAATTCTACAGAAGTAAACGAAGAGATCCAGGAAGTACCAGCAGGCCTTCGTTCTCTTTGTTATCTTCTGTTCAAAGTCTGAAGCTTGGAGCCATTGGTTTCAGTCCTCGGCAAACGACAGCCGGAGGGCTTTCTGAATTCCCTCCACCAAAAACTCTTCGACTTTTGCCTGCCCTGCAAACTCCCGCCAGCGCAACGCCGCAGCGCGCACTTCCTCGATAATCGCCTCCGCCCGACCGCGTTTCATCAATGCGTTTTTCGCGCACTCACGAAAATCGGCCATCGTGAATATATCTCGCTGCCCATTGATCGACATCTGATGCGTCGCCGTCCACGTGCCCGATGGATTGTAACTGTACGTCACATCAAACGCCGGCGCGAGTGACCAGCGACCCGTTTTATCCATGAGGAACGCGATGTTCTTCACGTGATCGTCCTGATTGCGCGCGATGACATTGAAGACCATTCGCCGAAACTGTTCCTCCACCGATTCCATCGGCAATCCAAGTCGCCGCATCGCCAGAAAAGCCTGCTCGTAGGAATGCGCGCCCGCCTGATTGAAATCAAAATGCGCCATCGCCCCGAGCGATTGCATGTGCAACTTTTCCCCGCCCGCGAGACGGTCGAAACGCCGCGTCATGAAATGCCGCCTTCCGTTTTCCTCCAACAACCGACACTCGCTCATCGCGATCCCGGCAGCCTTCGCCATCAAGTGATAGGCGAACTCGATCGCACCATAACCTTTCGGGTCATCTAATTCCTTGTCCTTGTTGCCGGACACGCCGTCGAACTTCAACAGCCAGTATCCAAAACCTGGATCTGCCCGGACCTGACCCGAGCGCACTTCATTCGTTTCCGGATTCCACGCGATCACCGCCTTGGCTCGCGCACCACCCGCCGACGTACCGACGCGCAAAATATCGTTCAACGCCTTGGCCCGACCAGGCCCACTGAAATCGCCCTTCAACTCTCCGCGCTGCGTCAACACCTCCGACGCCAAACGCACGAGTGAATCGACTTCGATCTTTGTCGCTTTGCGCGGTCGCGGCCCCAGCACCGGCCCAAACTCCAGCGCGCCCATGCCTCGCGCGCCCATGTAGCAAAGCCGCTCCACCGCGTTGAAACTCTCCGGCGTCCGGCCCTGCATCGCGAGCCACGCGTTAATCAGCGCATTACCGAATTTATCCGGCAACGAATCTGACAACAACCCAGGCAAACCGTGAAATGTATTCGGCGCCAGTTCGGGAAATGCGTACACCCGATCACTCAACGGCATCACCAGCGGTGCCACCTCGATCCCGCTCTGGGCAAACTCTGGTTCGTATTGGAAAGTTGCATACTCCATCCCGTCGTCCATCACAACCGCACCGACCGTCCGTCCCCAAAGCTCGACCCGCGCGATCATGACTCATCCCCCCAGGTCCATTTTTTTGTCGGTGTCGCCCCCGGTTTTTTGCCCGACGCCCGCCGACGCTTTCGCCCTTGCAGTTTCAACTGCGCCATCGGACTCGGCAGCGGCTCCGGCACCAGAGCATCGAACCGTTCCAACAATCCTAACACACGGCACACCCGCAAAAAACCCGACAACTGCGTCGCCACCTCTCCCGCTTCGAGCCGCTCAACCGTGCGCTTGGCTACACCAGCCTGTTCGGCCAAAGTAGCCTGCGTCAAATTTCGCTCCAGCCTGATTCGCGTCAGCCGCTCGCCCAACTCGCGAAGGACCACGCCATCGGCTAATTCAGCTCCGATTTTCATAATGCGCCTTTTGTGGCGATTTAATCCTATTTATCAATACTTTTCGCCACTTATGACGATTTAGTAAGACGACAACCGCACCCTAAACAGAATACCAAAACATTCTTAGACCCACGTTAACGTCTAACCCATAACGCGTTTTGCAATCGTATCTTAATTTTCGTCACCGGCCATAACACGCTTATGTTTATAGATGAATAAGCCAACCAGTCCGAGTGCGGACTCTCACCACGAGGAGTTTTCGCTCCCACTTTTCACCCTGACGATTCTCACGACACTGGCCGGACTTTTTGCCGCATTATGGTGGATTGCCCCAACCACTTGGAGCGCCCAATTCGTAGCCCCACTCTGGAAGACAGCCGCAGCCTTCGCGGGCGTGAGCCTGCTCAACTGTTTCGTCGAGTATTTCTTCCACCGCTACGTGCTCCACATGCCGGCGATTCCCCTGCTCCGAAGATTTTACCGTCAGCACACCCTTCATCACGGCCTCACGCATATCGTGAGAAAACAACTACGCGGTAACAATCAGGTCCTCTTCATCGAAAACAAATTTCCCATCGTGGAACCGGAGCAGCACGAGGCATCGTTTTTTCCGTGGTACACGCTGGCCGTGTTCGCACTGCTGCTCACGCCGCTGTTTGTATTGCTAAATTGGATTCTTCCCTCTGTCCCCTGGTTCCTCTCCGGCTTTCTCGCGTTAGCCAGCTCACTCACTCTCTACGAGCTCCTGCATGCCATCAACCACTGGTCGCTCGAAAAATGGCTGCCGTTGATCGAACACCCACGCTGGGGACGCTTCTGGCAGCCGGCCTACGGTTTCCATCTTCGCCACCACGCCGTCACCGATTGCAACGAATCGATATCCGGATTTTTCGGACTGCCCGTCGCTGACTGGGTTTTCGGCACCTGCGTGATTCCGAAGACTATTTACGCCCAGGGCGAGGAATGGGAACCAACCAAATTTCTCAGCCCGAAACCCCGCGCGCTGATTCGCAGGCTGGATGTCTGGGCCGACAAGGTGGTTAAAAAACGTCGAGCCGCAGCAGCCGCTCCGGTCCAAACGTCCACAACCAGCAACGATCTACCAATCAGGACCTACTCCCAAGGTGAGGAAATCGCCAATTGGTTAACGCACGGTATCGGGCTGATCCTAAGCGTGGCCGGACTCACCCTGCTCATCGTTTTCTCCAGCCTACGTGGCGACACCTGGCACGTGGTTAGCTTCACGGTTTTTGGCCTGACGCTGCTCTTCCTCTACGCCGCCTCCACGCTCTATCATGCTTGGCGAAAAGCACGCGGCGCGCGGCTGCTGCTCAAGTTGGACCAAGCCGCGATTTTCCTGCTGATCGCCGGCACCTACACTCCATTTCTGCTCACCAGTCTGCGCGGGGCCTGGGGCTGGTCACTCTTTGGCGTGATCTGGGGCCTATGTGGAGCAGGCGCGGTGTTTCAGCTGCTTTTCGGAGAACGTTTCCGCCTCTCTTCCACTCTCGCCTACCTATTCCTCGGCTGGCTGATCGTGGTGGCGATCAAGCCCTTGCTTGCCACTGTACCAGCGGGAGCACTCTGGTTACTCCTAGCGGGTGGTTTATGTTACACCGTGGGCACGATTTTCCATCGCTGGCAACGGCTGCGCTACCACCACGCTTTCTGGCACACATTTGTGCTCGCAGGCAGCACGTGCCATTATCTGGCCGTGCTGCTCTTTCTGCTTCCTCGCGGCCAATAATTCAGGCCGCAAGCTTCGCGTTTAGCGACGCGCGAGCATTTCCGGAGTGGCAAGCTCGTAGGTGATCTTGCCCTCCATGATTTCGCGAAGCGCGATATCTTCGAACGATAGTTTTTCGAGCGATTCTACCAGCGCACGGCTACCACGCCGGAGCTGTTTAACCCGCGTCGACACGACATTCACCAGGATGTTGGGATCATCCACGACTTTAAGTGCTGCCTGCAGATATTCGTCTCTCATGGGTTGAAGTCAGCCGGTGCATCGGTTGTCCACGGCAAAGAGAATGCCGCTTCGTGGATGCTCTGGCTGAGTCACAGCAGGTTAAAAAACTTCCACCATGAACGCGATGGTGATTTTGCCCACCGCGCCAATCGCGCCTTCGATTCGTTCGCGGACCATCCGGTTGCAACGATTATTTCTGTCCTAGAAAACTGCACGTATCCAAAAAAAAACAGCACAGCGGGTAGCTGTGCTGTTGGGGGTAAAAAGCCGGTAGACCGGCGTTCGGCATAACCTTACTTCTTAGCCTTTTTAGCGGCTTTCTTTTGTTTCGGTGTTTTTGCCGGTAGCTTCTTGGTCTGTTTCTTTGCGTTTTGTGACTTGGCCATATTTTTTGGTTTTGAGGTTGCTGTTCGGAAACGAACATAAGTGTCAGTGGTTCGTTGTGCAATGGAATCTCTAAATTTTTTCAATAAAAGTTCCAATTATCCGCACGAACGTCAGCAGATGGTTTTAGTCCGCACTCGCGCGCTCACGAAATATTTAACCGAGCTAGCCTGAAAACCACTTCGTAAACTTGTGGATTTTAGTAACCAAGCAATGAATACAGTCCCAGTTTTACCTCTGTAAATCCAGTTACGACACCCGTATTCCTGCTTTGTATCAGCAGTGCGCATTGCCAGCTCAAATTGATGAGCCAACCCATCTCAACGACTCTCTTCACGGCATCACTCTGGGAAAATTTCTGACCGATCCGGTGGAGCGACAGGGAGGGGAAGAACTGGACCGGAGTGTGACCGCGCGGAGTTTCCTCATAGATCCGAACATCAAGCTCCCTCGAAAAACGCCTTGGCCTAGAGCGAAGATCGAGGAAATCAACAACCAGCCCGTACGCTAAAGTTCCCAGGAAAAGGACCAGCCAGTGAGACGATCAACAACTCCCACCATCGTGCGACTGACCGGCTTGTTGTTAAGCGCCACCTCAAGACGAAGTCCGCGTCCACCCGGCCAAACGTCATCATCACGCCAGCTGAGATGCGGTGCCGTACCACGCAACACCTGCCAGCCAAAGCGCCCAGGTTTCTGATCTTTCGCAGCCGCGCCGTCCATCGGCGAACGAGCCACACCAATCCAAAACACCGCGCGCGTGTTCCCAACAAGCTCCAGACGGACAACTCCATCACGAGCGAAAACTACCCTCGCGACCTCTACACCTTCAGCGTTTTTCAAAACCCGCTTTCCTTCGCCAGCCGTTCCAGCCAGCCAGACCAATTCACCACGGTTATCCTGAACACTTCCCTGCATTGCACGATCTCCTGATGTAACCGTCCACGCCATAGGCTGGCTGCCCAGTGCCGGATCGACCTGCAATCCGATGCCGTAATGGACGACCGGACTCCGGAAAGTCTCGGGCAAAAGTTTTCGTTTCTCCGCCAATAAAATATTTCGCGACAACTCAGCCGCATCACTTTCGCCGATCAGCACCGGTAGTGTCGGCACAATCGCATCGCGCGTCATCTTGCACTTCCAGACAGGCACGCGGATTTCGATTTTAACTTCGCGAGGCTTCTCTCTGGATACCGCCCCGGAAATGAACGCTTCATCAAGCGCGGGCTCTGCCTCGGGTTCTGCGGCATTTTCCGCGTCCATCGTTTTCTCATCCGCTTTCGGTTCGGCTTGAGCAGCGTCCGCCGCGTTTCCAGGCAAGCCGCCGACTAGAGGAGCGGATTTCGCAGCGCTCGTCCCCTCGCTCGGAAGCGCGCTCGCCGCACCGTCGGGTGAAGCTGCTGGTCCGGTCTTGGGCTTGCTCTGGCCTGACTTAGCGGACGCTGTCCGTGGAACCGGTGCCGTTTGTTTCTCAGCGTCCGCCGTCGCTTCGCCCTTGTGAGATTCGTTGGTGTTAGCGCTTGGTTTAGCACTGTTTCCTGTCTGCTTTTTCTCCACCACGGAAGTCATAACCTTCGGGCCCTGCTTCTGCGGCTGGCCCGTTTTTGTTTTTTCAACTGCTACGCTGTCTTGGGCGGTATCCGTGGTCATTGACGCTAACTCGCTTCCCTCTTCCGACGCAGCTTCGCCCTCACCAGCCTTCGTGCCACCCGAGACTGCGGACGTACCGCCCGGGGCTTTCCGCCCAGAAGTGTCATTGATCGCACCCGCCTGATTTTCTCCCGGCATGGCGTTATTATTTTCTAAAGAACCTGCGCCCGCACCTGGCGAACCTGCCTCGGATGCAGTGCCTGCTGCGGACGGATCGGCAAGCACAACTCGAATATCTTTCCCAGTCTTGGGCGGCGGTTTCATTACCGAACTTACGCCCTGAACTATTTTTTCTGGTTCCGCGATCGATCTCTGTTCCGAACTTTGCCCCGGTAAGATCGAAGGCGCTGGCCCGTTCACACCACTTGTTGTTACGGCACTTGGCCCAGGCGCGGCCACCCCAGATAACACCTCGATCCTAGAGCCAATCGTAGAGGAAGTACGCTCTCGGCCTAAGATCGTTGCGCGTGGCGTTTCAAAACCCTCAGCGGACGCAGGCTGAGTCTGCCGAGATTTTGTGCCACCGGCCCCGTCGACTGTTGCGGGTGACGCCCCGTTATCGTCAGCCGTGTTAGCTGAAAGCCTGGAAGAATTCGTTTTCTTATCACCGTCGGCAAACGCCTCAGGCGTCATGGAAGAAGTCTGCGCCACGATCCGTTCATCCTTCTCGCTCGACGGCGACCATGAACGCCAGACCCACACACCTCCGCCGCCAAGTAATAATACGAGCAACAACACCGCCACGGTCTTCCCCGTCCTTCCCTTTTTTCTAGATGAAGTCGATGACAGGCTGCCTGGTGATGTAGCTGTGGATGATTCGTCCGCATTCTCAATAGTACTTTCGTCTGGTTCGTCGGGATTGGTCGTACTCGCCAGTTCCAAACGCGTCATCGCACCCCGCTCCACCGTTACGGTTGCACCCTTAGCTGGAAACTTCACCCGGCCCGAAGTCACGCGAACCCGGTAGCGGCCCGGCGCGATTTTTGAGAAAAGAAATTCGCCCGCCTCATCAGACTGTGTCCGCGCCACGCTCAAGCCTTGAGCGTTTTCTACGACAACCTCGTACCCAGCCGCAGACGGCTTGCCTCCAACAAGCACCACACCACTCACGCCACTCTCAAGCGCATCCGGATAATAGATCGGCGCCGGCGAAGCCACGCCCCAACTGTGGATCATGGCGCCTGTTTCGGTTCGGCACACAAAATCCACCAAAGCCGCATCCGATTTGGCCGCGAGAGAATCTGCCATCGCCTTCACCTTGGCCGCCACTTGATCGATGAGCGCCTGCGAACTGGTTCCGCTGCGATCATCGCCCGCCAGCGGATTCACCGGATTTTCCGCAAAAGATTCGTTGCCGCGCTCCAGCCGCTTACGCACGCCCGCCAATTCTGCCGCGGTCAGCGGTTTCTTGTCCATTGCCTCACGCCACGTCCACGCGACGCCGCCATCGTCGGAACGCCTTTGCGGGGCCAACAGCACATCGCGGAAATGCGGGCTCAATAAACTCCAATATTGATGGATCGAACGTCCACCGACTTTCGTTAGACCAGAACGATCTTCGCCAAAGCGAATCTCTGCCACGGCGCGTCTTGAACCTCCCTCACTCATGGCTGTCCTTTGGTTCCGACGTGCTCGACAAAAGCGTTACTAACCGCCACCGGTAATTTTCGCCCGCCGCCAAATGCATCGTAAAACGTCGCGTCATATCCGGACCGGGGTTGGCGATAACCATCGTTTGTTCTACCTCGTAGTCGCCCGCCGTCAGTTCGAGATCGAGCGACATGGCCAGCGGAAGCTTGTACTTATGCGCCTCGCCACCCGACGACGGCGTGATCACGACCAGCCACTCGCAATCGCTCACGTTAAGCACATTCAAGTGGGCAGTTTGTTTTGAGCTCGTCGAGGCCGAGGTTGCAGATGAAGACACGGACTGCTTGCAACGCACCGCCAGAAACAAACCAACCAATCCCGCCAAGCATAGCAAAGCCAGCGTCAGACGACCAGGCGATGGCGCACGGTTAAACATGGCAGAAATAGATGATTCTCGGATGCGTAAAACTCATCCGACAAACACTCTATCGACGCAACTGCACTGCCGGTAAAGCAGAACTTGGTACATCGAGCGACGCGCTCTTCCCCGAGACAATTGCCGTCAAATCTGTTTCGACGATGCGGCTAGTTTCGACTTAACCCGCCTTGGAGCGGGAGCCCGTTTTCTTTTTTGCCTGAACGAGAGGCTGCTGGCGGACAGCGGGCTCAGCTCCAGGCAGTCGCTTGGCCGGAGCTAAGCCAAATTGTTCGGTCAACATTTCCGTGAAGCGCTCCACCAGCGGTGTCGCTGCGCTTTTTAGCCAGACGGCGTACAAACTTATCGCAGGGCAGTCGGTCGGAACCGCACAAACTCCGCCGTAACTTGACGGGATGAGGAGCGGCGGGAGCAACGTGATGCCCTCTCCGGCCGCGACTAGCGCAAGCGCACCTGCAATCGAGGCTGTGTTGCGTCCAAGCTTCGGGGTAAAGCCCGCCGGTCGGCATATCTGCATCAGGAAGGAGCGCGCATAGGTGTCTTTTTTATCCTCAAGTCGCACCCATTTTTCCTCCGCCAACTCGCGAAGTGCGATATTTTCGCGGCCAGCGAGTCGATGAGAAGAAGGCAAAACAACCATGAGTTCCGCGCTGTAGATTTTCATCAAGCCCAGATCTTCACGCGCGCCCAAGGCCATGTCGGGTACAAAACCGAGATGAATTCTGCCTGTGCGCAGCGCTTCGATTTGCTCGCCCGATTGCACATCGGAAAACGCAACCTTTACCTTGGGGTAAAGTTGCCGGAACCGATGCACCAATTCCGGTATGAGGTGAATGGAAAAGCGCCAGTCGCTCGCGATGTTGAAATCGCCTCCGCGGCCGTTGGCTATTTCCTGCGCTCCCGTGACAGCGATGGAAAGCTGCATGAGCAGTTTCACCACTGCTTGATGGAAATTTGCGCCGGCATCGGTTAGGCGAACGCTCGTGGTCGTGCGAACAAAAAGCTGCAAGCCGAGCTCGCGTTCAAGATCGCGGATCTGGCGGCTAAGCGCCGATTGGGCCACGTGCAAATTTTCCGAAGCGCGACTAAAATTCAGCGCTTCCGCAACGGCACAGAAATATCGAAGGTGTCGCAGTTCCAAGACTAAAGATGTTTACCGATGAGGTTGCCACCGTTCAATCACGAAGACACATTCCCCTCTTACCGCACGAGCGAAAAACCGGCGCGGATGGCTTCGGATTTTTCCCTGTACGAAAGCAGGCTTTCGCCATAACCATCAAAATACTGCACAAGCAGAAAGGTCTCGAAATCGAACAGGTGTGTGCGAACTGGCACCGTGAGGTCGAACTGCGAGGTGAGGTGATCGCCATGCTGGCCGACGATGCCCGTGTACATCAGCGAGGGGCCGTTAGTTTTGCCGACGATCAATCGTAGCTGACCATAGCCGCGATAATCCTTGAGGTCGTTATTGTCACCGAGTCCACCGATGTAAGTGTAAAGTCGTGGCGCAACAATCATGTGCCAGCCCTCAAGCATACCGAGCGAAAACACCGGTTGCAGGAAAAGCGTATTGAGGCTGCGGGAGACAGGACCGTCGCGACCATTGGACTCGTGCTTGTAGCCTGCTTGATAACCAAGCCAAGTGAAGCCGCCGCTCTGCACAGGCATCGGAGCCAGAGATTCGTAGAAAAGTTCCGGCATATAACTGGTGTCATAAAACGGGCTCGAATTGCCTGTGATATCCCAGATGGAGCGCTGGCTGAAAGCAAACTGCAGAGTGCTCGGAATGCGCTGCGCGGTCGCTTCGCCAAATCTCAGAATTTTATACTTAAAACTAAACTGGAATTTGGCTGCCGGGGTATCGGGACCGTAGATAAAATAGATCGGCTCGTGCGGCCCCAAGCGCCCAGCGAAGGTGCGCTGAAGTTTAGCCGCTGCTGGCTGGATGATCGGCACGCCAACGACGGGCTGCGGCTGCGTCACTTCCGGACGAACCTCTCCGTACACCCTAACGGTAAACGCTAATGCCACGAGCAAAATCCTGAGTGTTTTCATGCGAACTAAGGCTAACTAATTCGATCCCATACCACGTAGCAACGCAGCAAACGCCGTAGCGTAAGCATGCTGTGCCTGGGCGAGATTTGAGCGGGCTTCAGTTAGCGCAGATTGCGCCTGGAGAATATCCAGCTGCGTAGCGGTGCCGGCTTCGTAACGAGCCTGAGCGAGCCGCAAGCTCTCGCGTGCTTGAGCCACGACCTTGCCTGAAGATTCAAGTAATTCGTCCGCTTCCATGAGCGCGGAGTGCGCCTGACGAACTTCAACCTCGACCGCGAGGCTCCGCTCGTTGGCCGAGAAACGGACCTGGCTCACCCGTGACTTCGCCTGCGCGACGCGACCGGCGGTGGCCCGTCCTTCAAAAATATTCCAATCGGCCTGCACCCCAGCCGACCAGCCATCGAGGTGGTTCTTCGTTGTGGTGATAAGCGATGGTTTCGTCCACTCATAGCCTGCCACCGCGCTCACTGTAGGGAGATAACCACTACGCGCACTCGTGATCCCCTGCTCAGCGGCTTTGATCAACCGGTCTTGTTGCAACAACTCAGGACGGTGCGCACGAGCTGCAGCCAGCGCATCGGCCAGTGCGAATTCGCGATGCGGCACTTCGAGCGAGCCTCGTACGTCAAGATCTGTCACCTGGTTCGAGTCGGAGGCAGACGCACCCAGCAACGCGCGTAGCCGGTCCTGAGCGACGCGATAGGCATTGCGCGCACGGAAGAGCGCAGGGCGTGAATTGGCCACTGCAACTTCGGCCCGCAACACATCGAAGTCCGACCCCATGCCCACCTCACGGCGGCTCCGGGCATTGGACAATTCAGTCTCCAAAACACGCAGCGCCTCCTCCTGCACACTGATCAACTCGCGATCGAGCAGCACCGCATAAAACTGCTGGCGCACGGCGAGTACCGTGTCGTTGAGTGCTGTGGTGAAAGTGAGTTTGGCGGCTTCGAGTTGTTCCCGTTGCGCACGAATGCGCGCACGAGTGCCGCCACCAGCATAGAGTACCTGACGGGCAGTGATATCGACGGTCCAGTTGGTGTCATTGGCGTACGGCGATTCGAAGAGTTTGTCGTCCGTCCGGCGATAACCACCTGAAGCCGCCAGGCTGGGCAGTCCCAAACTGCGCGCCTCGACGAGCACGCCTTCCTGCTCGCGGATTTGTTCGCGCGTGCGTTGCAGCGCAGGATTGTACTGGGTCGCGAGTTGGAGCGCGGCATCCAGCGTGAGCGGACGCGGCAACGACGGCTGGGCGGCCGGTTGCGCAAAGAGGGAGACCGAGAGCACGGCCCAGGACATGACGAACCAACTCAAAGATGTAATTTTACTTTTCATGAAAATGAATGACGGGGCGGCAGTGGACAGTTACCCACGGACAGCTACCCCTAGCTGCCGTTTCCAGAGCTGCGCCCCGTCAAAGTGAATTATTTAGTGAGCAGCAGGCGTCGGTTTTGGCGTCGAAGGTGCCACCGCGATCACGCGCGGTCGCGCTTTGGCGATGAAGGTATAAAATACCGGCACCACAAACAGCGTGAAGAGCGTGCCAATCGACATGCCGGTCGCGATGACCAGGCCCATGCTGAAGCGGGACTCGGCACCGGCGCCCTTCGCCACAACCAGTGGAAGCACACCAAGCACCATGGCCGCAGTCGTCATCAGAATCGGCCGCAAGCGGACACCAGCGGCGCGCTGGATCGCTTCGCGCACGGAGCAGCCGGTCTCCTCTTGGAGTTTGTTAGCGAATTCAACCATGAGGATACCGTGCTTGGTGATAAGGCCGACCAGCGTGATGAGGCCGACCTGCGTGTAGATGTTGAGCGTGGCGAAACCGAGGAAAAGAAACGCCATCGCACCAGCGATCGAAAGCGGCACCGCCATCATGATAATGACGGGGTCGCGCCAGCTTTCGTACTGCGCGGCGAGCACGAGGAAGATGATCAGTAGCGCTAGGCCAAAAGTCGCCATCAGCGAACTACCCTCCTGCACGTATTGCCGCAGCTCGCCCTTGTAGTCTGCAGTGAAGCCTTCAGGGAAAACCTGTTTGGACTCGGCCGTGAGCCAGTCGAGCGCTTCACCGAGCGAAATTCCAGGACGCGGCACGAGACCCAGCGTCGCGGAGTTGAGCTGCTGGAAACGAGTCAGATTACGCGGCTGGGTGGAATAGCTGATCGTGGCAATGCTGGAGAGCGGCACGAGTTCGCCCTTGCCTGTCGAAACATAGTAGCTGCCGATTTGTTCGGCAGTGAGACGCGAGGTACGCGTAACTTGTGGCGTAACCTTGTAGGCACGGCCTTCGATGGAAAACCGGTTCACATAGCCACCGCCAAGCATGGAACCGAGATCGGCGCTGAGCTGTGACATATCCATGCCGAGCAGCGCGGCCTTGTCTTTATCGATCGTGAGATCGGCCTGCGGCTGGTCAAATTTCAGGCTGTTGTCGCCGTAGACAAATTTGCCGCTGGCCAGCGCACGTTGAAGAAGGTCGTTGGCCACCTCGACCACGCGAGCATGATCCTGAGTTGAGCTGACGACAAACTGCACGGGCAAACCACCACCCGCACCCGGTAGCGATGCAGGCAAAACGGCCGCAACATTAAGACCAGAGATCGAACTCGCCGCACCGCCAAACTGCGCCGCGAAATCTGCGGCACCACGTGTCCGTTGGTTCCAGGGCTTGAGCACCTGGCCGAGCATACCGCCAGATGGATTGGCCATGCCACTCACCATATCGAAGCCGAGGATTCCGAAAGAGATTTCTGTTTCCGGAAATGACTTCGCGATCAACGGCTGCAACTGCGCCGTGTAACGTTGGGTTTGGTCAAGCGTCGCATTGGGCGCACCACTGATGATGCCGAGTACGAAGCCGCGGTCTTCCGCCGGAGCCATCTCCCTCTTCGTCATCAGGAAAAACGGGTAGATGCTGGCAAAAATCAGCGCCGCCACGATCACCACTGCGGGACGAGTTTTCAGCACCAAATCGAGGAAACGCTCATAAGCGCCACGGAACTTTTCGAAGCCAACATCGAGCATGTGCTCGAAACCACGCGGATTGGGATTATGGCGCAACAGCTTCGAGCTCAGCATCGGCGAAAGCGTTAAAGCCACGAAGCCCGATACCACAACCGAACCAGCCAACGTAAACGCAAATTCCCGGAATAGCGCTCCGGTTACGCCCGATTGCAGACCGATCGGCGCGTACACGGCAGCCAGCGTGATGGTCATGGCGATCACGGGACCAACCAACTCGTGCGCGCCCTTGATTGCCGCATCAAATGGCGTGAGCCCTTCTTCGATATGTCGATGGATATTTTCAACCACGACAATCGCATCGTCGACGACCAAACCGATCGCCAGAACCATCGCGAGCAGCGTGAGCAGATTGATCGAGAAACCGAAGGCGAGCATCAGAATGCCGCCGCCGACCAGCGAAAGCGGGATGGCTACGATGGGAATTACCACCGAACGGAACGACCCCAGGAAAAGATAGATCACGACGACCACGATCAGCATGGCTTCGAGCAGCGTGTGAATGACCTCCGTGATCGAGTCATTGATAAACGCCGTGGCGTCATAAATAATATTGGCCTGCAAACCGGCCGGGAACTGACTGACCAAGTCCGGCCATACCTCATGCACCCGCTTGATGACGTCGATGGAGTTCGCCGTCGGCAGCACACTGATGCTCATACCCGTCGCGACGAGGCCGTTAAAAGTCAGACTGGAACTGTAGTCTTCTGCCCCAAGCACAACATCGGCGATATCGCCAAGCCGGACGATGCGGCCATCCTTTTCGCGAATCACCATCTGGCGGAATTCCTCGGCCGTGTGCAGATCGGTCTTCGCAGTGAGGTTGACCGAAATCATCGAACCCTTGGTCTGACCGACGGCGGAGAGATAGTTTTGTGAAGCTAGTTTCTGGCGAACGGTTGCGGCACTCAGACCAAGTGCAGCCATGCGATCATCCTTCAACCAAATGCGCATCGCAAACGTGCGACCGCCGAGGATATCAACTTTTTGCACACCCTCGACCGTGGTCAACTTGGGCTGCACCACGCGGACAAGGTAGTCTGTGATCTGGTTAGCCTCAAGTTTGTCGCTGGAAAAACTCAGGTACATCGACGCCGTACTCTCGCCTACCGACACGTCGAAAACCGGATCTTCGGCGCCACTCGGCAACTCGCGGCGTACGCGATTCACCTTGGACGTAATCTGCGTGAGCGCGTCGTTGGGATCGTAGTTGAGGCGCAACTTCGCCGTGATAACCGAGACATTGGAACCGCTGACCGACTCGACGTAATCGAGACCGTCAGCCGAGGAAATTTCGCGCTCCAACGGTGTCGTGATGAAACCGCGCACGAGGTCAGCACTCGCGCCAGGATACGTCGTCGTGACTTTGACCACGGCATTGTTTGTGACCGGGTACTGGCGAATGACCATGGCATTGAAGGCCAGCCACCCACCCAGCAAGAGGAAGAGATTGACCACCGTCGCAAGAATGGGACGGCGGATAAATAGATCGGTGAAACGCATGGCAGGCTCCGCTTAACTTTCGTTGGGCTTAGGGGCTGGGTTGGCTTCGGGCGCAGCCGAATTATCGATGCGCACCGCGCTGCCGTTACGCAGCTTGATCTGTCCGGCCGTGACGACCTGATCGCCCTCCTTCAGCCCGTCTGTGACCAGAATGAGATCTCCGCGCTGCGGACCGGTTTTGATGAAACGCTGTTTTGCCAAACCATTATCTATTACATAAACAGTCTCGCCGTAGGGATTGTGCACCACCGCAGCACCAGGCAGCACGAGCGCATTTTCAGTCGGCGGAAGCAACGCTTCAACCCGGGCATACATACCAGGGCGCAACGCTTCGTCCTTGTTTTCCAAAGTTGCCCGCACATCAACACTGCGCGTCGCATCCGAGATACGCGGGCTGATGGCCGTGATCTTTGCCTCAAAAACTCGTCCAGGGAAAGCGTCCACCTTTAGGTTAACGATTTGATCAACTGCCAGACGGCTCAAGTCCTGTTGCGGCAGCGAGAAATCGACATGGATCGGATCGATACATTCAAGGACAACGAGTGAATCGCCCTTGCTCAGAAATTGGCCTGGATAAACTTTGACGATACCGAGTCGTCCGGCAAAAGGAGCGACGATGCGTTTCTTTGCGAGCGTGACACGAAGCTGAGAAACTGCGGCCTTGCTCTGAATCGAAGAAGCCTCGGCCCCATCGAGATCAGAAGGCGTGTTAGTGCCATTCGTGCGAAGTTCGCGCGCACGCGTCAGGTTGATTTCAGCCAGTTTCGCCTGCGCTTCGAGACCACTAAGTTGCGCTTCCTCCATCGCAGTATCGAGCACCACGAGCAAATCACCCTGTGCGACCACGGCGCCCGATTGTGCCACGATCTCGCGCACCGGCCCTTCCAACTCGGTCTTCACTGTGATGCCACGATAACTCGCTAACGAACCAACCGCCGTAAGCATATTGGGCCAGGTCTGCTTCTGCACACTCGCTACGCTCACCGTGACCGGCGGCATTTGCATCCCGGCACGCGCAGCCATCATCTTGCTGATGCTGTAAAATTTGTAGCCAAAGATCGCGCCAAAAACAACGAGGGCAATCAAGACAGTGAGGACAATGCGTTTAGTCATAAGTAAAAATCGATGGAGTCAGCTTAATCTAGAATAGCAGTCGGAGAAATGTTTCATGTCACCGTTGTGTCACAAACTGCGGCGACGAAATTGCGCGCAAATCTTGTCGAACAGTTTGTGCTGTGTCGGTTTCAGATCCTCAGAGATTTCGGCCGCCGATTTGAGGAAGCGTTGAATAGCAAAAGTCGTGACCTCCCGGCCCGAGTCAGTCAGCGACACGCACGAAAACCGCCGGTCGGCATTTACACGGTGTTTGCGATGGATCCAGCCACGTTCTTCCATCGTGTCCAATAATCCCGTCATCGCAGGCCTCGTGATCTCGGTGTGATAAGCGAGATCCGCCGAACTAGTCGGCATCGGGTCGAGCGCATAGAGCGTCACGAGCGCCACAAACCGACCCTCAGATAAACCCAGCGGTTTCAATACACGATGCAGGCAGTGATTCACCGCCCGGCTAGTGATAAGCAACGTTAATGAGGACGCGCAGGCCATTGGCTCAGCAACGCCGCTCTGGCGGGCAATCCGCAACAAATGCTGGATGGGAAATGTCTCTTGGTTACTTACGTCAGGAGAAAACGTGCTCGCTGCCGCAGAACTCCGCCGCGCTACAACACCCCGCTTCTCCGTGACGATCCGTTTCGGGCTCGCCGCAGATTTTGGTTTTTTCACGTGGACGCGTTGAGCTTTCATGACACCGAAAAAATCTGTCCTAAGATTTGTCCTTACCCGATGCCTCGACATCCCAGGCAACCACGACGACGAGCAAGAGCAGCGTGCAAACCACAGGGATCATAGACTTGGCCCTCCTTGCGATTGGCAGCATTCTTCCGCACCACCGTTCCTCGCCGCTGATTCTGCGGCCAGGAAAAAACCGTGTAGGGAGTTTTTTAATACAGAGTGATCGGAGTCGGACAATTTCACGGCGCTCATAATGCCTTAATTCGGGCAATTCTGGAAATACTTCGAAGACCAATGCCCTATCTCAAATAAGCATAGGCCAAAAACGCTCCAAGCTCTATAACATCTCAACCAGATCGCAGGTATAACCTGCGGCAAAGAGAGCCGCATCACCGACCTGATTCCCACACTTGCCCTTTACGGCGTTATAAACAGTCTGTGCGTCCCACGATGTTCTCATTTTCTGACCGCACTTGGCTATGGTTTGCCGCCACGCTGTATCTCGCCGGCTTCATCCTCGGGACCGTGGCACTTCTGCGCGAACGCCGACAGTCACGCGTCTGGATGTACATCCTGATCGTCGCAGGCTTCACGCTCCAAACCGTCGGTCTTGTCCTGCGCGGCCGGGCCGTCCACGGCTGCCCGATCACAAATATTTTCGAGCTTTTTCAATTCACCGCCTGGTCCGCCACCTCGCTCTACCTCGTTATCGGACCGACCTTCCGGCTGAGTCTGCTCGGCTATTTCAACACCTGTCTTTCGGCCACACTCACGCTTGTCTCACTCCTTATCCCCGCATGGGACATCGCGCGCATGACCAAAGGGTTTAGCGGTAGTCCCTGGATCGAGTTTCATGCCGCGCTCGCATTATTCAGCTACGGCGTCTTCGGCCTACTTGCCCTGACCTCGATCATGTACCTGCTTCAGGTCTTCAGCTTGCAACGTCATCACCTCCGTGGCGTTTTCTCGTTTCTACCCTCGGTGGTCGATCTCGATCACATCAACTTCCGCTTGCTGACCGCCGGCGCAGTGCTGATGAGCGCTGCGGTCGCGGTTGGTTATGTTCACTGGATGGAGGATCGCGACAGCGTCGCGGCGATCAAGATTCTCATCACCGGCTCGATCTGGCTGGCCTATGCGGTCGCACTTGTCCTGCGTCTGCGCGGCATCCTTCTGACAAAACGTCTGGCGTGGACCTGCATCGTACTTTTCGTCGCCGCCCTGTTCTCCCTTGGCATCATCGAATCGAACCGGAAGACACCATCTCTCGTGCCCGTCACCAGCCAGCCATGAGTGAACCGATTCCCCCGACGCTGTTCACGCTGGGCGCAAGCCATCACACCACCCCGATTGAGTTGCGCGAAAAACTCGCTCTCACCGCAGACAAGATGAATGCGTTTTGCGAACGCCTTAGCCAACTCACCGGCCTCCGTGAATACGCCGTGCTCAACACCTGCAACCGCGTCGAATTCTACGGTCTCGCTGATTCTACCGCAACCGTCGACAACCTCCAACGCGAGTTCTGCGCCTTCCAAGGATTCTCCGAAGCCGAGTTCCACGCCATTCGCCAGCATGCGCTCAACCGCGATGCCATCCAGCACTTGCTCGAAGTCTCCTCCGGTCTCGATTCGCAGATGCTGGGCGAAACCGAAATTCTCGGCCAGGTGAAGGAGGCTTACGCCGCCGCCCAAACGCGCCACAGCACTGGCCCGGTCCTCAACCGCGTTTTTCAAAAAAACTTTCAGTACGCGAAACACGTCCGTACCCACACCGCCATTACCGAAGGCCAGATCAGCGTAGCCAACGTGGCCGTCGATCTCGCCACCAAGATTTTCGGCGATCTCGCCGAAGCGCGCATTCTGCTGCTCGGTGCCGGTGAGATCGGCGATAAGACCGCGAAAGCCTTTCAAAGTCGTGGCGCGAAAGCGCTCACCGTCGCCAGCCGTCGCCTCGAACGTGCGCAAGAACTCGCCACGACACTCGGTGCCACGGCACTGCCCTTCGAGCAATGGTCGTCTTCCCTCGCCGACTTCGACATTGTCGTCTGTTCCACCGCCGCGCCGCAGACAGTCGTAACCAGTCAAGCCATCCAAACGGCGATGAAGAAACGCCCCGCACGCCCGTTATTCCTGATCGATCTTGCCCTCCCACGCGACGTCGATCCGTCTGCGGTCGAGAAGGAAAACGTCTTTCTCTACAATCTCGACGACCTCGCCAAAATCGCCGACGAAAATCTCGCCGCCCGCACCGCCAAAGTAGCACGCGCCCGCGAAATCTTAATCGAAAAAGCGAACTCAATCTGGGAGCAGATTAATAATAACCGAGGTAGGGCGGATTATCCCTAATCCGCCGCGTTGGAATATTTTCCCGCCCGTTAAGGATAACGCGCCCTACCCAGAAATATCGCTCACCCCAATTGCCGAACCAACCAATCCGCGGCACTCCCCTTCGCGGGCTGGTGCAAGATTGCTCGCAATTTCTCCGCTCGAGCCGCCGTCTCCACACGTCGACTCGGATTACTCAGACAAGCCTTCAACTCGTTCGCCAGCACTTCGGGTTTCGCGGCGCCTTGGATGTACTCGGGGTACATCGGTTCCTTGATCAATAAATTCGCGATGCCGAGATATGGGACTTTCACCAACATCCGCCCGAGCACGTACTCCAGCGGATGCGCTCGGTACATGACCACACCAGGGATTCCCGCCAAAGCGCACCGCATCGACATCGTACCCGAACTAGTTAACACCGCCGAGGCCGCGACTGGTTCACCCGCCGGGCGCAACTCCACGCGCGACGGCGGATTCGCCGCACGCAGCACGGCAAGAATATCCTGGCTTGGATAGATCGCGACCGCATCGCGCTCCGAAACTTTCTCGTATGCCGCCAACATCACAGGGAAAATCCGCTCCACCGCCGAACGTCGACTACCCGGTAGAAGCAACACAGGGCCATCCAGATCGTAGCGCACCGGCGACACCACATGCTCGGCCATGAAAGGATGCCCAACAAATTCCACCGGCAGCTTCGTGTCTGCATACACCTCGGGCTCGAACGGGAAAATCACCGCCAGACCATCGAGATATTTCGCCATCTTGAAACGCCGACCCGCTCGGGACGCCCAAATCTGCGGGCTGATGTAGTAAACCGTTTTAATTTTCCCACCCGCTTTGGCCGAAAGCCCGCGATCAAACATCTGCTGCGCGATCCGCAAGTTCAGTCCGGAGGAATCGACAAAACACACCGCCCTCGGCTGATGCTCGCCGATCCAGCGCAAGATTTCGCTAAACAACGCCTTGAAGTACGAAATGCTCTTCAGTGTTTCGACAAAACCGATCACCGAAGTCGCCGTCATATCACGCAGGAGTTGCGCACCTGCCGCTCGCAAACGCGGACCACCGAGCGCCGCCACCCGCAAGCCAGGTCTTTGGGCCAGTGCCCCGCTCAACATCCGCGCTGCATGCTCATCACCCGAATGCTCGCCAGCGATGATCAGTAGATCAACCTTACCGGCAACAGGTGCAGGCAAACTCAAAATCGATTTTGTAATAGCAGAAGACATGACTTCTCACGCAAAGACGCGAAGCCGCAAAGAAGAAAAGTCTACACATTGCACCGACAATGACTTGATTGTCTTTGCGCCTTTGCGTCTTTGCGTGAGCTGGATCGTTTTCATTGCTTCTTATTCGCCCGGATCTGCTCCGTGATTGTGATCGCTACTTCAAGCGCACTCTTGCCGAGTGCTGCTCCGACTTTCGGTTGCTTCGCCTTCGTCACACTCTCGATGAAACTCGCTAACTCGATGGCGAGTGGTTCGCCTTTTTCAATGGGAATATCGTCCACCGGAATCGAACTCACGTCACCCGGCTTGGCCAGACCGACTTTCAACTTTAAGCCGTAGGCGATCAGGTCGCTCTTCTTCACGAGATGACCTTTCTGGTTCATGAAATCGAGCGACAGATACGCGTTGTCCTGAAAGATGCGGATCTCGCGATTTTTCTTCAGACTCATGCGGCTCGCGCTGAGATTCGCGACACAACCATTCTGAAACTGGATGCGTGCGTTGGCGATATCCTCGGTTTTTGAAAGTACGTTCATGCCTACGCTGTCGATCTTCTCGATCGGCGATTTTACCAGTGCCAGCACGATGCCGATGTCGTGAATCATCAAATCGAGCACCACGCCCACCTCAGTGCCGCGCGTTTGGTAGGGAGCGAGTCGTTCGGTTGTGATGTAGCCCGGCCGGTCGATTTCCTTTTCCAGAAAGCTCATCACCGGATTAAAATGTTCGATGTGGCCAACCTGTACGATGCAGTGAGCGGCCTGGGCGGCGGCCAGAACTTTTTCTGCTTCTTCGAGCGAGGCACAAATCGGTTTCTCGATCAGCAAATGACAACCCTTCGCTAACAACGGCAGCGCGACCTCAGCGTGCCGATCCGTTGGCACCACCACCGAAACCGCGTCACACACTTCGCCGAGTTCTTCGATCGTGGCGAAACGGCGACAGTTGTGCTTCTCGCAGATCTCCTTCGCCCGAGCATCGCTCGTCTCGAAGATGCCGGCGAACTCGACGTTCTTCATCGAAGCGTAGATGCGCGCGTGATGTTGCCCAAGCGAGCCAACACCGATTACGCCGCAAACGATTTTTTCTTTTTTTGATTTAAACAACATCGTGGAGTTTCCCTTCGTGGAGGAGAGTTTTGCGATTCGTCTTCGCCGCATGCGCGGCGTTGTGCGTGACGAGAATCAAAGCCGTCTTGGTTTCGGCGCAAAGCCCGAGCAATAGTTCGATCACCGCATCGCCCGTCTTTTCGTCGAGGTTGCCGGTCGGTTCATCGGCGAGAATGAGCTGCGGCGAATTCATGAGCGCCCGCGCCACGGCAACACGCTGACGTTCGCCACCGGAAAGCTGGGACGGCAGGTGATGCGCCCGCTCGACCAGTCCGACTTTCGCGAGCAACTCCTTGGCGCGCGCTTTTTCAGCCGAACCAACTCGTCCCACCATACGTCGCGCCATGAGCACGTTCTGCAATGCGTCGAGCTCCGGAATCAGGTAAAACGATTGGAACACCATGCCGAGATATGTGCCGCGTACTTCGGTACCGATGCTCGGTTTTCCATCCCAAAAAACCTCGCCGCTGTCGGGCGCATCGAGCGCCGCAAGCAGGTTGAGCAACGTGGATTTCCCCGAGCCGGATTCTCCGCGAATGCTCACGCTTTCACCCGCCAGCACTGTCATATCGACACAGCTCAGCACCTCAATCCGGCGGTCGCCGCTCAGATAGGTTTTGCGCAACGCGCTGGCGGTGAGAACGGGTTCACTCACTGCGAAGCGCCTCCACGGGTTTAAGTCTCGCTGCACGCCACGCCGGTAGCAGACCGGCCAGCATTGAAATAAAAACCGAACTTACTACTATCAGCACGATATCGTTCACGGCGGTGTGCGATGGCAACTGGCTGAATTGATAGAAACGCTGCAATACTTCGTCACGTTGCGTGAGCTTCGTGACGAGCAGAACGAAATCGTTGCGAAACGTCAGCGCCACGAACCCGAGCCCGAGGCCGAGCGCCGTTCCGCAGATGCCAATGATCAGTCCTTGAAAACAAAAACATGCTGCGACCTGGCGCGATTTTCCGCCCAGCGCACCGAGCAGACCGATCTCACGCGTCTTGCGCACGACCGAAATAAGCAGCGAACTCGCCACGGAAAAACCGGCAACAATCACGATAAAGAGCAGAAGAAAAAAGATCATGTTTTTCTCCAGCTGCAACACCCAGAGGAAATCGCTAAAACTATCCATCCAGGAAAACGCACGAATGCCGTAAGGCAGCGCCGTATTCAAACGCGCCGCGACTGCATCCTCGTTCTGCCCCTCGCGCACCCGCACATTGATACCGTGGACCGAAGAGCCAAGCCCGTACAAATCCTGCGCGAGCCGGATCGTGCAATACACCGTGCTGCTATCGAGTTGTTGGTGGCCGATCTCGACGATGCCGACCACGCGGACTTCGCGCGGCATAAAGATTTCATCGCTCTTGAACCGCTCGATCATGAGCGGCGAGTAAACTTCGATTTTGCTGCCGAGACTCGCACCAATCGAACGCGCCAATTGCGAACTCAGCATCACCGAGTCGTCATCAAGATCGTCGAGCGAGCCCAGGCGGACGTATTTGCTGAGTTGCACGACTTCCTCGACCGTCGCGAGGTCGAGCCCGCGCATTCCAGGATAAGCAGGCTTGCCGTGATACTCGATCATCACCGCACCGGCCGCGTACGGCGTGGCGGCGACGACACCGGGCACAGCCTTCGCCTTTTTCAACACCTCAGCTGAGTCTGTGATGAAACCGCTGGATTTGATCTGAATCTCGCCCTCGGTATCCACAATCATGCGACGGATCTCGTAGCCAAATCCGCCCATCACGCTTGTGACCACAACCAGCAAGGCCACACCAAGCGCCACGCCCATCACCGAGATGAACGTGAAAAACGGAAACCGCCGCCCGGTCGGGAAAAGCTGCTTGAGAGCGAGGTAGAGATACCAGGGCATGCGTTTAGGGTTAAGTTGTAAGTGATAAGTGGTAAGGTCGAGCCAGTCCTCTCAGCTCTGACTTATCCCTTATCACTTATCCCTTAAACCCATTCAGGCTCCGGGCCTGAGCTGCGGAAAAAGAATCACGTCGCGGATGCTCTCGGCGCCGGTCAGCAGAATGCAGAGACGGTCGATGCCCACGCCCATACCACCGGCGGGCGGCATGCCGTGTTCGAGCGCGCGCAGGAAATCTTCGTCGATGTTCTGCTTTTCCTCGCCGGCCTGCGCTTCGAACATTTGGCGCTGCACGAAAGGATCGTTTTGTTCGGAATACGCGGGGGCGACTTCCATGCCGCCGATCGTGAGCTCGAAAACGTCGATCGTCGTCGGGTCGTCGAGCGTGATCTTGGCCAACGGGCAAAGTTCCTTCGGCAGATGCGTGACGAACGTCGGCTGAATCAGCGTAGGCTCGATTTTCTTTGAGAAAATTTCGTTGGTGATCTCGAACTCTTCCCACGCCGGATTGACGCTGCAGCCAAGTTTTTCTGCGCCGGCGATCTTCTCCGCCTTGCTGCGCTCGAACCAACCGGCATCGCCAGTGACTTCACGAATGAGATCCTTGTACTTCACCTCGCGCCACTCGCCCGCAAAATTGATCATCTGTCCGCTGGCTGGGTGTACGATCTGGTTCGTGCCAAGCACCTCGGTGCAGATCGAGGTGAGCAGATCCTTGATGAGCGTCATCATGCCGCGGAAATCGCTGTAGGCCTGATAGACTTCCATCATGGTAAACTCGGGGTTGTGACGGCGCGAAATACCTTCGTTGCGGAAGTTGCGGCCGATTTCGAACACGCGGTCAAAACCGCCGACGAGCATGCGCTTCAAATAAAGTTCGAGCGAGATACGCAGTACGAAATCGATGCCAAGCGCATTGTGGTGGGTATTAAATGGTTTGGCTGCGGCACCACCAGCGATGGCTTGCAGAACAGGCGTCTCGACTTCGATGAAGTTGCGCTTTTCGAGGAAGCTGCGGATGTGCGAGATGATGCGCGAGCGAAGCTGGAGGCGTTTGCGCGACTCCTCGTTGACGATCAGATCGAGATAACGCTGGCGGTAAACTTGCTCGGGGTCGGTCAGGCCGTGCCATTTTTCGGGCAACGGATGCAGTGCCTTTGAGACGAGCGTGAACGCATCCACGCGAACGGTGATTTCGCCGGTCTTGGTTTTGAACAACGTGCCAGTGACACCGATGATGTCGCCCAGATCGAGCGACTTCTTGAACACGCCGTAGCGTTCTTCACCCAAAACGTCCTTGCGGAAATAAAGCTGAATCGGCCCCTGCTGGTCCTGAATCTTGACGAACGAGCTGCCACCTTGAACGCGAAACGTGATCAAGCGCCCGGCCACCGTAACAGTCACCGCGTAGTCCTGACCTTCCTGATAGAGGGCTTTGGCGTCGGCCGAAAAATGCGTCGTGGTCACGTTGGCCCGGAACGGGTCCTGGCCAGCCGCGCGCATATCCTGCAGCTTCTTGAGCCGCACAGCATACTGGTCGTGGGAATTATCGGTGGGATTGTCGCTCATGGAACCGGAAACCGTGAAGAGCCGCCGCCCCCGGGGCAAATGGAAACTATATTTCAACTTTCCGGCGAGGTGCATGCAAAGATTTTCCGTCGCACCTGGTTACGCACTTGCCAGCAGATCCTGGACTCAATTGGTTCGCCGCCATGGAGCATAGGTAACCCGCAGACTCACATGACGAAGGACCTACAGCCCATATCCTCAGATGAATATGATCGAAAAACTTTTTGGTTCACGTGGCCAGGAGTGATTCTTGGCAGCATTGGCATCGTTGGCTTTGTGCTACTATATGTCCTCGGCAATTCGATCGTTATCGAAAACCGTACTGAACCCGGCGAAATCAAAGATCAGCTGATTAAGGCAAAATATTTCGACCAGCACTTCGAATTTATTTCTGAAATATCACCCGTCGGAAATCCGCCAAAAGGAAAGGGCGCAAAAAGAGTACCGAATTGGGAAGTTGCGAAACGTGGTGTTAAATCGATCGGATATTTCACCATCAAAGTCGTGGGCTGGGTAAAGTTGGCTGACCGGAGGCAAAGCAGTATTGAGGCAGTCGTATTCTTTGAACAGGTCGATGGAAACCCTCTCACCATAACCTGTGTTGAAGACCAGTTTATGCACAGGCCTTATCCACCGCCAGAATCACTCGAAGTCATTGAACTACTCCGCAGCTATTTCGAATATAGTACCCAAATAGAGCCCGTCGGGAACTTTCCCAGCTGCAAGGAAGACGTGTCTGCAAAGAAAATCTTCAATAGCTCTAAACTCAATTGGTTCATCGAAACCGCTGATTCGAAAACCACCGGTTTTTTCACCTACAACGTGCGCGGGTGGATCAAACTCGCTGACAAAGAACCTATCAATGACCGGATCGTAGTGTCTTTCGAAAAGACCGCGGGCCATTCTGTACGTATCACCAAGATTGAAGGACGATATCCTTATCAGATCCAGAAACTAAAAACCGGAATACAGGGAGAAAACCCATAGCCCCCTGTCGCTCCAAGAGTATGAACCGGCGAAATAGAAGAGCCTGAAGCGGTCAGTTGTACCATTTTCATGGCTCCGCTGCATTACGTTTGTAAGATCCAAAGCAGCACCTTGGCGTCCTGTAGACCGGCACTCACGGATACCACTCCACCCACCTATTGTTGAAGCGCGGCCCAGTACATCCGCTGCTCCATGCGAATAGGCCAATCGTCGAAAAAGTCGGGTGCTTACGCTTGACGTTAGTAACGCGATGCGTAACCTTCCAAACAAGATGATTCTCACTTTTGCTTGCGATGCCACGAAGGCAATTTTCGACGGCGAGCAGACGCCAGAATTTCCTCCGCAAATCCAATCAACGGCACTCAGAAAGCTCATTCAAATCAACCTCGCGAAACAACTCTCCGATCTACGCGTGCCACCGGGCAACCGACTCGAAACATTGAAGGGCGAGCGAAAAGGCCAGCACTCCATCCGCATCAACAACCAATGGCGCATCTGCTTCCACTGGACGACTGCTGGCGTCAAAGAAGTTGAAATCGTCGACTACCACTAAAAATGAAAACTAAACTCATTCCCCTTCTGACTCCCGGCGAAATGCTTTCCGAAGATTTTCTGAAGCCGATGGACCTCACCGCGTACCGCTTGGCAAAAGACATCGGTGTGCCGCTCACTCGCATCACCGCAATCCTAGCCGGTGAGCGTGCAGTCACGGCCGATACCGGCCTGCGGCTCGATCGTTACTTCGGTCTCTCAGAAGGCTGGTGGCTGCGCCTCCAAACCGATTGCGATCTGCGCAAAGCTAAGCGCGAATTGGGTGCCAAAATCGAACGCGAAGTGAAGCCGCGTGAATTGAGTGCAGCGTGACAACAACCACACTCTTCAAACTCACCTCTTAAATAACGCAAAAGACAATTGATGCCTAACTCCGACTCCACATCACCCGAACCAAGCGCGTCCACCCCGCACAAGCGGCGACCACGCTATGCGGGGAAAAATCCGCGGCGGTTTGAGGAGAAATATAAGGAGCTAAATCCGGAGCGTTACGCCGCCGATGTGGCCAAGGTCCTCGCCTCGGGCAAGACGCCTGCGGGCACGCACCGGCCAATCATGGTGGCGGAGATTCTCGAAGTGCTCGCGCTCGCACCCGGCGAAATCGCTGTGGATTGCACGCTCGGCTTCGGCGGTCACGCACGGGAATCACTGGCGCGCCTCACCCCGGGCGGCCGTCTCATCGGCCTCGATGTCGATCCAATCGAACAGCCTAAAACTATCGCTCGCCTGCGTGCCGCTGGTTTTGGCGAAGATGTTTTTACGCCAGTCCGCTCCAACTTCGCCGGGCTGTCCAAAGTGCTCGCTGAACTCGGACTCGCTGGTGCCGACGCCATCCTCGCCGATCTCGGCGTTTCATCGATGCAGATCGACGACCCGGCGCGCGGCTTCACTTTCAAAACCGACTGTCCGCTCGATCTGCGCCTGAACCCAACCCGTCCGCCATCGGCAAGCGAATGGCTGGCCAAAATTTCCACCGAAAAACTGGCCACCGCGCTCACCGAAAATGCCGACGAGCCTCAGGCCGAATTACTCGCTCGCGAACTCACCGCGCGCCGCAGCAAAACGCCGTTTACGCGAACACTGCAACTCGCCGAGACGATCCGAACCATCCTTAATCTCCATAAATTCCGTCACGAACCGGAAGCTGACGACGATTGCGTGCGCCGCGTGTTTCAGGCGTTGCGCATTGCAGTGAACGACGAATTTGGCGCGCTCGATATGTTCCTCCGCCTGCTACCCGCTTGCCTGAAATCCGGCGGACGCGTGGCGATTCTCACGTTTCATTCAGGCGAAGATCGCCGCGTGAAACATGCCTTCCGCGATGGCGTGCGCACCGGATTATATTCCGCGACTAACGAAGAAATTATCCGCGCCAGTCCAGAAGAACGTCGTGACAACCCACGCAGTTCTTCCGCGAAACTCCGCTGGGCCGTGCGGACGTGAGGCGGTTGTTCTCGAATTCCCGAGGATCCATACTCTTGAGGTACTCTGGTATTCGAATCTTCGCTACCCATGCTTTATAGACTGCCTGCCGCGTAGCCCTATCGATCTCTGCGGTTTTTTGGCGGGCATCTTCCTTCTGTTGCGCCAATACTTTATCAATAGCTGTGCATTGAGGGGTATGAGTCCGAGCGAGGACCCCATTGACTGATGGTAAAGGTGACGATTCTGAAGCGATCATTGATCGCGTTGGTTCGTGATGCAGATGTCTTGGGTGCAGTCTTCGGCGTCCCCGTCGCCCGCCTCGCCGCCGCCCAAGCCGCGGTGGAAGAAGCCCGCGCCGCGAAGAAGAAGTAAGGTTTTAATGGATACGGCGCGTTAACAGTAACGCGCCGTCATCTTTTCAACGCTGATACCGCAGCTTCCCGAATTTCATAATTACGTGCTGAATGGTCGTACCTGCCGTTGATCGATGTTTTAGAGATGTTGAAACTCTTATCTAGAAGTAGCGGCCGAAGAGCGGGGATATAATTTTTATCTCCGCTGTATCCAGCCAAGATTGCCGCTACCCTATGTGATCGGGCGTCAGGCGATAAAAACCCAGCCATTATCTTCTCCTCCATTTTCTTCCGTAGCTGTGCGTGGTACCTCTCACAATCAATGGAAACAATGCCATCACTCAAGCGAACCGAGAATGTATACCCCCAATATAACCTCGCCAGAAGGAATTGCTGGTCTTCAGAAAGCTGCACGATGGCATTACTTTGCCAGTATATGCTGGCGGTACTGGAATCAATCAAAGGATCCTCAATGTCGTACTCAGCTGCACCTCGTGTAAACTTTATTAGTCCCAGACTTTCCAAGGTATGGCGCCTAATCAGATCACCTCGTTCGTTGTAGATAACAATCGGATCTGTTCCCACGCCGAACCAATTATCAAAGGTCACTACGTATTTGCCACTATCTGCCACAATGACTTTTAGGGGCGTCACAGAATTCACAAGCGGTCGCATCCAGAGCGTTGTCGAATCCCCCTTAGGCCCGACGACTTCGAGTTTCCCAATGCAACTATCTCCACGACTAGAATCGTCTTGTTTATTTTTCGATGCGGCCTTGATTGCGTGACGAGGCCAAGCGACGTTATCCCTTTTCGGCAAAAGGGCGGTGAACCGAAATTTCCCATTTCCAGAAAACACTTGGAGATCGTCAGTCGGCGTTACCCACGAGTCAGCATGCACGCGTATTGAAAGGATAATGATCGCAAAAAGAATCAAAAGAGTTCGCGCCATATTCATCCCCAAACTACCTTCCACCACCATTCCCGCAAGGACGATCTGATTTCCGCCCTTTGCGGCTTGGCGCCTTTGCGTGAAACTCCTCTCCGCGACTGTTGATTGTTCTTTTGGCTCACGCGGAGGCGCAGAGCCGCAAAGAAAAACAATTTCCGTCCACGCCTTCTGTTCGAAATAGGCAACGCTCCGTCATCGCCCCATCCGCCACCACACCGAGCCTGTTCCGTCCGCCACACTTCTCCAAGTCGGTATTATAGCAGTTTCAGTTAAACCGTAGCCGTTCGAGGTAGGGCAAAAAAACCGGCGCGCCCAGCGGTCGCGTACCCGAAGACAATTTCAGTCAAAATAGTTTCCGGAAATTCGGCTACAGTTTTACAGGAACTGCATTAGCTCAAGCAGTAGGTTTTGCCGGTGCAGGGTGCCAGCGATCTTTAGGGACCACGATCGCAGTTGACGGCTGATTTAAGAAGTGCGGCGACATGATTTGCACTCCGTTCTCGTTGAAGACATCCTGTATTTTTCCGTGAAGACGGTCCGTGATCTCGCTGCGCTCCAACGAGCTTTTAACACAAACCGTGAGTTCGTAGCGCACGTAGAAATCGTCGAGCGCCGTCTGCAACACAAAGGGCGGTGGAGTTTGCAGAATACCTTCGATTATGGCTGCCGCCTGAAGTAGCATGGCCTGGACTTGCCGCCACGGTGCATCATAGCCGATCGTGACAGTGGTGGACAAAAGCGTCGAATTGCCAGCGCCCCGTGAAAGATTCCTGATTGCCGAACTAATCAGAATCGAGTTCGGGATCGTAACTTCCTCGCGCGTGCGGGTGATCACTTTCGTGGTCAGTAATCCCATTTCTTTCACCGTGCCTTGGGTTTCCCCCACAATGATGTAGTCACCAGACCTTACGGCGCGCGAATATATCGCAGCTAGACCACCAATAATCTGACTCACAAAGCTAGCGCCTCCCAGTGAGAGCATAAGCCCGAGAAAAACCGATATGCCTTTAAACGCCTCCGATCGAGATCCCGGGAGGTACGGAAAAGCTACTACCAGCGCAACAACCCACACGCCAATGCCTGCCAACCGCCTCGTCGCCCGCGCTGCCTCGAGGTCGAGCCAGGTGTTTAAATGTTTTCCTGATTCGATGGCTGAAAACCAACCATTCAAAATCCGAATCAGGCCGCGGGCGACAAGCAGAATGACGATCAGGACAGTGAAATTTGGAATCTCACCAATTGCGCCGTGCGCGAGGCTGGAGACAGCATTGAGAAGGTAGCTACCCAATTGCTCCCCCCAATGCCGGGTGTAGGGAAACTGGCTGAGCACAAAAGTCGCCCAAAGATAAGCACAGCTGAGCACCACCGCTAGCATGAGCAACCTTGTCAAGGTCGTCGCAATCCCAAGAAAAATGGGCCGCCAGTCGTAACCAAAGACGTTGAACATTTGGTCTGTCGGCTCAGTGCTTTTCGCGATACGGAGAAGCAGTCGTGCTTTAAGCCAAAGGCTCAGAACCCAGAGCGCCGCAAACAAAACTGTCGCTATAAGTGAACGTACGCCCGCTCGAATCAGCAAAGTAACCGAGTGTTGAGCTGCGTGATCATGTACGAGAGCACGAATTTCCGTCACGACGTTTTCAGCCACTTTTTCCAAAGCCTGATTCTCTTCGGGCTCCAGATCACCTGACATCACTTTGAGTAGAAATACCTGACCGGCCGAAATAGAAAAGCCACGTACGTCACCGATCTGCATGGGTTGAACGACGAGGTCATCTGTCTTAATTGAACCAAGTGCGTTGGCTATTCGCTCTTCCGCCGCTCGCGCACGCTGATTGGCGTCAGAGAACTCCATGCCCAGCCGGTAAGTCACTAGAGTCCGCCCCCAGACAACGACAGGCACGCCTTCTACTACGCCTCTCGATGGTTTTGCCATCGATGTACTGGTCTGCGCCGACTGAGCAGTATCAGCGGCCGTCGCGCTCAGCGCCAACCGAACAAGAAGAAACAGGGCGAGAAGAAAACTCCGGCGATATGAATGCTTCATGGTGCCTTGAGGTGGCGCGCAGTGCAAAGTATAACTGCTGACAACACCTAATTGGTCAGGAGGAGCCGGTTCACGGTGGCCTTGGTCAATCCAGGGAAGGTATCGCCGAAACCTTGTTTGCGCGTCAGCGGTTGGTAGGTCATCTGTCCGTTGCTGTGGTAGCCCCAGATGTAGGAGCCGCTGGTCGCATCGTCGGCCAGCAGGCCATGACCGCTGGTGATCGTGGCCACGCCCCAGATTGTGCCATCGGCGGTTTGGCAAAGGGTGCCGCGCGGGCAGGCTTTCAGCACCGCAGTCGCGGATTGGCTGATCGTCATCACTTGGGTGAGCACACCCGTCGCCATGTTGAAGCGATAGAGCATGCCGCCACCGGCGCTTTCAAAGGCTGAAACGACATAAACCGAACCATCCGCAGCGACAAACGGCGTGCAGTCGAAATATTCGCCGACCGGCAACGCGATGAGGGTTGGCGTAACGGGCAGGGTGCCCGCGAGATCAAAGCGGGCGATGCCGCCGCTGGTCGCATCGGAATAGCAAGCGATGAGGGTGGTGCCCTGGATCAGGGGCGCGCCCACCGTCACCGAACCAGCGGGCAGCGAACCGATCGTGGTGACGGTGGAGCTGCCGACCGGGATGGACACCACCTGAGTCTGGCTGCACGCATAGACGGTCATGGGCGAGCCGGTGGCGACTGGGTTGGCAACCACAGAGGCACCGCGGGCACGGTAGGAGAGATCGGTATGCGGCACGGTTTCTCCGAGAGAGATTGCCGTCGCGTTAACGCCGGTCTGCGCGTTGGTCACCAAGAGGCGCCAAGAGGCGGTGGGGGAAGCCAAGGTGCCTGATTCGAAATATCCCACGGTGTAGAGATTGAGGTCGGCAACGTTCGAGCTGCGCACCGGTGGATAAGTCAGATTGGTGTAATCCCTCTCATTGTTCAGGCGGGTACGTTGGCCAGTCAGCGGATTCCAGCGATAAAACCGCGTTCCGCCAGGATAGCCGGCATTGTGAATCTTAAATCCATTTTCAGTGCAAAGACCGCACAAGGTGCCATCGGCCAAAGCGACGGGCGCGCCCACCGGGCTGCTGCCCTCGGTGTAACCCAACGTCGTCCGGGTCGCCGAACCATCGTCGATATGGTAAGTGATGAGTGTCGGGGTCAAGTTGAAGGAGGCCAGACCGTCTAAAGGAGCACTCCAAACGAAGCCCTGGCGCGGACCGACTCCGATCAGCGAGCTCAGTGACTCGTAGGCCGCCGCCCGCAAGACCACTTGGGGCTGGTACGTAGCCGTATCTGCATGCCAAAGGGTTTGGGAAACCCCGTCGGCGTCCGAAACTCCCAGAAGTTTCCCCATCGGCAGGGCTTGCATGCCGAAAGGACTAGCCAGCGGACTGTTGGCGGGAAAATTGTACACTGTGGTCAGGTTACTGACCGAGTTGATTTTTACTAACCGTCCACGGTAACTATTGGAGGGTGAGGCAAAGCTTGTCACGAATAGGAACTGGTTACTGGAATCGGAATGAACCAAGGCCTCGATGTCCCAACCAAAGCCCATATCAGTGCCGTTCCAGATGGTCATGTTGGCACCTTGAAAAATATCCTGGCCCGGATTCAACTTCATCTGCCAGAGGGTCGATCCGCCGGCCGATTGCTCGACTCCGTAACCGTTTTGCAACGAGTCCTTCGCGAAGGCCCATGTATTCCCATCAACACCGCCCGGGATCTCAATCGCATCACCCAAATCGGTCCGGATTCGCACCCAAGCGTGACCATCGGCAAAGCCGACATAAAGTCCGCCACTGCCATCGCTGATCGGCCCGAAATTACAGACCTGGGAATTCACCGTGGGCGGAGACCCCGCGACATCAGTCAGGCCGAGCTTGGCGAGGATGCGCAGCGTCCGCGTGGCCAGATCGAATTTCCAGATTGTACCATGGTCACTGGCCCCCCCGCTCATCGTCACGCCATACAATGCGCCATTGATCAGGGCCGGAGTACTCGTCGGAAACCCGCCGTCGATGGGGCGGGTGAAGCTGTACAACGTCACCATCTGCTCCGGGTGATCCGGCGGGAAACGGACGATGGCTCCACTGCTGGCGCTGCCGCCGACGTTGGCCAGGGCGTACATCATGCCGTCGCCGCTGTTGTAAACAAAGCCACAGGTAGGACCTTGGTCGTTGTAGAACGGCAGGCCGGTGAACGGACTCGTGAGATTCGTGGCGCTGTTCGCGGGATTCAAAGTGAACAACGTGCCGGCCTCGCTCGGGCCACCGCGCATGCCGGGGCCGACCAGCACATCGACGAAGTCAACCGCCGTCACTGTCACACGACACGTTGCGGTGGTCGGTGTGGTTCCGTCCGTCGCCCGAACAGCGATATCCGTCGTCTGCCCAGCGGTAGCGGAGGCACTCACCGTCGCGGTGACCACCCACGCAGGAGGACCGCCCGCGCCCGTGACCGTCGGAATCACGCCAACGGCCGACGAAGTGAACGTCGGCGTCTGGAGCGGACTGTCGGGATCGCTTAGGGTGGCCGTAAAGGTTATGATCTGACCGGGGTTGGCACTCAGGGTGGCAGGCACGCCACTGATCGTCGGCGCATCGTTCACCACCACGATCGAAAGACGGACAATATACGGCGTGCCGCCCGGAGTGTTAGTCAGGGAAAATTCATCAATGCCGACCAATCCAACGCAGGCGTATAGGTGACGTGATTGCCAGCGATGGCGAGCGTACCGTTGGTCGGCGGGACGCTCGTCGCCCACGTCGTGCTGGAAACGCCAAACACCTGATTGAAATCGATGACCACCGGCGTGTCCTCGGTTCCGGCGAGAGAAATGGTCGTCGGCTTCGGCGTTACCGGTGCGGACTGGTTGTTGTTGTTATCGGGCGCGCATTTTTTCTCACGCTTGCACCCCGTCAATCCCATGCCACCGATGATAAAAAGTAAGGCGAAGGAAATAATAACGCCTGTTTTTCCGCGAGAAAGACATTGGTTTCCCGTCAGAGAGTTTCCAGAGATGTGCCTGTTTTGCATACGATATGAGGTCGGATTGAGCCAAGTGGCGACCCCACTGCTAGATAACGGGCAAAAGACTGAAAGATTTAGAAAAACCCCTGAAAAGCAGGCTGAAATAGTTCTAATTCACCTCTGCCGCCAGCAATGAACTCACCTGGAGCGCAACGCTCCGTCGTTGCCTGGTTCGTCCCGCTGCAACCTTGCACGTCGCATCGCGTTGCTGATTGTTTACACGTGTTTCGTCCACTCCGCTGCGGCTAGAAGGAACCAAGACGGGGCGCGCGTGACTCTATTCACTCCTCACACTTTACATTCCATTCTCCGCATGACCTACATCTCTCTTCGCCGCAAACTCAGCGCCCGCACTTGGCTGGGCGCCTTGCCCTTCGCACTTCTGCTGGCTGTGACGCCGGCTTTCGCCGACGACACGCCCGCTTCCGCGAGTGATTCCCCCACCCCAAGCGAATCCTCGCCCGCCGACACCGACGCGATCGTGTCGACGAAACCGATGGAGTTTGAGACTGACAACGGCGGCGTGAACGGAAACCTCGTCGTCGCACCGGAACTGGGCGGAGCCGATGCCAGCTCCCCGCTCGTCTACACGATCACACAAGAGCCGGAGCACGGCCGCGTCGGAGTCGCCGGAGGTGACGACTCCGACTTCTTCAGCAACAAAACCTCTCGCCTGAACTATTTTCTCTACCAAGCGGACACCGACTACGAGGGCATTGACTCGTTCGGCTACACGGTGCGCAACGAAGCCACGGGCTTGGTGTTCAAAAACAACGTCGTAATCACGATGAAGCAGCCTCCACCGACCGTGCTGGACAAACTCGAGGTCACCGCAACTCGCGAACAGACGATGAATGTCCTTGAGGTCTTGGTCACGACCCGCCCGAACTGGCCAATCACGCAAAAGATCCCCAGCCACGAGGATTTCATGGCTCCGGAATCCCGTGCCGGCATCGCCAACCCAAAGATCGCCTACATGCTGGACGAAAAGGCCAAACCGCAGAACGGCACCGCCAAGCTTGATCGCACCACCGGCCAGCTCACCTACGCGCCCAACCCGGGCTTTATCGGTGAAGAACGGTTCGGCTACTACACGTTCGACGAAAACAACCAGCAGTTCGGATTAGTGAACTTCATCAAGGTAAAAGTCGAACCAGTCCGCACCGTGCAACACATCACAGCCGATCGCTCCCGCAGCCGAGAGGTCGACCTCGTCTTCGTCATCAACAACTCGCCCTCCATGGCCGCGCACCAGAGCCGGATCGCCGCCAACCTGAGCCGCTTCAGGCAGCTCTTCCGCGAGCGTGATCTCGACTACCGCATCGGCGTGCTGACAACCGATTTCGTGAACGCCAATCCATCCTACAGCGCTAACGACCAACCCTTCTTCAAAAAGGTCCGTTCCGTCGAACTCGACAAAACCGGTAATCCCGTGCTCGACCGCCGCAACAAACCAAAGCAGATCACCAAACGCGTCGCCAGCAACGGCCTCCTCGTAACGCTTCCGGCCCTCGACCAACCGTGGATTACGCCACAGACGCCCGACGCTCTCTTCGCCGAACTAGTCAAAGTAGGCACCAACGGCGACAGCAACCGCACTGCGTTCACATCCGTGTATAATTTCGTCGTGAGCTCCTACAACAAGCAGCACGCCTTCCTGCGCCCCGCCGCCACCACGATCGTGGTCTTCTTCATGGACGAGGAAGAAACGCGCATGGCCACCTGGAAGGACAGCAAGAGCGGCAAGGACGGCGCCCGCCAAGCCGAGTGGATCGAGGACGGCAAACTGCCTGAACTGCTCAACCAATACAACAAGCGCAACCCCCTGAAACGCCAGACCCTCGACAGCTACATCGACCAATGGGTGCTGCGCCCCTTCATCGTCGCCAAGGGCAACAAACGCGGAAAGCTGGAGATCAACGCGGTGGTATCGCCCACCAATGTCTCGCACCGGCGCGCTGCCGAACTCACGGGCGGTTCGGTGCTCAACATCGAAGGCGATTTCTCGGGCCCGCTAGCCGCGCTCGGCGACCGCATCGCCGAGACCGTTGCCGTCGCGCTCGATCCGGTTCCGCCCGGCGCGACCCTGTACAAAAAGAGCCTTCGCGTGCTGGTCGACGGACAGGAAGTCGCCGCCGATCCACAAAACGGATACAGCTACGACGAGCGCACGCACAGCATCCGCTTCCAAGGCGCCGCCAAGAAAAAAGCCTTCGCCGCCAAGATCGATATCACCTACGAGGAACACCGTTAGTTAGGGTGGAGCGACTTGACCTCAAAGCGCTTCCCAAAACCCGCGCGCTCTTTCCTCTTTCTCGTTCTCTTTATCTTTCTCAGCCAAGCCTCGCGCCTAAAAATCGCGGGGCTTTTTATGCGCCTGAAAAACGAACCAAGACAGAACACCAATATGGAACTCAGGAAAACTGGACCGGAGGAATTCGCACCAGCAGAATACTCACCTCAACAATCCCGGCGCTGACAGCGCAGCGCGCTCCATTCGAGCCGGTTCGGAACTTCGCGACTTGGCTGCTTTGCGTGAGACATAACCACCATCGATACCCAATTTGGCTCACGCAAAGCAGACACCTCATCCGCAGATTTCGCAGAGAGACGCAGATTTATTAACCAATCACGAGTGATCGAAGGTTCGGATATCGGCGGGAGCATCCATTTCGCGCTCCCGGCTTCTCGACTGTCAACGTGGCGCATCCAGTAACCTGAGACAAACGGCATTCAATCAGCGGAGATAAAATCCTCATCGCTCCCAAGCTCGACTCTTTCCGTCGCGAATCGACCGGCGAAGCTGCGGTAGCGATGTCACAAGCGCAGAACTTGCTCATGCCGGGTGGGTGTGGGCATCGAATGCGCGCTGGGGCGGTCCTCGCCGCTACGATCAAAATAAACAACATACACCGCCTTGCCGATCAGAGCATCCGCACCGACTGGATGCAGGTCGGGGCGGTCCATGAAATCTCCACGCGTAACAAGCCGGTGATCCTTCCGAAGAATTTTCTCAACGCGGTGCAAAATCTTGCGCCCGCCGTCGACACGCTGGTCGCGGAAGCAAACAAGGTCGCCCGCCTCAATCTGGTTAATCGATACCGGCGCGATGACGACGAGTGAATCCCAGTCGAGCGTGGGATACATACTGTAGGTGGATTCGACGCTCACAATACGGCTGCCTGGGTGGTCTTGGGATAATTTGAGCGCGACTTGGTACGCATCAAAAAACGAACGTGTCTGCGGCATGCTCACGCGGGGTCCGCCGTGAGCAGCCTGAGTCAGGGCGAATACAAACAGGACCCATCCCAACGCGAGAAATCGTCCCTGTTTTTGGTGCGCGAAAGCGGTGTGCGAAATGGCGACTGGAGTGCGATCTTGCATGCCGACTTTATACGCGAAGCGACAATCGGACTTGTTACAAAGTTGTCACAAAACCGACCAGACGCGTATTTTTCCGGAAAAATATACCCGCACTTTACCTCTGATACCCAATCGCCTGAGGCAAACACCCTAGTCCGCGATCACAACTTTTGATCGGCCGGATAAACGGTAGCCGATCTTAGCCCCGTATCCATGCAGTTGAGGGTGGAGCCCGTTGTCTCTAACGGGCTGGTTTGGGAGCGGCTTCGATCAAGCCCGATGGGAACATTGGGCTCCACCTGCTGCATCGCTGGAGATTCTTCTCCAACTGCATCGTTCCGGCTTAGCAGGGCGCGACCGCTGGGCGCGCCTTACCCAAAGACAATTTCAGCCAAATTTATTTTCGGTGATTCGGATGCGGCTTCACAAAAGCCGAACCATTACGGGCTCACCGCACTTGCAACGTGTCGCCTTCGTAGGCGAGGCCGAGCGATGGAATCACGACGGCTTTGCGCGTGCCTTCTTTCTTAACGACGCCAGCCTGCCAAGCGTCATAGCCTGCGGCTTTCGCTGCTTCGAGTACGTGCTCCGCCAACTCGGGAGCCATGTAGGCGGCGAAACCAATCCCTTGATTGAAAGTCGCGTACATTTCACGCTTCGAGATCGGACCGGCCTTTTCTAAAAATTGAAACAGCGCAGGCTCCTGACGCACATTCGTGATTTCGTAAACAAACGGCTCTTCCAAACGCATGAGCTTGCGCCAGCCGTGACCGGTCACGTGCGCGACGTAGTTGAGCTTCAAGCCGCGCTGCTGGCATTCGCGAACAAACTCAACGTAGATCACCGACGGCGCGAGCAACGCTTCACCGTAGGTGCGCGTGTCGCCAAAACCAATCGGCGTCTGGTAACCCTGCGGGAGCTGGTCGGCGATCTTGCGACAGAGTGTGAGTCCGTTGGTCTGTACGCCGGACGAAGCCAAAAAGATAATCGCGTCGCCTTCTTTGACATCGCCCGTGATGCGGAGATTTTTCGGCGAAAGTTTTCCCACGGCCGAACCCGCTAACACAATCGTATCAGGATTCACGATACCGCGCAGCGTCGGCGTTTCGCCGCCGCCCCAGACCGCGCCGGCCTGTTTGCAGCCCTCGGCGAAACCTTCGACGAGGCCTTGCATGCGCTTTTCGTCGCTAAACCAACCGGAATCGCCAACCGCCGCGTGCATCGCGACCGAGATCGGCAGTGCGCCGCAGGTCACGAGGTCATTCACAATCGTCGCGACGGTATCGATGGAAATTTCGCGATAAAAACATTTGCCCGTCTGCGCATAGACGGCGTCGGCCACGAGGTTCTTAGTGCCAAGGCCTTCCTCGACATGCGCGAGGTAGTGATCTTCCGCCTCGATCAAATAGCAGCTCTCGCCACGCGTCGTCGCAGGCTCGCTATAACCATGATCCGTCAGTAATCCGGCGGTGGTACGCGCGGCACGCTGACAAGCGCGCTTGAACGCATCGAGCTGATCGTATCGGACACCGGCGGATTCGTAGGATAGACCCATGGGAAAATCGAAACAAGAGACAGCGTCGGCTTCAACGATTCCCTTCATGGAAACCGATTTTTCGCTTCGTCGGCGCTTCAGGCTCATCCGGTGCATCGAGCAGCGGTTGCAGGCGCGTGATCACTTCGCGTAGTACGGAATCATGCTCGATCAACTTGCGATCCACTTCGGCGAGCCGCTTGAGGATCGTGAGGTTGGTCTGCAACTCACCACGCATCTGCACGAACGCACGCACGAGATAGATGCTCATCTGTACGGCGCGTGGGCTCCGCAAAATCGTCGCGGCCATCAGTGCGCCGTGCTCGGAGAAGACGGTTGGGCGATACTTCGTGTGTTTGCCGTGTACTTCGGTTTTTAAGGTCGCAAATTGCGACCTTAAGATTGCAACCTCTTCGCTCGTAAGCTGAAAGCGAAAGTCATCAGGGAACCGTTCCGCGTTTCTTCGCACCGCTTCATTGAGGCGTTTCGTGGGCACACCATACAACACCGCCAAATCCGAATCCAAGACCACCTTCTGCTTTCGCAGCGTGTGGATCTTGGGCAAAACCAGATCTGGTTTCTTCGTCGCCATCGCGGCTTAGTAGCTGCGGCCTTCGCTTTTTTCGAAATAATTGAGGTAAGCCTGATTCACGACACGGAAGCCGCCGGGCGTCGGATATTTGCCGGTGAAATACCAGTCGCCCGTGTGGTTCGGCACGGCGATGTGCAGGTTTTCCACGGTCTGGAAAAGGATTTCGACTTCGCCCTTCCACTCGATGTTCTTCGGACGCACGAGTTCGGCGATCCGGGCGGAGATCTGCTCGGCGCTAAACGGTTCGTAGATCTTGCAGACGTGGTTCACCTGCGTGACGCCTATCGGTTTGGCGACTTCCGCACGGCAGAGACGGTAAACATCTTCGATCACGTCGGCCTTGCCGTTTTCCTTGAGCAGCGCAATCGCAGCTTCGAAGGCGATGAATTTACCGAGCTCGGACATATCGATGCCGTAGCAATCGGGATAACGAATCTGGGGCGCGGTCGAAGCGATGACGATTTTGCGCGGATTGAGGCGGGCGAGTATCCGCAAAATGGAGCGACGCAACGTGGTGCCGCGCACGATGGAATCGTCGACACACACGAGGGCATCTTTGCCGGCATCGACCGAACCATACGCAATGTCATAAACGTGGCTCGCGAGCTGGTTGCGCATCGTCTCCTGCCCGATGAACGTGCGGATCTTGATGTCCTTGCTCACGACTTTTTCCGCGCGCGGCCAGTTGCGCAGGATAAGATCGTCGATCAAACCTTCGCTTAAAACGCCCTCGCGCGCCGCCTTCATGATCGACGCTTTTACCTCGTCACGACGACGGATGCGGAGTTGCTCCATCAGACCGTAGAAAGCGATTTCGGCAGTGTTGGGAACGAAGCTGAAAACGGCCTTACCAAAATCTCCGCCCACGGACTTGATCACTTGATCGACCATGCGACCGCCGAGGGCTTTGCGCTCGCGATAGATATCGAGATCGTTGCCGCGCGAAAAATAAATGCGCTCGAACGAACACGAAGACTTGGGCAATGGTTCGGTAAAGCGGGTACTGGTGATCGCACCGCGTTTCTTGATAACGACTACATGGCCGGGCTCGACTTCCTTGACCTGCTCGACGGCCAGATCGAACACCGTCATGAGCGGCGCTCGCTCAGAGGCGAAGGCGATGACTTCGTCGTTTTGAAAATAGTGACAGGGGCGAATGCCTGATGGATCGCGCGCGACGAAGGCGTCGCCGTTACCAACCATGCCAACCAACGCGTATCCACCATCCCACTTCTTGGCCGAGCGCGTGATGACGCGCGCGAGATCGAGCTCTTCGTTGATACGGTGGGTGATCTCGCTGCCAGCGAGATTTTGGGCGCGCAGGCCGCGATAAAGATCCTCGTGTTCCTCATCGAGGAAGAAGCCGATTTTTTCCAACAGCGCCTGCGTGTCCGTGGCGAAAACCGGATGCTGACCCATCGCGATGAGGCTGGCGTTCAGCTCCGCGGTGTTGGTCATGTTGAAATTTCCGCAGAGCGCGAGGTTGCGCGTCGGCCAGGAACTGCGGCGGAAAAACGGATGACACGAGCTGATGTTGTAGCCGCCCGAGGTGCCGTAGCGAAGGTGACCCATCAAAAGCTCACCGCCAAAATCGAAATGTTGCTTCACCGTGTCGGCGAACTCGGGATGAATTTCGCCGGAGCCGACCTTTGCGTTGTAGCTTGAGAGCAGCGTACGGAAAATCTTGTCGAGCGGATTGGTTTTCACGCAGCGCTCGCGGTACATGTAGGGCTCGCCCGGCGCCACATCGAGCTTCACGCAAGCCACGCCCGCGCCGTCCTGGCCACGGTTGTGCTGTTTTTCCATCAGCAGGAAAAGCTTCGTGAACCCCCACAACGGCGAACCGTATTTTTCCTGATAGTACGACAGCGGTTTGAGCAGGCGGACCAAAGCGATGCCGCACTCGTGGGTGATCTTATCGGACATAGACAGAGAGATAACGCAACCCGGAGCCCGCGCAATCTGATGCGAGCCCGGCAGCCACCCGACGCGCGTTGAACGCGTTGTTTTCGAGAGTGACGTGGTTGTTAATTTTCACAGCCGGTAGAAGCATTGGATGACGGCGTGAAACCAAATCTGGTCAAGGGTTTTCACCTGTACCGTGGGCACGATTTCTGGGCTGCGCCGCTTTGTTCCGCGGATGAAACTTCGTGTGCTGGTCGATCAGGCGTTTTTCTTCGACGGCGGTGTAGATCTGAGTCGTCGCAAGATTGGCGTGACCAAGCATTTCCTGGATCGCGCGCAGGTCGGCCCCGCCACCCAGCAGATGCGTGGCAAACGAATGCCGCAGCAAGTGCGGTTTCACCGGCTTTTCGATGCCTGCGCGCTTCGCGTATTTCTTGACGATCACCCAGAGCATTTTGCGGGAGATCGCCGTGCCGCGCTCGCTCAGGAAGATCGCGCTGCCGGTTTTCTTCGGCTTCACGAAATGACCACGCGCGGCCGTGATGTACGTTTCCAGTGCAGCAACCGCGCGGCCGCCAACCGGAACCACTCGCTCCTTCGAACCTTTGCCAAAAACACGCAGAAAACCTTCCTTCAAATCGATCTGTTGAAGCATCAAGCCGCCAAGCTCAGAAACGCGTAACCCGCTCGAATAAAATAGTTCGAGAATCGCCCGGTCGCGCAGCGAAATCGGATCGCCTCCCACCGGCGCGGCCAGCAAACGCTCCACCTCGGTCTCGGTGAGCGTGCCTGGAATGCGTCGCGCGATTTTAGGGCCAGTCAATAGTTCGGTAAAATCCTCGCCCCGCAATTCCTCGCGCACGAGGTGGCGCGAGAGCCCGCGCAAAGCCGTGAGTTTTCGCGCCAGGCTCGCGACCGTGTAATCGGTGCCGCCGAGCGAATGTATCCACGCTTCAACTTCACCCGCAGTGACGTTGCGCCAATCGGCCGCGCCGTGCCGGGCGAGAAATTTTGCGCACTGATCGAGATCGGTTTGATAACCGCTCAGCGTGTGCGGCGAAAGCCCGCGCTCGAGGTCGAGGAAACCGATGTAGCCGTCGATATCGGTGGCGAAAGCCGCTGACGCTTTGCTGCGCTCGCGGTCGGCCTTGGAAACTTGGCGAAGACGGGCCATAAGAATACGGCACCGACCAACCGGCCGACTTAGTAGCGGCGGCGCATGGGAGCGCGCGTGAAGGCACGCTCGTCTTTCATGCGATAGGTGATGCGCGCTTTTTCGAGATCGTACGGGCTCATCTCCATCTTCACGTTGTCGCCTGCGGCGATCTTGATGAAGTTTTTGCGGAGCTTGCCCGAGATATGCGCAAGAACAACATGGCCGTTAGAGAGCTGCACTTTGAACATCGTGCCGGGAAGTACGGCTACGATTTTTCCTTCAACTTCAATCGACTTGCCGTCAGACATACAATGCTTGGGTGGACACAGAGGTTTTGTTCATTCGATAAAAGTGGGCAATAAAGCACCTTGTAAGACGTATTGCCCCCTCGTTAGTCAAGGCTTTCCTCTGCACAACCACCGCCAACAACCTACTTACGTAACTTCTCACATGCCCTCTTCCTCTCCCGCACCGGCCTTCGATTGCCCGTTCGAAAAACGCTTTCCCTCCCAGCTGGTGCGCGACGACACGTTCTTCATGAGCCTGGCCTACAATCAGGCGATTGATGCCTGGCGGCTCGACGAAGTTCCCATCGGCTGTGTGATCGAGCTTGGCGGCGAAATCATCGCCTCGGCCCACAACACCGTCGAAAGCGCGCACGATCCGACCGCGCATGCCGAGATGCTCGCACTCACCCAGGCCGCCTCGCTCATCGGCGACTGGCGGCTCGACGGCGCCACGCTATATGTGACGAAAGAGCCCTGCCCGATGTGCTCCGGCGCCACGCTCATGTCGCGTTTGAAACGCGTTTGTTACGCCGTGCCCGATCCGAAAATGGGCTGCCTCGGCGGTGCCACCAACCTCAACGATCTTCCGCGCGTTAACCACCACCTCGAAATCACCTCCGGCGGCGTGCTCGAAAACGAGTGCCGCGATCTGATTCAGGCTTTCTTCCGGCTAAAACGCGCGCAGGAAACCTGACCGTAAAAACGACTGCGCGCGCCCCGACCAAACGCAACCGCACTACGCGCCAGAAAACTATTACCGCCCCTGAGTTGACCCAGACGCAGACCCGCTTACTGGTTCTCTTCACTCACTTAAGAAAGAAAACGAACTAAAGGAAACAACCATGGCCTACGAACTTCCCAAACTCCCTTACGCTCTCGATGCCCTCGTTCCGCACATCGATGCGAAGACGATGGAAATCCATCACGGTAAACATCACCAAGCGTACATCACCAACGCCAACAACTTCCTGAAGGATCACGCCGACCTCGCCGCGCTCGACGTCAACGCCCTCATCGCCGACCTCTCCAAGGTTCCTGAAGCCATCCGTGGAGGTCTGCGCAACAACGCAGGTGGTCACAGCAACCACTCCTTCTTCTGGACCATTCTCGGCCCCGGCAAAGGCGGCGCCCCCAAAGGCAAGCTCGCTGAAGCTATCAACGCCACGTTTGGCGGTTTCGATAAGTTTAAGGAAGAATTCGCCAAAGCCGGTGCCACCCGCTTCGGCTCCGGCTGGGCCTGGCTCGTGGTCGGCGCGGACAAGAAACTCGCCGTCGGCTCCACCGCCAACCAGGACAGCCCGCTCATGGGCAAGGCCGTCGCCGGTCTCGAAGGCAAACCCGTCATCGCCCTCGACGTCTGGGAACACGCCTACTACCTGAATTACCAAAACCGCCGCCCCGACTACATCGCAGCGTTCTGGAACGTGGTCGATTGGGACGCCGCCGAGGCCAACTACCTCGCCGCCATCGCCTGAGCGCGATCACACTGCTTTCATTCTATCTCACCAAAAGATAAAAAGCCGCACCGGAATCCGGTGCGGCTTTTTTATTGTCGCAAAATAAAGGTTCGACTTATTGCGGGCCCCAGACACTGGCCTTCTCGGCCGAAATGTTGCCCAGGCGGACCGTGCGGCCTGACTCGGTATCCAGAATGACGAGCGCACGACTACCGGCCGCGCGCGCCGTGTAGATCAGGTGTCTTCCATCTGCCAGCCAGTTCGGCTCAACACCGTCGTAAACGGCCTTCGAGACTTTTTTGCTCTGGCCGGTTTTTAGATCGAGCACCGCAATCTGGAAACGACTACCGTCGCGGAAAGTAAAAGCGATCTTGCTCGGATCTGCCCGGCTCCAGTCCGGCTCGGCGCAATAGCTGCCAAGTCCGCCGCCCACACGTTGGCTGCCGCCACCGCTCGCCGACATGATGTAGAGTTGCGGACCAGGTTCAGACGCATAGACGATCCGGCTGCTATCGGGAGAAAAACACGGCGACGACTTGACCGCATCTGAACGCGTGAGACGCGAAACAGGTTTGCCACTGGCCGGTGCCGAATAGATTTCCGGGGTGCCTTCGCCGCTCAGCACCATGGCGACTTTCAAGCCGTTCGGGCTGAAACGCGCGCCGCTGTTGGTGCCCTGGAAACTCGCAAACTTCGTGCGGTCGTTATTGGCGAGGTTGATCAAGTAGATATCGGGAAAACCGGATTTGAAATAGCTCGTGTAAATCAAGCGCGAGCCTTCGGGCGACCAGCGCGGCGTCAGGGCAAAGGCGTTGTCGCGGGTGATTTGTTTCACTTCGCCCATGAAGAGATCGCCCACGTAAACCTCGTCCTTGCCCGTGCGATTGCTAATGAATGCGAGCTTGGCGGCAAAGAAACCATTCAGGCCGCTCGTGGCTTTCACCGCTGCATCGGCCGCGCGATAGAACGCATTACGCGTGCTCGTGCCGTTGGCGTTTTGGTTCAGGATTACCGAACCACCTTTAATCACCTGAACGTTCACCTGATTCGCACCGACGCTGGAAAAGCGGATTTCGAACGCGCCTCCACTCGTCACGCGACGATAGGCACCGTGCGCAGCGAACGCTTGATGCGCCATCGCATCCAGCTCGCCAGACGCACCGGAAACCTGAATCGCGATGGCATTCGAGCCTTCGACCATCACATCGCCGATATCGAGAGCGGCAAATGATTGATTTGCCACCGTACCCAAAACTAAAACCAAGAAAAGTTGCAGGAGTTTTTGCATGGAGAAATTTATCGCGTATTAATAAAAAGGAGCAGGCCATTTCTATTTACAGCCCAAGCCCGCATAACAACGCTAAAACTTTCCAGTTCCAAAAAATACCATCGTGACTTCCGACGAAATCAAAGAGGCCCTCAAACAAGTTAAGTATCCTGGATTCAGCCGCGACATCGTTTCGTTTGGCTTGGTTCGCTCCGCTGCTTTCGTGGACGGCACCGCCAAAGTCTCGCTCGCGCTCACCACGTCGGACCCGAAAATTCCGCTCTTCGTCAAAACCGAAGTCGAGAAGTGCCTGCTCGCGCTGCCCGGCGTGAAAGACACCATTGTCGATGTCGCCGTGTCGGCCGCAAAAACTCCGCCCGCACCGGGACAGGGAAATCTCGGCGGCGGCACTGCGCCCGTCGGCATCGCGCGTTCGGTCGCCATCGCTTCCGGAAAAGGCGGCGTCGGCAAATCCACGTTTGCCGTCAACCTCGCCTGTTCGCTCGCCCAGATCCTCACCGCGCAAGGTCGTCCCGGCCGTGTCGGCTTGATGGATTGCGACATCTACGGCCCGTCCGTGCCGCTTATGATCGGCATCACCGGCCGACCCATGGTCGACGGCGACACCCTGATCCCCTTGGAAAATCATGGCGTGAAAGTCATGAGCATGGGCTTCCTTGTTGATGAAAACACTCCGGTCGTCTGGCGCGGGCCGATGATCATGAAAACCGTGCAGCAGTTCGTCCAAAATGTGAAATGGGGCGAACTCGATATCCTCCTCATCGATCTGCCGCCCGGCACCGGCGACGCTCAACTCTCGCTCGTACAAACCATCCCACTCGACGGCGCCGTACTCGTCACCACACCACAGCTCGCGGCGGCGCAAATCGCGCGCAAGGGCGGCCTGATGTTCCAAAAGGTCAACGTCCCGCTCCTCGGCGTGGCCGAGAACATGAGTTACTTCATCGATCCGCTGGGCAACCGCCACACCGTCTTCGGCGAAGGCGGCGGCCACAACACCGCCGAAGCCCTCGGCACTATCCTTCTCGGCAAACTTCCGCTCGTCGAAGAAATCCGTGCCTGCGGTGACAGCGGACAGCCAATCGTCGTCGTCAGCCCCGACGGAGAAGTCGCTGAGATTTTCAGGGAAATATCCAAAAACCTACTCCAGCAACTCGCTCAAAAGTAAGGCGAACGGCCTCAACTTTTATCCGTGGCCAAGGAAAGCCTGCCATGAAAAGAATCCATGCAAAGATTGAGCCCCACCTAGGACAGCAACGTTTTTAGATTCCGGAAGAACTCACAGGGCGATCAAGTCATTGACAGCGTGCCGCCCTGACTTACTTTTTAGACAGCATAATTTGAGTTCACTCGCACAACGTCTTGCTACGAGTGAGCTGTCAGTCGCAGCACCAGCACCGCAATCCATGATCACCCGTCAAGATCCCGGCTTCATGTCAGACACGCATCCGCGTGGTGTTTCGTCGCCGACACGATGCACAAAGTTCCGCCGAGATACGGGTGCGATCTGTAGGTTATTGAAAACCAGCAACCTAAGAAGATTCGAGAAAACTGAGGGCTAAGCGAACCGTTTTCCAATTCCAGTGTAAACTAATTCAGCTCAGTTGCAGTCACCATGCCGTCACCTCTTCAACATCAAGAACCCTCTCGCGACTTCGTAAAGCAATCGAGTCTTTACCAGGAGTTTCTAGCGGAGCGAGAGGAGATCCTCAGGCATAAATGGATCGAATCCGAACGACTCGGCTACGACATCGGCTTCGAACGCGCCTTGCTCGACTGGATCCGCAAGCACCGCGAAGCTTGGCGCGCTGATCGTCGGGCCAAACTGCAAAGCACTTCCAGTCACTCGCCTGCGGCCTCTCACCAGCACGCTCAAAGCGCAGTTCATCCGTAAAGATTCAGCCGGTTGCAGGAAATGCAGCGAGGCTTTGAACAGCCAACGCATTAGATCGGTGTACCGAAGGTGGAGCCCGATGTCCCATCGGGCTTGATCGGAGCCGCTCTTAAACCAGCCCGTTGGGACAACGGGCTCCACCCCTAACCTGCATTGCTAGGGCCAAAGCCGGGGGAAAACGCAAAAAGCCCACCCTTTTGAGGTGGGCTCGCATGAAAAAGAGACCTGCGGCGAAGCTTATTTGCCGAGCTGTTTTTCCAGTTCAGCCAGGAGAGCAGGACCGCGCAGTCCTTTGGCAATGACCTTGCCATCGCGATCAAGCAGGAACGTCGCAGGGATGCTTTCGATGCCGTACTTCTTGCCGAGTTTGCTGCTCCAACCAAGACCGTCGAAATAGTGCGACCACGTCATGCCTTTTTCGGCGATGAAGGCCTTAAACTTTGCCTCTTCCTTGTCCAGGCTGATGCCAATGATTTCGAAACCCTTGTCGTGATATTTTTTATAGGCCTCAAGGACATTGGGCAACTCGGCCACGCAGGGTCCGCACCAAGTCGCCCAGAAATCGACCAGCACAATTTTGCCTTTGAATTTGGCGATTGAGAGCGGTTTACCTTCGATGTCTTTTTCGTCGAAGTCCGGGAACTGGGCGCCTGGCGCAAACGCAGCCTGTATTTTTTGCGTCTCCCGTTGCTGTGCGATCACGGGTAAAAGGCCGTCCACTTTTTGTGCGAGTTGGGTTTTTGGGTAATCCTGCTTTAGTTGTTTTAATAGGTTTTCTCCTTTATCGAGATCCTTCAGCACCTCGATGTAGAGCATGGCTTTCATAAACAAAACCTGAGCGAGATCCTCGGCCTGCTCGCCTTTGTGCGCAGCGATAATCGCATCGAAGCCTTTCAACTCTTCGGTCAAAGCCTCCTCGTTGCGAGCACCGGACTGGAGCTTGGCTTTAATTTTCCCCACAAGCTGCCGGAGTTCGGTCTGAACGACTGAAGGAGCAACCGCCGGTGGAGCGACGGGAGCGGCCGCAGGAACGCTTTCAGCACCAGCACGGAGGGCGAACAACATCGTCCACGTGAATAACAAGACAGTGATCAGACGGATTTTTGGTTTCATAAAAAGAGTCAGCTACTTCATGAGCGCTTCGATACGCTGCTTGGATTGCTTCACGTCTTCGACCGAAAGGCGCGGACTGAATTCTAGGACGAGCAAGTGGTGCGGTTTCCAAAACGAACTGATCATTTCGAAATCCACCGTGCCCGTGCCGACCGGCCGGTGATCGCGACCTTCGGCGTCGACATCGTGCAGATGAAAACCGATCAGGCGCCCGGCGTGTTTTTCGAGGTGTTCGCGCTGTTTGAGCAAGCCCATGCGTTGCTTGATCTCGGCGTGGCCGGTATCGTGCCAGTAGCCCACAGTGTTTGGCTGAGTGACGCCGTAGATGAGCTTTTCAAAATCGTCGTCGAGCGGGAGTTCGTCGAATTTTTCGCGATTCTCGAAACCCAGCGCGACACCGCGTTCCGCTGCGTAGGCCCTCACCTCTTCGATGCTAACCTTCACCCGCTCCCAATACGGCGGCATGCAATTACGCAGCCGTTTCAACGCCGCTTCGAGGAGGCGTTTGTATTTCGGATCCGCCGTGAGATCCACGCCGTGGTGCTTTTCAGCATAGGCGTCGAGCTTGTCCGCGGGATTACCAATAAAAAATTCCACGCGTCCAAGGTGCAGGACTAGCACCCGGGCGTTCATCTGCGCGGCGAAGTCGATCGAACGTTTCGTATGCCGCAACCATTGATCATGCTCGCGACCATCTTCCGCCGAGGGCTCAAAAAGATTGGGCGCGGCCTGCGTGATGCCGGTCGGCAACGGGCAAAAATTATGCGCCGAACCCACTTTTATCACACCTTCATCAATCGCCTTCAGAATGCCCGGCACGAGCGTGATGCGGATACCGTGGCTCAGCTCCACATGGGAAAACCCCAGGTCCGCGATCTCGCGCAGCATCTCATAACCGTCGTTGTGACGGGCTGAGCACCAGCAGGAGGAAAGTGAAAGCGTTGGTTTCAATCGTTTAACCGATACGGAAATCCCAACTGGTTAACAGAAGGTTCCCGACCCGACCCGCAACGCCAAAAAACAAAAACGACCGCTCTCCGTTGTCGGGAGGCGGTCGTCTAAAGTGAGCAAATGCGCGACTACGCTTATTCGGCGTGGCGGCGGCGCAGCATAGCGGTGAAGGCCATGACCTTCTCTTTGCGGCGGCGCTTTTCGCACGGCTTCTCGTGATAACGCTTAGCGCGGACACCTTTGATGATGTTCTCGCGATCGAGCTTCTTCTTCATGCGGCGAATCGCACGATCAACTGGCTCGTTTTTGCGGATTTTGATTTCGATGGACATGTGTCAGACGGGTTGGTGAACGGAAAAAGACGACGAATAGGCAAAATAATTTTTACGCCGTCAAACGTATTTTACCCTTTGAAAAAACTCGCATCCGTCCTTGCCTGATCTGCCGTGCCATCTGCCGACAAGAATTTCATCCATCTCCACGTCCACACAGACTACAGTTTGTTGGACGGCGCCTGCCGGATCGACCGCCTGATGGACCGCGCCGTGAGCCTCGGCATGAACGCCCTCGCGCTCACCGATCACGGCAATCTTTTCGGTGCCATCGAGTTTTATAAGACAGCCAAGGAGAAAAACATAAAGCCACTCATCGGCTGTGAGATCTACCTCGTCGAAAACTCCCGCTTGGAGAAAAACGGCCGCGCTGAAGACGGTAAAAGTTACTACCACCTCGGCCTGCTCGCGAAGAATCTCCAAGGCTACCAAAACCTGCTCAAGCTTGTCTCCGACGCACACCTAAAAGGCTTCTATTATAAACCGCGCGCGGATTGGGAAACGCTCACAAAATACTCAGGTGGGCTCATCGCTTTCAGCGGTTGTCTCGCCGCAATCGTCCCCCAACACCTGTTAAACGACCGCGAGGAAGACGCCCGCAAGGCCACCGCGCGCTTCGTCGATGTCTTCGGCCGCGAGAACTTTTTCGTCGAAATCCAGGACCACGGCCTGCCCGAGCAGCGTAAAATCATCCCCGGACTGCTCAAGCTCGCCGAGGAGTTTAACCTCAAGGTCATCTGCACGAACGACGTCCACTACGTCCGCGCCGAAGACGCCGGCCCGCACGACGCCATGCTCTGCATTCAGACCGGCTCGAAGATCGCCGAGGAGAACCGCATGCGGTTCAGCACAAATGAATTTTATCTCAAATCGCGCGACGAGATGGCCAAGCTCTTCGGCGAAATCCCAGAATCGCTGACCAACACTCAGCTCGTCGCCGAGATGTGCGACCTCGCCATTCCCTTTCCGAAAGGCAGCGAGCGCTACCCGAAATACCCGCTACCGCCAGAAATCACCGTCGACCGCACCGACTATCTCTTTCAACTCTGCGTCGAAGGACTGAAGCACCGCTACAACGTCGACCAAGCCGACATCGCCAAACACCCGATCGTCGCCGAACGTCTCGCGAAACTGACCAACCTTCCCGAAGGCAAGAAGCCCCAGCCGCCCGACTACACCGGCCTCGCCCCCGACGAACTCCTCGTCGTGCGCATGGGTTACGAACTCTCGATCATCAACATCACCGGTTTCGTCGATTACTTCCTCGTCGTCTGGGATTTCATTCACTGGGCCAAGAAACACGACATCCCCGTCGGCCCGGGCCGCGGTTCCGGCGCAGGCTGTCTCATCGCCTACCTGCTCGCCATCACCAATATCGATCCGATCCGCTTCGGCCTGCTGTTCGAGCGCTTCCTGAATCCTGAACGCGTTTCGCCGCCCGACTTCGATATCGATTTCTGCATGCGCCGTCGCGAGGAGGTCATCAACTACGTCCGCCAGAAATACGGCAACGACTGCGTCGCGAACATCATCACCTACGGCACGCTCGGCGCGAAGATGGTCATCCGCGACGTCTCACGCGTCAACGACCTGCCCTATGCCGAAGCGGATCGTATCGCCAAAATGATCCCCGACGAGATCAACATCTCGCTCGAAGACGCCATCACGAAGTCCGCCGATCTCCGCAACGAAGTTGCCCGCAATCCCGTCGCGAAGAAAATCATGGATCAGGCGCGCGTGCTCGAAGGCATGGTGCGCAACACCGGCAAGCACGCCGCCGGCATCATCATCACCGACCGCCCGCTCGACGAATTCGTCCCGCTCACGCTGCAAGAAGGCGACGTCACCGTGCAGTACGACATGAACGCAGTGGGCAAGCTCGGCCTGCTGAAAATGGATTTTCTCGGCCTCAAGACGCTTACCGTGATCGACGACGCGGTGAAAAACGTCCGCCTCACCGCTGATCCGAAATTCGACATCGAGCCCATTCCGCTCGACGACCCGAAAACCTACACCCTGCTCAACTCCGGCAAGACGGTCGGCGTCTTTCAGCTCGAATCCGGCGGTATGCAGAACGCGTCGAAACTCGTCGGCATCTCCAACATCGACGACATTAACGCTATTTCCGCGCTCTATCGACCGGGCCCGATGCAGTTCATCCCCGACTACGCGCGCGGCAAAAAAGATCCCGAAACCATCAGCTATCCCCACAAGCTGCTCGAACCCGTTCTCAAGGAAACCTACGGCATCATCGTCTATCAGGAACAGGTTATGGAGTGCGCCCGCGTCATCGCCGGTTACACCCTCGGTGGCGCCGACATGCTCCGCCGCGCCATGGGTAAAAAGGACGTCGAGGGCATGGCCAAGGAGCGCGTGAAATTCGTCGCCGGTGCCAAAACGACCCACGACATCGACGAAAAGAAGGCCAACGAAATCTTCGATTTGCTCAACAAGTTCGCCCAGTACGGTTTCAACAAATCGCACTCCGCCGCCTATGCGATGGTCGCGTACCAGACGGCGTATTTGAAAGCCAACTACCCGGTGCAATTCATGGCCGCCGTGCTCACGGCGGAGCTCGGCAATTCCGAAAAAGTCGCCCACTTCATCGCCGAGTGCGAAGCCATGGGCCTCACCGTCCTCGGCCCCGACGTCAACGAATCGCGCGAGAATTTCACCCCGGTTGGCGATAAGATTCGTTTCGGTATGGCCGGTATCAAAGGCGTGGGTGAAGGTGCCGCGCAAAAGATCCTCGAAGAGCGCGTGAAAAACGGCCCCTACGTGGACTTCGAAGACCTCGTCCGTCGCGTCGATGGCAAATCCATCAACAAGCGCGTGCTTGAGCACCTCGTAAAAACCGGTGCCTTCGACTACAGCGGCGCCCCGCGAAAAAAACTTTTCGACAGCATCGATGCCGCCATCGCCGGTGCCGCTTCGCACGCACGCGACCGCGCCGCCGGCCAGTTCAACATGCTCGACATGCTCGCCGATGAACCCGCCCCCACCGCCAAAAAAGGCAAGGGCGGCTCGAAGGACCGTGCAGCTGCGCCCGCCGCGCAAACCGAGACCGCGAGCGATTTCACCTCGACCGAACGCCTCACGTTCGAAAAAGAGCTCCTCGGCTTTTACGTCTCCGGCCACCCGCTCAATGCCTACACCGGCCTCGCCGAGGCGATCGACACCTTCCCCGTCGACCAGTTGCTCAACCAACCCGACCGCACCGAATTCCGCCTTTGCGGCATCGTTGGAACCATCGCGAAAAAACTTTCGAAGAAAGACAACCGCCCCTGGGCTGCCTTCACGTTTGCGACGAAGCGCGCGTCGGTTGCGCTGAACATGTTCGCCGACGCCTACGCCGCGTATTCGCTCAATCTCATCGAAAACACACCGGTGCTCGTGCAGGGCAATATCATCGTCGGCCAGGACGGCGCGCGCATCAACGTGAAGGAATGTTACCCGTTGGAAAACTTTGTTCTTGGTTCGGTCAAACGCGTTACCTGGCTCGTTCACCCGCAACACCCGCAGCTGAACGATTTCCTCCAACTGCTCCGCGATACGCTCAACAAAAATGTCGGCGAGACCAAGACCTCCATCGCCTTCGTCTTCGAACAACGAGCCACCGCTGTCTCCGACGCCAGCAGCGCACTCGGCTGGAAACTCAATCCCGCGAAATTTCAGCAACTCCGCGCCCACCCGGCCGTCGCCGGGGTCGAACTCGAAACCAAACGTCTCGAGCTCAAACAAGACCGCCGCTGGTCCAAACGAAGCTAGGCTGAGTATTGGCCGATTAGTATTTCCATCTGCTGGACAACGATATCCGGCAGAATTAGACTCGGGCCGGTCAGCATGAAAAGCGCAATGCCCTAACGGGAACTTAGGGTTATTCCCGGGGCTTCTGCCCTCAAGGCAACCTCTCGGTGTGACGATAGTAACCACGTCTGAACCTCCCATTACGCAGCCAGTCTCGGTGCCTTTGCATAACGCCTTCAATTCATGCGTTACGCAAAAACACGGGGTCTGATGCCATTTCTCACTCAAACCTATCAAAATAGCCAAAGGTAGGGACGACCCGCCGGGTCGTCCGTAAGCGTAGCTCACAACCAGCACACATCCAACCGGACGGCCAAGGCTGGCCGTCCCTACCCTCCACGCCGCACTCATTATATAAACTCCCTGAACTGTTCATCCTGACCAGTACCGAAGGATGACGCCGTTTGACGCAAACCACGATGAAACATCCCCAACTCCGGAGAACCTCCAGACGCCAAACGCTACTTAGCGCTATTGTCCTGTTCGTTTTTTGTGCCGCGCTGGCACGAGGCGTCGAAACAACTAAAACCGCTAATACCGAACCTGCCCTGGACGGCGACCGGGTGCTGACGCTCGACGAGTGCTTGGCCATGGCCTTGCAGAACAACCACCGGCGGCCCGCCTCACAGTTCGCGGTAGCCGTCGCGGAAGCACAACACCAGCAGGCGCTGTCCGGCTACTGGCCACAGTTGAAACTCCAGGCGGGTTATCAGCGCATGGATGAGGCCCCGAATTTTCTTTTCCCATCGACGGCCATGGGTGTGCCCGCACAGACCATCACGACACCCGCCTCCACCGCGATGATCACGGTACCCGCCGGTGTCCTCGGACCAACCGCTGTGCAACTCCCGGTCAGCGTGCCGAGTCAGAGCATAACCACCTCCGCGCAAGAATTTCACGTACCCGCGCAAGACGTGAAACTGATGAACCCGGATTCGTTCGTGGGCTCGATCAATCTCACCTGGTTGCTTTACGACGGCGGCATGCGCAAGGGCCTCAATCGACAGGCCACGGGCTATGTCGAGGCGATGAAACAAGAGGCTCGCCGCACCGATCTTGAGATCGCCGACAGCGTCCGACGGATGTACTACGGTTCGATCCTCGCCCGCCAACTTCGCCAACTTGGGGCCGATACACTCGCCCGCATGGAAGCCACGCTCAACCTAACCGAGACAATGTACCAAGGTGGCGGCGGCAAAGTAACCAAGGCCGACTACCTCGACAACAAAGTCATGGTGGAAACCATCCGCGCGCTCGTGGCCCAACTTGAAAAAAACGAGGCCATGGCCCGCGCCGCACTCGCCAACACCGCCGGTCTCCCCTGGCAAAACAGCGTCACGCCCAAGGACAACGAAATCCCTTACACGCCGCTCACGTCCGACCTGCCCGCCCTCGTCGGCAACGCCTACGAATTCAGCCCCGACTGGAAACGCCTCGAAGCCGGTCTGAGCGCACGCGAAGGTGCCGTGCAAACCGCGCGCAGCGGCCACTCACCGAAACTAGCGCTTACCGGTAATTTGCACAAATGGTGGAACGGCTACGACGCCGGCATGGCCACCGATATCAACAAAGAAGGCTGGGGCATAGGTCTCGGCATGGAGTTGCCTCTCTTCGACGGCTTTCTCACTCGCAACAAAGTAGCCGAAGCCAGAGCCCGGCTAAACCAACTCAAAGAACAGCGATTCCTCCTGCGTGAAGGCCTCGGCCTCCAGATCAAGGATCTCTTTCTCGGACTCGACGCAGCCCGTAAAGCCCACGACGCCACACTCGCCGCCATGAACGCCGCGATCGAAAACCGTGACCTCAATATCCGAGCCTATCAAAACGAACTGGTTGAAACCGATAAAGTCATCCGTGCCCAGCTGATGGAAGCCATGATGTGTGCCCAGTATTACAAAAATCAATACGATCACGCAGCCATCCAGTCACAACTCACCCTCGTGATCGGCAGGGAGCTCTCACGCCAGATCGAAGGCGTGCGTTAATCGTGCCCCGCAACTCATATCTATATTTGCCGAACCTCGTCCGCGCTTCCGCCGGTCGGCGTCCAGTGTCTGTAGCTAGCATCCTCGTGCTGGTCATGTTGGCCCCATGCCGGGCCTCAATCAAAGCACTCGCCATGCTCGATGAATACGCCCGAAGCTGTGCGGCCCAGTACCAACTCCGGCTCGCAGCCCTGCGTATACCGGTAAAACCCGACTGCGTTGCGCCATGAATGCCGCCCTACGATCGCCACGAGCTCCACGCGCCAATCGAACTATACGCCTGCTCCAAAATCTGGCGACCGGACTGCTGCTGGGCATGCTGACGCTGCGAGCCGAGACTACCGTTACCGAACCAGTAAATAGACCCTTGCGCCTGGGTTTCAGTATCCAGCTGCTTAGCGGCTTGAACGTATCCGAGGCCCGCGCCGCAGTACGCACCATCACCGCCGCCATTTCTCGGGAAAAAGACATCCCGGCCGACCCCGATCCCGTGATCACACAAACCCTAGCCGAGGCAGAAGAAGCGCTGCGCACCAAAGCGATCGATGCCCTCGGAGTGACCATGACAGAGTTTTGGGCACTACGCGTAAAAACATCCTTCGACCGCTATGTTTTCCCCTGCAGCCAAGGCAGCCCTGAGGAATCCTATCTCCTGATTGTCGCCAAGCGCAGCCCCATCCAGTCCTTACAGGATCTCAAGGGCAAAAAAATTCTCATTCACAGTGGTTCACGCACCTGCCTCGCCCGACCTTGGCTCGATGTCGAGCTTTCCAAAGCTAATCTACCTGCTACCGCTAATTTCTTCAGCTCGGTCACAACACCGGACAAAGCGCTCAAGACCGTTCTGCCTGTGTTCTTTGGTCAGGTAGATGCATGCCTGGTCACACGCCGCAGCTTTGACACCGTGATCGAGATGAATCCGCAGATCGGACGCGAATTGCGCATCATCGCCAGTTCACCCACCTACGTTCCACTAATCATGGCTTTTCGCTCCGACTTTTCTGCCACAACCAAACAAGCCGTGATAAGAGAATGCGGCCTCATGCACACCTCAACCTACGGACAACAAGGCATGATGATCATCCAGACGCAGCAAATCATCGAACACCCGTTCTCGATCACAGCTTCGTCGCTCGCATTACTCGACGAGCATGCCAAACTTTTCACTACCGCCAACGGTAGTGATCACGCACCACTTCAGCAACCCAGCAAGCCAGACACCGAGGCCCCATGATTCACGCCTTGCCCATTTCGCGATTCCACCAAAGCACACGGACTGTGATCCTGGCGTTGCTGACGATGCTGGTTTCTTGGTCGGGTTTTGCGACCGAGACGAACTCCGATAGCCGCGAATTACCGGTGAAGTTCGGCTTCACACGCTCGATGTTCGTCGACCTTAACGAAGGCGACACCCGCGCCGCGGTCAAAAGCTACTCGATCCTGCTCGCATCCAAAGACGACCTCGCCGTCTCCGATTCGCCCGGCGTGCTGGAAAACGCAGCCGCTGTGGCCGCTGCCTTCACGAGTGGCACGGCCGACATCATTTCGCTCACATCCACCGAATTCTTGTCTCTTCCCGACGGTTTGGTCCACCCGCGCATGATTTCCGCCGCTGTCGGAGGGACCTACTTCGAACAATACGTACTGCTGGCGCGCAACGACTCCGGGATAAAAACCATTGCCGACCTGCAAAATAAACGCCTCCTGATCTACGGCAGCCTGCGCGGTTCGCTCTCACCGATTTGGCTCGATGTCCTGCTCGCAACCAATGGTTTCGCTGAAGCAAAAGATTTTTTCGGCAGTGTAACTCCGGTCAACAAACCCTCCCGAACCGTACTCCCCGTCTTCTTCCAACAGGCTGACGCCTGCATCGTCACCCGAACGGGTTTTGAGGTGCTGAGTGAGATGAATCCGCAGGTTACGAAGCAGATGAAAATTATAGCAACCTCACCCCAACTCATCCCCACGGTGACCTGCTTTCGCGCGGGCATCTCGCCCCGCGCCCTTGAACGCATCATCCATGCCGTCGTGAGCGCACAACACACCGTCGCCGGCCAGCAGGTTCTCACCATCTTTCAAAGCGATGGGATCGCCGAAATCCGTACCGAACAAATCGAAAGCGTTCGTGAGCTCATCGCGACCCAAGCCCGGCTCCGCCACCCGTCCGCGAAAACCGTCGACACTGTCCAATAACCGATCTACCAAAAACATCTAACAAGTATGATCTGGTGGGAAAAAATCACTTGGCGGACCGCACTCCTTGCCTGGCTCATCACCACGATGACGGTGGTCACTTTTGCTCTGGCGATCATCCCCGAGCAAAAACGAATCTTCCAGGCCAACCTGGGATCGAAAGCCTATAGTGTCGCCGTTTCCCTGCGCAACATCACTGCGGCCGCCGTCGTCAACGAAGATTACAGCAGCGTCGTGGACCAATGCATGGAGATGCTCAAGGCCGACCGCTCCATCAAGTACATCATCCTCACCCGCAATGACGGCTTCTCGCTCATTCACGAGCGTAGTGGCTGGCGGAGCCTTGCGCTTACCGATGTCTGGCTCCCGTCCGATCGCAAGCCCCGCAGCAACATGGCCGTGATGCCATTGTTTCAACAACCAACCTACAACTTTTCCGAACCATTCAACTACTCGGGCATCAGTTGGGGCTGGATTCATGTCGGCCTCTCGCTTGAGACCTATGACCAAAGCGTGCGCAGCGTCTACTTCCGCACCGGCCTACTCGCCCTCTTCTTTACCATGCTAAGCCTGGGAGCGATGATTCTTTACGCCAAGTATCTGGTTCGGCCCATTATCAACCTTCAAGACACCGTCGGCAAAATCGCTGCGGGCGACCTCTCCGCCCGCGCCCCCACGGGCCGAACTGATGAATTGGGCCAACTGGCCAGCTCGGTCAACACCATGACCGAGGCCCTGCTCCGCCGCGACAGCACTTTGAAAGAAGCCAACGAAACGCTTGAACAACGCGTGCAAGAGCGCACGCGCGCCCTGCAGGACCAGATCGCCGCCCGCGAGCTCGCCCATCGCGAACTAGCCGAGGCGCAGCGCCGTCTCATGCAGCTTTCCCGCGAGGCAGGCATGGCCGAGGTGGCAACCGGCGTCCTTCACAACGTCGGCAACGTTCTGAACTCCGTAAACATCTCTGCCAACCTGGTGCAAAACTCCCTGGCAGGCTCGCCCCGGCTCGCGCTCCTCAAGCAGGTTGGCGGACTCATGCGCGCTCAGGGCGAAAAACTCCCGCAATTCCTCGCCAGCGATCCGCGTGGGCAGCTCGTCCCGGCACTGTTGATGGAAATTGCCGAACAACTCCCAACCGACCAATCTGCCGTGGTCGCCGAACTCGGCCAGCTCGTGCAAAACGTCGATCACATTAAGCAGATCGTCGCGACGCAGCAAAGCTACGCCAAGTCCGGCGGCGTCATCCAAAACGTCGCCCCCGCCGCACTTTTTGAGGAAACCCTGCGCATGACCCAGGCGTCGCTCGCCCGGCACCAGGTCCAGGTCACCCGCCATTTCGACGAAGTTCCAGTGCTGCACACCGACCGTCACCAAGTCCTTCAAATCCTGATAAATTTCGTGACCAACGCCATTCAGGCGGTGAAGCCACTCGAACCAGGTGAAGGCCATATCTCCCTTCGCTTGAGCGCCGCCGACGGCCAGGTGAAATTCACGGTTGAAGACAACGGCATCGGCATCTCCTCGGAAAACCGGCAGAAAATCTTCCGCCACGGCTTCACCACTCGCAAAGATGGCCACGGCTTCGGCCTGCACTCAGGCGCACTCGCCGCACGAGCTCTGGGCGGACAACTCATGGTCGACAGTAAAGGCCCCGGCCTCGGTGCGAGCTTCACGCTCATCCTGCCAGCCGCAGCGCCCATAGACAACCCACAGATCCAAAAGGAAACGCCATGACCCCGGTGCCACGCATCCTCGTCATCGACGACACTCCGGCCATCCACGAGGATTTCAGGAAGATTTTTGCTCCTCCGCTCGCTGCCGCAAACAGCGCCCGCATCGACGACCTCGCCGCAGCCATTTTCGATTCCCGCGGCCAGTTGACGGTCAAACCCGAAGTCCGCCTCGACTTCGCTTTCCAAGGACAAGAGGGCGTCGAACTCGTGCGCAACGCCGTCGACGCCGGCCAGCCATTCACCGTGGCCTTTGTCGATATGCGCATGCCACCCGGTTGGGATGGCCTCGATACCATCCCCCGTCTCTGGGAGGCAGACCCGCACTTGCAGGTCGTCATCTGCACCGCCTTTTCGGATCACGGCTGGCCCGCCATTTCAAAACGGTTAGGCCCCTCCGACAAACTGATCATCCTCAAAAAACCGTTCGACGAAATCGAGGTCCTACAACTCACCCAGGCGCTCTCGGAAAAATGGCGCCTCACCGCCGCCGCCGCGCTCAGACTCGACCAACTCGAAGCCATGGTCGCAATCCGCACCGCCGAACTACAGCGCGCCAAAGAAGCAGCCGAACACTCAAACCGCGCTAAGAACATTTTCTTGGCCACGATAAGCCACGAAATCTACACGCCGCTCAACGGCGTCCTAGGCATGGCTTCCCTCCTGCTCGACTCCGATCTCTCCCCTGCGCAGCGAAATAATGCCCAAGCCATCGCCACCAGCGGCGACCACCTCCGCATCGTCCTCAACGATATTCTCGACATCTCCAAGATCGAGAGCGGCATGCTCAATATTGAAGAAACGCCGTTCGATCCCGCAGTGGTTATCGCGAGTGTCGAACAAATCCTCGCTCCTAAAGCGGGCGAAAAGAAACTGGCGTTCGCCTCCAGTATCGATCCTGCCATCAAAGGCCCGCTCATCGGCGATCCCGTCCGCCTCCGGCAAATCCTTTTTAACCTCGTCGACAACGCCATTAAGTTCACCACCACGGGCGAGGTTGGCCTCCACGCGCGCCTGCTTGAAGCCAAACCCACCGGACTGCGATTGGAATTCAGTGTGCGCGACACAGGCATCGGCATCGCTGCGGAGGATCAGCCACGGCTCTTCCAGTCCTTCGCCCAACTCGACGGCTCCAGCACCCGTCAATACGGCGGCACCGGCCTGGGGCTCGCCATCTGCCAAAGCCTCGTCGACCGCATGAATGGCACCATCTTCGTCGAAAGCCAACCCGGACAAGGCACGACCTTTCTCGTCGTTCTCGAATTCGCCTACGCCACTAAAACCAACTCACAAGCCCAAAACGCCGCCTCAAACTCCGCACCGGCCCCCCTTGCAGCCACGACCCGCATCCTTGTGGCCGAAGACAATATCGTTAACCAACGCGTCGTTCTTCAACATCTCAAACGCCTCAACATCCAGGTCGATGCCGTGAAAAATGGTCAGGAGGTCCTCGACCTCATCGAACGCCACAACTACGATCTCGTCCTAATGGATTGCGACATGCCCGTGCTTAACGGCATCGACACCGCCCGGCAGATCCGCCTGCGCGAAAAAGCAACCCAGCGCCGTCACCTGCCCGTTGTGGCCCTGACCGCAGGCATCCACGACCGCGAGATCTGTCTCGCCGCAGGCATGGATGATTATCTTACCAAGCCCTTCAGCCCGGAAACGCTGCGTCAGATTCTACAGCGAAACATAAACTCAGGGAACATGGCCTCCCCATGAACAAACCCACCTCCACCTACCGTATCCTCGTCATCGACGACACTCCCTCGATCCACGAAGATTTCAGGAAAATCCTAAACCCCAGCACCGACCCGGCCGAGAGCAACGCACGCGTCCAAAGCCTTGCCAGCGCGATCTTCGGGAAAACGAACTTACCGCCAGCACCAATACGGTTCACGGTTGATTCCGCCATGCAAGGCGAAGAAGGCCTCGAACGGGTCATCGACGCTCTCACCGAGAGCCGCCCCTACGCTGTCGCCTTTGTCGACATGCGCATCCCTCCCGGCTGGGACGGCCTCGAAACCATCCGCCACCTCTGGGGCGCCGACCCGCAACTCCAGATCGTCATCTGCACCGCCTACTCCGATCACAGCTGGTCCGCCATCTCCGAACGCCTTGGCTACTCCGACAACCTTCTCATTCTAAAAAAACCCTTCGACCATATCGAAGCCCTTCAACTCGCTCATTCGCTCTCGCGCAAGTGGCAACTCGCCCGCGACAACGCCGCGAACGTTCGTCAACTCGACGAACTTGTCGCCCGCCGAACCTACCAGCTAAGCGAAGCAGAGGAACGTTTCACCGAAGCTTTCAATGCCAGCCCGCTGCCCCAGGCCATCGTCGACCTCGAAGACGCCTGCTTTCTTAGCATCAACACGGCTCTCGAAAAACAGTACGGCGTCAGCCGCTGCGACCTCACCGCTCTAACACCCTTAACCATCTGCCCTTCGCTCGATGCCTCTGGATGGACCGGTTTGGCCAAGCATCTCCGCTCCGGTCAGCCCATCGACGAACATCCCTTCGTTTCCCAGAACGTCCACGGCCAGGAACGCCACATGCGGTTCTCCGCCCGCGCCATTCCCTTCACCATACATTCCTGCGCCATCATCGTTCTCCGCGACGTCACCGAACAACTCGAGACGGAACAAAAACTCCGTCAGTCCCAAAAACTCGAAGCTGTGGGTCAACTCACCGCCGGCATCGCCCACGACTTCAATAATCTGCTAACCGTCATCCAGAGCTACACCTCGGAACTCCTGCTCGACCGCTCCGACCAGCAAACCAGGGCCATGCTCGAACCCGTGCAGACCGCCACCATGCGCGCCGCGAGTCTGATCAGACAGTTGCTCATCTTCAGCCGCAAGGAAGTCGCCCATCCACAAACCCTCGATCTTTGCACTATCTTCGACGGCCTCCGCTCACTGCTCAGCCGACTCATCAGTGCCAACATCGCCATCGAGTGGGACATCCCCAAACAGCTCCCCCTCATCGTCGCCGATGCAGGTAATCTCGAACAGATCATCGTCAACCTGATCGTTAATTCCCGCGATGCCATGCCCGACGGCGGCAAGATCACGGTCCAAGCCAAGCCCTGCGAAATAATCAACACCGCCGCACAACACCCCGACGCGACCCCCGGTCAATACATCGAAATCAACGTCTGCGACACCGGTACCGGCATTCCTGCGGACATCTTGCCCCGCGTTTTCGAACCATTCTTTACCACCAAAGAATCGGGCAAAGGCACCGGTCTGGGCCTCGCCACGGTTTATTCCATCGTCAAACAACACGGTGGCTGGATTCAGGTGCGCTCACAACCCGGCCTCGGCACCACGTTCACCTTCTACCTGCCCGTACCTGCCACGCCCGCCACAACGTCAACCGACGCCCACACCAGCGACCAGACCAGTAGCCCACACCTCCCGAGAAACGTGCTCATGGTCGAAGATGATCCAGCGATCCAAAACGTGCTGGCCACCCTCCTCAGCCGACGGGGCATCAAATACGCGATGGCCCCCGACGGCGTCGCCGCGCTCTCCCTTTGGATAAACAGCCCGGCCCCCTTTGACCTCTTGATCACCGACATCGTCATGCCAAACGGCGTCAGCGGCCTGAAGCTCGCCAGCAGCATCCGCGAGCAAAATCCCACCCTCAGCGTCATCCTCATGTCCGGTTACAGCGAAGCCCTTGCCGATCCCAAAAACCTCGAAATGCCGGGCAATCCCCCCGTGTTTCTGGATAAACCCTTCACTCCCCAACAACTCTTCGCCGCCATCGCCGAGGCCCACTCACCCAGCTCAAGCTAAAGACGCACCCTAAGAGCAGGTAAATTAAAACTATGGCCGACAAATCTTGAGGCTTCGCCCTTAAACACAATCGGTTCGTTCCAGTGTTCCTGAGTTCCATATTCAATACCCTCTCCAGCCCCAGAACGGTTACAGCTTAACTGAAACTGCTCTAATCACAAAATTGCGGCATTGAACCCGCCGCGCTCTCTGCCTCTCTGTAAGTCGTCCATGATCGACTCCCTTACCTTCAACCACGCCGCACGCATTCTTGCCTCCATTTCCGCCGATCAACGCGCGGACACCGCACTACGCTTCTATTTCGAAAGCCACCGCTACCTTCAGCCACCGGTAAAACGCCATATCAGCCGCACGGTATTTGTCTACTTCCGCTGGTTAACCTGGCTCGACTCCAAAGCCTCTGCGCAAAAACGCCTGGAGCAGGCTCTCAGCCTCCAGGAAGCCTTCGACGCCGATCCGAAAGTCATCAAAGCCGAAGCCCTCGCCGCCCGCGCCGTGCCCGAGTGGCTCGCCAGCGAAATGGAAACGCCCGCCGACTACCTGCGCCAACTCCAACGCGACCCGGCCCTCTGGCTGCGCGCGCGCCCCGGTCAGGCCGCCGCTCTCGCCAAATCCCTCTTCGCCGCCGAAGTCACCGAACTCGCGCCCGACGCCGTCCGCTTCACCGGCGTGCAGGATCTTTTCAAAACCGAACAATTCAAAACCGGCGAATTCGAAATCCAAGACCTCGGCTCGCAACTCGTCGGCCTCGCCGCCGCACCCAAACCCGGCGAAACCTGGTGGGACGCCTGCGCTGGCGAAGGGGGAAAAACGCTCCACCTCGCTGACCTCATGAAGAACAAAGGCGTCGTCTGGTCCACCGACCGCAACGCCAAGCGCCTCGACACGCTCAAGCGCCGCGCGGCCCGCGCGAAACTCTTCAACTACCGCGCTGAGCTGTGGGATGGTTCGGCTAAACTACCCACCAAAATTAAATTCGACGGTATCCTTCTCGACGCCCCGTGCAGCGGCGTCGGCACCTGGCAGCGCAACCCGCATGCTCGCTGGACCACCACTCCGACCGACGTCGCCGAACTCGCCACGATCCAGCGCCAGCTCCTCGAAACCGTCTCCGGTTCGCTCAAGCCCAACGGCCGCCTCGTCTACGCTGTCTGCACGCTCACCCGTAGCGAAACCACTGCCATCGCCAACGCTTTTACCGAAGCCCATCCCGAGTTGGAGCCGCAGCCAGTCCTCGGTAAAACGCCCCAGCTCACGATCTGGCCACACGAATACAACGCTAACGGCATGTTCATCGCCGAGTGGAAGAAGAAGAAATAAAACTTGAACACGAAGCACGCAAAGGAGCGCAAATAAATCACGGCCTGATTCCTATTTCTTCTTTGCGTCCCTTCGCGGCCTTGGTGTTCAAAATCTGATTTCCTCAGTTGCCTCCCGTTCAAAAAAATCTCCGCCGAAACCGTCCGTGCCGACTTCAACGACCCGCTCGCAGTCGTCCACTACACCCGCGCTGCGCATTTTCTCGGCCTCTGGAAATCCGAAAAAATCCTGATCGAACGTTTCTTTACCGACAAAAACGCCGCGCTCCTCGAAGCCGGCTGCGGCTCCGGCCGCGTCACCCTCGGCCTGTGGCATGAAGGCTATCGCAACCTCACCGCCTTCGACTTCGCCGAGGAACTCGTCGAGCAGGCCCGAAACCTCGCCGACGAACAATCCGCCACCGCCATAAAATTCCTCCACGCCGACGCCACCCGCCTCCGCAAATCGGGACAAGCAACATGTCATCTATTAAATGACAAACCCTTGATTCCCCCAGGCAAAACCTCCAAAGCCGTTTGTCATTTAATAGATGACAAACAGGGCTTCGACGGAGCGCTCTTCATGTTCAACGGGCTCATGCAGATTCCGGGCCGCGAGAACCGCCGTGCGGCACTACGTGAGTTGAGAGTGGTCTGTAAACCAGGGGCACCACTGCTTTTCACCACGCACGACCGCGACTCGACGCCGACTGAACAGGCACTCTGGCGCCTCGAAACCCTGCGCTGGGCCAAGGGCAAACAGGATGCACGCTTGATCGAATTCGGCGACCGCTATTTCGAACATGAAGCCGGCCGAACCTTCATGCACCTGCCCAACCGCGACGAAATTCTGGAAGACCTCGCGGCGACCGGCTGGCGTCACACCTTTGACTCCATGCGCCGCAAAATCGCCCGCGAATCCCGTGCCGTAGTCGATTTCTCCGACGAATGTCGCTTCTGGTCAGCCATCGCCGAACCAACTAAAATCGGCTAGAGCAGTTAGATTTGAACTGTAGCCGATAGCTATATTGAGGTTGGTCGTGTAGGGGCGCAGACTTGCTGCGCCCTTTCCGTAAGCCTCGTACTTGGGCGCAACAAGATTGCGCCCCTACGCACAACCGGTTCGTTCCAGTGTTCCTGAGTTCCTTATATCAATATCAACTCCGGCTTAAGGACGGCTACAGTTTAACTGAATCTGCTATAAAATCAGACATCCGTCATTGCTTGGACACCGCGGCCAGCAACTGCTGTGCGGCGGCGAGCGCAGGCAGGCGTCCGTCGGCGACAGCAGCTTCGAGCGCGGGCTGCTGGACTTTGACGTTGGCGTGTTGATAAAAATCGTTCTGCAACGACTCGCGGATCAGCGCATGCATCCAGGCGACGGATTGAGAGCGACGGCGCTGTTCAAGCGCCCCACCCGTCCGTGCGGTTTTGAAAAATTCCTCCACCGTCGCCCAGACCTCAGCGATGCCTTCGCCCGAAAGCGCAGACGCGAGCAGCGCAGGCGTAGTCCAGCCTTCGGTCGCGGGCCGCAGATAATGTAACACACGTTTCATCTCAGCCTGCGCAGCTGTAGCACGCGGACGATTGTCGCCCTCGGCCTTGTTGAAAACAATAAGATCGGCCAGCTCCATGATGCCTTTCTTGATGCCCTGTACTTCGTCGCCGCCACCGGAAATCATGAGCATGAGAAAACAATCCACCATCGAGCGCACGGTGACTTCGTTTTGGCCGACACCGACGGTTTCAACGATCACGATATCGTAGCCTGCCGCTTCGCAAAGCAGCAGCGCTTCGCGACTTTTTCTCGCCACGCCACCGAGTGAACCACTCGAAGGCGAAGGCCGGATGAACGCACTGTGATGCCGCGAAAGTTTTTCCATGCGGACCTTGTCACCGAGAATACTGCCACCGGTAATCGTACTCGAAGGATCGACGGCCAGCACCGCGATGCGGTGACCTTCGTTGCACAACCGACTGCCGAGCGCCTCGACAAACGTACTCTTGCCCGCACCGGGAATGCCCGTGAGCCCCACGCGCAGCGAGCGCCCGGTCAAGGGCAGTACGCGCGCGAGCAACTGTTGTGCGAGCTCTTGATGAGCGACGGCGTTGCTCTCGATGAGCGTGATCGCGCGGGCAAGGATGCCGGTATCGCGCTTCTGAATACCGTCAACGTAATCGTCGATCGAGAGCTGGCGGCGACGCGGAGCGTGTTTATCCATACGAGTATTACCTGAAGGTGTGACGCCTTGCATGACCCACGTGGCAAACGCCGGACTGGCCTCGTCAGGAACCCAGTCGGGACGTGGCTGATGGCAATGTTCGCGATCTTTTTTGCTCGGCATGTCAGAAGAAATGCCGCGCCAAAAGCCGACAACGTCAAGCGCGCACCACCACACTCTGCGCCAACAAAAACTAACTACCGAGCTGGATGGAGACGCAAAATTCCGTAAGCCAGATACAGCGCAAAAAACATTTCGAGCGTTTAGCAGTTTGCGCAGTGCCGTGAATCTTTGTCGGCATCGCGCGATTGACTGAGGGAGCGCAGGGTTTCGACGTCACCGCGAATCAGCGCCTCCTTTTTCCGACGTGACCAGCGCTTCAGTTGCGCTTCTCGTGTGCGAGCCTCCGCAAATAAGGAAAAGATTTCGACACGAAGCACGGCGAGCGGACGATCAAGTCGCGTCGTCCGGCAAGCATTGCCCGCCAAGTGATCATCGAGTCGTTGCGACAAATCGGCCGATGCGCCGATGTAAATACCTCCCGATTGTAGGCCCAAGAAATAGACGACAGGCGTGCCCCTCGACAGGCTCGGGACCATTCTCCGCGCTTCGTCTATCAACACATTTATATATTTCGATTAGCCGGCCGCAGGCCATGAGCAAGCCGCGCATTTCCCAGTTTTCAAAGTCTCTATTTCGACATAGCCCCTCGACGCGCTTCGCTTGCTCGGGACCATTCTCCGCGCCTGTTCGTAAGTGGAATGATCTCGATTCGCATATCGCGCCGGCCGCAGGCCATGAGCAAGCCGCGTTCTGCGGCGCGTCGAATGGCTGCCCGACATGGATTCGAACCATGACAAGGAGATCCAAAATCTCCGGTGCTGCCATTACACCATCGGGCAAGAAGGTTGGGAAATTGAGGCGGAATCGGATCGGGTCAAGGTTTCTGAAAGAGCTTTTGCAACTCCCTTTTCGCGGCTTGCCATAACCAGCCCGCAACTGTGACAAGTGGTTCATGCTCATCCATTCCGTTTTCTTCTGGCTAAAACCCGAAACCAGCCAGGCACAAATCGAAGCCATGAGGGGAGGTCTGGAATCGCTCCGTGGCATCAAGTCCGTGGAGGCCCTGTACATCGGTACGCCAGCGATTTTGCCGGACCGTCCCGTGCGCGACAGCAGCTATACTTTTGGCCTCACTGTGATTTTCAAGGATATCGCAGCCCACGATGCCTACCAAATCGATCCGCTCCATCAGGCCTTTAACCAAAACTTCCGTCCGCTCTGGGCCCGCGTGCAAGTGTACGACCCTATTTAACTTAGCCGTAACGATGCAGTTGAAGCATAATCTCAAGCGAGGAACGATGCACTGAAGGTGGAGCCCGATGTCCCTATCGGGCTTGATCGAAGACCCTCCCAAACCAGCCCGTTAGAGACAACGGGCTCCACCCTCTACTGCATCGTTACGGCTTAGAAAACAGAAGAGCGGACCGCCTACCCCTAAGCGGTCCGCCCATTACTTTCTGTGTTACCCCATTGATTACCTGCTAGGCAGGCGATCAAAACTGATAATGCAGGGCTCGTGCCAACTCCGACCTTAAATCATACGGAGACGCAAATAGCTCAGGTTTCGCCAACCAGGTCCGCCACCGCTGGCGCAGGATCTGCTAATTTACCTGCTATACGACTATGAAAACCTACGGCAAAATCCTCGCGACCTCCTCTTTCGTCTTTGCCTCGGCAACCTTCGCCCACGCTCATCCCGGTCACGATGGCCACGAATTGACGTGGAGTTTCCTCAATCATGGCCTTTGGGATTCGCCGCTCGTGCTTTTCATCGGCGCCCTTCTGGCTAGCGCAGCTGTCTTTCGGCTCGTTTCAAGGCGTAATTAGTACCGACAGCCCCAAGCTTTCAGACTTTAAACAGAAGATAACAAAGAGAACGAAGGCCTGCTGGTTCTTCCTGAATCTCTTCGTTATCTTCGTTTTCTTCTGTAAAATTCAGAAAATTCGGACCCGCCACGATCAACTTCAGTATAAAAGCATAGGGTCATCGGTATAACACGTCGCGAATCAGCTCCGACTCTTGCGTGACCGTGCCTAAAGTTTTCGTGGATCACACGCGAGGCGCGGCAACGAACCAGTTAAAATCTCCCGAATGCGCTTAAGCGTCTTTCGCAAACCAAGATTGTCGGGCGCGATGAGCTTCAGGCTCCAGCCGCCGCAGTCGCCGCGCAATTGACTCAACCCAACCCACACGCCATCGCCATGCAACGCCACAATCGTTTCATGCCAGCCCGACGGCTCTTTCAAGCGCGGCGAAATCATCACTAGATTCGCGAAGCACGCACCCTCGCCCGCTCCGGCCAATGACGCCAGCGCCTTCAGCTCCGGACCACTCTGATCTAGCCGCTCGCGAAGGATCAATTCGCCGCCCACGCGCAACGTGAGTTCCAACCGCAATTTGTCCCACGCCCAGGTTTCACCTCGCGCAATACGACCCGGCATGAGCAGGTCGGCAAAAAAAAGTTCTCCGCCCGCCCCAACATCGATCTCTGTTCGCTGCCGATAACGCGAACCGCGATGCAACACCAGCGGCTCCGGCATAAATTCGAGCCAGCCTCCACCGTCCACAGTAAATTGCTGCCGGCACTCAGCCTCGCCTTCCGTCATTTGAAACACCCGGCTCGCACTCGGACTCGTCAGCAACACCGCCGCACCCGAACCAACAGCAACCGCCGATTCAAGCCGGTCGCCCGCAAGAATTCCTGCCGTCGGATTCACCACCTGAACGAGGAGCGCGTGCCCATCCCAATACGGTTTACTCAGATGAAACGGCGCACGAAACGACTGGGCAACCAGTACGGTCTGCCCATTCTCACGCGCCTCAGCGCGAAGCGAAAGATGTCCGGAAAACGAAGTCATCAAGATCCAGAAATTTCTAACCGCAGAGAGCGCGGAGTACGCAGAGGAAATGACAAAGGTTTCCGGCCCATTGCTTGGGTGATATTCCTATTCCTCCCTCTGTGTCCTTTGCGCTCTCTGCGGTTCATTTGCCGCCTCCCTTTCCAAACAAAACCTCACGCTCGATCCAGGCTATAACCACGTCGAGGTTATGCTCGCGTTTGAGATCGCAAAATACAAACGGCCGCGTCCCTCGCTGCACTTTTGCGTCGCGCTCCATAACCGATAGATCCGCCCCAACGTACGGCGCGAGGTCGATTTTGTTGATGATGAGCAGATCGCTAAACTTGATCGCCGGCCCGCCTTTGCGCGGCATCTTTTCGCCCTCGGCCACGTCGAGCACGTAGATAAACGCGTCGACCAGCTCCGGCGAAAACGTCGCGGTAAGATTGTCACCTCCGCTCTCGACCAGCACGAGTTGCAGATCGGGAAACTTCGCCTCCAAGCTGCGCACCGCCTGCTCATTCATCGTCGTGTCGTCGCGGATCGCGGTGTGCGGACAACCGCCTGTCTCCACGCCAAGGATACGCTCGGGCGGCAGCGCGTTGACCTCTTTCAAAAACCGCGCGTCCTCCTGCGTGTAGATGTCGTTTGTCACCACAGCCAAACTGTAGCGCTCGCGCAGCCTTTGGCAGAGCTTGAGGCAGAGCATCGTTTTGCCAGAGCCCACTGGGCCACCGATTCCGATTCGAGGAGGACGTGTCATGATTCAGGAAATAAAAAGTCGCGCCGCTGCGGTCTCGTGACGCGCCGCTGCAATATCGAGCCAGGGATTAAACCAACCAATTTCGTCAGTCGGTACGTTTTGAGCCGTCACAAAAACAGCCGGCGCCAGCTCCATCATTTCCGTGAGCAACGTCTGACAGCCGTTTTGCCCGAGACGCAGCAACTTCATCGCCGCCGCGAGCAGTCCCGCGATTGCCGCGTAGTAAACCGATGCCAGCGCCGCCTCTAAAGGAGCACCGAGCACACGCGCTTCGAGCGCCGCCGCGATCGCTGGCGAAACCGGCCAGCGCTCCGCCTCGGCCCGTCGTAAAAACTCCACCGCGAGCGGATGCCCGCGCAACTTGGCCGCGAGCTCGACGCGTTGACGCCCGATATTCTCGGCGGCGAAGCGAGCCTCGCGCGCCGATTTCAGCGCCGACGACAACACGCAGAGTTCGCCAATCTTATCCCAGTCTGGTGGTTCAAACGCCCGCCACGCCTGCACCACGAGCGGCAACTCCGACTGACGCAGCGCGGGCAAAACCGAGATGAGCAGAAACTGGCGCAACGACTCGCGATCGCGCACCACGTTTTCCGCAACCAGTCCTTCAAGTCCAAACGAGTGCGCGTAAGAACCCGTTGGATAAAACGTATCGCCGAGTTGCAGCAACCCGCAGAGCCAAGAAAAGGGATACGACTCAGCCATGCGCGTCTTTGCCTTGATGGAGGGCCGACGCCCTCGTCGGCCATGCGCGGCGAGAGCACCGCACCGCCACTTTTGAAAGCATCATCCTTCCCCGGCTCGGACTCTGCGTCCTCTGTGTCATCACTCTGTGTTCTCTGTGTAACATGATCGACCCTTCCTCAGTGTTTATGACTCGGTCCGAGTTCATCGATTTGGGCCTTTTGATTGTTTTCGCCTCGCGCAAAACGTCCGGGCCGAAAAACCGCCGTCGTTTCACGATAAGCGACGCCGATACGATCCAATAAACGCCGCACCGCTTTTTCGTCGAGCGCGAGCAGTCGCTCCGGCTCGGACATCAGTTCCAAATGGAGATTCCCGATTGCCCAGCCCACACCGGCCGCAGCCGACGGCGGCAGATCGAGTCGGATTTCCAGCACCGCCTCGGGCTCCTGCGTCACAACGTAACGCACCTGTTCGGTTTGGAAAACCGTGTCACCCGGTTGCAGCGGACGCTCGAGTTCACACCCGATTTCGGTACCGTCATCCGCAACCACTCGCCAGAGACGTTTCGCCAGTTTTTGCCGGTCCACCCGCACCGCGATTTGCGGAAGCGAGGGATTCGGTTGAGCGACAGCTTGGTTGATCAAATGCATGGCGAGGATTGAAAATGATTCATAGCAGGCTGCATGCCCGCCATGAATTTTGTTCAACCTTGCCCGCTTTCAATCACTCCTTCGCGCCGCAACACTTCTTGAATTTTTTGCCGCTGCCGCATGGGCACGGATCGTTGCGCCCAACTTTCGGGGCCTCGCGACGCACCGTGCTGCCCTTCTGCTGCATGTGCCCGGTGTAAACCCAGCGACCTTCTTCGCGGGTAAAAATAGCGGCCTCGATATGATCGTGCTCCTTGCCTTCGTTGCGGAACCTGGCGGTGAAATGCACCAGGCCTTGATCGTCGTTCAAGCCACCTTTTTCCGTTTGGTGAATCGTCAACCCCAGCCACTCGGAGTTCTCCGCCCAACGTTTCGAATCCTCCGGGTCGAAGTCTTTGCGCTGCGCCTCGCTCAACGATTTTTCGAGATGCGCGTATTCGTGTTTCACGTACGCCGAATAGCGTGAACGCATCAGCGCCTCCGCTGTCGGGGCCGCGGCACCCGCGAGGATCGGGCCGCAGCACGCTTCAAACTCTAAATTGGAACCACAGGGACAAAGACTCATGCCGTCATTTATTCAGGGTCGCCCGGCGCGGTGCAACACCGGAAGCGCAATGATGTTTCTCACCCCTCCTCGCCAGACGTGATCGTGCATTTCTGACTGCTTTGCGCCCCTCTGCGATCTTGGTGTTCAAAACTCTGATTTCATAGGGAACTCAGGAAAACAGGAACGTAGAGGAGAATACCTTTTTCACAGAAGATCGCAAAGAACACGAAGGCCGGAGCAATTGCTTTGTGACCTTTGTGATCCGGTCTTTGCGATCTTAGCGTTAAAAGGATTAGGTTTCCTCCGCGCTCCCCTCCGATTCCAAGTCCCCAATTTCATCCCTTCGGCCTCGCCTCCGCCTTCTCCAATTTATTGACGTGCATTAGCGGTTTCATTTCTGAGGATGTCAGCATGATCGGCGTATTCGATTCAGGTTTCGGTGGTCTCACCGTTTTGAGCTCTCTGTTCAAGACACTGCCCCAGTACGATTATCTCTTCATCGCCGACAGTGCCCGCGCTCCCTACGGCGCTCGCAGCGCCGACGTAGTCACCGAGTACACGACCGAAACCATCGAGTGGCTTTTCGATCAAGGCTGCACCCTCGTCGTCCTCGCCTGCAACACCGCCTCAGCCCGCGCCCTGCGCAACATCCAACAACTCCATCTGCCGCGGCACCGACCGGACCGCCGCGTGCTCGGTGTCGTGCGCCCCTCCGTCGAAGCCCTCGCCTGCCTGCGCCCCGGCGCGATTCCCGGCGAAACAACGCCCTCACCCATGACCGGCGTCGTCGCAGTGCTTGCGACCGAAAGCACCATCGCGTCCGATTCCTATGGAATCGAAATTCGCAAACTCGCGCCCCATCTCGAACTCATTCAACAAGCCTGTCCGCTCTGGGCAGCCATGGTCGAAGCCGGCGAACTCGAAGGTGCCGGTCCCGAATATTTCCTGCGTCGCTCGCTCGAACCCGTACTTAACCGGCCGCGACCGCCACAACGCATTCTCCTCGGCTGCACGCATTATCCGCTGCTCCTGCCCATCATCCGCCGCATCGTGCCGCGCGAAATCAGAATTCTCCCGCAAACCGACATCGTAGCCGAAAGCCTGGCCGACTGGCTCAACCGCCACCCCGAAGAAGAATCCCGCCTCAGCCGCAACGGCCAACATCGCTTCGCCACGACAGACGATGTCAATTGGTTTGCCTCCCACGGCTCCCGCGTCCTCGGCCAACCCTTCACCGCCGAACGCGTGCGGCTAAAAGCGGTAAGGTGAAGCTTGCCAGCATCAGGAAAAATCTCCTTTTCTCGCTGATGCTGGGAGAAACCCTGATTCCACTGCATGGCGGTTATCGAAAACTGAAAAGTTTTCAGGTGGCTCAACTCGCCTACGATCTCACGGTGCGCTTCGCTGATCGCTACATCGAGAAACGCAGCCGAACCACGACCAGATGGTACAAGCCGCCCGCAGCGGCGTCCAAAATATTGCCGAAGGCAGCAAAGCCAGTGGCACCTCGAAAAAGATGGAGCTCAAGCTCACGAATGTCGCCCGAGCCTCGCTTGAAGAACTCCGGCTCGACTACGAAGATTTTCTACGCCACCGCGACCTGCCACTCTGGCCGTTCAAAGACCCACGCCGTGCCGAACTCATCGACAGACGCTGCATCACCGCTGACGAAGTCGCCGCGTGGGTGCGAGAGACCCACGAAAACCATGGACAAAATGGACACCATGGACCCAGCAACAAAACCAAATCACAACGACCCGCCCCCGCCGCGCCCGAGTCCACAGCGTCCATCAAGTCCATTCAGTCCACTCCGCTCACCTACCCTGAGATCGCCGCCAATGCCACGCTCACCCTGATTGCTGTGGCGTGCAGCCTGCTCGACCGCCAGATAGCCGCCCAAGCCAAAACCTTCGAAACAGAAGGCGGCTTCACCGAACGCCTCTACCGCATCCGCAGCGGGAACCGAACCCATCGCTAAGTTTCTCTGGTATCTTTTTTACTCTTTGCCTGCACGCACCGAATAAAACACCTGAGCTCCATTTCCAATAACCCATATCCCACGAAAGTGGGACGGGATACTTTTAACCTGATCCAGAATAAGCTCTGACCGCACCCGCCGATTCCCAAAAACCTCAAAATGAATATCGGAATCCTTCATCGGCTGGGAATATGACCTATAAACCGGTATTCTCGCGACCAAATGTGTCGCTCCCTTTTGGAGGCAATTACGCACTCGACCCAGAAGCCAAGACCTAACGCTCACATTTGTTTGTGGAGCGTACCCTAAAATACCTGCTCGCTCACCACGGAGAAGGTCACCGCTACTATCCTTGGTCTCGATATAGCAGACTCGGCCAGACTCATCGCCGCAGAGTATGTCACACGATTTATCCCCATATCTAAATGGAGAAAGTATGTCTCCACAGGACTCAATCTTCTGAATCGGAAACCCCAATCGACGAAGCACAAACCAGACAGCAAATCCCTCCGTCCAAGTATTCTCTCGCACACGTCGGTCCTGCTCTTTGTTTAACTCAGCTAATTCGATTCTGGAATGTAGCTTTGCCGCACCCGAAACGCCTTGGGAACCAAGTTCAAGCAGCGCAGCAAGAATCTGGTCCGCAAGATCTGGAATATACATAAACTGCTTGGGATATAGCTTTATATAGTAAAACCGGTTTAATAAACCAATATTAGAACGACAGACTGTTGAGCTTTCGCCACCATATCCTCGAAACCAGCTTTCCAAAAAGGCCGATTAGCCGCTGGCGCATCCTTGCCTAAACTCCAAGAGTGGCAGTGCGTAGGCGCTCTTAACCGCGTAGCTGACGTTCTGCGGCAGATCTCCAGTCATCGCGGCTGCTTTGATCCCAAGCTTGGATATTATCACACCGATAAGATTTCCATTTTCGTCGAGCAACGGACCTCCAGAGTTGCCTGACTGCACAGGCACACTGATCTGCCAATTGCGGGGATCGTCAGCAGCACCTTTCAGACTACTGATTTCACCACGCGTAACTTTCGGGCTGAAACCTTGGAGCTGCACATGTGGGAAGCCGACTGTAGCCACACTCTGTCCCAATCTAACTTGGTTTGAGGGTGCGACCGGAATCGCTGTATAAGTCCCTGCCTCAAGTTTGAGCACCGCTAAATCGTTCGACTCATCTATATGAAGAACCGATGCCGTTTTTGAGCCCTGCGTCGTAACAATTTGCAGCCTATTGGCACCAGCTACGACATGAGCAGCTGTTAGCACGTGGCCAGTTGCTGAAACAATGGTGCCTGTGCCACTAGCTAAGGGTGTTTCATTATCCGACTGGCTGAAACCTGATTTGGAGCCTCCTGCGCCCGACTGTGTTTGATTGACTAGCTCCTTACTTCGTTGCTGTGCCATGAGTGCAACTTGTGTGCCTAGACGTCGCTCATGCACATCACGATTTTTTATGGCATGTTCATACCCGGAAACAGCACTAAGATTAAACCACGCCAAGCCCTCGATTTCGTCTTTTAATATACCTAGGCCGCTCATATACATACAGCCTAGATTGTATTGAGCTGCAGCATATCCTTGCTCCGCAGCTTTTCGCCACCATTTCACAGCTTCGATCGGATTTGATGCTCCCTTGTTGTTGAAATACGCACAGCCATAATTGTACTGTGCCTCGGCTTCTCCTTTCTCGGCTCGACATCTAAGTTCTGCAGCCACTGCCTCAGCACTACCGTTCAGAGCCGCCGCGTGATACAAACTGATAACTTCATCTATTTTTTTATCCACGCCGTTAC